>NZ_CACVCH010000049.1 GCF_902729425.1 Magnetospirillum sp. SS-4 | reverse complement strand
AGGTCAGCACCAGACCGGTGGAGATGCGGACGTCGGCGCCATCGACCTGGAGGACGGCGGCGGTCTTTTCCGAGAACTGCACCTTCAGGTTGGCGACGGTGGCGTTGATCAGGTTGAGGCCCTGATAGGAGGCGTCGTTGGCCAGATGGTTCATCTGGGCGGCCAGGGTCTGCAACTGGGTGCCGAGGGTGGCGCGCTCGGAATCGGTGGCCGACTTGGCCGACAGCACGATACCTTTCATCTGCACCAGGATGGATTCGACCGCTTGCAGGCCGGACAGCGCCGTCTGGAGCGAGCTGATGCCCTGGTCGATGCTGTCCTTGCGCGAGGACAGATCGCCGGCGCGATCCTTCAGCGCCTTGTTCTGGAAGAACGCGACCGCGTCATCGATGGCGGAGCTGACCTTCAGGCCGGTGGCCAGACGGGTGTTGGTCCGATCGACGAGATTGCCGGTGTTTTGCAGGGAGAGCAGATTGCCGCGGATGGCGGCGGAGAGTGTGACGTCGGTAGCCATGGCGATATCCTTTCTGGACTTAGCCTTTTGACGATNACGATACCTTTCATCTGCACCAGGATGGATTCGACCGCTTGCAGGCCGGACAGCGCCGTCTGGAGCGAGCTGATGCCCTGGTCGATGCTGTCCTTGCGCGAGGACAGATCGCCGGCGCGATCCTTCAGCGCCTTGTTCTGGAAGAACGCGACCGCGTCATCGATGGCGGAGCTGACCTTCAGGCCGGTGGCCAGACGGGTGTTGGTCCGATCGACGAGATTGCCGGTGTTTTGCAGGGAGAGCAGATTGCCGCGGATGGCGGCGGAGAGTGTGACGTCGGTAGCCATGGCGATATCCTTTCTGGACTTAGCCTTTTGACGATCTCGCAGGCCTTCGAGGCTGCGCCAATTCTAGCGGCCCGAGGGCCTGAGACAAGGCGAATTCGTCGCCTTATTCACGGTCAGGCTACCCCAGCGCACCGTCCGATGCAAGCGATATTTCGCCGACCACATGCACCAGCCGGGTCATGGCGGCAAGCAGGTCGTGCCCATCCCACAGCGTGGAAAACTCCAGCGCCTGCCCGATGGGCACCAGGCGGTCGCCGCCCCGGCCGTTCAGCCTCCGCGCCAGCCCGACCAGGGCCGCCCGGTCGAATCCAAAGTGGCCGATGGTCTGGATGCGGCGGTCGATCAATCCGGCCAGCCGGCCGAGGGTGTCCACCGCGACCTCCTGGAACAGGCCGGACCCGATTCCGGACGCCCGCACCGTCGACGGTGATCCCGACGCCACCACCACCGAATCGCCGAAACGGCGTATCCGGCCGGCATCGCCATCCAGCGCCAGCCGGGCCGCGCCGGTCAGCCGGGCCAGGGCCGCCCCCGTGGAGACGTCGTGGCCCCGCCGCCGCGCCTCATCCGCCAGACGCGGCCAGAAGTCGTCCGACGCCGACGCCGCCTCTTCCGCCGCTCCGACCCAGGCCAGCAGCAGCGGCGACGCGCAGGCCATCTGGTCGAAGCCATAGGCGTCGAGGAAGAACCGCCCGGCCAGCGCGTCGCGGCCGGCGGGCGCCAGGGCGGCATAGGCCGGGACGGCGATCGCCGCCAGCGACCGGCGGTCGGGAAAGGCCAGTTCGACGGCGTCGGGACGGATCGGGCAATGCCGCAGGGCGGCGATGGCGGCATCGCCGCCCCAGACCAGGCGAAGGTCGGCGGCAAGGGACAGGGCGCGGCTGACCGCCTCGTCATGGGGATAGCTGATCAGGGCGGTGGCGCGGCCCAGGCGGGCGAAGGCGGGCTCAGCCAGGCTTTCCGCCATCAGCCGCGCCAAGAGGGCGGCCGCGTCGCCCGACCGGGCCGAAACCCGGACGACGTTGCGGTTGCCGCACAGCGCCGACAGCCACCACGACTGGACGAACATGGTCTCGACATTGACCGGCGCCACATGAAAGGCGAGACCGCGCGGCACCCGCAGTACCGCGTCGCTTTCCAGTTCCAGGAAGCGGCGGTGCAACCCGGCGGTGGCGGCGGCGCGCAGCCGGAAAGCCAGGGCGGCCAGTTCCGGCACGGCCCGGGTCAGCGGATCGGCGAACAGCCGTTCGGACAGATGCTGGCCGAAGGCGACGGTCTCGGGATCAAAGGGAACCAGATCGCCGGCGGCGGCGTCCAGCCCGGCCAGCAGGTCGAGAACCCGGACCTCGGCGGGAAAGGGGGCGAGGCGGGCGACGATCATCGCCCGCCCCCGGCGGCGAGGGCGTCGCTGCACCCCCGAGGCTCGGCGCGCGGAACCCGCCCCAGCACCCGGAACGCCTTGCCCTTCCATTCACCGCGATCCACCGTCTCGATCACGCCCATGTCCTCGGTCAGGATGGAATGGCCAGGATAGCTGGTGGGCAGCAGGCTCACCACCTGGATCACGCCGGGCACGCCGACCGGAACCTCGTCCCAGGTTCGCGGATCACGGATGATCACGTCGGCGGCGGCGGGGGCGTGCAGCAGGCCGTCGTCGCCCTCCAGGAACACGCTGCCCACCTGCTCGGCCATGCCGTAGAAGCTCACCGCCCGTTCCAGGCCGGCATCGCGCCGCAGCACCGCCTTGAAGACGTCGTTGTCCACCCCCTGCCCGGCCAGCGCCTTCCAGCCGCCGCCATGGACCAGGATGGCGTTGGCCAGGGCCGCCTTCCGTTCCGCCATCGCCGGCGGCAAATGGGTCCAGACCATGAAGGTGAAGCCGAACACCAGGAAGGGCTCGCCGCCCCAGCGATCCAGGAAACCGTCCACCGCCTCCCGCCGCAAGGACAGATCCCGGTCCAGCGCGAAGGCGTGGTGACGGCCGAACGGCATCATGCCGAGGATGCCAGCCCCCCGCGCCGACAGCGCCGCCCCCGACGCGATCGAGTCCTCGTTGTCGATAATCAGCATGGGCAGCCGCCGCCGTCCCAGCACCGCCGGCATGATCCCCGACAGCGCCCGCGCCTGGCGGGCGGCGGTGACGGCGTCCAGCGGCACCCGGCTTGGCGCCTGCCCGGAGGTGCCGCTGCTGGCCAGGATGCGGACGACGTCGCGTTCCGGCACGCTGGACAGCATGTGGGTCTTGAACACCCCCACCGGCAGCCAGGGCTGATCGGCCACCCGGCCGGACGCGCCCGCGCCGGGAAACATCGCCCCAACCCAGCGGTCATAGGCGGGACAGGCGGCGCGGTGATGCGCCGTCAGGGCCGCCAGCCCGTCTCGCAGCCACGATTCCTTGTCGGCCTGGGCATGACCGAACGGCGGCAGCGTCAGGACCAGGTCGGGTGTCATGGCCGGCCGTCCCAGGGCAGGGCCTTCAGCGCCCGGTGATCGGTCTTGCCGCTGGACAGAAGCGGCAGCGCCGCCACCGCCAGCCAGCGCACCTGCGTCGAATGCAGCCCCAGCCGACGGGCGAAGTCTTGCCGGACGGCCCGATCCGGCGGCGAGGCCGCCGCCAGCGCCAGCCCCAGCCAGTCGCCGCCGTCCATCGCCGCCGCATGGCCGAACGCCTGCGCCCATTCCTCGACCTCGTCCAGGTTGAGACGCAGGCCGCCGATCTTGGCGATCCGCAGGTCGCGGCCGGTGATCCACAAGGTGCCGTCGGCATCCAGCCGGCCGAGATCGCCGGTATCGAGCACGCCGCCCAATTCGTCGCCCCGCCCCAGGTCGGCGCGGCCTTCGGCATAGCCCATCATGACGTTGGGGCCGCGATAGACGACATGGCCGGTGGCCGGATCGACCGACAGGGTCCCCCCCGGCACCGCCCGTCCGGCGGCGCCGATACGGCCGGGCAGATCCCCGGGCGGCAGCACCGCGATGCGGGCGGCCGCCTCGGTCTGGCCGTACATCACGAACAGGCGTCCGCCCCGGCGGGCGGCAAAGGCGTGGAAATGGCCGGTCAGGGCCGGGGCCATGGCCCCGCCCGCCTGGGTCAGGGTCCTGAGAGTGGGCGGCGCCAGACTGTCCAGGTCGAGCCGGCACAGCATCTGATAGGAGGCCGGAACCCCCGCCAGCGAGGTGGCGCCATGCCCGGCCAGCGCCTGCCAGAACGGCCGAGCGGCGACCCCGTCCGACGTCAGGATCACCGAGGCGCCGGCGGCGAGGTGGCTGTGCAGCACCGACAAACCGTAGGAATAGGACAGCGGCAGCGATGTCGGCGCCCGCTCGGAAGGGCCGATCCCCAGGGCGGCGACGATCTGGCGGGCATTGGCCTCCACCGCCTCCCGGCCGAGGCGGACGCATTTGGGGCTGCCGCTGCTGCCCGAGGTGGACAGCAGCAAGGCCAGTCCGGGATGAAGCGGCGGCGGGACGTCCCCATCGCGGCGCCAGAAGCCGTCGCGGAATTCGTAGCCCTCGACGCCGGCATGCCGACGGACCAGTTCGGGACGGTAACGCCCGATCAGGGCGGCGGCGCCGCCGTCTTCCAGACCGGGCGGCAGCGGCATCACCGCCATGCCGGCCGACAACGCCCCCAGATGGCACGCCACCGCGTCCACGTCGGCGGTCAGATGCATCATCAGCAAGGCCGGCCCCGGCCCGACCAGATTTCGCAGCCGGGTAGCCTCGGCGGCGACCCGGCGGCTCAGTTCGGCGTAATCGACACATGCCCCGGTCCCCGCGTCCAGCAGCGCCGGCCGGTGATCGTTTCCACGGCGATCGAGGCCGAAAATCATGGCGGCCCTATACCGCGACGCCGTACTTGCCGAGAATCTCCCGCGCCTTGGCGAAGCTGCTCATGTCCAGCACGTCGTCGGTCTCCAGCATGAGGTCGAACTCGGTCTCCAGGGCCGCGATCAGGCGCATGTGGCCGACCGAGTCCCAGCCCGGTATGGCGCGATAGGCGAGGTCGTCCACGTCGGCCCCGTCCTCCAGGTCGAAGCTCTGGCGGAACAGGGTGCGGATGGTGTCCAGGGTGCTCATCCCCACAGTGTGGGGATCGGGGGGTTAAGCGACCGTAAACGCCACCCCGGGCCAGCCGCTATTTCGCGGCCCAACTGCCGTCAGGCTGACGGCAGGCGGTGCCGTTGACCACCTCGTCCTTCCCGTCCACCCGGATGGTCGAGGTGTAGTCGCGGCATTGCCGGCCGGCCGCGTCGACGGATTCGCCGGTAACGGCGACATTGCCTGAATTGCCGGTATCGGGATTGCTCCACGACACCTTGTCGCCCACCGAGGCGGTATGAGCGGCCTCGGCGGCCTCGGCGGCCTTTTCCTTGTCGGCCTTGTCCAGCGACTTGCCGGCGGCCGAGCCCAGCCACGCCCCCAGCAGGCCGCCGGCGGCGGTGGCCGCCGCCCGGCCGATGCCGCTTCCGAACATGCTGCCCAGCAGGCCGCCGCCGACGGCGCCGATGCCGGTGCCCATGGTCTGCTTGCTGGGCGCCTCGGCGCAGGCGGTCAGCAAAGACAAGGCGACAACGAACGACAGGATCGGGGGAAAACGCGACGACATGGCGGCCTCACGGCGATGAAACGGCGGAACATCTATCACATGAGGTGGAATTGAGGCATTTTTATGCAAGCCCTTCAACCCGTTTCCCGCCGGTGACCGATGTCCGTTCCCCCATCCGATCCCGTTGCCCTGTTCCACGAGTGGATGGCCGAGGCCGAAGCCGCCGAACCCAACGATCCCAACGCCATGGCCCTGGCCACCTGCGACCCCTCGGGCCGGCCCAGCGTCCGCATGGTGCTGCTGAAGGGAGCCGACCCGGCCGGATTCGTGTTCTACACCAACCTGGAAAGCCGCAAGGCCCGCGAACTGGCCGCCAATCCCATGGCGGCGCTGTGCTTCCACTGGAAGACGCTGCGACGCCAGATCCGGGTCGAAGGCCCGATCACCCCGGTCGGCGAGGCCGAAGCCGACGAGTATTTCGCCACCCGCGCCCGCGCCAGCCAGATCGGCGCCTGGGCATCGCTGCAATCGCGCCGGCTGGGCGGGCGCTTCGAACTGGAAAAGCGGGTGGCCGAGTTCGGCGCCCGCTTCGGCCTCGGCAAGGTGCCGCGCCCGCCCCACTGGTCGGGATTCCGCCTGGCGCCCGACCGCGTCGAGTTCTGGCAGGACCGTCCGTTCCGCCTGCACGACCGTTTCGCCTACATCCTGGAGAGCGGAGGATGGCGGGTCGAGCATCTCTACCCATGAGCGCCGCCCCGGACGACCACGCCCGGCTGATGCGGCTGGCCACCTATGCCGCCACCGCCACGGCGACGGTGCTGATCGCGGTAAAGCTGGCCGCATGGGTGGCGACCGGCTCGGTAGCGCTGTTGTCCACCTTGATCGATTCCGTCCTGGACCTCGCCGCCTCGGCGCTGAACCTGATGGCGGTCCGCCATGCCCTGATTCCGGCCGACCACGACCACGGCTTCGGCCACGGCAAGGCGGAATCCCTGGCCGGGCTGGGACAGGCGGCCTTCATCGCCGGTTCGGGGGGATTGCTGCTGATCCAGGCCGGCGGCCGCGTCATCCGGCCGGAACCGGTGCAACACGGCGAATGGGGCATCGCGGTGATGGTGTTCTCCATCCTCGCCACCGCCGCCCTGGTGACGTTCCAGCGCCACGTCGTCGCCCGGACCCGGTCCACCGCCATATCGGCGGATTCGCTGCACTACGCCGGTGATCTGCTGATCAATGCCAGCGTCATCGTCTCGCTGCTGCTGACCCTGTGGGGGGGCTGGACCCTGGCCGACCCGCTGTTCGCCATGGCCATCGCCGGCTGGCTGATGGTCAACGCCTGGCGGATCATGCGCGCGTCCCTCGACACCCTGATGGATCGCGAACTGCCCGACGCCGAGCGCGACCGCATCCGCGCCGTGGTGCGCGCCAATCCCGAGGTGCTGGGCATGCACGATCTGAGAACCCGCACGTCGGGCCGGCAGGGCTTCATCCAGCTACACCTGGAACTGCCGGCCGACCTGCCGCTGATTCAGGCCCACCGCATCGCCGACGAGGTGGAACACGCCATCGAGGCCGAGTTCCCGGGCTTCGAGGTCATCATCCACCAGGATCCGGCCGGCCTGCGGGAAGACCATCAGCCGTCGAGTGGATAGACCAGCCGTTCCGGCATCTGGTGGAAGCCGAAATTGTTCTTGCCCGATCCCTTGACCCCGTACATGGCCCGGTCCGCCAGACGGATCAGCACCGCCGCGTCGTCGGCGTCGTCGGGAAACAAGGCGATGCCGATGCTGGCCTGGACGCTGGCCTGCTGACCGTCGAGATCGAACGGCTCGGCCAGACGCCCCACCATCTTGGCCGCGACCACCGCCACCTCGTCGCGACCGTCGACGTCGTGCAAGATGACGGTGAATTCATCGCCCGACAGCCGCGCCACCGTGTCGGAGGACCGCACCGACAGCAGCAGCCGCGCCGCCGCCTCCTGCAACAGCAGATCGCCGTTGGCGTGGCCGAAGGTGTCGTTGACCGCCTTGAACCCGTCCAGGTCGATGAACAGCAGGGCGAAACGGGTGCGGTCGCGCCGCCCCGCCTTGATGGCCTGGCCGAGACGGTCGAGAAACAGCGACCGGTTGGGCAGGCCGGTCAAGGCGTCGAAATTGGCCTGCCGCCACACCTGCTCCTCGTCCTCCTTGCGCGCCGTGATGTCCGAGAACACGCCCAGCATGTGCGAGACATTGCCCGAGGCGTCGCGGACAGTGGCGATGGACAGCCATTCGATGAACACTTCGCCGGATTTGCGGCGGTTCCAGACCTCGCCCTGCCACTGGCCGGCCTCCAGCAGGGATCGCCACATGTCGCGATAGAAGTCGGTGTCGTGGCGGCCGGACTTGAGGATATTGGGCTTGTTGCCGATGGCTTCGTCGGGGGAAAAGCCGGTGATGCGGGTGAAGGCGGTGTTGACCGCCTCGATCACCGCGTCGGCGTTGGTGATCATGATGCCTTCGTTGGCGGTCTCGACCACCTTGGCGGCCAGTTGCAGCCGTTCCTCCGAAGTCTTGCGCTCGGTGATGTCGTAGACCCAGGCGAGATTGACCAGTTCGCCGGAATAGGTGGTCTCGCGGATGGTCAGCAAGGTCCAGAACGGGCTGCCGTCGGCGCGGCGGAACTGCACCTCGGCATTGTCGACGCTGCCGTGGCGCATCAGATGCTTGATCACCGCCGTGCGCTGCTGGTCGTCCACGTAATACGAGCGGGCGGTGGACCCCACCACCGCCTGGCGGGCCACGCCGACCAGATCGCAGAAGGTGTGGTTGGCGAAGACGATGGTGCCGTCGCGGCGCCGCGAAATGGACACGCCCACCGGGCTGTCCTCCAGCACGCTGGCCAGCCCGCCGAGATCGACATCAATCATGTGACCGCACACGAATATGCAAGGTTCATGGTAGCCCCCCTCCGCTGCTCTTGCGAGTGGCTCCCCGTCCGCATGACGCCCCTCCCAAGGCGGCAGGCGGATATCCCATCACGTCTATAGCAGACTTTTTCCGCCATCCGCAATCACGCCGGGAAGGACTAGACCATCGGTATCCACCCGAGTGCGGCGCCCTATCCGGCGCGAATGGCGGCGATGCCGTCGCGGGCCAGCTGGTCGGCGCGCTCGTTCTCGACATGACCGGCATGGCCCTTGACCCAGTGCCACGACACGCGATGGCGCGACACCGCCTCGTCCAGCGCCCGCCACAGGTCCTCGTTCTTGACCGGCTTCCTGTCGGCGGTCTTCCAGCCGCGCGCCTTCCAGCCGCGCAGCCATTCCGTCACGCCCTTCATGACATACTGGCTGTCGGTATAGAGGTCGACGGCGCAGGGTCGCGTCAAGCTGTTCAGCGCCACCAGAACCGCCATCATCTCCATGCGGTTGTTGGTGGTCTGGGGCTCGCCGCCCTTCAACTCCTTCTCGACCCCCTTGAAGCGCAGGATGGCGCCCCAGCCGCCGGGGCCGGGATTGCCGCTGCACGCGCCATCGGTGAAGATCTGGACGGTTTCGGTCATAGTTTCTGTCCCTCAATCGCCGGGCGCTCGCATCCGCTCGCTTGGCTCCCGCGCCACGAGGCGCGCGGCCTCAACGGCCTAGTCGCTCCGCTCCGGGCCCGCCCCCTCAATCGCCTCAGCATCGGTTTCACCGATGCGAGATCTAAGGACCGGGCGGGCGCATCCGCTCATTCGATGCCGTATTGGCCAGGACCGGCGATGCCCTGGTGGAACACCAGCTTGCGATAATATTCTAGGGGGTCCTTGCGCTTGACCAGGGCGCCGGCCGGAGTGTTGAGCCAGTCATAGCTGCGGGTCAGCAAAAAGCGCATGGCGGCCCCCCTGGCCAGCAGCGGCAGGGCGGTCAGTTCGTCGGCGGACAGCGGCCGCACCCGGCGATAGCCGTTCAGCATCACCCGGGCCTTGGTGGCGTTGAACGCCCCGTCGGGCTCGAAGCACCAGGCGTTGAGGCAGATGGCGATGTCGTAAGCCAGGAAGTCGGTGCAGGCGAAGTAGAAGTCGATGATGCCCGACAGCGACTCGGCCAGGAAAAAGACGTTATCGGGAAACAGGTCGGCATGGATCAGCCCCACCGGCAGGTCACGGGGCCACTTGGCCTCCAGGTGATCCAGCTCGGCGGCGATCAGGTCGGCCAGATCGTCCTTGATCTCGGCGGCGCGGGGACGGATGGCCTCGAACAGCGGCCGCCAGCCCTCCACCGACAGGTTGTTGCGCCGGGTCAGGGGAAAATCGGCCCCCTTCAGGTGCATCTCGGCCATGGCCGGCCCCAGTTCGGCGCAATGATGGGGGGTGATGGCGCGGTGCCACATCCCCTTGAGAAAGCTGACGATGGCGGCGGGGCGGCCGCACAGCGTGCGCAGCCGGCCGCCGTCCCGGCCGGGAATGGGAGTGGGGCAGGCCAGTCCGCGGGCGGCCAGATGATCCATCAGTCCGATGAAGAAGGGCAGTTCCTCGGGATTCACCCGCCGCTCGTAAAGGGTGAGGATGTAGGACGTCCGGTCGGTCTGAAGCAGATAATTGGTGTTTTCCACGCCTTCGGCGATGCCCTTGCAAGACATCACCCGGCCAATGTCGTACTCGGCGACGAACGCTTCCAGCTCGTCGTCGGAAACCTCGGTGTAGACCGCCATCCGTCGCGCTCCCCCCTCCCCGGATCAGTTCCGCCCTATTCCGACAACGCCTGCGGCAGCTTGAAGGTCACCGTCTCGGTGGTGACCCGCACCTCCTCTATGGTGACGTCGAAGCGTTCGCGGGCGGCGACCACCACTTCCTCCACCAGAATCTCCGGAGCCGAGGCGCCGGCGGTGATCCCCAGCCGGTTGACGCCGTCCAGCAGACTCCAGTCCACCTCGGACGCCCGCTGCACCAGCACCGAACGGGCGCAACCGGCCCGCGCCGCCACTTCCACCAGCCGCGACGAGTTGGAGGAATTGGGCGAGCCTATCACCATCAGCGCCTCGCAATGGGGCGCGATGGTCTTGACCGCCGCCTGCCGGTTGGTGGTGGCGTAGCAGATATCCTCCCGCTTGGGGCCGACCATGTCGGGAAAGCGGCGGTTCAGCACCTCGGTCACCGCGGCGGCGTCGTCCACCGACAAGGTGGTCTGGGTGATGTAGGCCAGCATGGACGGATCGCGGGGCTGCACCACCTCGGCCTCGGCCGGTGTTCCCACCAGCAGGACGGCGCCGTCCGGCACCTGGCCGATGGTGCCGATGACCTCGGGATGGCCGGCATGGCCGATCATGATGATCTGGCGGCCCATGGCGTGGTGAAGCTCCGCCTCGCGGTGGACCTTGGTCACCAGCGGGCAGGTGGCGTCCAGCGAGGTCAGGCCGCGCCGGTCGGCCTCGGCCGGAACGGTCTTGGGCACGCCGTGGGCCGAGAACACCACCGCCGCGCTGTCGGGCACCTCGTTCAGTTCCTCGACGAACACCGCCCCCTTGCGCGCCAGCGATTCCACCACGAAGCGGTTGTGAACGATCTCGTGGCGGACATAGACCGGGGCGCCATACTTCTCCAGCGCCTTCTCGACGATGTGGATGGCGCGGTCGACGCCGGCGCAAAAGCCGCGTGGGCTGGCCAACACCAGGGTCAGGGGCCGTTTGGCGGAGGATGTGGTCACGGTCAATACCTCTCATGGGAACGGCTGTCGGCTTGTGCCCGGCCTCGGCCTTCACTAAAGTCGGAAACGTTTAGCAGATCATGGGCCGCCGAAGGAAGACAGGCATGTGCGAAATCGCCGAACCGTTGGCCGCGTCCCCGCTTTCCCCCCAGACCCCCAGGAATTCCATGACCCCTCGTTCCGTTCGCGCCGCGGCGTTGGCCCTGACAACCTCGCTCGTCCTGTCGGGCTGCTCGATGTTCGACACGAAGAAGGAGAAGGCGCCCCCCTGCCCCCCCATCTACATCCTGTCCGACGCGGCCAAGGTCGTCAAATACCGGCCCGGCCAGGGGCGCGACATCACCGACGTGGAAATCGAGGCCGAGATCATCGCCTTCAAGGGGCACTGCACCTATGGCAAGGCCGGGGTGGAAGTGGAAATCCAGGTCAGCTTCGACGTCCGGCGCGGTCCCGCCGGAACGGCGGGCAAGTCGGAGCTGGAATATTTCGTCGCCATTCCCAAGTACTATCCGGCTCCGGAGGCCAAGGCCATCTTCACCGTCCCGGTGGAATTCCCCAAGGGAATGGATCAGGCCCGCACCAACGACGAGGACGTCGTCATGCGCATCCCGGTCGGGGCCGGCGACATCGTCAACCAATATGAAATCTATCTCGGCTTCCAGGCCTCGCCCGAGGAACTGGAAATCAACCGGCGCATGAAGCGCTGACCGCGCCGGAGGGCGGGCTTGCCGCCCTCCGCCTGCCGTCAATGCACGCTGAGCGGCTCCAGGTCGTGCTGACGCACGGCGAGAAACGCGCTGGCCCGGTCGGGCGCGGCGCCGATGGGGGTTCCGTCGGCGGCATGGATGGACCATCCACCCTCGCCCGCCGGTCCCACGTGGCGGACATAGGCGACGATGGGAACCCCCCAGCTCGCCAGATCGGCGACGCTCATGACGACCTCGGGGCGGGCGGCGAACGTCTTGTCATCTGTGGTCTTCATGTCAGACCTCCCTCTTCTGGCCGGTTCTGGCCCGGGATGTGATGGACGGCTCGGCCTCCCCCTCGACCGTGATGGCGTGGGAGGATGAGCCGGAGCGGATGCCGCCCTGAATGGGAATGCTGCGGACGCGCGGTTCGGGCAGCAGACGGACAAGGTCGACGTGAAGCAGCCCATTGTCCAACTGGGCGCCCCGGACCTCGATTCCCTCGGCCAGCACGAAGGCGCGCTGGAACTGCCGGGCGGCGATGCCGCGATGGATGAAGACGCGGCCCGAATCGTCGTCGGCCTGATGGCCGCGAATGACCAACTGGTTGTCTTCCAGCGCCACCGACAGGTCGTCCATGGAGAACCCGGCCACCGCCAGGGTTATGCGCAGGCCGCTCTCGCCGGTCTGCTCGATGTTGTAGGGGGGATAGCCCTCGGCCGAGGTCTTCGAGATGCGGTCGAGCACCCGTTCGAAATGGTCGAAACCAAGCAATAGAGGGCTGTTGAATGCGGATAGGCGGGACATGAACCTGCGTCCTCCTCGGTCATGAGCGAGTCCGGTATCGGAAGGCCCGACCATCGGCGCCTTCCCATCATACTAACTTGGGTCGGATTAACGGATCGTCAAGCAGGGCGGCCCCATCCGGGCAAGGGGGCGGCTACAGGAAGACCTTCGACGTCGGCCAGGGATGGGGCTCCACCATGTCCGGCCGGTTGGCCCCGATGGACGGTCCCGAGAACAGCGAGAACCCGACCGACTGGGCGCGCTTGACGTCCTGGCCGCTGGAGGCGTTCCACAGGAAAAGCCTGAGGCCGGTTCCCCGCACCTCGTGCGCCACCACCGCGAACAGGGCATAGAGCGCCGAATGGGTGAAGGCCGCCATCTTGGCCTGGGCCTCGTTGAAGCACAGGTAATCGGCGCCGCACCCCTTGATGAACCTGGCCATCTCAAGCTCGGGGAACACCCGGACCCCGACCTCGGCGCCGGCACCGCGAACGGCGTGGATGACGTTGCGCAGCCGGGATTGCGGCACCGCCCCCACCGCTCCGGTCAGTTCCACCATCAGGCCTTGCGGGCACCGGGCGGTGATTTCAGCAATCCCGGCCCGAAGCGCCCTGGTATCTGTCATGGTATGGTCGTTCAGCGCCTGGGGCATGACCACCAGCCCGGCCGTCGCCCCGCCCTCGTGCATGACCGCCTGCTGAAGGCTGGCGTTGCGTTCCTGGGCCAGGGGGTCCTGCTCGCCCGCCAGCTGGACCGCGTCGTCGAACAGTTCGTGCCCCTGGAAGCGCCGCCGGGTGACGGCGCGGCTGCCGATCACCGCCTCGCGGGCGCTATCCCACACCGGCTGGAATACCACCTCCAGGTTGACCGCCGCCTGACGCTCGTGGGTGTCGAGCACCCGTTCCATGGCGGGAAGCGCCGCCGCCGCCGGCCGCCGCCTCAACCGCGACAGCGGCAGCACCTGCACGGCGACGGTGATGTTGCCGGCGGACTGGCCGAACAGCCGTTCCTTGATCTCGCGGGAAATGGCGGTGGCCTTGACCGTCCCCTCGGCATCGGACAGACCGGGAAAGACCAGCATGTACTTGCCGGGCGACAACTGGACGCAGGCGTCCTCCCGCGACAGCCGCGCATGGATGATGCGGTCGGCTATGGTGATCGCCTTGGGAAGAGCGCCGCCCAGCGTGCCTTCCGTGCCGTCGGAAAACACGCTGACCAGATGGATCTTGCCGAAGCTGCCGTCGCCGCCACGTTCCAGCATGGAACGGACGATGGCCTCGAAGGCCTGGCGATCGGCATCCTGGTCGGACGTATTCTCGTGGTTCGGCACCGTTCCCTCCGCCGAATCGCCCTCCCCGGCATGACGGCCATGGTATCGCAACCGCAGCAGTCTTCAGAATGCTTATTTCGCCATCCGGTCGCGTCGCGTCGCGTCGGCCTCCTATTCCCCGGTCAGCAGCGATACCCCCAGCGCGGCGCGGCGGCGCAGCCACGGACTGACGCGGTAGCGGGGGTCACCGGTGAGGGCGAGCATGGCCTGGAGCACGGCCACGATCCGGTCGGGGCCGACCTTGTCGCCCCAGGCGAGCGGGCCGGCGGGATAGCCGAGGCCGAGCGTCACCGCCTTGTCGATGTCGCCGGGGGTGGCGATGGCCTGCTGGGCGATGTCGCAGCCGATATTGACGATGGCGGCGACGACGCGCTGGGCGACGAAACCGGGACTGTCGCGGACCACGCTGGCCGGAATGCCGTCGCTTACGAACAGGCCGTGGGCGGCGTCGCGCATGGCCGGGCCGGTCAGGGGATTGGTCATGACGGTGCGATGGCTGTCCAGTCCGAACAGCGGGTCCACCGCCACGGTGCGGCGGGGGTCGAGGCCGAGGCGGATTGCCGCCGAGGTGCAATCCTCGCCCAGCGGCGCCACGACGCACAGCGCCCCCTTGCTCGGCCGCTCGCCGGCCTCGACGGTGGCGCCCAGCCGGGCGGCCAGGGTGGCGACCGCCGCCCAGCCGTCGCCGGGCGCCACCCATACGGAATCGGGGCGGGAGTCAGGAACCGGCGGCGGCGGCGGCGCCACCGCCTTGTCGCCCTCGTAGACGTAGAAGCCGCGTCCGGTCTTGCGGCCCAGCAGGCCGGCGGCGAGGCGGTTGCGGGTGATGGGCGACGGCCGGTAGCGCGGTTCCTGGTAATACTGGTCGTAGATGCTTTCCATCACCGGGTGGGACACGTCGAGCGCGGTGAGGTCGAGCAGTTCGAACGGCCCCATGCGGAAGCCGGCGGCCCCCTTCAGGATGCGGTCCACCGTGGCGATGTCGGCGACACCCTCGCCCACCAGCTTCAGCGCCTCGGTGCCATAGCCGCGCCCGGCGTGGTTGACGATGAAGCCGGGGGTGTCCTGGGCCTTGACCGGATTATGGCCCATGCGCCGCGCCAGGACGGTCAGCGCCTCGGCCACCCAGGTCTCGGTCATGACGCCGTCGATGACCTCGACCACCTTCATCAGCGGCACCGGGTTGAAGAAGTGGAAGCCGGCCACCCGGTCCGGCCGGCGGCAGGCCGCCGCGATGGCGGTCACCGACAGCGACGAGGTGTTGGACGCGATGATGCAGTCGTCGGAGACGATGGCCTCCAACTCGCGCATCAGGTCGCGCTTGACCTCCAGGTTCTCGACGATGGCCTCGACCACCACATGGCAGGCCGCCAGATCGGCCATGCCAGAGCCGACCCGCAGCCCCTGGGTGGCGGCACTCAGCGCCTCGGCGGTCAGCTTGCCCTTCTCGGCCAGCCGGGACAGCATCTTGACCACGTAATCCCTGGCCTCGGCGGCGGCGCCGTCGCGGGAATCCACCAGGACGACGGCGCAGCCCGAGGCCGCCGCGATCTGGGCGATGCCGCGCCCCATGGCGCCGGTTCCCACCAGACCGATCACGAGATCGGGACGATTGGCGTCGAGTGTCATGGCCTAGATCCCCTCGTAGGCGGGTTTGCGCTTGTCCAGGAAGGCCTTCATGCCCTCCTTCTGGTCGCGACTGGCGAACAGCATCTGGAAGGCCTTCCTTTCCAGCATCAGGGCGGTTTCCAGCGGCGCGTCCTGGCCCGCCAGCATCACCTCCTTGATCTGGGCGATGGCCAGCGGCGGCATGCGCGAGATGGTCCTGGCGATGTCGAGCGCGGTGTTCAGCACCTCGGCGTCGGGGACAACCTTGCTGGCAAGCCCCATCGCCGCCGCCTCGATTCCGGTGACCGCCTGTCCGGTCATGGCCATCAGCATGGCGCGGGCCTTGCCGACGGCGCGAACCAGACGCTGGGTGCCGCCGGCCCCCGGCATGATGCCCACCTTGACCTCGGGCTGCGAGAAGCTGGCGCCCTCGCCCGCCACGATGATGTCGGCATGCATGGCCAGCTCGCAGCCGCCGCCCCAGGCATAGCCGTTGACGGCGGCGATGAGCGGCTTCGGGCACTGGGCGATGGTCCGCCACAGCAGGTGGTTGTTACGCAGCATCAGTTCGATGGCGCCGATCTCGGCCATGTCCCTGATGTCGGCCCCGGCGGCGAAGGCCTCGTCGTTGCCGGTCAGGATGATGGCCCGTACCTCGCGGTCGGCGCCCAAGGCCCCCACATGCTCGGCCAACTGGCGGCGCACCTCGGCATTCAGCGCGTTCTTCGCCTCCGGCCGGTTGATGCGCAGCAGCGCAACCCCATCGAGGGGACTTTCCAGCAGAACCTCGGTCATCACCGCCCCTTTATTTCGCTGTGCGGAATTGAATTTCGCAATTATGATAGCCCGAGTCCATCCGCCCTGTCACGGAGCAATAACGCCATGAGCGACGTCGCCCAGGATCGCCGGTTCGTGACCGCGCTGGCCCGCGGCCTCGACATCCTGCGCTGCTTCCGGGCCGGCGATTCCATGCTGGGCAATCAGGAGATCGCGGCCAGGACCGGCCTGCCCAAGCCGACAATCTCGCGCCTGACCCATACCCTGACCCGCCTCGGCTATCTGGTCCATCTGGAGCGCCACAACAAGTACCGTCTGGGCACCGCCGTGCTGTCGCTGGGCTATACCGCCCTGGCCTGTATGGACATGCGCGAGGTGGCGCGGCCGCTGATGCAGGATCTGGCCGATTATTCCGACGTGGCGGTGGCCCTGGGCAGCTTCGACCAGACCAGCATGATCTATATCGAGATCTGCCGGGGCAAGGGGGCGCTGACCATCCGCCTCGACGTCGGCTCGCGCATTCCGGTCGCCACCACCGCCATGGGACGCGCCTATCTGGCCGCCATTCCCGACCATCGCCGCGCCGCCATCCTGGACGAGGTCCGCCGCCGCCATCCCGAGGACTGGCCGCGGGTGCGGGCCGGGGTGGACCAGGCCCTGGACGACTATGCCCGGCACGGATTCACCTTGTCGGTCAGCGAATGGCAGACCGATGTCCACGCGGCGGCGGCGGCGGTGCGGCTGCCCGACGGGGACACCGTGCTGGGACTGAATTGCGGCGGCGCCGCCTTCCTGCTGCCGCGCGACCGGCTGCAAGACGACCTGGGCCCCCGGCTTGTCCACCTTGCCCGCAAAATCGAAACCGCGCTGGGACGGCGCTGACACCAGCCATCACATGGCTTGCATTACATACGAATAGGACTACATACTACCGTCAGATGGAGAGATAGCCCAATCATATTGGAATTATTATGCTTAATCTGCGTGAGCGTCTGACGGCCGTCACCAGAAGGGCAGGCATACCGCATTTATTGCAGTTGCTGATCTCATCCGACCACCCTCCTTATCTGACCAGGCACCGGGCCGAAACCATCGCATCCCGCGTGCGCATGGTGGCGGCGGCCTTCTCGGTCCTGACGCTGGCCTGGATCGCGCTGGACCGTCTGGCGCTGCCATGGCCGAGCTGGGGCTGGCTGGCCGGTCTGCGGCTGCTGGCGGCGGGGGCGTTCGCCGCCCTGGCCGTCGCCGCCCATCAGGGGGTGACGCTGAGACGCGCCTTCATCTTGCTGGCCGCCATGCTGAGCCTGCCGCTGTCCCTGTTCCTGGCGTCGCAGGCGGTTTTCGCCGACGTGACCCTGGGCGGCGCCGCCGCGGTGGATTCCAGGCTGTACGCCGCCTTGCCCGTCATCATCATCGCTGGGCTGGGGGTATTTCCCCTGACCGTGGCCGAAGGGCTGGCCTTCGCCGTTCCGGTGATCCTGGCGGCCACCTTCGGACCGATGCTGACCAGCGGCTTCGACTGGGTGAACCAGTTGGCGACCCTGTGGGTGCTTGGGCTTATCCTGGGGGTGTTCCTGCTGCAAAGCATGATCCAGCTGCATTACATGATCAACCTGCTGCGCCGCGCCAGCCACGATCCGCTGACCGGCACCTTCACCCGCCATTCCGGCAACGAGATCGTCGAGGCCCAGTTCCGCCTGTCCTGCCGCCAGAACACTCCGTTCGCGGTGGCCTTCGTCGACCTGGACAACTTCAAGAGCGTCAACGACGCCCACGGCCACGAGGCCGGCGACTGGGTGCTGAAGAACGCCGTCGCCAATCTTGCCCGGCTGCTGCGGCGATCGGACATCGTCATCCGCTGGGGCGGCGAGGAATTCGTGGTGCTGCTGGGCAACGCCACCGGGGAGGGGCAGCGCATCGCCATGGAGCGCATCGTCGAGGAATGGCTGGGAACCCGCCCCGACGGCTTGCCGGTCACCGCCAGCATCGGCGTGGCCGAACGCATCAGCGACGGCGCCCAGGACTGGCCGGCCCTGATCGAACTGGCCGACACCCGCATGTATCAGGCCAAGGTCTCCGGCAAGGCCCGCTGCGTCATGGGCGGCGGCGCGGTCCTCGCCTCCGACGCCAGACTGCCCCCCGCATCGCGCTGATGAACCGGTCTCCGGCCTGGATTTCCGCCCCTCTCCATCGCGGTATCATGATACCGTCTTGCTAGCGCGCTGTTTTTAAACGATTTAAATGGCGTTGACAGAACCGCGTCCTGTGGCATACTCCGCGCCTTCGACGCCGGGGATTTCCTCCGGCGACGCCAACTGGTTTTGCCGTGGGTGCCATGAAGACCTATAACGCCAAACCGTCCGAAGTACAGAAGAAGTGGGTTGTGATCGACGCGGACGGCGTCGTGCTCGGCCGCCTCGCCAGCGTCGTTTCGATGCGGCTGCGCGGCAAGCATCTTCCCACCTATACGCCGCATGTGGACATGGGCGACAACGTCATCATCGTCAACGCGGAGAAGGTCAAGCTGACCGGCAACAAGCTCGCCGACAAGCGCTTCTACTGGCACACCGGCCATCCCGGCGGCATCAAGGACCGCACCATGGGTCAGCTGCTGTCCGGCCGCTTCCCCGAGCGGGTCATCGAGAAGGCCATCGAGCGCATGATCACCCGTGGTCCGCTCGGCCGTCAGCAGATGAAGAACCTGCGCGTCTACGCCGGTCCCGCCCACCCGCACGAGGCTCAGGCTCCCGAAGCGCTGGATGTCGGCGCCCTGAACCCGAAGAACAAGAGGTAGTCCCATGGCCGATCTCTCCAGCTTGGCCGAT
Organism: Magnetospirillum sp. SS-4; assembly: GCF_902729425.1. Classification (GTDB taxonomy): domain Bacteria; phylum Pseudomonadota; class Alphaproteobacteria; order Rhodospirillales; family Magnetospirillaceae; genus Phaeospirillum. The sequence goes on along the minus strand of NZ_CACVCH010000049.1, from coordinate 68,970 downwards.
CTGAAGGCCGCCGCGCCGGCCCAGACCCACCCCGTGCACGTCCGCAAGGTCGATGCCCAGGGCCGCGCCTACGCCACCGGCAAGCGCAAGAACGCCATCGCCCGCGTGTGGGTGAAGCCCGGCTCCGGCAAGATCATCGTCAACGGCCGCGAACTGCCGGTGTATTTCGCCCGTCCGGTGCTGCGCATGATCATCAACCAGCCGTTCCAGACCGCCCGGGTCGAAGGCCAGTTCGACGTTCACTGCACAGTGACCGGCGGCGGCCTCTCCGGCCAGGCCGGCGCCCTGCGCCATGGCATCAGCCGCGCGCTGACCTTCTTCGACCCGGCGCTGCGCCCGGCGCTGAAGGCCGGCGGCTTCCTCACCCGCGACCCCCGCGTGGTCGAGCGCAAGAAGTACGGCAAGCACAAGGCCCGCCGCTCCACCCAGTTCTCGAAGCGCTAGACTGGGATCGGCGAAAGCCAAGAAAATCAAGGGCCTGGAGCAATCCAGGCCCTTTTTTCATGGGTCGCCGAAAATCCACGCAAAATAAATAAAATTACAGCGGCGACTATTTTTCCTGCATGGCGCCATGCAGGATGAAAAACCGACGCCCCATCGACAATAATCAGCAAGAACCATGCTCGAAGCATTTATCTCGGCTCGACTTTTCCCCGCCGCCTCGAATCCATCGACACCGACAGATCCAACCATGCCCGACCCCGCGACATCATGGGCTGAATTGCCGCAACGCCCCCGAATTCATGATCATAGTCAAGAAGTCGGCTGTTGCCGTCGCTGGTAATCCATGCTTTAGTTTGATGGGTTTCGGGGTACCGGACAGGTTGGCGACGTGGGAATCGCCGACGGCGTCCGGTGGGAAGGCGATCATGCGCCGGCTGTGCCGTGCGGCGCATAACACACTGTCCGCGTCATGCGCGGACGGTGCGCTGTTGGTATGTTTTGGGGACGAGCACGATGAAGGTCCTTCTTGCTGATGACCACGCCCTTTTCCGCGAGGGCGTGCGGATGGTTCTTGAAAGTCTGGCCGGAGAACAGGTCGAGACCGTGGAGGCCTCCGATTTTACCCAGGCGCTGGCCATTGTCCGCGGCGCTCCGGCGATCGACATCGCCCTGCTGGACCTGTCCATGCCCGGCATGGACAGCTTTTCGGCCATCACCGCCATTCGCCGCGCCGCGCCCGACATCTATCTGGTGGTGGTGTCCGCCTCCGAGGACCCGCAGGCGGTTCGCCGGGCGCTGGATGCCGGCGCCCACGGCTATATCTGCAAATCGGCCGGCAGCGCCTCGATGATGAAGGGCATCCGCTCGGTGCTGGAGGGCGACACCTTCGTCAGCCCGCACATCACCGTGCCGGACGTGCTGGACGCCAGGCCGGCCGAGATCGACGCCGAATGCCTGCAAAGCCTGCTGACCCCCCGCCAGCGCGACGTGCTGGGAATGCTGCGCCACGGCAAGTCCAACAAGGAAATCGCCCGCGATCTCAATCTGGCGGAAATCACGGTGAAACTGCACGTCACCGCCATCCTGCGTTCGCTCGGCTGCGACAACCGCACCCAGGCCGCCATCCTGGCCGCCAAGATGGGGATGACGTAGCCGGACGGCCTACAGCACCCGCTGGCGCTCGTGCAGGATCATGGCGATGTTCAGGGTCTTGAACGCCTTGTCCAGGGTGTCGATGCCGCGCGCCTCCAGCGCCTCGATCTGGCGCAGCAGCACCGCCGCCGTCACCATGGCGTCGCCCAGGGCGGTATGGCGGTCGGTGATCTCGATGCCGTAGCGCTCGCAGATGGCGTCCAGCGAATGGCTGAGTTCCGGCCCGTCCAGGAAATTGGACAAGATCATGGTGTCGAGAACCCAATTATCGAAGCGAAGCCCCATCTCCTGTTCGCGCATGCGCAGGAATTTCAGGTCGAAGGCGGCATTGTGGGCCACCAGGACGCTGCCCTCGATATAGTTGCGGAACTGGGGCAGCACCACCTCGACCGGCGGCTTGTCCTTGACCATGTCGTCGGTGATGCCGTGGAACTGGACCGATTCCGCCGGGATGGGCCGGCCGGGATTGACGATGCGGTTGAAGCTTTCCCCCGACAGGATGCGGCCGTTGACGATGCGGATGCCGGCGATGGACACGATGCGGTCGCCTTGCGACGGATGCAGGCCGGTGGTCTCGGTATCGAACACCACATAGGTGAGCGAGCGCAACGGCCGCCCTCCCAGGGCGCCGGCATCGCCACCTTGTTCCAGCAGCGACAGGTCATAGAATTCCGGCCGCCCCGGCAGGGGCTGGCGGGCACGGCCGTGCTGTTCGATCCCCCGCCGCATGGGCAGGCGCAAGGCGCCGCCGCCGTCCAGGCGATCCTGGCGCAACCGGGCGCCGGCATGGTGCTGAAGAACGTCGCCGACCGTCATGCCGCCCAGCGCCGCCAACGGCTGCGCCAGCCACCGGTCGATCAGCGCCGGCTCGACCATTCCGCCGGCCCAGGCGAACTCGACCCAGGCGCCGCCCTCGTCGGCCTCGCCCCCCCCCGCCGATAGATCGAATTCCACCGCGCCGACCTGATCGGCGGTGCGGCGGACCAGCGATTCCACCGCCAGGACCAGGGAATGGGAATCGCCATGCAGCCAGACCGGCAGGCCGATCACCGTCGCCCGGATCTCGTCGCCCAGACGGGCGACCACGAAGGACAGGAACTCGGTCGAATTGATGTCGGCCATGGGCCACCAGCCCGACAGCATCCGCTGATAGCCCTCGGTCACCCGCCGGATCGCCTCGGCGATGGTGGCGCCCTCGCGCCGGACCAGGGCTTCATCCCCAGCCGAGTCCAGCATGCGCCGCAGCGGCGCCTCCACATCCTCGGCGACGTCGCGCAGCAGCGCCTCGCGCCCGGCCAGCGCCGCCAGTTGCGGCCCAGCATCCACCAGGGTGATGACATAGCCGGTGACCGTTCCGCCTTCACCCCGGATCAGGGTCATGCGGGCCTGCAACAAAACCCTGTCGTCGGTGGTGCCCACCAGGAACGGCATGCCGCGAATCGCCATGTCGGGACGGTTGCCGAGAACGTCGAACATGTGGACCACCGGCCCTTTGGCCAGGGTCACGAACAGCGACCGGCCAAGCCCCAGTTCGGCGGTTCCGCGCAGGATATCGAAAGCCACCTGATTGTAGAGCACCAATTGGTGGCGCTGGTTGCACACCACCACGCCCTCGTGCAGGTCGTTGAGAATGGCGGCGAGGCGGCTGGAATTCTCTTCCGATTTGCGGGTGGCGGCCGACAATCCGTCGGACAGGTCCGTGCGCGCGCGGATCATGCGGGCGCAGACCTCGTTGACCGCCTCGGGCAATGGCGAGATCATGGCGTAGCGCTCGGCATCGACCGCCTCGCGGCCGGCGCCATAGGCGATGGCGCGCACCTCGGCGGCCATGCGGCGGATGCTGCGCACCGTCAGGAACTCGACGATCTTCCAAGATACCGCGAACAGCACGAACGCGCCGGCCAGCGAGACCAGCGCCAGGGCGATCAGTTCCTCGTGGTCGACCACGCCGCGGGTCAGGAAGAACGTGGCGGCGACGGTGACGATCACGTCCGAGGCGAAAGCCGCCGCCAGCCACGGTAAGGGACCCCGCCACTTGACCGGCACGAACGCGCCTCCCCGATGTGACTCTGGACCCTATCACGCCGTGCCGAGGCCCCCGCGTCAACCCCGGAAGTGGGCCATGGGCCAAGGCCCGCCCGCGATCATCCGGATCGGCGCCGTCCGACGAAGTCGCGCAGCATCGCCGCGGCCTGGGCCACGACCGGCTCCCAACCGCCATCGAAGCGGCGGCGCAGCAGCCGCAGGGTCGGGTACCACGCCGACGTCTCGCCTTGCATCAGCCAACGGAAATCCGGCACCGGCGGCAGCAGCACCCAGACCGGCTTGCCCAGGGCCGCCGCCAGATGGACGACGGCGGTATCCACCGAGATGATCAGATCCATGGCGTCGACCGCCGCCGCCGTGTCGGCGAAATCGGCGCAGCGGTCGCCGGTGTCCATGACCCGGCCCGGCGGCGGACGGCCGATCCGTTCGGCGATGGCGCCGCGTTGCAGGCTATGGAAGGTCACGCCCGGCACCTCCAGCAGCGGCTCCAGCAGCCGCGCCGGAATCGAGCGGTTCCAGTCGTCGCCGTGGGTGGGGCGGCCGGCCCAGGCGATGCCGACCCGAGCGCCGCCCTCGCCGGCGGGAAGGGTGACGCCGGCCCCGGCCGGGACCTTCAGATAGGGGGTTTCGGCCGGAACCGGCTCGTCTCCCGCCCGGAACATTCCGGCCAGCGACATCAAGGTGATGGCGCGGTCGAAGGCGGGAAGCCGATCCGTCTCCGGCACCACCTGATCGAGGCCGGCGACGCTGGACACCAGCCGCACCAGTTCGGGCTGGCAGGCCAGCACCACCCGGCTGACGCCCCGCCGCTTCAGCAGGCCGGCATAGCGGACGAATTGTATGGTGTCGCCGTATCCCTGCTCGGCCTGCAAGAGCAAGGTTCCTCCGGCCGGCAGGTCGGGCGGCAGCGGCGAACCGTCCCACACCCGGTCACGCAGATAGGGCGGCAGATTGGGATGTTCGCGCCACCGCCATTCGTATTCGCGCCAGCCCTCGGCGAACTTTCCCGACAGCAGCAGGTTCAGGGCCAGATTGGTGTGAAACTTGGCGGCATTGGGCGATGCCTGGATGGCGCGGCGATAGGCGGCCTCGGCCTCGTCCAGCCGCCCCTGGCGATGCAGGGCGTTGCCGAGATTGCTCCAGGTCTCGGCCCCCTTGCCCCCCAGGGCCAGGGCGCGGCGATGGCAGGCCTCGGCGGCGGCGGCGTTGCCGGTGGACAGCAGCGAATTGCCGAGATTGTCATGAATGGCGGCGACGTTCGGCCGCACCAGGACCGCCGTGCGCAACACCGCCACCGCCTCGTCGCGCCGTTCCAGCCGCTCCAGGGCCACTCCCAGGTTGTTGAGCAGGTCGGCCGGGTTGGGATCGCCGACCAGGGCGACGGCGGAACGGTAGGCGGTGATGGCATCCTCGTACCGGCCCGCCGCCATCAGCACCGTCGCCAGGCCGTTCAACGGGCGCGGATCGCGCGGCAGCAGGCTGACGGCGCGGCGGAGCGCCTCGACCGCCTTGTCGGTGCCGCCCGGCAAGGTGGCCAGAACCTCGCCCAGCCCCATCCAGGCCAATCCCATTTTCGGATCGAGGGAGACGGCGGTCTCCAGCGATCGCCGCGCCTGTTCGAAATCGCGCAGGCCGCGCCGGACCTGCCCCAGGGCGAAATGACCGGCGGCGGCGTCCGGGGCCAGTTGAAGCGCCCGCTCGGCCGCATTCCGCGCCTCCTCCAACTGGCCCAGCCGCAACCGCGCCTGCGCCAGCCGCCGGAATATCTCGGGGTCGTCGGGAACCCGCGCCGCCAGCCCGGCAAGAAAACGCTCGTCGGCGGCATCGGCGCCAGCCGCCGCCGCTGGTGGGGGACTGGAGGTCGGCATGGCTATTCCCCGTTTTCGTCAACGCCCCGGAAACTTTTAACGATCATAGTGGTAAGAAGTATTTCTTCAACACCGGGTTAACTTCGCTCAAGAGGTTCACAAGCGGGATAATCCGGTGTATATCGGATGCCTAGGATGGGGGCCAGTAGGGGTAGTGTTTTTGGGAACCTCCCGAAAGAATGCAGGCTTGATCGCCGGTATCGCCGTGGCCGTCCTGGCCTCGGCCGTGCCGAATGTCGGCGTCGCCGCCTCGCTTGACGAGGAAATGCGCGACCTTGTCGCCAACCATCCCCAGATCCAGGCCAAGGCCAAGGCGGTCAATTCGGCCGAGGAAGCCATCCGCGGCGCCCGCGGCGATTATCTGCCCTCGGCCAAGCTCAGCGGCGACCAGGGCCACGAATACATCGACAGCCCGGACCGCCGCCTGACCCAGGGCAAGGCCTTTTTCGACAAGCGCCACACCAGCAGCCTGACCGTCACCCAGAAGCTGTTCGACGGGTTCAAGACCAGCGCCGCCGTCGACGCCGCCCGGACCAGTCACGAGATCTCGGGGTCGGACCTGCGTTCCACCCGCCAGACCACCTTGCTGGAAGGCGCCATCGCCTATCTGGAGATCCTGCGCCAGACCAAGCTGGTGGCGCTGTCGCGCGAGAACGAGCGCAAGGTGACCGAACAACTGAACCTGGAGGACGAGCGGGTCCAGAAGGGGGCCGGCATCGCCTCGGACGTGCTGGCGGCCAAGCAGCGGCTTCAGATCGCCAAGGAACGGCGGGTCAATTACGAGGGCGCCTTCCAGGCCGCCGTCGCCCGCTATACCCAGGTGTTCGGCCACAGCCCGGACGTGGCCTCGCTGACCGATCCGCCGCTGCCCATGGATCTCATCCCCGAAACCGTCGAGGACAGCCTGGACACCGCCGAGCGCGAGAATCCGTCGCTGTTTTCCGCCACCAGGACCATCGATCTCACCGACGACAAGCGCCGCGTCGCCGAGGCCGGCTACTGGCCGACCCTCGATCTGGTCGGCAAGGCCGATTACGAGAACGGCAAGAACGCCGTCATCGGCTCCCGCCGGGACTGGTCGGTGCTGCTGGTCGCCAACTGGGAACTGTTCTCCGGCTTCAAGACCGACGCGGCCGTCGCCCAGGCATCGTGGGATCACGCCGCCAGCAAGGACAACCGCGCCTATACCAGCCGCAAGATCTCGGAAGCGGTGCGCATCGCCTGGCACAAGCTGCAAACCGCCCGCCAGCGTCTCGACCTGCTGGAGAACGCCGCCATCCTGGCCGAGGAGGTCTGGGAAGCCCAGAGGAAGAAGCGCGAGGCCGGCAAGGCCACCGTTCAGGAAGTCCTCGACGAGGAAACCAAGATCAACGAGGCCCGCATCGCCTATACCGGCGCCTATTACGACATGTATCAGGCGGCGTACGAATTGCTGTCGGGGATGGGCCGCCTGGAGGTCGAGAGCCTCGCCCGCGCCACCCCCGCCTCCGCCCCCAACCTGTCGCCGGCCGGGGCCGCCGACCGGATGGCGCCCCATACCCTGTCGCCGACGGCCCGGCTCGCCCCACCCCCGCCCCAGGTCCCGACCCCGGCCCCGGCCCCGGCGACCGTCGCCTCGCCGCAGGCCCCGAACGACGCCATGATGCAGCAGGTCCGCGGCCTGATGGCCGCCAGGGACGATTTCTGGAATACCAGCCGGTAAGCCGCGTCCCTATCCCCGGTAGGGATGGCGGCGGCCTCGGGAATCCGTGACCCCATCCCCATCCCAGTAATCCGGCCCCACCGGAACCTTGCCCAGCCCCCCCGGAATATCCAGGACGTAGGTCGGCTGGGCCAGCCCCGACAGACGCCCGCGCAATTGCCGCATCAGGTGCCGGCCCTCGGCGACGGTCGGGCGGAAATGGCCGGTTCCCGGCGCCAGATCGGGATGGTGCAGGTAATAGGGACGGATGCGGTTGCGCACCAGTGCCCGCATCAGGTCCTCCAGCACCCCGACGCTGTCGTTGACCCCTTTCAGCAGCACCGTCTGCGACACCAGCGGCAGGCCGGCATCGGCCAGCCGGGCGATGGCGGCGCGGGCCGGGGCGGACAATTCGCGCGGATGGTTGACGTGAACCGCCAGCCAGACCGCCAGGGCCGCCCCCGGTGGCGGCCGCAACGCCGCCGCCATCGCCTCGGTGATCCGGTCGGGATCGGCCACTGGAATCCGCGAATGGAAGCGCGCCACCTCCAGGTGGGGAATCGCCGACAGCCGCGCCAGCAGGGCGGCGATCCTTGGCGCCCCCAGCATCAGGGGGTCGCCGCCGGTGACGATGACCTCGCGCAATTCGGGACGGGCGGAAACGTAGCCCAGCGCCGCCTCGATCTCGGCCTCCGACAGGGCGCTTTCCCCCTGCCCGACCCTGGCGCGGCGAAAGCAGAACCGGCAATAGACCGGACAGGCCAGGACCGGCGTCAGCAGCACCCGGTCGGGATAGCGGTGAACCACCCCCTTGACCGGCGAGTGGGCGGCGTCGCCGATGGGGTCGTTCCGTTCCCCGGCCGTCGACGTCAGTTCGGCCGGGCTTGGAAGATATTGCCGGGCGATGGGATCATCGGGGTCGGCCGCATCCATCAGGCCGGCCACGGCCGGCGTCACCGCCACCGCATAGCGGGCGGCGACCTGCTGGATGGCGGCTGCGTCGGCGGCATCGATCAGGCCGGCGGCGATCAGGTCGCCGGCACTGCGCAAGGTGGTCGGACGCGACAATGAACATTCCCTCAGGCCAGGGCGTCGAGGCCCCGCTTCTCGGTCTCGGCGATGCTGGAATAGGCCCGCGCCATGGCGGTGTAGCTGTGCTTCGCCAGGGCCAGGTTGACCACCTCGCGCCCCAGATCGACCTCGCCTTCCGGCGGCAGAGGGACATAGGCGGCCCCTTGCAGCGGCCTGGACACCACTTGCCCCCGGGCGCTTTCGTAATCGCCGGTGGTCGCATTGGCGATATTGGCCGCCGCCGTCTCGACGACGCGGGACTGGACTCCAAGACCGCTGACCAGGGACGACAGGGAAACCGAGGAAATCATGGCGGGCCGCACGGAGTTGCTTTCCCGGTCATCATGCTCCCGCCGCCGGCCTCGACGCAAGCGCTACCTCTTCGCCCGCCGCGTGGGCGGCTATGCCGCCGAGGCCGCCTCCAGCGCATAGCCGGCGGCGCGCACGGTGCGGATGATGTCGGTCTCGGTATCGCAGTGCAAGGCCTTGCGCAGGCGTCGGATGTGGACGTCGACGGTGCGCGGCTCCACGTAGATGTCCGGCCCCCACACCGCGTCCAGCAATTCCTCCCGCGAGAACACGGTGCCGGGATGTTGCATGAAGAACTGGAGCAGGCGGAATTCGGTGGGACCGAGATGGATGGCCTTGCCGGCGCGGGTGACGCGATGGGCGGCCATGTCCATGGTGACGTCGCCCCAGGCCAGGGTTCCCTTCTCGGCCACCGGCTGGGCGCGGCGCAGCAGGGCGCGGATGCGGGCCGTCAGTTCGGGCAGCGAGAACGGCTTGGTGAGATAATCGTCGGCGCCGGTGTTGAGCCCCCTGATCTTGTCGCCTTCCTCGCCCCTGGCGGTCAGCATGATCACCGGCAGCTCGCGGGTGGCGGGCTTGCGCCGGATCTGGCGGCAGACCTCGATTCCCGACAGGGTGGGCAGCATCCAGTCCAGCAGCACCAGATCGGGCTTGCGCTCGGCCAGCACGGTCAGCGCCTCTTCGCCGTCGCCAGCCTCGGCCACCCGATAGCCTTCCTTTTCCAGGTTGTAGCGCAGCAGGGTGACCAGCGAGGCCTCGTCCTCGACCACGAGGATCAGCGGCCTCGCCTGGCCGGACGTAGTATCGCGGACGCTCATTCGCCGGCTCCCACCGTGTTTCCCTTGGGGCGCTCGCCGTGGGGCGGAACCCCGATGATCTGGTAATGCAGCGCCTCGGCGATATTGGTGGCGTGATCGCCGATCCGCTCGATGTTCTTGGCGATGAACAGCAGGTGGGTCGAAGCGGTGATGGCGCCGGAATCGGCGGTCATACCCTTGATCAGATCGCCGAAGACGGTGTTGTAGGCGGCGTCCACCTCCTCGTCGCGGCTCCAGACCCGCAGCGCCTTGTCGACATCGCGGTCGGCATAGGCGTCGATGATGTCCTTGATCAGGCCGCGCACCAGTTCGCCCAGCCTCACCACGCCGTCGACCGGCACCGAGACCGGCAGTTGGTCCAGCACCTTGCTGCGCTTGGCGATATTGGCCGCGTAATCGCCGATCCGCTCGATCTCGCCCGAGATGTTCAGCGCCCCGACGATCTGGCGCAGGTCGCCGGCCATGGGCTGGCGCAGGGCCAGCAGCCGCACCGCGAAGGTCTGGACATCGTGATCCAGTTCGTCGATGCGGCAATCGCCGTCCACCACCCGCCGGGCAAGTTCCTGGTCGCGCCGGGCCAGCGCCTGGATGGCGGCGGCGAACTGCGCCTCGGCGAGGCCGCCCATGCGGACGATCTGGCCGGACAGGTGGGCCAGTTCCTCGTCGTAGGACTTTACCGTATGATCATTCATCAGCCGAACCTGCCGGTAATGTAGCCCTGGGTCAGGGGCTCGCGTGGATTGGTGAACACCTGCTCGGTATCGCCGACCTCGATCAGCTTGCCCATGTGAAAAAAGGCGGTGCGCTGCGACACCCGGGCCGCCTGCTGCATGGAATGGGTCACCATGACGATGGTGTAGTTCTCGCGCAGTTCGTCGATCAGTTCCTCGACCTTGGCGGTGGCGATGGGGTCCAGCGCCGAGCACGGCTCGTCCATCAAGATCAGTTCGGGCTCGACCGCGATCGCCCGGGCAATGCACAGGCGCTGCTGCTGGCCGCCCGACAGGCTGGTCCCGGAATCGGCCAGCCGGTCCTTGACCTCGGCCCACAGGCCGGCCTTTTCCAGGCTGCCGTTGACGATGGCGTCAAGCTCGGCCTGATCGCGGGCCATGCCGTGGATGCGCGGCCCATAGGCGACGTTGTCGTAGATGGATTTTGGGAACGGGTTGGGCTTTTGGAACACCATGCCGACGCGGGCGCGCAGTTGCACCACGTCGACGGCGGGATCGTAGATGTCCTGGCCGTCCAGGGTCAGGCTGCCGCTGACGCGGGCCCCATCCACCAGATCGTTCATGCGGTTGATGCAGCGCAGGAAGGTGGACTTGCCGCAGCCCGACGGCCCGATCAGGGCGGTGACCTCGCCGGCGCGGATATCCAGGTCGACCTGGTGCAGCGCCTGCTTCTCGCCGTAATGGACGGACAGGGCGCGGGCAATGATCTTGAAGGAGTTCTGGGGCACGATCTTGTTCATGTGGGCTACCACCGGTGTTCGAATTTCTTGCGGAGCCAGATGGCCCCCAGATTCATCACCGCCAGAAAGACCAGCAGCACGATGATCGCCGCCGAGGTGCGCTCGACGAAGGCGCGTTCGGGAGAATCGGCCCACAGATAGACCTGCACCGGCAGCACCGCCGACGGATCGAGCGGAGAGGCGGGAATGTCGACGATGAAGGCGACCATGCCGATCATCAACAGCGGCGCGGTCTCGCCCAGGGCGTGGGCCATGCCGAGGATGGTGCCGGTCAGGATTCCGGGCATGGCCAGCGGCAGGACATGGTCGGTGACCACCTGGAGCCTGGAGGCGCCCAGCCCGGTCGCGGCCTCGCGGATCGAGGGCGGCACCGCCTTCAGGGCGGCACGGCCGGCGATGATGATGGTGGGCAGGCAGATCAGCGCCAGCACCAGGCCGCCCACCAGCGGCGCCGAGCGCGGCATGCCGAAGAAATTCAGGAATACCGCCAGCCCCAGCAGGCCGAACACCACCGACGGCACCGCCGCCAGATTGTTGATGTTGACCTCGATCAGGTGGGTCCAGCGGTTCTTGGGCGCGAATTCCTCCAGGTAGACGGCGGTGGCGACGCCCAGGGGAAACGACACCAGCAAGGTGATGGCCAGCGAATAGATCGATCCCACCACCGCGCCCCAAAGCCCCGCCTGTTCCGGCTCGCGCGAATCGCCTGAACTGAACAGGATGGAGTTGAAACGCTTGACGACGGCGCCCTCGGCCTCCAGTTCCGCCAGCCAGCCCAACTGGCGATCGCTCAGGCGGTTGCCGTCGGCTCCCGGCTTGCGCGAGATATAGCCCTTCATGGCCATGTCGACATTATCGTCGGCCACCAGCCACAGGGTATGGGTGGTGCCGACGGCGCCCGGGTCGGCGGCCAGCAGACGGCGCAGGTCGGTGTCGGCGCCCGACGAGACCAGACCGGCCAGCTCGCGTTTTTCCACCCGGCCCTGCACCGACGGGAAACGTTTGTACAGCGCCTCCTTGACCACGCCCTGATAGTTGGCGGAGGCCAGGGCGTCCGCCGAACGCTGATCGCCGATGCCGAGGGTCTCGGCGTCCAGGGTGACGTCCAGACGGACATAGGTCTGCGAGAACGCCGACAATCCGTTACCCAGGATGGTGAACAGCAATATCGCCAGGAACCCCAGCGATACAACCACGGCAGCAAGTCCGGTCCGCCGGAAACGCCGTTCGGCGGCATGCCGGCGCTTCAGCCGGGCGGCGATGATCTGGACGGCGGGACGGGCGCTGGAGGCGGCGGCCATCTGGGCGGTGTCAGTCATATTTTTCCCGGTATTTGTTGACGATGGACAGGGCGATGGCGTTAAGCCCCAGGGTGATGACGAACAGCGCCAGCCCCAGGGCAAAGGCCGCCAGGGTCTTGGGGCTGTCGAATTCCTGGTCGCCCACCAGCAAGGTGACGATCTGGGTGGTGACGGTGGTCACCGCCTCCAGCGGATTGGCGGTCAGATTGGCGGCCAGCCCGGCGGCCATCACCACGATCATGGTCTCGCCGATGGCCCGGGACGCCGCCAGCAGGATGCTGCCGACGATGCCGGGCAGCGCCGCCGGCAGAACCACCTGCTTGATGGTCTCCGACTTGGTGGCGCCCAGGCCGTAGGCGCCTTCCCGCAGGGATCGCGGCACGGCGGTGATGACGTCGTCGGACAGCGACGAAACGAAGGGGATGATCATGATCCCCATCACCAGGCCGGCGGCCAGGGCGCTTTCGGACGCGACCGAAAGGCCCAGCATGGCGCCGGCGTCGCGCACGAACGGGGCGACGGTCAGCGCCGCGAAAAAGCCGTAGACCACGGTGGGAATGCCGGCCAGCACCTCCAGCAGCGGCTTGACCACCGAACGGAAGCGCGGCTGGGCGTATTCGGCCATGTAGACGGCCGCCAGCAATCCCAACGGAACCGCCACCACCATGGCGATGCCGGCGATCAGCAAGGTGCCGGCGAACAGCGGCACCGCGCCGAAGGCGCCCGAACTGCCGACCTGATCGGCGCGCATGGCGATCTGGGGGCTCCACGAGGTGCCGAACAGAAACTCGGTCACCGGAACGAACTGAAAGAAGCGCAGGGTTTCGAACAGCAGCGACAAGACGATGCCGATGGTGGTGAAGATCGCCACCGTCGACGACGCCACCAGGAACACCGCCACCACCCGCTCGACCCGGTTGCGGGCACGCATGTCGGGGCTGACGCGCCGGCGGGCGAAGACGACGCCGGCCATGGCCAGCGCCAGCGCCAGCGACCCGACCGCCATGAACATGGTCTGGCGCAGGCCGGCATAATGGCGGGCGGCATCGGCCACCACGTCGGAGGTGGCGGCATGGCCGTGACGGGCGACGTTGCGGATTTCGTTGTAGAACAGCGCCAGACGCTCGGCCGGCTGGTCCGCCATTTCCGCGGGCAGGGCGTTGGTGACCAGCAGGCGCAGCAGGGTCGGCTCCAGCACCAGCCATGCGGTGATCACCAGCAGGGCGGGCAGGCCGCACCACAGGGCGACGAAATGGCCGTGATAGCGCGGCAGGGAATGGAGCAGGCGGGGGTTGCCCCCGGCGACGGCCAGGGCACGGCGCTGTCCGCTGGCGTAACCGAAGACCACGAGGAGGGCCAGGGCGGCGGTCAGAATGAGAAGCTGCATGAAATCCGTGGGGATCAGCGGGGAAAAGGCACGAGCAAGGGCGGCCATCGTCCGGACGGACGATGGCCGCCCCGCCGGAGAGGATTACATCTTCAGGTTTTCAAGGCCATTGATTTTGGCGGCCCAGTCCTTGCGCTCGGCGTCGACCATGGGGATCAGCCCCTTGTCGCCGAGATAGCCGGACTTGCCCCAGGCCTTTTCCGAGGTGTACTCGGCCAGGAACTCCTTCACGCCGGGGATCTGGCCCACATGGGCCTTCTTGGCGTAGACGAACAGCGGGCGCGACACCGGGTACTTGCCCGAGGCGACGGTCTCGAAGCTGGGAGCCACGCCATCGATCAGGCTGCCCTGGATCTTGTCGGAATTCTGGTCGAGGAAGCTGTAGCCGAACACGCCGAAGGCATTCGGGTTGGCGTCCAGCTTCTGGACGATCAGATTGTCGTTCTCGCCGGCTTCAACATAGGCGCCGTCCTCGCGGACGGTCATGCAGGCCTTGGCATGGGCCTTCTCGTCGAGCTTCAGCCCCGTCAGGGCGGCATTCTTCTTGCAGCCGCCCTCCATCACCATCTCGGCGAAGGAGTCACGGGTGCCGGAGGTCGGCGGCGGTCCCAGCACCTCGATCTTCGTCGACGGCAGGGACGGGTCGACCTGATTCCATGTGGTGTAGGGATTGGGTACCAGCTTGCCGCCCTGGACGATGTCCTTGGCCAGGGCCAGGTACACCTGCTCGCGGGTGATGGTGATCACCTTGCCCTTCTTGGAATTGGCGAGCACGATGCCGTCATAGCCGACCTTCATCTCGACGATGTCGGCGACGCCGTTCTTGGCGCACATCTCGACCTCGGACGACTTGATCCGGCGCGAAGCGTTGGTCAGGTCGGGATGTTCCGGGCCGATGCCGGCGCAGAACAGCTTCATGCCGCCGCCGGTGCCGGTGCTTTCCACCACCGGGGTCTTGAACTTGCCGGTCTTGCCGAACTGCTCGGCCACCGCGGTGGTGAACGGGTAGACGGTGGACGAACCGACGATGCGGAGCTGGTCGCGGGCCTGGGCGGCGCCGGCGACGGTGGTGGCGGCAACCGCGATGGCGGCGACGGTCAAGGTCTTCCTGAGCATGAAACCTCCGATGGAGCAGGCCAAAGTCATTCCTGTATGGCGACACCATAACGGCCCCCGGTTACATCTCCGTGGCGGTTTGATGAAGCTTTTGTTACAGCGACGCCGGCCCAGGAAAATCGGATAAAGGATTCATGCGGTGATGACGCTTGCGAGGATCTCGCCGGACCACCGTCACCCGCTGTCGCAGCCGGTGCCGGCGGCAATCCAGCGGGCCACCAGCGGCCGCAGGAGACGCGGCGCCCGGATCAGCAGGCCGCAGCGATGGATTTCCCCATCCTCGCCCCCGATCAGGGACGGACAGGGTCCGCGACGCCGGCGGTGAACCACGATCGCCAGCGGACAGCATTCCTCGAGGCAGCAGACCCCGCATCCGTTGCAGGGGGCGCCAAAGGCGGGCCGGGCGGGCGTCACCGGCGGCCGGCTTCCAGCCACGCCGCGGTCCAGTCCACCGCCGCCTCCAGATTGGCGGCGGCGGCCCGGCCAAGCGGCGTTCCCAGATCGAACGCTTCGCCGGCGATGGCCAGCAACCAGCAGGGTGGCGGCGGAACCGCCCTCATCGTCTCGTACACATGCATCACGCCCTGGGGCGACAGGGCGTGGGTGGTGAAGCTGGAATCGCGGGCGGGCTCCAACCGCCCGGCCCGAAACGGCGACTGGTCCGGCCGGGCCGAGGCGTCGACGAACAGCACCCGCGTCCGCCCGTCCAGGTCGAGGGCGTGTTCCACCTGAAGCTGGAAATCGGTCAGCAGGTCCACCGCCCCCCATTCGGGATGATGGGGCAGCAGCGCCTCGATCCGGTCCAGCAGCAGCGGCCCCAGGGCGTCGTCTCCCCGACTGGGATTGCCCCAGCCGAAGATCAGGGTGGGCGCGGTCACGCCAGGGACTGCCTGACCCCGCCCGTTTCATCCTTGACCATGCGGTCCACCAGGATGCCGGCCGCATCCAGCAATTCAACCTCCAGCGGCATCTTGCCCAAGGCGTGGGTGGCGCAGGACAGGCAGGGATCGAAGCAGCGGATGGCCACCTCGATGTGGTTCAGCAGCCCCTCGGTCAGCTCGCGGCCGTCGAGATAGTGCCGGGCCACGTCGCGCACCGCCACGTTCATGGCGGTATTGTTGTTGGTGGTCGACACGATCAGGTTGGCATAGGTCACCAGATCGTCGTCATCGACGCGGTAATGGTGGAACAAGGTGCCGCGCGGAGCCTCGATGACGCCGATGCCCTCGTAACCGCGCGGACCGCCGGTCATGATGTCGGCCCCGGTGATGTCGGGGTCCAGCAGCAGCGTCTTTATGGTCTCGGCGGCGCACAGCATCTCGATCATCCGCGCCCAGTGGAAGCCGAGCGAGCCATGCATGGGCTTGCCGTTGCCATGGGCGACGAATTCCAGCCGCTCCTTCTCGGCCTGGGGCGTCGGGATGCGGTCGCAATTCTGGATGCGGGCCAGCGGTCCCACCTTGTACCAGCCCTTCTCGTCGCCGAGCGCGGTGATGTAGGGGAACTTCATGTAGCTCCACGGCTTGACGCCCTCGGTCAGCAAGGTGTGATAGCCCTGGTAGCTGACCTGGTCGAACATCACCTCGCCGGCCGCATCCCGCGCACGAAGCGCGCCATGGTAGAAATCCAGGTCGCCGCTGGGGTCGACCAGGCTCATCATGGTCGATTCCACCTCGCCGAACCTGTCGTAAAGCCCCGGATTGGCGCGGTGCAGCTGCTTGATGATGCGGACCGCGTCGACGCTCCACGCCACCATCTGGTCGGCGTCCTTCAGCAGATAGTCGCGTTCCTCGGGGGTGAGCGGCTTGTTGACGCCGCCGGGCACCGAACCGGTGCCGTGGACCCGCTTGCCCGAGGTGACGCGGATCACCTCCTGGCCGAACTTCCGGAGCAGGACGCCCTTCTTGGCCACGTCGGGATTGGCGGCCGCGACCCCGACGATGTTGCGCTGGGCCACGTCGGAATCAAAGCCGAACAGCAGGTCGGGCGAGGACAGATGAAAGAAGTGCAGCGCGTGGCTTTGCAGCATCTGGCCGTAATGCATCAGCCGGCGGATCTTTTCCGCGGTCGGCGTCAGTTGCGCCGCCCCGACGATCATGTCCATGGCCTTCGAGGCGGCGAGATGGTGCGACACCGGGCAGATGCCGCACAGGCGCTGCACCAGCACCGGCACCTCCCAATAGGGGCGGCCCTCGATGAATTTCTCGAAGCCGCGGAATTCGACGATGTGCAGGCGCACCTGATGCACCTTGTTGTCGTCGTCGAGCAGGATGGTGACCTTGCCGTGGCCCTCGACGCGCGACACCGGCTCGATGACGATGCGCCTCAGCGCCTCGGGGTTCCTGGCGGTCTCTAATTCGAACTGATGCATCATGACGAAGGGGTCCTTGCGTTCAGTCGTAGTGGATCAGGCCGTGGCCCAAGGTGGGCGTGCGGCCGGCCAGGAGGTCGGTGAGGAACGTCCAGATGGCGTCGCCGCTGGGCGGGCAGCCCGGCAGGAAGTAGTCGATCTTGACCACCTCGTGCAGCGGATGCACCTCGTTCAGCAGCAGCGGAATCTCGGGATCGTTGGGAACGTGGACGCCGCGTCCCGGCTGGGCGTAGACGGCGGCCAGGATGTCCCTGATATCCAGGCTGTTGCGCTGGGCGGGCAGGCCGCCATTGATGGCGCAGGCCCCCATGGCGATCAGGATCTTGCAGTTCTTGCGGAACTCGTGCAGCACATGGACGTTCTCGGCGTTGCAGACACCGCCCTCGATGACGCCGATGTCGCAATCGGGGCTGCAATGCTTGATGTCGGTGATGGGCGAGCGGTCGAACTCGACCAGTTCCACCAGATCGAGGATGCGTTCGTCGATGTCGAGGAACGACATGTGGCAACCGAAGCAGCCGGCCAGCGAGGTGGTGGCCACCTTCAGCTTGCGCCTGACGGGGGTGGCGGCATTCATCAGACCTGCTCCTTCACCGGTGCGTATTGCACGGGATTGTCGCTGATGGGGGCCCTGTCAAAGCGCCGCTGGCCGTAGGGCACCTCGAAGCCGTGGCGCTTGTGCAAGATCACGCCGACCGGACAGACATTGGCGGCCTTGTCGGTGGCGGCGATGTTGGTGTCGCCCAGCAGGCCGCTTTCCGAGTTGCAGATCAGGTGCTTGGTGTTGCCGCGCCCCGACAGCGAGAAGACGTTCTTCTTGTCCACCTCGGCGCTGGCCCGGACGCACAATTCGCACAGGATGCAGCGGTTGAAGTCCAGCAGGATGTCGGGGTGGCTGGCGTCCACCTCGCGCTTCGAGAAGTATTGCGGGAAATGCGGGCTCATCACCCCCAGGTCGTATCCAAGCCCCTGGAGCATGCATTTGCCGCTCTTTTCGCAGGACGGACAGTAGTGGTTGCCCTCGACCAGCAGCATCTGCACCAGGGTGCGGCGCAGGTCCAGCAGCTCCGGGGTCTCGCTCTCCACATGCTGGCCGTCCTGGGCCGGCGTGGTGCACGACGCGGCGGCGCGGCCGGGAATCTTGACGGTCTGGCCGTCCTCTGTGGTGATGGTGCGCGAATCGATGCGCACCGTGCACAGCTTGCACGATCCATGCGGCTTGAATTCCGGGTGGTAGCAGAGATGCGGAATGTACTTTCCCGCGCTCAGTGCCGCCTGGATGATGGTCTGGCCGTCCTCGAACGGGATTTCCTCGTCGTCGAGAAAGAAGCTCTTGCCGTCCTGTCCGTTGCTCATGCCGGGTCCCCCGCCTTGGTGCCGATGCCGGATTTCGACTTGCGATGCGCGATGTGGAAGTGGGCGCCGGGATCGTCGCGCCCCGTCACCTCCCGCATTTTGGACAAGGCCTTGTCCAGGTCGAAGGCCGGTTCGAAGTCATGGACGTTCAGCCGCAATTCATAGCTGGGGCGGAACTTCTGCAAGGTATCGGCGACGCAATTGCCGGCGGTCTGGCCCAGGCCGCAATGGCTGGCGGTCTTCAGCGTGCGGATGATTCGCCAGATGTCGTTGATGTCGTACTCGCCGCCGTGGCCGTCGTTGATCTTGTCCATGGCGTTCTTCAGCAGCGTGGTGCCGACCCGGCACGGCGTGCAGAAGCCGCAGCTTTCATCGACGAAGAAGTGGGCGAAGTTGCGCGCCACCGCGAACATGTCCCTGGAATTGTCGAAGATCATGAACGAACCGCCGGTGGGAATGTCCTCGAAGGCGATGCGGCGCTTGAACTCGGCCGGAGCGACGCACAGGCCCGAGGCGCCGGCGATCTGGCACGCCTGGGTGTCCCTGGCGCCGCAATCGGCCAGTACCTGCTCGACCTTCACGCCATAGGGATATTCGTAGATGCCGGGACGGGCGCAATCGCCCGACACCGACAGCAGCTTGGTTCCCGACGACTTGGCGGTGCCGATGGCCTTGTACCAGGCGGCGCCCCTGACGGCGATCAGCGCCGCCGAGGCCAGGGTCTCGACATTGTTGACGGCGGTGGGCTGGCCGAGGAAGCCGTTGGTCACCGGGAAGGGCGGGCGCTTGCGCGGCACGCCGCGCTTGCCCTCCAGGCTTTCCAGCAGCGCGGTCTCCTCGCCGCAGACATAGGCGCCGGCCCCCATGTGGATCTCGATGTCGAAGTCGAAGCCGATCCGGCCAAGGATGCTCTTGCCCAGCAGATTGGCGGCGCGGCGGCGCTCCAGCGCCGCGTTCAGCGGCTCCAGCAGGTAGCGGTACTCGCCGCGCAGATAGACCAGACCCTTGCGGGCGCCGACGACGTAGCCGGCGACGGTCATGCCCTCGAACACCAGATCGGCGCACGACGACAGCAGCACCCGGTCCTTGAAGGTGCCGGGCTCGCCCTCGTCGGCGTTGCAGACCACGTAATGGGCGGGATTGGCGCCGCTGCCCACCGCGTTGCGGCAGAACTCCCATTTCTGGCCGGTGGAAAAGCCGGCGCCGCCGCGTCCGCGCAGGCCGGACGCCTTGATGGCGTCGAGCGTCTCCTGGGGGCTCCGCAGCGCCCGCAGGGCGTCGCCGGGGGCCAGACCGCCGTCGAGCAGGGCATCCCTGCGGCGGATATTGTCCTCCACCGCGAAGAACTCGGCCGGCCAGTCGTCCAGCGGTATCTTGCGGCGGATCAGGTCGACGATCTGGTCGACCCGCTCGGCGGTCATGCGGGTGACGGGACGATAATTGACCAGCAGGGCCGGGCCCTGGTCGCACATGCCGGTGCACGAGGTGGTGTCGACGCTGACCAACTGGTCCTCGGACACCTGGCCGGGCTTCAGCCACAGCTTCTTGCACATGCGGGCCATCAGGTCGGAACTGCCCAGCATGCGGTCGGTGATGTTGTCGCTCCACAGGACCCGGTAGCGGCCCAGCGGTTCGGTGTGGAAGAAGTGGTAGAACCCGGCCACGCCCTCGACCCGGGCCCGGGGCAGTCCGGTTCCGTCGGCGATGGCGGTCAGGGTGGCGGGCGACAGCCAGCCCAGTTCTTCCTGAACCTCCCGCAAAATCTGCATCAGGCGGACGGCGTCGCCGCCATGGCGGACAAGCACCGCCTCGATGACCGCCCTGTCCCCGGCTGTCGCGCCGTTGGAACTTGCATTCGGCATTCGGTTTCTCCCCACCAGGCTTGTCCGCGCCCGGCGCCATCGGGAGCGGGAACCGCGCAACCACTGCCGTTCCCAATCCCCCAGGTCGCGCAGGGTTATCCGATGCTACACCCGATGCCGCAATGCGCCAACCCCTCCCTGCCCCTTTTGACATCACCGGCGGGGCTCCGGAAAACATGCCGGAAGAATTGCAGTTGTATTCAAGTCATTAGTGCTCTAGAAAGACTCAATCAGGGAGAGCCGCACCGAATGGCAAATTCTCAATTGAAGCAACCTGAAAAGAAATGCACTGTCCGGCTTGCCAGAGAGGCCGACATTTCGCAAGTGATTGCCATTGACGCAGAAAACACAGGCCTTTCCAAGGATGAGTATTGGAAAGACTTGTATGAGCGCTATAATAGACGCCCCAGCGACGCCGACGAAGATGCTCCTTTGAAATCAGTAAATCGGTACCGATTTTTCTTGGTCGCCTGCGACGGCGACTCGGTTCTCGGTTTCATCATCGGCGAAGTCCGGGCATGGGAATTTGGCTCGCCGCCCTGCGGCTGGGTGTTCGCCATCGGCGTTCACAACCATCTGCGCCAGGGCGGCGTCGGCAACACGCTGTTCGACGCTCTCTGCGATCGTTTCCGCAAGGCCGGGGTCTACAAGGTGCGCACCATGCTGGCCCGCGACCACACCTTGATCATGAGCTTCTTCCGAAGCCAGGGAATGATGGCCGGCCCCTTCATCGAGCTTGAGAAGGAGCTTTGATGAAACTGCAAAAAGCCACCCGTTGCGCCCTGTTCGCGATTCTCGAACTGGCCGCCGGTCAGGACCGTCAATTGTCGGCCAACGAAATCGCCGAGAAATACGGCATATCCACCAACCATCTCGCCAAGGTACTCCGGTCGCTGGGCCGGGTCGGACTGGTCGAGGCGGTGCGCGGGGCCGGCGGCGGCTATCGCTTTTCCGGCAACCGGCGGCGCACCACGCTTTTGGACATCATCCAGCTGTTCGAGACCATCGACCCCATCCGCAACGGCGAACGGGAAGATGGCGACAACACCTCCGAGGGCAAGGCGCTGTGCCAGGTGCTGATGGAAATCGAGGACACCGCCAGGGCCACCTTCGCGTCCATCACCCTGGACACCATGATCAAGATGGTGGAACGCGGCCGCTGAGCCGGGTTCCTATTGCGGCGGCGTCTTCGGGGGCGGCTTTCTGGGCGGCGCCTGAACCGGCTTGGGCGCGGTGGCGGCCCCGGGCTTTGCCGTCGCCGCCTCGTCGCCCCAATGCATGGGACAATGCGCCGCGTCGCGGCCGCGCCATTCCCTGGCCAACACGCCGCGCGTCTCCTCGGTCAGGCGTCCCTTGGCATCGCGGGCCACCCGACGCAGATAGAGGTTGATCACCGGCGCATGGTTGGTCTCGAAGCGGAACCCGCCCCGCACCGAGGCGAATTCCGCCCGCCGCAGGGCGTTGCGCACGGCCTCGCGATCAGAGGTCCGGCCGGCGGTGACCTTCATGGCCGCCTCCAGCAGCAAGGCGGAATCGTAACCCTGCGCCACCCACGAGGTGGCGGGGCGGCCGTATTCCAGCTCGAAATCGCTGATCATGCGTTTGTTGAGCGGCGAATCCAGGTCGGGACTCCACGGCGCCACGTTGAGCAGGTCCAGCCCCTGGTCGTCCATGGCGGTCAGGTGGGGCCGCTCGAAATTGCTCCAAACGCCCAGCAGCGGAATGTCGGCCTTGAGGCCGGCGGCTGCGTAATCGCGCACCAGCGCCAGCCCCATGCCGCCGCTCAGCAAGGTATAGACCGCGTCGGGGGCAAGCTCGCGGATGCGCCTGATTTCCGGCGCGAAGGTGGCCGCGCCGTGGCGGGCCTTCAAGACCGTGACATCCTCGCCACCCCAGGTCCGGCGCAGCGCCGCCACCGCCATGTCGGTCTGGCGGGTGTCGTGGCCGATCACCACCAGCCGGCGGTATTTCTCGTTGGCGAAATGCATCCCTGCCGCCTCGCTGACGGCGTCGGGCGGAGTTCCCAGCCCGAACAGGGAGGCCGAGCACCGAGCACCGAACAGACCATCGGGATAGGCGTCGAGATTGAGGATGAAGGTGCGGGACTCGTTCAGCGGCTTGACGATGGCCGCCATGGAGGCCTGCGACACCGCCGTCAGGATGAAGTCCACCTTCTCGCGTTCCAGCAGACGGCGGGTGACCTGCATCGCCACGTCCGGGGAACCGCGGTCGTCCACCGGCACCACCCGGACCTCCTGATTGGCGAACCGCCCGCCCATCTGGCGCAGCGCCGTGGTGAAGCCGTCCAGGGAATCCTGGCCGGCCATGGCCCCCGGCCCGCTGAGGGTGGCGATGACGCCGACCACGATGGTCGGATTGCCCGCCGCCGTGCTGGCCGGCAAGGCCCGGGCCGTCTGGACGGTCAGCAGGACCAGCAGCAAGGCGACGGCGAGGCGTGTCCGAACAGAGGTCATTCGATTCCCGACCGGTGTCATCGTGTTCCCTGGCATTTCCGGTCAGGCCGCATGCGGCCTGACCACGGCGGCAATATGCTCACCCTCCCTGGCCTGGGTCGTGGCAAGATCGTAGGCCGCCTGCAAATTGAGCCACAGCCGGGCCGACGTCCCGAAATAGGCCGCCAGACGCAATGCGGTATCGGCCGTCACCGAACGCTTGGCTGCGACGATTTCCGCCATCCGGCTTTGCGGGACGTCGAGGGCACGCGACAATGCCGCGACCGATATTCCGATCTCTCCCAGTTCCTCCATCAGGACTTCACCTGGATGCAGAGGAGGCAGCACGACGGCGTCAATGGTAATCGGCGATTTCGACGTCATGGGCATCTCCCTCGTGGAAGGTGAAGCATATCCGCCACTGGTCGTTGATGCGGATGCTGTATTGGCCGTCCCGGTCACCGTGCAGGGCCTCGAAGCGATTGGACGGCAATCTCATCAGGTCCTCAAGACACGTCGCTTCATTGAGGATGGCCACCCGCCGCTGTGCCTGCCGCTCGAACGCCTGGAACTCGGGAACGCGGTGCCCCTGAAGGAATCTGGCGCTGCGCTTGTCGGCCGCTGACTTGATCATACGCGGATCATAACCCGAGAAAAGCTATCCGCAAAGCAGATAGGAATTATCCCTTACCCCGCGCCTTGGCGAAGGCGGCGGCCAGGGCGCCGCCGCCGCCGTCGGACGCCGCCGCCGGCGAAGTCCTGGGGGCGTCGCGGCGGGATTGATCGCGGCGGGGTTGATCACGCGGGGCTTCCTCCTTGCGGGCCGAAGCCGGCTGCTCGTCGAGACGCATGGACAGCGCGATGCGCTTTCGCTTGATATCGACCTCCAGCACCTTGACCTTGACCAGATCGCCGGGCTTGGCGACCTCGTGCGGGTCCTTGACGAAGCGGTTGGCCATCACCGAGATGTGGACCAGCCCGTCCTGGTGGACGCCGATATCGACGAAGGCGCCGAAATTGGTGACGTTGGTGACCACGCCTTCCAGCACCATGCCGGGCTGAAGATCGGCCAGGGTCTCGACCCCTTCCTTGAAGGTGGCTGTCTTGAATTCCGGGCGGGGATCGCGGCCGGGTTTTTCCAGCTCCTTCAGGATGTCCTTGACGGTGGGCTCGCCGAAGCGGTCGTCGACGAACTCGGCCGGATCGAGCGAGCGGACGAACAAGGCGTCTCCCACCAGGTCCCGGACCGGCTTGCCGGTGACCTTGACGATACGCTCGACCACCGGATAGGCCTCGGGATGCACCGCCGAGGCATCCAGTGGATTGCTTGCGCCCACCACACGCAGGAAGCCGGCCGCCTGTTCGAACGCCTTCGGCCCCAGGCGTTCCACCTGCTTCAGGGCCTCGCGCGAGGCGAACGGGCCGTTGCGGTCGCGGAAGTCCACCACGTTCCTGGCGACGGTGGGGCTGAGGCCGGCGACGCGGG
Organism: Magnetospirillum sp. SS-4; assembly: GCF_902729425.1. Classification (GTDB taxonomy): domain Bacteria; phylum Pseudomonadota; class Alphaproteobacteria; order Rhodospirillales; family Magnetospirillaceae; genus Phaeospirillum. The sequence goes on along the minus strand of NZ_CACVCH010000049.1, from coordinate 44,778 downwards.
CCAGCAGCGCCGCCGAGGCGGTGTTGACCTCGACGCCGACGGCGTTGACGCAATCCTCCACCACCGCGTCCAGTGAGCGGCCCAGCCGAGTCTGGTCGACATCATGCTGGTACTGCCCGACGCCGATGGCCTTGGGATCGATCTTGACCAGTTCGGCCAGCGGGTCCTGCAAGCGGCGGGCGATGGATACCGCGCCACGCAAGCTTACGTCGAGATCGGGGAATTCGAGGGCCGCCACTTCCGAGGCGGAATAGACCGAGGCGCCGGCCTCGCTGACCACCAGTTTTTCCAGCCCCAGTTCGGGATGGCGCTTGATGACGTCCATCACCAGCCGGTCGGTCTCACGCGATGCGGTGCCGTTGCCGATCGCCACCAGCCTGGCCGAATGCTTGCGGGCCAGATGGGCGATGGCGGCGACCGAGCCCTGCCAGTCGTTGCGCGGCTGGTGGGGATAGATGGTGGCGGTCTCCACCACCTTGCCGGTGGAATCGGTCACCGCCACCTTGACGCCGGTGCGGATGCCGGGGTCGAGCCCGATGCAGGCCCGCTGCCCGGCCGGAGCCGACAGCAGCAGGGCGCGCAGGTTGCGGGCGAAGACGGCGATGGCCTCGGCCTCGGCGGCATCCCTCAGCCGCCCCATCAATTCTAACTCCAAATGCAGATGAATCTTGATTCGCCACGCCCAGCGAACCGTTTCGGAAAGCCAAGGATCGGCGGGCCGCTTGCGGTCGTGAATACCGAAACGGCGGGCGATGCGGGCCTCGCACTCGCCGGGACCGGCGGAAACGCCGCCTTCGGGGCGAGCGGCCTCGTCGGGCGGCAGCAGTTTCAAGGCCAGAACATTTTCGTTGCGCCCCCGGAACAGGGCCAGGGCGCGATGGGACGGAATCGCCTTGATGGGCTCGCGGTAATCGAAATAGTCCGAGAACTTGGCGCCCTCCTCGGCCTTGCCGTCGGCGACGGCGGAGACCAGGACGCCGCCGTCCCACAACAGGTCGCGCAAGTTTCCCAGCAGTTCGGCGTCCTCGGCGAAGCGCTCCATCAGGATCTGGCGGGCGCCGTCCAGCGCCGCCTTGGCGTCGGCCACGCCCTTGCCGGCATCCACATAGGCGGCGGCGGCCTGCTCGGGCACCAGTCCGGGATCGGCCAGCAGAGCATCGGCCAGCGGCTCCAGCCCGGCCTCGCGGGCGATCTGGGCCTTGGTGCGGCGCTTCTGCTTGTAGGGAAGGTAGAGGTCCTCAAGCCGGGCCTTGGTGTCGGCGGCATTGATCTGGGCGGCCAGGTCGGGGGTCAGCTTGCCCTGCTCCTCGATGGATTTGAGGATGGCGGCGCGGCGGTCCTCCATCTCGCGCAGATAGCCCAGCCGCTCGTCCAGATTGCGCAGCTGGGTGTCGTCGAGACCGCCGGTGGCCTCCTTGCGGTAGCGGGCGATGAAGGGCACCGTGGCGCCCCCGTCCAGCATCTCGACGGTGGCGGCCACCTGGGCCTCGCGCACATTCAGGTCGCGGGCGAGGCGGGCGATGATCGAGGGAAGAACGGCGGAAGACGGGGAAGTGGACATGCGCTCTGCGGGGCTGTGAATGGGACAGCCCCGGTGTACCTCAACGGAAAGCAGGATGCCAGACCTGGAGCGTCGATGTAGGATCGTCCCGACCGTCGATGGAATTCGAAGAGGCGCGAGGATGACCGACCGGAGCCTACTGATCGCCATTCTCGCCATCCTCGCCTGGAGTTCCGCCGGCCTGGCGGCCGAGGCGGTTGACGCCGACGCCCTCAGGCGCTCGGCCATGCAGGCCCCCGACCTGATGTTTCCGGCCGCGCCGTCGCCGCTGTCGGAGACGACCCGGCCCGGCATGGGCATCTTCAAGCCCGACGGCCCCGGCCCGTTTCCGGCGCTGGTGCTGTTCCACCAATGCGCCGGCCTCGGCCAGAACGGCAAACGCCCCAACGCCTCCATGATCGACTGGGCGAGAAAGGCCGTGGCCAGGGGCTATGTCGCCCTGCTGATCGACGCCATGGGGCCGCGCGACATCGACACGGTGTGCTATGGCCCCAGGAACGGACTGGTCTTCGCCCGTGGCGTCAAGGACGCCTTCCAGGCGGCGGATCATCTGCGCCGCCTGGACTACGTCGACCGCGACCGGGTGGCGCTGGCCGGCTATTCCTGGGGCGCCATGGTGGGGCTGCTGGCCAGCAGCAAGGGATGGAGCGAGGTCCTGGGCGACGGCCGGCGCTTCCGGGCGGTGGTGTCCATGTATCCCGGCTGCTTCACCCTTCGCCCACCCAGATCACCGGCTTACGAGACCGCCCGCGACGACATCGACCGGCCGCTGCTGGTGCTGATGGGGGAACTGGACACCGAAACCCCGCCCGCCGACTGCCTGGCGCGGCTGGAACCGCTCAGGTCAGCCGGCGCGCCGGTGGAACTGCACCTCTATCCCGACGCCACCCATTGCTGGGATTGCCGGCAATTGGACGGACATTCCAGGACCGACGTGCGCGGCAACCGGGTCGACTATCGCTACAACGAGGAAGCAACGCGGGATGCCGAGGAACGGATGTTCGAATTCCTCGGCCGCGTCATGAAATAGCGGTCGGCCGATGTCCGGCGTCAATCGCGGTCCTTGCCGCGGCCCCGCCCCGGATTGTCTTCAAGGCCGCGGCCATCCCGGCGATGTTCGTAGGACTTTCCGGGGGCGTCGCCGCGATCGCGATAGCCCCGATCCTTGTCCTTGCGATCCCCGTCCTTGCGATCCTTGTCCTTGCGGTCCCTGTCCTTGCGATCCCCGTCCTTGCGGTCCCTGTCGCGGTCCCGATAATCCCGGTCACGGTCGGACGGCTTGACCGTCTTGTCGATGGTGTCCTTGGCGGCCTGCCCGGCCGCATCCTTCAGAACCGTCCCCAGGTCGGGACCATCGGCGGCCAGGGCGGGACCGCCCAGCAGCGGCGCCACGGAAACCATGGCCAGCAGAATTTTCCTCATGGACGCACCTTTCCTGATTGAACCACCCGCCGACGATAAACCACCCGGCGGTTCAGCGACAGTGGCGGCGATCACATCCGCGCCGCGTCATATGTCCAGCAGCAGAGGCTCGAAATCGCTGTTCTCGGGCGTGCCGCGCTGGCGGCTGACCACCCGGGTCCGGCCGATGCGATAATCGCAATCGGCGTGGCTGTGGCCGTGTATCCACAGGTCGGGACCGGCCTCGATCAACAAATCGTCCAACGGCGTCACCGAGGCGGCCTGGGGAACATGCCCGGGCCGGCGGCGGGGCAAGCCGCGCTCGGACGGCAGGTGATGGGTGACCACGACGGTGGGGATATCCAGCGGCTTCGCCAGTTCGGCGGCAAGAAAATCGCGGGAGGCCCGGTTGGCCGTCAGAACCGCCGCCGGATTCAGGCGTTCACCGTTGCCGGCGGCGCCGTGGCGGTAATCGGGCATGGTCTGGCCGGCCGACGCCATGGTGGCCGCCACGTCGCCGTCGAGGCTGTAATCGGTCCACAAGGTGGCGCCCAGCAGGCGCAGGCGGCGCCCCCCCAGGTCCAGCACCGCCGCCTCGTCCTGAAGAAAGCGCAACCCGGCGATTCCGGCCGCCGCCCGGCGCAGTTCGGCGATGGGCGAGGCCCCGTCGGCATGATGCCAGTACTCGCGATTGCCAGCCACCATCACCATGGGACGGCCGGCGAGGTGGCGGGCGACCCAGGCCAGGCCGTCGAGCCCCCAGCCGACATCGCCGGCCAGGACCAGCAGGTCGCAGGAGAAGGCGGGCGGAGTCCAGTCCCCCTTCTCCACATGCAGGTCGCTCATCACCGCCAGCCTGACCATCGTCCCTCCGTCGCGCCGGCCGCACCATAGCTTGACGGCGGCGGCTTCGAAAGCGACAACAGCGCCAAGTGATCCAGGGGAGTTGCCGCCGGTGTCCGATCTTGCCCTTCACGCCCCCATGCTGCGCTTCGTCGCCGGCAAGCTTGAGCAATCCCAGGCCGCCGATCCACGCGCCGCCACCCTGGCGGGCATCCTGCGCGAGGCCGCCGGCCATGCCGAAGCCGCCACGCCGATGATCGTGGCGGCCGACCGGCTGGAACTGACCGCCCGGGCCTTCGCCGGCTTCGCCGCCGTCTTGCAGAAACAACTGCTTCCCGAGGCGGTGGCGCACCGCAATCAGGCCGGCGAGGCCCAGATCCGCCAGGGGGTCGAATCCGCCATGGCGGCGGTCAGCCTGCTGTTGTCCAGGGCCGCCCTGGGGACCGGCGAGACCGTCCGCCTCGACCTCTCTCCCCTACCGTGACCAGGACGGCATGTGGGGCGCGCCGTTCGCCACGGTCGCCAGGAAAGGGCCTTTTGTGGTAAGGATGGAAGGCGAGGTGACAGGCCCCACGGCCGCCCATCCCCGAAATCGTGAGGCCACCATGGCGAGATCGCGTTTTCCCGCCGCTTTCCTGTTCCCGCTGGCGGTCCTGGCCGGCCTGACCGCCTGTCAGGCCGATACCCGCCCGGTGGTATCGCTGGACGAGGCCCGCAAGATCACCGCCGGCTTCAGCGCCCAGGGCTTCGTGGCGCCGCCGCGTTCGGCCAACGACATCCTTGCCCTGCTCGACCAGGAAAAGCCCGACGGGGAGCGCATCGCCCGGGAACGGGCCAAGGCCGACGCCCTGCCCCCGGCCACCCTCCCCCCCAGGGAACTGGCCGCCTTTTATCAGGCTCGCGCCATGGCGGCGGCGGCCCTCGGCCGCACCGGGCAACAGATCGACGACCTGACGAAGGCGCTGGAGATCACCCGCGCGCGCCCCGCCGGCCGCAGCGACATCTCGCAATTGCTGCAACAGCTCTCCTATGCCCATTTCAAGGCCGGCAACCAGGACGAGGCGACCCGCATCCGCAAGGAACAGCAGAAGGTTCACGAGCAGGCCGGAGCGCCGCAAGGCCGCCTGTTCGGCATCTATTCGAGCCTGATCGCCGCCCTGGCCAACCAGGGCGAACTGGGGGAAGCCCACGCCTATCTCGACCGCATGAAGGATCTGCTGGAGCAATCGCGGAACTGGGGACGCGGGGCCGCCTACGCCGAGAACGGCGACATCTGGGAAAACCAGTATCTGGCGGCGCAGTCGGTCTTCCACGAGCAGACCGGGAAGCTGGCCGAGGCGGAGGAACTGCGCCGCCGCGAGATCATGGGCTGGAACCGGATCCTCGATGGCGGCGCCCCCGCCCGCCAGGGGTTCCGTCCGTTCCGCAATCAGGCCCAGAAGCATCTGGCCAGGCTTCTCTCGCGCCAGGGCCGGGTGGTCGAGGCCGAGGTCGAGGCCCGGCGGGGCCTGCTGGACCAGTTGCGCGAAACCGGGCGCTTCTCTCCCGAAACCGCCGAGATGCTCATGACCCTGACCGAGGTGGTGGCGCAGCAGGGCCGGTGGAAGGACGCGGAAAAACTGGCCGAGGCCACCATCGAGATCTACCGCCGCACCGGTCACGGCCCCAACTCGTGGTCGCTGGCCGGAGCCAGAAGTAATCTCGGCATGGTGCTGATGCTGGCCGACCGCCCCGCCGAGGCGCTGGAAACCTTTCAGTCCCTGGCCGCCGACATCGGCAATGACCAGCTCATGGCCTGGCGCTTCCTGAACCGCAACATGTATTTCGCCGACGCCCTGATCGCCGCCGGCCGGATGGCGAAGGCCCACCCCCTGCTGGAACGCATGGCGGAACGCCGCGCCGCCACCTTCGGCCCCGACCATCCCGACACCGCCGAAGCACGCGGCATGCTGGCGGTGGTCCAGACCGAGGTCGGAATCTCGCCCGCCGATTCGTTCCGGCAGGCGGTTCCGGTGCTGCTGTCCCGGACCAACCGCTCCCAGGCCGAGGATTCCGGCGAGGCCAGCGTCGCCCACGAGAACCGTCGCCGCCTGATCCTGGAATCCTATATCGGCCACCTCACCGCCGGAAGGGCCGAGCCGGCCGCGGTGGCGGAAGCCTTCCGCGCCGCCGATTCGGTCCGCAGCCAGGTCGTCCAGAAATCCCTGGCGGCATCGGCGGCCCGTTCGGCCACCAACGACCCGGACCTGAGCGACCTGGTCCGGCGCGAGCAGGACGCCGACCAGCAGTTCGTCGCGCAACAGAGCATGCTGGCCGATCTGCTGGGATTGTCCCCCGACCAGCGCGACGACAAGGTGGTGGAGGCGTTGCGTCAGCAGGTGTCCAGGCTGAAGGCATCGCGCATCGCCCTGCGAACCGAGATCGAACGGCGCTTTCCCGCCTATGCCCGGCTGCGCGACCCGCCACCGCCCGGTCTCGATCAGGCGCAAGCCGTGCTGCGAAAAGGCGAGTCCCTGATCTCAATCCTGGTCGGCGCCAGACGCAGCTATGTCTGGGCGGTGCCGCACGGAGGACGCGCCGCCTTCTCGGTGGTGCCCATGGGACGCGACGAGGTCCGCAAGCTGGTCGCCAACCTGCGCGCCCCCATGGAAGCCGACTTCTCCGATCTGAGCGATCTTCCGGACTACGACATCGCCGAGGCCCATCGCGCCTATCTGGCGTTCCTGGAACCGGTGAAGGCCGGCTGGAACGGCGCCGACAGCCTGCTGGTGGTCGCCGACAAGGCGCTGGGACAACTGCCCTTCGCCATCCTGGTCACCGAACCCCACCAGCGGATTCCGGAGGTGGACGGACAGGCCTTCCTGTCCGGCTATCGTCCGGTTCCCTGGCTGATCCGCCGGATGGCGGTCACTCAATTGCCGTCGGTGGCCTCTCTGGTCGGATTGCGACAGATGGCGCCGGGGTCCGACGCGCGCAAGCCGTTCATCGGATTCGCCGACCCGTGGTTCAATCCCGATCAGGCGCGGCGCGGCGCGTCCGAACTGGCCGCGCGCGGTCTCGGCCTCGCCTCGCGCGGCGCCCCGCGTCCGCCGGACCGGCCGGCGACGGGAATTTCACTCGATCTTCGCGCCGTACCGACGACTCGCGGCATGGACAGCGCCGGATTGCAAAGGCTGCCGCGCCTGCCGGAAACCGCCGACGAGGTAATCAACGTCGCCAGGGCGCTCAACGCCGACCCCGCCGTCGACGTTCTTGTGGGCGCCCGGGTCAACGAGAAAACGATCCTGTCCATGACGTTGTCCGACCGCAAGGTGGTGATGTTCGCCACCCACGGACTGATTCCCGGCGACATCGACGGATTGACCCAACCGGCGCTGGCCCTGTCGCCGCCCAACGTCACCGGAATCTCCGGCACCGGCCTGCTGACCATGGACAACGTTCTCAGCCTGAAGCTGGATGCGGATTGGGTGGTGCTGTCGGCCTGCAACACCGCGTCGGGCGACGTCGCCGACGGCGAGGCCATTTCCGGTCTGGGACGGGCGTTCTTCTATGCCGGCACCCGCGCGGTGCTGGTGACCCACTGGGCGGTGGAGACGACCTCGGCGGCGGCGATCACCTCCGGCCTGTTCAAGCGGGTGGGCGAAATCAGGGGGCTGTCGCGGGCCGAAGCCCTGCGCCAGACCATGCTGTCGCTGATCGACGGACCGGGAGCGGTCGACCCCAGGACCGGAAAAACCCGATATTCCTACGCCCATCCGCTGTTCTGGGCCCCTTACGCCCTGGTTGGCGACGGCGGCGGAACACAACGCCAGACCCCGTGACAGGGTAGATAATCCAGGGTAAACAGGTCGGCGATCCGCCACCGGCAGGAAACATGCATCATGAGCTTGGTTAGACCCGCGTCCTTGCCCCGGCTTGCCGATCTGCGCCAGATCGACCTGCCCATGGTGTCCGACGGCAGCGAGTGGCTGGTGGCGCTGGAAGATTCCCGCGTCAGCATGACCATCCGGCGGGTGTTCTCGGTCCATGTGGACAAGGCCGCCCATCGGGGCGAGCACGCCCACATTCTGTGCAACCAGTTCCTGGTCTGCCTGACCGGCCGCATCGAGGTCGTCTGCGACGACGGCAGCCATCGCTCGCATGTGCTGCTGGACACGCCCGGCCGCGGCCTGTTCGTGCCCGCCGGTATCTGGGCCAGCCAGGACTATGCCGATTCATCGACGCTGATGGTCTTGTGCGACCAGCCCTACGACCCGGCGGACTACCTTAGAGTCTATCAGGATTTCCTGACTTACCGCGCCAAGGGGGAGGGGTGAGAGCATGCGTTTCGTCGTCACCGGGGGGCTGGGCCATATCGGCTCGCGTCTGATCAGATATCTGCCGCAGCGCTTCAAGGGCGCCGAGATCGTCATCATCGACAACATGGCGACCCAGCGCTATCCGTCGCTGTTCGACCTGCCGGACGAGGGCCGCTACCGCTTCGTCGAGGCCGACGCCACCACCGTGGCGCTGGAGCCGCTGTTCGAGGGCGCCGACGCGGTGGTCAATCTGGCGGCCATCACCGACGCCGCTGGCAGCTTCGCCAACCGCGAGAAGGTGGAGCGCGAGAATTACGGCATCACCGAGCGGGTGGCCCTGGCCTGCGTCGCGGTGGGGGCGCCGCTGATCACCGCGTCGTCCACCAGCGTCTACGGCACCCAGAAAAGTCGGGTGGACGAGGATTGCGAGGCCTCCGACCTCGCGCCGCAAAGCCCCTATGCCGAGACCAAGCTGCGCGAGGAAGCCCTGGTGGCCGAACTGGCCGCCGGCCGGGGGCTGAAGGCCACCATCTTCCGCTACGGCACCATCTTCGGCGTCTCGCCCGGCATGCGCTTCCACACCGCCGTCAACAAATTCTGCTGGCAGGCGGTGCTAGGCCAGAAGCTGACGGTGTGGCGCACCGCCTATGACCAGATGCGGCCCTATCTCGACCTGTCCGACGCGGTCGAGGCCATCGCCTTCGCCGTCGAGAAGAAGATGTTCGATGCCCGCGTCTACAACGTGGTCACCTCCAACCACACCGTCCGCGACGTGGTCGAGGCCATCCGCGCCCGCGTGCCCTCGACCGAGGTCACCTTCGTGGACGAGCGCATCATGAACCAACTGTCCTACGAGGTGGACAACACCCGCATGCTGGCGGCCGGCTTCCAGTTCAAGGGCAGCCTCCAGACCGGGCTGGCCGAGACCATCGCCCGGCTGCGCAACATGAACGGCGGGGCGGCGTGATGCGGGCACTGGTGACGGGGGGGGCCGGCTTCATCGGCTCGGCCCTGGTCCGCCAGCTGATGGCGGAAACCGACTGGCAGGTGATGACGGTCGACAAGCTGACCTATGCCGGGCGGATGGAAAATCTGGACGGCGTGCTGGGCCAGCCCCGCCACGGCTTCGAGCGGGAAGACATCGCGGATCGCGCCGCCATGGAACGCCTGTTCACCCAGTTCAAGCCGGACGTGGTGTTCCATCTGGCGGCCGAGTCCCATGTGGACCGCTCCATCGACAGCGCCGGCGAATTCATCACCACCAACATCGTCGGCACCTTCGTGCTGCTGGAAGTTGCACTGACCCATTGGCGGAGCCTGGAGGGCGCCGCCAGGGACGGCTTCCGCTTCGTCCACGTCTCCACCGACGAGGTCTACGGCTCGCTGGCCCCCGACGACATGTTCCGCGAGACCTCGCCCTACCAGCCCAATTCGCCCTATGCCGCCAGCAAGGCCTCGGCCGACCTGCTGGTGCGGGCCTGGGTCAAGACCCACGGCCTGCCGGCCGTCATCACCAATTGCTCGAACAATTACGGCCCCCGGCAATATCCGGAAAAGCTGATCCCGCTGACTATCCTCAACATGGCCGAGGGCAAGCCGATTCCCATCTATGGCGACGGCGGCCAGATCAGGGACTGGCTGCATGTGGAGGATCACGCCCGGGCGCTGCGGCTGATCGCCGCCCGTGGCCGCATCGGCGAGACCTATTGCATCGGCGGCGAGGCCGAATCCACCAACATGGATCTGGTGCTGACGCTGTGCTCCGCCTTCGACGCGCTGCGACCCGATGTCGCTTGGGCGCCGCACAAATCGCTGATCACCCATGTCAAGGACCGCCCCGGCCATGACCGGCGCTACGCCACCGACATCACCAAGCTGAAGACCGAACTGGGCTGGGCGCCGACCTGGACCCTGGCCGACGGCCTGGCCTCCACCATCGGCTGGTACCTGAACAACCGCTCCTGGTGCGACGCCATCGCCGAGGGCAACGCCGCCCGGACGCGGCGCGGCCTCGCCTGAACCAATCCCTGGAGACCTCCCATGACCGCCCATATCGATCCCGTCACCCCCGAGGAACAGGCGAGCTGGCCGCCTTTCGACAAGGTGGTCAAGCTGGAGAAGGCCTTCACCGATGCGCGGGGCACCATCCAGCCGCTGGTGGACCGGCTGATGAAAAGCGCGGTGCTGATCGAATCGAAGAAAGGTTCCTTGCGCGCCAACCACTATCACAAGACCGACTGGCATTACTGCTACGTGGTCTCGGGCTCCATCGAGTACTGGCACCGCCCCACCGGCTCGACCGAGCCACCGACCCAGCTGCTGGTCAAGGCGGGCGAGATGGTGTTCACGCCGCCCATGGTCGATCACGGCATGGTGTTTCCCGAGGACACCACCTTCCTGACCCTGTCGCGCAATTCCCGCGACCAGGACTCCTACGAGGCCGACGTGGTCCGCATCGACCTGCTGGCCGCCGAGGGCCTGACCTCGTGGAAACCGGACGATAAATGAGCTCCGACCACCACCGCCGCGACACCTGCCGGCTGTGCGGCAGCCGCCGCCTGCCCCTGGTGCTGGCCCTGGCGCCGACGCCGCCGGCCAATGCCTTCGTCCCGGCCTCGGCGCTGGACCGGCCGCAGGAGCGGTTTCCGCTGGACGTGTTCTTCTGCGAGGATTGCGCCCACGTCCAGTTGCTGGACGTGGTCGACGCCCGCGTGCTGTTCGAGCATTACGTCTACGTCTCGGGCACCTCGCCGGTGTTCGTGCGCCATTTCGAAAGCTACGCCGCCTTCGTGATGGAACGCTTCCGGCCGCCCGCAGGCGGGCTGGTGCTGGACATCGGCTCCAATGACGGCACCTTGCTGTCGTTCTTCGCCAAGGCCGGCATGCGGGTGCTGGGCATCGATCCGGCGCGTGAGATCGCCGCCGACGCCACCCGGCGCGGCATCGAGACCCTGTGCGGCTTCTTCGGTCCCGATCTGGCGGTGGAAATCGTCGCCGGCCGGGGCAAGGCCGCCATCGTCACCGCCAACAACGTCTTCGCCCATATCGACGACCTGGGCGGCGTGGCCGAAGGCGTGCGCGGCCTGCTGAGCCCGGACGGCGTGTTCGTCTTCGAGGTGTCCTATCTGGCCGACGTGGTCAGGGACACCCTGTTCGACACCATCTATCACGAGCATCTGGACTATCACTCGGTCAAGCCGCTGGTGGGCTTCTTCAAGGCCCACGGCATGGAGCTGATCGAGGCCATCCGGGTGGACTCCCACGGCGGCAGCTTGCGCGGCATCGCCCAGTTGAAGGGCGGCCCCCGCAAGGTCGGAGATTCGGTGGCAACAGCCCTGGCCGAGGAAGAGCGGCTCGGCCTGGACAAGGCCGGGACCTTCCGCGCCTTCGCCCGCGACATCGACGCCCTGGGCGCCGAACTGTCCGGCCTGCTGAAGCGCCTCAAGGCCGAGGGCAAGCGCATCGCCGGCTTCGGCGCCCCGGCCAAGGCCACCACCTTGATGTATCATTTCGGCATCGGCCCCGAACTGGTCGACTTCATCGTCGACGACAGCCCGCTGAAGCAGGGGCTGTTCACGCCGGGCATGCATGTGCCGGTGCTGTCCTCGGCCGCCCTGGCCGAGAGGAAACCGGACTATCTGGTGATCCTGGCCTGGAACTTCGCCCGTCCGATCATCGACAAGAACGCCGCCTTCGCCGCCGCCGGCGGCCGCTTCATCATTCCCATTCCCAAGGTCGAGGTCGTGTGATGACCGAGTTCCTCCTGACATCCGACATCGCCGAGATCTGCGACCGCCTGGGCGATGCCGCCCACGACTTCGCCGGCAAGACCGTGCTGCTGACCGGCGGGCGGGGCTTTCTCGGCCGCTATTTCATGGAGGTGTTCGCCCATCTCAACGCCCATGTGCTGAAAAAGCCGGTGACGCTGGTGGCGGCGGACAACCTGATCACCGCCGGCAAGGAAGGCGCCCAGATCGCCGAATATCCCCACACCCAGTTCATCCAGCACGACGTCATCCAGCCACTGAAGTGGAAGGGCCGGCTCGACTACGTCATCCACGCCGCCGGCATCGCCAGCCCGTTCTACTACCGCGCCTATCCGCTGGAAACGCTGGAGGTGGCCATCACCGGCACCCGGCGGATGCTGGAACTGGCGACCAGCCACAAGGCCCGCTTCACCTTCTTCTCGTCGTCCGAGATCTACGGCGATCCCGATCCCAAGCACGTCCCCACCCCGGAAAGCTATCGCGGCCACGTCTCGTGCCAGGGGCCGCGCGCCTGCTATGACGAGTCCAAGCGGGTAGGCGAGACCCTGTGCTACATCTTCCACGGCGAGCACGGCACCAGCACCAACACCATCCGCCCGTTCAACGTGTTCGGCCCCGGCATGCAGGAGACCGATTACCGGGTGCTGCCCAATTTCGCCAACCGCATCAAGGCGGGATTGCCGCTCAACGTCTACGGCTCGGGCAACCAGACCCGGACCTTCTGCTACATCACCGACGCCATGGTGGGCTTCCTGCTGGTGATCCTGAGGGGCGTGCCCGGCGAGGCCTACAACATCGGCAATCCCAAGCCCGAGATTTCCATGGTGGATCTGGTCCAGCGCATCCAGACGGTGTCGGGCAATCCGGTGACCTACAACATCATCGAATATCCTGATTCCTACCCCGCCGACGAACCCAACCGCCGCTGTCCCGACATCAGGAAGGCGCGGCTGCAACTGAAGTTCGAGCCCTCGGTGGACCTGGACGAAGGCCTCCGGCGCTTCCTCGGCTGGGCCGACGGCGTCTATACCGGCGAGCAATAGCATGGTGCGCCTCGCCCTGATCGGAGCCGGGCGCTGGGGCCGCAATTACATCCGCACCATCGCCGGCCTGCCGGGCCTGCGCCTCGTCCGCATCGCCAGCGGCAACGCCGGGACGCTGTCCCTGGCACCACCGGGCTGCATCGTCGAGCCCGATTGGCGGACTGTCGTCGCCGCCGACGACGTGGACGCGGTCATCGTCGCCACCCCTCCCGCCACCCATGCCGGGATCGCCCTGGCCGCGATCAGGGCCGGCAAGCCGGTTCTGGTGGAAAAGCCGCTGACCCTGGACCTGGCCGAGGCCGAGGCGGTGGCGCGCGCCGCCGAAGCCGCCGGGGTGCTGGTCTGGGTCGAGCATACCCAATTGTTCCAGCCGGCCTGGGCGGTGCTGAAAGCCGCCCTACCCTCGCTGGGGCCGCTGCGCGCCATTCGCGGCGAGGCCGGCAATCACGGCCCCTTCCGCCGCGAGCCCCCGGTGCTGTGGGACTGGGGCGCCCACGACGTCGCCATGGCGCTGGACCTGATGGGGCGGCCGCCGCGATCCTGCTCGGCCCGCACCGAGGAGCGGCGCGACATGGACGGTGGCGAGGGGGCCCTGGTGGCGCTGACCCTGACCTTCGCCGATGGAATCGAGGCCCGCATCCGCTGCGGCAATCTGATGGAGCACCGGGTGCGCCGCTTCGCCGCGCATGGCGAACGCGGCATCTTGCTGCTGGACGACACCGCCGCCGACAAGCTGACCCGCCACCCGCCCACCAACGGCTTCGCGTGGCCCGCCGGCCCCGGCGAGCCCCTGGCCGTGGAGCCGGAATTGCCGCTGACCCGCGCCGTCCGCCTGTTCGCGGCGGCAGTGGCGGCCGGCGGAACCGGCGACCACGCCCTGGGCGTCGCGGTCGTCCGCACACTGGCCGCCTGCCAGTGACATGATGCCGATGGCCGTCCGCATACCACAATCGCTTCCCCCGGCATTCGCCGTCGGTGAAAGTATCCAGGAGAAACAAGCCCGTCGCCAGTCTGGCCCGACTTGATCCGCTCCGGATAGTATGGGATGAGTCTGACGCGGTTCGGCCGCCGGAATTGACCAGGAGTCGGCATGGCCAAGTCACCCAGTTTTCAAGACATCATCGACAATCCAATTCCCCAGATCAGCATCGTTGACGTCGGCGCCATGAGCGAAGGCCAGGAACGCTACGACAAATTGCTGGGAAGCGGCCTGGCGACGGTTACCGGCTTCGAACCCAATCCCGAGGAATTCGCGCGCCTGCAAGGCCGTCCCGGTCCCTATCGCTATCTGCCGGTATTCCTGGGCAATGGCGAACCGGCAACGTTCAACGTCACCCGGTATCCGGGGTGCAGCTCACTGCTGCTCCCCAACCCCGAGGTGATCGACCTGTTTTCCACCATCGGCGCCACCCTGGCCGAGGATAATTTCCGCGTGGTCCGGTCCGAGGAGGTGCAAACCACCCGCCTGGACGATATCGACGACCTGGAAGTGGATTACATCAAGCTGGATGTCCAGGGATCGGAGCTGGAGGTCATGCGGCATGGCACCGGCAAGCTGGCCGATACCGTGGTGATCGAGTGCGAAGTCGAGTTCATGCCGCTTTACCGGGATCAGCCGCTGTTCGGCGACATCCAGGTGTTCCTGCGCGATCAGGGATTCGTGCTGCACAAGATGATCGATTGCGCCGGCCGTCCGTTCCGGCCGTTCCAGCCGCCCAATCCGTTTCTGCCCATGAGCCAGCTGCTGTGGGCCGACGCCATTTTCGTTCGCGACTTCACCCGGCTGGATGCCTATGGCGACGACGCCCTGCTCAAGGCCGCGGCGGTGCTGGACGTGGTCTACGGCTCGTACGACCTGGTGACGTTGCTGCTGGGAGAATTCGACCGCCGGCGCTGCACCCAGATCCGGGCGCGCTATCTCGCCTCGCTGCGGCAACGAAACCTGTTGCTGCATTTCCTCAACATCAAGGACCATTGTTAACGTCCCCCAACCAACGGGAAGGTGTCCGATGACCGACCAGTTCACCCTTCCCCTGGCCTTCGACGTGGGCGCCACCTTCTTCTTCGCCATCACCGGCGGCCTGACCGCCATGCGCAAGGAATACGATTTCGTCGGCGTCTTCTTCCTGGCCCTGATCACCGGACTGGGAGGCGGCCTGCTGCGCGACGGCCTGTTCCTGCAACAGGTTCCGGCGGTGATGGCGTCCCATTACCTGATCGCCGTCTTCGCCGCCGTGGTGGTCAGCCTGGTGTTCGGCGACATCTTGAACCGCTTCACCCTGATCTTCTTGTCGGTGGACGCGCTGGGACTGGGCCTCTACGCCATGGTCGGCACGCAAAAGGCGCTGATGGCCGGACTGTCGTGGGGGTCCGCCCTGCTGATCGGCGTCATCAACGCGGTCGGCGGCGGCGTGATCCGCGACCTCATCACCCGCGAGGAACCGCTGGTGTTCCGCCCCGGCGAGTTCTATGCCGCCGCCGCCCTGGCCGGCAGCGCGGTCTTCGCCCTACTGGTGCTGGGATTGGCAATTCCGGCACAGCCGGCGGCCCTGGCCGGAATCGCCACGATCTTGCTGATCCGCTTCGTCTCGGTGCGATTCGGCTGGCAGACCAAGGCCGCCCGCGCCCTGATCGGCCGCAAGACGCCCAAGCCGTAAGCCAAGCCCCCCACCAACGAGAAGGCCGCCGGCATTGGGTCCGGCGGCCTTTACTTACGCTTGGTTCCGGGGCGCCTGCCTGCGGCGGAAACGCCACCGCAACCGTCATCGGCTTGCCGACACCCCCACAGTCACCGTTCGTGCATCGCGGTGACCGTCAAGTGGCCGAGGGGACAGCCACCTTGGAATAGTAAGGGAAAATCGCCAAAAAAGCAAGGAAATTCAAGACTTGCCCCGGGCGATGAAATCAGGATTGCGGAAATTGGGCTTGGCATAGGCCAGCGGCAGACCGTCGAAAGTGGTGACGCTACCGCCGGCGGCCAGCAGCACCGCCGAGGCGGCGGCGGTGTCCCATTCCGAGGTCGGACCGAAACGGGGATACAGGTCGGCCGATCCCTCCGCCACCTTGCAGAATTTCAGCGACGAGCCGGCGAAATCGAGGCTGGCGCCGGGAAACCGGGCCATCCAGGCTTCCAGCGCCGCCGGTTCGCGGTGCGAACGGCTGGTCAGCACCACCGCACCGACGGCGGGCAGCGGCCGGCAGGCGATGGCGGCGCGGTGTCCGTCCGGGTCCACCCGGAAGGCCCCTCGCCCGGCGGCTCCCGACCACAACACGCCCTGGGCCGGCGCCAGCACCACCCCCAGGACCGGCACACCGTCCCGGATCAGGCCGATATTGACGGTGAACTCGCCATTGCGCTTGACGAACTCCTTGGTTCCGTCCAGCGGGTCCACCAGCCAGAACGGACCATCACCGACCTCGGGAATCCGTCCCGCCGCCGCTTCCTCCTCGGCCACCACCGGAATGCCGGGGGTCAGCTCCGCCAGGCCGGGCAGGATGATGGCCTCGGCCCGCTGGTCGGCCGCTGTCACCGGCGAGGAATCGCCCTTGGTCTCGACCGCGAAGTCCGAGTGATAGACCTCCAGGATGGCGGCGCCGGCCCGGCGCGCCAGGTCCTCCAGGGGGGCCAGCAGCGTGGACGGGTCGGCGGGCAGGGTCATGCGGGTGTCTTTCTCAGGGTTTGCCAGATCGCCAGCGGCGTCGCCGGCATGTCGATGTGACGGATGTCCAGCGCGTCGCACAGGGCGTTGATCACCGCCGGGGCGGCGCCGATGGTGCCGGCCTCGCCGGCCCCTTTGATGCCGAGCGGATGGGTGCGGCAAGGAATCTCGATGGTGGAGAAGTCGATATGGGGGATGTGTTCCGCCCTCGGCACGGCATAATCGATCAGGCTCGACGTCAGCGGCTGGGCGCTGCCGGGATCGAAGCGGGCATGTTCCAGCAGCGCCTGGCCGATGCCCTGGACGGCGCCGCCGATGATCTGCCCCTTCAGCAGCAGCGGATTGAGCACCACGCCGACATCGTCGACGATGGTATAGCGCTTGATCTCGGGCTCGCCGGTCTGGGGATCGACCTCGACCTCGCAGACATGACAGCCATTGGGAAAGGTCGAGGCCTCGGGCTTGAAGCGCGAGACCGCGGTGATGGGACGGCCGTGCTCGCGCAGCACCTCGGCGAAGGCGACCGAACGCGACCCGGCGGCAAAGCGGCCGGCGGCGAAGGTGGTCTCGGACGGTTCCGCCTGCATCAGGCCTGCCGCCAGGGGCCTTAGCCGGTCCACCAGTTCCTCGACCGCCCGGACGATGGCGCCGCCCTGCTGCGACAGCGACCGCGACCCACCGGTACCGCCCCCCGTGGCGATGCGCCGGGAATCGCCCTGGACGAAGCGGATTTCCTCCGGGGCCAGTCCCAGTTCGGCGGCGATCATCTGGGGAAAGGCGGTCTCGTGCCCCTGGCCGTTGGACTGGGTGCCGACCAGCAGTTCGGCGGTGCCATCGGGATGCAGCGTCAGGTCGGCGGCCTCGCCGCCGGTGCCGCCGCACACCTCGATGTAATAGGCCAGCCCGATGCCGCGCAGCCTTCCCCTTGTCCGGGCCTCGGCGCGGCGGGCCTCGAATCCGGCCCAGTCGGCGCGGGCCAGCGCCGCTTCCATCACCCGGGCGAACTCGCCCGAATCATAGGTGTGACGCCCCTGGGTGGCATAGGGAAACGCCTCGGGCCGAATAAAGTTGCGCTCTCTGATCTCCACCGGTGATAGCCCGGTTTCGCGGGCGGCCACGTCCACCAGCCGCTCGATCAGGTAGGCGGCCTCGGGCCGGCCGGCGCCGCGATAGGCGTCCACCGGAGAGGTGTTGGTGTAAACGCCGCGCACGCGGGCGTGAAAGGCGGGAATGTCGTAGACCCCGGTCAGCATGCCGGTGCCGGCCAGGGTGGGAACGAAGGCGCCGTAAAGCGACACATAGGCCCCCAGGTCGGCGGTGGTCTCGACGCAGAGCCCCAGGAAGCGGCCGTCCCTGTCCAGCGCCAGCCGGGCGGTACTGGCATGGCCGCGCCCGTGGGTGTCGGACAGGAAGCTTTCGGTGCGGTCCGCGACCCACTTGACCGGACGGCCCAGGCGCCGCGCCGCCGCGAGGGCCATGACCTGCTCGGGAAACGGGCCGATCTTGAGGCCGAAACCGCCGCCGACATCGGGGGTGATCACATCCAGCGTCTCGGGCGCGACGCCCAGAATGCCGGCCAACCCGTCCCTGACCGAATGCACCCCCTGACTGCCGGCGATCATTTCCAGCCTGCCGCCGGCCAGCGGCCGCGCCAGGCAGGCGCGCGGTTCCATGGCGGTGGGGGCGAGGCGGTTGTTGACCAGCTCAAGCTCCACCACCCGCGCCGCGCCCGCACAGGCGGCATCGACCGCCGCCCGATCGCCCATTTCCCAGACCAGAGCCGTCTCGGTGGCGGCGGCAATGGTGCCGGCCGCCGCAGGCAATTCACTGTAATCCACCGTCACCGCCTCGGCGGCATCGCGGGCCTGAAGCGCCGTTTCCGCCACCACGAAGGCGACCGCCTCGCCGGCATAGCGGACCCGGGGGCCGGCCAGGACCGGCCGCAGGCGGGGCGGCGGCTGCCCCTGGGGCATGAAGCCGCACGGCATGGGGCCGATGCCGTCACGCGCCATGTCTTCGGCGGTCAGAACCAGCAGGACTCCCGGCATGGCGCGGGCGGAATCGGCATGGACGACGATGTCGGCGTGGGGCAGCAGGCTGCGCACCACCCAGCCGCATGCCTGACCGTCCAGGTCGATATCGTCGGTGTAGCGGCCGCCGCCGACGAGAAAGCGCCGGTCCTCCAGCCGCGATGGCGATTGCCCGATGCCGAAACGGCGCATGGCGGGCGGCCTGACCGAATGCGCCTTACTTCCGGATATCCGACATGATCTGCGCCCGCAGCAAGATATCGGGCTTGGAAACGACGCCGCCCTCGGCGGGATTGCCCTTCTTGATGCGGTCGACGCTGTCCATGCCCTCGATCACCCGGCCGACCACGGTATACTTGCCGTCCAGGTGGGGGGCCGAGCCCAGCATGATGTAGAACTGGGAATCGGCGCTGTCCGGGCTGGCGGAACGGGCCATGCCCATGACGCCGCGCGTGAACGGCTCGCCGCTGAACTCGGCGCGCAGCTTGACGCCCGATCCGCCGGTGCCGGTGCCGGTGGGGTCGCCGCCCTGGGCCATGAAGCCGGCGATGACGCGATGGAACGGGGTGCCGTTGTAAAAGCCCTTGCGCACCAGTTCCTTGATGCGGGCGACGTGATTGGGGGCCAAGTCCGGGCGCAGCTCGATGGTCACCTGGCCGGTGGCCAGTTCCAGCACCAGGGTATCGTCGGGGCTGGCGGCGGCGGCGGGCTGGAAGGCCGCCAGGACGAGGGCCAGGGCGGCAAGGGCGATGCGCTTGGCGAAGGTGGTCATCATGGTGTCGTCAGTCCTGGCAATCCGCCGCGACACGCAGGCGGATGATGGAATCGGGAGAATCGACGCTGCCATTGGCCCGGGCGCTGCCCCGCTTGATGGCGTCCACATGGTCCATGCCCTCGGTGACCTGCCCCCAGACGGTATACTTGCCGTCCAGGTGCGAGGCGGGCTCGAACACGATGAAGAACTGGGAATCGGCGCTGTCCGGGCTGGCGGCCCGCGCCATGGAGCAGGTGCCGCGCACATGCTTCTCCTTGGAGAACTCGGCCTTGAGGTTCTGACCGGAACCGCCGGTTCCGGTGCCCTTGGGACAGCCGGTCTGGGCCATGAAGCCGTCGATCACCCGATGGAACTTGAGGCCGTCGTAAAAGCCCTCCCGCGCCAGTTCCTTGATGCGGGCGACATGGTTGGGGGCCAGATCGGGGCGCAGTTCGATGACCACGCGGCCATCCTTCAGGTCCAGGTAAAGAGTATTCTCGGCGTCCACGCGGTCCTCCTCGTCCTTGGGCCGGCCCGCCGGAACCATTTCCGCCCGGACCGATGACTGTCTCTGCCGACTGGCTATGCCAACTGGCTGAATTTCTCGTCCAGTCTCGCCTTCACCCGCGAGCTGACGAACTGGGAGATGTCGCCGCCCAGCCGCCCGATCTCCTTGACGAAGCGCGACGAGATGAACTGGCAGCGTTCGGAGGCCATCAGGAACATGGTCTCGATCTCGGGGCTGATGCGGGCGTTCATGCCGGCCATCTGGAATTCGTACTCGAAATCCGACACGGCGCGCAGGCCGCGCACGATCAGATTGGCGCCGCAGGACTTGCTGAAATTGACCAGCAGGGTCTCGAAGGGGCGGACCTCGATGCTGACGCCCTGGGTGGCGATGAGATCCGCCATCTCGGCCTCGGCCATGGCTACCCGCTCGTCCAGGTTGAACAGCGGCCCCTTGCCGGCATTGACCGCCACGGCGACGATCAGGTGGTCCACCTGCCGGGCGGCGCGGGCGACGATGTCGAGATGGCCATTGGTGATGGGATCGAAGGTTCCGGGATACAATCCGACACGTCTAGTCATCCTCGCCTCCCGCCACGGCCTCGTCACCGTCCAGGTCCCCGCCGGCATCCTCGCCGTCGTCGTTTCCGCCGGCGATGTCGCACAGCCTGGCCGCCGACACCACCCGCTCGCCCTCGGCGGTGCGCAGCAGGGTGACGCCCTGGGTGCGGCGGCCGACGATGCGGATGTCGTCGACCGGCATGCGGATCAGCTTGCCGCCGTCGCTGACCAGCATGATGTCGTCCTCATGATTGACGGGGAACGAGGCCACCACCGGACCGGTCTTGTCGGTCATGTCGATATTGGCGATGCCCTGGCCGCCACGGCCGGTGATGCGGTACTCGTAGGCCGAGGTGCGCTTGCCGAAGCCGTTCTCGGTGACCGTCAGGATATATTGCTCTTGCGCCGCCATCTTCTCGGACTGGTCGGCCGGCAGGTCGCCGCGCAGGTAGGAATCGCGGGTCTCGGACTCGAAATCCACATGGCGGAGGATGGACATGGAGATGACCTCGTCCCCGTCCTCCAGCCGGATGCCGCGAACGCCGGTGGAATCGCGGCCCTTGAAGACCCGAACCTCGGGAACCGGAAAGCGGATGGCCTTGCCCATGCGGGTCGCCAGCAGCATGTCGTCGGTCTCGGAACAGGTCTGCACCGCGATCAGCCGTTCGCCGTCCGACAGCTTCATGGCGATCTTGCCGTTGGCCCGGACCTCGGTGAAGTCGGACAGCAGGTTGCGCCTGACGTCGCCGTTCGAGGTGGTGAACACCACATGCAGGTCGCCCCAGGTGGATTCATCCTCGGGCAGCGGCATGATGGTGGAGATGGTCTCGCCCTCGTCCAGCGGCAGCAGGTTGACCATGGCCTTGCCGCGCGCCTGGGGATTGCCCAGCGGCAGGCGGTAGACCTTCAGCTTGTAGGCGATGCCCGACGACGAGAAGAACAGCACCGGCGTGTGGGTGTTGACGACGAACACCTGGCTGAGGAAGTCCTCGTCCTTGATGTTCATGCCGGAACGGCCCTTGCCGCCGCGCTTCTGGGCGCGATAGGCCGACAGCGGCACCCGCTTGATGTAGCCGGTGTTGGTCACCGTCACCACCATGTCCTCGCGGGCGATGAGATCCTCGATGTCGGCCTCGAACTCGTTCTCCTCGATGGTGGTGCGCCGGGCCGTGGCGAACTGCTCGCGGATTTCCAGCAGTTCGGCCCGCATCACCTCGAACAGACGCGGCCGCGACGACAGGATTTCCAGGTATTCCTGAATCTGGCGGCCGATCTCGCGCAGTTCATCGCCGATCTTGTCGCGCTCCAGCCCGGTCAGGCGGTGCAGGCGCAGATCCAGGATGGCCTTGGCCTGAATCTCCGACAGCCTGTAGGCGCCGTCGGCGATGCCGCGCCCCGGTTCGTCGATCAGCTGGATCAGCGGCGCCACGTCGCCCACCGGCCAGGCGCGGGCCATCAGCTGCTCGCGGGCGGTGGCGGGATCGGGGGCCGAGCGGATCAGGGCGATGACCTGATCGATATTGGCCACCGCGATGGCGAGCCCGGCCAGGACGTGGGCGCGGTCGCGGGCCTTGCCCAGTTCGAAGATGGTGCGCCGGGTGATGACCTCTTCCCGGAAATTGATGAAGGCCCTGACGATGTCCTTCAAGGTCATCATCATTGGCCGGCCGCCGTTCAGCGCCAGGCAGTTGACGCCGAAGCTGGTCTGAAGCGGGGTGAACTTGTAGAGCTGGGCCAGCACCACGTCGGCGATGGCGTCCCGCTTGATCTCGATCACCACCCGGACGCCGTCGCGGTCGGATTCGTCGCGCAGGTCGGAAATGCCCTCGATCTTCTTGTCGCGCACCAGTTCGGCCAGCTGTTCCAGCATGCGGGCCTTGTTGACCTGATAGGGCATCTCGGTGACGACGATGGCCTCGCGGTCCTTGCGGATGTCCTCGATATGGACGCGGGCGCGCATCACCACCGAACCGCGCCCGGTCAGTTGGGCGGCACGGATGCCGGAGCGGCCGAGAATGGTGCCGCCGGTGGGGAAGTCCGGCCCGGGGACCAACTCCATCAGCCGCTCGGGCGTCACCTCGGGATCGTCGATATAGGCGCAGCAGGCGTCGATCACCTCGCCCAGATTGTGGGGCGGGATGTTGGTGGCCATGCCGACGGCGATGCCGCCGGCGCCGTTGACCAGCAGATTGGGAAAGCGGGCCGGCAGCACCACCGGCTCGTGCGTCGATTCGTCGTAATTGGCCTGGAAATCGACGGTGTCCTTGTCGATGTCCTCGATCAGGGCGTGGCCCGAGCGCGCCAGCCGGGCCTCGGTATAGCGCATGGCCGCCGGCGGGTCGCCGTCCATGGACCCGAAATTGCCCTGGCCGTCGATCAGCATCAGCCGCATGGAGAAGTTCTGCGCCATGCGCACCATGGCGTCGTAGATCGAGGAATCGCCGTGCGGGTGATACTTACCCATGACGTCGCCGACGATGCGGGCCGACTTGCGGAACGGCTTGTTGTAGTCGTATCCGGCCTCCTTCATGGCGAAGAGGATGCGGCGATGCACCGGCTTCAGACCGTCGCGCACGTCGGGAAGCGCCCGGCTCACGATCACGCTCATGGCGTAATCGAGATAGGAGCGCTTCATCTCGTCTTCGATGGTGACCGGGGTAATATCGAATTGTGGCGACGCAGGAGGCGTTGTCAAAGAGTTCATCCCGTCGATGGAACAGAAATCCGCGCCGAATTCGGCCGGAATCGTTGTGGCGCAAGCTAACAGATATCTCGCAGTGCGACAACTCCGAGGGCGCCGCCGCGAGAGCGGTCGGGTAAAGGAGCGCGCGACAGGGCGACGGAACCGCGAATCAATCGATGGCTTTCCGAACCGGCGCAGGGGAGGGCGCCACGGAGATGGACACGGCGGCCGGCGCGGAGGCATTCACCGTGGTTGCCGGCGGGGCTTCGCCAGGACAGAAAGCAAAAGGGTGTGGAATTAACGTCATCCCACACCCCGCCTCCGTATAAATCTGATACCCTCAGGTTTCTCCGTAAAGCGTCTTAACTATACCTTCAGCGGCTTCACGGATCGTCGCCTCCTCTTGGTCATAGAATGCGCCATAACCACCGGGATTGGACTCACGACGTACGTCATAGTCCGCAACTAAGGCATTACTAGCCACATCGAAGACCTTGACGGAAACCAGCATGCGATTACCACCAGCGAACGCGCCGGCGAAAAACCGCGACGCGGTGCTGGCGACACGCATATCACGGATATCCAGCTTCAGCGAAATCAGTTTGTTGCCCTGCGGCCTCTTAGCCAGCTCGGCAGCGACGGCTTTCTCCAACTTCACAGAAATATCAGTCATCACGCCGATGACATTGGCCGTGGCTTCGATCTTCGCGACCGCCAACGAGGCGCGGTGCTCCGAAGGCAAGGCCATGCGCTGAGAAATTGTCGTGGAGCAGGCGGACACCGTGAAAGCAGCCAGAAGGATAACCCATTTCATAGCGCCACCCATTTCAGATCACCGACTTCTGGACTTCGGTTGGCTGCACCGGTTGGGGCCTTTCGACTGGAGATAAATTGCAGGCTTTTTGAATACCCGCCTGTTCAAGCGCGTCGCGCTCCCCCTTCAGTCGGCCATATTCAGCCGCTTCTGCGCCATCACCACCTTCGAGGAAGAAAAGGGCAGGCCAGAACAGGGCCAAACCAACCCCCATCTGGGCAGCATCGTTGTCAGCCAACTTCTCTAGGCTTCCGTGCAATTCGTTAGCTCGACGAGTCACTCGCTGCATTTCGCCGGAAATCTCGCTGCAGGAATGGCTTTGATATTGTACTGGCGAAATATATGAGGTTGCGATCTTATCGGGCTGCGATGCGCAGCCAACAGTTGTAAATACCATAAAAGAAGCGATCAATTTTCTCATTCCACCCATCCTCTGTCAGTGATTATTTGGAACCGCCCGGCGAACTTGCTCGGCTTCCCGACGGTGACCACCTGGAACCTGCACTCCGCATATACGAGCAGCAAATTCCACGACCATCCCGCCCCAGCATGGCCCCACAACTGCCGATCGGCATGCCAATGCGGTGACGACAAAAACGGTCAATACATACTAATTTTAAACGCCCTTAGTGTTATAAAACCACACATGAGCGGCTTAAACAACAACACTTTCCCTAAATTCGATATAATCTATTATTGAATGCTCCGTAAAACTTTTAATAAATAACATCATATGCCGTATAACTATTTCATAAGTAACAACTCTGGCGCGTTAGGTGCGTACTAGAGAACCTACTGGTGGCACAGACGTACTAACCCTGCTCAAAAAAGCAAAAACCCCAGTTCCTGCGGTGGAGGCGAGATGCAGAAGCTGATTTCCTACCAGTTCGACTGCGGCGGCGGAGCGTCATTGTCCAAGGGTCTTGCCGGTGCGGGCCGCATCTCGTCGAATATGTCGCGCAAGGGTGCGGACAGACCCGCCACGCCAGCGGCAACGCCCGCCCGCCCACTGGCAGCCACGCACTCCAGAACCTCGCGCCCGTAAGGGGCCATGACCTCGTCGCTGTCCACCAGATCGTTGGCCAGCAAGCGTTTGATCCATTGACACCGCATGCCCAGACGCTCGATTCCCCCCATTCCAACGCCTCCGCTCATTCAAGGGCGGACTCCTTGAATCACACGCGAATTCAAAAACTGGTCCATGGTGAGGTGCCGGGATAGGGGTATGCTCCGTCCCGGCGTTTCAATACACTCGCCCACAGCCGGCCGTGCCGCTCGATCGAGGGGATGATGGAAGAAAGCCAGGACATCCGCCCGGACTTCGCCACCGCAGCCGGGATGTGCCTCGACGGACGATATGTGGATGCCTTCGAGGCCTGCATCAAGGCGTTCGGAGGCGAGCCGGATTCACCGGCGCTTCTCGACCTCGGCCTTCAGACCCTGGTCCTGCGCATCATGGTCGCCGCGCCCGAGGCACATGTCGAAGCCCTGGCCGGGCGCTGGATCGCCGGCTGCCGGTTCGGCAATCCCGACATCGCCGAGGTGATCCTGACCGACGCCTTCCGGGATGATCCCCAGGCATACGATTTTTTCGGCAATTTCGCGGCCCTGTCGGTCAGGCTCGGGCGCGGCGACAGCGCCGTCCGCCTGTTCTCCCACTGCCTGGGGCCGGAGCTTCCCGCGCGGATCGAGCGCCACGCCATCGAGGAGAAATACCGCGACGGACTGGACACCTACGACGAGGTCTTCCTGCACGACATGGCCGTCGACAGGTTCCTGGCGTTCCTGTCGCCCCGGCTGGAACCGGACGGAAACCTGGACATCGTCGACGCCTGCTGCGGCACCGGACTCGCCGCCCCCCACCTGAGACCGCTGGCCCGCACCCTTGCCGGAATCGACCTGTCGGCATCCATGCTGGAACGGGCGCGTCGGCGCGACCTGTACGATTCCCTGACCGTCGGCGACGTGGTCGCGGAACTGGAAGGACGGGTGGCCGATCTGGTCGTCTGCTGCGGCGCCGCCAATTACTTCCGGGACCTGGCGCCGCTGGGGCGGGCGGTGTTCCAGTGCCTGCGCCCCGGCGGCCTGTTCGCCTTTTCCGATTTTCCCGCGCCGGACGGAGTGATGATTACCACCGGCGGCAGTCTGCGCTATTGTCGGGGCAGGCGGACCGTTCGGGACATGATGTCGCGAATCGGCATGGAGGAGGTCGGCTGCGACCTGGGCGTGATGTACGGACTGCCATGCTATCTCTGGATGTTTCGCAGACCGGGCGCGGCCCCATGAGCGGACAAGCCCCGCCAGCGGACAAGATGGAGCAATGCCGTGACGCGATCCCGTGACCTGTCCGCCCTGGCCCTCGACGCCCAGCCGGGACGCTGGCCGGAGGAGACGGCGTGGGAAGTCTTCCGCCACCTGATGGAACGGCAGGGACCGCTGCCCGGCGTGGCCGGGGCGCTGGCCGGATACCGCGACACCTTCCGCGACGTTCACGCCAAGATCGCCCGCGAGCACTCGTTCTGCACCGCCCGCTATTATCGGGGCGAGGATGGGACGCCGCTGGTCAACCCGCTCAACATCGAGCACCTGACCCGCCTGCTGCACCCGTTCTCGCGCCGGCTGTTCCTGGCCCAGGCGCCGGAGGCCCTGCTGGACTGCCTGTTCTACGTCATGAAGAGCCAGTGCTGCCTGAACATCTTCTACCGGACCGACGAGATCGATTTCTTCTTTCCCATGCACGCCCTGGGCAGCGTCGTCGGCTATGGCGAATTCGGTCCCTTCATCGTACTGACCCAGAACTGCACCATCGGCCACAATCACGGCCACTACCCCACCATCGCCGGCGGATTGTGGATGGGGCCGGGCTCGGCCATCCTGGGCCGCAGCCGGGTCGGCCGCAATGTCCGCATCGCCGCCAACGCCCTGGTGGTCGACCGCGAGGTTCCCGACGACGTGGTGGTGTTCGGCATCGGCACCGACATCAAGTTCAAGCCGAACGAGCGTGACAACCGGCTGATGGCCCTGGACGGGGGATTCGATGACCTGCCTGCCCAGCCCTGACGAGGTCGAATCCTGGTTGCGCCGGCTGTGGCCGATCATGCGCAGCATCACCGGCGAGGGCCAGCGCCAAACCCACGACATGCTGGGTGAATTGCTGCCGCTCTCCCACTGGGACATTCCGACCGGAACCCCGATCCTGGACTGGGAGGTGCCCCGGGAATGGGTGTTCCGCCAGGCCTTCGTCGAGGACCCGTCCGGCCGGCGCATCCTCGATGCCCGCGACCACACCCTGCATCTGGTCAATTACTCCCACCCGTTCAGCGGCACCCTGGCCCTGGCCGACCTGCAACCGCACCTGCACTCGCTGCCCGACCGCCCCCACGCCATCCCCTACGTCACCAGCTATTACGCCCCGCGCTGGGGGTTCTGCCTGCCCGACGCCCTGCGCGCCACCCTGCCCGAGGGCCGCTACCGGGTGACGGTCGACACCGACCTGATCGACGGAGTCATGCGGGTGTCGGATTGCGTCCTGCCCGGCGACGAGGAGGGCGAGGTGCTGTTCTCGTCCTATACCTGCCATCCCTCCATGGCCAACAACGAGCTGTCGGGACCGCTGGTGCTGGCCTTCCTCCATCGCGCCCTGGCGGCGCTGCCCCGGCGGCGGCTGACCTACCGCTTCGTGCTGGGGCCGGAAAATATCGGCTCGATCGCCTATCTGTCGCGCCATGGCGAGCACCTGCGCCGCCACCTGCTGGCCGGATACGTGCTGACCAATATCGGCGACCGTCAGCCTCTCAGCCTGAAACTGCCGCAGCGGGGCGGCACCCTGGCCGAGCGGGCGGCGCGGACAGCCTTTCGCGACGGCGGCATTCCCCACCGGGTGCTCGACTTCGACCCGCGCGGTGCCGACGAGCGCAATTATTGCTCGCCCGGCTATGATTTCCCGGTGGCGGCGCTGATGCGCGGCTATTTCCAGGAATCGCCCGAATACCATACCTCGGACGACAATCTCGACCATGTCGCCGCCGATTCCCTGATCGGGGCGGTCTCGGCCTGTCTTGATATCTGCCGGGTGCTGGAGGCCAATCGGACATGGCGCAATACCCGGCCATTCGGCGAGCCGTTCTATTCCCGCCACGATCTGGCGCCCACCCTGTCCAGGCCGGATTCCTCGGCCGACCGGCAATTGCTGGCGCGGCGGTGGCTGATGAACCAGGCCGACGGCCGCCGCGACCTCATCGCAATCGCCGAGCGCTCCGGCCTGGGGGTCATGCCGCTGGCCGAGCAGGCCGCCATCCTGGCCGGGGCCGGCCTTCTCGTTCCCGAGGACGATCATGCCGCTGCCCAAGACCGGCCGGGCTGAGCTTGCCCGTCATCTCGACGCGCTTGGCGTCGCCGACGGCGACCGGCTGGCGGTGCATTCGCGGCTGTTGTCGTTCGGCGACCTGGAGGGCGGCGCCGCCGGGCTGGCGGCGATGCTGCGAGACCGGGTCGGCGCCGCCGGCAGCCTGGTGGTGCCCAGCTACACCTTCGACCCCGCCCTGCCCTACGATCCCCGCACCCGTCCGGGCGAAGCCACCGGCGCCCTGTCCGAGCATGTCCGCCAGTTGCCCGGCGCCCGGCGCAGCCGGTGCCCGATTCACAACCACGCCGGCATCGGCCCCGATTCCCGCCTGCTCGACGACAGCGACCCCGGCAGCTCGCTGGGCGAGGGATCGGATTTCGACCACATGATGCGTCGCGGCTTCAAGCTGCTGCTGCTGGGCTGCGGCTTTTCCGAGGGCTGCACCTACCTGCACCATGTGGAGGCGCTGGCGAACGTCCCCTATCGCCGCTGGGTCTGGGTGGAGCGGCGGGTGGTCGATTCCGGCGGGCACGAGCGGACCGTGCGGCTGCGCTATTTCGCCCGTTCCGGCGAGGATATCGCCACTGATTTCGAGCCGGCGGCGCGGGAACTGAGCCGGCGGGGACAACTGCGCTCGGCCCCTTGCGCCTTCGGCGGCAGCCATTGCTGCCTGCTGTCCGACCTGCACGCCGCCGCCATGGACCTGCTGGCGGCCGATCCCCATGCCCTGACCCGGAGGGAATGACATGGACGTGGTCGGCCGCCTGCTCGACGTCGCCGCCCGCCACCCCGACGCCCCGGCGGTGGTGGAACAGGGCGGAACGGCGAGCTACCGCGATCTCGTCGCCCGCGCCGCCGGCATGGCCGCCGCGCTGGCCCGGTTCGGCCCCCATCCCCGGGTGGCGATCCTGCTGCCCCAGGGGACGGACGCCTATGCCGCCATGTTTGCCACCCTGATGGCCGGCGGCTATTACCTTCCCTGCAACGCCGCCTCGGTTCCGGCCAGGCTGGAGACCATCTTGGATCTGTTCCGGCCGGACGTGGTGATCGCGTCGGAAACCGGGGGGCTGTCACTGCCGGAGGGGTGCGAGGCGATGCCGCCCCCGCCGCCGGCCGCCGCTCCGTTTTCGCCCAGGCCGCCCCACCGGCTGGCCTACGTCATCTTCACCTCGGGCAGCACCGGCCTGCCCAAGGGAGTCATGATCCCTCGCCATGCGCTGAACCACTATGCCGCCTGG
Source organism: Magnetospirillum sp. SS-4 (assembly GCF_902729425.1). Taxonomy (GTDB): domain Bacteria; phylum Pseudomonadota; class Alphaproteobacteria; order Rhodospirillales; family Magnetospirillaceae; genus Phaeospirillum. The sequence goes on along the minus strand of NZ_CACVCH010000049.1, from coordinate 15,274 downwards.
GCGCTGGAGGCGATGAATCCGGGACCGGGGGACCGCTGGTCGCAGCATCCCAATATCGGCTTCGACCTCAGCGTGCTCGACGTCTATGGCGCGCTGTGCTCGGGCGCCGCCCTGCATCCGCTGCAATCGGCGATGGACCGCATGCTGCCGGGCCGCTTCGTCGCGGCGCGGCGGCTGACCATCTGGAACTCGGTGCCCAGCGTGATCGACATGATGGCCAAGGCCGGCGACCTGACCCCGGACCGCATGGCTTCGGTCCGCCTGTTCACCTTCTGCGGCGAACCGCTCTACGCCGCCCAGGCGGCCGCCCTGCTGGCCGCCAATCCCGCCGCCGCGATCCACAACACCTACGGCCCCACCGAGGCGACGGTGTCGTGCACCCTGGCACGGCTGAATGAAGCCGGGCCGACGTCCGGAAGCGGCGACACCGTGGAACTGGGCGCCGCCATTCCCGGCATGGGCCTGCACTTGCTGCCCACCGACCAGGGCGACGAACTGGCCATCAGCGGCCCCCAGTTGGCCGACGGCTATTGGCTGGACGAGGTCCGCACCCGCGAGGCCTTCCGCGCCATCACGGTGGATGGACGCGAAATCCGGGCCTATCTCACCGGCGACATCGTCCGGCGGGATGCCGGAAACCGGCTGTTCTTCCAGCACCGCCGCGACACTCAGGTCAAGATTCGCGGCTATCGCCTGGAACTGGACGAGGTCAACGCCGCCATCCGGGCGCTGGGGCATCCCGAGGCCGCCACCGTACTGGTGGACGGACGGCTGCACGCCTTCGTCCCGGCCTCCGGCGGGCTGGACGTGGACGGCCTGCGGCGCGCCCTGGAAAAGCGGCTGGATTCCCACGCGGTTCCCGGTACCATTCACCCGGTGGCGGAGATGCCGCGCAACGCCAACGACAAGATCGACCTCGCCGCCCTGCGGCGGCTGGTCCAGGAATCGTCATGACCGAGTTGCCCGCCCCCCGTTCTCTTGTCGCCGCCGCCCTGGACTGCCGGCCGGATTCCATAACCGCCGACAGCGGCCTGGGACGCCATCCCGCCTGGGACAGCGTCGGCCATCTGGCGGTGATGCTGGCCCTGGAGAGCCATTACGGCGTCGCCCTGTCGGATGAGACCATCCGGCGCTACGACAGTTTCGCCGCCATCGCCGGACGATATGGGGAACTGTCGGGTCAAACGTCTTAGGACCCTTGATGTATGGGGATATCTCGGCGATGATCCTGGCGGGTGTCGAGGAGAGCTGACGTGACGGTTCGCATTGTTATTGCCGAGGATCAGCAGCTGGTCCGTCAGGGACTGGTGGCCCTGCTGGCGGCTGACGACGTCGCCGTGGTCGGCGAGGCCGAGGACGGCAAGGCCGCCATCGCCCTGACCCAATCCCTGCTGCCCGACGTGGTGCTGATGGACCTGTCCATGCCCGAACTGGACGGGGTCGAGGCGACCCGCCGCATCAAGCAGTTGGCCCCCAAGGTCAGGGTGCTGGTGCTGACCACCGCCAATTGCGAACGCCGCGTCGCCGAGGCGCTGGCCGCCGGAGCCGACGGCTACGCCCTGAAGAAGCTGGGCCACGGCGAACTGATGACCGCCATCACCGCGGTCTGCGCCGGCAAGACCTATCTGGGGCCGGGCCTGTCGGCGGATCTGGTCCGGGAATACCTGGAGGAGACCGACGGCAACGCCGCCCTGACCCCGCGCGAGAGCGAAGTTCTGAAGCTGATCGCCCAGGGGCTGAAGAATCGCGAGATCGCCGATGAACTCGGCATCGCCGTCAAGACGGTGGAAACCCACCGCACCAAGATCATGCAGAAGCTGGACCTGCACAATTCGGCGGAACTGACCGCCTATGCCCTGCGCCGCGGCCTGATCGAATAGGGCGCGTTCCGGTCACGGCAATTCGCACAACACCCGCAGGCCGATATTGTAGCTCCACGCCCGGCCATCGTTGCGGGCACGGGCCGAGGCGCGCGACATGGTGGAGAAGTAATACCACGAACCGCCCTTGATCACCCGGTCGCGGCAGGTCGCGGCGTCCTCGCCCGAGGGCGCGGCGTGTGTCGCCGTCCAGCACGAGCGGGTCCATTCCCACACATTGCCGTTCATGTCGTGCAGCCCCCAGGGATTGGGCGGATAACTCGCCACCGGAACCGAACCGTAGGGATGATCGATGGCGGCCGAGCAATCGCGGCAATTGGCGTTGCCGTCGCCGGTCTGGTCGCCCCACCAGAAGCCGGTACGGGTGCCGGCGCGGGCGGCGTATTCCCATTCGGCCTCGTCGGGCAGGCGGCAGGCAAGGCCGGACCGTCTGCCGACCCAGGCGGCGAAGGCGGCGGCCTCCTCCCAGGTCATGTTGATGGCGGGCCGTTCCCCCCTGCCCCAGCCATGATCGTCGAGCCCGCCCCGGCAGGCGCCATCGTCGGCGCATGCCTGCCACTGGTCGAAGCTGACCTCGGTGACACCGAGGGCGAAGCGGCGGGGAATGCCGACCGCCACCTCCGGTTTCTCCGACTTGGCGGCGGTGCGGGCGTCGCCCATGATGAAGTCGCCGGCCGGAACGATCGCCATGGGCGGACAGCCCGGACAGGGAACCAGCATCTCCGCCGCCTGCGCCGGCAAAACCGCGCCCGACAACGGCAGCAGCAGGAGAAGGAGAAGAAGAACGAGCGTCCTCATGGCCCTTTGTTGACACCCCAGCCAAAGCCGCATTCGCCGCCCGGTTCCTCACCCGGCTCCAGGAAATAGGGACCGACGGCGGCCCAGGCGGTGGTGGAGGCCGAGGCGTGATCGGGAAACTGGCCCATGGGCGAATGAATGGAATAAGACAGATAGGGGCCGACATCGTCGACCTCGCCGATCACGAACACCACCTGCCCCTTGGGCAGGTCGATGCGCCGGCGCGAGCCGACCTCGGCGTTCTCCAGGCTGGTGGAGGCGTCGGCGGGCAGCATGACGAAATTCATGAACCACGGCGTCACCAGCACCCCGGCCAGCCAGCCGTTCCATCGGCGAAAGCCAACCGCTTCCACCTGAAGCGCGGGATTGTAGAGGCCGAGATCCTTCATCCGTTCCTCGCCGATGCGTCCGAAGACGGTCACCAGATGCTGGATGCGGCTCTGGTCGGCGGGCAACAGCGGATCGGCCATGAAACTCTCCTGGTCTGCGAGATGAAGGCGGATGGTAGAGATTGCCGGAAGGAGACGCAACCGCCCCCCGCGATTCCAGGAAGGAGGCCTCGCCGTTCCGGGGGGAGAGCGGGCTTCCCTGCCGGCGGCAATCCGGGGTAACATCCGCCGCCCGTGCCGTCCAGGTCCCGCGCCGCGTTCCAGAGCACCCTTTCCGAGTCATCCCATCCATGTCGCCTGCCCCGCTTTACGCCGCGCTCGACCTTGGCACCAACAATTGCCGCATGCTGGTGGCGCGTCCGACCCAGCGCGGTTTCCGGGTGGTGGACGCCTTTTCCCGGGTGACCCGGCTGGGCGAGGGGCTGTCCGCCTCCGGCAGGCTGTCCGAGGCCGCCATGGAGCGTACCCTCGACGCGCTGGAAGCCTGCGTCGTCAAGATGGAGCGCAATCAGGTCAACCGCGCCCGCCTGGTGGCGACCGAGGCCTGCCGCCGCGCCAGCAACGGCGCCGAATTCACCGCCCGCATCCGCGAGCGCACCGGCCTGATCCCCGAGATCGTCTCGCCGGCGGAGGAGGCCGGACTGGCCATGACCGGCTGCGCCTCGCTGCTGGACCCGCATGTGCCGTGGGCGCTGGTGTTCGACATCGGCGGCGGCTCCACCGAACTGGTCTGGGTTCGCAACGCCCCGTCCGGCCAGACCATCATGGGCACCCAGTCCATTCCGACCGGCGTGGTGACCCTGGCCGAGCAATGGGCCGCCGAACTGGCCAGCAACGCCGGCTATGCCGCCATCGTCGAGCGGATCGGCAGCGCCTTTCGCCCGTTCGAGAGCATTCACGCCATCGCCGCCATGATGGCCGGCAATCTGGTGCAGATGCTGGGAACCTCGGGCACCGTGACCACCCTGGGGGCGCTGCATCTGGGGCTGGAACGCTATGACCGCTCGCAGGTGGACGGGCTGGATCTGTCCTTCAAGGATATCGCCGCCGTCACCCGCCGCCTTGCCGCCATGACCCAGGACGAGCGCGCCGCCCACCCCTGCATCGGCCCCGAGCGCGCCGATCTGGTGGTGGCCGGTTGCGCCATCTTGGAAGCGGTCTGCCGGCTGTGGCCGCTGGGGCGCCTGAAGGTGGCGGATCGCGGCGTGCGCGAAGGCGTCCTGCTGGGTATGATGCGCGAGGATACGGCCGGAAAGGCGAAGAGGTCATGGTGAACGGCGGCGGCAGGAAGAAGGGCGGCGGACGGGCGACGGGGTCGGCGCCGGGAACCTCGCGGGAAATGACCGTCAGGGTCAAGACCGCCAAGCGGCGCAAGCTGTCGTCGACCCTGTGGCTGCAACGCCAGCTCAACGACCCCTATGTCCACGAGGCCAAGCGCCAGGGCTATCGCTCGCGCGCCGCATTCAAGCTGATCCAGCTGGATGAACGCTTCCATCTGCTGAAACCCGGCCTGCGGGTGGTGGACCTGGGGGCGGCTCCCGGCGGCTGGACCCAGGTGGCGGTGCAGAAGATCAACCCCGACGGCCCCAAGGGCGGCATCGTCGTCGGCATGGACATCCTGGAATGGGACCCGGTGCCGGGGGCCATCACCCTTCAGGGCGACTTCCTGGCCGACGACGCCCCCGACCGGCTGAAGCAGGCCCTGGGCGGCCCCGCCGATCTGGTCCTGTCCGACATGGCCGCCCCCACCACCGGCCATCCGTCCACCGACCATCTGCGCATCATCGGCCTGGTGGAGGTGGCCTTGCACTTCGCCATGGAAGTGCTGTCGCCGGGCGGCGCCTTCGTCGCCAAGGTGTTCCAGGGCGGCACGGAGAAAACCCTGCTGGACCTGCTGAAAAAGAACTTCGCCAGCGTCCGCCACGCCAAGCCGCCGGCCAGCCGCCAGGGCTCGGCCGAGACCTACGTGGTCGCCACCGGCTATCGCGGCGGTTCGCCGGACGGGCAGGACTGAGCCGAAGCCGGCTCAGTTCTTGAGGCGGGCCGCCACCCGGTCGTAGTCTTCCACATTGGCCAGCGGGCCGATGGCGGCAAAGGTGGGGGAGCCGGCGAACAGGCGACGCGCCACCCGGGCGCAATCCTCGGCGGTGATGGCCTCGACCTTGGCGACCACCTCGGCCACCGGCAGCGGCCGGCCGTAGACGGCGATCTGGCGGGCCAACTGCTCGCAGCGGGACGTGGTGCTTTCCAGGCTCATCAGGATCGAGGCCTTGAGCTGGGCGCGGGCACGATGAACCTCTGCCTCGCGGACGCCGCCGCCTACCTTGACGATCTCGTCGCACATCACCGGGATCAGTTCCGCCACCTCGTCCTCGCCGGTGCCGGCATAGACGCCGAACAGGCCGCCATCCGCATACGACGAGGCGAAGGAATAGATGGAATAGACCAGGCCGCGCTTTTCCCTCACCTCCTGGAACAGCCGGCTCGACATGCCGCCGCCCAGCAGGGTCGACAGCACCGAGGCGCAATAATAGTCGGGATCGTCGTAGGCGACGCCATCGAAGCCCAGCACGACATGGACCTGCTCCAGGTCGCGGTCCTCGCGGAAATCGCCGCCCCGGTAGCGGGCCGGCTGGGTGGTCGCCTCCAGGTGGGGCGGCAACCCGGCGAAGGCGGTCTCGGCTGCCGCGACCAGGGTGTCGTGATCGATGCGGCCCGAGGCCGACAGCACCATGCGCGACGCCGAGTAATGGTCGCGCATGTAGCCCAGCACGCTGTCGCGGCTCATGGACCGTACCAGCGCCTCGGTCCCCAGCACGGCGCAGCCCAGCGGCTGGTCGGGATAGGCCACTGCCTGGAAATGATCGAAGATGATGTCGTCGGGCGTGTCGATGGCCTGGCTGATCTCCTGGACCACCACCGCCTGCTCGCGCGCCAGTTCCTCGGAATCCAGCACCGAGTGCTGAAGAATGTCCGAGATGATGTCCAGCGCCAGACCGGCATCCTCCTTCAGCACCTTGGCGTAATAGGCGGTGTGGTCGCGGGCGGTATAGGCGTTGAGGTGGCCGCCGCAGGAATCCATCTCCTCGGCGATATCCTGGGCCGAACGCCGCTCGGTCCCCTTGAAGGCCATGTGCTCCAGCAGATGCGACACGCCGTTGATCTCGGCCGGCTCGTGGCGGGTGCCGGCCTCGACCCACACCCCCACCGACACGGTCTCCACCGTGTCCATGGGATCGGTGACCACCTTGAGGCCGGAGGAAAGAACGGTCTCCCGGATTGTGTTCATGCCCCGGTCCGTCCGGCGAAGGCGCGGACATAGGACTTCAGCGCGTCGACATCGTTGGCCATGGAATCCATACGTTCGGCGCGCTGGAACAGGTCGGCCATGTGCGCGGGCAGGCCGGGGCGGATGCCGGTCGCCCTTTCGACCGCGTCGGGAAACTTGGCCGGATGCGCGGTGGCCAGAGCCACCACGGTGGCGTCCTTGCGGGAATGCCCCTTGAGAGCGGCGGCCACGCCGATGGCGGAGTGGGGGTCGAGACTCTCGCCGGTCGAGCGCTTCAGGCTGCGCATGGCGGCCAGGGTCGCCTCGTCGTCGAAGCGATAGGCCTCGAACACGTCCCGCATGGACGACCACGCCCCCTGGGGCATGACCATGGCGCCATGACCGCGGAATTCGCCCATCAGCCGGTCCACGGCGGCGCCGTCGCCGTTCAGCGCCAGATACATCAGCCGCTCGAAATTGCTGGAGACCTGGATGTCCATGCTGGGAGACAGCGACGGAACCACGCCCTCGGTCTTCATCACGCCGCCCTCGAAAAAGCGGGTGAGGATGTCGTTGGCGTTGGAGCCGACGATCAGCCGGTCCACCGGCAATCCCATCAGCCGGGCGGCATAGCCGGCGAAGACGTTGCCGAAATTGCCGGTGGGAACCGAAAAGCTCATGGGGACGTCGGGGGCGCCCAGCGCCACCCCGGCGGCGAAGTAATAGACGATCTGGGCCATGACCCTGGCCCAGTTGATGGAATTGACCGCCGACAGATTGATCTCGTCGCGGAAGGCGGCGTCGTTGAACAGGGCCTTGACCAGATCCTGACAGTCGTCGAAGGTGCCGTCCACCGCCAGGTTGCGGACATTGGACGACAGCACCGTGGTCATCTGGCGGCGCTGCACCTCGGACACCCGCCCCCGGGGATGCAGGATGACGATGTCCACGGCGGCGCGGTCGCGGCAGGCCTCGATGGCGGCCGAGCCGGTATCGCCCGAAGTGGCGCCGACGATGGTGACGCGCTGGTTCTTCTTTTTCAGCACATGGTCGAACAGGCGGCCGACCAGTTGCAGGGCATAGTCCTTGAAGGCCAGGGTCGGGCCGTGGAACAGTTCCATGACCCACTGGTTGTGGCCGATCTGGCGCAGCGGCGCCACCGCCGGATGGGTGAAGCCGCCATAGGATTCGGCGCACAGCCGGGCGAGATCGGCGTCGTTCAGACAGCCCTCGACGAAGGGGCGCATGATCCGCGCCGCCAGTTCGGCATAGGACAGGCCGCGCATGGCCCTGATCTCGGCGGCGGAAAACACCGGCCAGCTTTCGGGCAGATACAGGCCGCCGTCGCGGGCCAGACCGGCCAGCAGGACGTCGTCGAAATCAAGAACCGGTGCTTTCCCGCGCGTGCTCACATACTTCAAGGCACAGACTCTCCGAAAATGGGGTCGGATACACTACCCAGGGACGGCCGGATGGGCTAGCCCAGAATCTCGCCCAGTTCCGCCTTGGCCTCGGCCTCCCGCTCGAAGGCGCTGAGTTCCGAGCCCAGGGCGTCGCGGATGGAGATCATGCCGATGGGGCGGCCGTCCTCCACCACCGGCATGTGGCGGTATCCGGCGTCGCTCATCATGTGCAGGGCGTGGCCCAGCTTGCGGTCGGCGGTGATGGTGGCCGGATGGGCGGTCATCACCGCCGCCAGCGGCGTCGTCTCGGGGTCCAGCCCCTCGGCCAGCACCCGGAACAGGCCGTCGCGCTCGGTGAAGATTCCGGTCAGCCGGCCATCCTCCACCACCATGACGGAACCGACCCGATCCTGCTTCATCCGACGGGCGGCCTCCCGCACCGAGGCATCGGGCGCCATGGCGAGGATGGCCTGATTCCTGATGACGTCCTTGATCAGACGGGGCGGCATGGCGGTACTCCCTGCGATTGTCGGGTCATCTTCTGAGTATGGCCCCGGAACGCGCCGTCATCAATGCGGCGGACACGAAAAAGGGGCGCGGCCGAGCCGCGCCCCTTCATCTTCATCCGGAAACCGGCAGGCTCAGATGGCCTTCAGGTTCACGGCCGAGGTCTTGCCCTTGCGGGGGTCGCGCTCGGTCTCGAACGACAGCTTCTGCCCCTCGTTGAGGTTGCCCATGCCGGCACGCTCGACGGCGGAGATGTGGACGAAGACGTCGGCGGAGCCGTCATCGGGCTGAACGAAGCCGTAACCCTTGGTGCTGTTGAACCATTTCACGGTGCCAGTCGGCATGGAACTCTCCAGTAATAGCGGTATCGCCCCGCACAAAGTCATGCGGGGGTTCGATCAATCGACCAGCGATGTCACACGAAGGCGGCACCGGAACCTGTCAGCAGGTTCCCACGGTAGGAAGAAGGACGGACCGACCATGGGCCAGTCCCCCGCAGATTACAAGCTTAATCGGCAAGAGCCCGACGGCGGCGTCACCCGGGCCGTCGCCCCATCGCCCGCGCGACCGGCAGGAATTCGGCCACCACGCGATCGTAAAGCGCCCGCTTGAACGGAACGATAAGCTCCGGTACCCGGGCCAGATCCATCCATTGCCACCGGCTGAACTCGGGGTGCGCGGTCGCCAGATCGATATCGGCATCGGCGCCGGTGAAGCGGGCGCAGAACCATTTCTGGGATTGCCCCCGATACCGGCCCTTCCAGACCTTGTCTGCGATGTCGGGCGGCAGGTCGTAGGCGATCCAGTCGCTGGATTCGGCGACGATCTCGGCCTTGTCGGTGCCGATCTCCTCCTTCATCTCGCGCAGCGCCGTCTGGCGGGGAGCCTCGCCCTCGTCCATGCCGCCCTGGGGAAATTGCCAGGCGTCGTCCGGAGTGTCGATGCGCTGGGCGACAAAGGCCAGCCCACGGGAATTAAGCAGCACCAGACCGATGCCGGGACGGTAGGGACGCTGATCCAGGGGCAGCAGCTTGCGATCTTTCGACATCATGACTTTCCTGGCGCGGGAGGCGGAACCACCACGGCGGAGGCCGGGGTCAGCACCAGTCCCTGGCCCTCCAGATCGTTGATCCAGGCCATCAGGCGGGCCAGCGACAGCGGCCGGGCGGTGACGGCGGCGACGGCGCGTCCCTTGGTGCGGGCGGCGATGCTGACCTGATTGAGCCGCATGTCGATGGCCTCGCGGAACGGATCGCTGTCCACCACCCCGGCGACCGGCGCGATGGCCGGCACCCGGTCGGGCGGCGCGGCGCCGGAACCGATGAACATCAGGCCGTGATCGCGGACCACCCCCAGGGTTCCCGCCATCTGCGGCGAGGCGGCGTAAAGTCCGCCCAGCGACACCAGCCCGGCATAGCCCACCGCCTTGGCCATCACGGTTTCCAGGCGGGTCAGGTTGGATTCCGGCGACAGCGAGGTCAGCAGGCCATAGGGGCCGGGATCACGGTTGGGATAGCCCGAGGCCTCGGCCGGCAGCACCAGCAGCACCTCGTGGCCGAAATCGCGGGCCTTCTTCACCCACTTGTCCAATGACGGGGCATAGGGGCTGAAGGCCAGGGTGACCTCCGGCGGCAGCTTGGCGATGGCGGCCTCGGTCGCGGCCTTGTCCAGCCCCAGATCCACCACCACCACCGCCACCTTGCCCTTGTCGGCGGGACCGGACCACGGCCGGGAATAGACCTGCCAGGGCTGACGGCCGTCGGGGCCGGGAAACGGCAGGTCGCCCGCCTGGGTCTTGCGCAGCAGATCCTTTGCCGGAGCGGGGGGCAGCGGCTTGGAATCGCCCTTGACGCCGGCCAACTGGTCGAAGGTGGGCGGCTTGTCGGCGGTGCGGGGCGACGGCTGGGTGGGAATCCCCGATGCGTCCACCGGCGCCGCCTTGGCGGCCGGCGGCGGCGGCGCAGATCCGGCCTCCAGCCGGGCCAGCGCGTCGGCCTCGGGATCGGGAGACGACGCGGGCGGTGGAGACGCGGCGACAGCCGGCGGCGGAACACCGGAAGAAGGCGCGTTGGGTGGCGGCGCATCGGCGGGCGGAGTGTCGTCGGGGATCGCCTTGAGGATGTCTCCGCGGCCAGAAACGCCGGGCGGCGTCAGCAGACCGCCGCCGATGGCGACGGCGGCCGGAGCAGCCTCGCCCTTGCCCGCCTCGCCCTTGCCCGGCAACGACATGGACAGGCGCGGTTCCGAATCGGCGATGTCCAGCAGGCCGATCAGGTCGCGGATTTCGTAATTGGAGAACAGATAGACGGCGCCGCCCAACCCGCCGCCCAGCACCAGCACCAGAAGACCGGTGAGGATGGGTTTGAGGTTGAGCGACTTCTTCTGCGGGTAGTCGTCAACGACGATCTCGGGCGGTGAATCCTCGTCGAGGTCGTCGAGATCGTCGTGACGGTCACCGGCCATGAACGGCAAGCCCTACCGGGCGGCCGGACGATAGACCGACAGTCCGCGCAGCAGGTCCAGCGCCCGCGCCAGCTGATAGTCCTGGGCGGGATCGCCCAGCTTGATGGGAGCGGGCGTCTCGGGCTTGCCCCCGGGCGCGGCCGGATCGGCGTGCGGCGTGACGGTGGCCGCCTTGTCCTTTTCCTTCTGCTCCCGCTCCTTCTGCTCCTTCTCCCTCAGCTCCCGGTCCTTGTCGGGATTCTTGCCGCCGTTGGGATTGGGCAGGGCCTTGCGCAGCGAGGCCTCGCTACGGCGCTCGCGCTCGGCCCCGGCGATGGGCTCGATCTTGGACTGGGCGACCTTGATGTCCGGTTCGATGCCGACCGCCTGGATGGACCGGCCCGACGGCGTGTAGTAGCGCGCCGTGGTCAGCCGCATGGACCCGTGGCCGGGCAGCGGAATCAGGGTCTGGACCGACCCCTTGCCGAACGAGCGGGTGCCCATGATGACGGCGCGCTTGTGGTCCTGGAGGGCGCCGGCGACGATTTCGGACGCCGAGGCCGAGCCGTCGTTGATCAGCACCGCCAGCGGCAGCCCCTCGGCGATGTCGCCGGAACGGGCGTTGAAGCGCTGGGTGTCCTCGGGCCGGCGCGAGCGGGTCGATACGATCTCGCCCTTGTCGAGGAAGGCGTCCGACACCGCCACCGCCTGATCCAGCAGGCCGCCGGGATTGTTGCGCAGGTCCAGGACGAAGCCGGTCGGGGTCTTGCCGATGTCCTTCTTGATCTGGGCCACCAGCCGCTTCAGGTCGTCATTGGTGGTGGCGCTGAACTGCGACACCCGGATGTAGCCGATGTCGCCATGGACCTGGACCTTGACGGTCTGCACCTTGATGATCGCCCGGGTCAGCTTGACGTCGAACGGAGCATCGATGCCGATGCGGCGCACCGTCAGCTTGATGTCGGTGTTGGGCGGTCCGCGCATGCGATCCACCGCCTCGGACAGCGACAGCCCCTGGACCGGCTCGCCGTCCAGGTGGGTGACGAAATCGCCGGGCTGCATGCCGGCGCGATAGGCGGGGGTGTCGTCGATGGGGGAGACCACCTTGACCCAGCCGCCTTCCATGGACACCTCAAGCCCCAGGCCGCCGAACTCGCCACGGGTCTGGATATCCATATCCTTGGAATTCTTGGTGTTCAGGTATGCCGAATGGGGATCGAGCGAGGTCAGCATGCCGTTCAGGGCCGCCTCGATCAGTTCCTCCTCGTTGACCGGCTCGACATATTCCGAGCGGACCTTGTCGAAGACCTCGGCGAACAGGTCGAGAAGCCTGTAGGTCTCCTTGCGCTCGGCGGCGCTGGCGGAAACGGGGGTGAGGGCGGTCGTCGACAGCAGAGCAACGGTTCCCGCCGCCATCATTATCTTGCGAATCATCCACTGGCCTTACTTTTTTGTGCCATGAGCCAAGGCAACGGGTTGACCGGCTGGCCGCTGCGGCGCAGCTCGACATAGAGTTTGGGCTTGGCGTCGTCCTGCCCCATTACGCCGACGGGCTCTCCCGCGGCAAGTCTCTGACCGACCGAGCAGTCGAGCTGAGCCATTCCCGCGAGCAGCGTATGATAGCCCTCGCTGTGTTCGATGATCAAGAGCAGGCCATAGCCCCGGAACGGGCCGGCGAACACCACCTGTCCCTCGATGGGGGCGATGACCTGGGCCGCCTTGCGGGTCAGGATGGAGATGCCCTTGTTGACGTGGCCGACCTCGTTGGTCCGCCCGAACCCCTCGACCACCTTGCCGCGGGCGGGAAACAGCAGCTTGCCGCGCGACTGGCTGAACGGCACCTCGCTCTTGACCGGCCGGGTGGCGGCGGCCTCGCGGGCGGCCTGCTCGGCGTCCCGGGCGGCCTGCTGCGCCGCCAGTTGCTTTTCCTTGGCCTCGGCCTGGGCCTTCAGCTCTGCCTCGTGCGCCGCCTGGGCCTGGGCCTGCTCGCGCTCGCGGGCCGCGGCCTGGGCCTTGGTCAGTTCGCGCTCGCGGTCGGCGGCGGCCTGCTGCTGCGCCCGCAACGCCGCCTGTTCGGCCTCGCGGGCGGCCCTCTCGGCAGCCAGTTCGGCCTCGCGGGCGATACGCCGGGCGGCGGCCTCGGCGTCGCGGGCGGCCCTCTCGGCGGCGGCCTTGGCGGCCGCTTCCATCAGCCGGCGCTCGCGCTCTTGTTCCAGCCGGGCCAGCAGGTCGCGCAGATCCTCGGCCTGACTGGCCAATTCCGACAGCCTCAGTTCGGCGGCGCGGCGCTCCTGCTCGGTTTCCTGATGAACCACGCTCTTGCGCTCGAACATGTCCTTGAGGCGGATATGCTCCTTTTCCAGATGGCCGGTGGTGATGGCGATCTTCTGGTGCTGTTCGCCGATCTCGGCGCGCAGCCGGGTGACTCGGTCGATGTCGACCTTGAGGTCGCGGGCCGATTGCTCGATCTGCGGCACCGCCGCGCGCAGCAGGATGGCCGAGCGCACCGTCTCGGCCGGAGTCTGGGGCTGGGCCAGCAGCGCCTCGGTCGGACGCCAGGCCAGACGCTGCAAGGCGGTCAGCACGCCGACCATCTGCTGCGAGCGGCGCTTGAGCGCCTCGGAATCGGCGATCTCGCGGGTTCGCAGATCCTCCAGCCGGATTTCATGCCCGGTCAGCATATCCTCGCTCTCCTGGGCGGCGCGGGCGGCCCGGACCATCTCGGCCCGCAGGCTGTTGGTCTCCTGGGACAGGGCGGCGGCCTTGCGCCTGATCTCGTCGTGCTCGGCGCGGAACCGTTCCAGTTCGCCTTCCAGTTCCCGCAGGCGCTGGCCGGCATCCACCGGCCGGTCCCAACTGGCCAAAGCGGCGCCGCTCCCGCCCGCGAGCAGGATGATGGCGACGGCGGCGGAGCTAAGCCACCGCCGCACGTCGGACCAGCAGGGAATGCCCGCCCATCTCGGCGGGCTGGGCCAGCCCCAGCAGCGCCAGCATGGTGGGCGCCACGTCGGCCAGCCGGCCATCGGCCACGCCGTCGATTCCGGCCGGCGGTGCCACCAGCACCAGCGGCACCGGACCGGTGGTATGGGCGGTATGGGGCTCGCCGGTGGCCGGGTCCCTCATCTGTTCGGCGTTGCCGTGATCGGCGGTGACCAGCATGACGCCGCCCGCCGCCTTGACCGCCGTCTCCAGCCGGCCCAGGCAGGCATCGACGGTCCGCGCGGCCTTGATGGCCGCGTCGAGGAAGCCGGTATGGCCGACCATGTCGCCATTGGCGTAATTCGCCACCACCACGTCGAAGCGCCCCGATCCGATGGCCTCGACCAGCCGGTCGGTGACTTCGGCCGCCGACATCTCCGGCTGGAGATCGTAGGTGGCGACCTTGGGGCTGGGCACCAGGATGCGCTCCTCGCCGGGAAACACCATCTCGCGCCCGCCGTTGAAGAAGAAGGTGACGTGGGCGTATTTCTCGGTCTCGGCGATGCGCAGCTGGGTCAGGCCGGCGCCGCTCAGCACCTCGCCCAGGATGTTGGCGAGCGATTCCGCCGGAAATAGCGCCCCCAGCAGGGCGTTGAGGTCCTTGGAATATTCGGTCAGGCCCAGGCTGGCGGCGAAAGCCGGCCGTCTCGGCCGTTCGAAGCCGTCGAAGGCCGGGTCCAGCAGGCTGGCGAGAATCTCCCGCGCCCGGTCGGCGCGGAAATTGCCCATCAGCAGGCCGTCGCCGTCCTTCATGCCGCCATAGCCCCCGATCACCGTCGGCAGCGCGAATTCGTCGGTCTTGCCGGCGGCGTAGGACTGGGCGACCGCGCCGATGGCGTCGGCGGCGGTCTCGCCCCGGGCCTCGACCATGGCGTTCCACGCCAAGGCGACCCGGTCCCAGCGCTTGTCGCGGTCCATGGCGTAATAGCGCCCCGACACCGTGGCGATGCTGGCGTCATGGCCCCTGATGTCGGCCTCGAAGCGTTCCAGGTATTCCCTGGCCGAGGACGGCGGCACATCGCGGCCGTCGAGGAAGGCGTGAACCCTGACCGGCACCCCGGCATCGGCGACGGCGCGCGCCAGCGCCGCCAAGTGGTCCTGGTGGGAATGGACGCCGCCGGGGCTCAAGAGCCCCATCAGGTGGCAGACCCCGCCCCGGGCCTTGACCCTGGCGATCAGGTCCAACAGCCCCGGATTGCGGGCCAGCGATCCGTCGGCGACGGCGGCGTCGATGCGCGGCAGGTCCTGCATCACCACCCGGCCGGCCCCCAGATTCATGTGCCCGACCTCGGAATTGCCCATCTGGCCGTCGGGCAGCCCCACCTGAAGGCCCGAGCTATGCAGCAACGAATGGGGATAGGCGCCGAGGAAGCGGTCCCAGTTGGGGGTGTCGGCCTGGGCGATGGCGTTGTCGGCCCGCTCCTCCCGCCAGCCCCAACCATCGAGGATGCACAGGACCAAGGGACGCGGACGGGAAAAAGGCGCGGTAGACATGGAAGCGACCATTGTAGGAAAAAGCTGGAGGCAGACTATACCCATTCCCGCGCATTCCGCCAGCCCGAGGGGAAGGCGCGAGACCGCCCACAGCGGTAGTGTCTCAGTTTGAAA
>NZ_CACVCH010000047.1 GCF_902729425.1 Magnetospirillum sp. SS-4 | reverse complement strand
GTACCTGCGTATCCCCGATCTTCCGCCACCCGCCCCGGAAATCCTGCATGAACGCCGGTAGCGTTTGGAAGAAGAAGAACGGGAAGAATGCCGCCCCGAAATCCGCTCTCTGCGACAGGTGGCGTTGCGTCAATTCCAGCGCCTTGCCGTCCTCGAACACGGCGAGGATGCGCCGTTAACCGCCAGGGCCTTGATCGTTATCGGCCCCCTTGCCGGGACGTGATCCATTCGGCCCGGGGCGGTGGGGTGAAATGAAAAGGGCGCGGCCCTTGCGGTGCCGCGCCCTGTCCCTATCCGGTCGCCACGGGATCAATCCTCGTGGTGACGCTCCTTCTTGCGTTCGGTTTTCTCGGCCTCGATCTGGGCCGAGATATCCTCGCCTGTGGCTTGGTCCACCTGCTTCATGGACAGCTTGACCTTGCCGCGGTCGTCGAAGCCCAGCACCTTGACCTTGACCACGTCGCCCTGCTTCAGGATGTCGGCCACCTTGGCCACCCGCTCGCGCGAGAGTTCCGAGATGTGGACGAGACCGTCGCGGGAACCGAGGAAGTTCACGAAAGCGCCGAAATCGACCACCTTCACGACCTTGCCGGTGTAGACCACTCCCAGTTCCGGTTCGGCGACGATGCCCCTGATCCAGTCGATGGCGCGCTGGGCGGCATCGGCGTCGACCGAGGCCACCTTGATGGTGCCGTCGTCGTCGATGTCGATCTTGGCGCCGGTCTGCTCGCAGATCTCGCGGATGACCTTGCCGCCGGTGCCGATCACTTCGCGGATCTTTTCCTTGGGGATCGAGATGGTGGTGATGCGGGGCGCGTTGCCCGACACCGAATCGCGGGCGTGGTCGAGGCCCTTGTTCATCTCGCCCAGGATGTGGATGCGGCCGTCCTTGGCCTGGCCCAGGGCGATCTTCATGATCTCCTCGGTGATCGAGGTGATCTTGATATCCATCTGAAGGGCGGTGACGCCATCGACGGTGCCGGCCACCTTGAAGTCCATGTCGCCCAGGTGATCCTCGTCACCCAGGATGTCGGACAGCACGGCGAAGTCCTTGCCTTCCTTGATCAGGCCCATGGCGATGCCCGCCACCGGCTTGGGCATGGGAACGCCGGAATCCATCAGGGCCAGCGAGGTGCCGCACACGGTGGCCATGGACGACGAGCCGTTGGACTCGGTGATCTCGGACACGACGCGGAGCGTGTAGGGGAAGGCCTCCTTGGCCGGCAGGCAGGGGCGGATGGCGCGCCAGGCCAGCTTGCCGTGGCCGATCTCGCGGCGGCCGGGCGAGCCCATGCGGCCGGCTTCACCCACCGAGTAGGGGGGGAAGTTGTAGTGCAGCATGAAGTGCTCGCGGTATTCGCCGGCCAGCTGGTCGATGATCTGTTCGTCCTGGCCGGTGCCCAGGGTGGCGACCACCAGGGCCTGGGTCTCGCCGCGGGTGAACAGGGCCGAGCCGTGGGCGCGCGGCAGGATGCCGACTTCCGCGACGATGGGGCGAACCGTCTTGGTGTCGCGGCCGTCGATGCGCACGCCGGTCTTGAGGATGTTGCCGCGCACCACCTCGGATTCGAGGTCCTTCAGGATGCCGCCGGCGACCGCCAGTTCGGCGGCCTCGGTCAGGGTGGCCAGGGCGCCTTTCTTGATCTCGCCGACGGCGGCGTAGCGGTCCTGCTTCTTGACGATCTTGTAGGCGTCGGCCATGGCGGCGGGGATGCCGGCGGCCTCGAACTTCGAGCGCACCACGGCGACCTCGGCCGGGGCCTCGGGCAGGTTCCACGGGTCCTTGGCGCACTGCTCGGCCAGTTCGATGATGGCCTGGATGACCGGCTGGAAGTTCTTGTGACCAAAGGTCACCGCGCCCAGCATGATCTCTTCCGACAGCTCGCGGGCTTCGGATTCGACCATCAGGACGCCTTCCTGGGTGCCGGCGACCACCAGGTCGAGGGCGCTGTCCTTGATGTCGCCGACCAGCGGGTTCAGCACGTATTCACCGTTGGCGTAGCCGACGCGGGCGGCGCCCACCGGACCCATGAAGGGCAGGCCAGACAGGGTCAGCGCGGCCGAGGTGCCGACCAGGGCGACGATGTCGGGATCGTTCTCCAGGTCATGGGCCAGGACGGTGCAGACCACCTGCACCTCGTTGCGGAAGCCATCGGCGAACAGCGGGCGGATGGGGCGGTCGATCAGGCGGGAGACCAGGGTCTCCTTCTCGCTGGGCCGGCCCTCGCGCTTGAAGAAGCCGCCCGGAATCTTGCCGGCGGCGAACGCCTTTTCCTGGTAGTTCACGGTCAGCGGGAAGAAATCGATTCCCGGACGCTGGCTCTTCACGCCGACCACGGTGCACAGCACGGTGGTGTCGCCGTAGGTCGCCATCACGGCGCCGTCGGCCTGACGGGCGACCTTGCCGGTCTCCAGGACCAGCTTGCGTCCGCCCCAGGTGATTTCCTTGCGGTATACGTTGAACATCGACATTACAGTCCGTTCCTTTTTCTTAGGACCACCGCCGGATTGCGGACGGTCCCGACGTCATGAAATCCAAATGCGGCAACCCGCGTGAAGCCATCCCCACGCGGGCACCGTCCAGGCCGACGTCCGGCCGTAGTCTCTAGAGTCAGAAGCCCGCTTACTTGCGGAGGCCGAGACGAGCAATAAGCCCCTCGTAGCGCTTCTGATCCTTGCCCTTCATGTAGTCGAGCATGCGACGACGCTGGCCGACCATGATCAGCAGGCCGCGGCGCGAGTGGAAATCCTTCTTGTGCTCCTTCAGGTGCTCGGTCAGGTTGCGGATGCGCTCCGACAGAATCGCGACCTGGACTTCCGGCGAACCGGTATCGTTTTCCTTGGTCGAGTATTCCTTCACCAGCTCCTGGGTGCGTTCAGGGGTGATCGACATCGTCTACTCCTTCATCATTCATGAGATTCAACACGCGCACCGCGCGGATTTCTCCGCCCTCGATGCGCGCCAGCGCCACCATCCGTCCGCCGTCCATGGCCCGGCACAAGGTGCCTTCGCCAAGCGCGGCCTCGGGGTCGCGGGTCGTCACGTGCCTGAGGGGAACGGGATTGCCGCAATGGAGGCGCCGGGCCTCCGCCGCCGTCAGGGCCAGGGCCGGGATGTCGTCCAGCGCGGTCTCGACGGGCAGCAGATAGGTCCGAGGGCCGGGACCTTGCCCCAGCTCCGCGAGAGTTTCAAGGGAAATCGCGTCGGCCTCGTGGAATGGGCCGCAGGCGGTGCGCCGCAGGACCGAGACGTGGCCGAGCGTTCCCAGGGCGGCGGCGAGGTCGCGGGCCAGCGAGCGGATATAGGTTCCCTTGCCGCAAACCACCTCGAAATCGGCATGATCGGCGTCGGGCATGTCCAGCAGGGTCAGCGAATCGATGCGGACGGGGCGGGGGGGCAGGTCCACCGTTCCGCCGGCGCGGGCCAGGTCGTAGGCGCGCTCGCCATCCACCTTGATGGCGGAATAGGCGGGAGGAATCTGTTCGATCTCGCCGATGAAGGCGGGCAGGGCCGCCTCGATGGCGGCGCGGGTGGGGCGGGCGGGGCTGGTCCCGACCACGTCGCCCTCGCGGTCGAGGGTGGCGGTAGCCAGACCCCAGCGGACCTGGAAGCGATAGGTCTTGGTCCCGTCCATCACATGGGAAACGGTCTTGGTGGCTTCGCCCAAGGCGATGGGCAGAACGCCGGTGGCCAGCGGGTCCAGGGTGCCGCCGTGGCCGACCTTGGCCGCCTTCAGCAGCCATCGCACCTTGCCCACCACCTGGGCCGAACTCAGACCCAGCGGCTTGTCGATGGCCAGCCAGCCATGGATGGGCGTGCCCTTGCGCTTGCGGGCCACTGTTATCCGTCGTCGTCGTTGTCGGGCGCCGCCGGTGGGGCGTCGTCCAGGCCAAGGTCGCGGCGGACCACCGGGCTGCGCAGGATGTCGTCGATGCGCGACGCTTCGTCGAAGGTGGTGTCGGCCTGGAACCACAGGTCGGGCACGGCGCGCAGTTGCACCGACCGGCTGATTTCGTGGCGCAGGAAGGCCTTGGCTCGTTTCAGCCCGGCCAGGATGGGGGTGGGGTCGCCGCCGCCCAGCGGCACCACGAACACGGTGGCGTTATGCAAGTCGGGGCTGACCCGCACCTCGGTCACGGTGATGGCGCGGTCCTGAAGACCGGGGTCGCGGAATTCACCCCGTTCGATGATATTGGCGATGGCGTGCCGCAGTTCCTCGCCGACCCGCAGCTGACGCTGGGACGGAGGCTTGTTCCCTCTGGGCATGGCTTCCTCCGGGCCTGAGTGAAGAGTATGACGGTACGCCCCTTACAGGACGCCCGCCACCTCTTCGATCTCGAAGCACTCGATGACGTCGCCGACGCGGATGTCTTCGTAATTGGTGAAGGACATGCCGCACTCGTAGCCCTCGCGCACATCCTTGACGTCTTCCTTGAAGCGCTTCAACTGGGCCAGATCGCCAGTGTGGATGACCACGTCGTCGCGCAGCAGGCGAACCTTCGAGCCGCGCTTGACGGTGCCTTCGGTGATGATGCAGCCGGCGACCTTGCCGACCTTGGTGATGTTGAACACCTCGCGGATGTTGGCATAGCCCAGGAACCGCTCGCGCAGGGTGGGGGCCAACATGCCCGACAGCATCTTCTTCAGGTCGTCGGTGACGTCGTAGATGATCGAGTAGTAGCGGATGTCGACGCCGTCGCGCCGGGCCATGTCGCGGGCCTGGGGATTGGCGCGGACGTTGAAGCCGATGATCAGGCCGCCGGTGGCGCGGGCCAGGGTGACGTCGGATTCGTTGACGCCGCCCACCGCCGCGTGCAGGACGCGGACCTTGACGTTGTCGTTGCCGATCTTCTCGACGGTGCCGACGATGGCCTCGATGGAGCCCTGGACGTCGCCCTTGACGACGATGGGCAGTTCCTTGGCCACTCCCGACTTGATGTCGGTGAACATCTGTTCCAGCGTGCTGCGCTGGCCGGCCTTCGCCTTGGCCTCGCGGTCCAGGCGCTGGCGGTAGCTGGCGATCTCGCGGGCGCGTCCCTCGTCCTCGACGGCGGTGAAGTCGTCGCCGGCGGCGGGGGTGCCCTGAAGGCCCAGAACCTCGACCGGGCTGGACGGGCCGGCTTCCTTGATGGCGTTGCCGTGGTCGTCCACCAGGGCGCGGACACGGCCCCACTCGGCGCCGGCGACGAAGATGTCGCCCACCTTGAGGGTGCCCTTCTGGACCAGCACGGTGGCGACCGAGCCGCGACCCTTTTCCATCTTGGCCTCGATCACCACGCCCTGGGCGGCGCGATCGGGATTGGCCTTGAGGTCGAGGATTTCGGCCTGGAGCAGGATGGCCTCCTCCAGCTTTTCCAGGTTCAGCTTCTTCTTGGCCGACACCTCGATGGCGAGCACGTCGCCGCCCAGGTCCTCGGTCACCAGTTCGTGCTGCAACAGCTCCTGGCGGACCTTGTCGGGATTGGCCTCGTGCTTGTCGATCTTGTTGATGGCGACGATGATCGGCACCTGCGCCGCGCGGGCGTGGCGGATGGCCTCCACCGTCTGCGGCATGATGCCGTCGTCGGCGGCCACCACCAGCACCACGATGTCAGTCACCTTGGCGCCGCGGGCGCGCATGGCGGTGAACGCCTCGTGGCCGGGAGTGTCGATGAAGGTGATCTTGCCGCCGGTGCTCATGGTCACCTGATAGGCGCCGATGTGCTGGGTGATGCCGCCGGCCTCGCCCGAGACCACGTCGGTCTCGCGCAGGGCGTCCAGCAGAGAGGTCTTGCCGTGATCGACGTGGCCCATGATGGTGACCACCGGGGGGCGCGGCGTCAGATGCTCGTCGGCGTCGGCCTCGCCGCCCAGGCCCACCAGCACGTCGGCTTCCGACACGCGCTTGGTGTTGTGGCCGAATTCGGCCACCACCAACTCGGCGGTATCGGCGTCGATGTTCTGGTTGATGTTGGCCATGACGCCCATGCGCATCAGGCTCTTGATCACGTCGGCGCCGCGCACCGCCATGCGGTTGGCCAGTTCCTGGACCGTGATGGTCTCGGGAATGATGACCTCGCGGATGACCTTCTCGGCACCCTTCTGCATGTGCTTGAGGCGTTCGCGTTCGCGGGCGCGCTTGACGGCGGCCAGCGAGCGACCGCGCTCGGAACGGTCGTCGTCGGTGAGCGCGTCGGTGATGGTCAGCTTGCCGGTGCGGCGGCGTGGCTCGGTCCGCTTGACCGGCGCCGGCTTATGGGCGGCGGCGCGCTTCTTTGCCCGCTCTTCCTCTTCCTCTTCCTCGTCGGTGCGGGGGCGGGGAGCCGACGCGGCCTCGACAGCGGTGGTGGTCGTGGCGGTGGCGGCAGCCGGCGCGGCTGCTGCCGGCGCGGCCGCGGCCGGCGCGGCGACGGCCACGGGGGCCGCCGGCTGCGGCGCGGCTTCGACCGGCGCGGCCTCGTCCTCGGCGACCGGCTGGGATTCGGCGTGCTGGCGGGCCTCGTCCTCGGCGCGCTGGCGAATTTCTTCCTCGGCGCGGCGCTGGGCTTCCTCCAGCGCGTGGCGGGCGGCTTGCTCCTCGGCGCGGCGGCGAGCCTCCTCTTCCTGGCGCTGCGCCTCCTGCAACGCCCGGGCGCGGGCATTCTTCTCGTGATTGGTCAGGTCGTGGGCGCTGACCGCGCGGGCGGCGGCCTCGACCTTGGCGACCGCGGCGGCGAGGTCGGCCTCGGCGGCCGAATGGGCGCCGTCCTTGACCTCGTGCATGGCGCCGCCGGCGCTGGTGAAGGTCCGCTTCTTGCGGACCTCGACGGTCACGACCTTCGACCGGCCATGGGAGAAGCTCTGCCGAACCTGACCCGTCTCGACGGTCTTTTTCAGCTCCAGCTTGCCCGGCTGGGACAGCTTCAGCGGGGCCTTACGCTCTTGGTCCTTGGAATCATCGCTCATGTAGAACTTCGTCTCTCACGCAGCCATATCTGCGGCCGGAATGCCGCTGAAAAAAAACGCTCCAAAGTTCA
This sequence comes from Magnetospirillum sp. SS-4, assembly GCF_902729425.1. Classification (GTDB taxonomy): domain Bacteria; phylum Pseudomonadota; class Alphaproteobacteria; order Rhodospirillales; family Magnetospirillaceae; genus Phaeospirillum. Next base: position 83,279 of record NZ_CACVCH010000047.1, on the reverse strand, counting down.
CGCCGGGCGATCGGAGCCGCCCTGGCGGAAGCCGGCCAGAAGGCCGGAAATCTCTATCAGCCGCCGGGCCAGCTTGCCCGGCGAAACACAGGCATGCACGGCCTGATCGCGCCCGAAGACGGTACCGAGTTCGGTGCCGTCCAGCACTTCGATCACCGGCAACGCGGGGGCGAGGCCCCGCACCTTGTCGCGTCCGTCGCGGGCAGCGTCGCGGGCGGCGATCAGGAGAGCGGCGCGGCCGGCTCTGACCTCGGCGCATACCTTCTCGAATCCCATCACGGCCTGACCGGCCCGGCGCGCCAGACCGATATCGTCGAGACAGCGACGAACCAGCAGCGCTTCGACCCGGTCGGCGAGATCGCCCGACACGCTCACCTGACGGCGAGCCGCCCTGGCGAACAGCTTCTTCGCCACGGCCGTATTTACCACATCCCGGCGGGGGCTCAACCAGATTCCCCGTCCAGGGAGGCCTTGTCCCAGGTCGGGAACCACCTCCCCCTCCGGCGACACGGCGAAGCGCAGCAGTTCGGCCTTGGGCCGATGCGCCCCGGTGACGACGCATCGCCGCTCGGGACCGCTGTCCTCGCCTTCGTCCCCGATATCGGGAACGCCGGCCTCATCGCCATCGCCACTGTTTGGCGCCTGCGGGTTCAAGCCCATGAGCCCGCCCTAATCCTCAGCCCTCGCCTTCGAACCAGTGGGCGCGGGCGGCCATGATCACCGCGTTGGCCTCGTCCTCGGTCAGGGCGTCGCGCCCGACGATGTCGACCAATTCGTCGCTGGCTAGATCGCCCAGATCATCCAGGGTCTTGACGCCCTTGTCGCCCAGCTTGACCAGCATGGCGGGGGTCAGCCCCTCGATGGCGGCCATCTCGTCGGCGACGCCCATGTCCTTGCGCATCTGGTCGTAGCGTTCGTCCTGTTCAGCCAGGAAGGAGCGGGCGCGGCCCTGAAGCTCATCGGCGACGGTCTCGTCGAAGCCCTCGATCTCGGCGATGTCTTCCAGCGGCACGTAGGCCACTTCCTCGACGGACGAGAAGCCTTCGGTCACCAGCAGGTGGGCGATGACGTCGTCCACGTCCAGCGCGGTGATGAACATGTTGGAGCGCGAACGGAATTCCTCGGTGCGGCGCTCGGATTCCTCGGCCTCGGTCAGGATGTCGATGTTCCACTGGGTCAGCTGGCTGGCCAGACGCACGTTCTGGCCGCGTCGGCCGATGGCGAGCGACAACTGGTCGTCGGGAACCACCACCTCGATGCGGCCGGCTTCCTCGTCCATCACCACCTTGGTGACCTCGGCGGGAGCCAAGCCGTTCACCACGAAGGTGGCGATGTCGGGCGACCACTGGATGATGTCGATCTTTTCGCCCTGCAACTCGGCCACCACCGCCTGAACGCGCGAGCCGCGCATGCCGACGCAGGCGCCGACCGGGTCGATGGAGGAATCGTGGCTGAGCACGGCGATCTTGGCGCGGGAGCCGGGATCGCGGGCTACCGCCTTGATCTCGATGATGCCGTCATAGATTTCCGGCACTTCCTGGGCGAACAGCTTGGCCATGAAGACCGGATGGGTGCGCGACAGGAAAATCTGCGGCCCGCGCGGCTCGGCGCGGACGTCGTAGATGTAGGCGCGGACGCGGTCGCCGGTGCGGAAGGTCTCGCGCGGGATCAGCTCGTCGCGGCGCAGCAATCCCTCGGCGCGGCCGAGATCGATGATGACGTTGCCGAATTCGACCCTTTTCACCAAGCCGTTGCTGATCTCGCCGATGCGGTCCTTGTATTCGTTGAACTGGCGCTGGCGCTCGGCGTCCCTGACCTTCTGGACGATGACCTGCTTGGCGGTCTGGGCGGCGATGCGGCCGAAATCGATGGGGGGCAGCGGATCGATGATGAAGTCGCCCACCTGGGCGTCGGGCTTCTTGCGCAGCGCCTGCTTCAAGGTGAACTGGGTCGCCTCGTTCTCGACCTCTTCCACCACCTCGATGTAGCGGGCCAGCTGAATTTCGCCGGTCTTGCGGTCGATGTGGGCGCGGATGTCGTGCTCGTGACCATATTTGGAGCGTCCGGCCTTCTGGATGGCCTGCTCCATGGCTTCAAGGACCTCGTCGCGGTCGATGCCCTTGTCGCGGGCGACGGCGTCGGCCACCTGGAGGAGTTCGGGGCGGGGCAGTGCGGCGATACGTTCCATGGTCATCGTACGTGTTCGTCCTCAGTCTTCCTGGTCCGTCATGGTCGCGGCGATCAGCTCGTCGGTCAGCACCAGCTTGGCGGCCCTGACGTTCGGCAGTGGTATGGAAACCTCTCCGGCGGCTTCGCCACCGGCGGCGGTCTCGATGGCGAGGCGGACGTTATTGCCCGTCTCGTCCAGACCCAGCAGCTTGCCCCTGAACCGCTTGCGCCCCTCGATCGGCTGGATGGCCTCCAGCTTGGTCTCGAAGCCGGCCCACCGCTCGAAGTCCTTGGCCCGGGTCAGCGGCCGGTCGATGCCGGGGGAACTGACCTCAAGCGAGTAGGCCCCCGAGATGGGGTCCTCGACATCGAGCAGGGCCGAAAGCGCGCGGCTGATGTCGGCGCAATCCTCCACCGCCATCATCACGCCGTCCTTGCGGTCGGCCATGATCTGAAGCGTGAGCCGTTGCTGTCCCTGCAACTGCACCCGCACCAACTCGTAGCCCATCGCGTCGAGGGACGGCGCTATCAGGGCCTCCAAACGGCTTTGAAGTTCCATAACCCTGTCGCCTTGCGACCTTCTGGTCCCTAAAACAAAAAAAAGTGGGCCGAAGGCCCACCCTCACAACCCCGCCGAGCGGGTACGCAAGAATGTGTCTAGGCGGTACTATAGCCAAATTGACGGCGGAGGCAAGGACGTTGTCGCCGCCGCCGATGCGAATTTTCCCGGTTTCCCCGGCGCCGCGCCAACTCAGGAGGACGCGGAGGCCTGGATCAGGGCCAGGATGCGGCCGCTGGATTCCTCGGCGGTGACGTCGCCGCCGTTGTCGATGACGAGATCCGGGGTCAGCGGGGCCTCGAACGGGGCGTCGAGGCCGATCATCCGTCCGTCGTTGCGGGCATAGAGCCCCTTGGGATCGCGGCGGACCAGTTCCTCCACCGGAACGCGGAGATAGATTTCCAGATAGCGCCGGTTGTTGGCCCGGTTCCAGTCCCTGACGGCGTGGAACATCGAGATGGTGCTGCAAACCACGGTCATGCCCTGGGCGGCCAGGGCGTGGCACATGCGGCCATAGGTGTGGGCGAGCGCCCGGCGCTCCTCCTGCGAGTGGGCGTGAACCGCCCCCAGCATCTCGCGCATTACGTCGCCGTCGAGATAGATGGCGGGGACGCCCCGTTGCCGCAGGCTTTCCCACACCATGTGTCCGACGGTGCTCTTGCCCGCGCCGGACAGGCCGGTGATCCAAACGACAAGTCCGTCGTCCATCGGGTACATGAAAACTCCACTGCGGCCGGTATCGGCGGGGCCCGCGCCTGACCGGCGGCGGGGCCGTCGGGGTTCGGCGATGGCGATGCGAAAGCGTCAGGGCTTGGTGTGCGGCTTCATCTTGTAGGCGTAGACGTAAAGGTCGTTGTCGCCGGGCTGGCTGCCGGGCCCCTTGGTCTTGCGGGTGGTGCGGAAGAACTCGGCCACCTCGTGGGCCTCGAACTCATCCTTGGCCAGACGCGAGATCCAGGCATCGCCCTTTTCCTTCAGCTTGTGATGGTTGAACAGCTTCAGCTTCGGGCTGGCGGTGAAGCCGACATACCATTCGGCGAAATTGCCGCCGTTGCGGCCGATGCAGTCTTCGATGTCGTCGATGATTTCGGTACGGGATTTCGCCGCCATTATCCGCTCCCCAAACGTTCCCCGAAGAATATGGCCTTATCCGTCGTGACGGGGCAATAGGGTGTGTGCCCGATCTGTTTCCGGTCCGCGTCCCTGGTCTATCTCTTGGGGGCTTCCACCCGCAATCCGGTCAGGATAAACACGTCGGCCGGGGTCAGCGGGCCGTCGGCGTTCAGGCGTCCGCCGGCCACCGCCTTGGCCTGGGGACGCTTGCGGATCACCACCTCGATGGCGCATTCCGCCACCGGCGTCAGGGTCTGGTCGAAGCGCGGCAGGCCGTGCCGATAGCCCTGGTCGATCGCCTCCATGCGGCGGATATCGGCCTGGGCGCCCAGGATCTGGACCAGTTCCACCAGATTGAGCGATCCCGGACTCCAGGATCTGGTCTTGAACAGGGTAAAGGTCCAGCGGTTGTCCTGGTTGTAGCGGGACGGCCGGAAGCCCTGTTCGTACATGTCCTCGTCGGGGACCAGCAGCACCAGATGGCCGCCGGGTTTCAGCACGCGGAACCAGTGGCGCAACGCCTCGCGCGGGTCGGCCATGCGCTGGAGGGCGTGGCTGGCATGGACAAAATCAAAGGTGGAATCGGCAAGGCCGGTCAGGTACTGGGCATCGCCATCAGCCACGTCCCACAGGCGCATCCCCTTGATGGCGGGAAAAAGCTCGGCGTACTGGCCGATGGGGTCGGCGGCGCCGTTGATGTCGAGTCCCTGGCCGACGAAATAGCGGGTGGCGAAGCCGGGCAGGTTGAGACGGCGAAGCATCGCCTTGCTGGTGTCCTTCATGGTGTGCTCTCCGGCAGGGCATAGGGGGAACCGCCCAGCCGGGCGGGCAGGGCGCCGACTTCCCTGTCCAGGACGGCCAGGGCCGTCTCGACGTCATGGCCGGAGCGGGCGGCGCTCTCCAGCGTCAGGCATGCGTCACGGACCGAGGACAGCCCCAGGCTGGCCGCCGCCCCCTTGATGGTATGGGCCTCGCGGCGGATGCGCTCGAAATCCCGACGCTCCAGCGCGGCGGCGGCCTCGACGGCCCGGCCGGTGGCGTCCGCCAGGAACTTGACCAGGATGGCGGTCACCGTGTCGGCCTCCAGATCGTCCCGGAGCTGGTCGAGGACGGCGAAATCGATGGCCGGGGCGGCATGAACGGCCGTCGGCGGCCGTGGCCGCGGCGGTTCCAGATTGGAATAGCGGGCCAGAACCTCGGTCAGCTTGCGGCGGTCGACCGGCTTGCTGATATAGCCGTTCATGCCGGCGTCGAGACAGATCTGGTCGTCGCCGCGCATGGCGTTGGCGGTCATGGCGACAATGGGGACATGGGCGGCCTGGAGGGGCAGGGCGCGAATGACGCGGGTGGCTTCCAGCCCATCCATTTCCGGCATCTGAACGTCCATCAGCACCAGGTCGTAGGGCAGCAGGCGGACGGCCTCGACCGCCTCGGCGCCATCGCCCACCACGTCGACCGAATGCCCCAGGCGGCGCAGCAATCCCAGCGCCACCTGCTGGTTGACCGGATTGTCCTCGGCGACCAGGATGCGCAGGCGTCGGCATCCCTGTTCACTGTCGGATTCACGGGCTGCGTCCTCCCGGACGTTGGCGGGATGGGCGGTGACGCCAAGCAGGCGGGCGATGGTGTCGAGGATGGTGCCCTGGCGCAGCGGCTTGTGCAGGAAGGCGTCGATGGCGCAGTGCTCGCCTTTCTCGATCATCCCCTGGGACGAGGTGACGATGACCCTGGTCCGGCTCAGCATGGGCATGGCGCGGATCATCCGCACCATGTCGGGACCGCTGACCATGGGCATCTGGGCGTCGATCATGGCCACTTCCCAGGGATGGCCGCGGGCGGCGGCGGTGGTCAGCTCGGTCATGCCGTGGCCGGCGTCGGAGCAGGACGCCACCGTCACCCCGAACGAGCGCAACTGGCGTTCCATCACGTCGAGATTGACCGGATTGTCGTCGACCACCAGGACGCGGCGGCCGGACAGGTCGGGCGGGGCGGCGCTTTGCGGTCCCAGCACCTCGACGGGCAGGTCGATCCAGAAGCGGCTGCCCCGGCCGGGCTCGCTTTCGACGCCGACGGAACCGCCCATCAGTTCGGCCAGGCGCTTGCTGATGGCCAGCCCCAGCCCGGTTCCGCCATAGCGCCGGGCGGTGGAGGCGTCCACCTGCGAGAACATGGCGAACAGGCGTTCCTGGGCTTCCGTGGCGATGCCGATACCGGTGTCGCGGACCTCGAACCGCGCCATGACGGGGGAGGATGCTTCTCCGACGATGCCGACCTCGATGGACACTCCGCCGGTTTCGGTGAACTTCACCGCGTTGCCGCCGAGATTCATCAGAACCTGACGCAGGCGGCCGGGATCGCTGCGCACCAGCATGCGCAGGCGGGGATCGATCAGGCTGGCGATCTCGATGCCCTTGGCGTGGGCGCGGGGCGCCAGGATGTCGACCACGCTTTCCACCAGCGGCACCAGCTCGAATTCGGTGTAGTCGAGGTCGAGCTTGCCGGCCTCCATCTTGGAGAAGTCGAGGATGTCGTTGATCACCGTCAGCAGCGATTCGCCGGAATCGCGGATGGTCTCGGCGAAATGGCGCTGTTCGTCGTTCAGGTCGGTGTCCAGCAGCAGGCCGGTCATGCCGATCACCCCATTCATGGGGGTGCGGATCTCGTGGCTCATGGTGGCGAGGAACTCGGACTTGGCGCGGTTGCCGGCCTCGGCGGCTTCCTTGGCCTCGCGCAGTTGGCGCTCGACCAGCCGGCGCTGGGTGATGTCGCGGAAGCCCAGCACCACGCCGACCTGGCGCCCCTGTTCCATCACCGGCGAGGCGATGTATTCCACCGGCAGGATCGAGCCGTCGCGGCGGCGGAAGCTGGCTCCGTCGTCCCGGACCGGGTCTTCCAGCCGCAGCAGGACGCGATAGAGCGTGCGGGCCGAGTCCAGGTCAGGGGCCATCAGCGGCAAAATCTCCTGCCCGACCAGTTCGGCGGGGTCGTAGCCCAGCAGCCGGGCGGCGGCGCGATTGACGAACGAGGCCCGGCCATTGAGGTCGATTCCCAGGATGCCGTCGTCGACGCTTTCCAGGATCGAGGCGTTGCGCTGGGCCAGTCGCTCGATCTCGGCCTGGGTGATCTTCAGCCGCTGGTCGGCCTCGATCTCCTCGGTGATGTCCGAGGCCGTGCCGCGATAGCCGAGGAATTCTCCGGATTCGGTAAAGACCGGCTTGCCGTTGACCCGCAGCACCCGTCCGGGGACGTCCCCCATGGGCTTGGTCCGGTAGACGAAGTCGCGGAAGGGCCGTCGGGCCGCCAGATCGGCAAGGTTCTGCCGCCGGGCCTCGGGGGCGCTGTCGTCGGCGATCATCTCGTCCCTGGTGCGTCCGATGTAATGGTCGGGCAGGGCGTGGGTGAATTCGGTGAAGCTGCCCGAGAACCGGGTAAAACGCAGGTCGGGGCCGGTTTCCCAGAACCAGTCCGACGAGGATTCGGCGAAGTCGCGGAACCGCAGCTGGCTTTCGCGCATGTCGCGCTCGATCCGCTTGCGGTTGGAAATATCGCGGATGATGCAGATCACATGGGGGATGCCGGTGGGCGACAGGTCGCCAACCCCCAATTCGATGGGAAAGTCCCCGCCGGTCTTGCGCCGGGCCATGCTTTCGCGGCTCAGGGCGAAGATGCGTTCCATGCCGTGGTGTTCGGACGGCGTCTCGGCCGGCAGCAGGACGTCGATGGAACGGCCGACCAGTTCGTCCCTGGCATGGCCGAAGATCAGCAGCAGGGCCTGGTTGACGCTGATGATCCGGCCGGAACGGTCGGTGATGACGATGCCTTCGCCGACCGTATCCAGAATCGCCTGAAGATGGGCCTCGGCCTGTTGCCGCGCGGCGTGGTTGGCGGCGCGCAGCTCCTCTTCCATCAGCCGGGTCGAGCGGTCGCCCAGCCGCCGCTCGCGGTCCTGTTCCTCGTAGCTCTCGCTCACCAGCTGGAGCAGGAGGGCAAGGTCCGGATTCCCGTCCGGACTTCCACGCGACGCCCTGGCCAGTTGGCGTTGAAGCAGCCGATGCACGCTATGACTCGGAAATGGTGGTGATGGTCATGGTCTGGTTGTGGAGTTCGCACTTGCCGGTGAAGCCGTGCGGCGAGATTTCCCCATAGGAGTAAAAGCCGATCAAGTTGGCCTGGCTTCCCAGAGCGTCGGCGACGATCTCCACTTCCTCGATAATGCGCTGGCCCATCAGCAGCTTGCGGCCGATGCAGCTGACCAGCAGGGCCAGGCAGGGCTTGCCGGTGGCGGCGGCCTCGGCCGCCTTGCCGGCGCCGTCCACCAGATTGTCGAAATTGCCGCGCATTAGTCGGGCGACATAGCCGGCGGGGACGTCGCCGGCGAAGGTCATCGACTTGGTGGCCTCGTCGATGCCGACGATGGTGCGGACCACCTCGCTGCCCTCGACATCGCGCGACGGGCGGATGGACAGCGGGAACAGCAGGGCGCTGCCCGGCAAGCCCTGGGCTTCCTCGCCCAGATAGCGCTTGTAGAGGTCGAGGGCGGGTTCGCCGTCCAGCTCGAACAAGATGTTGCTCTGCGAACGGGTGATGGTGCGCGGCGGTCCGAATTCGTCCCAGCCGCCGAAGCTGCCGTGACCGATGGCCAGCTTGTCGCCGTACAGGCCGATGGCGGCAACCCGGCCCGGCCGCATGGCGTCGTTGCAGCCGACGGCGGTGGATTCGAAGCGGGGGCCGTCGCCGGCCAGGCCGCCGGTGACCACCACGTCGGCGGGAACCGCCTCAAGGCAGCCGGCCACCAGGCAATCGCCGTTGACCCTGGTGCCGTCCGACAGGATGAAGATGGCCCGGAGGCCGTCGCCGGCCAGTTCGCGGGCCAGTTCGTCGCCGACCTTGCGCGAATCCGAGATGTCGGCCAGGTCGCGGGCCGCGACCCTGACCCAAGACGAGTGGAAGCCGATGGCGGCGACGGCGATGCTGTCGTCCAGCACGTCGGCGCCATTGATCTCGCCGCCGGTGGTGCAGCCGACGATGGCGGCGGCGGGGCCGTGGCGTTGGCGCAGGCTTGCCAGCAAGGCGTCGGGGGCCATCACGCCGGGGGCGGCGAAATAGAGCACCAGCGCCGCGTCTTCCCTTCGCTCGTCGTCACCGGTCCATCCCTGGGCGGCGGTCCAGCCCCGCTGTTCGATCCACATTCTCGTGCCTCGTTCCCTGCTGTCCAGTCGCCAAATCTAGCAGCAAAATGTAGATGGAATATGAACTTCGCGCAAAGCCCGGCACGCCATTCGTATTGTTCGGGGATATTGATCGGTTACCCTCTGTTACAGACAGGCGCCGGAGCAATGCGCATAATCGGCCCTGGTCCTGCCAAGTGGAGTTCCGGGGCGTGCCTTTCGTTCGATTCAAGCTGTTCAACCTCGACCGCGGCGCCATCGTCGCCGCCGGCGTCATCGCCGCCGTGGTGGCGGCGGCCTTCCTGTGGCCGTCGGTCCAGACCGCAGGCCCGCCCGGACGGCCCGGCGGAGCCGACGGGCGGCCGGTGCCGGTCATCGCGGCCGTGGTGACGCGCAAGGATGTGCCGATCTATCTGGACGCCCTGGGAACGGTTCAGGCCTACAATACGGTGACGGTGCGCCCGCGTGTCGACGGCGAACTGGTCGAGGTGCTGTTCAAGGAAGGCCAGGATGTCCGGGCCGGCGACGTGCTGGCCCAGATCGATCCGCGCACCTACCGGGCCCAGTACGAGCAGGCCCAGGCCGCTCGCGACAAGAACGCCGCCCAGTTGGAGGCGGCCCGGCGCGACCTTGCCCGCTATGTCTCGCTGGGCGACCGCGTCACCGGGCAAAGCGTCGATACCCAGCGCGCCCTGGTGCGGCAACTGGAGGCGGCGCTGCGCTCGGACGAGGCCGCCATCAGCAACGCCCGGACCATGCTGGGCTATACCGTCATCGCCTCGCCCATCGACGGCCGCGCCGGCATGCGGCTGGTGGATCGCGGCAACATCGTGCGCGCCGCCGACGCCACCGGGCTGGTGACCCTGACCCAGATCCAGCCGATATCGATCATCTTCACCCTGCCGCAGCAGAACCTGCCGGCCATCGCCGATCGCCTGCGCGAGGGGGCGCGGCTGCCGGTGCTGGCGGTCCAGCCCGACAGCCGCGCCGTGATCGAGACCGGTGAGTTGGAACTGATCGACAACCAGATCGATCAGGCCACCGGCACCATCAAGCTGAAGGCGGTGATGGCCAATGCCGAGCGCCGGCTGTGGCCGGGTGGTTTCGTCAGTGTTCGCCTGCTGCTCGACACCCGGCAGGGCGGGCTTGTGATTCCGGCGGCGGCGGTGCAGCGCGGCCCGCAAGGCCCCTATGTCTTCGTCGTCGGGCCTGACCACACCGTCGACATGCGGCCGGTGACGGTCTCCACCATCGAGGCCGGGCAGGCGCTGATCGAATCCGGGGTGGAGGAGGGTGAGACGGTGGTGGCCGAGGGCGTGGCCAAACTGGCCCAGGGCAGCCGCGTCGCCACCGGCGGCGATTCCAAGGGGGGCAATGGAAGGGGCAAGGGCGGAACGCCATGAACATCTCGGCGCCGTTCATTCACCGGCCGGTCGCCACCTGGCTGCTTGCCCTGGCGGTGGTGCTGTCCGGCCTGCTGGGATTTCGCATGCTGCCGGTTTCGGCGTTGCCGCAGGTGGACTTTCCCACCATCCAGGTGACCACCCGGTTGCCCGGCGCCTCGGCCGATACCATGGCCTCGCTGATCACCACCCCGCTGGAGCGCCAGTTCGGCCTGATTCCGGGACTGGCGGTGATGACGTCCACCTCGGCCCAGGGCGCCAGCGCCATCACCTTGCAATTCGATCTGGGCAAGAGCATCGACGCGGCGTCCGAGGACGTCCAGGCCGCCATAAACGCGGCCAAGGGCGTGCTGCCGCCCAATCTTCCCTATCCGCCGGTCCATTCCAAGGTCAATCCGGCCGATCCGCCGATCATGACCCTGGCGCTGACCTCGGACACCTTGCCCATCACCCGCGTCAACGACGTGGCCGATACCTTGCTGGCCCAGAAGCTCAGCCAGATCGGCGGCGTCGGCCGGGTGCTGGTGGAGGGCGGACAGCGCCCGGCGGTGCGGATACAGATGGACCCCGACCGTCTGGCCGCCTATGGCCTGACCCTGGAGGATGTGCGCACGGCCCTGTCCCGGGCCAATGTCGACATGCCCAAGGGCAGTTTCGACGGCCCGACCCAGGCTCTGACCCTGGGGGCCAACGACCAGATTTCCGATCCCGCCCTCTATCCGCGCCAGATCATCGCCTGGAAGAACGGCGCCCCGGTCCGGGTGGGCGACGTGGGGCAGGTGGTGGAGGGCGTCGAGGATTCCCGTGTCGCCGGCTGGTATGACGGCCGGCCGGCGGTGATCATCAACGTCCAGCGCCAGCCCGGCGCCAACATCGTCGCCACGGTCGACCGCATCCACGCCAAGCTGCCGGAACTGCGCCGCGCCATCCCGGCCGGGATCGGCCTTGCCGTCCTGGCGGATCGGACCGAGACCATCCGCGCCTCGGTGGCCGACGTCCAGTTCACCATGGTCCTGACCATCGGCCTGGTGATCGGGGTCATCTGGGCGTTCCTGCGCAGTCCCAGGGCGACGGTCATTCCCGCCGTGGCGCTGCCGCTGTCGCTGGTGGGAACCTTCGGAGTGATGGCGCTGGCCGGCTTCTCGCTGGACAATCTGTCGCTGATGGCGCTGACCATCTCGGCTGGCTTCGTGGTGGACGACGCCATCGTCATGGTCGAGAACATCGTCCGCTACATCGAGAAGGGCATGAAGCCGCTGGAGGCCGCCCTGGCCGGTTCCAGGGAAATCGGCTTCACCATCGTGTCGCTGACCGTGTCGCTGGTGGCGGTGTTCATTCCGCTGCTGTTCATGAGCGGCATCGTCGGCCGGCTGTTCCGCGAATTCGCCCTGACCCTGACGGTGGCGGTGGTGGTCTCGGCGGTGGTGTCGCTGACCCTGACGCCGATGATGTGCGGCCATCTGCTGAAGGGCGGGCACGAGGAGGCCAGGTCGGGGAATTTCTTCAACCGGCTGCGCGATCTCTATGCCGCCTCGCTCGATTGGGTGCTGCGCCGCCAGACCGCGACGCTGTGGCTGGCGGTGGCGACCCTGGCCGGCACGGTGGCGCTGTACGTGGCGATGCCCAAGGGCTTTCTGCCCACCCAGGATACCGGCCTGGTCATCGCCACCACCGACGCCCGCGCCGACATCTCGTTCGCCGCCATGACCGAGTTGCAGCGCCGCGCCGCCGACATCGCCAGGGACGACCCCGACGTGGCGGCGGTGGCGTCGTTCCTGGGCACCGGCGGCGTCAACGTCACCGCCAATACCGGCCACATGAGCATCGTGCTGAAGCCGAGGAAGCAGCGTTCGGCCTCGGCCGGGCGGATTATCGCCCGGCTGTCCGAACGGCTGGCGGCGGTGGCGGGGCTGGAGGTCCATCTGCGTCCCGCCCAGGATATCCAGATCAGCCCGCGGTCCAGCCGCACCCAGTATCAGTACACCCTGACCGACATCGACGCGGCCGAACTGGCCCGCTGGGCGCCGCGGGTGCTGGAGCGGCTGCGCGCGTCGCCGCTGCTGGCCGACGTGGCCTCGGATTCCCAGGATGGCGGCCAGCAGGCCGACATTCTGGTCGATCGCGATAAGGCGGCGCGGATGGGGGTGTCGCTTCAGGTGGTGGACGACATCTTGTACGACGCTTTCGGCCAACGGCAGATATCGACCATCTATTCCCAGGTCAACCAGTACCACGTCATTCTGGAAGTGGGGCCGGAGCACCAGCTTGGACCGGAGAGCCTGGCCTCGCTCCGGGTTCGCTCGTCGTCCGGCGCGCTGGTGCCGCTGGGCGCCTTCGCCCAGGTGTCGCGCAACCGGGTGCCGCTGACCGTCACCCGCCAGGGACAGTTTCCCGCCGTCACCATCAGTTTCAACCTGGCTTCCGGCGCGTCGCTGGGGCAGGCGACCGCCGCCATCGACGATCTGCGCCGCGACATGGACCTGCCCGAGACCCTGTCGGGCGAGTTCTCGGGCGACGCCGCCGAATTCCGCAAGTCGCTGGAGAACGAACCCTGGCTGATCCTGGCGGCCCTGGTGGTGATCTACATCGTGCTGGGCGTGCTCTACGAAAGCACCATCCATCCCGTCACCATCATGTCGACGCTGCCGTCGGCCGGCATCGGCGCCCTGCTGGCCCTGCTGGTCACCGGCAACGACCTGTCGCTGGTGGCGCTGATCGGCATCGTGCTCTTGATGGGAATCGTCAAGAAGAACGCCATCATGATGATCGACTTCGCCCTGGAGGCGGAGCGAACCGAGGGCAAGACCCCGCGCGAGGCCATCGTCCAGGCCTGCCTGCTACGGTTCCGTCCCATCATGATGACCACCATGGCCGCCCTGCTGGGGGCGCTGCCGCTGGCGCTCGATACCGGCACCGGCGCCGAGCTGCGCCGGCCGCTGGGAATTTCCATCGTCGGCGGCCTGCTGCTCAGCCAGTTGATCACGCTCTACACCACTCCGGTGATCTATCTGGCGCTGGAGCGGGTCAAGCGACGGTTCGCGGCCCGGCCGGTTCCGGCGGAGTAGGGGGATGAACTTCTCGGCCGTCTTCATCCATCGTCCGGTCGGAACCCTGCTGCTGGCGCTGGGATTGTTCCTGGCCGGTCTCGCCGCCTTTCACAGCCTGCCGGTGGCGCCGCTGCCCAAGGTCGATTTTCCCACCATCGCGGTGTCGGCCCGGCTGCCCGGCGCCGACCCCGCCACCATGGCCGCCACCGTGGCGGCGCCGCTGGAACGCCGCCTGGGCGAGATTCCCGGCGTCGCCGAGATGACGTCCACCAGCACCCAGGGGGCGACCTCGATCGTCGTGCAGTTCGACCTTGACCGCGACATCAACGGCGCCGCCCACGACGTGCAGGCGGCCATCAACGCCGCCGGGGCCGAACTGGCGCTGGACCTGCCGCAGCCGCCCACCTACCGCAAGATCAATCCAGCGGAATCGCCGATCCTGATCCTGGGGGTCAAATCCAGCACCCTGCCGCCGTCCAAGGTCTACGACGCCACCGATTCGATCCTGGCCACCCGCATCTCGCAGGTGGACGGGGTGGCGCAGGTCACCTTGAGCGGCGCCGAGAAGCCGGCGGTGCGGGTGCGCGTCGACCCATCGCGACTGGCTGCGATGGGAGTTGGGATGGAGGAGGTCCGCGCCGCCCTGGCCGAGGCCAATGTCAACATGCCCAAGGGCAGCCTGGAGGGCGAGGCCGAGACCCTGTCCATCGACGCCAACGACCAGTTGTTCATCGCCGCCGATTTCGCGCCGCTGATCATCAAGTCCGCCGACGGCGCCGTCGTGCGGCTGTCGTCGGTGGCCCAGGTGGTCGACGCCACCGAGAACTCGCGGCTGGCCGGCTGGTTCAACCGCGAGCGGGCGGTGCTGGTCATCATCAGCAAGCAGCCGGGCGCCAATGTGGTCGAGACGGTGGAGCGCATCAAGGCGATCCTGCCCCAGCTGCGAAGCTGGATGCCGCCGGGAACCACGGTGTCGGTGGTGTCGGACCGCACCGTCAACATCAGGGGCAACCTGGACGACGTCGAGACCACGCTCGCCATCTCCATCGGCCTGGTCATCCTGGTGGTCTATCTGTCGCTGGGCCGGATGACGCCGACCATCGCCGCGTCCATCACCGTGCCGCTGTCGCTGGCCGCCACCTTCGCGGTGATGTGGCTGGTGGGCTACAGCCTCAACAACATCTCGCTGATGGCCATCACCATCGCGGTGGGATTCGTCGTCGACGACGCCATCGTCATGATCGAGAACATCGCCCGCCACATGGAGAACGGCGAAAGCCCGCTGGAAGCCGCCATCAAGGGGTCGCGCGAGATCGTGTTCACCGTCGTTTCCATCACCTTGTCGCTGGTGGCGGTGTTCGTGCCGCTGCTGTTCATGGGCGGAATCCTGGGCCGGCTGTTCCGCGAGTTCGCCGTCACCTTGTCGGTGGCCGTCGTCGCCTCGGCGCTGGTGTCGCTGACGGTGACGCCGGTGGTGTTCGGCCATCTGATGAACCGGCGGTCCGGCCCCCGGCGACCGCCATCGCTGCCGGCCCGGATCGGCGAGGCCGCCATGGCCTGGATGGAGCGGCTCTACCTGTCCGGTCTGGGCTGGGTGCTGGCGCATCAGCGGCTGATGCTGGTGGTGGTGCTGGCCACGGTGGTGGTCACTGTCCAGTTGTATCGCGTGGTGCCCAAGGGATTCTTTCCACCCCAGGATACCGGTCTGGTCTTCGCCAGCACCGAGGCCCGCGTCGATATTTCGTTCCGCTCCATCGCCGAGCGCCAGCAGAAGGTGGCCGAGGTGATCCTGGCCGACCCGGCGGTGGAGGGGCTGGGATCGTTCGTCGGCGCCGGCACCTTCGGCACCACCCACCAGGGCCGCATGTTCATCAACCTGAAGCCGCTGGGCGAGCGCAAGGTCTCGGCCCAGGAGGTCATCAACCGGCTGCGGCCCAAGCTGGCCCAGGTGGACGGCATCGCCACCTTCCTGATGGCGGGGCAGGACATCCGCATCGGCGGCCGCATGGGCCGTGCCCAGTTCCAGTTCGTGCTGTCGTCGGAATCCCTGGACGAATTGCGGGAGTGGACGCCCCGGCTGGTGGAGCGGCTGCGGCGCGAACCCGGGCTGACCGACGTTTCCAGCGACATGGACGCGGCCATTCCCCAGATGCGGGTTGTGGTGGACCGCGATGCCGCCGCCCGGCTGGGGGTGTCCATGACCGATGTCGATAACGTCCTGCACAACGCCTTCGCCCAGCGTCCCGTCTCGACCATCTACACCCAGCGCAACCAGTACAAGGTGATCCTGGAGGTGGAGCCGCGCTTTCAGGAGGACCCGGCCTCGCTGCACCTGCTGTGGGTCAAGGCCGCCGACGGCCGGCAGGTGCCGCTGGACGCGCTGGCCCGATTCGAGCCCGCCACCGCGCCGGTCACCGTCGCCCACCAGGGACAGTTTCCAGCCTCGACGCTGACGTTCAACCTGGCGCCGGGAACGCCGCTGGGCGAGGCGGCCGAGCGCTTGCAGGCGGCGGCCCGCTCCATCGGCATGCCGGACGGCGTGCGTTGGGAATTCGCCGGCAACGCCAGGGCGTTCGCCCAGTCGCTGCGCGATCAGCCGGTACTGATCGTGGCCGCCCTGCTGACCATCTTCATTGTGCTGGGCGTGCTGTACGAAAGCACTCTGCATCCGCTGACCATCATCTCGACGCTGCCGTCGGCCGGCATCGGCGCCTTGCTGGCGCTGCTGGCGACCGGCACCGAACTGACCCTGATCAGCGTCATCGGCGTGTTCCTGCTGATGGGAATCGTCAAGAAGAACGGTATCCTGCTGGTGGATTTCGCCATCGCCGCCGAGCGCCGGGGGGCTTCGCCGCAGGCCGCCATCCTGGAGGCCTGCCGCATCCGCTTTCGCCCGATCACCATGACCACCATGACGGCGCTGCTGGGGGCCGTGCCGCTGGCGCTGGCCTTCGGACCGGGCGGGGCGCTGCGCCGGCCGCTGGGAATCGCCATCGTCGGCGGGCTGTTGCTGTCGCAGATGCTGACGCTTTATACCACGCCGGTGGTCTATCTGGCGCTGGCCCGGCTGTCCCGCTGGTGGGCGGCCAGACGGGCGAGGGGGACGGAGAAGGCGAGATGACAGAAATTCCGCGATGCCGAGACGACTTCGCCCTTCGAGACGCTTCGCTCCTCAGGATGAGGCCGGGGGGACATCCTCATCCTGAGGAGGCCGCCGTGCGGCCGTCTCGAAGGATGAGGATGGTGGTCCTGGCCTCGTCGCTGTCGGTTCTGGCCGCCTGTTCGGTGGGCGATCCGTACGTCCAGCCGGCCTCCAGGGCGCCGGCCGCCTGGACGGGCGCCACCCCGGCCGCCGCGCCGGCGGAGTGGCCGTCGCGGGACTGGTGGCGGGGCTTCGGTTCGGCCCGGCTGGACGAGATGATGCGCCAGGCGGCCCAGGACAATTTCGATCTGGCGGTGGCCATGGCCAAGGTGCGCCAGGCCGATGCCCAGGTGGCGATCATGGGCGCGCCGCTGCTGCCGTCGCTGTCGGCCAGTGGCGGCGTCAGCCGCTCGCGCTCGTCCATGGCGGCGGCGTCGAGTTCGGCCACCACCGCCCGGACGCCGAAGGCGACCCACTCCACCTCCACCAACACCTTGCTGAACGCCAGCTACGAGATCGATTTCTGGGGCAGGAACACCGCCGCCCTGGGGGCGGCGCAACAGGCGGCCCAGGCCAGCCGCTTCGACCGCCAGACGGTGATGCTGACGGTGCAGTCCTCCGTCGCCACCGCCTATTTCGATATCCTGGGATTGCAGGAACGCCTGCGGGTCGCCCGCGAATCCATCGCCAACGCCGAATCGGTGCTGAGCGTCTACCGCGACCGCATGGCGGCCGGAACCGCCACCTCGCTGGACGTGGCCCAGCAGGAAACCGTGGTCGCCAACCAGCGAGCCGTGCTGGCGCCGCTGGAACAGCAGATGCGCCAGACCCACAACGCGCTGGCCATCCTGACCGGGCGGATGCCGGACGAGATGTCCCCGATTCCCGAGACCCTGGCGTCCCTGTCGGCGCCGCGGCCGGCGCCGGGGCTGCCGTCGGAACTGCTGGCCCGGCGTCCCGACATCGCCGCCGCCGAGGCGCTGCTGAAGGGCGCCAATGCCGACATCGCCGCTGCCCGCGCCGCATGGTTTCCCAGCATCAGCCTGACCGGCCAGACCGGCTTTCAGAGCCTCGACCTTCTCAAGATGATGACGCACGAGAGCCTGCTGTGGTCGCTGGCCACCTCGGTGACCGCTCCCATCTTCGACGGCGGCCGCATCGCCGGCACGGTCGAGCAGAAGCGCGCCCGCTTCGAGGAACTGTCGCAGACCTATCGCAAGGCGGTGGCCTCGGCGTTCTCCGACGTGGAGAACGCCCTGATCGCGGCGGAGAAGACCGCCGAGGAGGTCGCGGCCCAGCAGGCCGCCGAGGCCACCGCCCGCAATGCCTTCGACATCGCCCGCTCGCTGCTGGCCGGCGGCACCGTCGACATCACCGCCGTACTCAACACCCAGAAGGCGCTGTATGCCGCCCAGGACGCCCTGACCCAGGCGCGGCTGCGCCAGCTTCAGGCCACGGTCGGACTTTACAAGGCCATGGGCGGCGGCTGGAGCAGCGGTGGATAAGGGGGTGGCGGTTTGCTACATCGCCAGCTTGCCGAGGGCGGCCTGGGTGGCCGAAGCCTTGGCCTTGGCCTTGTCCAGGTCGCTTTCGGCCATGCCGTCCCGGGCCATCTTCAGCGCCGCTTCCAGGGCCATGCGCTTGTCGGCGGGCGAATCGGGAATGGCCCCCATGCCCTGGCCCTTGCACGGATTGGCCTGGTTGGCGTCGAATCCGGCGCCGCCAGGGCCGACCAGGCAGTTGACCACATGCTGAAGATGGCTCTGCACCATCTTCATGTCGGGAGAGCCGGCGGCCATGCCGGCATGGGCGGCGGCGGTGGTGATCTCCTTGGCCGCGTCGGCGGCGGCGGCGGGCTGGGCGGCGACCAGGGCAAGCCCGGCAGCGGCGAGGACGAACAGTCGTTTCATGTCGTGACCTCCTGGACTGGGATGATCAGTCGCCTGACAAGTGATCGTTGGGGACGGGAAATTCAACCCGCCCAAACGTTTTCGCCGCACTTGATGCCCGCTGGGTTCCGGCCCATATTGAAAAACGAACAGTGACGAGGAGGCCTTATCATGCGGCGACAGAAAGCCAGGGTCCGGGTTGCGACGCGGGATGGCGCTCCACTGGCCGTGATGGCCGTGGCCACCCTGGTGGTTCTCGCGGCGATGGCGCTGCTGGCGGGTTGATCCCCGTCGTTTCCTTCGAAAATCCTTGGCCTTGTCGGGGCGGCGAGTCACCATGCTCGACCGCCCTGTTTTATGCGCGAGCGTCATGAAGAAAGAAACCAGGATACTTCACGCCGGCAGCCATCCCGAGCGTTTCCACGGTGCCGTCAATCCACCGGTCTACCATGTCTCCACCGTTCTCCACCCCTCGGTGGCGGCCATGGAGACGAGCGGCAAGACCCCGTTCGAAGGGATGCGCTACGGCCGTTTCGGTACGCCGACCACCTTTGCCCTGGAAGAGGCTGTGGCCGAGCTTGAGGGCGGGCACCGCAGCGTGGCGACTTCGTCGGGCCTGGCGGGGATCACCGGGGCGCTGATGGCCTTTCTCAAGGCCGGCGACCATCTGCTGATGGTCGACACCGCCTATTTTCCCACCCGCAAGTTCTGCGACGACGTGCTGAGCGGGCTGGGGGTCGAGACCACCTATTACGATCCGCTGATCGGTGGCGGGATCACGGCGCTGATGCGGCCCAACACCAAGGTGGTGTTCACCGAAAGCCCAGGCTCGCTGACCTTCGAGGTCCAGGACGTTCCCGCCATCGCCATGGCCGCCCATGCCGGCGGGGCCATCGTCATGATGGACAACACCTGGGGCGCGTTGACCTTCCAGCCCTTCGCCAAGGGCGTGGACATCTCCATCCAGGCCGCCACCAAGTATATCGTCGGCCATGCCGACGCCATGCTGGGAGTCATCACCGCCGCCACGCCGGATTTGTGGCTCAAGGTGAAAAGCTCGGTGGCCGCCTTCGGCCATTCCCCCGGCGCCGAGGAGATGTATCTCGGCCTGCGCGGCCTGCGCACCTTGCCGGTTCGCCTGCGCCAGCACGCCGCCACCGCGCTGCGTCTCGCCCGCTGGCTGGAGGGGCGGCCCGAGGTCGATCGGGTGTTGTATCCGCCTTTGGAATCCGATCCCGGCCATGATCTGTGGAAACGGGACTTTTCCGGCGCCTGCGGCCTGTTCGGGGTGATCTTGAAGCCGGCGCCCAAGGCGGCGGTCGACGCCATGCTGGATGGCTTCGACCACTTCAAGCTGGGCTTTTCGTGGGGCGGGTTCGAAAGTCTGGTGATTCCCACCACCGGCCATTCCATCATCCGCACCGCGTCGGATTGGGCGCCGGCCGGCCCCAGCCTGCGTTTCCATGCCGGACTGGAGGATGCCGACGACCTGCAAGACGATCTGGAACGCGGGCTGGAGCGATTGGGGCGGGGCGGGTGAAGCGGTTCGCCGTCCTGGTCCTGACCGCCCTGACGGCACCCACCGCCGCCATGGCCCATCCGCATGTGATGGTGGATGTCCACGCCCTGGTGGAGTTCAAGGACGGCAAGGCGGTCAGCCTGTTCATGGGCTGGACGTTCGATCCGGTGTTCAGTTCATCGTTGCTGGCTGATTTCGATGCCGACAAGAACGGCCGCCTCGATCCCGGCGAGGTCAAGGCGCTGGAGGCCGAAGCCTTTCGTGACACCCGCGAACAGAGCCACTTCACCTATGCCAGGATTGGCGATACGCCGGTCAAGTGGCCGGATGTCACCAATTTCAAGGTGATGGCGGTGAAGGATTCGCTGCTCTACGCCTTCAGGCTGAATTTTCCCCAGCCGGTGGACCCGCGCAAGGCCGCCCTCAGCTTCACCACCTACGAAGAGACCTTCTATATCGACATGGACTTTCCCAACGACAAGGCGGTTTCCCTGACCGGCGAAGGATCGCAGGGGTGCAAGGCGGTGATCGCCCCCGATCCGGCCAGCGCCATCTATGGCGGCGCCGTGATCCCCAAGCGGGCGACCATCACATGCGACTGAACCTCGCCGCCATCGCCCTGCTGCTTGCACCGTCGGCCGCCTGGGCGGCGCTGGTGCCTGGGGGGGGCGCTCCGGCCGGCGGTGACATGCTGCCCGAGCCGCTGCGCGATCTCGCCGCCTGGGTTTTCGCCCTGCAACGCCAATTGACCGGCGAGATGCGCCAGCACCTTGCCGCCATGAAGGAAACCGGGTCGTGGGAGCCGGCCGCCGCCGTGATGCTGGCCGCGTTTCTCTATGGCGTGTTCCATGCCGTCGGCCCCGGCCATGGCAAGGTGGTGATCGCCGGCTGGTTCGCCACGCGGCGCGCCCGTATCGTTCACGGCCTGCTGGCCAGCCTGATCGCCGCCATGGTGCAGGCGGTCTCCGCCATCGCCGTGGTCGCCGCCCTGGCCGGCGTGCTGGCCCTGGCCCCGCGCCAGGTGATGTCTTACGCCGGCTGGCTGGAGGTGGCGTCCTACGGTCTGATCGCGGCCATCGGAGCGGTGATGGTGTGGCGGACCGCCACCGGCCGGGGCTGCGGCCATGATCACGGCCATGATCACGGCCATGACGGGGCCTGTTGCGGGCACGGCCACGACCACCACGACCATGGCCGCTCCGACCGGTCGGAACGCGACGCCCTGTTCGGAATGGCGGCGGCGGTGGGATTCCGGCCATGCTCCGGCGCCATCCTGGTTTTGCTGTTCACCTTCGCCAACGGCATGTACCTGACCGGAATCCTCGCCACCCTCGCCATGGGACTGGGCGTCGCCATCACCGTCGCCACCATCGGGCTGGGGGCGTTGGGGCTCAACCGCCTGATCGGGCGACTGTTCGGGACAAGCTCCCTGGGCGGGAAGATCCGTACCGTCCTGGCCGTCTCGGGTGCCCTGGGTATTACCCTATTGGGCGTAGGGATGTTGCTGGGCGCCCTGGTCAACGGCCCCGTCCTGACCGGATAGGCAGGGGCCCCGGTTACTTTGGAGAGACTCCAGCATGCTTTGGTATCGCCTCATGGGCAAAGGTACTAATGGGCTTGCCTGATTGTTTTCAGTACTAGATATCGAATATCATCCGATCAATGAGACGGGGAATAGAATCAACAGGAGCGGTCCATGTCACCACTTGATTGCTCTCGCCAGGCTCTGTTGATCAATGATCACAAGCGGATCACCTACCGGTTCTTCGTGACCACCGACAACCCGCTCGCCATCGACCTGTTCTTCGAGAAGGACACGTTCCGTCTGGTGATTCCCAATGGGGCGCCCCGCCCGGACTGGGCCCGGCTGGCCAATAACCGCTGCCCCAACTGTCCTATGGCCGAGGATTGCGACTATTGCCCGGCGGCGCTGGGAATCGCCCAGTTCCTGCCCTTGTTCGAGAACCGGGTCTCGCACGAGAAGACGGTGGTCGAGGTGGAGACGCCGCAGCGGACCATCGTTTCCAAGACCACCTTCCAATCGGGCATGGCCTCGCTGATCGGGCTGGTCTGCGCCACCTCGGGCTGTCCGCTGACCAAGTTCCTGCGGCCCATGGCCCGCTTTCACACACCCTTCGCCGACGAGCAGGAGACCTTGTTCCGCTCGTTCTCGTCGTGGCTGCTGATGTCCTACGTCCAGCGCCAGCTGGCCGGCGGCGAGGGGCCGATCACGCTGGAGGGGCTGAAGCGCAACTACCTGGAACTCTCGACCATGAATTCCTGCCTGGCCGAGCGGCTGCGCAAGGGGGTCAAGCGCGATGCCGCCCTGAATGCCGTCATCATCCTTGATCTGTTCGCCCAGATCGCTCCTGACAATATCGACGGCGGGTTCGAGGATATCCTGGAGGCCTTCCGGGTCGAGGGCGGCAGCCTGACCCACTGAGCCGGCGGCGAGGACAAGGACCGCCCGCTGTCCGGCGCCGTCTGGAAATCGCGGCACTAGCCAAATTCGGCGAGGGTCGGCTATGGTCTGGGGATCGCGTTTTCGTCTTCATTCCTGGACAGGTCCGATTCCATGCCTCCCTATCGTTCCCGCACCTCCACCCATGGCCGCAACATGTCGGGCGCCCGTGGCCTGTGGCGCGCCACCGGCATGACCGACGCCGATTTCGGCAAGCCGATCATCGCCGTGGTCAATTCCTTCACCCAGTTCGTTCCCGGCCATGTCCACCTGAAGGACCTGGGGCAGATGGTGGCGCGCGAAATCGAGAAGGCCGGCGGCGTCGCCAAGGAATTCAACACCATCGCCATCGACGACGGCATCGCCATGGGCCATTCCGGCATGCTGTATTCGCTGCCGTCGCGCGATCTGATCGCCGATTCGGTGGAATACATGGTCAACGCCCATTGCGCCGACGCCATGGTCTGCATCTCCAACTGCGACAAGATCACGCCGGGCATGCTGATGGCCAGCCTGCGGCTCGACATTCCCACCATCTTCATCTCGGGCGGCCCCATGGAGGCCGGCAAGGTGACGGTGAACGGCGAGACCCACGCCGTCGACCTGATCGACGCCATGATCAAGGGGGCGGACAGCTCGGTGTCGGACGAGGAGGCGCTGGCCTATGAAAAGGAAAGCTGCCCCACCTGCGGTTCATGCTCGGGCATGTTCACCGCCAATTCCATGAACTGCCTGATCGAGGCGCTGGGCCTCGGCCTGCCCGGCAACGGCACCGTGGTTGCCACCCATTCCGACCGCAAGGAGCTGTTCCTGGAGGCCGGGCGCCGCATCGTCGATCTGGCCCGGCGCGCCTATGAGGGCGATGATGCATCCGTGCTGCCGCGCTCGATCGCCACCAAGGCGGCGTTCGAGAACGCCATGACCCTGGACATTGCCATGGGGGGCTCCACCAATACGGTGCTGCACCTGCTGGCCGCCGCCGAGGAAGCGGGTGTCGAGTTCCGCATGGGCGATATCGACCGGCTCTCGCGTCGGGTGCCCTGCCTGTGCAAGGTGGCCCCCAACGTGCCGGACGTGCATATCGAGGACGTCCACCGCGCCGGCGGCATCATCTCCATCCTGGGTCAGCTGGATCGGGCCGGCCTGATCCACAACGAGTGCGGCACCATCCATTCCCGCACCCTGGCCGAGGCTCTGGACAAGTGGGACGTCAGCCGTTCCAACGACGCCGCAATCCACACCTTCTACCGGGCCGCGCCCGGCGGCGTGCGCACCACCGAGGCCTTCGGCCAGTCCAAGCGCTGGGACGCGCTGGACACCGACCGGGCCAAGGGGGTGATCCGTTCGGCCGAACACGCCTTTTCCAAGGATGGCGGGCTGGCGGTGCTGTTCGGGAACCTTGCCCTGGACGGCTGCATCGTCAAGACCGCCGGCGTCGATGACAAGAATCTCACGTTTTCCGGCCCGGCGGTGATCTGCGAAAGCCAGGAAGAAGCGGTGGCCAAGATTCTCGGCGGCGGCGTCAAGGCCGGCGACGTGGTCATTGTCCGCTACGAAGGTCCCAAGGGCGGTCCCGGCATGCAGGAAATGCTCTATCCCACCAGCTATCTCAAGAGCATGGGGCTGGGCAAGGACTGCGCCCTGATCACTGACGGCCGCTTCTCCGGCGGCACCTCCGGCCTGTCCATCGGCCATGTCTCGCCCGAGGCGGCCGAGGGCGGCGCCATCGGACTGGTGGAAAACGGCGATATCATCGATATCGACATTCCCAACCGCTCCATCGCTGTCCGCCTGTCGGACGCCGACCTGGAAAGGCGGCGCCGGGACATGGAGGCCCGGGGCGGCAAGGCCTGGAAGCCGGCCGACCGCGACCGGACGGTTTCGGCGGCGCTCCGCGCCTATGCCGCCATGACCACCAGCGCGGCCAGGGGCGCGGTCAGGGACGTGTCGCGCCTGGAGAAGTAGACGCATGGCGGTGATCAGCTGGAGCGAGATGATGAGCGTCGGCGTGCCGGTGCTCGATGACGACCACAAGACCCTGGTCGGGTTCATCAATCTGCTCCAGCACTCCATCGGCGATCCCGAGGAGTACGTTGCCGTCTATTCGGTGCTGGGAGCGTTGGAGGATTATTGCCTCCATCATTTTCTCCGCGAGGAGAAGATGATGGAGGCTGGCCGCTGCCCCCAACTGGATCAGCACCACCGGACCCATGAAGGGTTTGCCGAGACGGTACGGGCGCTGAAGGCCCGTTACGAGGAGGACCAGAGCAGCGTCCGCGCCCGCGACTGCCTGACCTTCCTGAACGACTGGCTGGTCAACCACATCTGTACCACCGACATGAACTACCGCGCCTGGCTGGTCGGACATGCCGGCGCCAAGGCGGTCGGCGAGACCATGTCGCTGGCCGATCAGCGCCTGGACAGCGGCCCGACGGACTGGCGCCGGCTTCGCATCCTGGTGGTCGACGACAACCCTAATTTCTGCGGCATCCTGACCGCCATCCTGAACGGGGTCGGGGTTTCCTCGATCACCGTGTCCCACGACCTTGCCGCCGGCAAGATGGCGCTGATCGGCCAGCCGCTGGACCTGCTGATTTCCGACTGGCATGTGGGGACGGAAAGCGGTCTCGATCTGGTGAAGTGGCTGCGCCAGTGCCCGCCGCCGCTCTGCGGGTTGCCGGTGCTGATGCTGTCGGGGCACGAACGCATGATCAACCGCGATCTCGCCCTGCTGGCGGGGGCGGACGAGTTCATGGAAAAGCCCGTCGCCGCCCGTTCGCTGCTGATCTGCCTGTCGAGGCTGGCCGCCAAGGTGCGGTGACGCTCAGTTGACCTTGCACTCGATGAAGACGGTGACGCGCTTGATGCGCTCGCCCACATCGGCGGCCGACAGCTGGGCCTGGGCCGCCGAGGTCTCGTAGGCGACCGAATAGGTTCCCAGGAATTTGCGGGCCAGGTCGGATTTGATCGCGAAATTGATATTCTGCGGCAGGTCGCCGAACTGGCCGGCGATCTTCATGGCGTTCAGCTTGGAGGTGACGATTCCGATCACGTTGCCGCTGGTGTCCACCAGCGGGCCGCCGGAATTGCCCTTCTGAACCGGGGCGGTGATCTGGTAGTGGCGGGTGTCGCCGTGCAGGCCGGCCATGGCGCTGATGACGCCGGAGGTCACGTTGGCCTCGCGCGACAGCAGCGACGACAGCGGAAATCCCACCACCACCACCTCGTCGCCGGAGCGCAGCGGCCGGTCCTCGCGGAAGCGGGCGATGTCGCCGCCGCGAATGGAGGTCTTGAGCAGGGCCATGTCGTTGCCGGCGTCCTTGGCCGCCAGACTGGCGATGATGGGCGGGCCTTCCGCCGGCTTGACGGTGATGGTGCGGCACTGTTCGACCACATGGGCGTTGGTCAGCACCATGCCGTCCCGGGAAACGATAATGCCCGACCCGGTGGATGTGCGGACCTTCTTCGACGAGGTCTCGGGCGGGGCGGTGATAGGGTCGGATCGGGTGGCGGGCGGCTGGGATTGCGGCGACGCCGGGGCGGTGGCGACGGGGTGGGGCGGCGACGCCCCCCCGGAACCGGAGGATGCACCGGGCTGAACCGGCTGCCAGCCGGCCAGGCGGCGGCGGACCTGATCTTGCTCGGACGGCGACAGCTTGGCGGCGGCGGTGTCCCGGTCCTTGTCGTAAGTGGCCTTGAGGCTGGCCGGAGCCCGCTGGGCGGCCAGGGCCATCCAGAAATAGGCCTCGACCGGGTTCTTGGCGATGCCGGCGCCGTTGGCGTACATGACGCCAAGATTGTGCTGGGATTGGGGGTGCCCCTGGTCGGCGGCGCGGCGGAACCAGCCGGCGGCTTCCACCGGGTTCTTGCCGGTCGCGGTGCCGGTGGCCAGGGCGACCCCCAGGATGAACTGGGCGATGGGGCGGTTGGCGGCGGCGGCGGGGTGGGCGTACTCAAGCGCCTTGCTCTTGTCGGCGGGCATGGCCCTGCCGTTCCAGCTGAGATCGGCCAGCTTCTCCTGGCTGACGGCGAGTCCCTTGCCGGCGGCGAAGCGGTAATACTCGATTCCCTTGGCCTCGTCCTTGCCGACTCCCAGCCCGTTGAAGTGAATCTCTCCCAGGGCGTGATTGCTTTGCGGATAGTCCTGGGCGGCGGCGCGGCCGAACCACACCAGGGCCTGGGTCGGGTCCTTGGGGACGGCGCGGCCGAGGAAATAGGCGTTGCCCAGGGCGTTCTGGGCCATGGGATCGCCGGAATCGGCGGCGGCCCTCAGCAGCTTCAGCGCCTCGGCGTCGTTGCGCTCCATTCCCAGGCCGTAGAACAGCATATGGCCCAGATGAGCCTGGGCGGAGGAAATGCCCTTGTCCGCCAGCGGCTGGAGTTCCCTGGCGGCCGCCGTCCAATCCTTGCGCTGAAAGGCGGCCAGCCCTTCTTCGAGGCCGGCGAAGGCCGGTGATGCGGCCACCAGCAGGAAAGCCGACAGGCACAGGGCGGCGGGAATGCGCATGCCGGGGGCTATCCGGCCGCCGCTTCGGCCTCGGCCCGCATGCTGGTGGCGAGGCGGCTCAGTTCCTCGACCGCGGCGCCCATCTCCGCCTCAAGCGACTGGGTGATGCCGTCGATGCTTTCCGAGACGTGCTTGACCTCGCCCGCAACCACGGCGAAGCCCTTGCCGGCCTCGCCAGCCCGCGCCGCCTCGATCAGGGCGTTCAGGGCGAGAATGCGGGTGGTGCCGGTGACCTTCTTGATTTCCTCGACCTTGCGGGAAACCACGTCGGCGAGGACGGCGGTCAATTCAACAATGCGATCTTGGTCGGACATGGGGGGCTCCGGCACGAATGTTGATCGCAGTGTAAGGTGGACGGCGAGGTTGGGCAATGATCATTGCCGCGCGTCTGATCATTGACGCCGTCGTTCGGAACGCCTGGAATTCGCCGCCGCGATTCGCTACCGTCGCCGACGATCAACAGAGAATGACGCCATGACCGTTGCCCTCGATACCCTGATGACCGACCTGGGCCGCCGCGCCCGTGCCGCCGCCCGCCTGCTGGCCCTCGCTCCGGCCGATTCCAGGGACTGGGCGCTGAGGGAGGCCGCCGCCTGCCTCAGGGCCGATGCCGGAATCATCCTGGCCGCCAACGCCCAGGACATGGCGGCGGGCGAGGCCAAGGGGCTGACCAGGGCCATGCTCGACCGGTTGCTGCTCGACCCCGCCCGCATCGAGGCCATGGCCAGGGGGCTGGAGGACATCGCCGGCCTGCCCGATCCGGTCGGCCGCACCCTGGCGGAGTGGACCCGGCCCAACGGCCTGGATATCGCCCGCGTGTCGGTGCCGCTGGGGGTGATCGGCATCATCTATGAAAGCCGTCCCAACGTCACCGCCGATGCCGCCGGTCTGTGCCTGAAATCCGGCAACGCCGCCATCCTGCGCGGCGGTTCGGAAAGTTTCCATTCGTCGTCGGCCATCATGGCTGCGCTGTCCAGGGGCATCGCCGGGGCCGGCCTGCCCGCCGACTGCGTCCAGATGGTGCCCACCACCGACCGCGAAGCGGTGGGAGCGATGCTGCGCCTTGCCGAATTCATCGACGTCATCGTGCCGCGCGGCGGCAAGTCGCTGGTGGCGCGCGTGGTCGAGGAGAGCAGGATTCCCCTGTTCCAGCACCTGGAGGGGATCTGCCACACCTATGTGGACGGCGCCGCCGACCTGGAGATGGCCAAGACGGTGGTGCTGAACGCCAAGATGCGCCGCACCGGCGTCTGCGGGGCCACCGAGACCCTGCTGGTCGACCGGGCCTGCGCCGACACCCACCTGAAACCCTTGGTGGCAATGCTGTTGGACGCCGGCTGCGAGGTCAGGGGCGACGCCGCCACCCAGGCGGCCGATGCCCGGGTCCTGCCGGCCAGCGATGACGACTGGCGCGCCGAATACCTGGATTCGATCATCGCGGTCAGGGTGGTCGATGGCGTCGGGGCGGCGGTGGAGCACGTCAACACCTTCGGCTCGCACCATACCGAGGCGATCGTCACCAACGATTCCAGGGTGGCCGAGACCTTCCTGAACGGCTGCGATTCGGCCATCGTGCTGTGGAACGCCTCGACCCAGTTCGCCGATGGCGGCGAATTCGGCATGGGCGCCGAGATCGGCATCTCCACCGGCAAGCTGCACGCCCGTGGCCCGGTGGGGGTCGAGCAGCTCTGCACTTTCAAGTACGTGGTCAGGGGGAACGGCCAGGTCCGGCCGGGGTGAATGTTGATTTCCCGGTCGGGCAAGGCTATAGACGGCTCGACCGGCCGCGAGGCCTTGGATTTCGGGGATGCCGCTCATGGGAACCTGCCGTCGCATATTCGGTATGATCATCGTCATCATCGCCGTCACTGGTCCGCTGGCCGGATGCGGCAATTGCGGCGCCGCCGGCAGTCGTGGCGGCAGCGCCGGCTGGTGCAGCGCGTCCATGGGATTTTGATGGACCGGCCGAGGCCACTATCCTGGAAGGATTGAGACTCCATGAAGCTTGCCGCCCTGCTTTCCGTCGCCGCCGGGCTGGCCCTCGGCGCTCCGTCTCCGGCCGCCGCCGCCGCCGCGGCCCCGGCCAAGGATGGGCAGAAGTTCGGCAACTGGGTCGCCAGTTGCGCTCCCGCTCCCAAGAATGACTGCCTTCTGGTCCAGACCCAGGTGCTCGAAGGCGGCGCCCGCCTTCTGGAACTGACCGTCGGCAAGGCCGGCACCAAGGGGGAATACGCCGCCATCGCCATGCTGCCGCTGGGCATCCACATTCCGTCCGGCGTCATTCTGGTGATCGACGGCAAGCAATCGCCCATGACGTTGCTGAAATGCTCGCATGACGGCTGTCAGGCGGTGGCCCCCCTCGGCAAGGCCAATGCCGCTCTGCTGGCCAAGGCCAAGACCATCCTGATCGGCATGGTCGACGAGGTCACCCGCAAGCCGGTGACCATCACGGTCTCTCCGGATGGCCTGTCCGCCGGCATGGCTGCCCTGAAGTAACGGCCGCATGACCACGCCCTTCAATATCTGGGACGGCATTCACGCCGATTTCGCCGCCGCTCCCGCCAGGGACGCGGTTACCGGCGGCGGCGACGGGGGGTTCGAGGGGGCCGAATGGCTGGGCAAGATGGAAGCCCTGGCCGGTCGTTCCCTGGACCAGCTCGCCCGGGCGGAAGCGCCGCTTTGCCGCGACTATCCGCTGGCGGTGGTCGCCGCCCTGGTTCCCGAGACCCCTGGCCGGCCACTGACCGTGGTGGATTTTGGCGGCGGCATGGCCAACGGCTTCGCCGGGTTGCGCACGTCGCTGCCCAAGGGGCGGCCCCTGGCTTTTCACTGCATCGAGAACGCGGCGGTTTGCGCCATCGGACGGCGCATGTTCGCCGGCGTCGGCGAGCTTCGCTTCCATGAAGACCTGGACGACGCGCCCGCCGTGGCCGATATCGTCCACGCTGGCAGTTCCATGCAATACATCGAGGACTGGAAGGGCATGCTGGCGCGGCTGCTGCGTTTCCAACCGCGTTATCTGGTGTTGTCCGACCTGCCGGCCGGCGACATCCCCACCTTCGTTTCGGTTCAGAATTACTATGACCGCGGCATGCGGCACTGGTTCTGGAATCTGGACGAATTCCTGGCCGAGCTTGCCCGCCAGGGCTGCCGCCTGCTGTACCGGACCCGGTACGAAGGCAGCTATCTTGGCCGCCACGGTCCCTATCCCATGGACAACTTTCCGCCCGGGTATCGCCTCGGTCACGCCTGCAACCTGATTCTCGCCACCTGACCGGGGGCGGCGGGACCCGGCTACTGCTGGAACACCTTGTTGAGCGCCGCCGCCTTGTCGTCGGCGCCGACGATCCAGAACGAGGTCGATTGGCCAAGGCTTGTCTTGGGAATGCGCGCCTCGAACCCGAAATCGTTGTGGCGCGGCGATTTCAGCGCCGCCGAGACGTCGGGGCGGGGCTTGTCCGGGACGATCTGCGCCACCACTGCTCCGTTGCTGACGAAGATCACCGCCTTGGCCGGGATGTTGCCGCCCGTATCGGCGGCCCAGCCGACGAACACCAGCATGTCGCCATCGGCGGCCACCCGTTCCAGATCACCCCTGACCGTATCCGAGGCGGCCACCATGCGGCCGGCGGAATCCGTCAGGCAACTGGCGCAGAAGCCGAAGGCCGCCGGTGCCGCCAGCGTCGCCGGCGTCGCCGTCCCGGCGGCCGCGGCGGTTTCCGAGCCCGAGGCCAGCGGTGGGCCGACCCGGCTCTTCATGTTCGCCCAGAAATCCTGGCCGGACGCGCAGCCGGAAACGGCCAGCACCAGCATTGCGGCGGCAACGATCCTGATCATCGGGTCCCTCGTTCCATTGGACAAGACGCGCAGGGAGCAGGGGTAGCAGGACGGACGGCCCGACGCAATTCAAACCGTGGCGGTCGGCGGCCGTCGCGCCAGGGAATTGCCGATTGACAGGGGCGACGCCATCGGCTCATAAGCGAGCCGGTGTGTCCCGGTGGGGATGTCGTCGATTCAACAAAGCCAGTCGAGAGGTCCAAATGCGGTTCGGTTCCCTGAAGAGTGCCCTCCTGGTCGCCCTGTCCTTCGGATTTGGCGTTCTGTCCTCCGATGCGGCCATTGCCGCCGCCAAGGATGGCCAGGTTTTCGGCGACTGGGTGGCCCGCTGCGCCGCCGCCGGCAAGACCTGCCGCGTGTCCCAGACCCAGGTGGGGGAAGGCGGCGCCCGCCTGTTCGAGATCAGCTTCGGCAAGATCGGCGCCAAGGGCGAGTTCGGCGTGGTCGCCATGGTGCCGCTGGGCATCCAGATTCCGGGCGGCGTCGCCATCCAGGTGGACGGCAAGCAGATCAACATGCCGGTGCTTCAGTGCCTGCCCAACGGCTGCCAGGCCGGAACCACCCTTGACGATGCCGCCGCCAAGTCTCTCGAAAAGGCCAAGTCCATGCTGATCGGCATGCTCGACGCCAACGGCAAGACCGTCACCATCGCCATCCAGACCAAGGGGCTGGCCGACGGGTTGCAGTCCATCCGGTAGCCAAAGCCGGGGGTGGGCGGCGCCTTATCCGTAGCTTTGCACCAGCGAGCCCACCACCAGATACCAGCCGTCGACCATGACGAAGAAGATCAGCTTGAACGGCAGCGAGATCATGGCTGGCGGAATCATCATCATGCCCATGCTCATCAGCACCGACGCGATGACCATGTCGATGACCAGGAACGGCAGGTAGATCAGGAAGCCGATCTCGAAGGCGCGGCGCAATTCGCTGATCATGAAGGACGGGATCAGCGCCTTCAGCGGCACGTCCTCGGGATTGGCGACCTCCTTGGCCTTGGACAGGTCCATGAACAGCTTCAGGTCCTGGGGCCTGACATGCTTGATCATGAAGGCATGGAACGGCTTGATGGCCATTCCGAAGCCCTCCATCTCGTCCAGCGATCCGTCCATCACCGGCTGAATGCCGGTCTCCCAGGCCTTTTCGAAGGTCGGCGCCATGACAAAGGCGGTCATGAACATGGCCAGGCTGACCAGGACCGTGTTGGGCGGCGCCTGCTGGGTGCCCAGGGCCTGGCGCAGGAAGCCGAACACCACCACGAAGCGGGTGAACGAGGTCACCATCACCACGATGGATGGCGCCAGTGACAGCACCGTGGTCAGGGCGACCAACTGGATGATGCGGCTGCTGGCGCTGGCCGGGCTGCCGCCCATGTCGATGCTGATGGACTGGGCCAGCACCGGCCAGGCGACGGCGGCGGTGCCGATGCCGGCGATGGCCGCCAGGGTCAGACGGGTCCGGCTGATCATGATCCGGCCTCCGGAGAGGCTGCTGGCACCCGAAAGCGGGGCGGCGGGCAGTCGCGCTCCACCACCAGGCCGCCTTCCCCCCCCAGCAGCAGCAGATGCTCGTGGTCGTCGCGCCGCACCAGCACCAGCCGATGCCGCGCGTCCAGCGGCAGCGCCTCGACCAGGGCCAGGCGGCTGGCGCCGCCGGGGCGGGCGGCGCGGGGGATGACCAGTCCCAGGCCCCAGCGCTTCAAGGCCCACATGGCGGCGAAGATGGCTCCCAGGACCACGGTCAGGGATAGAACGAAGCGAAGATAGGTCGAGGCTTCCATCAGGGCTCCGGTGTCAATCTCTGGCCGTCGGGATCGTAGCGTTCACGGAGGGCTTCGGCCAGCAGATCGAGGTCGGCGATCAAGGTTTCCATCTGCGGACGCAGCGATTGTCCGTCCTCGCGGCTCAGGTCAAGGGTGCCGCGGCAAATCCGGCGAACCTTGCCTTCCAGCGCCGCCAGATCGACCATGGTGCCGGTGGCCAGCAGGCGCCGCGCCGTTTCCACCAGGGACACCGCCTTTTCCAGTTCCTGGCGGATGCGCTCAAGCCCGCTCATGTCCGGTCCGCCGCCGTCGCGCGGCCGTTGGCGCGATAGACATAGGCCAGGATTTCGGCGACCGCCACGAAGGCCTCTACCGGAATAACCGTGTCGACCTCGACGGCAGCCAGAACCTCGGCGAGGTCCGGATCTGTCCGGACCTTGACGCCGTGGGCGAAGGCCAGTTCGAGAATCTGCTCGGCGACGCCGCCGCGTCCCGATGCCACCACCTTTGGCAGGTCGGGCTGGTCGGGGTCGTGGTGAAGGGCCACGGCGACGGCGCGGCCGGGGCGCCTGCCGGTCTGGCCGGCCGCCTCGGCGTGTTCGTTCCACAGGTCCTTGCCCTTGCCGCCCATGTCACACCATCGGTCGCGCCCGACCCTTGGGCGTCATGGCGGAAGTCTCGGCCCGTCGCGCTTAAAAAAGCTTTAAGTGGGGGAGGGGACAATGGACGCGAGGGCGATGGCGCGCTTTACCGTTTCTTAAGCGCGCCCGCCCATACTGACCATGGCGAAACAGCGCCGTCTCGGACATGGCGTCCGCCGGGCGGCAAGGGGTCTGGCGATGCTCGGTAGTCTCAATATCTTCAAGATGACCAAGGCGCGGATGGACTGGCTGGCCGAGCGTCAGGAGGTGCTGGCCGAGAACATCGCCAACGCCAACACGCCGCGCTATCTGCCCCGCGACCTGAAGGCGCCGGACTTCAAGGAAGTTCTGGCCGGGACCACCGCCGTTCCGGTCAACGCCGTCGCCACCAACGCCAAGCACATCGTGCCGGCGCAAGCCCCAGACCCGTTCAAGACGGTCGTTCAGCGCAAGGCCTTCGAATCCACTCCCGACGGCAATGCCGTCATCTTGGAAGAGCAGATGGCCAAGCTGGGCGAGTCCAGCACCGCCTACAACACCTCGGCGGCGCTGTTCCAGAAATACCAGAAGATGATTCGCATGGCGGTCGGTGGCCGCTAGAATCGGGGAACGATCATGGACGAACTGACCAAGAGCACCAGGATCGCCATTGCCGGCATGAAGGCCCAGTCGGAGCGCCTTCGGGTGGTGTCGGAAAACATGGCCAACGCCGATTCGGTCGCCCAGACTCCGGAAGGATTGCCCTACCGCCGCAAGGTGGTCACCTTCAGGACCGAGCTTGACCGGGCCAGTGGCATCAGTGCCGTCAAGGTCGACAAGGTGCGGCCCGACAATTCCGAGTTCCAGCGCCGCTACGATCCCAAGCACCCCGCCGCCGACCGTGACGGCTATATCCTGGCCCCGAACATCAATCCGCTGATCGAGATGATGGACATGCGGGAGGCCCAGCGCAGCTACGAAGCCAACATGAACGTCATCAACACCTCGCGCACCCTCATGACGCGCACGGTGGAGATGCTCCGCTGATTCGATCATAATGGCGTCTCCCGGCCGCGGGGTGACGCCGGCTCTGTCAGGAAATCAAGGCCATGTCCAACTTCACATCCGCCATCTCCGCCTATCGCGCCGCCGCCAATCCGCTGGCCGGCCTGGACAAGGACAAGGGCGGCCCCGACGCCCAGGAAGGCGTCGGGACCGACTTCGCCAGCGTCCTCAAGGACGCCGCCAAGATGGCGGTCGGCACCACCAAGGCGGCCGAGCAGGTCTCGCTGTCGGCCATCGCCGGCAAGGCCGACATCCGCGACGTGGTCGCCGCCGTCGCCAGCGCCGAGACCACCTTGGAAACCGTGGTCAATGTCCGCGACAAGGTGATCAACGCCTATAACGAAATCCTGCGTATGCCGATCTGAGGCGGCCTTCCGGTGACCGAGGCGGAACTCATCGACGTCGCCCAGCAGACCATCATGGTGATGATCAAGGTGGCTGCGCCGACCTTGCTTACCGGGCTGGCCGTCGGGCTTCTGATTTCGATCTTCCAGACCCTGACCCAGATTCAGGAACAGACCCTGACCTTCGTGCCCAAGATGCTGCTGGGATTCGGGTCGATGATCATCTTCATGCCGTTCATGCTGAACTCGCTGATCGAATTCTGGCGGTCGGTCATGGACAAGATCATCGCCGGCGGCGGCTGAGCGCGGTGCTGGCCGAACTTCTTCAACTGGATGTTTTCAAGTTCCTGCTGGTCTTCACGCGCCTTGGCACCGCCATCATGCTGTTGCCCGGCCTTGGCGGACAGTTGGTCAGCAAGCGGATTCGCCTGTGTCTGGCGCTGGCCGTCTCGTTCCTGATGCTGCCGCTGCTGGGCCGGCATTTCGTCGCCGTTCCCCCCACCTATGGCGGCGTCATCCTTCTGGTGTTCGGCGAGGTGGTGGTGGGCGCCTTCATCGGCACCATCGTGATGTTCATCATGTCGGTGCTCAGCCTGGCCGGGTCGATGATCGGCTATCAGGTGGGGCTGACCAACGCCTTTTCCTTCGACCCCATCGCCCAGCAGCAAAGCCAGCTCGTCACCAGCTTTCTCACCAATGTCGCGATGCTTGGGCTGTTCGTCACCGACCTGCATCACATGATGTTCGTGGCCATCGTCGAATCCTACGACCTGTTTCCCCCCGGGCTGCCGTTGCCCTGGGGCGATTTCACCGAGACGCTGTCGCATCTGGTCACCGAAACCTTCAAGATCGGAACCCAGTTCGCCATGCCGCTGATCGTCTTCGGGCTGATGTTCTATAGCGGCCTTGGCCTGCTGTCGCGGCTGGTGGCGCAGCTTCAGATATTCTTCATCGCCCAGCCGGTGCAGATCCTGGTGGGTATCTGGATGTTCCTGATCACCTTGCCGATGGTGCTGGGATTGTTCCTGCGCTTCTTCGAGACCACCCTTCACCCCTACATGATTCCGAGGTGATGCGGTGGCCGAGGACGACAGCGAGAAAACAGAAGACCCAACCGGCAAGAAACTCGGCGACGCCCGCAACGAGGGCAACGTTCCGCAGTCCCAGGAGATCAAGATCTTCGCGGGGCTGGCCGGCACCCTGGTCCTGGTCTCCATCATCAGCCCGTTCATGGGACGCGACGTCTTGCGCATGATGCTGCCCTTCATCGAGCGCCCCCATGCCTTCGCCATGGACCGCGCCGACATGGGGATCATCCTGTCGGATCAGGTCATGGGTCTGATCAAGGTGCTGATGTTTCCGTTGATGGTCATGCTGATTTTTGGCGTAGTTTCGAATATCTCGCAGGTTGGCTTGATGTTTGTCGCCAAAAAAATGAAGCCTGACATTAATAAGTTAAGCATAATTGCGGGGTTCGGCCGCATATTTTCGATGATGAACCTTGTTAATTTCATTAAGTCACTGCTGAAGATAGGAATTGTCGGCGTCGTCATCTATATGTTCCTGCGGGCTCGGACCAATGACGTGCTTGGCCTTGCCGCCGTCGATCTGTTCGCCTCGATGGATTATCTGCGGCGTGAGGTGATCGAGCTGATCATCATCGTGATGCTGATGGTGGCGGCGCTGGCGGTGGCGGATTACCTCTACCAGCGCTGGCATTTCATGGAAAAGATGCGCATGACCAAGCAGGAGGTGAAGGACGAGCACAAGCAGGCCGAGGGCGATCCCATCGTCAAGGGCCGTTTGCGGTCGCTGCGCATGCAGCGCGCCCGCCAGCGCATGATGGCGGCGGTGCCCCAGGCCTCGGTGGTGGTGACCAACCCGACCCATTACGCGGTGGCGCTGAAATACGACATGGACTCCATGGGAGCGCCGGTGCTGGTGGCCAAGGGCGTCGATCTGGTCGCCAAGCGCATTCGCGAACTGGCCGACGAGAACGAGGTCCCCATCGTCGAGAACCCGCCGCTGGCCCGTGCCCTGTACGCCACCGTCGAACTGGATCAGGAAGTGCCGCCCGAACATTACAAGGCGGTCGCCGAGGTCATTGGCTACGTCATGAAGCTGAAGGGCACACTTGCGCACTGATCGCACATCCTCCTGGCTGGAACGGCTGCGGAACCGGATTTTCGGTTCGGGACGGGGCGGACTCGCCTCCGCCGCCACCCTGGCCGGCGTCCTGGAATCCGAAAACCGCGCCGTGCTGGTGGTTGGGCGGGACGGATCCGAACTCTATCGCAACGCCGCTGGCCGCCGGCTGCTGGCCGAGGCCGGCGATCCGCTGTCGGTGCTGAAGACCAGGGCCGGAGACGATGATCGCGCCCTGGCGGATCTGGAGCGTCTGGACGCCGCCGCCGCCGTCGGGGCGCCGCGACGGGCCGAGATCGGGCTGGCCATGGCCGGCGGTGGCCGCGAATGGCTGGCGCTGGAGGTTGCCTCCGCCGGTCCGGACGGAGCGGTCGCCTGGATGGCGGAGGACATCAGCGCGCGGCGCGCCATCGAGGAAACCTTGCGCCGCGAAAACGAACTGCTGTCCGATTTCGTCGATTTCCTGCCGGTGGGTTGCTATTCGGCCGACGCCGACGGCACCGTCCGCTACGTGAACCAGCGTCTGGCCGAATGGCTGGGCAAGGGCGGCGACGAAATCATCGGCCGCAATCTGGCGGAGGTGTTCGGCGCCGTTCCCAATCCCGAGGAAGAGCGGGCCGAGTTGCGGCTGCGCGGTCGCAGCGGCGACGTCTTCCAGGGATTGGTGGCCCACTCGGTTTACGACGAGGGCGGGGAGATGTTCACCCGTTCGGTGGTGGTGCGCGACCTGGTGCCGGAACAGCAATGGGAACGGGCGCTGCGCGCCGCCGAGCGCCGCTTTCGCTGGCTGTTCGACGACGCTCCGGTGGGGATCGCCCTGGTGGACATGGACGGCGGGGTCGGGGGCTGCAATCTGGCGCTTCAGGCCATGCTGGGCACCGACCGCGACGACATGGTGGGCCGGCCGGTGACCAATCTCATCGCCGACGAGAACCGTCAGCAGGCGTCCGAGCAACTGGCCAAGGTGCTGTCGGGCTCGCAGCCGGGTACCCATCTTGAAGTGCGGCTGAGGGGGCGGCGCGACCTGATCGCCCAGTTGTTCGTCAGTCCAAGCCACGAGGACGGCGAGATTTCCGGTCTGGTGATCCATTTCATCGACGCCACCGAGCAGCGGAATCTTGAGGTCCAGTTCGCTCAGAGCCAGAAGATGCAGGCCATGGGCCAGCTGGCCGGCGGCGTCGCCCACGACTTCAACAATCTTCTGACCGCCATGATCGGCTTTTGCGATCTTTTGCTGCAACGCCACGGCGCCGGCGATCCAAGCTTCGCCGACATCATGCAGATCAAGCAGAACGCCAACCGTGCCGCCTCCCTGGTGCGGCAGTTGCTGGCGTTCTCGCGGCGTCAGGCGTTGCAGCCGCGTCTGCTCAACGTCACCGACGCCCTGGCCGAGCTTTCCAACCTGCTGCGCCGCCTGCTGGGCGAGACCATCGAACTGCGCATGACCCACGGCCGCGCCCTGGGGCTGGTCAGGGTCGATCCCGGCCAGTTCGATCAGGTCATCATCAATCTGGCGGTCAACGCCCGTGACGCCATGCCGGGCGGCGGCACGCTCAGCATCCGCACCAACGCGGTCCGGGTGGACCAGCCGGTGCAGCGAGGCCCCGAACTGATGCCGGCCGGCGAATACGTCCTGATCGAGGTGTCCGACACCGGCACCGGCATTTCCAAGGAGAACGTCGCCCGCATCTTCGAGCCGTTCTTTTCCACCAAGGAAGTGGGGGCGGGCACCGGTCTCGGCCTGTCCACCGTCTATGGCATCGTGCGCCAGACCGATGGCTTCATCTTCGTGGAAAGCCAGCCGGGGCAGGGGGCCACCTTCACCATTCACCTGCCGCGCATCGACGCCGAGCCGGCGGGAGAGGTCAGGAGGCCGTCGCCGTCGCCGGAGGCGGCCGAGACCGACCTGACCGGGCACGGCACCATCTTGCTGGTGGAGGACGAGGACGCTGTGCGGCTGTTCGGGGCGCGAGCCTTGCGCAACAAGGGCTATACCGTCATCGAGGCCCGGTCGGGCGAGCAGGCGGTCGAGGTTCTGCGCGGCGACGACGCCATCGACATGCTGATTTCCGACGTGGTCATGCCCGGCATGGACGGCGTCACCCTGGCACGCTTCGTCCGGATGGAGCGTCCCGCCATCAAGCTGATCCTGATCTCGGGGTATTCCGAGGACGTGGCCCGTGACGGCATCGATCCCGATG
The DNA here is from genome assembly GCF_902729425.1 of Magnetospirillum sp. SS-4. Classification (GTDB taxonomy): domain Bacteria; phylum Pseudomonadota; class Alphaproteobacteria; order Rhodospirillales; family Magnetospirillaceae; genus Phaeospirillum. The sequence continues at coordinate 44,331 of NZ_CACVCH010000047.1, read as the reverse complement.
CCGGCATCCACTTCCTGCCCAAGCCGTTCTCCCTGAAGCAGCTGGCCGGCGCGGTCAAGCAGGTGATGACCGAAGGGTAGGGGTACCCTCTCTTCAAGCATACGACTTTCCTGTCTCTCTATGCTTCCGTAGGGATGGACTCCCGCCATCACCCCCTCCTACTATACCGGCTGGACGGTACAGTAGGAGGGGTGATGGGAACCCGCGAGACCATTGTCGAGGCAGCCATGGCCATCGTCCGCGATCAGGGCGTGGCCAGGCTGACCCTGGACGAGGCCGCCCGCAAGGCCGGCATCAGCAAGGGCGGCGTGCTCTATCACTTCAAGAGCAAGGATGACCTGATCCGCGGCATGGTGCAGCGGCTGATCGACCAGTGCGACCAGTTGAACCAGGAATACTACCAGCGCGAGCCGGAGGGGCCGTATCGCTGGGCGCGAACCCTGGTCCGCGCCTGCTTCGATCCCACCGGCCCGGCCAATGATCCGGTGGGCGGCGCCCTGCTGGCCGCCGTCACCGTCAATCCTGTGCTGATGGAGCCCGTCCACGCCATGTATGCGAAGTGGATGGAGCGTCTGGCCAGCGACAGCCCCGACATGACCCGCGCCGGACTGATCTGCACCGCCATGGACGGATTGTATTTCCAGCGCCTGATGGGGCTTCGCCTGTGCGAGGCCGACGCCTGCGAACGCCTGATGAACCATGCCCTTGAACTGTTGACCCCGAAGGAAGGAGAACCGTCATGAAGACCCGGCGGATGATCGTCATGCTGGCGGGATCGGCCATCCTGTTCGGCGGCGTGTTCGGTTTCGTCGCCTTCCGCAATTCCATGATCAAGCAGTTCTTCGCCAGCCAGCCCCGTCCGGTGGTGGCGGTGACCACTGCCCGCGCCGGGCTGGAGGAGTGGACGCTGGTGATTCCGGCGGTCGGCACCCTGCAAGCGGTCAATGGAGTTGAGGTGGCCGGTTCCGCCGCCGGATTGATCAAGGACATCGCCTTCCAGTCGGGCCAGGAGGTCCGGCGCGGCCAGACGCTGGTCCGCCTGGACACCGATGTGGAGATGAGCGAGCTTCGCAGCGCCGAGGCGGAACTGACCCTGGCGCGGACCAGCCTGGGCCGCAGCGCCGCTCTACAGCGCTCCAACACCGTCAGCGTCTCGGCGCTGGAACGCGCCGAGGCCGAGCATAAGGTGCGTCAGGCCCGCGTCGCCGCCCTTAACGCCCAGATTGGCAAGAAGACCGTCACGGCGCCGTTCGACGGCGTGGTCGGGCTGCGTCGGGTCGACCTCGGCCAGTATCTCCAGCCCGGCCAGACCGTGGTCACCCTTCAGGACCTGTCGATGATGCTGTGCGACTTCTCGGTGTCGCAGAAGGACCTGCCGGCCCTGGCGGTTGGACAAAAGGTACGCATGAACGCCGATCCCTGGCCCGGTGAAAGTTTCGACGGCACCATCGTCGCCATCGAACCCCAGGTGGATTCCAAGACCGGCATGGTGACGGTCCAGGCCAGCTTTCCCAACCCGGACCGCCGTCTGCGCCCCGGCATGTTCGCCCGCGTCGAGATCGAGCGTCCCGCCGTCGGCAAGGTGGTGGCGGTGCCGGCCTCGGCGGTGACCTACAATCTTCATGGCGATTCGGTATTCGTGGTGCGGGAGAGCGACGGAGCCAAATCGGTGGAGCGCGTCGTGGTCAAGCTGGGCGAGCGTCGCGACGGGCAGGTGGTGATCCAAGACGGCATCCGGGCCGGCGATCAGGTGGTGACCTCGGGACAGGTGAAGCTGGAGAACGGCAGCCTGGTCCGGCTGGCCGAAGACGACCCGCTGAAGCTGCCCGGCCAGACGGCGGCCCGCTGACCGGGCGCCGGCGCCTGGGGACATTGAAAGGACCATCATGTTCGACATCTTCATCAAGCGGCCGGTCCTGGCCTCGGTGATCAGCCTGCTGATCCTGTTCGTCGGCCTCCGGGCGCTGACGAGCCTGCCGGTGCGGCAATATCCCGAGATGACCAACACGGTGATCACCATCACCACCACCTTGCCCGGCGCCGATGCCGATCTGATCCAGGGTTTCGTCACCCAGCCGCTGCAAAAGGCGGTGGCGACGGCCGAGGGCATCGACTACCTGACCTCGCGCTCGTTGCAGGGCGTCTCGGAAATCAAGGCCTTCATCCGCCTGAACGAGGACCCCGGCACCGCCATGACCGGCGTGATGAGCAAGACCGCCGAGGTGCGTTCGCTGCTGCCGCGCGGCATCAACGATCCGGTGATCAGGAAGGAAACCGGCCAATCCTTCGCCTCGGCCTATCTGTCGTTCTCGTCCGATCGGCTCAGCCAGCAGCAGATCACCGATTACATCATGCGGGTGATCCAGCCCAAGCTGGCCGCCGTGCCGGGCGTCGCCAACCCGGAAGTCTATGGCGGCCAGAAATTCTCGATGCGGGTCTGGCTGGACCCGGAGCGCATGGCCAGCCAGGGACTGGGGCCGGACGAACTGCGCGCCGCCCTGACCCGCAATAACTTCACCGCCGCCGCCGGCTCGACCAAGGGCGCCTTCGACGTCATCAACACCCAGGCCGACACCGACCTGAAGACCGCCGACGAGTTCCGCCGGATGGTGATCAAGCAGGACGGCGACCGTCTCGTCCGCCTGGGCGATGTCGCCCGGGTGGAACTGGGGCCGGAAAGCGACGACATGAGCGTGTTCGCCGGTGGCGACCGCGCCATCTTCGTCGGCATCTACACCACTCCCGAAGCCAATCCGCTCACCGTCATCCGCCATGTTCGCGACATCACCCTGCCCGAACTCCAGGCGCAGTTGCCGCCCGGGCTGTCGGCCAAGGTCGCCTACGATTCCACCTTGTTCATCGAGGCCGCCATCGACGAGGTGGCGATCACCATCGCCGAGGCGGCGCTGATCGTCATGGTGGTGATCTTCCTCTTCATGGGGTCGGCCCGTTCGGTGGCGATTCCGCTGGTGACGGTGCCGCTGTCGCTGATCGGGGTGGCGGTGCTGCTGCTGGCGCTGGGATTCTCCATCAACCTGCTGACCCTGCTGGCCATGGTCCTGGCCATCGGGCTGGTGGTCGACGACGCCATCGTGGTGGTCGAGAACATCCACCGCCACATGGAGGAGGGGCTGCCGCCGGTGCGCGCCGCGCTGGTCGGCACCCGCGAGATCGCCGGGCCGGTCATCTCCATGACCATCACCCTGGCGGCGGTCTATGCCCCCATCGCCTTCATGGGCGGGCTGACCGGATCGCTGTTCAAGGAATTCGCCCTGACCCTGGCGGGCGCGGTGGTGGTGTCGGGCGTCATCGCCCTGACCCTGTCGCCGATGATGTGTTCCAAGATCCTGCGTCACGACCATGACAGGGCCGGCCTGCCGGCCCTGATCGACCGGACCTTCGAGCGCGTCCGCGCCACCTACGAGCGGCTGCTGGCCGCCTCGCTGGCCGACCGTCCCACCACCTTGGCCTTCGCCGCCATCGTCATGATCAGCCTGCCGTTCCTGTTCATGGCGGTGCCGACCGAACTGGCGCCGGAGGAGGACCAGGGGGTGATCTTCGCCGCCTATAGCGGTCCGGCCTCGGCCAACACCGACTTCATGGAGGCGTTCTCGCATCAGGTCGATCAGCGGCTGCGCGCCTTTCCCGAGGTCGACGACAGTTTCCTGATCAATGGCATGGGCGCCATCAGCCAGGGCTTCGGCGGCGCGGTGCTGACCGAATGGGGCAGCCGCAAGCGGGCCGCCAAGGACCTGACGGCGGCGGTGCAGATGTCCCTGAACGACGTGTCGGGGGTCAAGGCCTCGGTGTTTCCACCGCCGCCGCTGCCGGGAATCGACGGCCTGCCGGTCCAGTTCGTCATCGCGTCGACCGCCGATTACCGGCAATTGCTGGAGATGCAGGACGCCATCATGGCCCGCGCCCAGGAATCGGGCATGTTCGCCTTCATCGACGCCGACCTGAAATACGAAAGCCCGCAGACCCGGATCGAGATCGACCGCGACAAGGCCGCCGCCTTCGGAATTTCCATGCAGCAGATCGGCGAGGCGCTGGCCACGCTGACCGGCGGCAATTACGTCAACCTGGTCAACCTCCAGGGGCGGTCCTATCAGGTGATTCCCCAGGTCAGCCGCGAGTTCCGCCTGGACCCGGCTCAACTGGGGCGGTTCCATGTGCGCGGAACCGGCGGCGCCGTCATCCCGCTGTCGTCGCTGGTCAGTTTGGGCAAGCGGGTACAGCCGGTGTCGCTCAACCAGTTCAACCAGCTGAACGCCGTCACCATCCAGGCCTTTCCCATGCCCGGCGTGACGCTGGGTCAGGCGCTGGACCTGCTGTCCTCCATCGCCGCCCAGACGCTGCCCAGGGACGCCACCGTCGACCATGCCGGCCAGTCGCGCCAGTACATCCAGGAAGGCAACGCCCTGATGCTGACCTTCGTGTTCGCGCTGGTGATCATCTTCCTGGTGCTGGCGGCGCAATTCGAAAGCTTCCGCGATCCGCTGGTGATCATGGTGTCTGTGCCGCTGTCCATCTGCGGCGCCCTGATTCCGCTGGCGCTGGGTCTGGCCAGCATGAATATCTACACCCAGGTCGGATTGGTGACCCTGATCGGCCTGATCACCAAGCACGGCATCCTGATCTGCGAGGTCGCCCGCGACCGCCAGATGACCCAGGGCCTGTCGCGGCGGGACGCGGTGATGGCGGCGGCCGGGTTGCGGCTGCGCCCGATCCTGATGACCACGGCGGCCATGGTGACCGGCCTGCTGCCGCTGCTGTTCGCCAGCGGCGCCGGCGCCGCGTCGCGGTTTTCCATCGCCCTGGTGATCGTCGCCGGCATGAGTATCGGCACCTTGTTCACCCTGTTCGTGCTGCCGGTGATCTATACCTTCGTCGCCGCCGAGCGCCGTGCCGGGGAAGCGGAGGAAACGGCCGACGCGGCGGCGGTGGCCGAATGACCCCCGAGGCGCTCCAGTCCCGCCTGCTGTACCGCGACACCGCCATGCTGATCATCGACAAGCCGGCGGGGCTGGCGGTGCATGCCGGCCCCAAGGGCGGCGACCATCTCCAGCTTCACCTGGGCGCCCTGGCCTTCGGGCTGGCGCGGCCACCGGAACTGGCCCACCGGCTCGACCGCGACACCTCGGGCTGTCTGGTGCTCGGCCGCCATCGCAAGGCGCTCGCCCGCCTGGGCGACCTGTTCGCCCGGGGCGAGGTCGCCAAGACCTATTGGGCGGTGGTGGTGGGGCGTCCGCGAACCGATGGGGGCGAGATCGACTTCGCCCTGAAGAAGCGCGAACGCAGCCACGGCTGGCGGATGGAGGTGGACCGGGGCGGTCTCGCCTCGCTCACCCGCTGGCGCCTGCTGGGCTGCGATGGCCGCCTGTCCTGGCTGGAATGCCAGCCGCTGACCGGGCGGACCCATCAAATTCGCGCCCATTGCGCCGCCATCGGCCATCCCCTGGTCGGCGATTCCATCTATGGACGCGGCACCGGCACCCTGGCCGGGGACCGGCTGATGCTGCACTCCCGCCGGATCGAGGTCCCGCTTCATCCCGGCAAGCCGCCGGCTGTCGCCGAGGCGCCGGTGCCCGATCACATGGCCGCCGCCCTGACCACCTGCGGTTGGGTCTCCTAATTACGCATTTTGATACCGAATTGCGTGATTTCGCTTGACGCCGAAGCCTTCCGGCGGTGAACTACCGTCGAGAGATCACGGATTTTCGGGTCAGGTGGGGACAGATGAGCATCAAGGATATTCTCGTCCATGTGGATGGCGATGTGACCACCAGCGCCGGTCTGGCGCTGGCCATAGCCCAGGCGCGCCGTTTCGGCGCCCGGCTGACCGGGCTGTTCGCCCGCAACGAGGTGCATGGGCCGGCGGTGGTCGCGCATCGCCCCAGCGACACGCTGATCAGCGCCGCCAAGGCAGCCAAGGAGGTCTTCGACAAGGCGGCGGCCGGGCTGGATACCCGCTGGTGGCAGGTTCAGCACGGCAGCCCCGACGAGCTGATCGCGGAGGTGGTGTTCTGTAGCCATTACGTCGATCTGGTGGTGATGTCGCAGGCCACCCACCGGGGCGACCACGTTCCGCCCACCCTGATGGAACACCTGATTCTGGAATCGGGCCGGCCGGTCCTGGTCGCTCCCCAGGAGGACGGCGTCACCACCATCGGCGAGCGGGTAGTGGTCGGCTGGCGCTCGGCCAAGCAGTCGGCGCGCGCCCTGCACGACGCCCTGCCGCTGATCGATGGCGCCAAGGAGGTCCTGGTGGCCTCGGTCCGCCCGTTGCTGCGCAAGGATGAAAGCGCTCCGGCGGTCGACATCGTTGACCACCTGCGCCGTCATGGCCTGCCCGCCAACGGCGAGCGCGTCCACACCGAGGGATTGGGCATCATGGATTCGCTGCTGTCGCGGGCCTATGACCTCAACGCCGACCTGCTGGTGATCGGCGGCCACGAGGGCAAGATCCTGTCGTTCCGGGGCAAGGCCGGCGCCGGCACCCGCCACATCCTGGCCCACATGAATCTGCCGGTGCTGTTCTCCAGCTGATCGTTGCCGCAGAAGGAACCGGTAAACGGCGTCCCTCGGGGCGCCGTTTTCGTCAGTTGAACCATGCTCCACGCCGGGTTCCCCCTTGACGGAGTGGGGGCTTTGGCCCTGAAAACCGTACCACCGCCAAGAAGCGCATCTTCGAAGCAAGGTCCGGCGTCGCCAGAACACCGGGGCTCCCACGCTGACTCATGTGTGGACGACCGCCTGGATGCAAGGAGGAAATGATAGGATCGGCAACGGGGTCAGGTGCGGTCATGTGTTCGGCCTCGAAAGGTACGGTACATACGACCGCGGGCCATGATGAAATCCGCGGATCGGGTCCCAATCAGGTTATCGCACATGGTGTGCACTGAGTTCGGCGGGTCTTCCCAATCCCCTGCTTGACCGGGTTGCCATCACGTCACAATTCACCCTCGCACGTTTGCCCCCTCCTTCATTGCCGAGCCTTTTTTGTTTAGGCCGCTTTCAAGGAGAGGGCATTTTCTCTGAAAACCTCGCCCCTGGTCAGCACTGACCAGGCGATGCGCGCCATCTTGTTGGCCAAGGCGACCGATGCCAGCCGGGCCGGCTTGCGGTCAAGCAATCGCTTCAGCCATTCAGCCTCGCCCGGAGCCTTGGCTTGGGCGTAACGGATGACGCTGGTGGCGCCGATGACCAGAAGCCGGCGAATGTAGCTGTCCCCGGCCTTGGTGATGCCGCCAAGGCGGTCCTTGCCCCCGGTCGAGCTTTGTCGTGGCACCAGCCCCAGCCATGCCGCCAGTTTCCGCCCGCTGTCGAAAGCGGAGGGATCGGTGATTGTGGCGGCGAGAGCCGAAGCGGTAATCGGGCCGATGCCGGGGATAGTGGCGAGGTTGCGGCTGGTCTCGTTGGACCTATGCCAAGTGACGATCTGCTTCTCCAGCGCCTCGACACGCCGGTCGCATTCGTCGATCTGTTCCGCGATCAGCTTCAGAGCGGTCCGAGCCAGATCGGGAATCTCAGCCTTACCAAGACCGGCGACCAGTTCCCTCAGCTTGCTCCACCCCTGCGCGGCAACGAGGCCGAATTCCGCCAGATGGCTCCGCAGGGCGTTGATCAGCATGGTGCGCTGGCGCACCAGCAGATCGCGGCTCCGATGCAGCATCAGCATGCCTTGCTGCTCCTCGCTTTTGACCGGAACAAAGGTCATATGGGGACGGGTGATCGCCTCGGCGATGGCGGCCGCGTCATTGGCATCGTTCTTCTTGCCACGCTGAACGTAGGCCTTGACTCGGGTTGGTGCGATCAACTGCACGTCATGCCCCAGCCCTGCAATCAGCCGCGCCCAGTGATGCGCCGAGCCGCAGGCCTCTATGCCGACAAGACACGGCGGAACCGCCTTGAAGAAAGCCTCGACCTCCGCCCGGCGGAGTTGACGGCGGACCACAGCCAATCCGCTCTCATCGACGCAGTGGACCTGAAAAACGTTCTTGGCAAGATCAAGACCTATCGTAACAATCGCCATGTGGACGGCCCTCCCGAATGTGGCGTTTCAGCAACTACCACCCTATGGCACTTCGATGCCGGTGGGCAGCGGTCGTCCACACCATCAGGTTACGGTCAGCCGGTGAGGAAAAAGCCAGTCGTTTGGGTCACCTTATGCCGCGCACCGGCCAAACTATGGTGCGCGGCATAAATGACGACGTGGTCAGCTACATCCGGTGGTGCCGCCGCAAGTGTCGCACTTGAGGCAGGTGCCGTTGCGCACCAGGGTGAAGTTGCCGCATTCGGGGCAGGCATCGCCCTCGTAGCCCTTCATGCGCGCCGTCCGGATCTGCTCGGCGCGGGCGTCGAACTCCTGGAGCAGGGCCTCGGCATCCACCGCCACGCTGACGGCGCCCTGGGTGCTGGCCGCCATCTGCATGCCGCCCGAGATATCGGTGGACATGGAGGTGGGGCCGATGCCGCGCTTGAGGAACAGCAGGTTGGAGCGGACATAGCCCTTGGACGCCACCCGTTCCACCACCGCCATGTGCTGGGTCTGATGGTCGAGATGGCTTTCCGAGGCACCGCGGCCCACCGTGTCGGGGGTGAGGTCGGCCGGCTCCACATGGGCCAGATCGTTGCGGCCCAGATAGGAGATCGCCAGTTCGCGGAAGATGTAGTCCAGGATCGAGGACGACATCTTGATGGTCTCGTTGCCCTCGACCATGCCCGACGGCTCGAAGCGGGTGAAGGTGAAGGCCTCGACGAATTCCTCCAGCGGCACGCCGTATTGCAGGCCCACCGAGATGGCGATGGCGAAATTATTCATCATGGCGCGGAAGGCGGCGCCTTCCTTGTGCATGTCGATGAAGATCTCGCCCAGCTTGCCGTCCTCGTACTCGCCGGTGCGCAGGTACACCTTGTGACCGCCGACGATGGCCTTCTGGGTATAGCCCTTGCGGCGGTCGGGCAGCTTGGTCCGGCGCTGCACCAGACGTTCGACGATGCGTTCGGCGACGATCTCGGTCCGCGCCGCCATGGACGACTCGGCCAGCTGGTCGGCCAGTTCGCCGGCATCGTCCAGCAGGGAAGCCTGCAACGGCTGGCTGAGCTTGGAGCCATCGCGATACAGCGCGTTGGCCTTGACGCCCAGGCGCCACGACAGCATGTAGGCGTTCTTGCAATCCTCGACCGTGGCGGAATTGGCCATGTTGATCGTCTTGGAGATGGCGCCCGAGATGAAGGACTGGGCGGCGGCCATCATGCGGATATGGGCTTCGACCGACAGCGAGCGCTTGCCGGTGCGGCCGCACGGGCTGGCGCAATCGAACACCGGCAGGTGCTCGGCCCGCAGGAACGGCGCTCCTTCCAGGGTCATGGCGCCGGTGCAGTAGACGTTGGCGGCGTCGATCTGTTCGCGGGTGAAGCCCATCCAGGCCAGCATGTCGAAATTGTAGTCGTTGAGCCTGGCGGCCGGAATGCCCAGGGTCTCGGTGCAGAACTGCTCGCCCAGGCCGTACTTGTTGAAGACGAACTTGATGTCGAAGGCGGCTTCAAGCTGCGATTCGATCTTGTCCAGGGTCTCGTCGTCGAAGCCCTTGGCCCGCAAGCTGTCGTGATTGATGTGAGGCGCGCCCCGCAAGGACGCATGGCCCACCGCGTAGCGGATGATCTCGGCCACGTCGCCCTCGGCATAGCCCAGGGTGCGCAGGGCCTCGGGCACCATGCGGTTGATGATCTTGAAATAGCCGCCACCGGCCAGCTTCTTGAACTTGACCAGGGCGAAGTCCGGCTCGATGCCGGTGGTGTCGCAATCCATCACCAGACCGATGGTGCCGGTGGGGGCGACCACCGAGACCTGGGCATTGCGGAAGCCGTGCTTCTCGCCCTTGGCCAGGGCCTCGTCCCAGGACTGGCGGGCCGCCGACAGCAGCGGCGCGTCGGGGCAGTTGGCGGCGTCCAGCGGCACCGGGGTGATGGACAGGCCCTCATAGCCGGTCCCCAGGCCGTGGGAGGCGCGGCGATGGTTGCGGATCACCCGCAGCATGGCGGCACGGTTCTTGTCGAAGCCCTCGAACGCCCCCAGCTCCTCGGCCATGTCGGCCGAGGTGGCATAGGCCTCGCCGGTGGTCAGCGCCGTGATGGCGGCGATCAGCGAACGGCCCTTGTCGCTGTCATAGGGGATGCCCGACGCCATCAGCAGGCCGCCGACATTGGCGTAGCCGAGGCCGAGGGTGCGGAACTCGTAGGACAGCTCGGCGATGCGCGGGCTGGGGAACTGGGCCATCAGCACCGAGATTTCCAGCACCATGGTCCACAGCCTGACCGCGTGGCGATAGCCCTCGACGTCGAAGCTGCCGTCGGCCTTGCGGAAGCACAGCAGGTTCAGGGACGCCAGATTGCAGGCGGTGTCGTCCAGGAACATGTATTCCGAGCACGGATTGGAGGCGTTGATGCGCCCCGATTCCGGGCAGGTGTGCCACTCGTTGATGGTGGTGTCGAACTGGATGCCGGGGTCGGCGCAGGCCCAGGCGGCGTCGCCGATCTGTTCCCACAGGTCGCGGGCCTTCAGGGTCTTGGCGACCTTGCCGTTCTTGCGGTGGGTCAGGGCCCAGTCGCCGTCATGGATGACGGCGTTGAGGAAGGCGTTGTCGACCCGGACGGAATTGTTGGAATTCTGGCCGGAGACGGTCAGATAGGCCTCGGAATCCCAGTCGGTGTCCAGAACCGGGAAGTCGATCTGGGTGTAGCCCTGGCGGGCGAACTGGATCACCCGCTGAATGTAGTTCTCGGGAATCTCGCACTTGCGGGCGTCGATGATCGCCTTCTTGAGGCGGCCGTTGACCTTGGGGTCGAAGCGGGCCTCGCCATCCTCGCCGTCCCAGTCGCGGCAGGCGGCCATCACCTCGCCCAGGGTGCGGGCGGCGAGGCGCGAGCCGGCCACCAGGGCGGCCACCTTCTGCTCTTCCCGCACTTTCCAGGAGATGAAATTCTCGATATCGGGATGATCGACGTCGACCACCACCATCTTGGCGGCGCGCCGGGTGGTGCCGCCCGACTTGATGGCGCCGGCGGCGCGGTCGCCGATCTTGAGGAAGCTCATCAGGCCGCTTGAGCGGCCGCCGCCCGACAGCCTCTCGCCTTCGCCGCGCAGCTTGGAGAAGTTGGTGCCTGTGCCCGAGCCGTACTTGAACAGCCGGGCCTCGCGCACCCACAGATCCATGATGCCGCCCTCGTTCACCAGATCGTCCTCGATGGACTGGATGAAGCAGGCATGGGGCTGGGGATGCTCGTAGGCCGACTTGGACCGCACCAGCTTGCCGGTCTTGTGATCCACGTAGGAATGGCCCTGGCCGGGACCGTCGATGCCATAGGCCCAATGCAGGCCGGTATTGAACCATTGCGGCGAGTTGGGGGCGCCCATCTGGGCGGCCAGCATGTGGGCCATCTCGTCGCGGAAGGCCAGCGCGTCGTCCTCGCTGTTGAAATAGCCGCCCTTCCAGCCCCAATAGGTCCAGGTGCCGGCCAGACGGTCGAACACCTGCTTGGCGCTCTTCTCGCCCACCACCCGTTCCTTCTCGGGCAGCTTGGCCAGCGCCTCGGCATCGGGTTCATGGCGGCACAGCCACTCGGGAACGCCCTTTTCGGCGACCCGCTTCAGGCGGGCGGGAACGCCGGCCTTGCGGAAATATTTCTGCGCCAGGACGTCGCAGGCCACCTGCGACCATTCGGATGGAACCTCGATGTCGTCGGCGGAGAAAACCACCGACCCGTCGGGATTGCGAATCTCGCTGACCGCCTTGCGGAACCGGAGTCCGGCATAGGCCGTCTCGCCGTGCTTGGTGTAGTGACGCTGAACCCGCATTGTCTCCCCCTGCTGGACTGGCCTTGACGACTCTGGCCGAAGTGGGCGCCGGCCGAACGGGCGGACCCGGTCCGCCCTTGAACATCCCCCTGGTGCCGCACCACTATATCTAGTGGCTCTCCCCCGACGGCGACGCATAAGCTATGTCAGCGCCCCCGGTTCCGTCAACAGCTTCTTACAATCCATTCACATCATATTGTGTTCAAACTTATTGGAAATTAGCACCAATGGTATGGTTGGCGGTTTCGACACACCCGGCGTCCTCAGGGAAATCGGATTGGCGCGCAACCCCACTGGACGGAATGGGGAGGTTTTGCCTATAGTCCGCCCGACATTTGCTTCGCGAGGATGACGATGGCGACGCTGGGCACCCTGCTTTTCACCTGGGCCAAGGGCAAGCTGGTCGGTACCGATACCGCCGGCAACCGCTATTATACCGAGCGTTCCGAGGCCAAGGGCCGTCGGACCAGACGCTGGGTGCTGTATGCCGGCAAGCCCGAGGCCTCGGCGATTCCGCCGGAATGGCACGCCTGGCTGCACTATACCAGCGACTCGCCGCTGACCGGCGTCACGCCGCAACCCTGGCAGAAGCCGCATCAGCCCAACCGGACCGGCTCGCCCGAGGCCTATTTGCCGCCGGGCCACGACCTGGCCGGCGGCATCCGCGAGCGCGCCACCGGCGATTACGAGGCCTGGCGTCCTTAGAACTGGGGTTCGGGACCGATTGGGGGGATGGGAAAATGGCCAGCCGCGCCGATCGCGATACCGTAACCGGCGGAGCCGTCGTCGCCGTGGGGGCGCTGCTGCTGACCCTGGCCTTCGTCCTGGGCGGCAAGTCGCCGGATTCATCGTCCGAGGGCTATCTTCTGAAGGCCCGCTTCAACCACGCCGACGGCATCGGCATCGGCAGCGCGGTGCGGCTGTCGGGAACCCTGGTGGGCCGGGTGGTCGAGCAGAGCCTGGACGAGCGTTACCGTGCCGTCCTCACCTTCCGGCTGCGCCCCGACGTTCAACTGACCGCCGACACCGCGGCGGTGATCTACACCGACGGTCTGCTGGGCGGAAAGTTCATCGAGCTGAAGCCGGGCGGCGACGACCGCATGCTCGCGGCCGGGCAGGAGTTCCAGTACACCCAGGATGCCGTGGTGATCGAGGATCTTCTGGACATGATCATTCAGCAGGCCAGGGCCAAGCGCGGCTATCTGGACAAGCCGCTGCCCCAAACCACCAATTAACCGGACGGGTGTGCCCATGGGACGCAATCTCATCGAAACCATCATGGGAGCGGTCGTCCTGGCCGTTGCGGGATTCTTCCTGGTGTTCGCCTACGGCCACGCCAACATCAAGACGATCGAGGGCTATCAGCTGACCGCCACCTTCGCCAGCGTCGGGGGGCTGGACAACGGCGCCGACGTCAAGATCAACGGCATCAAGGTCGGTACCGTCCAGTCGCTGGACCTGGACCCGCAAAGCTTCGACGCGGTGGTCAAGCTGTCGGTGGCCCATGCCATCCAGTTGCCCGAGGATTCCGTGGCCAGCATCTCCAGCGAGGGATTGCTGGGCGGCAAGTTCGTCAAGCTGATCCCCGGCAAGTCCAAGACCATGATGGCGGCCGGCGGCACCCTTGGCCCTAGCCGCAATTTCAAGTCCATCGAGGAAATGGTGGGCAACCTGATCTTCCTCGCCACCGCCGACAACCAGCCCCCGGCCGCCAAGGCCCCGGCAGAACAGCCGGCCGAGCGGCCATGAGGCCGGGCGGACGGGCGGCCGCGGCCGTCGTCCTGGCGACAATCGGGCTGGCGGCAATCGGGCTGGCGGGACCGGCACGGGGACAAGGAACTGAACCGGCCTTCGACACCGCCATCCTGCAAGGCCTCGACAAGGTCACCGCCCGGGTGATCACCATCGACGCGCGGGTGGGGGTGCCGGTCCGTTTCGGCGCCCTGGAAATCATCGCGAGGGCCTGCAAGAAGCGTCGTCCGGAGGATCAGCCGGAAAGCGCCGCCTTCCTCGATATCTGGGAACTGCGTCCGGACCAGCCGGCGCTCGGCCTGTTCCGGGGCTGGATGTTCGCGTCCAGTCCGGCCCTGTCGGCCATGGAGCATCCGGTCTACGACGTCTGGGTCCTGGACTGCCGCAACGCCGTTCCCCGCTGATCAGGGTTTGCCGATCACCATCCGCTGTCCGTGCACCGGCTTGCGATAGGCCTCGCGGACGCCCTTGACCGTCAGTGACGCCTGGAACATGTGGGGTGGGCAGGAATTGTCGGCGAACATGTCCCAGTGGCAGGGGATGGCCTGGGCCGGCGCCACCCGGCGCACCAGCTCGGCCGCCTCCCAATGGGACAGGTTGGCATAGCCGCCGTTGATGGGGAGAATGATCGCATCGGGGGCGTGCTTCATCCCGGTCTCGGCCAGCAGGTCGCACCAGGCGGTATCGCCGGTGATCCACAGTTTCGGTCCGTCGCCGGCCTGGATCACGAACCCCATGTGGGTCAGGTCGCCGGAATCGGTGGGCAGGGCGAAGGTGCCGGTAAGGCGCAGGTCGCCAAGCTCGGTGACGTGGTTGGGCCAGGTCAGGCGCCGGCTGGTCTCGGCGATTCCCGCCTCGGCGAATGCCGCCTGGGTATCGCCCGGCCCCAGGAAGATCCCGATCCGCCCCGAGCGGGCGCACGGGCGCAAGGTATCCGGATCGGCGTGATCCCGGTGGGAATGGGTGCAGGCCAGCAGGTCGGCCGCCAGATCCTCCGGCGCCACCGGAACCGGAACCCGCCGGGCCAGGTCGAGCCCCCGCCGGGACGGGTTGCACGAATCCGACAGATAGGGATCGATGGCCACCACCCGTCCCTCCGGCGACTTGACCATCCAGCCGTTCTGGCCGAGAAACCACAGGGCCAGTGTTCCGGTTTCCACCCCGGTCTGCTGGATTTCGGCCATCAGGGCATTCATCTCGTCGTCCGCCGTGCTCGGGTTGCTGTTGACCTGCCCGATGATACTGCGAACAATGCCGCCATGACCAATCTTCCGATCATCCTGGTGGTGGACGACGAACGGCAGTCGCAGGAAGCGTTGCGCCGCGTGCTGTCGGACGAATTCCGGGTGCTGACCGCCTCTTCCGCCGAGGAGGCGGAAACGCTGCTGGAACAGGAAATGGTTCACGCCATCCTGTGCGATCAGCGCATGCCCGGCCAGCAGGGGGTTGATTTCCTGAAGACGGTACGCGCCCGCTGGCCCGATCCGGTGCGGATGATCATCTCGGGCTACAGCGACGCCGAGGACATCATCGCCGGCGTCAACGAGGCCGGCATCTACCAGTACATCACCAAGCCGTGGGACCCCGACGCCCTGATCCACACCCTGCATGGGGCGTTGCGGCTGTACGAGCTTCAGCGCGAGAACGCCCAGGCCAGCCTGGATCTCAGGGTTTCGCCCGCCGCCCTGGAACGCTCGATCGCCAGCAAGACCGGCACGTTGAAGCGCCAGCATCACTTCGACGGCATCATCCATTCCCCGGCCTCGCCGCTGGCCGAGGTGATCGGAATGGCCCGCCGGGTGTCGTCGTTCGACATCTCGGTCCTGGTCACCGGCGAATCAGGCACCGGCAAGGAATTGCTGGCCCGTGCCATCCACTACAACAGCCCGCGCGGCGGCAAGCCGTTCGTGGTCGAGAATTGCGGCGCCCTGCCAGACCAGTTGCTGGAATCCGAGTTGTTCGGCTGCAAGAAGGGGGCCTTCACCGGCGCCTACGAGGACCGCATCGGCCTGTTCGAGCAGGCCAGCGGCGGCACCATCTTCCTCGACGAGATCGGCGAGACCTCGCCCGCCTTCCAGGTCAAGCTGCTGCGCGTGCTTCAGGAGGGCGAGATCAGGCCACTGGGCGCGCGCCTCACCCGCAAGGTCGACGTCCGGGTCATCGCCGCCACCAACCGCAATCTCGAGGACGAGGTCCGCGACAAGCATTTCCGCCGCGACCTCTATTACCGTCTCGCCGCCTTTCCCATTCACATGCCGCCGCTGCGCGAGCGCCCGATGGACGTCCCCCTGCTGGCCGAAAGCCTGCTGGCCACGACCCGCAAGGGCTTCGGCAAGCCCAGCCTCGCCTTCCGCCCCGAGGCGCTGGCCCTGCTGGAGCGCTATGACTGGCCCGGCAATGTTCGCGAGCTGCAAAACGAGATTCAGCGCATGGTCGCCCTGGCCGATGGTTCCCGCCTCGGCCCGGAGCATATCAGCCCCCGGCTGCGGGCCAGGGCCTGTCCCGTCCAGAGGGGACTGGCCGACGAGGGGCGCCGGCGCAGCCTGAAGGATCGGGTGGAGGGACTGGAAGCGGAGATCCTGGCCGAAACCCTGGCGCGGCATCGCGGCAACATCAGCCGCGTTGCCGAGGAACTGGGCCTGTCCCGTGTCGGCCTGCGTTCGAAGTTGAGCCGCTATGGCCTGGAGAAGGGAGGATAATCCTCCCTTTTTTCATCATCGCCCTGATCACGGTTGCCCGACTTTCATCGCCAGGCCGAAGCCGCGTGGGTCGGTGGCCGCCTCGCAGCTGTCCGGGTTGTTGTAGCCCTCGCGACAGATCAGCGCCTGAACCCGGCTGGGCATCGCCACCGCGTTGACCTGATGGCCGCGCCCCTGCAACGGGGCCGGATCAAGGGCATGAGGCCCGTTCTCCACGAAGACCGCGTCCGGGAAGGCCGGGTGAATCAGGCGCGGCATGCCCAGGGCGTCGGACAGCGGCTTGTCCTCGGCCACGGCGGCAAGAAGGCTCTGGGTCAGCGCCAGGGGGGCGGTGGCCCCGCCCGAGGCGGTACCGGCAAACCGGACCTCGTCGCTGTTGTGGTTGACGGTCATCATCGTGGTGATGGGCGGCGGACCGAAGGGGCCGGGTATTCCGGCCAGCACGATGCCGGTGACCGGCGCCACCCTGCCGCTGCCGAACAGGCCGTGGGTGGTGACGCCGCAGACCACGGTGGCGCCCTCGCCATCCATCACCGCCAGGCCGGCGCCAAGCGGGAAATCCGAGGGTGGCGCCGACACCCCGGAAACCGGAACGTGGGTGGCGGGGGCGTAATCGGCCATCATCGCCCCCAGATGCGCGGCCGCCATCAACCCGGCCGGGGCCTCGCCGGTCTGGCCGACGGGGGTCATCCAGCGGGCGCGGTCGGCGAAGACACGGGCCGAGGTCTCGGCCAGCAGGTGCGGGCGCTCGTCCGGCGGCGTCTCCTTCCAGCGCTCCCACAGGGCGCCGG
Organism: Magnetospirillum sp. SS-4; assembly: GCF_902729425.1. GTDB lineage: Bacteria > Pseudomonadota > Alphaproteobacteria > Rhodospirillales > Magnetospirillaceae > Phaeospirillum. Next base: position 27,229 of record NZ_CACVCH010000047.1, on the reverse strand, counting down.
TCAACTGGCCGGCGACGGTGCTGCCGACCGAGGGCGGCGGGGCTACGTGGGTGGTCTCGAAGCCGGTCTTGACGGTCAGGGTCTCGCGCCAGACCGGCTTGATGTCGCGCAAGTCCTCCAGCGTCAGGGTGCCCCCGGCCGCCTGGACGCTCCGGACCACTTCCCGCGCCCCCACGCCGACGTAGAAATCGCCGGTGTTGCGACGGATGTTGGCGATCACCGTCGCCAGCCCAGGCTGGGCCAGCATGTCGCCCTCGCGCAGCACGCCGCCGTCTGGCCTAAAGAAGATCGAGCGCGCCACCGGATCACGGCCCAGGACCGGCACCGCCCGCGACAGGTCGCTGGCCAGGGCGCGCGATACCGGCACGCCCTGGCGGGCCATGCGCTCGGGCTCGGCCAGCAGACTCTCGAAACGCAGCTTGCCGTATTTGGCGTGCAGGGCGAAGAAGCCGCGCGGATTGGCCGGCACCGCCGACGGCACCGCCCCGGCCATGGTCGAGGCCATGGCGGGAAATTCCATGACTTCGGTCTTCTTTTTGCCTTTATCGTGTACTATGCATGAGCCGCCGCCGCCCAGGCTGGCGGCCGACGGATAGGTGACGGCCATGGTGAAATACATGGCGACGGCGGCATCGGCGGCGTTTCCGCCGGCGGACAGCACGTCGCGGCCCACCAGGACCGCCCGCGGCTCGTCGGCCGCCACCATGCCAGCGAAACCGCGAACATGGCCGACGGTGCCCACCGGCCGCTTCTCGACCGCCGAGCAGGCGGCCAACGACGCGGCCACGACGACGGCAAACAGGCCGCGACCGCGGCGGCCACGCAACATTTCGACCGACGGGGATTGATCCTTGCTCACGCGATTGTTCCTTCTGGTGACAGCCCTGTTCGCCCTCGCCTTGCCCCCCGGCCCGGCCGAGGCCCAGCAGGCCAAGCGTCAATTCATCCGCGACGCGGAGGTGGAAAATACCATCCGGACCTTCGGCGCGCCAATCTTTCAGGCCGCCGGACTGGACCCTTCGGCGATTCGCATCCTGCTGATCAACGATTCCGCCCTGAACGCCTTCGTCGCCGGCGGCCAGAACATGTTCATCAACACCGGCCTGATCGTCCGGTCCGAACATCCCGGCCAGTTGCTGGGGGTGATGGCCCATGAAACCGGCCACATCGCCGGCGGCCACCTGATCCGCAACAGCGACGCCATGAGCAGCGCGTCGACCGAGGCGATTCTCGCCATGCTGCTGGGCGCCGCCGCCGGGGCCGCCACCGGGCGCGGCGACGCCGCCGCCGCCGTCATGCTGGGCGGCCAGGACATGGCCATGCGCAACCTGCTGGCGTTCTCGCGCAGCCAGGAGCAGCAGGCTGACCAGATGGCCATGCGCTTTCTCGACGATTCCCGGCTGTCGGGCAGGGGATTGCTGGAATTCTTCGAGATTCTTGGCGACCAGGAAATGCTGGTCTCGGCCCGCCAGGACCCCTATGTCCGCACCCACCCGCTGACCCGCCATCGCGTCGCCTTCGTGCGCGAGCAGGTGGACCGCTCTCCCCACCGTGACGCCCCCTGGCCGGCGGAATGGGTCGAGATGCACCGGCGCATCAAGGCCAAGCTGTTCGCCTTCATCGAACCACCCATCCGGACCATGCAGCGCTACAAGGACACCGACGCCAGCATCGAGGCACGCTACGCCCGCGCCGTCGCCCTGTACCGTCAGCCGGATATCGAAGGCGCCCTCGGCCTGATCGACGGCCTGATCCGCGATCGCCCCCAGGACCCATATTTCCATGAACTGAAGGGGCAGATGCTGTTCGAGAACGGCAGGGGGGGCGAGGCCATCGCGCCCTACCGGACAGCGGTCGACCTGCTGCCCGACAGCGCCCTGCTGCGCATCGGCCTGGGCCAGGCGCTGATCGAGACCGAGGACCCCGCCCAGTTGGAGGAGGCCGCCAACCACCTTGGCCGGGCGGTGCGCCTGGAGCCCGAGGACCGGTTCGCTTGGCATCAGCTGGCCATCGCCTGGGGCCGCAACGGCAAGGAGGGCCTCGCCTCCTATGCCCTGGCCGAATACTTCCTGCTGGGGGGCAAGCTTCCGGAAGCCAATTTCCACGCCAACAAGGCCGAACAGTCCCTGGGCAAGCAGGGAGCCATCTGGCTGCGTCTCCAGGACATCAAGGAGCGCGCCTCGCAGGTGAAGGCCGCCAAGGATCGGAATGGCCGATGGTAATTTCCACTTTTTCCGTCCAGGGGGCTTGACCTGGCCCCTCCGCGTCCTCTATAAGCGCCTCCTCTTCACCAGAGATGCCGTGCCCAGGTAGCTCAGTTGGTAGAGCATGCGACTGAAAATCGCAGTGTCGGTGGTTCGATTCCGCCCCTGGGCACCATATAACCCCCTGAAACCTAACGGTTTTAGGGGGTTTCCATTTGTGGGGTTTGGCCCCTTGTTTTTATCCGGATGGCACCGGGGTGGCACGGTAAAGGAAGCGGGATGCAACAGGATGAAAGACCACGCGCCCCAGGATGCGCCGGCCTACTGATGCGGAAAAGCTATTTCATCAAGGGACATGGTGCGTAATTCCGCGCCTCAGACGACAAGAACACCCGCTCAATCTCCCGGCCGGCACCTTCCACCAACGAGCGGGCCATGTTTGGTAGTTCGTCCTTCGCACGCCGATGGTCATCAAGGGCAATGGAGTTGACCGTTTCCGGTGCATCGAGGCGCATGACGTTGTCCTTACCCAGCAGCAGGTAGGCTTGACCAAGAGCATTCAGCGATTGGGCTCGCATGGCAGCGCGAATGATGTCCCGCCATTGAAAGAGGCCTCCCCCTGCTCGTCGAGGGGTGACCTGGAATTGGGTTTCGCCGCACCCCAGGCTCAAGACTTGGACTTGCCGGCGTTCGATATCAAAGCAAGTGAGAGCATCGACGATGGCGTTCATCACTGGATTATTCGCCCACAGACCACCATCGACCATGAGATAGCCGTCGTTCTTGAGTGCGCGAAAGAATGTCGGCGCCGCCGCTGTCGCCAATCCAACTTTCACCATCTTCTCGTGCTGATCGTTCTTGTAATCCGGGTGATGGGGAGTCTTGTAAATCCATGGCTCTCCGTGCCGCCCTTCGAAAGACGGGATGCACAGACGAGAAGCAGATTCACCCAACACCCGAGCCTGGAATATCCGGGCCAGCTCAGCTTCAAGCACGTCCGCATCGTAGCCGTAGCGCACAAGGCGGCGGATCGAGCGAAGCGGCCGGGTCAGCCATGTGCCCCTGGGGAAGATGAGACCGCCGCGTTCGATATAGACGTTCCTGATTTCTGCCGCTGCCATCCCGATGCCAAGCGCAAGGGCGATGATCCCGCCGGTGGACGTGCCCGCAATCATATCAAAGTGCCCAGCAATCGGATTCCCGCCGAGGTACCTGCGTTCCAATTCAGCCAAAACGGATGCCGGCAGAATGCCGCAAATCCCACCACCATCGATCGACAGAATGCGGAATGGTCGGTCCTTCGGCCAGGGAAGGGGCTGGCGCTGCTTCTGGATCGTGCCGTCGGAACGGCGAGGTGTGATATAGGTCATGAAGCCTTCTCCGTCGGATTCTCGGCGTGTCGCCCACCACCCTGCCAGCGTCCTGTGGCCAGCCAAATTTCGTAACAGGCCAGCCAATCGGCCGCCCAAGGAATGGTGGTCAGGGCAATGGTATCGGAATGGTCCCATTCCCCGGCTGCTGGATCGAAAAGACAGAGCGGCGACAAGCGAATGTCCGGTTCGCTGAAATAGACGTGCGGTAGCGGCGCTTCTTCGGGCGCATCCCATTGGAGCTCAAGACGAGGGGACACCACCCGGACCAGAGGGAAACGTCGAAACATTGGATCGCTCGGCGGATTTCTCGGCAGACCGTACTCGACCCACAGAGTATAGGCCCGCTCGATACCGACCAGATCGCCGATCCAGATGACTTTGTCGGTGGTGCGCTTATGGACCTCGAAGTTCGGCCAGCGCAGGTGCATGACATGCACCTGCGCCCCGATGGATTTTACTTTTTTCGCCATGGCGCACCGAAGAAGGTATGGGCGGCGGCAGGCTTGATCAGCGTGGAGACCGAAGCGGCAGCACCAATCACCACGCGCCCCGAAGGACTAATCAGGCGGGTTCCGTCACGAACGCCACGAGCGAGCTGAGCCGCATACTCGTCAATCACGGCCCCAGCCGGTCCCTCACCGAACATTTCGATCAGAATGTTCCGCTTCTTCGGCAGCGTCAGATCCTCGCTCATCAACAGCGAAAGCTGATGGCTGAATGCCTTGAGATCGTTGATATAGGTATGCTGGGCCACAAGATTTTCCGGCCAGCGGTCGGTGAAGCGTTCATCGAGACAGACGGGATTACGCACATCGACCAACCGGCCTGCGGCGTGGGCCTCCCCCATAACGTGGAGCATATGCTTCACGATGGCGTCCAAGGCTCCGCTGATGCTGTTTCCCGGTGCGGCCACATGCCCGGCGAAGCAAGCCATCATAACCGAGGGCGGCATCCGGCCATCGCGGTGCGCATACCGGAGGTTACGGTTCCGCTTAAGGAGTTGGAGGGCTACGACGACAGACGATTTGCCGCCTTCCTTGGTCGAATGGTCGGGAACTGGTTCAGCTGGCGCTGCCGCCTTCATCAGCATGCGGTCAAAGGCAAGCGATCGGTTTCCGTAGGCTTCGCTGAACAAGAGGTCCACGGGCGCCCGCCGGTTGAACCATTCGATGAAGGCGTAGGTGTTAATCAGAAGGCGCTTATGGGCGCTGATCGGCTCCTCCTTCTTCGCATGGTGGATGAAGCTCTTGCGCGGGTCCGATTGGTCCGCAAGAATCGAGGGCGTGATGTCCAGGTGCATCCCATCCTCGTATTCGACGGTGACACAGCGGGTCTGGCGCTTCACCTTGCCGTGATACAGTGAACCGGGAGGGCCATTGACCGCCGCGAAAAGCAGGTCCAGAACCTCCGCCGGAGGCATCGATACCGACAGAAGCAGTTCGGCGATGATGTCAATGTCATAGCCATCGTCGCGCTTGCGGGCCTTGATCGTCGCGCGGATCGCCATCGACCCCTGGGGGTAGAAAAGCGCGACCCTGTCGGCAAGCGGACTGCCGGGACGTTCGATATGCTTCCGGATCGCGTCGTAGCGTTCGACGGCAAGGCGGTGCAGGCCGGGCGGCAATTCGATCCGAATAGCAGTTTCGGCGAGGAGAATTTCACCGAGCGGGGCTTCCGGGCCAAGTGGAGAAGGAGGACGTAAGGCAGCCATGATCTTGAAGGTCCTTTCATGAAGTTCGTCGATCGGCGACGCACCTGGGATGCGCATCGGTCGGCTGTCGAAAGGATCGTTTCCCGTTGACCCGGTCTGCCGGTGCGTATAGTTTCTATATGAGGCAAGGAACTATACCAGTCAAGAAATTATTCGCACACATGTAGGGGGTAACGTGAATCAAGCCACCAAACTTAGGCATGGAGCGGAGCAACGGCTTGAATTTGTCGAATTCCGGCTGTTCTGGGAGGGACGGGTCAACCGTAGCGACATAACGAGCCGGTTCGGGGTATCCGTTCCCCAGGCATCGAACGATCTCAGCCGCTATCAGGAACTCGCGCCGGGGAATGTCCGCTATGACACTCGCGAGAAGTGCTACCTGCCTTCGGACGCCTTCAGCCCGAAATTTCTCAAATTGAATGCAGGCCGCTACCTCGCCCAATTGCAGGGGCTGGTGGAGAACGCCGTCGATATGGGCGACACATGGATCGCTGAGATGCCGGCCGCCAGTGTTTTGCCGGTTCCAAGCCGCAACGTTGATCCGGTTTTACTAAAAGCTTTTGTCGGCGCAATTCGCCGCCGCCGCTCGCTGAACGTCCATTACCACTCCATGAATCCGAAACGGCCGGATGCCATATGGCGGCGAATAACCCCGCATGCCTTTGGGTTTGATGGGTTGCGATGGCATGTCCGAGGCTTCTGCCATGTCGATAGGGTGTTCAAAGATTTCATTCTGTCCCGATGCCTGGAGGTTGAGGACGAGGGGGAACCTGGCGCGCCCCAAAGTGATGATCATCTTTGGACAGAGAGTTTTGACGTCATCCTCGCACCCAATCCGGATTTGGCGCTGCCCCAGCAGCGGACGATTCAGGTCGATTATGGGATGACCGATGGGAGAATCATTATTCCGGTCCGTCGCGCGATGCTGTACTACTTCAACAAGCGGTTGCGGTTGGACGTCGCGGAGCATCTTGACAGACCGGAGGAGACGCCGGTTGTTGTAGAGAACCACGATGCGTTTCGCCGTGTTCTGGCTGAAGTGTCGGCGCAATAGGATTTATAAGCGCCGTCTGAAGCGCGGCCAGAAGAAAGGTGGGGAATTATGCTCGTGGGCGATATTCGCAATCAAATTGACAGCATCTGGAATGATTTCTGGTCCGGCGGGTTGTCCAACCCGCTCGCGGTCATGGAGCAGATCACCTACCTCCTGTTCATCAAGCGCCTTGATGAACTCCATACCGTCGAGGAGCGCAAAGCGGCGACCCTGAACAAGCCCATGGCGCGGCGCATCTTCCCAGAGGGGGCGGATGAGCGCGGCAGACCATTTGATGACCTCCGCTGGTCGCGGTTCAAGACCTTCGAGCCACGCGAAATGTTCAAGGTGGTTGACGAGCACGTCTTCCCCTTCATCCGCACCGTCGCCGGGGAAACGACTGCCGTTTCACAGCACATGCGTGACGCCCGCCTTGGCATTCCGTCGCCGGCCCTTCTCGCCAAGGTGGTCGAGAAGCTGGATAACGTGCAGATGGAGAATCGGGACACCAAGGGCGATATCTATGAATACATGCTGAGCGTCATCGCCAGCGCTGGTCAGAATGGCCAGTTCCGCACCCCCCGCCACATCATCCAGTTGATGGTCGAGTTGACCGAGCCGAAGCCGAGTGACGTCATTTGCGACCCAGCCTCCGGAACCTGCGGTTTCTTGGTTGCGGCAGGTGAGTATCTCCGAGAGCGTCATCCCGAAGTCATGCGTGATCCCGCGCTACGTAGCCACTTCCATGAGGGTATGTTCCACGGCTTCGATTTTGATCCGACCATGCTGCGGATCGGGTCGATGAACATGATTCTGCACGGCATCGAGAACCCGGCGATTATAGCCCGCGATTCCCTGGCGGAGGACCATGCCGGTGAAGTGGGGCGCTACAGCTTAGTCCTGGCCAATCCGCCATTCGCCGGTTCGCTCGATTACGAGGCTTGCGCCAAGGACCTGCAACAGGTCGTGAAAACCAAGAAGACCGAGCTTCTTTTCCTCGCCCTGTTCCTGCGTCTTTTGAAGGTCGGCGGCCGGGCGGCGGTGATCGTACCCGACGGCGTGCTGTTCGGCTCCTCCACCGCTCATAAGACTCTTCGGCGGATGCTGGTCGAGGATCACAAATTGGAGGCGGTTATCTCGCTACCGGCCGGTGTGTTCCGGCCTTATGCCGGTGTCTCCACCGCCATCCTGGTCTTTACCAAGACCGGCGTTGGCGGCACCGAGCAAGTGTGGTTCTACGATATCGTGGCCGATGGCTGGTCGTTGGACGACAAGCGCCAGCCTCTGTTGCCAGAGGAAAAGAGGGGGGCCGCACCTGCGGAGGAACTGACCGATGAAGAGCACGCCAAGAACAACCTTCCCGACGTGCTGATGCGCTGGGAGGAACGCGATGACGCTGAGCGAGATCGCCCTCGCACGGCGCAGAGCTTCTGCATCCCGAAGGCGGATATAGCGGCTAGCGGCACGTATGACATTTCGCTCAACAGATATAAGAAGATCGCGTACGAGGAGGTAACGCACGAGCCGCCGGCCAAGATCATCGCCGAGTTGAAATCGTTCGAGGCTGATATTGCCAAGGAGCTAAAGGCACTTGAGGAGGCGATGCAGTGAGACTTGAGCGAATTTCCGACATTGCAGAGCAGCTGCGCGGCGTTTCCTACGCCAAATCAGATATTTCTATGTCACCGGGAGAGGGTTTTTTGCCCCTATTGCGGGCAAATAATGTCACAGACGATGGCGTAGAGTTTGATGGACTGATTTACGTGAATAAAAAATGTGTGTCCCAACGTCAGAAATTAATTATTGGAGATATAGTTATAGCTGCATCAAGCGGTAGCTTGTCCGTTGTCGGGAAAGCTGCGCAGCTTGCAGCAAACTTTAATGGAACTTTTGGGGCCTTCTGCAAAGTTATTCGTCCAGGCCCTGGCGTTAATGCCAGATATCTTGGCCATTACTTCAGAACGCCAGCATATCGTAAGAAGATGTCGTCGTTAGCCGCTGGAGCGAATATAAACAATCTGAGGAACGAACACATCGATGACCTCGAAATCCCGGTCCCGGATATTAACGAACAGTGCCGTCTTGCGGAAATTCTTGATCGCGCTGACGATTTGAGGCGAAAGCGGCGCGAGACATTAGTAATGCTGGATAGCCTCGCTCAGGCTGTCTTCTTTGATTTATTCGGAGACCCCGTATTAAACCCAAGAAATTGGGATGAGGACTTGTGTCTCGGCGATGTAGCCGAACTCGTATCTGGCATTACAAAAGGGCGTAAGCTGAATGGAAGTGTGACCAGAGAGGTTCCCTACCTTGCTGTGGCAAATGTCCAAGACAAATCTCTCAACCTAAAGGCCATCAAGACAATCGAGGCAACGGATGATGAAATTCGTCGATATCGATTGATGAAGGATGACCTCCTTCTGACTGAGGGCGGCGATCCTGATAAACTTGGGCGTGGCACGCTTTGGAACGATGCGATTGAAGAGTGTATCCATCAGAATCATATTTTCAGGGTTCGGCTCAATTCAAGCCGAGTTCATCCTATATTCTTAAATTGGCTCGTTGGAAGCCAAAGAGGAAAGGCATATTTCCTTCGATCTGCCAAGCAAACGACTGGCATAGCATCCATCAACATGACCCAATTGCGAGGTTTTCCACTTCTCGTGCCGCCATATCCGTTGCAGAAGAAATTTGCAGATTCTATCTCCGCGATTGAGAAGGTAAAAGCTTGCCATTCGGCGCACTCGGCGGCAGTTAATGCACTTTTTGCATCCCTTCAAGATCGCGCCTTTCGGGGGGAGCTGTAGCCAATGCGTGGAGAGTTCCTCCCTGTCTGGTCAGAAACCTGGGGCGACATATGGTCGCCGTTGGCGAAGCATGCCGGCGCACCCAAAGACATGTTTTCGGAACTCTATCGCGAATTTACGCCCGCTTTCATTGTGGCTTCCTCGCCCGAGAGTCTGGCTGAAATCGCTGCGAATCCGGATAAAGGCCGTGCGACCTTTCAGCAGATGAAAGCCGATATCTTCCAGGGGGAACGGGCGGTGGTGGAGTTCCTGGAGCGAGCTCATGGCGTTGTGGACGATCTGGGAGGCGACGCCCTTGCCAACCGCTACTTCCTCCTCGTCGAGGCATTCCTATCGAAGTTCAGCCTGCGCTACGATCTTCGCCGGCCCTTTGCCCTCAATCCCACCCTGTCAGGCGTGTTTGCCGGTTTGATTCGCGAACTTAAAGCCGTGACGCTACGTGATCCTCATTTTCATTCCCTGATGGTGGATTTCGAGGAGTCGTTGCGTGATCTCAGCACGGATTCTTCGTCGCGGCGAATCAGGATCTGCATCCAGAAGCAGGTCAACCTGCTGGAAGCCCTCGGCCAGAACAGCCCTGGCGTTGCCGCGAATACCCTTGGTGCGATTTGTGACCAAGTCGGTTCATGGCCGCACGACAAGATCAAGGAAGCGGTGAAGGCTCTTTATAAATTCACGTGCAGCTATCCCGGTATTCGACATGGCGGAACCCCTGCAACCGCTCTGCGGGACATAGAAATCAAGGATATGGTCGCGATGACGGTGGTACTCGCAGGGTTCACTCCATATCTGGCGCATCAACTTGATTCGGATATCGCCTATCGGGGGCAATAGGGGGCTATCGGCATGTCGCAGTTTGCTTTTCTCAAACCTGAATTTGCCGAGGTCTACGAACACGCAGGCCGTGCTGAGAGTCTGGCCCTCGCCGATCCTCGCGCGGCCTGCTTCTATGCCCGCTTCGCCCTTGAGGTCATCGTCAACTGGCTCTATCGCCATGACAGCAGCCTGAGAAACCCTTACGAGACAACCCTGTCTGCCCGCATCCACGAGCCGACCTTTCGTCGGCTGGTCGGCGATAAGCTGGTCGCCAAAGCCCGCATCATCAAAGACCTTGGCAACGTCGCTGTCCACGAGGCGCGGCCGGTGGCACTAGTCAGTGCGGCAACGGCCCTTCGCGAACTTTTCCATGTCTCGTACTGGCTGGTGCGCACCTATGCGCGGGGGGCCAAGCCCGATCCGACACTGTCATTCTCCCCAGACGCCTTGCCGCGCAATGCCGCCATCTCGGCAACCTCGCTAAAGCAACTTCAGGAAGCCGCCCGTCAACTGACCGAAGCGGTTAAGGCCAAGGACGAGGCCGAGGCCAAACGGCTGGCCAGCGAGACCGAACGCCAGAAGCTGGAAGCCGAGATCGCCGCTCTGAGGGCCGAAGTAACCAAGGCTAAGGCTGCCAATGCCAAGGTCTCGGACCTACACGATTATGACGAGGCCACCACCCGCGATACCTTCATCGACCTTCTGCTGTTTGAGGCGGGTTGGCAGTTGGACCAAGAGAGGGATCGCGAATTCCCGGTGGTCGGGATGCCCAACGAGAGTGGTGACGGCTTCGTCGATTATGTGCTGTGGGGTGATGACGGCAGGCCGTTGGCGGTTGTCGAGGCCAAACGCACCAAGCGTGATCCCCGTGTAGGCCAGCAGCAGGCCAAGCTTTATGCCGACTGCCTTGAAGCCCGCTTCGGGCAGCGTCCGGTGATCTTCTACACCAATGGCTATGACCACTGGATTTGGGATGACCAGCGCTATCCCCCGCGCCAAATCCAGGGCTTTTTGACCAAGGATGAACTCGAACTCGCTATTCGGCGCCGTGCCACACTGAAGCCGCTTGCGGCGGCAGACATCGATCGGACCATCGTTGAGCGGTTCTATCAGACCCGTGCCATCCGCCGTGTTGGAGAAGCGTTCGAAAAGGACAACCTGCGACGGTCTCTGCTGGTGATGGCGACCGGGGCAGGGAAGACTCGCACCGTCATCGCCCTCGCCGATCTTCTGATGCGGGCCAACTGGGCTCGCCGCATCCTGTTTCTGGCGGATCGGGTGGCCTTGGTGAACCAGGCGGTGGGAGCTTTCAAGCGGTTCCTGCCCTCGGCTTCGCCGGTCAATCTTGTGACCGAGAAGACTACTCAGGGTCGGGTGTATGTCTCGACCTATCCGACCATGATGAAGTTAATCGACGAGGCTGCGGACGGTAAACGCCGGTTCGGGCCAGGCCATTTCGACCTCATCGTCATCGACGAGGCGCACCGCTCGGTTTACCGAAAATACGGTGCCATCTTCGACTATTTCGACAGCCTGCTGGTCGGATTGACGGCCACGCCGAAGGGGGAGGTCGATCACGACACCTATGGTCTGTTCGGCCTTCAGCGGGGCGTACCTACCGATGCCTATGGCCTCGACGAAGCGGTAAAGGATGGCTTCCTAGTCCCTCCGAAGGCGGTGTCGGTGCCGTTGAAATTCCCCCGAGAGGGCATCAAGTACGACGATCTTCCCGACGAGGAAAAGGAGGCCTGGGACGCTATCGAATGGGACGAGGATGGAAATGTCCCTGCACGTGTCGAGCCGGCGGCGGTTAACAAGTGGCTGTTCAACATCGATACCGCGGACAAAGCGCTTGAACATCTGATGACTTTTGGGCTCAAGGTGGCGGATGGCGACCGTCTCGGAAAGACGATCATCTTTGCCAAAAGCCATGATCACGCCCAGTTCATCGTCGAGCGGTTTGACGCGAACTATCCGCACCTCAAAGGCGAGTTCGCTCGTGTCATCGACTTCAAGACCGAATATGCCCAGTCCCTGATCGACGACTTCTCGAATCCCGAAAAATCCCCCCATATCGCCGTATCTGTGGACATGCTTGATACCGGCATCGATGTCCCCGAGGTGGTGAACCTCGTCTTCTTTAAGATCGTCCGCTCCAAAACCAAGTTCTGGCAGATGATCGGGCGTGGAACGCGCCTCCGTCCGGACCTGTTCGGCCCAGGCCGGCATAAGGAGTCGTTCTCGATTTTCGATTTCTGCCAGAATTTCGAGTTCTTCAACCAGAACCCCGATTTAGCTGATGGGTCGACCGGCTCTTCACTGGCCAAGCTGTTGTTTACGGCGCGGGTCGAGTTGATCGGTGAATTCGATGCATCTGCCGATTCAGCCGTCGAACTACGAAGCGCCATCGTTAAGCGGTTGCGTGACGAAGTGGACGGCATGAGCCTGGAAAACTTTCTTGTTCGGCCAAAACGGCGGCTAATCGAAAAATTTGCCGAAGATGGAGCATGGACGAAGCTCGATCTCGCGGCCCGATCCGAGCTGATCGACGAGATTGCCGGGCTGCCCACTAGCCTGACCGATGACGACATCCCGGCGAAGCAGTTCGACCTTCTGGTGCTCAAGACAGAGTTGGCCGTGATGCGCTCTGACAAGGGCTATGACGGGCTGCGCAAAAAGATCGCCGACATCGCCAGCCTGCTGGAGGAGATGGCCAATGTGCCTATGGTTGCCGCCGAACTGGCGCTCATTCATGACCTCCAGACCGATGAGTTCTGGCAGGACGTCACCCTGCCGATGCTCGAAAACGTGCGCACCCGTTTGCGTGGGCTTATCAAGCTGATCGAGTTGAAAAAGCGCCCGATCGTCTACACTGACTTTGAGGACGAGATCGGGCAGGCGGCGGAGATTGCCGTCAATGGCGTCAGTGTCGGAACCGACATGGATCGATTCCGACTAAAGGCACGGCACTTCCTGAAGTCGAATGAGAATCACATCGCTGTGCTAAGGCTGCGGCGAAACGAGCCGCTTACCAAGACGGACCTGGCGGAATTGGAGCGGGTCTTCGTCGAAGCTGGGATCGCTGCCGCCGATGATGTTGATCGCCTGAAGGAGCAAGGCGGTCTTGGCGTATTTGTCCGATCCATTGTCGGGCTGGACCGCGAGGCTGCCAAACGGGCTTTCGACCAATTCTCAGCGGCGCACATGCTTACAGCCAATCAACTCGAATTCCTAAATATGGTCATCGACCATCTGACCGAGCGGGGAATTGTAGAACCGGAGCTTCTGTACGAAAGCCCCTTCACCGATCTCGACCCGTTGGGCGTTGCTGGTGTGTTCAGCGAGGGCGAGGTGATTGAGCTCATCGGGATACTGAACGGGGTGCGGGACCGGGCTGCGGCTTGATAGGTTGGGTCCTCTGCTGCCCCCGACTGCCAGCGCACTGCCGATCATCCCATTTCAGGCATATATCATCTCATTGATATAGCCGGCCAAGACTTCCTTTTCACGCCGGCCATGCCCAATCCCCGCCCTCCCTCACAACCGAGGTGGGGCGTTTGTTGTTGGAGGAGATAATGCTGACCTCGGAGATTTTGTCGTCGCCGGAAATCGCCGAACTGGCGAAAGCGATGGTGAGGGTGCAGCAGGCCCTGACGCCTGCCTGCAAAGATGCTGAAAACCCCTTCGTCAAGAACCGCTATGCCTCGCTGAATTCGGTGATCGAGGCATGCCGGGATGCCCTGATCGCCCAGTCGATCTGGGTCGCACAGTATCCGGTGGCGGCTGAAGCCGGCCACCTGGGGCTGGTCACCAAGCTGGTCCATGGTGACTCCGGCCAGTGGCAATCATCGCTGATGGTGATGCCGCTGCCGAAGATCGATCCCCAGGGCTATGGCTCGGCACTCACTTACGCTCGCCGATATGGTCTCGCCACCCTGGTGGGAATGGTCAGTGAAGCGGACGACGATGCCGAGGCGGCGACGCCGCAGCGGGGCAAATCGTCCAGGGCGGCGGAACGACGCAATTCACCACCGCCCACTCCGCCAACTCAATCCACCGATGTCCTGGCGGGATTGCCCAAGATCGACGGCATCAACTACCAGACGGTGACCGCCGGCAACGGAAAACTCTGCATCACCGCCTCGGGCAATGTCCGCGATAAGCGGCCTTTCCTCCAGGAAGCCGGCTTCCGCTGGGACGGTAATCGCAAACTGTGGTGGCGCTACGCCGCCTGAACCCTTCCCCACAATCCGAACCGACCCAGAGCCCCGGTCTCACGACCGGGGCTCTGTCGTTTATGGAGTCCAATCATGAATGCTCATCCCCGTGCCCTGGGCCTGCTCGCGCAAGTGACGCGCGGGCTGCTGCGCCACGGCGAACAACGAACCGTTCAACACCTGGGCGACCGCTCCACCTATGTCGGGCTCTCCGATGTTGGACGGGCGATCACCTGCCTGCGGGCCGCCGTCGCCTCCAAATTGGGGCGGAGGATTTCACCCGATGGTGACGACATTACCCGCTGGCTGCGCCAAGGGGCTGAACGGCAGATCGCTGATGCTCTCGGCCGCCAATTGATTCTCCAGCGTGGCCACTGGCTGGAAGGTGGCGTTGAATCCGCTCTCAGGGCCAACGGCGTCAACCTGATCTCTCAACTGGAAATCGGCACCATTGAGAATGGGGTTCCCATCCGGGCTCATCTGGATTTCGTCCTGGTCGGCGGTGGCAATCGTCCGGCGATCCGGGTGTTGGAACTGAAGAGTACCGAACACCACCCCCAAACCCTGTATTCGGGATACGAGACCCAGCTTTACGGCCAGATCGGCTTGCTTGCCGCTCATTGGAACCGACCAGCGTTCAGCCTGAAGAATCAACACGGAATCTCGATCCTGGACCAGATGACTTTCCCCCAAATCTGCCACCATCTGTTCGGCATCGCCCTGCCGGACAAGGTGGAAATCGTCGATATCGAAGGGTGGGTGCTGTGCCTGTCCATGTCCGAGGCTCGACCGTTTGGACCTTACACGCCAGATGCTACCATGCTGGGCCTGTGTTGTCGGACCGCCGAGACCCTGTGGAATACGGTGCAGGCGGTGAAGGCGGGGACGACCAGCCTGGATGATGTCCCGATCTGTGCCGGCTTCCATCCCCTGTGCGACTGGTGCGATCACGCCGATGGATGCCCGAAATTCACCGCTGATCCGGTCGATGATCCGGTGCTTGACCTGGCCCTGGCCGAGTTTGCCAGGCTGAAATCCGACAAGGCTGCCCTGGAAGAAGAAATCGAGGTTCGGGAGAGCCGGATTCGGCAGTTTTGCGGTCGTGCGAGTAACGGGTCAGGCTGGCTGGCAACCCGGCATTTCCGCTTCAAAACTTCCCGTATTTCCGGGCGGAAAAACATCGATCCGGCGTCTTTGCGTGCCGAGCTTACCAATCGTCTCGGTGAGGGGAACGCCGACACGCTGCTGGCCCGCGCCACCACGACAGGGAATGATTACGAGCGGCTGTTCGTCAGTCCCATCAAATCCTAATGGTGAATTCCTAAGAATGCTCCCGGCCTCAGCTTCCCGCTGAGGCTGGAAGAGGGCCACGGGGCGGTCGCATTTCGGCCTTCTAAATCAACTTGTATCGGATATTCTCGGGCATACACGTGCGATGATTGCCGGATCGGCCGTGCGTTGGAAACGCCGAGAAAAGAACCTGGCGTCTTGCAGATATCACCGAACCGAAGGAGTTCGTTCGGATGGCTGAGACCCAAAAAATCCACGCCTTCTTTTCGTGGCAAAGCGATTCGCCTGGAAAAACCAATCAGAACGCCATTCGAGACGCGCTCAATGTGGCAGCGAAGAAGATTTCCGCTGAACGTGCTGACATTGAGGTTGTCCCCGACGAAGCCACCAGAGAGGCTTCTGGGAGCCCCAACATCGTCTCTAAGCTCTTGGAGAAAATCCAGGAGGCAGAAATCTTTATTGCAGACATCACCACCATTACCCTGCCAGGGGCTGAGCGACCTTGCCCAAACCCAAATGTTACCTATGAACTTGGCTACGCTGTGGCCGAGCTGGGCTGGGACCGGATAATTCTTCTGTTTAACGAAGCACTTGGAGTGTTTCCAGCAGACCTCCCATTTGACTTCGCCCAGCATCGGGTAAGTCGCTATCGATTTGCACAATCTGACGACCCGAAGGCCGTTCGAGGGCGCCTTGAAAAGTTGCTCAATGCTGCGCTCAATGCCATCCTCGATAAGAATCCAAAACGGCCGGCCGAAGTGCGCGGACTATCACGTGAAAAACTTGAGCACGATCACGACGTCGAAAACATGAACTGGCTGATGTCGGCGATCCATCCGCCAACCCTGGATCAGCACATACTGGATCTACCTCACAGCATCTCCGACCGCGCATTGTGGTTCTGGGAAAATTTCAAGGGCGTTTTCACCAACAGCCTCTTTAACATCTACGACCCAGTCCTCAAGGGTGCAGTTGAGCGATTATTCCTGGGCTGGCGGACAGCGATATCCCACGGCGAGCTCTATCACGACACCCCTGCGGGCCTCCATGTATTCACCAATCCTGGGGATATGCCTCTCACCGGCAAGCACCAGCAGGCATGGAACGAGATCAACAGCGCTCGGACGGAGATGCGCAGGGCATTTGACCAAATTTTGGAGCGTCTCCGGGAGGGGTACATTGAAGTAAACATACACAAAGCAAATGCCAAGGCGTGGGATGAGTATGTCGAGTTCAAAAAAAAGTTTCGGGAAATTTTTGACGACAACTAAAAAACTACATATATCAGAAATTCTATTCATGTCAAGAATGGTCTTAAACCGCGCGTGACGCACCTACTAATGCGCCGCCACCTGAATACCTGTTGGCGATGCCCGGCGGTGGATGGTGCGTTTGATCTCGTCGCCGATCTGCTCGGCGGCAAGGTCCAGCTCATAGCGCTTTTGCAGGTTCATCCAGAAGGCCGCCTCAACTCCCAGCCATTGTTCCAGGCGAAGAGCGGTGTCGGCGGTCATGGCCCTGCGACCGGCAATGAGCTGATAGAGGCGATTGGAGGGAACATGGAGTTCGCGCGCCAGCTCCGCCGCCGTCATCTGAAGCTCGGCCAATTCATCGGCCAGAATAGTGCCGGGGTGAATGGGGTAAATGGGCCGCTGTTCGGTCATGGTGTCGCCTCGGTCAATGATAGTCGGTGATCTCGATGTTGAATGGCCTGTCGTGCGTGTCGGGCCACTCGAAACAGACCCGCCATTGCAGATTGATCCTGATGCTGAACTGCCCCTTCCGATCACCCTCCAGCGCCTCGAAGTGGTTGCTCGGCAACAGCATCAGGCCATTCCTTGAAACTGCTTCCAACAGGATCACCAGGCGTTTCTTGGCCTGTTGCTCGAACGCCTGAAATTCCTTTACCCGCTCACCGGCGGCGAACCGGGCCGTCCGCTTGTCCCGACAAAGCGGCGACACGGCGGATTTTCCGGCCGGCGGCTTTGGTTGCTGGTCGTCGTCCATCATGCCGCCAGCTTGGGGCTAACGACGCACGACGTCAATCGTCTATTTGCCCCAAAAGCCTCTATCCCCACTCACCCCATCACCTTCATCATAAGGAGTACATCCCATGACGGACTCTGATTCCGATCTCGGGCGCTTGCAGGTCATCGACCTGGACGCCGGGGAAGTGTTCAGCGGCCAAGCCTCCGGCCGCCTGATCAAGGGCTTCGCCGCCCCCTGCATTCATACCCCCGCCATCGATCCCGACTACCTGTTCCATGACGCCATGCGCGAACTGGTGGTGTGGATCATGACTCCCTCCGATCCGTTGTACGTTTTCGGTCCTACGGGCGCGGGCAAAAGCAGCCTGATCCGTCAGGTGGCGGCCAAGCTCAATTACCCGGTGTTCGATATCACCGGCCATGGCCGGTTGGAGTTCAACGATCTCGCCGGCCATCTCACCGTCGAGAACGGGTCCATGCGGTTCCAGTATGGACCGCTGGCCTTGGCGATGAAGTTCGGCGGGCTGTTTCTGTTGAACGAGCTCGATCTGCTCGACCCGGCCACCGCCGCCGGGTTGAACGGGGTGTTGGACGGGGCGCCCCTGTGTCTGCCGGAAAATGGCGGCGAGGTGATTCCACCCCATCCCATGTTCCGCTTCGTCGCCACCGCCAACACCAACGGTGCCTCCGATGAATCGGGCCTCTATCAGGGCACTCTGCGGCAGAACCTCGCCTTCATGGATCGGTTCTGGCTCTGCGAGGTCGGCTATCCCGAACCGGACGCCGAAGCCAAACTGCTGGAGCGTCTGGCGCCTTCATTGCCGGAATCCCTGCGTCAAACCATGGTCGAATACGCCAACCAGGTGCGGCGGCTGTTCATCGGAGAGGGTGACAACCAGCAGCCGGGCGAGACCATCGAGGTCACCTTCTCGACCCGTACCCTGATCCGCTGGGCCAGCCTGACCCAGCGGTTCCAACCCCTGGCCCGTCAGGGCGTGCAGCCGGTGATCCACGCGCTGGACCGCGCCCTTGGCTTTCGTGCCTGCCGCAGCACCCGTGCCCTGCTGCATGAGTTGGGACAGCGGATGTTCACGCCGCCGGCATAGCGCCGGTCTTCCATCCACCACATTCACCCCACAGCGGGAGCCGGCAACGGCTCCCGTTTTTCATTGTCTGAAGGAGAACACCATCATGGCTTCCATCAATCCTCCCACCACCGATATCACCGTGCTGAAACAGCTCACCGCCATCCGGCTTGACGTCAACATCTGGTCGGCTCGCCGGAAGCTGACCCCCGCCGACTTCGTTACCCCCGATCTGCCGCCGGAACACCTCGCCTCGCTTGGGTCAAAGAAGGTGTGCAACCCGGAAGAAGGTGGGCAAGACCGAGGCCGAGCGTCCGTTGCTGGATGCGGTCGCCGGTCTGGGAACCACTCTGTTCGGCGAGGTTGCCAGGGTCGCCGACGAAGCTTGGCACAAAAGTTTTGCCGGCAAAATGGAGGTGTCGTCCAAGGCGCTGTCCCCCTTACGGGGCCTGCGCATCAAGTTGGCGGGGCTCAGTTTCGTTGAGCCGCGCGTCACGCCCGTGGTTGATCTGCTGGACGCCGCCATGACCAGCCTTCCCGACAAGGGACCGATAAACGGGGGCGATCTGGTCATGCTGCAAGGCCTGGTCTGCCTGCTGCGTGATCCGGCAGCCCTGGTCGAGCATGGTCAGAAGATCATCGACGGTCAGACTCCGGACGATACCCTGCGGGGCCTGGTGGCGCTGCCCATGGGCAATCCGTCCACCCCGTTCCCCGAAGAGGAAGACCTGGAAGAGGAGGAATCCCCCTTTGCCGAGGGCGATATTTTGCCTTCGGATGAGCCGAAAATCGACAGTCTTGGTCTCTGGTAGGAGGGCGGAAAATGAACACGCAAGCCATCCTCCATTGCCTGCCCTTGCTGGCTGATGTGCTGGGGCGTGCCTACGGTGTCGCCGTCGAGATCGGCGGCACCGAGGCCTTCACCACCGGCCGGGTCATCCGGCTGCCGAGCCTACCGGCAACCGGCGACACCACCTTCCTGGGGTTGGTTCGGGGCTATATCGACCACGAGGCGGCCCATGTCCGGCACACCGACTTCGACGCGATGGCCAAGGAGACCATCACCCCGCTTGAGCGGCATATCTGGAACGTCTTTGAGGACTGGAGGGTCGAAGCCAAACTGGGAGCGATCTTTCCAGGATGCCGGCGGAACTTCGAGTGGCTGATCCGCCATCTGTTCCTCCAGCAACCATCCCAACCGCACCATCCGGTTCACGCCATCACCGACTGGCTGTTGCTGACAGTACGAAGCTGGAGTGTCCCCGACCTGATTCCGCTGTGCCGGGCGGAAGCGGAAATCCTCGACCGTCATTGGCCTGGGCTGATCCATCGGCTGGGAATCACCCTGACCGTCATGCGCGGCCATTGCCCCGACAGCCTTGCCGCGCTGGAATACGCACGGCAAGTGGTGCGGTGTCTGGGGGATATCCCGCCATCCACCGATTCCGCCTTGTCCCTGCGGAGTCTGCTGGACGCGGTGGAGGGCGATCTGCCCGATGATCTGGGCCAGGTTCTCAAGCGGAGCCTGGGGGAGAAAGCCGAAACGGTCGGACGGTGCGCGGTAGCCACCATCGGCGAGAAGCCGCTCTCGCCGTTGAGCCGACAGGACCTCAGCGACATCGCCCGCGTCACCGCCGGATTACGTGCCCGGTTCCATGGGATGCTCCAGGCCACCCGGTTGGTCCGGCGCCGGCCATCCCGCCGGGGAAGAATCGATCCGCGCCGCACCTATGGCATCGCCATCGGCGATCCCCAGGTATTCCTGACCCATCAGCCCAAGCCGGCCATCAACACCGCCGTCCATATCCTGCTGGACACTTCGGCGTCGATGCGGGAGCGGATCGGCTTGGCGTGTCAGTGCTGCGCCGCTCTGGCCCAAGCCCTCGATCAGGTTGGCATCTCGGTCGGCATCACCGCGTTCCCCGGTGATCCGGCTGCCTCGAAAAGCCCAACGGTGGTGCCGATTCTCCAGCATGGCGACCAGCGCCACGGCAATCTGCTGGTCGCAACCGGTGGTCAGACGCCGCTCGCCGAGGCGATGTGGTGGGTCCTGCAACGGCTTGCCCCTCTGAAACAGGACCGCAAGATCGTGCTAATCATTACCGATGGCTCCCCGGACAACCAGTTGGCCACTAGGGAAGCGATCCGTGCCGGTCTTGCCCTGGGTGTCGAGATCTACGGCCTCGGCATCCTGGCGCCACAGATCGGGAGTTTTCTGCCGCACAGCAGCACCAGCATCACCAGCTTGGCGGAACTGCCCTCGGCGCTGTTTGCGCTGCTGGGCCAGGCCTTGACCAGGGGGAGGGCCGCAGCATGATCATCACCGACCAGTGTGGGGACCGGGCGTTCCCGGTGATCTGCCCCAAATGCGGTTCGCTCAACACCGAACTCCAGTCCACCGGCCGCAAGACCGGCATGGTGGTCGGTGGCGTGGTTGGGGCTGTCATCACCGCCGGTGTCAGCGGGGCCAAAGCAGGGGCCGCCACCGGGGCCGTCATCGCTACGGTGGTCGCCCGGCATCCCTCGGCATCGACCATGGGAGCCATCGTCGGTGCTCTCATCGGCTTCGTCTGGGGTGCCCGCCTCGGTCATGCCGTTGGTGCGGTGATCGATGAAAAGGTCCTGGGGCTCTATCGCTGCCATGCATGCGGCGAGGAGTTCAGGGTGTGACGATATCAGCGGCCTGGGTGTTCTTCATCCAGGTCGTTGTCTTTTTAACTTTCGCGAACCCAATACCCCAAGAAGACAGACGATCTCTTTAATGAAGGCCCTGCGAGGACGGAAGAACCAGACATGCGCCTGCTGGGTTATTGGTAATATATTTCTATATACTAGTAATTACCAAACGAGTGATGGCGTAATTAATAACATCACATAATATGTTATGTGGGAGTTAATCAAAAGCATATGGGAGAATTGAAATTGTACTATTCAGATGACAACGATACCAGGATCATCAATCACATGGAGCGCCAACTCCATTACGCAAACGAACACCACAATAAGGTCCTCCTCATACGCTTCGATGTCCATTTCCCCAAGATGGGCTATCTCTATGACGGAGGGAATCGGGAAATATCAAGCCTTATCAAGTCGTTGAAGGCGGCCTATAAGGGCCGACTGCGTGACATCCAGTACGCTTGGGCCAGGGAGCGGATCGATAGCCAGCATCCGCACTGGCACCTCATGCTGTTGATCGACGGCGCCATTATGCAGAACCCCTATGGCCTGCTCAAGAAGGCCGAGGAAATCTGGAATCGCATCCTCGGTGGTGAATATCAGGGTCTCATCGAGTTCTGCGACAACAGGTGCATGGGCCACAAGACCACCGGCAGCGTCATGATGAGGCGGCCTTCGTCCGAGGCGGAGGGGGCTGAACTGATACGGCAGCAGCAGGCCTACCAAGCCGCATGCGGTGATGCCATCTGGCGGGCCTCCTACCTCGCCAAGAGCTTCAGCAAGGACGAGCCGCCGTACCGGAATCGGAGGTTCGGCTGCTCCCAGGTTCCACGTACCTGACCGACTGTCCGTCATCGTATTGATCCCGGATGATCACCAACACACAGAATTCGTCAGCAAACATCTGACACGAAACACCATGCTTAGGAATATTTATCATGTTTAATCCGGTGCCTACTCCAGTCAGCCATTCCTTTCTTCGCTGTTCCGCAGAGAACGATAAGGAAACAACACTGATCATTAGCGTATTCGCTGGCCGGTTATTTCTTAATATTTTCAAGCGTGGCTTGGATAAGCCAGATCGTCTCCACATAGCGAGAATCGGCTGCCTCAGCCTAAAAGATTCACTTCAGAATGCCATCAATGGTCAGCCAGGAGAAAAAAGAGAACATGCATTTTGTCGGCGCGACCATGGGTCGAAGAAGGAGGAGTGGTCTGGTACGCTTGTCATTGGCAAGGACGACAAGCACATGATTTATTTAGGCTTGGTCACTCCGAACGTACAGGCGTCAAAATTCGTCATAACCGTACCGTCTGACATGGAGATGTCAATTTCTGGATCGGACATTGATCGTTCCGTGCTTGGCGCGCGTGCATTGATAGAGCAGCTTAGCTGCGATATCCCAAATGCCATTTTGCTGACGACTCAGAAGAAAGAAAGCCAGACTCCGGGGAATGGCTATGGCCGATCTCCACACCCGTCCAATAGCCCCCGGACTGCACCGGTATTTTAAATAAACACGCGGCCATCTCTCTGGTGTATCCGCTAAGCTTACGAAATATAATAACTATTGCTGTGGATAGGCTGAAATAATCACGGATGAGTGAGGCAACAGTTAGGAGGTGTGCCATGTTCAGAGCCACGGGAGCCCTGGTTGTCACTCTATTTTTCCTCTACGGGCTGGCTAAATTCGTGTCCCTCCACGTAGTACCCAGCAAGGAGGATTTGCCACATTCTTGATATGGAAAAGGCGCTGTTCATCAAGCAAATGGATGGCGCTTCCTTCATTTTTTATTCTTTGCCGTTGGCTCGGTTCCTATTTCCACGAAAGGCATATGCACAATGACCAGACAACCATCTCCGGCCCCACTCGCTGAAGGGGCGGCTCTATCCACCCATGAGCATTGCGCCAATCCATCATCGGTGACCATCACGGTTCGGTCGGCCAAGATCGAGGTCGTCACATCGGATGGTGAGGTGTTGGAGGTTCCCGCCGCCGCCGAGAAGGCGATGGAGAAGTTCTTGCTGGCCGTTGGCCTAGATGCGAGCGCCCTGGTCAATCACCAGCCTGCGTTCTCAGTCGCGGAGGTGCGCAAAAATCACTCCAGCGCATATCTCCCCTGGACACCTGACCAGGAAGCGGACCTTACGAGCCGCTTCCTCGCCAATGAAACCGTCGCCGATATCGCTGTCGCAATGGGGCGCAAACCCGGGGGTATACAGGCAAGATTGACCCGGTTGGGCTTGGAGAAGGGCTCTGCGGCCTGAGGCATTAATCATGTTCTGCCTGCTGGAAGGGGCAACAGGCTCAACTTCCGGCCTGAATGTCGTCCTCGGTGATCAATCCGGCGGCACGGAGTACAGTCACCGGATTGGCACCCATGGCGCGGCAGACTTCGATAAACTCGACGATATCCAGGCGACGTTCACGGCACTCGAATTTCGACACGAAAGACTGCGGCTTACCCAATCGCTGGGCCAAGTCCGTTTGCAGAATCTGCCGTTCCTTGCGAGCGGAGATCAGGGCGGCAAGCGCCTGCTGATACTCTTCCGTGTGCGTCGATTTCATGGGCTGGCCTCGGAGCCAACCTATTTGCCCGTTGCCCATACCCCAACTTGGGATATCATCGTTTGAGAGCGGTGCCGCTCGGCATTTCGCGCGCGGTTGTGCCGAGAAAATCACGTGAGAAAACAGGACGCATTTCAGAAACTGGGGGGACACCCCTTTACCGTCGGGGATACGAGCTTTGGCTGGTCTGGGTGTGCCGTGGCATTTGCCAATCTCTGGCACAACCCACCGGCCAAGGCATGAACGCGGCGGGGGAACCATGCGCGAGCCGAACGTCAAAAGTCATCCACATCGGGAGATCGTTCTTGAGGCGCTGAAGACCGCGCAGAACCTGGGGGAGAACAGCCCGCAGGCCATGGCCCGAGCCACCAGGGCCATCGTGGAGGCGCACCCCGAGGTCATGCTGGGGGACGCCTTCCAGATCGTCTGGACCATCTGGGAAACATGAGCGTTCCGAACTTGGTGAATCGTTATTTCCGAAAAATGGGGGGAACGGCCCTCAGAATCTGGGGGCTCAGTCGCGTACCGTATCCATGAGAACAGCGAACGGAGGGATCAAATGTTCCGCTTTGTGGGGTTTTTGGTGGTTACCGGCTTCGCTCTTTACGGGGCTGCCAATTTCATCGCACGCCATGTCGTGGCGGGTAAGGATGAATAAATTTGAGAGCCACCAAGCGATGATCATCGCTTGGTGGAACCAGAACTAATTTTTTTCGCAATTTTATCAATCTCTATGGATTGTCGGATGCGCTATCGATAGGCATAGTCCTGTTGGTCGTGCCGATGCCGAGACAAGTCGCATGAAAGGTTGCTGGAACCTAAAATGCCACCAAAGCGGTCTGATGCCTTGCCGAGCGAAAAGCTGTTGGTCCTGTACCAGCTTCTGACCCTCGTTGCCGGAAGGCATTTCCAGAGCGACATCGCCGATCTCCTTGGCTGCTCGGCTCAACGGATTCCACCGATGATCCGAATCATCGAGCGCTATCTTGGCAAGGATGCCTTTATCGACAGCGGATTGGACGGCCGTCGCCGTTATTACCAGCTCCGGACCAAGGCGGATAAAGCTGCCCTGGGCTTCTCGTTCGAGGAACTGCGTTACCTCGCCATTTGCCGCGATCTGGCAGCACCGATGTTGCCGGAAGGAGTCGCGGATCGCATCGACCGCAGTCTGACTCAGCTTGCGTTGCATCTGGGGGAGGCCAACGGCCATTCCCTGTCCGGCGCCCCCATCGGGTTCCGCAGCAAGGGCTACATCGATTTTGGGCCGCATCTCGGCACCATCGCCACCTTGCGCCACGCCATCGATAAACGACAGGTTTGCCGGGTGATCTACAAGGCCGGCGGACGCAGCAGCGAGTCCGAATACCGCTATGCGCCCGGCCGTATCCTCGCCATGAGCGGCACTCTCTATGTGCAGGGTTATCGACTGCCGGAGGGATCGCTGCTCAAGGAGCGCCCGACCACCTTTTCGCTGCACCGGATCGCCGAGGTCGCTCCTACCGGGGAATATTTCCGTTTCGATGCAGCCGACGCCGATGCCCGCAGCTTTGGACTGAACTGGCACCCGCCGAAGCGAATCCAGGTCCATGTTGCCCCACAGGCCGCCGATTACGTCCGCGACCGCATCTGGAGCGACGACCAAACCATCAGGGATCATCCGGATGGCAGCCTCACCCTGACCGTTAGTACGACCAGCGAAAAAGAGCTGAAGGCGTGGGTCTGGAGCTTCGGCGAACTGGCCCGGATTGTTGCCCATCAACCCCACTCGAATGAGGACCACCATGTCGGACAATGGTGACATCAGAACCATTTCATTCGATCGGCCGGATGACATCATGGCAGCGATCCGCAACCGCGAAACATTTGAGGTCGGCGGGTGCCACGGCAGGATGTCCGACGCGGTTCTCTTCGTTGAACGGGCCATCGGTGGCGAGGGCATGAGTTCCCGCACTTTCACCAAGGGTCGGGCCGCCGCCTTAATTCCGGCACTCGCTGTTCCGGGAATGGCCCTTGCCGCAGCGGCGGGGATGGCTGCCCAAAACCTGGCAACTCTCAATCCCGATTACGAAATCATGAAGCGACCAGTCGATAAGGCGTTGCGGCTTTCGTATGTGAAAGATGACCCCAGTGTAGCGGAGAGGGCATCTAACACCGCATCCGCTGTTGGGCGGGGCATTACGACAGTAGCGGCAAAAACGGCATCTGTTGCAAAGGACGTTGCATCCACCGTTGGCGAGCATGTTTCTGCTGCGGCGGAAAAAACTGCATCACTTGCATCCGACGCGGCCAGTTCTGCGGCGTCGGCATGGAACGAGCATGCTCCCACCAAGGAGCAGGTTGTGGGGACGTTGGCTCTCGGTCCTCTTGCCCCACTGTTGATTGACAAAGAAGGGGTGGAAGCTGCTGGGGCAAAGGCGATCTCTAAGGCTTCAGGCGCGGTTGGCGTGGTCGGTGAGACGTTCAAGAATGCAAGCCCTTGGGCACTCCTTGGGGGGGCTATTGCCGGTGTCAGCGCAGTGGCGGCGGCCCCATTTACCGGCGGCGGCTCGGCTTTTGGGGGAGCAACTCTGATCGCCTCTCTTACGGGGGCGACCGGAACTGCCGTTGCTGCCGGCGGCATTGGAGTTGCGGCCGGGGCGGCCATATCCCGCGCATCCAAGGATCAAGCTATTGAAGACAGCTATCGACAGGGCAAGGAAGGTGGATTAGCCGAGGCCGCCGCGAGAATCCAGGTGCTCCAGGAGCGGTTGGCCCTGGCTTCCGAGCGTTACCGAGAACAGAGCAAGCTCAACGAGTTCGTCGTGTGCTTGATCGCCGTTGGTGCCGGAATGGCTGCCAGTGACGGCACTTTTCATGATGATGATATGTCCAATCTTCAGGAATTTGTGTTGGGGATGTCGGCTTTTGCCCTTCCTCCGGCCATCGAGACTGCCATTCAGCAATTGTTGGCAAAACCGCCGACATTCGATGAGGCCATGCTGTACGCGAGCAGGCTTGGACCAGATATTTGGCCGGTCATTGATGAAATTCTGATCAACGTCAGTGAAACCCGAGGGGCTGCCAGCGAACAGGGACAGGCGTTTTTGACCAAATGGGCCGGCTACAAGGATGCCCATCAGCAGGTGGAGTTGGTCTGATGAAGCCCCGAATGATCACGTCTGGTGCGACGATCATCCCGATGGCGTTATCACCACCAGCGAGAAAATCTGCGTTCCGGGAACTTGGATGATCGTCAAATATCTTGCCGTATCGCACGTGAGGGGAAAATGGAAAGCATTAAGGCAGTTGATCAGAGCACAGTTGAGAGAATTAAGGACGGAGACCTCTATGCGTTATTGTCCATATGTGACAATGATGACGTTGATCCTGTTGTTGCCACAATATTGAGTGCCTCAACCAACGGCCTTGAGAAAAAGGAAAAATTCAAGCTCCATCGCCCTAATCTCACCATCCATC
>NZ_CACVCH010000046.1 GCF_902729425.1 Magnetospirillum sp. SS-4 | reverse complement strand
GCGCAAGCATGGCAAGCTGGAGGCCGTCCGATGATCCCGCCCAAGCCCATGCGGAAGACCCGCTGCGCCATCTATACCCGCAAGTCCTCGGAAGAGGGCCTGGAGATGGAATTCAACAGCCTCGACGCCCAGCGGGAATCCTGCGAGGCCTATATCGCCAGCCAGCGGGCCGAGGGCTGGGTGCCGGTGCCTGACCACTACGACGATGGCGGCTTCTCCGGCGGCAATCTGGACCGCCCGGCCCTGAAACGCCTGCTGGCCGACATCGAGTCCGGGCTGATCGACGTGGTGGTGGTCTACAAGATCGACCGCCTCAGCCGCTCGCTGATGGATTTCTCCAAGCTGGTCGAGGTGTTCGACCGCAACGCCGTCACCTTCGTATCAGTGACCCAGTCGTTCAACACCACCACCTCCATGGGGCGGTTGACGCTCAACATCCTGCTCAGCTTTGCCCAATTCGAGCGGGAAGTGATCGGCGAGCGCATCCGCGACAAATTCGCCGCCTCGCGCCGCAAGGGCATGTGGATGGGTGGCGTGCCGCCCTTGGGCTACGACGTGGTGGCCCGCAAGCTGGTGGTCAACCCGCCCGAGGCCGATTTGGTCCGCCACATCTTCGACCGCTTCCTCAAACTCGGCTCCGCCACCCTGCTGGTGAAGGAACTGAATGCCGCCGGCCACCACACCAAGTCCTGGACCACCCAGGACGGCAAGATCCGCGACGGCGCGCCCTTCACCAAGAACTTCCTCTACAAGCTGCTCGACAACCGGGTCTATCTCGGCGAGGCCGTCCACAAGGGCGAGGCCCATGCCGGCGAGCATCCCGCCATCATCGACCGCGCCATCTGGGACAAGGTGGTGGCGGTCAAGACCGACAACGCCCCCAGGAAGCGGGCCAATGCGGTGCGGTCCTCGACCCCTGCGCCGCTGAAGGGGCTGATCCACTGCGCCCATTGCGGTCGGGCCATGACGCCGAGTTCGACCCGCAAGAAAGGCCGCCTCTACCGCTACTATACCTGTATGAAGGCGATCAATTCCGGCCACGAGTCCTGCCCGGTGCGCAGCATCGCCGCCGGTGAGATCGAGGCGGCGGTGATCGGACAGGTCCGCGCCCTGCTGCGCGCCCCCGAGATCCGGGCGCGAGCCGAACGGATGGCCCCGTCCATGGTGCCGGCCGATCTGCACGCCGCCCTCGACCGCTTCGAGGCACTCTGGGACGAATTGTTCCCCGCCGAGCAGGCCCGTATCCTCCAGCTTCTGGTCGAGAAAGTGGCCATCGCCCCCGACGGCGCCGAAATCCGCCTCCGTGCCGAGGGACTGGCCAGCGTCGTCGCCGACATCACCGCCCAAACCGGTGACAGGAGCGCGGCATGACCACCGACGTCAGCATCGACACTTTCACCATCCGCGTGCCGTTGACCCTCCGCCGCCATGGTGGACGCAAGCTGGTGATCGTGCCCGAGGGCGAGGGCGTGCCGGTGCGCGCCAAACCTACCCCCGACGATACGCTGCTGAAGGCGCTGGCCCGCGCCCACCGCTGGAAACGCATGCTGGAATCCGGACAGGTGCGGTCGCTCAACGAACTGGCCGAGGCCGAGAGGATCAGCCCGTCCTATCTGACCCGCATTTACCGCCTGACCCTGCTGGCCCCGGACATCGTCGAGGCCATCCTCGACGGCCGCCAGCCCCGCATCTTACAATTGGCCGACCTGATGGACGACATGCCGGTGGAGTGGGACCGCCAGCGGGAGATGATGGGTATCCGCGAAAAGGGATAGCAAAATCCTCTCCCGCTATTGGCGAATTGCTGCCTCAGCGGCATACTTGAGGTCATGCGCCCCAGCCATATCGATCTTGACCGCCACTTCCTCGATTACGATCAGGAATCCGATTCAGAAAAGGCTGCCATTCTCAGTTATTTGGGCGGTCGCGGCGGCATTAGCCGCTGGCCCGATTTACTGGAGCATGGTCGGGTCGTCCTCCTGGGCGAGGCGGGTAGCGGGAAAACCTGGGAGATGGAGGCGCAGGCTGCCTGCCTCAAGGCCGATGGCCGCACAGCCTTCTTCGTTCGGGTCGATGAGCTTGCCCGCCATGATCTGGCTGCCGCAATCGATCCAGCAGATAGTGACCGGTTATCGCGGTGGCGCGACGGCACAGGTGAGGCGACTTTCCTGTTGGATGCCAAGGACGAAGCCCAGCTGGCCGACCACTATGCTTTCGAGCGTGCCCTCAGAACTTTTGCCCGAGATCTTGGCGACAGGGGACTCATCCGCGCTCGTGTCGTAATTTCTTGCCGGATCAGCGAATGGCAGCCAATTACCGATGTCGAGACCGTGGCCCGCCTGCTCGGACGGCCACCGACTACGGTGCCGGCGATAGACACTTCCAAAAATGGAGGCGGTGAGTCCGAGGAGACGCGCATTCCGCTGGTGCGGGTGGTCCAACTGGCTCCGCTGGACTCTGCGCAGGTTCGCCGCTTTGTCTCCATTCGCCTTGGCGACCCGGGAGCATTCCTGTTGGCGCTTGACCAAGCCTATGCCTGGGATTTTGCCCGTCGCCCCCGTGATATCGATACCCTGTTGGCCTATTGGACGGAGAATGGCCGCCTGGGCGTACTGCACGAGCTGATCGAGCACGATGTCACCCACAAGCTTACCGAGGAGAACCCGACCCGAGTGAAGGGCGATCCCTTGGGTGCTGGCAAGGCCCGGCGGGGTGCCGAGGCCCTGGCGGCGGCCGTTATCCTGTCACGCCGTTTCGCCTTTCCTTTGCCGGAACCCTCAGCGACCCCGGTCGACGATACGCTGGACGCCAAGGCTGTTCTGACGGACTGGCGCGATGGGGAGATCCGCGCTCTGCTGGGGCGCGCCCTATTCGACGAGGCGGCCTACGGCAAAATCAGGTTCCATCATCGCGGGCTGGTGGATTATCTGGCCGCCCGCTGGTTCGAGCGTCTGACCAAGGCCAATTGTCCGCAGCGGGCAATTTTACGGCTGCTGTTCCGGGAAGTGCATGGCCGGACTGTGGTGCCGCCTTCCTTGGCTCCCGTGGCCGCCTGGTTGGCGGCTTGGTTGCCAGGGGTGCGCAAAACGCTAATGGAAGTGGATCCCGATATCCTACTGCGGCATGGCGATCCCAGTCTGATCCCCCTAGCGGAGCGCCACGCTCTACTTCGGCGTGTGGCCGACCAGTGTCGGTTTCGGCGAGGGGAGGATATCGAGCAGCTTGGGCGTCTTGCCGATCCGGCTTTGTCTCCGACCATCAACCGGCTGCTGCGCGATTCATCGGTCTCCGATGACGTTAAGGAAATGCTGTTGCTGATGGTGAGTGAAGGTCGATTGGCGGCATGTGGCAGGGGCTGCCTCGTCATTGCTGGCAATCCACTGTCGAATTCCACCTTGCGCCTGTTTGCCATCCGTGCCCTGGATTCTATCGGCGACGAAAAACGCCTGAGAGCATTGAACATCAGGATCATGACAGGTCCGGAGGTCGCGGGGCGCATGGCAGCGGATGTCTGCCAGGCCCTTTACCCGCGCATTCTCGACGAGGACGGATTGGCGGAGCTCCTGCATAAGGTTAGCGAAGCTCCCGAGAACTCGGTTGCTTGGCTCCCGCGCTATCTGGCCGAATCGATTGCGGAGAAGCTTCCGGACCAGCGAATTCCGTCCATGATCAACATTCTGGTAAGTCTGTCCAGAATGGAACCGTGGGTCGTGGTGACGGGAGCGAAACGCCCAAGCTATGTTTCCAGCCGTTTCCGTTGGGTGTTCAAACCGCTGCTGGCGGCAATCCATCGTGCCCTTGCCCGAGGTAACCTCGCCGGTATGTCTCCGGTTACTGTCGCCACCGCTATTGATCGACTGACCAGGATTCGGGAGTTCTCACGATCCGACAGGGGACGAGACTCGTCCCTGCACAATTCCCTGGCCGCCCATCCTTCCGTGCGCCGAGCCCTGACCATGGCCCGGCTGAAGCGCAGGCGGGGAGCGTACAGTGAAGATCAGATTTGGATCGCAACCATCGAAAGCTATTGGGAGCTTTGGCATCTTGATGCTCGCGATATTTCCTGGCTGTTGGATGAATCACGTCGTGCGCCGGAGCAGCGAGACCGCCTCATGGCCTTTAAGCTGGCCATCCAGCTCTGGACTAACTCTGCTCGGCCAATAAGAATACGAATAAAATTCATGGTGATGGCGGCGGTAACCCCTGAGTTGTGGCATGTCTATCACCGGGAAATGAGCAATCCAGTCAGCCGGGCTTGGTTCCGTGCGTTGCGACGGCTTCACCGTCTCAGGCTGGATCCTCCAAGTCTCTGGTGGTTGCGCCATCGAATTCAGCCATGGTGGGATCGGAGCGTTCTTTGCTGGCAAGTTGTATGCCGATTCAACAGGTTGCGAAGAGGAGAGGATTGGCCTCTCCTTTACAATCTGATGGCCGCCTGTGATGACAGCGGAAAGATCATTCACCAGTACGAGGAACGAGGCGTTGAAGGAATTACACAGGTCTTTGGAATGTTGGTGGCCAGGCTTGTTCGTTCGGGGTTAAAGCTACACTGGCGCAAGTGGCAGCCACCCTTACCCGAAGCGAATTTATCAACATCTTATTATGCCTCGGTCACGTCACTTGCTGGAATGAAGGCCGATCTGGATGATGGGCTTGATTTTTCCGGCCTCTCCCCCGAAGAGGCTGATATCGCCGCCCGTCTATCCCTTCATGAACTCAACGGCTTTCCCTCCTGGCTGCCCCAGCTTGTCGCCACGCATCCCGTGGTCGTCAGAGATCTTTTTACCCGCCAGATCAGGGCCGAATTTGCTTTGCCGGCCGACCATCCTCAGCCCGGTGGGCTGATCTCGAAATTACGGTGGGAGCCGGATGGTTCGTGCCGAAACCTGTGCGCCCCCGATCTGCTTGATGCCATCGGCATAGCGGAGCCGGAAAATTTCAGCATTTTGTCCAACGTGGTCGAGACGCTGATGCGCCAAGGTGATGTTTCCGCTCTTGCACGCCTTGCAGAACGCTACGGCCGAGCGGCCTGCGTTGCTGGAGACCAAACCCGACTCTATTTCTGGCTGACCACTTGGCTTCAGGTCGATGCTGGCCCAGCCTTGGATTTTCTGGAATCCCATCTTGCCGCTCATCCAGAGCAGGCAGATGCAACAATTATGGCGTTGGCAGCAGGCCTCAACCCCATGGGCCATCATGCCCCGCTTCTGGACAGCCCATCCTATGGCTGCCCAACCATTCTCCGACGGTTCATCCCCCTGCTTTATCGCCATATTCGTCCCGAGGAGGATATCCGCCACGACGGAGCCTACTCTCCAGGAACCCGCGATGACGCCCAAAGCTTCCGATCCCACGCCTTCGGCCTCCTGACCCAAGCACCGGGCCGTGCAGGTTATGAGGCCCTGTGCGCCCTGGCCGACGATTCAACGCTGGCTCGGTCACGTGATTTACTTCTGCACGCAGCCTTCCAACGTGCCAAGCAGGATGCTGATGGCTCCCCCTGGTCAGCCGAGCAGGTGGCAACGTTTGCCCGGCAGTATGAGTGCGCGCCGACCACCGCCGATGAGCTGTTCACTCTGATCCTCGGGCGGTTCGAAGACATCATCGACGAGGCGGAAAAGGGCGACTTCTCATTGCGCGGCCATTTCAAGATCGACGATGACGAGGCCGTGCTGCAGAAGTGGTTGGCAGGCCAACTGGATTCCGTGCGGCGCGGAGCCTACGAGGTGGCGCGCGAGGTCGAAGTTGCCTTCAGCAAGAAGCCCGACATCAGAATATTTTGTTCGGCGATCGACCCGGTGACGATCGAAGGGAAATGGGCCCATAAGTGGTCATTCACCGAATTGCGGGCCGCACTGGAGAAGCAGTTGCTTGGCCAGTACATGCGGACCAATCGGTCCCGACACGGAATCTTTCTTCTCGCCAATCTCAAGCCGACCCGCATCTGGAAGCCGACGGGAGAGCCTGCTCTCGATTTCCGCACACTCTGCCGGAGGTTGGACCAGGAGGCTCAGGGGCTGGTCAATGCCCGAGGGCAGACCGAACGGGTGGCTGTCCTGGGGATTGAGTTAGCCTGAGCCATTGACCGTCCGTTCCGCAGCCGGACTCCAGCCCACGTCAGCAAAAACTGCGAAACGGTCAACAGCTTTTGGCGCCGTAGCTCTTTGAATTACCTGCAGGTTTAAAACCCGTACCTTTCTGGCGCAGTCAACAGCTGCTGGAGAAAGCGGGCGGAAGAGAAGAGAATTTTGATAAAAGCAGGCCGGATTTTGGCTGGCAAGGTCAACAGCTACTGGCCAAAAACGGCGCAGAGCCTTGGGCTTTCGCCCAAGGCTCTATGCGTCAGAGAATCTATTCTTTGGAAGTAATGGCGGAGGGAGAGGGATTCGAACCCTCGATACGGCTCAACACCGTATACACACTTTCCAGGCGTGCGCCTTCAACCGCTCGGCCACCCCTCCGCGCCACCGGACGGAGCCTTGCGGGCAGGTCCGGGGAAGGGCGAGAAAATACACGAGGGGATGAGGGGGCGCAACCCCCATCAAAAATTTATGTCAATTACCGAAAACAGTTGAAATTCAGACCGCTTCGGCGCAATCCTGTATTTATCTGTTAAATAACCGGAATAGGCCTCGGGGGGATACATGGTCTTCGGACGGGTTATGGGGTGGCTGCTGATCGGGCTTGCCGTCATCATGGCGTCGGCCGATGCGGTTCTGGCCCTTGGACCGGCGGAATACGCCGGCATCCTTACTGCCGACGTGGTTACCTTGCTGGCGGGACATGCCCCTGACGCCGCCGCCGGACCGTCGCCGCTCGACAGCGTCACCGCCGCCATTCTGGACCTTCCCGCCTGGGTCGCGGTCGGCCTGACGGGAATCAGCCTGTCGATGGCCTGCCGCAAGCGGCAGCGCCGCTTCGCCTTCCGCCGCTGAGCCCGGCCGCCGCCTTCACTCCTTCAGCCTGAAGCGTTGCAGCTTGCCCGTCTGCGTGCGCGGCAGGGTCTCGCGGAATTCCACCCGGCGCGGATACTTGTAGGGCGCGATGCGGGCCTTGACGAAGGCCTGCAACTCCTCGACCGTCGCCGCGTTGGCCTTGGCCGGGTCGCGCAGCACCACGAAGGCGGCGACCACCTGGCCGCGATCGGAATCGGAAGCGCCGATCACCGCGCATTCCGCCACCAGCGGATGCTCCAGCAGCACGTTCTCCACCTCGGGGCCGGAGATGTTGTAGCCGGCGGAAACGATCATGTCGTCGGCGCGGGCGACGAACCAGAAATAGCCGTCCTCGTCCTGGCGGTAGATATCGCCGGTGACGTTCCAGCCGTTGCGGACATAGGCGGCCTGCCGCTCGGGATTGTCGAGATAGCGGCACCCGGTCGGGCCGCGCACCGCCAGCAGCCCGGTGGAGCCGGGCGGCAGCGGCCGGCCGTCGTCATCCAGCACGCAGGCCTGATAGCCCGGCACCGGCCGGCCGGTGGAACCGGGACGGATATCCTTGCCGGCCGCCGAGATGAAGATGTGCATCATCTCGGTGGCGCCGATGCCGTCGACGATGCCGAGGCCGGTGACGTGATGCCAGCGGTCCCAGGTGGCGTGCGGCAGGTGCTCGCCGGCCGAGACGCACAGGCGCAGCGACGACAGGTCGTGATTGACGGCGATGTCGGCCATGGCGCGGTAGGCGGTGGGCGCGGTGTACAGCCCGGTGACGCCATAGCGGGCGACGGTGGCCAGCATCTTGTCGGGAGTGAAGCTTTCCACCAGCACCACCGAGGCGCCGTGACGCATGGGAAACAGCACCAGCGCCCCCAGCCCGAAGGTGAAGGCCACCGGCGGCGAACCGCAGAAGCGGTCGGCCGGGGTGATGTTCAGCAACCGGGGAAAGCAGTCGCAGGCCGCGATCAGGTCGCGGTGGAAGTGCATGGTTCCCTTGGCCTTGCCGGTGGTGCCCGAGGTGAAGGCGATCAAGGCGACATCGTCGGCCGCCGTGTCGACATTGGCGAAATCACCCGGCCTGGACGCCATGGCGGCGTCCAGGGACTGGCCGCCGTCGCCCAGCGGCGAGAAGCGGAGGACATGGGCGAGATCCGGCATTTCGGCCCGGACCTGATCCACCTCGTCGCCCAGACGGTGGTCGCACAGGGCGTGACGGATACGGGCGGTGGCGCAGATATGCGACAGTTCGCGCGCCCGCAGCAGCGGCATGGTGGCGACGCACACCCCCCCCGCCTTCAGCACCGCGAACCAGGCCGCCACCAGCATCGGGGTATTGGGGCTGTGCAGCAGGACACGGTTGCCGGCCACCAGCTCCATGTCCTCGACCAGGACGCGGGCGATGCGGTTGGCGCGATCCAGCAGGTCGGCATAGCTCCACACTGCGTCCTCGAACAGAAAGGCCGGACGGTGGCCATGGCCTTCGGCCACCATGCGGTCCAGCAGTTCCGTCGCGGCGTTGAGGCGATCCGGATAATCGGACAGCGGCGCCAGCCCCGTATCCATCACCGGCCACGCCGATCGCGGCGGCAGATGGTCGCGGGAAAAGCCATCAAGGTGGGCCGAGGTTGCAAATCCGGTCGCCATATCCACCCTCCACCGTCGGAAAGTTGCCCGCCACTATTTTATATATAAAGCTATTCCAGGTAAAGCGATTCGCCGCCCGGGCGATCGCGACATCAAAAGCTTGCCACCGGGGCTGCGCCGATGCCACAACAAGACACCGTGATCGGCTTGATCCGCCCTTCCGTCCGAGTTACATTAGTAAATCGGTAAATATCGGGATACTACAGCGATCATGGCGGATATTCGCGACGGCTTCCTGGATTCCATCGGCAACACCCCCCTGATCCGCCTCAGACGCGCATCGGAGGAGACCGGGTGCCACATCCTCGGCAAGGCGGAATTCCTCAACCCCGGCGGTTCGGTCAAGGACCGCGCCGCCCTGGCCATCGTGCGCGACGCCGAGGCCAGGGGATTGCTGAAACCGGGCGGCGTCATCG
This sequence comes from Magnetospirillum sp. SS-4, assembly GCF_902729425.1. Classification (GTDB taxonomy): domain Bacteria; phylum Pseudomonadota; class Alphaproteobacteria; order Rhodospirillales; family Magnetospirillaceae; genus Phaeospirillum. Next base: position 86,252 of record NZ_CACVCH010000046.1, on the reverse strand, counting down.
TCGAGGGCACGGCGGGCAACACCGGCATCGGGCTCTGCCTGGTCGGCAACGCGCTCGGCTACCGCACCGTCATCGTGATGCCCGAGACCCAAAGCCAGGAGAAGAAGGACATGCTGCGCCTGATCGGCGCCGACCTTCGCCTGGTGCCGGCGGTACCCTACGCCAATCCCGGCAATTACGTCCGCTATTCCGAGACCCTGGCCAAGGAACTGGCCGGAACCGAGCCCAAGGGCGTCCTGTGGGCCAACCAGTTCGACAATCTCGCCAACCGCATGGGCCATCACGCCACCACCGGCCAGGAAATCTGGCGCCAGACCGGCGGCAGGATCGACGCCTTCACCTGCGCGGTGGGAACCGGCGGCACCCTGGCGGGCACCGGCATGGCCCTGAAGGAGCACAACCCCAAGGTCAAGGTGGTGCTGGCCGATCCCATGGGCTCGGCGCTCTACAACCACTATGCCCATGGCCAGCTGACGGCCGAGGGCACGTCCATCACCGAAGGCATCGGCCAGGGCCGCATCACCGCCAACCTGGACGGCGCCCCCATCGACGATCAGGTGCGCGTCACCGACGAGGAGGCGTTGCCGCTGATCTTCGACCTGGTCAAAAGCGAGGGGCTTGTCCTGGGCGGATCGAGCGGAATCAACGTGATGGCCGCCATCAAGGTCGCCAGGGCGCTTGGCCCCGGACACACGGTGGTGACAGTGCTCTGCGATTATGGTACCCGCTACCAGAGCAAACTGTTCAACCCGGACTTTCTGCGCGAGCGCGGTCTGCCGGTGCCGGAATGGCTGGGCTGAGCGGTAATTTTGACTTATCGAGCAAGCGAGGGGAATCCACCGCAATGACCTACGCCAATCCGGACGCCCTCGTCAGCACCGAGTGGCTGGCCAGTCACCTGAGCGCCCCCGATGTCCGGGTGGTCGACGCCAGTTGGTATTCGGCCGGACAGAACCGCAACGCCCGCGAGGAATACGATTCCGAGCACATTCCCGGCGCCGTGTTCTTCGACATCGACGAGATCGCCGATTCCAACACCGTGCTGCCGCACATGCTGCCGCCGGCCGAGAAATTCTCCAGCAAGGTCCGCAAGCTGGGCCTGGGCAACGGCAACAAGATCGTCGTCTACGACGGCACCGGCTTCGCCAGCGCCGCCGCCCGGGTGTGGTGGATGTTCCGCACCTTTGGTCATCGCGACGTGTCGGTGCTGGACGGCGGCTTCCCCAAGTGGCTGCGCGAGGGCCGCCCGGTCGAGGACCTGCCGCCGGTCCCCCGCACCCGCCACTTCATCGCCCACTACAACCACCTGCTGGTGCGCGACATCGACCATGTGCGGGGCAACATGGAGTCCGGCCGCGAGCTCCTGATCGACGCCCGTTCCGCCGCCCGTTTCAAGGGCGACGCTCCCGAGCCCCGCGCCGCCCGGCACCTGGGCCACATCCCCGGTTCGGTCAACCTGCCGTTCACCGACCTGATCGACGACAAGACCCGCTGCATGCTGCCGGCCGACCAGTTGAAGGCCCGCTTCGACGCCGCCGGCGTCGATTTCAAGCGGCCGGTGACCGTCACCTGCGGTTCGGGCGTCACCGCCTGCACCGTCGCCCTGGCCCTCGACCTGCTGGGGCACGGGGACGTGGCCATCTATGACGGCTCGTGGGCCGAATGGGGCAACCGCGACGACACCCCCATCGAACGGGGCTGAGACGGCGCCGCCGGCCCCGGAGGGATCGCTCCGGGGCCGGCGGTGAAGTATCGGAGAATCGGTTCAGATCTCCCCAAGGGCCGCGAGATAGAGTTCAAGAATTTGCTCTTCCTCCTCGCGTTCCTGACGATCCTTTTTACGCAATGAGATAATCTTGCGCAAAATCTTCACATCGAATCCCTGCGACTTTGCCTGCCCATAGACATCCTTGATGTCGTCGGACAACTGCTTTTTTTCCTGTTCCAGGCGCTCGATTCGATCGACGAACTGACGAAGCGCGTCGGCGGCGATTCCGCCGATCTGACTGGTCTGCTGATCATCGCTCATGAAAACGGCCCCCGGGTTGCTGGTTGCCCGAACCATAGCCAAGGGGTTGGACGTGTTCAAGCGGCTGTTGCGACCCCGGCCGTCATGCTGCTACGCTGTCGGAATGAAACAAGCGTTCGCCGCCGCCCTGATCTGCCTGACGCTGGCCGCCTGCGGCAATTGCTCGGCCGAGGGCAACAACCAGGAAGGGGCCGGCCGCTGCTGGTTCTTCAGCCGCCCGTTATGAACCGCCGATTTCAGTAGATTTCCGCCCGATACAGCGTCGGTTCGGCCAGAACCGGCGTCAGCGCCTCGGCCAGGATGGCGGCCCAGCGTCGGCAGCCGGCTTCGTCGCCGACCAGGTCCTGCCTGATCTCGAACGAGACGTTGGGCAGGCCGGCGGCACCGGCATGGGTGTCCAGGGTGTAGTTGATCTCGCGTCCGGAATAGGGCTGGTTGTCGCCGACGACCAGATCGCCCCGCGCCGCCAGCGCCGCCAGCACCGGCGCGGCCATGCGGGGATCGCGGTTCCACAGCACGCCGACATGCCAGGGCCGTGGCGGGGCCTCGCCCATGCGGGGGGTAAAGCTGTGGATCGCCACCACCGCCGGCGCCGGGCCGTGCCGCCACAGATGCGCGATGCGGTTGCCGATCTCGGTATGATAGGGCCAGAACCAGCGCCCGGCCCGGCCATGGGCCTCGGCCTCGCCGACGGCGGCGTTGCCCGGCACCGCCACGCCGCATGAACGGGCAGGAATGGAGGATGGGTCCCCAGGCTGGCGGTTGCAGTCGATGACCAGGCGGCTGACCCCGGTCAGCACCGCCGGACAGCCGAGCAGGCCGGCCAGTTCCCGCGCCACCTCGGCGGCGCCGATGTCCCAGGCCACATGGCTCGACCGCTCGGCCGGACCAAGGCCAAGATCGCCCAGTTCGGCCGGGATCGCCGGCGAGGCATGGTCGCACACCACAAGCACGCGGGAATCGGGGCGTCCCTCCACCACCTCGAACGGGGCGTCGGCGAGGGAGGACCGAGGCAGAAACGTCAACATCGGCGCACTATAAGGCGGGTAGCGGCTGGATTCGAGAGGGCTTGAAGAAAAATACCGAAATGATCCTGGCGACAGTTGACAGCCCCCCCCGCTTTCCGTATTTTCCCGGCCTCCGGTCGTGCACCCCAATGATGCTGTTTTTTTGGGGCGACGCTGTTTTTGGGCGACCAATACGCTTTAGGAAGTCGGACCATGAAGATTCGCAACTCGCTGAAGTCGGCCAAGCTGCGCGACAAGAACTGCCGTATCGTTCGTCGCAAGGGCCGGGTCTACGTCATCAATAAGAGCAACCCACGCTACAAGGCCCGCCAGGGCTGATCCTGCACTTTCCTCGGCAGTGATCAAAGCAAGCCGCGCCCCGTCCGGGCGCGGTTTTCATTTGCGCTCACACCGCCGCCACGGCGTCGGCGGTCTCGGCGAAGGCATTGCGTACCGGCCCCAGCAGGCAAGCGGCGGCGGCCAAGTCGCCCCCGGCGCAAGCGATCTCCATCTCGGCGCACAGATCGGCGAAACGGAAGGCGCCGGCGCTGTTGCCCGCGCCCTTGGCGGAATGGGCCGCCTCGCGGGCGGTCAGGCAATCCCCGTTGCCGATGGCCGCCGCCAATTCGTCCACCAGCGGTGACGTGGTGTCGACGAACATCGCCAGCAGATCGCGCACCTCGCCACCGATCTCACCGAAGATCATGCGCATGGGGCCAAGATCGAGAACCGGCCGGCCGGCCGCGGGTCTGGACGCCTGCGGATCGGCCGCGACCTCGGGGGCGGCCATGCCGGTGGCGGCCTCGGCCAGCAGGCGGTTGCGGCGCAACGGGACCGCCTTGGGCAACAGGCGACGGATGGTGCCGTCCAGTTGGGCCATGTCGATGGGCTTGGCCAGAAAGGCGTCCATGCCGCAATCCTGGCAGCGCCGGGCGGTGCCGGACAAGGCGTCGGCGGTCAGGGCGACGATGGGGATGTGATCGCCGGTTCCGGCTTCCCATTCCCGCACCCGCTGGGTCAGTTCGTAGCCATCCATCTCGGGCATGTGGCAATCGGTCAGCAGCAGGCCGTAATCCCGGATCTGCATCCGTTCCCAGGCCTCGGCACCGTTGGCGGCGATCTCGATGGCATAGCCCAGCCGGTCCATCAGGTGGCGGATCACCACCCGGTTGGTGGGATTGTCCTCGGCCACCAGGATCAGGGTGCCGGCGGCGGCGGCATCGGCCACCGAGGGGGGCAGCCACGCCTCCTCCAGCCCGACCGGCCCGCTTTCCGGGTCCTCGACGGCTCCACGCCCGGCGGCGGCGGCCACCAGCCGCCACAGATTGCGCCGCCGCACCGGCTTCGGCAGCACACCGAACAGCCCGGATTGCCCGGCCTCGGCCGCCACGGTGGCGTGGATGTCGTGCGAGGAGATCATCACCACCCGCATGGACTGGCCGACATCGCCCGACACCATCAAGGCGTCGGCCAGGGAAAGCCGCATGCGGTAGTCGGACCCGCAATCCAGCAGCACCACGTCATAGGCCCAACCGGCCAGCGCCGCCGCCCGCACCGCCGCCTGTGCCCCCTCGGTGGAGGCCACCACCGCCACCTGGGCGCCGAGATGGCCGAGATACTGACGGATGCATTCCGCCGCCACCGGGCCTTCGGCCAGGACCAGCACGGCGATTCCGGCCAGATCCGGACCGGTGGAATCCGTCCCTTCTCCGGCCGCGTCGAACGGCAACGAGAACCAGAAGGTCGATCCCGCCCCCACATTGCTGGAGACGCCGATATCGCCCCCCATCATGGCCACCAGCCGGCGGCAGATGGACAACCCCAGGCCGGTTCCGCCGAAACGGCGCGATATGGTGATGTCGGCTTGCATGAACGGCTCGAACAGCCGGGCCTGCTGGTCCTGGCTGAGGCCGATTCCGGTGTCGCTGACGGAAAAGCGCAGGCGGAGGGGACGGACACGCGGGTCCTCGGCCTTGACGCTGATCCGCACATAGCCCTTGTCGGTGAACTTGATGGCGTTGCCGGCCAGATTGGTGACGATCTGGCGCAGACGCACCGGATCGCCGATCACCCGGTCGGCCAGATCGGGGTCGACATAGGTGATGAGGCCGATACCCTTTTCCTGGGCGCGCAACGTCAGCAGGTCGGCCACGCCCTCCACCAGATCCACCACCGACATCTCGACGGTTTCCAGTTCCAGCTTGCCGGCCTCGATCTTGGAGAAGTCCAGGATATCGTTGATGATGGCCAGCAAGGAGGTGGCGGAATCGCGGATCACCCGGGCCATTTCCCGCTGTTCCGCCGGCATGGGCATGTCTTCGAGCAGATGCGCCATGGTCAGCACGCCGTTCATGGGGGTGCGGATTTCATGGCTCATGGTGGCGAGGAACAGCGACTTGGCCTGATTGGCGTCCTCGGCCATCTTCTTGGCCTCGGCCAGCGCCGCCTCCTCCTCCTTGTGGCGGGTGATGTCGGTGGACGAGACGATCACCGCCGGCTCGCCGTCCATCTCGATCTCGGCCGCCGACAGCATGCCCCAGAATTCATGGCCGTCGCTGGCCTTCAGCCGGCATTCGAAGCCGGTGACGAAGCCGTTGGCGCGCACCAGCCGCACCAGCCGGTGGCGGTCGGCCGGATTGGGATAACACGAGATCACGGTGGCGCCGACGGCGTCGTCCTGGGAAATCCGGTACAGCTCGGACCAGCGCGGATTGATCGAGATAATGGCGTGATCCGACACCCGCGAAATGGCCAGGGCCAGTGGCGAGGTCTCCAGGATGCGGCGCAGGCGTTTTTCGCTTTCCACCAGGGCGCGGGTCGATTCCTGCCCCTTGGCCATGGCGTCGCGGAACACCACCAGTTCGCCGGCCATGTCGGCGATCTCGTCGTTGCCGGCGCCGACCGGAATGGCCGCCTGGAAATCGCCCCCGACGATGCTGTGCATGGCCCCGGCCAGCCCGGCCAGCCGCGACACCAGGGAACGCCCCAGATACAGCCAGACGAACAGCAGCGGACCGAAAAAGGTCAGCATCGCCACCACCAGCAGGGTGTTGCGGCCGTTGGAAATGGCGGCCTCGGTCCGGCGCTCGTTCAAGGCCGCGTCGGTCTCGGCCGCCGAAACCAGCCGCCCCACCGCGGACGAGGTGCGGGCCACCAGATCGCGGCCTTCGTCATTGGCCGCCGCCAGACGGGCGATGGTCAGCATCTGGAGGGTACGCAGCTCGAACACGTTCTCGGGACCGGTTCCCAGCGCCGCCACCCGCCGGGTCAGTTCGTGCGCCCGCTCGGCCTGGGGGCCTTCCCCGGCGCCTTCCAGCAGCAGCGGCAGGCGACGGATCTGTTCCTCGTAGGCGCTACGCAGCTCGCCGACCTTCTCCAGGTTGGAGGCCACCACCGCCTCGCGCAGGTAGTTGGAGGCCAGCATCACCACCGCCAGGGTCTGGTCATAGGCCAGGCTGTCCAGCGAACGCTGGACCTCCATATCCAGGGAAACGATGGTCTCGGCCAGCAGCCGGCCGCGCTCAACCAATTGCAGGCGCTTGTCCACCAGGATGTTGCGGTCGATGACGTTGTCGGCGAAGGCGGCGATCATCGAGCGCAATTCCTCGACCCGGCCGGTATCTGTTGACGTTCCCGCCAGCTGGTCGATCAAGACCAGCAGCCGCTCGGTCTGCTGTTGCAGGGCGACAAAATTGCTCTGGCGCTGGAACTGCGATTGCGAGCCGTCCAGGGCGGGGGCCGCCGCCGCCAGCCGGGCGGTCGCCTCGGACAGCCGCAGGGCGTTGGACACGCTGGGCAGGTTGGTGCGCGTCACCGCCGCCAGCAGCCGCTCGATCTCGGAATAGCTGAACCAGGTCAGCAGGCCGGCGATCATGATCATGCCGGCCACGGTTCCCACCGCCACCGCCAGCTTGGCGCGGATGCCGAAACGCCAGCGTTCCGCCTTGCCCGTCACAGCCGCGGCGCCATCCACGCGCGATCCCCCGTCCGTCGCCACCATGGCGTCCATAATGCCCCAGGCCGCCACCGCCCACAACGGTGGCATCCGTCATCGAAATCCGGCGAATTCCACCATCCCGTCCGTCCTTAGAAGAACGGGACCAGGCACACGAGGGAGTCGCCGCATGGAACGGACATCGCAGACCAGAAGACGGCCGGGACACCCGTTTTCCGCCGCGAGGCTGGCGATGGCGGTACTGTTCGCCACCGCCATGGCCCTGGCGTCGACCGGCTCCGCCTGGGCCATATGCGGCAAGGACTGCATCTGCGGCTCGTGGAACAATTACTGTCGCGGCGGCGGCGACGGGACGACCCTCCCCGACCGGTCCCCGACGCCGCCGACCAGGGACCCGACGGTCGAGGCGGCCCACGCGGCCTTCGCCGAGGGACGGCGGGCCACCCAGGAGGGGCGGTACGCCGACGCCGAGGCCGCCTATCGCCGCGTGGTCGCGCTCACTCCCGACGACAAGAACGCTTGGTACAACCTCGCCAACAACATCCTGCGCCAGAACAGCGGCTCGCGGATCAGCGAGGCGATCGCCGCCTTCGACGAATCCGGGCGGCGCGGAAACAGCGATGGAACGGCCGAGGCCGAGCGGCTGCGGGAATGGCTGGCCGAACAGGACCGGCTGCGCCGCGCCGCCGAGGAGGATGCGCGACGGCGGCAGGCGGAGGCGGAAGACGCCCAGCGCAAGCGAATCGAACAGGACGAGGCCCGACGCCGCCAGGCCGCCGAGGCGGTGCCCGACGCGATCAAGGATCTGGTGGACGACTTCGTCCGCGAAACCGGATCGGCGCCTCCGGTGGGAGAACTGGCGGAACCGCCGTCGCTGGCGTCCCTGCCCCCTCCCCCCCTGGCGGACGGGGCGACGGCGCCCCCCTCCGACACCCTGCCGGTGGTCCATCCCGCCGACATCAAGGGGCCGAAACCCAAGGACACGTTGCGCGTGACTCCTCCTCCGCCGCCGAAGCCGGTCAATCCGGTCTTCGATCCGGCCAAGCCGGCCAAGGAATACGGGCCTCGCCCGGAAGACATCCGCCGGCTGGGACCGCGCGCCGGCGACATGGTGATGGACGCCATCCAGAAGGGACGCAACGACCCCAACCGAAGCAAGCGGATACTGGAGGATCATCTCCGCATGGCCCCCGCCGACCCCGACCTGCGCGACGCCTCCAGCTACATCATCGGCATGGGCATCGGGCGCGACATCACCGGCGACCGGGGGCGACCGCTGTCCCCGGCTGATCTGGCGCGCCTGAACCGGCCGACGCCGGGCCTGGACAGCGTGCCGGCCTCGGTGTTCGGTCCCAGGATGTCGGACCTGACCAGCCTGAAGCGATGGGAGGATCAGCGCAATCAGGTGGTTTTCGCCACGCTGGACCGCCACGACAGCGACATCGCCGCCGCCCTGGCCGACCTTGAGGCACAGGCCAGGCGCAAGCCCGACGACGACGTCGCCCGCGGGGCGCTCCGGGTGATGCAGGGCATCGCCGTCTTCACCGAGTCCGGCTCCACCGGGACGGGAGGACGATGATGGCGCGCCTGCTCGTCATTCTGCTGGTCGGGCTGCTGGTCGGGCTGCTGGTCGGGCTGCCATCGGCGCGGACGGCGGCCCAGACCCCGCCGCACGCCGCCCTGGATGCCCGCCTGTCCCTGCTGCTGGCCGAACGCGACCGCCTGTTCCGCGATATGCGCACCGTACCGAAACCCACCGAAGGCAACCGTGCCGTGATCGTCCGGCAGGAACGGCACGGCGATCTGGCCGAACTTGTCCTGGGCATGCTGCGCGAGGCGACGGCGCGGCGGCACGGCGATTTCTCCGCATGGCTGAGCGCGGCCCGGCGCGTCGCCGCCACCGAGATCCGCATGCTGGAACGCGAGCACGACCGCTTGGCGCCCCTGATCGAGGGCGGATATGCCACCGACGAAAGCCTGGCGGCGGTCAATCTGCGGCTGGCCCATGCGCGCACGACCGCCCAGAAGCTGGCGCGATGGGCCTCCACGCCGCCGAATCCGCCGATTCCTCCCCCCTATGATCCACCGACGCTGTCGCTGGCCGAAGGAGTGATCGACGCCCTCGGCCATGGCGATTGGATCGGCGAGGTGATCGAACGCATTCCCCGGCTTCGCCACTCCGGAAAGCAGGGATGGCTCGACGAAATCGCCGGCAAGGCCATGGCCGCCGCCCGGAACGGCGATTCGGCGCGGGCCATCGACCTGTTCGAACAGGTGGCGACGTTCATTCCGGATTCGCCGCCGCTTTTGTGGAACCTGGCGGTTCTCAGCGACCGGATGAAGGTCCGGCCGCTGGTGGCCGCCGCCTGGTACGAGGCCTTCGCCGCCGCGTCCGACGATGCCGCTACCGCCGCCACCGCCCGAGCCCGGGCGGCCGAACTGCGCCAGGGCGTCGCGGTCCAGGCGGAACGCATGGCCCGAAAGGCCGCCGCCCTGCTGGCCGTCATTCCCGAGACCGACCGCAGCGGCGATCCCGACCGGCAGACCGATGCGTGGGTCGTCTATGGCCTGGCCATGGCCGGGGCGCCGGAACATGGCCTGGCCCTGTCCCGCGCCGCCACCGGCGAACGGCGCCCCCAGACCATCTCCTTTCTCGCCGAAGCCAATGGCCAACGGGGACTCGTCGACGAGGTCCTGGCCGCATCCCGCGGGGCGGCATCGGCGGACGACGCAGCCAGATGGCGGAACGGCCTGGCCCATGGGCTGACATATCTCGACCCGACGCGCGACCCCGGCGGCCTTGCCGCCAAGCTGGAAGCCGTCGCCGGGGAGGCGCGGCGGCTGTCGGACCACACCCTTGCGGCGGGCGTCGCGGCGGCCCATGCGCGGCTTGCCGCCAATCACCCCGCCGCCGCCGCTGCCGCCGAACGGATCGTTTCCGGCCTGCCCGAAACGGCGCGACCCAACAGTCCCATCCTGGCCAAGCTGGTCGCGGCGCTGGCCGCCTCCGGCGATCTTGCCGGCGCGGCGCGGATCAAGGCCATGATCAGGCCCGGCCTCTACGACAGCGTCCATGCCGGCTGCGCCGTCGCCCGGTTCAATCCGGGGGCGAAGACGGCCGAATGCCGGCGGCGCGCGCGCGAAAGCCTGGACCAGGACCTGAACGCGGCCAAGCCGGAGGAGACCGACAAGCAATTGCGCCCCCGCGATGCGATGGTCGCCGCCTGGGTGCTGGCCGAGCACGCCGGCGGCGGCGATCCCGGCCCGGCCATGGCCGAGCTTCGCAATCGCTGGTTCAAGCTCCAGGCGGAACGCCACATCGCTCTTGCCGCCGGGAACCATCGACTGGCGGCCGTGCTGGGCTGGACGGCCCTGGCCTCGGCCCTGCCGGTCAGCGACATCAGTCACGGCTGGGGCGTGGTCAAGCCGCTGTTGCTCGACCTGCCCCGCCAGATCAACGAAACCGCGTCGGACAAGCCGGCCCTGGCGGTCCGCCGCCTTGCGATCTGGTCGGCCGAACTGGCCTCGACCCTGACCCTGCACCACGAAGCCCTGGGGACGGGAAAATGATTGCTCCGACGCCTTCGGTCCTGCCGTGGCTGGCCGTCGGAATCGCCGGAGCCGCCACCACCTTCGCGGCGTGGCCCTGGAACGCTTCGGGCATGCGCCTGCGCAACGGGATTGTGGCGCTTCTGGCGGTGGCGGCATCGCTCGGCTTGTGGCTGGCCGGAATGACGGACGCCTGGGGAGTGGGAGCGGGATGGTACGGCGGCTTCGTCTGCCTGCACCTGGCGGGGCCGCGCCTTCCGTCGTCCCGCCCGGCCTGGCTGCGGCTTTTCATCCTCGGCCTTGGCCTGGCCGTGGCAACCATGGGAGTGACGCCGTGATCGACATCGAGAACGTTACCCGCCTCGACGACGACGACGTGATCGCGATTCTCAGATTCGTCGACGCCGACGCGGTGGTCGCGGTGCTGGCCGGGGCCTCGCATCTGGCGAGGGAGCGGGTCCTGTCGACCGTCGGCCGCCGGGTCAAGGCGCTGCTGGTCGACGACATGGCCCTACTGGGAGACGTCGGAGCCGCCGGGCTGGCGGCGGCATCGGCCACCTTTGCCCGCCAGCTTGGCGAGGCGGCGGACAGCGGCGACCTGCCGCGCCGGATTCTCGAGCGGCTGGACTCGGCCAATCCCTGATCCCGACCGGCAAGGAGGACGCCATGACAGCCCAGATCTCCGACACCATCGCCATCGACGGCGTCGACCATCCCCTGTTTTCCGAACCGCTGGAAGCCTATTACGCCGAGGCGTCCCGCCCCCCCTTCGCCTCCACCAGCACCGCCAACTGGCGCGGCTATGTCGCCAGATGGGAGATCAGGGACGGCCGGCTGCACCTCACCGGCATCAGCGCGGAATTGTGCGACGACGCTCCCCGTTCGGGCTGGAACTGTGAAAGGCGGCGACAGGTCGGGCTCGCGGACCTGTTCCGCGCCGAGGCCGGCGGCACGGTGTTCGCCGGGTGGTTCTCCGGCGTCTTGCGCGTCCCGATGGGGGCGCAGATTCAGTATCACCACATGGGCTACGATTCGGTGTACGAGTTCGACCTGCTGCTGATCATCGAAAAGGGAATCGTCAGATCGACGACCACCGTCGACAATCGCAACCGGAAAGGCCGGTGACCGCCCCCTACTTTCCCAACAGGGCCATCAGCACCGCCTCCATGACGGATTCGTTCCGGTCGACGTACCGGCCGCCGCCCTCGGCGGCCAGGGCGCGATAGAACGGCTCGGCCGTCGAGGCCGAACATGTGGCGTTGTCCGTCCGGTACGTGAAGACGCTGGACAGCTTGCCGCCGGCGGCGGCGAAGGCGCGGGCGCGGGCAAGGGCGGCATCCCGGGCGCCCGCGTGGGCCTCGGCGTCTCCGACCACCACGATGCGGCGCTGGGCGGCGTCCCGCCACGGCAACCCGACAAGCTCGGCAACGGCCTGGTCAAGCGCCTCCGGACAGTCGCCGCCGCCATCGGCGGACAGGCTGTTCAGGAAATCCTGGATGACGGAAAGTCCGGTCGACGGCGAGGTAAGCGGCAATGTCCGCGTGACATAGGCGTCCCCGGTGTCGCGGAAGGCGACGACGCCCAGGCGGACATCGCCCGAGATGCGGTCGAGAACGCGGGCGATTCCCCCGATTTCATTTCGCAGCGCCAGAACCTCGGCCCCCATGCTGGCGGTGGTGTCGACGCCGATGGCGATGTCGAGGGCGCCGATGGACAGGCTTGCCCGGGTCTGGGCGCAGGCCGCCATGGCGGTCTCGCCGGCGGCCGAAGCCGAAGCGGCGGCGTCACGCCGGGCGGCGGCGGCGGCGCGGCGGCGCCCGGCCTCGGCGGCCTTGGCCTCGGCGGCTTCGGCTTCGGCGGCGGCCGTGTCGCGGGCGGCCTCCGCCCGGCTTCGCGCGACGACGGCCTCCTGCAAGGATTGCCTCGCCTCCCGCCGATGCGCCTCCACGTCCGAGAGATTGCGGAAATAGGGCAGCAACAGGACCACCACGATCATGAACGCCCCCAGGGCCGAGGCGAACAGGTCGACCGCCGACAGGCTGAAGGCTCCGATCTCGCGGCTGGGACGGCGCATGCTCAGTCCTCCAGCGCCGCGAGCAGCAGGCTTTCCATCATCCGCCCCCCCGGGTCGACGTAATAGCCACCGCCGCCGGCCTTGGCCACCGCCTCGAAGAACGGGCCGCCCTGCCCCTTGACCGAGATCGACGACACCCTGGACAGCGACCGGGCGACCGCCTCGGCCGCGTGGGGGGCGGAATCGTCGTCGGGATCGTCTCCGATCAACACCACCACCCGGCGCACGTCCCGCCAGGACAGGGCGGCGACGGCGGCAAGCCCCTTTTCCACCGCGCGCGGACCGGTACCGCCGTCGGCACCCTGCGCCTTCAGCCAGGACAGCGCCTGGGCGATTCCGGAATCATCCATGGGCGTGAGCGGCATCGAACGGGTGACGAACGAGGCGTCGTCCCGAAAGGTGACGAGGCCGATGCGCAGGTCGGGCACCATCTGGTGGAGAACCCGGACCACTCCGGCCAGACTGCGGCGCATGTCGGCCATGGCGTCGGCCATGCTACCGGTCGAATCGAAAGCCAGGACCAGATCCATCGACCGGATGTCCAGCTTGGCGACGGTGGCCTGGCAGCGCGCCAGGACCTGCGTGGTCCTGGCCTCCTTCGCCTCCAGCCGGGCGGTCTCGGCGTCGAGATCGGCGGTCTCGCTGGCCGCTTGCGCCGCCTGACGGGCGGCGGCCCCGGCCCGCTGTCCGGCCTGGCGCGCTTGCGCCTCGGCCACCGCGGCCGCTGCCACGGCGTCGCGGGCGTCGCGGACCATCTGCCGCGTCTCGGACAGCACCGGCTCGATCTTGCGGAAATGAGGAAACAGCAGGACAGCCAGCAGGACGAAGGCGCCCATTCCCGACGCGAACAGATCCAGGGCCGACAGGCCGAACACCGACAGTTCGGGACGCCGCCGCCGCAGGTTCATCTCATGCCCGTTCCAGGGTCAGGACGCTCTGACCCAGGCGGATTTCGTCACCCGCCCGCAATTGCCTGGGCTGGAACGGACACAGGTCCTCGCCGTTCACCCGAACCCGGTTGGTGGCGTTCAGATCTTCGATCGCCGGGCGGCCGCCGGCCAGGGTCAGCCGGGCATGGCGGCGCGATACCGTATCGTCGGCGATGACGTCGTCGGCCAATTCGGCGGACGACCCCACCACCAGATTCCCGCCCGTCGCGGCAAGGCGCCGGGCCGACAGGGTCAGCGACAGGGGCCGGCCGGAACCGTCGGTTCCCCGAAGCCGCCACTCGTCCGGCCCGCCCGGCCCCGGGAAATGGGGAGCGGCCGGCGCGGCGGCCGGAGAAGGGAAATCCCGCACCAGTTGGGAACGGGTCACCATGCGCCCGCGCATGCGCCAGACGACGCCGGCCATGACCAGCAGCAGGACGGCGCCCGCCGCCATCGTCATGGACAGGCCGGCGGAAACGCCGGCGGAGGGAGCGCATGTTCCGGCCCCGCGATCGAAACGCACCGAGGCTGCCTGAAGTCCCCGGATCAGGTTTGCAACGTCGGAGGCGTAATAGTAGGTCGCCACCAGTTCGACGCCGCCGGCGGAGCCGCCGACCCCGAAGGTGTTGATGCCGACCACCCGGCCGCAGGAATCCAGCAACGGACCGCCCGAATTGCCCGGCGAGATGGTCGCCCGGTGCTGAAGAATCGGGAACGGCGGATCGCCGCCGCTCCACGACGCCGACAAGGTCCGTTCCAGATTGCCGACGGTGGCGCTGATTTCAAGGCTGAGGCGGGCCAGCATTTCGGTTTCGAAAGCGACGGCATAATCCAGGGTACCCGCCTTCAGCCCCCTGGCGGCCAGTCCCTGCTCGACCTGGGCGGTGATGGGCTCGTCGGCGGCCCCCGGAAACCCCAAGGCCCATACCGGAGCCCCCTTGGCCAGCCCGGTCTCGGCCAGGGGCAGCGGCTTGCGCGTCAGTCCCGGAACCGACAGAACCGCCAGATCGTAGTGAGGATCGGCCCATAGAACCGTCGCCGGCCGGCGATGGGGACCGGCGGTACCCCCGTCGGCCACCCACAGGTCGGGCTGCCTGGCGCCCTTGGCCGATGGCGCGATCACATGCAGGTTGGTGGCGATGACGCCGGGAGCGACGACGAAGCCCGATCCAAGGCTGGTGACACTGGTCAGGGTGCTGCGGTTGCCGCCGACCAGGACTTCCGTCTCGACCGACGCGATCAGGCGAACCACGCTCGCCTCGATTCCGGAGATATCCAGGCCGTCGGCACGGGCCGGGGCAATCGGCGCCAGACCGGCGACAAGCACGGCCGCGAAAATAAAACGGATCATGGCGCCCTCCCCAGAAACAGCCGCTTCATCTTCGCCCACCCCCGCTCGGGCGGCAGGACCCCATCCCCAAGGCGCAGCAGCGCCAAAGCGATATTGTCACCGCCGGAACCACCCCGCCGGGCGGCCTCGTCCGCCAGGGCGCGGGCCGAGGCGGCCAGATCGTCGCGATCCAGCGCCGCCGCCATGTCGCCGGGGGTCAGGACCTCCCAGGCTCCGTCGCTGCACAGGCAAAAGCCGTCCCCCGGCCGCAGCCAGGCGCCGCCCAGTTCGCCGCCCTGGTCCTCGGCCCCGCCGAGCGCGACCAGCAATTGCCCCTGGGATGGGTGGGCCGCGACCTCGTCCGGGCGCAGCTTGCCCTGCTCGACCAGCATCTGGGCATAGGAGTGGTCCCGGGTCAGAAGCTCGGCCCGACCGCCGCGAATGCGGTACAGGCGGGAATCTCCGGCATGGACCCAATCGGCCTTCTCGCCGTCGCCATGAAACAGGACGCAGGTGGAATGGGGCTGCTCGCCGATGTCGGCGGCCAGGGCGTTGATGGCGCCATGAGCGGCGACGCGGATGGATTCCAGAAAGGCGGGAACGGTTCCGGTGAAATCCCGCCGGGCCGCCCATGCCCGCCGCGCATGCCCGACCACCGCCTCGGCCGCCGCCCCACCGCCACGATGGCCGCCCAACCCGTCGGCGATTACGGCGAGGACGCGCCCCCCCTCCGCCATCACGGCGACGCGGTCCTGCTGCTCGTCCCGGCCGCCGACATGGTCGGCGACGGCCCACGTCCAGCCGGTCATCGCGGCCTCCATTCCAGATCGCGGGCGACGCGGAACCCGACATGGATGTAGCGGTCGGAAGCCTTGGCGGCAATGCGCGAGGCTGAACGCATGGAAAAGGCGTCGCCGTCGAAGTCGCCGCCGCGGATCACCCCACCGCACTCGCCAGGACCGGTGACCGCCCGTCCGTCGGCCGGGGCGCCAACATAGTTCGGCGTGTCGCAATCAGCGACGAATTCGCCGAGATTGCCGATCATGTCGAACAGGCCAAAGGCGTTGGCGGGATAACTGCCCCGGGACGCCGGTCCCGTGACCCGTCCATCGACCGTCGAGACCGGCCCGCACTCGCGGCAATGGGCGTGGCCGCTGCCCAGGGTGTCGCCCCACGGAAACTGGGTGGTCGACCCGGCCCGGGCGGCATATTCCCACTCCGCCTCGGAGGGCAGGCGGTAGGGACCGTCCGGGGTGCCGAACAGGCGCTGGTTGAGCCAGCGGACATAGGCCCAGGCATCGTCGCGCGACACGCACGCCGCCGGAGAAGAATCGTAGTAAATGTCGTCACGCGACAGCCAGCCGCCGGAATGGACGCGGTGGCCGTTGCCGTCGTGACAGCCGTCGGGGTTGCGGCCGCTGCCCTTGAGGTGAACGCGGTACTGCTCGTTGCTGATTTCGTGCATACCGATGGCGAAGCGCCTGGCGATGATGACGGCATGACGTGGAATCTCGTCATTGACGCCGGCCCAGCCCCGCCGCGACGCCTGCGTCACCTCGGCCTTGGACGCCCCCATCGTGAAATCGCCCTCGGGAACGACGACCATGGTCGGACAAATGGTGCATTCCGCGAAGGAATCGCCGGGGAAAAGCCGGTCGACGGCGATGGCCTGCCGATGGGGGACAAGCTTTGGAATGACGAGCGAGGCGACCAGCACGATGACGACGACGGCGCCAATCCCCTTGATGCGACGCGACCACGAGTCCGGTTCCGCATCCACATCCGAGGCCAGGGCCGGCCTGGATACGGGAGAGGGGGGAAAGGAAGATTCCACCTTCCGGGTCGCGGCGGCGTTTTCCGGCGGCGGCGGCGCCCCGACGATCCGCCGGAAGTCGGCGACCGACCGCGGCCGCTCTTCCGGGTCGAGGGCAAGGGATGCATCGACGGCGGCGCACAGGCCGGCGGCATGGGAATGCCGGACCACCTCGGCGACCGGCCGCAACGGATCGTTGCGGCCCCGGCGGCCCGATGGGGGCGGTGAAATGCCGCTCATGGCGAAGTACAGAGTCGCCGCCAGGGCATAAAGATCCGACCAGGGGCCATGGGCGCCGCCGTCGGGGTCGTACTGCTCGGGCGGAGAATAGCCTTCCGAGACCAGGCCGGTAAGCATCCGGCTGCGGTGACGGATCGCCTCTCGCGCCGCTCCGAAATCCAGCAGCACCGGCGAGCCGTCGACACGCAGATAGACATTGTCCGGCTTGATGTCGCGGTGAAGCATCCCCTCGTCGTGAACCGCCGACAGCCCCGCCAGCAGCCCCTGGACGATCCGCTCCAGCGCCGCGGGCGGCGGCGGTCCGTCGCGGTTCACCGCCGCCGTCAGGCTTTCTCCGTCCTCGTAGGGCATCACCAGATAGGCGGTGCCGTTGGCGGGAAAGAAACGTTCGATGCGAACGATATTGGGGTGGCCGCGAAAACGCACCAGCCGGGCCGCCTCCTGCTGGAAGCGCTCCAACCCCCAGGCGAAATTGGGCATCGCCGATTCCGAGCGCGCCACCACCCGGCTGTCGACGTCGCGGACGGCGAATTCGACAGGCAGATACTCCTTGATGGCCAGCCGGATGCCGATGGCGTCCTCGGCCAGATAGGTGACGCCGAAGCCGCCCTCGCCCAGCACCTTGATCAGGCGATACTCCAGCAGCGACGTGCCGACGGGAAGGTGCTGGTTCATTGGATGGCCCAGGAGTCAGGAACCGGTCGGATCAGGGACGCGGCGCAAGGAAAAAGGCAAGGCCCTAGTCGGCCGACCACTCGAAATCGGGGCCGCACAGCGGCACGAAGCGCAATCTGGTCCGTCCGACCTCGATGCAATCGCCCGCGTTCAGTTCGGTCGGCTGCAACAGCGGCCTGTCGTTGAGATGGGTCGGATTGAGCCCCAGGTCATGGCGGACCCGGAACAGGCGCTCGCGGGTGTAGTAGGTGACCACGGCGTGCCGCTCGGCGGTGATCGCGGTGTCGCTGGCCGCTCCGAAATCCAGGCTGATCCGCATGCCGCCCCCCCGCCCCAGCGGATTCTCGCCATATCCCAGTTCGAGGGCGGTTCCCTTGCCGGGACCATCGACGATGACCAGCCAGCCGACGACGGGATCGGACGCCCCTCGCGGCGCATCCCCGGCGGGGCCGACCATGCGAGTGTGACGGGGCGCGGCGGGACCGGACGGCGAAGGCGCCTCGGGCGGGTCGATGCGGCGGGTCATGGGCTTTTCCTCTCCGTCAGTACAGGCGGTTGACCAGATTGTTCAGGCAGTATTGGCCGGCGCGGTTCAGCGCCGTCTCCTCGCGCGCCTGGGCGAGGGACATCAGAAGCACCAGGACCATGGACAGGACCAGCGCCAGCATGGTGGTGTCGAAGGCGACGCCCAGATCCTCGGTCAGCAAGGCCAGCACGTTGATGTCGGTGCTGGACAGATCGAAGCCCGACGCCTTGCGCAGGGCGGCGGCGATGCCGACCACCGTGCCGATGAACCCCAGGGACGGAATGAGCCAGACCATGTAGCGCAACCAGGTGTAGCGCAGGTCGATCTCGTGCATGAACAGCTCCAGCCCCGACCCCATCAGCGCGTTGGCCTGATCGATGGAGCCCGAGCAACGGAAGCTGCGGATGGTCGACAGGATCAGGCGCGGCAGGAAACGGACCTGGGCGTCCGGCTGGTCGTGGACACGACGGTAGATCGGTTCCAGGTCCTCGCCACGCAGGACCGTGCCATGGTCCTCGGGCAGGTAATGCCGGGCCAGTTGCCCGGTCTCGGCACGGCCGGCGCGCAGCCTGACGACCGCCTCGCCAAGCCCGGCGAAGAACACCAGCCATTCGGCGAACTGGATGGTCAGGGGAAAGGCCGCCGCCGGTCCCAGCCACATGGTCGCGGCCACTTCGCCGAGCATCGCCGAGGACAGCCACAGCACCAGGCCGCCGCCCACGGCGCAGCCGCCGACCACACCCAGGCGGGCGGTCATCGCGTCGGTTTCGGACCGTATTCCCGTCACGGCTTCGCCTCCAGCCTGCCATCGGGACTCCAGACGACCGCGCCGGCATTTTTTTCGTCGCCGGGATGCCGGTCCCCGCCCAGCAGGTCGCCAAGCGTGGTTTCGACCCGGCCGAACCGCACCGGCTCGGCCGGGGATACGAAATCGTGGCGCAGGCGCATCCATTCGCCGTCGCGAAACACGAAGGTGCCGTTGGTGCTGCACCGGTCGACCAGATAAGTCCGCCCGTCCGGCAACCGCACCAGTTCGGCGTGTCCGGCGGAAACCGTCTCGTCGTCGATGCCGATATGGCTGCCGGCGCCCGCCCGGCCGATGAGAAGATGGTGCATGGTCAGTCTCCGTCAGGCCCCGGTCGAAGGAGAGTGGTGCGGCTGGCGGCCGGCGTGGGCCGGACCACCAGCCGCGTCGCCCCGGCCCGGGCCGGCCCGCATTCGGCGAAACGAAGACGGACGTCGCCCAGCGAGATTTCGTCACCCGATTTCAACGGCCCGGCATCGACGGCCTTGCCGTTGACCAGGATGGGGTTGGTCGCGCTCAGATTGGCGATGCGATAGCCGCCGCCCGAGCGCCTGATCTCGGCATGCGGGCGCGAGACGGTCGGATGCGCCAGCGCCATGTCGGTTCCGTCCCCGGCGAGACGGCCGATGACGAAGATGCTTCCCGCCATGCCCTGGCACCAGGGGGCCTCGTCATCCAAGACCTCGACCACCGCATGCGGGCTTGCCGCCGAAGCGGCGGCGACCTCGGGCGCGGCGGCGCGGCGGTGCGACCGCCGCCACGCCAGGATCGACGCGACCATGACGCCGGCGCCGCCAAGCAGCCACCCGAAACCGGGGCCGGCGGCGGGCAGCGGCACCATGGCCGCCGCGTGGCGGGTGATGCCGCCGTCAGTGACATCGACCTCAAGCCGCACCGTCCGGGGCTCGGTCCGCAGGAACGGCGCCGCGTCGAAACGAAAGCGGCCGCCCCCGTCTGCCACCCGCAAGGCCCGGTGCAGGACGGCATCCGGAAGATGGCCGGCCGCTGTCGCTCCGGCGTAGAATCCCCCGCTCTCCCGCGCCAGCCATTCCAGGTCCTGCAACGCCAGTTCACCCTTGGCGCTGGCGGGGAATCCCAGTCCGACCACGGCGACGTCCGCCTTGGCCGCCGCCTCGGCCACATGGGCGCGGGTAAAGCCGCGGCCCTCGTCCAGCCCGTCGGTGAACACGATCAGCACCCGCCGGCTGGCCGGATGCGCCGCCAGCAGATCGATGGCCGTCAGGCCGTGGCGATAGAGCTGGG
Organism: Magnetospirillum sp. SS-4; assembly: GCF_902729425.1. Classification (GTDB taxonomy): domain Bacteria; phylum Pseudomonadota; class Alphaproteobacteria; order Rhodospirillales; family Magnetospirillaceae; genus Phaeospirillum. The sequence goes on along the minus strand of NZ_CACVCH010000046.1, from coordinate 66,057 downwards.
TGATCGGCCCCGCCGCCCGCAATCCCTCGGCCGCGCGCCTGATCTCCCCGGACGGCGATCCCAGCGGCGCCAGAACCTGCATGTCGCGGTCGAAACGCGCCAGCCCCAGCCGATGATGGGTCGCGGCGGCAGCAGCCAGGACGCCGACCTGACGGGCGTTCTCGGCGACAATGGCGGCGCGGCGCGGGTCGCTGGTATCGACCAGGACAAGGATGGCGGTAATGTCGCCGGAAGCGGGATAGGACGATTCGGCGACGAGCGGCACGGCCTGGCCGTCGACGCGGCCGGCGACCTTGCCCAGCGGACGGTGGCCGGCGGCGCGGATGTCGACGGAGCGCGAGACGCCGTCATCGGCGATGACGCGGACCGAAAGGCCGCCATCCGCCAGGACGACACCCGGTATTGATAAAATGATTATAATATAGAGCAGGGCGCGCATCGATCCGACAACTTGCCATTCGCAAATACGTATCAAACGCTAGCAGATATTTCGCATGCGGATAAGATGGTGCGTATTGATGACGGAGCCAATGACTGAATAATGGACGGGCAAAGGCCGGAACACGCTGATGATGGCGACCTGCTGCGCGCCGCCCGCAATGGCGACGCCGGGGCGTGGGAGACGTTCGTCCGGCGATGGGCCGACCTGCTGTACGGATGCTGCCGGCAGGTCTTCGACGAGACGCGCTGCCGGAGCGAATTCCCGCTGCTGATCGAGCGGCTGGCCGACAACCGCCTGGCGGCCCTGTCCGACTGGGACGGGCGCGCCGCCGCCGCCCCCTATCTGGTGCTGAAGACCGCCGACCTGCTGGCCGATCGGATCACCGGATTGCTGGCCACCGACCGCGATGCCGGCTGGAGCGCGTTCGAGCGCTTCTTCGGCGCCGACCTGACCCGGCTGGTGCGCCGCCGCCTGGGCCAGGACCAGGATTGCGACGACGTCGCCCAGGACCTCCGCCTGCGCCTGATGGCCGAGGACTGCGCGGCATTGCGGAAATACGACGGGCGGGGCAGCTTCTCGGGCTATGTCCGCCGCGTCGCCCTCAACCTGATCGAAGACATCTTGCGCGCCCGCGACGGCCGCCGCCGTGAACCCGAGGCGATCCGGCGCATGGAGCCGCTCGAACGCCGGGCCTTCGATCTGATCTACGTCCAGGGACTGACCGCCGAGGACCTGCCCGACCGGCTGCGCGACGCGCAGGGGCGGCGGCTGCCCCGGGTGGAGGCAATGCGCGTCCTGCACCGGGTCGACGCCGCGCTTGGCGGACACGCCCCGCCTCCCAGGCCCCGGCATGTCCCGCTGACGGTGACCACCCCGGACGGATCGGAACACGAGCGCCCGCTCCCCCACCATGCCGCCTCGCCGGAGGACGAGACGCGGGGCCTTCGCGACCGCGCCGCCATGGAGGCCGCATGCGAGGTCCTGGCGACGGCCCTGGCGCGGCTGCCGGCCGAGGCGCGGCTGTATCTGCATTACCGTTTTCTGGCCGACCCGCCGCTGCCGCCGCGCCGAATCGCCGAGATCATGCGCCTGCCGGTCGAAGACCTGTACCGCCGCCGGAAATCATGGGAGGGAATGCTGCTGGATCAGCTGAAGGCCGCCGGAGTGGAAAAATTCCCGCTCGCGTCCGTCTGAGAATTCATGCGAAGCGAAGACCTGAGCCGGACCCTGTTCTCCGATGCCCGCGACGCCGGGGGCGGAAGCATCGTCCGCGACACCTTGCCGCGGGTGGCGGAGGAGGATACGCCCGTGGCGGTGGCCGCCGACTGGCTGGCCCAGGCTCAGGCCAATCCCGCGCCCGCATCGCTGGTCGACGCGGCCATCGCCCGCACCCGGCGGCCGGTTCGGGCCGAATCGCCCCGACGGTGGCTGGTCTGGGGCGGCGCGGCGGGAGCGTTCGCCATCGGGCTGGCGGCGCTGCTGATGCCTCCCGCCACCCATCCTCCCCCGCCGGCGCCGCCGGCGGACGCGACGGCGGCGATGGACCGGCCGAAAGCCTCGGCCGGCGGTTCGTTCACCGCGGCGGCGCGCCCTCCCCTCGACGGCACCGCCTCGACGGACATCATGGTCGGTCCCGAGCTTGGGCGGACCCTGGCGGCCTACGCGGCCCGACGGAACGCGGCCACCCTGGCCGACCTGACGGCGGCCCTGGGCGACGGCGGGCTGGACCCGCGCGAGGCAGGGCTGATCGAAAGCATCGTCATCTCTCCCGGACTGGCGGCCCGGCTGGGCGGTCCGCTGCCGCCCCGCCTGACCTTGCGCCGGGACGGCGGTGGGGTGTTCCGCCTGTCGGAATGATCAGCGGCAACGGCTTTGCTCGGCAAGGTCGCGGGAAAGGATGCGGGTTTCCCCCTCGGCCGCCACCACCATCCCCGACGGCATCGGCAACGTCATCACCGCCCAGGGGCTGGTGAAGGCCTGGGTGACAAAGCCGGCCGGAACCGTTTCCCGGAATTCCACCACGGTGGCGCAGCCCTCAACCCGCGTGCCGATCAATTCCAGACCGTAACCGCCGGTACGGCGCGGCCCCAGGAAAATGGCCACCGCCGCCTCGCCATCGGCCAGCGGACGCGGCGGCGGCGCCCTCAGTCCCGCCCACAGGTCCCGCCACTGCCCGGCGTCACGGGCGATCACCATGGCCGGACGCCGCTCGGCGCTGTACTCGCCACGCCACTGATCGGCCAGAACCGGCGCCGGAACGGCGAAAGCCAGAAAAAACGCCAGGGCGATCCGTCTGGCGGACTCAGCCAAGGAGGTCTTCATGAAACCCGCCATCATCGCCGTTCTCCTTTCCCTGGGCTTGCCCGCCACCACGCTGGCCCAGCCGGCGCCGCCCCTGTCGCAGCCGAAACCGCCGGTGCTGACCGAATCGGCCTTGCCCAACCCCGCCCTGCCGACGGCAAGGCCGGCCCAACCGGCGGCGTCGGCCCGGCCGGCAACGCCGCCCGCCCGGCCCATTCCCCCCGTTCAGCCCCGCTGATGCGGACGAACGGCGTGGCCGGCCGCCACCACGAAGGGGGCGGCGGCGATAATGTCGTCCATGCCGGCCGCCCGCGTCAGGGCGGCCTCGGCGAAGGCCGCGCCAGCCTCCGGCGCCAGGATGCGGCCGGCCGCCTCGCCCAGCTTGCGGCCGTAATCGAGACGCAGCCCGGACGAGCAGATTGCCCCATCCGCCAGTTTTCCCGGCAGACGGCCGAAGGCGGCACGCAGCGCCTGCGCCGCCGCGCCGGCATCGCCGCAGGTCTCGGCGATGCCGATGCATTCATTGACGACCGCGAAGGGATTGGCGATGGAAGCCAGGGCCGAGACCGCGTCCTCGGCCTTGCCGGCAGCGGCCAGTTTGTGGCTGTGGGCGATGGCGCCGACGGCATTGTTGTTGTCGCGGGAGGTCCGGATGCGCGATTCCGCCTGTGCGCGATGGTCCTCGTCCAGGTCCTGGGCGACGCTCCACGCGGCATCGTGGCGCCCCTGCATCTCCAGGGCGCAGGCGACGGCATAGCCGTACTCGGAAACCAGTCCCGGAGCAAGATGGGCGCGCCCCCACTCCATCACCCCGGCGACATCCATGACGCCAAGCAATCCCTTGGCCATGCGGCACAGCGGCTGGAAGACGAATCCCTTCGGATCGGCGTTCAGTTCGGCCGCGGCCTGGGCGGCGAACGAACGGCAGCGTTCCGCATCGCCCTTGTCCCCGAAATGCTCCGCCGCCATGGAAAGCGCTTCGGTGCGGGACCAGCCGGATTCAAGCCGGGGGATCAGGGCAAGGCCTTCGTCCTCGGCCCCCACGAACAGCAGGGCCGACACCGGGAGATGAGCCATCCGGCTCCGCGCCAGCAGGGGGGAGAACCGCTCGACCACGGCCCGCCGTTTCCGTCGCGCCGCCAGTTCGATCAGATCGATCAGGACTGAATCATCCAGTTCGGGGCCGTCCCATCGGTCCAGCAGCGCCAGCGCCCCGTCCAGGTCGTCGCTCTCCACCCGCGCCGCGATAAGAACCTCGCGGCAAACCGGGTGGGAACCGGCTTCCAGCAGCGCCAGAGCCTCGGTGGCGGCGGCCTCCCGGAACAGCGCCTCGATCAGGTCGATCAAGGCCTTGCCGTCCTCGGACTCGGCCACATGGGTGGCAAGCGCCTTGGCGACGGCCCGGCCGACCCATGCCTCCCGCGCCTGGGAATCGGCCAGGGCCGCCGCGCCGGCCGCCCACACCCTGGCCTCGCCCCACCCTCCCATCGAGGGCAACCGCGCCCCGTCCGATACGGCCAGCGCCTCCTCCCCCCGGCCGGAGGCGGCCAGCAGCACCGCCGCCTCCAGCAGGAGAAGATCGTGGAGTTCGGCCGTCTCCGCCTGTCCGGCGACATCGCGCAGCATGGCGACGGCCAGGGCGAAGCGGTCCTCGGCCAATGCCTGGCGGTGATTGGCCAAGGCCCAGCCGAACAGCTTTCCCCCTTCCCTGATCCGCAACCAGGCACGCCGGAACCGGGGCAATTCCACCGCCAGGTCGTGGACGATTTCGTGATCCGCGCCCAGGCGGCGGCCAGCCTCGGCCAGATTGTCCTCCAATAGCGCCAGCGCCTCCTCGTGACGGCCGCGCTGCCACAAGAACGCCCCAAGAGCCTCGCGGACGACGAATACGGTCTCGCCGCCTCCGGCGTCGGCGGCGTCGTAGGCGGCGGCCGAATCCTCGAACAGCGCGGTCACCGTCGCATCGTCGGCGTCGGAGGCCCGCCAATGGGCCAGGGCCAGCAGATAGGAGATCTCGCCCCATCGCCGCCGGTCTTCCAGCCGGCCGGCCAGGGCGTCCAGCCCCTGTCGCAGCGGCGCCACCGCCTCCGCCGGCCGGCCGGCCTCGATCAGGGCGTTGCCCCGGCCGGCCTGGATGTCGGCGTAGACGGCGCGGATGCTGTGAACCCAGTCGCTGTCTTGCCCCAGGATTTCCACGGCGCGGGGCAGCAGTCCGGCCAGCGCGGCGGCGGCGGTCTCGACGCCGCCGTCAAGGCGTTCCAGCAGCGCCCGGTAGAAAGCGGCGATGACGCTCCATCCGTCGTCGGGGTCGGCGGCGAGAACCGCCTCCATGCGTTCGACGACCTGACGGGCCTCGTCGCAGGTCATGACCTCGTCGCGGACGAGACTGCCGTACAGGGCCTGGATCAGGGCCAGCAACGCCGGCAGGAGCTGGGCGGAGCCGGCGCCGAGGCGCTCGGCCCCGGCCACCCCCATCCGGGCGGGCAGCACCGCCAGTTCGTTCAGATCACGCCCGGACAGCAGGCCGGACAACTCGGTCAGGTGCATGGCCTGGCCGAGATCGTCGGGGGCGTAGTCCTCGCGCTCGCCGGCGGGCAGGCCAGCCAGCCGCAGGACCAAGTCGCGCTGTTCCTCGTCGCTGAGGCGGGACGGCCCGTCGACCAGCAGCATCGCCCACAGAAGGTCCGGATCATCCATGGTCACGGCCTGGGTTCGGGATTGCCACGGCAATACGGACGGATCAGGTCCGGGTATCTTTCCCGCCGCCCACTGTAACAGCCCGATGGAACGGCGAGAAGACCATGTCGCAGCCGGACTGGCGTTCCCGAAACGCCATCCGGACGGCGGGCTTTGACGCCGTCATGCGGCCAAGGCGAGTTGATTGACGGAAGAGTCTGCCGAATCAATGACTTTTGAGTTGATGCTGAGTCTTTGTCTGCGCTATAGCTGTTCATGAGTCCGTTTTCCCGTCCGGTGACCGTCAGACCCATGTCCCTCACGCGCCTCACGACCTTGTCGATGATGTTGCTGACCGTCGTTCCGGCGCTGTCCGGCGGCGGCGGCGCCTGGGCCGCCAGCGCGTCGGGGGCCCGGCTGGGCCTGCACGGCGACAACGTCACCCGGTTCGTGATGGACCTGTCCGAATCCGTCCATTTCAAGGTGTCCACCAAGGCCGATCCCTACCGCGTCGTCATCGACTCGCCGGGACTGGAGGCGGCCGGCAATTCCGTTCCCAAGCCGTGGGGGGCGGTCAATGGCCTGCGCGGCGAGGACGGCCGCCTCACCCTTGACCTGCGCAAGCCCGCCACCGTCAAGGGGGCCTTCATCATCCCGCCGCGCGACGGCATGGGCTGGCGACTGGTGGTCGATCTCGCCGAAACCTCCCGCGAGGCATTCCTGGCCTCGGTGGATGCCTCTCCCGCCCCGACGGCACAGCCCGCCCCGGCACCCCGCCGCATCGCCGCCGCATCGCCGCCGCCCCAGCCGGTCGCCCCCCAGCCGGTCGCCCCTCAACCGATCGCAAAGCCGGCGCCGCTCCCGTCCGCCCCTCCGATTCCGGCGCCGCCCGTCGCCGAACCCACCGCCACCGGCAATCGCATCGTCGTCACCAGCCCCAACGCGACGGCGGCCCCACCCTTGCCGCCGCCGGTTCCGGTGGAGCGCCCCAGTTTGGCGGAACGCCCCAACCTGGCGGAACGGCCGGCCAATGCCGCCACCAGGCCGGCCAAGGGCCTGCCCATGCTGTCGGCCCCCATGCCGCCGCCGCCGGAACGCCCGGCCCCGCCCGCCCCTCTCCCGGTCTCGCCGCCCGCGCCACCCCAGGCGGAGGCGGCGCCGGCACCAGCGCTGGCGTCAACGCCGACGCCTCCTCCCACTCAGGTGGCGCTCCACTCCCCCGCCCCCGCCAAGCTCGACGGCGTGACCAAGGCCCGCGACGGCGTGCCGGTGATCGTCATCGACCCCGGCCATGGCGGCGTCGACCCCGGCGCCATCGGGGTTTCGGGCATCTACGAGAAGCACATCACCCTGGCCATGGCCCGCGAACTCAAGACGGCGCTGGAAAAGGGCGGGCGCTACCGCGTCCACCTGACCCGCGACCGCGACGTCTTCATCCGGCTGCGCGACCGGGTCGCCATAGCCCGGCAGGTGGGCGCCGACCTGTTCATCTCGCTGCACGCCGACGCGGTGCAAAGCCCGCAGATTCGCGGCCTGTCGGTCTACACCTTGTCGCAGAACGCCTCCGACTCCGAAGCGCAGGCGCTGGCGGAAAAGGAAAACAAGGCCGATCTGATCGCCGGAGTGGATCTCAGCCACGAAACTCCCGACGTCGCCGGCATCCTGATCGATCTGGCCCAGCGCGAGACCATGAACCGCTCGGCCGGCTTCGCCACCGAACTGGTGGACGAGGTCGGACAGGAGATGGACCTGCTGGGCAACACCCACCGCTTCGCCGGCTTCGCGGTGCTGAAGGCGCCCGACGTGCCGGCGGTGCTGGTGGAGATGGGCTATCTGTCCAACGAATTCGAGGAAAGGCAGCTGCGTCAGCCTCAGTATCGCGCCCGTCTGGCCAAGGCGGTGACCCGGGCCATCGAGCGCTATTTCCCCGCCTCGCTCAAGGCCAAGCGGCCGTAGTGGGCCGGATTTTCGCCCTTGCGCTTCTGGCCGCAAGCTCCGCCGTCATCCCTACCGGCGCCCCCCCGGCCCGCGCCGCCGCCGCCAGGCCCGACAATCTCTGCCTCACCTGCCCCCGGCCGGAGCCGGCCTGCTGGCTGACCGTCTACCGGTGGGAGGACTACAACCTGCGGGCCGGAAACGGCACCGCCGTCATCGTCACCGACGGTCCGCCGCCATCGGAAGCGGACAAGGAACGGGCGCGGATGTCGATCCTGCGCGACCTGCCCGCCGGCCACAAGATCGCCATCGGCAAGAGCAGCCGCATCAACTGCCCGCCCGGGGCCAGGGCGGGCGAATGAACCCGCGCCCACCATCTCCGCCGGGGCTGAGCCGGCTGGCGATGATCCGCATCCTGGAGACCAGCCCGGCGGGCGTCGTCATGTTCGCCCCCGACTGGCGCATCCTGTTCGCCAATCCGGCGGGAGCCGCCATGCTCGGCATGAACCGCGCCGCGCTGGCCGGGCTGGACTTCCGCACGTTCTGCCCGTCGTGGCAGCAATGGCGCGACCGCTGGATGCGCCTGCCGCGCCCGCAATCCGGACTGCGCGAGGCCGAACTGCGCATGCGCCGCATCGGCGCCGACGAGTTCTGGGCCCTGGCGTCATGGGACGAGATGGCGTTCGACGGCGGCGACGCCTTCGTCATGTGGCTGCGCGACATCACCCCCGCCAAGGGCGCCGAGCGGACCCTGAGCAGCATCTTCAACGCCACCCCCATGCCGATGATGCTTTGCCGCATGCCGGAAGGCGAGGTCATCACCTTCAACCGGCGCGCATCCGAACTGTTCGTAGCCGGACGCGACGCCGCCAAGCTGCGGCTGGAACACGTCATCGGCCCGCAGGCCTTCCGCAGCTTCATGGTGCGCCTGCGCGGCGGCGGCTTCGTCGACGATTTCGAGGCCATGCTGAGCACCGCCTACGGCCAGTCGTTCTGGGGCGGCGTGTCGGGACAGCTGACCGAGATCGACGGCGAACGCTGCATCCTGGTCGGCATCAGCGATATTTCCGTCCGCAAGGAGGCCGAGGAGACGCTGAAGCGCTTCTTCGAGGCGGCGCCGTTGCCCATGGTCCTGACCCGTCTGTCCGACACCATGGTGCTGCGGGTCAATCGCCGCGCCTCGGAACTGTTCGACCATAGCGACCTGTCCGCCGACGCCCTGTCGGCCAGGACCCTGGACCGCTATACCGGTCCGGACGCCCGCGCCCGCTTCCTGGAGGCGCTGAAGGAAGGCGGCTTCGTCGAGGGCTTCGAGGTGCGCCTGATCACCGATTACGGCGAGACCATCTGGGCCATGCTGTCGGGCCAGATCATCGATGCCGATCAGCAGCGCTGTGTCCTGGTCGGCATCAACGACATCACCGACCGCAAGCGCGCCGAGGAAGAACTGGTCCAGGCCAAGGACGTGGCCGAAAGCGCCACCCGCGCCAAGTCCTCGTTCCTCGCCACCATGAGCCACGAAATCCGCACCCCCATGAACGGCGTGGTCGGCATGCTGGACATCCTGGGCACCACCCGGCTGAACCCCGACCAGAAGGGCATGGTGGGCATCATCCAGGATTCCGCCCAGACATTGCTGGCCATCATCAACGACATCCTGGACCTGTCCAAGATCGAGGCTGGCAAGCTGGTGCTGGAAAACATCGCCTTCTCGATTCGCGACACCGCCGAAAGCTGCATTCGCCTGTTGCGCACGCGGGCGATGGAAAAGGGACTGACCCTTGCGTGGGAGGCGGAACCCGGAATCGCCGACCAGATGATGGGCGATCCGGTGCGGATGCGCCAGATTCTGCTGAACCTGCTGGGCAATGCCGTCAAGTTCACCGAATCCGGCGCGGTGACGGCCAGGATCTCGCAGCCGGAACGCTCGGGTGGCCGCGTCCGCCTGCGCATCGAGGTCAACGATTCCGGCATCGGCCTCACCCCGGAACAGACCGAACGCCTGTTCGAACCCTTCTCGCAGGCCGACGCCTCCACCACCCGCCGCTTTGGTGGCACCGGCCTCGGCCTGTCCATCTGTCGCCGGCTGGTGGCGATGATGGGCGGCGACATCGGCGTCGACAGCGAGTTCGGCCGAGGCTCCACCTTCTGGGTCGAAATTCCCCTGGACGAGACCGGCGACGACGCCCCGCCCTCGTCCGCCGGACGGACGGTGACGGCCCGGTCCGCCAAGCCGGCTCCGGACACCTTGATCCTGGTGGCCGAGGACAACCCCACCAACCGGATGGTGATCGGCCGCCAGCTTGCCCATCTCGGCTATGCCTTCGACATGGTGGAGGACGGCGAAGCCGCCTGGACCGCCTTGCGGGCCAAGCACTACAGCCTGCTGCTGACCGATTGCTTCATGCCGGTGCTGGACGGCTATCGGCTGGCGAGCCGCATCCGCGAAGCGGAAGGACCGGCGCCGGAACGACGGCTGCCCATCGTGGCCCTGACCGCCAACGCCCTGGAAGGCGACGACCAGGCCTGCTTCCGCGCCGGCATGGACGACTATCTCAGCAAGCCAGTGACCATGGACCGGCTGGGCGCGGTGCTCGCCGCCCGGCTGGGCGGCGGCGAGGCCGGCCCCGCCCAGCCCGCCGGCCCAGCCGCCCCCCGCCGCCGGCGGGTGGTGGCGCCGCCGGTGGATCTGGCGGCCCTGGCCGAGGTTCTCGGCGACGACGACGCGACGCTGCTGCGCGACGTCATCGCCTACTTCATCGAGTCGTTCGACCTGATCCGGAACGAGCTGACCGCGGCGCTGGCGACAAAGGATCGCCAGCGGCTGCGCGACGCCGCCCATTCCGGCAAGGGAGCCGCGCGCAACGTCTGCGCCCCCGCCCTGGCCGAGGCGATGGAGGCGCTGCAACAGGCGGCGCCGGACGGCGACTGGCGGAAAATCCGCCAATCGCGAGGCCGGGCGGAAAAAGCCTTCGCCGAAATCGGCCGCTTCTTCCGGGAATTCATGACGGAGTAGCGCCAGCCGCCTCCCTACCCGGCCAGGGATTCCGGCCGGCTGTCCTGGTGACGCGACTTGCGCAGGATTTCATCGGTCAGCCAGCGGGAAAACGGTACCGACGGAGCCAATCCGGTTTCGCGCCACGCCAGTTCGGCCCGCCGCTGAATCCGGCAGGGATCGCCGGCCTTGACCAATTGGGCGGACATCCGCCGGTTGATGCCGATCAGCGCCTCCACATGCTCGTCGCAAACCCCCTGCCCACATTTGCGCGAGACCGAAATGACGAAACCGGCACTGTCGGAGGCCGGAACATCCAAGGGAAGATGTCGCGCCACCTCGACCAGGGTACGCCACAATCCGTGGTTTTCCTCCAGCGCGCCAAGAAAGGACTCGGTGTCCGAGGCGGCGGCGAGGTTGTCGGCGGCCGCCTCCAGCGCGGCGGCGCAGAGTTCGCCGAGATTCAGGCGAACCGGCATGGATAGAGTCGCCATGGCTCTCTCCTATCCAAAACAGGTATAAAACTATAACGGAAGTTTGACTCTACGATTGTAGGGGCGGCAAGGCGCCGCTGTCAAAGACAATGGCCAATCCCTCTACCGATGGAATAGCCGATGCCGGCCTCGCCTATACCAATCCGTCAACTGAATCCGCACTCGACCAGCAGCCGATGGAAATCGCGCAGATTCTTGTCGCCCTGGCTGGGGTCGGGACAGCTGGCGACGAATTTCTCCTCGAACTGCTTCTGGCGCAGATGCTCGACGACGCGAGCCTTGGCCATGTTGAGGGACTTGCCCTCGATCAGCACGCCCGAGCCGCAGAACTTGACCAGCCGGATGGCGCGGATGGCCAGGGGGTCGTCGGCCTTGTCGATCTTCTCGATGACACCCTCGTCCTGGAGATAGCGGACCATGACGTCGTCGATCAGATCGGCCAGCGCTTTCCGGAACCCATCCACCAGCACCGGGCAGGAGCGCAGCGATTTGTTGGCGGCGGTCAACGCCGCCATGCGGGCCGGCGGCGACAGCCGAACCGGCACCCAGTGATCGATGTGACGCGACCGGCGGACATGGCCGTCCAGCACCTCGGTCAGGATGTCGCCCATGCTCTTGCCCAGCGGCGAGGCGCACAGGGTCAGCAGGAATTGCAGCCGGACGCAGCCGTCGGCGAGGGTGCCCAGCAGATTTTCCAGCGCCTGAAGGGCGGACATGGATTCGCCGTCGCCCTTCATCACCTTGGAGCCGCGTTGCAGCAGCGATTCGGCCAGGGGCGGCCCGCCGGTGACGCCATCCTTGTCCACAAGACGTTGCAGCATCTTGTGGAACATCTCGAATTCCTGGCCGGGATCGTTGCGCGACAGCGGATTGCCGCCGCCGATCTCGCGGATTACCCGGGCCATCAACACCTGACGGGTCTGGGGCAGCCCCCCGCCGGCGAACAATCCGTTCAGGGCGGCGAAGGTCGGGGGAGCGAACTTGGCAGGCTCGGCCTTGCCCTCCACCAGATTGACGATCTGGCACAGCGCCGCCGACAGGTTGGCCTGGAACCCCAGCAGATCCTGGATGACCTGGGCCGGCACCACCAAGTCGGCAATGATGCCGTCGATCATCCCCATGTGATCGGCGGCGGCGGGCTCGGCGGCCCAGGCGATCATCAGGTCCAGCTTGCCGAACCAGCTGCGCCGTTCCAGCAGGGCCAGCGTCGTCAGGGCGCGCAGCGCGAACGAATCGCCGCCGCTGCCGGCCACCGCCTCCGCCAGGGTCTGCGGCGCCTTGGCCTTCTTCTCGGCGAAGGCCTTGGCGCGGGCCAGCAACTGCTCCCACGACTTGTCGAGAAAGTCCTTGCGCGCCTTGGAATTCTCCTCGCCCGCCGCCCTGGCCTGAAGCGACGACACCCGGTCGATGGCGGAATAGAGCAGGTTGCCCTTGTCGCCGAACCGCTTCATCTCCTTGGCGTCATGCAGCAATTCGGTGGGCGTGATCAGCGCCTCGTCCAGGTACTTGCGCAACAGCCGCCCGATGGTGGTGCGGGACGGCTGGCCGTAAAGCTCCTCCAGGGTGGCGCAGGGCGGCGCCTCGGTGATCTGGGCCAGGGTGGGATCGCCGCCGCCCTTGATTTCGCCCTGCTTTTCCAGCAGCACGGTCTCGCTGTGGGTGCCGTCGATGCGCTGGTAATCCTTGACGACCCGGACGGCGGCATGGTTGCCGGCCTGGAGCAGGTTCTCGGCGAAGGCCTTCGCCTTGTCCTCGTCGCCGGCCATGGAGGCGATGACCCAGCGCTTGTCGTCCAGCACCTGGATTTCGTAGGTGGTCTTGGGCGAGCTCATGGGACCGCCTCCGGCAGGAGGCCGGCACGGCGGCGGCGGGATTCGGCCACCCCCGCCTCGCCCAGATGGGCGGCCAGCACTTCGGCGGACCGGCGGGCCGGCCCCGCCACGGCCTCGACGCCGGAATCCGCGGCGAGACAGAGCCAGCAATGGGCCTCGACCAGGTCGGCGGGAACGCCCTGTCCGCGCTCCAGCAGGATGGCCAGATGGTACTGGGCGCCGGGATTGCCGGCCCTGGCGGCGCGCCGCAGCCACTGGGCGGCGGCGGCATCGTTGCGGTCGACGCCGGTTCCGGTCAGCAGCATCAGGCCGTAATTGAACTGGGCCGAGGCCAGCCCCTGTTCGGCGGCACGGCGGCACAGCACCGCCGCCTCGACCGGATCGGCCTCGGTGCCGCGTCCCTGGCGCAGCATGTTGGACAGGTTGAACTGGGCCTCGGCCTCGCCGTGCTCGGCCGCCTCGCGATACAGCTCGGCCGCCTGGACCTCGTCGCGCTCGACACCGCTCCCGCTCTCGTACAGGGTCGCCAGGGCGAACAGGGCGGCGGCGTCGCCCTGGTCGGCGGCCTGACGGAACCATTTGGCCGCCACGTCGGGGCTGGCCTCGACGCCGCGCCCCTGGCGGATCATGTTGCCCAGGTTGAACTGGGCGGCGGCGTCGCCCTGCTTGGCCGCCTCGCGGAACCATTTCAGGGCATGGGCGTTGCTCTGGGCGGTGCCAAGGCCAAGATCGTACATCACCGCCAGCGAGTACTGGCCGCGGACGTCGCCGGCCTTGGCCGCCAGCGAATACAGCCGCACCGCCTCGGCCGGGTCGGCGGCGACGCCCCGTCCCAGGCGGTAGGCGTTGCCCAGCGCCACCATGGCGGCGGCATCGCCGCCGCCGGCCAGGGCGCGCAGACGATCGGGATCAGGGGAAGGATCATCCTCGCCGAACGCCAGGGGATCGGTCTCGGCCTCGACCGTCGGCAGCGGCGTCGCGCGTGGGTCCAAGACGGCGGCCGGCGGCGGAGGCTGCGTGGACGGATGATGGGGCGGCGAGGCGGCGGCCTCCGCCGCCACCTGGCCTCCCTCGGCCGCGTCCGGTTCGCCCGGGACAGCCCCCCAGTCGATGCGGGGAGCCGTCTGACGCGGGCCGGGCAGATCATCGACCCGGCGGCGGACGTCGACGCCTTCGGCGGCCATCTTCTTCAGCAGGCCGATGGCGTCCTTGTTGCCCTGGCGGGCCGAACGCACCAGCCACACCACCGCCTCGTCCATGTCGCGCTTGACCTGATAGCCCAGGCGGTAGAGATCGCCCAGCTTGCATTGGGCCACCGGGTCGTTCTCCAGCGCCAGCCGGCGATAGCGGGTGACGATCTCGGGTTCTCGCGCCATGACGTTCTTCCACCGAAAATACCCTGTCCCGGCAACAATGCCGGAACACCGCCGGGCTGTCGAGGCAGTAAGCTGCGGCAATCAGGCCAAGATCAAGGCGCATTCCCCCGGTCATGTCTCCACCGGCAAGCCGGCCAGACGCCATTCCGGGAAGCCGTCCTGCAGGCGCCGGGCGGCGCGGCCGCACTCCCGCAGGGATGCCACCGCCTCGAAGGCCAGGACGCAGTAGGGGCCCCGGCAATAGGCCACCACCTCGGCGCCGTCCGGCAGTTCCCCGAGGCGACGCTGCAATTCCTTGAGGGGAATATTGATGGCTCCGGGCAGATGGCCGGCGGCATATTCCTCGGGCGGGCGGACGTCGAGCAGAGTCACGGTTCCATCCCCCAGGCGCCCGACCAGTTCGTCGCGCGAGACGGGCTCCAGGGCATCCCGCTGGTGGAAGAAGCCCTGCATCAGCCGGTCGATCTCCTCCACATGGCGCGCCGCCGTCCGCCGCAGCGCGGCCAGGAGTTCCAGAACATCATCCCCGGAGGTCCGGTAAAGGACGTGCAGCCCGCTCCTGCGCGAAACAGCCAAGCCGCTCCGCCGCAGGACCTGGAGGTGCTGCGAGGTATTGGCGAAGGACAGGCCGCTGGCCGCCGCTAGTCCCTCGACACTGCGTTCGCCCTGGGCAAGCAGTTCCAGGAGGTCGAGGCGATGGGGATTTCCCAAGGCCTTCGCCACCATGGCGATCTGCTCCAGAATGGACAGTTTCGGACTGCTCTTGGCTGCCAAGCTCGCTCCTATCCTCAAGCCGACGTATTCGGGAATCATGCCCGAAGATTGACGGCCTGCCTATGGCAGCATACTATTCAACAAAGTTATTGAATAACAGGCTATCCTCATCTATCGGAGAAACCGCGCCGTGAGCGCATCCAGCATCGGCCCCACCCGTTATGCCGCGTGGCGGAAAACGTCGCTTGGGCGAATCGTCGAACGCCTGGAGCATCAGGCCCTGCTGGGAATCGCCCCTCCCTTGCGGGG
This sequence comes from Magnetospirillum sp. SS-4, assembly GCF_902729425.1. Taxonomy (GTDB): domain Bacteria; phylum Pseudomonadota; class Alphaproteobacteria; order Rhodospirillales; family Magnetospirillaceae; genus Phaeospirillum. Next base: position 50,983 of record NZ_CACVCH010000046.1, on the reverse strand, counting down.
GCTGAATGTCCTCGATATCGGTTGCGGCGATGGTGTCCTGGCTGCCGAGATGGCGACGGAGGGAGCCCGCGTCACCGGCATCGACGCCGATCCGGCCATGATCATGGCCGCCCGCGCTACCGTGACGGAGGGCCAGTTCCTGGCGGGTGACGCCTGCCGGCTGCCATTTTCCGACGCCAGTTTCGACCTCGCGGTGATGAACACGGTTCTGTGCCTGATCCATGATCGCCGGGCCGCCCTGGCGGAAGCGGCCAGGGTCCTGCGAGGCGGCGGCCATCTGCTGATTGGGGAACTGGGACGCTGGAGCCCATGGGCGGTGATCCGCCTCATGCGCGTCTGGCTTGGGACCCGCTTGTGGCGGCAGGCACATTTCAGCGATGCCCGATTGCTGGCGGCCGAGATGGCTTCGATTGGATTGGCGGTGGAAGCGATGCGGGGTGCCGTGTTCTTCCCGCCCTGGAGATGGGCGGCGCGCTTGATGGCGCCATTCGACCCGGCTCTTGGCGCACGGACCACGGTGGGCGCCGCCTACATCGCCATGACGGCACAAAAGATATGAGGGGGGAACACATGGACCGGCAGTCGCATTGGCAGACGGTTTACGAGACCAAGGCCGAGAACGAGGTCAGCTGGTACCAGGACCATCCGAAAACTTCCCTGGCCCTGATCCGCGACACCGGCCTGGGACCGGAAGGCAGGATCATCGATGTCGGGGGCGGTGCCTCGCGGCTGGTGGATTGCCTGGTCGAGCAAGGTTTCCGGCGTGTCACCGTTCTCGACATCGCCCCGGCGGCGCTGGAACGGGCGCGCCGCCGCCTGGGCGACCGGGCCGCCCTGGTGGAATGGCTGATCGCCGACGTGACCGGATGGACGCCGCCCTCCCGTTTCGACCTCTGGCATGACCGCGCCGTGTTCCACTTCCTCACCGAAGCCGCCGACCGGGCCGCCTATGCCGCCGCCATGGCCGCCGCCGTACCGACCGGCGGGCACGCGGTGATCGGGACCTTCGCCCTGGATGGGCCGGAGCGGTGCAGCGGCCTGACCATCCGCCGCTATGACGCCGATGGCCTTGCCGCAGAGTTCGCACCTCATTTCGAGATGCTCGCCGCCATGACCGAGGATCACCCGACCCCGGCAGGAAAAATCCAGCGCTTCCAGTTCTGCCGCCTGCGGAGGCGCTGAGCCATGCCCGCTCCCCAACCCCCCATCCTCGATCTCAAGGACACCGATGCGCCCTCGGTGTTCCAGCCGGCCAACCTGCTGCGCGAGGCGAGGCGCCAGCGCGGCCTTACCCATACCGAGGTGCCCGCCCTCTGCCTGCTCGACCCCGACGGCGACATGGTGCGCTACCTTAAGCGCACAGGCCAGGCGCGGCCGGTCGAACACTGGGCCTGCTACCATACCGAGATGTGGCGGTTCGAGCATGAGGGGCTGGAGTTCGGGGTGGTCGGCTGTGCCGTCGGCGCCCCCTTCGCCGTGCTGCTGGCCGAACAGATGTTCGCCAGCGGCTGCCGTTTCCTGATCAGCGTCACCTCGTCCGGTCAGATCACGCCGGTGGGCGAGGCTCCCTACTTCATCCTGATCGACCGGGCGCTTCGCGACGAGGGCACCAGCTACCACTACCTGCCGCCGTCCCGTTTCGCCGAAGCCGCCCCCGACGTGCTGGGGCGTTTGGCGGCACTGCATGAAACGACTCCCGTCGTTCTTCACCGGGGGGCGACCTGGACCACCGACGCTCCCTACCGCGAGACCGAGGCGGCCATCGCCGCGCATCGTGACGCGGGCATCCTGGCGGTGGAGATGGAAGCGGCGGCGCTCTACGCTTTCTCGCGTGCCCGAGGTTGTCCGGTGGCCTGTTTCGCCCATGTCACCAATACCATGGCGAGATGCGAGGGCGACTTCGAGAAGGGCGAGGCCGACGGCGCCCTGGACGCCTTGGCCCTGGTGGCCGCGGCGGGGCGGGCGTGGCTGGCCCCGGAACTACGGTGATCCTGCAACGCCAAAGCCGACCGTGACGGCGATATCGCCCTGGCCGGTGTCCTGGCTGAAGCCGGCATAGAGAAGAGAAATGGCCATCCCGATCATTACCAAAGCTTAACCGCAGCGAAATGATGCGGTAATCCTGCCGGTGGCATGATCCCATCATAAGGTTGGAACGGTGGCTCGGCGGCAAGTTTGCGCTCCCTGCCGGTGCCGTTCGAACCCGGCGGATCCGAACTCCCCGCCGCCGTGTCCCTCTCGTTCCCCCCGAGGCGGACGCGACTCCACGACGGACGTATTCCCCCCGCGTCCGGACACCGGAAAAAGGCCCCCGCGCTCCCCCCCCTGGCGCGGGGGCTTTTCCGTGGGAAGGGAAGACGTTAAGGTCGGCTGCGACGAGAGGGTTGAAGTTCATATGCGCATCCTGCTGATCGAAGACGACAACGAGGCCGCCGCCTACATGGCCAAGGGCCTGCGCGAGGCCGGCCATGTGGTCGACCATGCCGCCACCGGCACCGACGGGCTGTTCCTCGCCACCTCGGAACGCTGGGACGCCATGGTGGTGGACCGCATGCTGCCCGGCATCGACGGACTGGCGATCATCCAGGCGATCCGCGCCGACGGCAACACCACGCCGGTGCTGGTGCTGTCGGCGCTGGGCAAGGTCGACGACCGGGTCCGCGGCCTGAAGGCCGGCGGCGACGATTATCTGGTCAAGCCCTACGCCTTCGCCGAATTGCTGGCCCGCATCGAGGCGCTGGCGCGGCGGGTGTCGGCGGCCCAGCCGGAAACCCGCCTGAAGGTGGAGGACCTGGAAATGGACCTGCTGGCCCGCACGGTTCAGCGCGGCGGCCAGACCATCGACCTTCAGCCGCGCGAGTTCAGGCTGCTGGAATACCTGATGCGCTACGCCGGTCAGGTGGTGACGCGAACCATGCTGCTGGAAAATGTCTGGGAATACCATTTCGACCCCCAGACCAACCTGATCGACGTGCATATCAGCCGGCTGCGCCAGAAGGTGGACAAGGATTTCGACCCGCCGCTGATTCACACGGTCAGGGGCGCCGGATACACCCTTCGTGCAGCCCGCTAGCCTTCTTCGCACCACCACCTTCCGTCTGGCGCTGAGCTATCTCGCCATCTTCACCATATCGGCCATGGCCCTGCTGATGCTGGTGTCGTGGAGCACCACCATGTTCATCGAATGGCAGGTGCAGGAAACGGTCGAGGCCGAGGCCACCGGTCTGGCCGAAGTCTATCGGGACCGCGACCTGGTGGGGCTGGCCGACGTGATCGGCCAGCGCACCCGCCAGGATGTGGAGGGCCGCGTCTCCTATCTGCTGATGGGCCTGGACGGCTCGCCACTGGCCGGCAATCTGCGGGCGTGGCCGGCCGAGGTCGGCAGCCAGCTCGGCTGGGTGCGCTTTCGCATTCTGCCGCTGGGCGGCATCGGGCCGGGATTCGAGGTGATGGCCAGGGCCTACGAACTGGCCGACGGCTACCGCCTGCTGGTGGGACGATCGCTAGCCGACGCCAAGCGGGTCAAATCGGCCATCAACCGGGCGCTGGGCTGGGGTCTCGCCGTCACCATCCTGCTGGGCGTGGTCGGCGGCTACTTCACCAGCCGCCACCTGTTGCAGCGGGTCGAGGAAATGAGCCGCACGGCGCGCAGCATCTTCGGCGGCGACATGAGCCAGCGCATGGCGCTGTCGGGGACCGGCGACGAGTTCGACTCGCTGGCGGAAAGCTTCAACGAGATGATGGACGAGCTGGAACGGCTGCTGGAAGGCATCCGCACCGTCTCGGACAACATCGCCCACGACCTGCGCACGCCGCTGAACCGGCTGCGGTCGCGCATCGACCTGGCGCTGCTGGGACCGCCCGATTGCGAAGGATTCCGCCGGACGCTGGAAGAGACCCTGGCCGAGGCCGACAACCTGCTGGCCACCTTCAGCGCCATCCTGACCATCTCGCACGCGGAATCGGCGGCACGGCTGGAACGCCTGGAAAGCCTGGACCTGTCGCGCCTCGCCGAGGACGCGGTCGAGCTTTACGAACCGCTGGCCGAGGAAAAGGAGGTGGAACTGACCTGCCGGGCCGAGCCGGACCTGCGGGTCCGGGGTGACCGCCACCTGCTGTTCCAGGCCATGGCCAATCTGGTGGACAACGCCGTCAAATACACCCCGGCGGGCGGCCATGTGGCGGTCGGCGTCGCCGCGGGCGAGGACGGCACGGTGGAACTGACGGTCACCGATTCAGGCCCCGGCATTCCGGAGGAATCGCGGGAACGGGTTCTGGAACGTTTCATCCGCCTGGATTCGACCCGCTCGACCCCCGGCAACGGCCTGGGGCTGTCGCTGGTCCAGGCGGTGGTGCGGCTTCACGGGGCGCGGCTGGTGCTGGACGACAACGCCCCCGGCCTGATCGTCCGCCTCGTCTTCGCCCGCCATGCCGACAAGGCCGATAAGGCCGACGCCAGAAGCGGCCGGATTCACGCAGATGAAAAGGACCGCGCGAATCCGGAAACCGCCCCTACTTGCCGGGAGTGACCATCAGGCGCTCGACCGGCACGTCCTTGACGAAGTGGGACGCGACGATCTCGTCGATATCGGCCGTGGTCTGGACCTTGTACCAGACGCCCTGGGGATAGACCACCATCAGCGGGCCGGCCTTGCAAAAGCCCAGACACGAACTGGAAGCGACGCTGATGCCCGCCTCCCACAGGTTCAGTTCGCTCATCTTGCCCATCAGGTGCTGGAACAGCGGCTGGCCGCCGCCCTTGCTGGAGCAGCAGCCGCGCGGATGTCCCTCGGGACGGCTCTGGGCGCAGATGAAGGCGTGGTACTTGTTGGGATAATGATTCACGACGGTCCTCCTCTCTCTTGGTCTTCGTTACGACTGGCGCCGCTTCAGCTCCGTGTCGGTGCAAAGGTCGAAGCGGGTCATGGCGCTGTCGACGGTCTTGCCGGTCAATTCACGCCATTTTTCCATGGCGTCCTTGCGGGTGAACGGCCCGTGCACCTCCTGCCGGCGCCCCGGCGCGATGGTCTGGAAAGTGGTGTCGGCGTATTCGCCGCCCACCACGTACCAGGTCTCGTCCGACACCTCCTCGGTGGAACGGATGAAATAGCGCACCATGGCGTTGTCCACCGACTTGCCGGTCAACGCCCGCCAGCAGATATGGGCTTCCTGCTCGTCGAAGGGGCCGAAGCGCTCCTCGGCATGGCCGGGGGCGATGATGGTGAACGACGTGTCGGCATATTCGCCGCCGACGACAAAGTAGATCTTGGCCATGGGGGATGTTTCCCGTCCGAAGAAGTGCGGCGGCGTGCTTATACCCCATCGGCCGCCGGGAAGGAATGTCCTTTGGAACATGGCCGCCCGGCAGGATTTGCCGCCCCTTGCGGTGTGGAAATCCAGGATTTCCGCGCCTGACGGCATGGCACGCCCCGTGCATCGGCAGCGGCAGGCCCTCTCCATTGGAGAACGACAATGCAAGTCACCACCGTCGGCACCTCGCACCTGCTGCTGAACCGCAAGGACGACCCCGCCAGCCATGACACCCGCCCGGCCAGGACCGGCCCGGCCAGCGCTTTCGCCACCCACGCCTTCGGTCCCATGGACCTGCCCGACAAGAACAAGGCCACCACCATCGACGGCACCCGCCAGGGCGGCGCGGGCGGCAACACCTCGGTGTCGGCGGCAACCTCGTCCTCGATCGGCTGGCTGACCCATCTGGCGGTATCGCAAGGCATGAAATAACCAGGGCCGCCCGGCGCACGCGGGCGGCTTGCGCCCTCTCCCCCCGGCGGCCTATCCTCCGGCCATGACCGCCAGCATCACCCTTTGCGCCGACGATTACGGCCTTGCCCCCGGACTGGGCCGCGCCATCCGCGCCCTGATCGCGGCCGGCCGGCTTCAGGCCACCGGCTGCATGACCGCCAGCCGGTTCTGGCCGGACGAGGCCGCCCTGCTGAAGCCACTGGAAGGCAAGGCCCAGTTCGGCGTCCATCTGATGCTGACCGATCACGCCCCCATCGGGGAAATGCCCGATCTTGCCCCCGACGGCCGGCTGCCCGGAATCGGCGCCCTGGTCAAGCGGTCGTTGCTGCGCCGCCTGGACGCCGCCGAGATCAAGGCCGAACTGGAGCGGCAGGTGGAGGCGTTCGAGGCCGCCATGGGCCGCCCGCCCGACTTTCTTGACGGCCACCATCACGTCCACCAGTTGCCCATCATCCGCGACGCGGTGCTGGATATCTGGCGCCGTCGCCTGAAACCCGGCGGCGGCTGGGTGCGGTCGTGCTGGGAAAACCCCGTCGCCATCCTGGGCCGGGGCATCGATCCGGTGCGCGCCACCATCATCGCCCTGCTGGGACTGCGGTTCCGCCGGATGCTGAAGACCGCCGGCATTCCCCACAACCGCAGTTTCCGGGGAGTCTACGACTTTTCCGGCAAGGTGCCCTATGCCGAGCTGTTCCGCGTCTTCACCGATGCCCCCGGCCCCGCCACCCTGGTCATGTGCCATCCCGGCCTGGTCGACGAGGCGCTGAAAGCCTGCGAATGGCTGACCGGGCAACGCGAGGTGGAATACCGCTTCCTCGCCTCCGACGACTGCCTGGAATCCTTGGACCGGCGGGGAATCGCGCTGGCATCCCTATGACCCGCCGCTCCGCCGCCATCCGGTTGGCAGCGTTCTACGCCGCCATCTTCGCCGCCGTCGGCATCCACATCCCGTTCTGGCCGCTATGGCTGAAGGATCAAGGCCTCGGCCCCACCGAGATCGGCCTGCTGGTCGCCGCCGGCTACCTGACCCGGCTGGTGGCAACCCCGCTGGTCGGGCATTGGGTCGACCATCGCGGCGACCGCAAGCGGCCGATGCTGATCCTGGCGGTGGCGGCGACCCTGCTGTGGCTGCTGTTTCCCGCCGTCCAGGGCTTTCCCGCCCTGCTGGCCGTCACCGTTCTGGCCATCTTTCCTTTCACCAGCCTGATGCCGGTGGGCGATTCACTGTCGATGATGGTGGTCCAGAACCACCGGCTGGATTACGGCCGGGTGCGGCTGTGGGGGTCGCTGTCGTTCATCGCCGCCGCCACCTTGATGGGCAAAGCGCTGACCGACTGGCCGGTGGCGTCGGTGCCCTGGCTGGTCGCCGGGCTGCTGGGCCTGACCGCCGTCACCTGCGCCATGGTGCCAGACACCCGGGTTCCGCCCAGGGACGAACCGCCGCCACCGCTGCGGCCGCTGCTGGCCAGCGGCGTCTTCCTGCTGTTCCTGGCCGCCGCCTCGCTGAACCAGGCCGGCCACACCGTCTATTATGCCTTCGCCTCCATCCACTGGAAGGCCTCCGGCCTGTCCGACTGGGCCATCGGCCTGCTGTGGTCCGAGGGCGTGGTGGCCGAGATCATCCTGTTCGCCTTCAGCGGACGGGTGGTGGCCAGATTTGGCCCGGCCCGGCTTCTGCTGGCCGCCGCCCTGGGCGGCGCCCTGCGCTGGGCCATCTTGGGAATCACCGCCGACATCGCCTGGGTCGCCGCCGCACAGATCCTCCACGCCGCCACCTTCGGCTGCGCCCACCTGGGCGCCATGCATTTCATCCAGCGCGCCGTGCCGCATTCGCTGTCGGTGCGCGCCCAGGGGCTTTACGCCGCCATCGCGGTCGGACTGGCCCCCGGCCTGATGACGCCGCTGGGCGGATTCCTGTACGAACGGGGCGGCGGAAGCTCCTTCCTCGCCATGGCCGCCCTGTCGGCGGGCTCGGCGGCGCTGGCCTGGCATCTGGTCCGCCGCTGGAATGGCGGCCGGCTGATCGGGGAGTGACGCCGGCTCACCCCCGATCCAGCGGAACCAGCCGCCCCCCGCGCTTCAGCGCGTAGGGCTGGCCGCGCCACACCACCCGGCGGCTGAAGATCGACCAGAACCACACCGCGAAGCACAGGATTTCCCGCAACGGCACCATCCAGAACGGCGCCGGCCGCACGATGGCGAAACGGACCCGCACCGCCCGGTCCAGCGCCAGCCGCAGCAGCAGGTACAGCCCCAGCAGCAGCCCCCCCCACCAAGTGGGATGGAACACATGCAGCGCCAGCAGCAACGGCAGCACGCAGGTCACCACCGTCAGCAGATGGTCGAGCGGCCGCACCGCCCGCACGGTATGGGCCCAGCGAACCTCGTGACGGAACAGGGTGGACAGGCTTTCCTCGTGCACCATGGTGTGAACGGTGTGGGCGGACAACCGCACGGCCCAGCCGGCCCCGGCCAGCCTTTCGCCGATCTCGTGATCCTCGGCCAGGTAGTCGGCCACCGCCTCGAATCCGCCAATGGCGTCCAGCGCCTGGCGCCGCAGCAGCATGGCCGGGCCAAGGCTGGCATCGACTCCGTTCAAGGCCCGGTCCAGCAGCACCGACGGCACGATCCAGCCGTTGATGTTGAGCGCGCCCAGCACCGAGACCCAGCCTCGGGTCGGATACCCCTTGTAGATGCAAGAGACCGCCCCGACATCGGATTGCGCCATGTCGGCGACCATGGCGCGGAAGCAGTCGCGCCCCACCTCGACATCGCTGTCCGACACCAGCAGCAGATCGTGACGGCAGGCCGTCATGATGTTGAGAACGTTGCCAATCTTGAGATTGGCGCCGTGAAGCCGGCCGTCGCTCACCAGGGTGATGGAAAGATCGGGAAAGTCGCGCCGCAGCCGCTCGACCACCGTCACGGCGGGATCGTCGCCCTCGCGTACCCCGAATACGATCTCGAAATCGGGATAATCCTGATCGCAGAACGAGCGCAGGCATTCGTACAGCCGGGGTTCGGCCCCGCACAACGGCTTCAGCACCGACAGCGGCGGCAGCACATCCGGCACGGGGGCGGCGACGCATTCCCGAAACGCCAGGACATGGCGCAGCGACAACGACAGATAGACGATACCGGCCAGGGCAAGCAGCAGCAGGACGATGTCGCTGACGCCGGCGTTCCAGTCCGTCACCCTACTTGCCTTGAATCAGTTCGATCCGGTAGCCGTCCGGGTCCTCGACAAAGGCGATGACGGTCGAGCCGTGCTTCATGGGGCCTGGCGCCCGCACGATCCTGGCGCCTTCGGATTCCAGCCGGGCGCAGGCGGCGTGAATGTCGCCAACCCCCAGGGCGAGATGGCCGAAGCCGCCGCCCAGGTCGTAAGACGGCGTATCCCAGTTATGGGTCAGCTCGACGACGGTATTGTCCGCCTCGCCGCCATAGCCGACAAAGGCCAGGGTGAAGCGCCCCTCGGGATAATCCTGCCGACGCAGCAGCTTCATGCCCAGCAGGCGGGTGTAGAAGTCGATGGACCGGTCCAGGTCGCCGACCCGGATCATGGCGTGCAGAAATTTCCAACCGCTGTCGTTCATGTGGTCTCTCCGATGAAATCCAGCACCGTCGCGGCCGCCTTGGCGCTGGGACTGTCGCCGCCCAGACCCAGCTTGACCAGGGCGCGCCGCGCGCCTTCCACCTGGGCCTGCCGCGCCGGGGCGTCAAGCAGCAGACGCTCCACCGCCGCGGCCAGCCGATCGGGGCGGCAATCGTCCTGAAGCAGTTCCGGCATCACCCTTTCGTCCACCAGGATGTTGACCAGGGTGACGAATTTGAGGTTGAGCCCCAGGAAGCGGGTGGCAATGAAGGCGGACAGCCGGGACACCTTGTAGGCGATCACCGCCGGCAGCCCGGCCATGGCCAGTTCCAGCGCCACCGTCCCCGATGCCGCCAGGGCGACGTCGCAGGCGGCGAAGGCGTCGTGCTTTTCCGCCGTTCCACGGACGACCACGTTGGGACAGGGCCAGAAGCGGGCGGCGGCGGCGACCTCGCCGGCCACCGTCTCCACAGTGGGCGCCACCGCCCACAGGCCGGGATGACGCGCCGACAACAGGGCCAGCGTCCCGGCGAAGGGCTTCAGCAGCCGCCCGGTCTCGGAATGGCGGGAACCGGGCAGCACGCAGACCACCTTGGCCTCGGCTGGAATGCCGTGACGGGCGCGAAAGGCGGCGCCGTCGCCCTTGCCGGCATCGCCCTCGATGACCGGATGACCGACATGGACGCTGCGCAGGCCCTCCTTCTCGAACCATTCCGGCTCGTTGGGCAGCAAGGTCAGCAGCAGGTCGAGGACGCGGGCCAGGGTCCTGGTCCGTCCCGACTTCCAGGCCCACACCATGGGAGCGACGTAGTGGATGCGGCGGATGCTCGAACCGCGTTTCTTCAGTCCGGCATGAATGCGGCCGGTGAATCCCCAGGAATCGATGGTCAGCACCGCGTCGGGCCGCTTCGCCTCGATGTCGGCCAGGGTCTGGCCGATGCGGCGGAAGATGTTGGGCAGGCGCGGCAGCACCTCCACCAGCCCCATGACCGACAATTCCGACATGGGGAACAGACTGTCCAGCCCCTCGGCGCGCATGGCCTCGCCGCCGATGCCGGCGAAACGCACCCGCCCACCGCCGCGCTTTTTCAGGGCGGCCATCAGACGGCCGCCGAGCAGATCGCCCGAGGGTTCGCCGGCGATGACGTAGATGAGGGTCATTCGCCCTCCCCGCTCCCGATGCCGACCACGAACAGACCCAGCCGGTCGGCCTCGGCCGCCACGGCGTCGCGCCCCAGCACCAGGGCTCCGCCCGCCTCGACCGCGACGCCGCGCAACCCGGCGGCGGCGGCGTTGGCAAGGGTGGCGGCGCCAATGGTGGGCAGGTCGACGCGACGGTCCTGGCCGGGCTTTCTCAGCTTGACCAGCACTCCCCCCGGTCCCTGGCGGGCCAGGTCGCCGCAGCGGGCCAGCAGCCGGTCGGTGCCCTCGACAGCCTCGACCCCCAGCACGATGCCCTGCTGCACCACCACCGCCTGACCGACGTCCAGCGCCCCCAGACCCCGCGCCACCTGGACGCCGCGGGCGATATCGGCCTCGGCCTGGGCATCCGGGGCATGACGGCCATAGCGGCCGGGGACGGCAAGGCAGTCGGACAGCACCTCGTCGACCCCCACCACCTTGAACCCCTCGCCCTCCAGCTCGGCCACCACCGCCCGCAGCAGGCCGTCGTCCCCCAAAGCCTTCAGCCCGACCCGGGCGAAAAAGCGGGCGGTGCGGAAATCAGGGGCAAGTTCGCCAATGGACGGCCGGCGCACCGGCCCGATCATCACCACCTCGGCGACACCGGCCTGGCGCAGCTTGTCGAAACCGGTTCCGGCCTCGCCCAGCCGAATCCAGTCGGCCGGCCCATCGCCGATCACCAGGGGATCGGCGTGGCCGCTAAGCGCCAGAATGTGGTAATCGCGCCCCTCGGCCCGGCAGGCGGCGGCGACGAGCCCGGGAAGCTCGCCCCCCCCCGCCACGATGCCGAGCTTAGCCCGCATCGCCGGTGAATTTGGGAGTGCTGAGCGAGCGCGACGAATCCGAACGGATGAACGCAACGATCTCCATCACCGCCGCGTTGCCCTGGAACTGCTCCTCCACGTCCGACAACCGCTCCTGCAACGTTCCTTCCGGCGCGAACAGCAGGCGATAGGCGTTGCGCAGGGTGTGGATGTCGTCGCGGGAAAAGCCGCGCCGCTTCAGCCCGACGATGTTGAGACCGTTGAGATGGGCGCGGTTGCCGATGACGGTGCCGAACGGAATCACGTCGGCCTCGACCCCGGACATGCCGCCGATCATGGCATGGCGTCCGATGCGCACGAACTGGTGCACCGCGCACAACCCGCCCAGGAAGGCGAATTCCCCCACCAGGACATGGCCGGCCAGGGTGGCGTTGTTGGCCATGATGACGTTGTCGCCCAGGATGCAGTCATGCGCCACATGGGCGCTGGCCATGAACAGGCAGTTATCGCCCACCCGCGTCACCATGCCGCCGCCCTCGGTGCCGGGATTCATGGTGACATGCTCGCGGATCTGGTTGTTGCGGCCGATCTCCAGGGTCGAGGGCTCGCCGCGATACTTCAGGTCCTGCGGCCGGTGACCGATGGAGGCGAAGGGAAAGACGCGGGTGCCGGCGCCGATGACGGTCCGCCCCGCCACCGCCACATGCGAGACCAGTTCGACGTCGTCGTCCAGACGGACCTCGGGACCGATCACGCAGAACGGACCGACGACGGCGGAGGCGGCGATCTCGGCCCTGGAATCGACCAGCGCGGTGGGGTGAATGTTGGTCATCGTGTCCTATTCATCCAGGATCATGGCGGCATAGGTCGCCTCGGCGACCAGGGTCCCATCCACCTTGGCCTCGCCACGGAATTTCCAGACATTGCCGCGCGAGCGTTCCTTGGTGACATGGATGTGAAGCTGGTCGCCCGGCCCCACCGGCTTGCGGAAACGGGCGCCCTCGACGCTCATGAAATAGACCAGCTTGCCCTCGGCCGACGGCCCCAGGGTCTCGACCACCAGGACGGCGGCGGTCTGGGCCATGGCCTCGATGATCAGCACGCCCGGAAATACCGGCCGCGAGGGAAAATGCCCCTGGAAGAACGGCTCGTTGATGGTGACGTTCTTGATGCCGACGGCGCTTTCGTTGGCCACGACTTCGACTACCCTGTCCACCATGAGGAAGGGATAGCGGTGGGGGATCATCTGGATGATCCGGCTGATGTCGATGACCTTGCCCTGGTCGTTGACGGTAGTGTCCATATGCAGCCCTGCCTTGTCGATACCGGTCCCGAATGCAACTCAACCCTTCTTGCGCGCCATCCTGGCCAGGATGGCGCTCTGGCGCAGCCAGTCGGCCATGGGCACCGCCGGGGCGCCGCCCACGGTCTCGCCCGGCCCGACGTCGCGCATCACCCCGGCCTGGGCGGCGATACGCGCCCCCGAGCCGATCTTGAGATGGCCGGTAAGCCCGGCCTGACCGCCGGCGGCGACGAAATCGCCCAGCCGGGTCGAGCCCGAGATGCCCACCTGCGACACGATCACGCAGCCGCGCCCCATCTGGACGTTGTGCCCAATCTGGACCAGGTTGTCTATCATGCAGCCGTCGCCGATCACCGTATCCGGCCCGGCGCCGCGGTCGATGGTGGCGTTGGCGCCGATCTCGACATTGTCGCCGATGACGACGCGCCCCAGCTGCGGCACCTTCAGGTGCCCTTCCGGCCCCATGGCGAAGCCGAAGCCGTCCTGGCCGATCCGCGCTCCCGGATAGATGTTGACCCGACGCCCCAGCAGGGCATGGGAAACGGTGGCGTTGGCGCCGATGATGCAATCCTCGCCAAGACGCACCCCCCTGCCAATGACGGCGTTGGCGCCGATGCGGCAGCGCGGCCCGACCTCGGCGCCGGCCTCGATCACCGCGCCCGGCTCGATGCGGCACCCCTCGCCGATGGTGGCGTCGGGATCGACCCAGGCGGTGGGCGCCACCCAGGGATCGGGAGCCGGAACCGGGTAGAAGGCCTGGGCGATGCGGGCATAGGACCGATAGGGGTCCTTCGACACCAGCAGGGCCATGCCGGCGGGGGCCTTGTCCACCATCTCGGGCGCGACGACGCACAGCCCGGCCTTGCTGGCCTGGAACGCCGCCACGTATTTCCTGTTGTCCAGAAACGACACGTCCGAGGCGCCGGCGGTCTCCAGCGGCGCCACGTCGGCGAACATCGTCTCCGGATCGGCCCCGGCAGAGGGAACGGCAACGGCGACATCCGCCAGCCGGCCCAGGCTGAACGGTCCGGAGACGGTGAAGAATCTCGAATCGGCCATGACTCTACTTCCTGCCCGGCTTGGTTCCGGCCGGAGCCTGGGCGGGCTCGTCAACCACCGGAACGGGGAAATTGATGGTGGACATCCGGCGGTTCAGCCGCTCGATCACCAGACCGGTCACGTCCATACGCGGCTCGTGCAGCACCACCTGCTGCTTGGGCAGCACCAGATTGGCCCCCATCTCGCTGGCGATCTCGCCGGTGATGCCAAGGATTCCGTTCATCAGTTCGGCCCCGGCCAGTTCGGTCGACTTGTCCAGGGCGCGGACCGCCACCTGGGTCCGCCGCTGGAAGGCGATCACCCGCTGTTCCAGTTCCTTGGCCTTCCGCTCGTAGGCTTCCTGGGTCAGGCCGCCCTTCTGCTTGGCCAGCTCCTGGTCGGCGGCCTGCAATTGCTGGCGGGCGGTATTGAATTCGTGCTGGAAGCTCTGCTGGTACTTGTCGCGCTGGGCGAGCAGGGCCTTGCCCGCCAGGGATTCCCGCTGGGCGGCCTGGACATCGACGATGATGATGGACACCGGAGCGGCGGCGGGGGCCTTCTGGGCCAAGGCCGGGCCGGCCGTGACCGTGGCCACGGCCAGGGCCGCCGCCGCCAGCCAGGCCCTCATCCTCGATCGACCTCTGGTATCGGACATCCGGGACAACGGCTAGAACCTGGTTCCGAAGCTGAACTTGAAGATTTCCTTCTCGTCGAAGGCCTCCTTCACCAGCGGATAGCCGATATCGATGGCGACCGGCCCCATGGGCGATTTCCACGACAGGCCGAAGCCGGCGGAAATGCGGATGGAACTGGCATGGTTGACGTCCGAGAGATCGTCCACGTCCGCCTGCCCGACCGTTCCCACGTCGGTGAAGGTGTGGCCCATGACGCCGAATTCCTCCGGCAGGCCGAGCGGGAAGCGAACCTGCGCCGAACCGGTAGCCATCCAGTTGCCGCCAAGGGCATCGTTGGTCTGCTTGTCGCGGGGACTGACGCCGCCGGTGGCGAAACCGCGAAGGGAATCGCCGCCGGCATAGAAGCGGTCGGTGATGCGCACGCGCTCGCCCAACCCATAGATGTACGAGCCGCTGGCGGTCAGCGACAGGACCCAGCGCTCCACCCACAGCGGGAAATACTGACCCGCCATGGCGGTTCCGCGCAGGTAATGGGCGTCGCCGCCAAGACCGGCGGCCTCGGTGATGCCACGCAGGAAATAGCCCTCGGAAGGCTCGATGCGGCTGTCGCGCTTGTCGTAGGTGACGGACTGCAACACCGACGACGTGATGCGCGAGCCGACCTGCTCGCGGATATAGCGCGAGGAGGTGTTGACCGACTTCACCGTGTCCTGCTTCAGGGTGTACTTCCAGTCCTGGCGCAGCGGCTCGGTGATCTGGTAGCCGATCCGCAGGCCGCCGCCCTCGGTGGTCGCGCTGTACGAGCTTTCATCCTGAAGCTTGCGCTCCATGGCGAACAGGTCGAATCCGGCGGCGATCTCGCGTTCCAGGAAATAGGGTTCGGTGAACGAGAAGTCGATCTGGGTCCGCTTGGTGCCCAGCAGGCCCGCCAGACGGACATCCTGGCCACGGCCCAGCAGATTGCGCTCGCGCAGCGACGCCTCGATCATGGGACCGATCAAGGTGGAATAGCCGACGCCCAGGGACAGTTCGCCGGTGGACTTCTCCTGGACGTTGACCTTGATGACGGTGCGGTCGGGGGCGCTGTCGGACGGGACGTTGGTGACTTCGGCCTTCTCGAAGAAGTTGAGATCGCGAATACGCTGCTGGGACCGGCGCAGCTTGGCCGAATTGAAGGCGTCTCCCTCCACCAGTCGGAATTCGCGGCGGATCACCCTGTCCAGGGTGCGGACGTTGCCGGAAATATCGATGCGCTCGACAAAGACCCGCGGGCCTTCCTGGATGTTGTAGACGATGTCGATGGTCTTGGTTTCGGCGTTGCGGTTGACCTGGGGGCGCACGTCGACGAAGGCGTAACCCTTGGTTCCGACGGCGGTGGTCAGCTTCTGGACGATATCCTCGACCTGATCGGCGTTGTACCAGTCGCCCTCCTCGCTCTCCAGCAGCGGAACGAGTTCCTCGGCCTTGAGATCGCGCAGGCTGGCGTTGATGGTCGACTTGCCGAACGCGAAGCGCTCGCCTTCCTCGATGGTGTAGGTGATGAAGAAGCCGTCGCGATTGGGGGTGAGTTCGGCGATCGCCGACGACACCCGGAAATCGGCATAGCCGCGCTTCAGGTAGAAGCGGCGCAGCAGCTCGCGGTCATAGGTGACGCGGTCGGGATCGTAGGTGTCGTCGGAGGACAGGAAGCGATACCAGCGCTCCTCCTTGGTGTGAAGGACCTCGCGCAGCTTGTCCTCGTCATAGCGCTTGTTGCCGACGAAGGAGATGCGGCGGACATTGGTGGACTGGCCCTCGCTGATCTCGAACACCAGGTCGACGCGGTTCTGCTCCAGCTCGATCAGCTTGGGCTCGACCACGGCGGCGAAACGGCCACTGCGGCGGTAGAGTTCCAGGATGCGCTTGACGTCGTTCTGGACCTTCGAGCGGGTATAGACCGTGCGCGGGCGCAGTTGCACCTCGGTCTGCAACTGCTCGCTGTTGAGGCGCTTGTTGCCCTCGAAGGCGATGCGATTGATGATGGGGTTCTCGATCACCCGCACCACCAGCTGGTCGCCTTCGCGGCGAAACGACACGTCCTTGAACAGACCGGTGTTGAACAGCGCCTTCAACGAACGGTTGATCCGGTCGGGATCGTAGAGGTCGCCCTCGGCGATGGTCATGTAGGACTTGACGGTCTCGACCTCGATGCGCTGGGTTCCCTGCACCGAAATGGATCGGACGCTCCCGCCCTCCTGGGCCACGGCGGCGAACGACCCCACCAGCAGGCCTGCGAGCACGACCGACAACAGCACGAAACGCATCGAGCCCCCCCTTCAGGTCCGCCACACCGATTCGCGGACCTGGGTCACGAAAACAGCTGCTTCACCACTTGCCAGATGGGCAACGCCACGATGTCATTCCTGGTGGCAAAGACCATCAACGCCAATACCAGAAACAGCCCGACTCGGAAACCATATTCTTGGGCCCGTTCTCCCAGGGGACGGCCAAGAATCGCCTCGATGGCGTAGAAAACAAGATGGCCGCCGTCCAGCACAGGGATAGGAAACAGATTGATCAGCCCCAGATTGAGGGACAGCAAAATCGTGTAGAACACTACGCTGGACAGCCCCAACTGGGCGGCCTCGCCTGCACCCTTGGCGATTCTGATGGGACCGCCCAGTTCGTCGCTGTCGCGGGTCCCGTTGATCATCTGGCCGATGCCGATGAAGGTGGAGCGGACCATGCCCTCGGTCTCGCGCAGCGCCTCGGCCAGGGCGGAGCCCGGCGTATGACTGATCAGGGTGGTGCGCGCCGAATCGGCGGCGATGCCCAACACCGGCACCTTCTCCATGTCGCCGAACACGCCTTTGCGCTGGACCACCTTCGGCCTGGCCTCGATGGCGAGGGTTTCGGTCCCGCGCTGAACCGACAGGTCCAGCGGCCGCTCGATCTCAATGCGGACAATGCGCTGGATGTCCTGGAAACGATCGACCGGAGTGCCGTTGATGGCGTTGATGCGATCGCCGGCCCGCAGCCCGGCGGCCTCGGCGGCGGAGCCGGCCTGGACGGCGCCGACCACCGGTTCGGTCACCGCCTGGCCGAGGACCAGGAACAGTCCGGCGAGGCCCAGGATGGCGAAGATGAAATTGGCGGCCGGTCCGGCGAACACCACGGCGGCGCGCTGCCCCACCCGCTTGTGCTGGAACGAGACCGCCTTCTCCTCGTCGGTCATGGGGCGGTCGTCGCCGGTGGCCGACGCGGCGTCGGCGTCGCCGAAGAACTTCACGTAACCGCCCAGCGGCACCAGGCTGAACCGCCAGCGCGTGCCGGTCTTGGGATCGGTCCAGCCCCAGACCTCCGGCCCGAAGCCGATGGAGAAGACATCCACCCGTATCCCGTTCCAGCGGGCCACCAGGAAATGCCCCATCTCGTGGACGAACACCACCACGGTCAGGATCAGCAGGAAGATCACCACGTAGTACCAGACTCCGTGGATCACGCTGTTCAGCAGGGTCGAAAGTTCCATGGTGCTCCGGTCAATCAGGAAACGCGCCCGACCGTGGCGGATGCGAACGCGCGCGCCTTGTGGTCCTGGGCAAGAACATCGTCAATGGAGCCGAGATTGCAATGCTCCACCCCTTCGATCGTCCGCTCGACCACCTGGGCGATGTCGAGGAAACCGATGCGGCGATCAAGGAAGGCGGCCACCGCCACCTCGTTGGCGGCATTCATCACCGCCGCCGCCGAACCGCCGGCCCGCAACGCCTGGCGCGCCAGACGCAACGCCGGAAAGCGCACCGGGTCCGGGGCCTCGAAGGTCAGGGTGGCGATGGCGGCCAGATCGAGCTTGGGCGCGGGCGCCTCTATCCGGTTGGGCCAGCCCAGGGCGTAGGCGATGGGGGTGCGCATGTCGGGCGAGCCCAGCTGCGCCAGCACCGAGCCGTCCACATAGGCCACCAGCGAGTGAATCACCGATTGGGGATGGACGACGATGTCGATCCGTTCCTCCGGCATGTCGAACAGATGATGGGCTTCGATCAGTTCCAGCCCCTTGTTGAACATGGAGGCGGAATCCACCGATATCTTGGCGCCCATGGACCAGTTGGGATGGGCCACCGCCTGTTCCGGGGTCATGTCGGCCATCTCGTCGCGGGTCCTGGTGCGGAACGGCCCGCCCGAGGCGGTCAGGATGATCTTCTCGATCTTGTCCTTCTGGTCGAACTCAAACACCTGGAAGATGGCGGAATGCTCGGAATCCACCGGCAGCAGGGTGGCGCCGTGCTTTTGCACCTCGGCCATCATCAGCTGGCCGGCGCAGACCAGGCATTCCTTGTTGGCCAGGCCGATCACCGCGCCGCGCCGCGCCGCCGCCAGGGTGGGGGCCAGGCCGGCGGCGCCGACGATGGCGGCCATCACCCAATCGGCCGGCAGCTCGGCGGCGGCGATCACCGCCCCGGGACCGGCGGCCGCCTCGATGCCGGTTCCGGCCAGGGCATCCCTCAGGGCGGGATAGGCGGCCTCGTCGGCCACCACCGCCAGCCTCGCCTTCAGCCGCCGCGCCTGATCGGCCAGGATGTCGACCCGCGAATTGGCCACCAGCGCCTCGACCCGGTAGAGATCGGGACGGGCTTCGATCAGTTCCACCGTGTTGCAGCCGATGGACCCGGTCGAGCCGAGAATGGTGACGCCCCGTCTTGCGCTCATCGCGATACCTCTTTCACCAGGCCAGGACCGAACGGCCGCCGGCCAATGTCAGGACCGCCACGGCCAGCGCGGCGGACAGCAGGCCATCGACGCGGTCCAGCACGCCGCCATGGCCGGGAATGATGCCGCTGGAATCCTTGACGTTCCAACGGCGCTTGACCCAGGACTCGAACAGGTCGCCGGCCTGCGCCACCACGGCGCCGACGGCGCCGAGGGCCATCACCGCGCCAGGAGCGGACAGGCCGAAGGCCCAGGCCACCGGCGGTCCGACCAGGGCGGCCGACGCCATGCCGCCCAGCAGCCCGGCCCAGGTCTTCTTGGGACTGACCGCCGGCAGCAGCAGCGGCCCGCCGATCAGCCGGCCGCAGGCATAGGCGCCGATGTCGGTCGCCCACACCATCAGCAGTAGCCACCACACCACCGCCTCGCCGAAGACCGGGTCCAGACGCAGCCAGACCAGCGCCACCGAGGGCAATCCGACATACAGCAGGCCGCCCGTAGCCCAGGCGCGGCCGGCGCGGCCGGCCATCACCGCCATCAGCGCCGCCGCCGCCGCCACGACGGCCATCGCCGCCGCCGGATGGGACACGGCCAGGATGGAGGCGGCGACGCATCCCGCCGCTGCGGCCTGCCCCGCCCTGCCAAAGCCGCCGAGGGCGATGCGGTGCCACTCCCAGCACATCAGCGCCGCCGCCAGCGCCACCATGGCGGCGAAGGCGTAGCCGCCGGCCCAGGTGGCCAGCAGAGCCGGCGGCGCCAGGGCCAGAGCGGAAAGGGCACGGGTCTTCAGCACGCGGCGGTCACTTGGTGGCGCCGTAGCGGCGGTCGCGGCCATGATAGTCGCGGATGGCGTTTTCCAGTTCGGCACGGCCGAATTCCGGCCACAGGGTCTCCATGAACACCAGTTCGGCATAGGCTCCCTGCCACAGCAGGAAATTGCTGATCCGCTGCTCGCCGCTGGTGCGGATGATCAGGTCGGGGTCGGGAATGCCGGCGGTGAACAGATGGCCGGCGACCACGCCTTCGTCGATGGCGTCGGGCGCCAGCCGTCCCGCGGCGACATCGGCGGCGATGCGCCGGGTCGCCTCGACCATCTCCTGCCGGCCGCCGTAGGACAGGGCCAGCACCAGGGTAAGGGCGACGTTAGCGGCGGTCTTCGCCTCAGCCTCGTCGATCAGCCGGACGATGTCGGCGCCCAGACGGTTGCGGTCGCCGATCACCTTGAGACGGATGCCGTTCTTGTGAAGGGCGGCGACCTCACTCCTCAGATAGAGGCGCAGCAGGCCCATCAGGTCCGACACCTCGCCGGCCGGACGCTTCCAGTTCTCGGACGAAAAGCCGTACAGCGTCAGGTAGGACACCCCCATCTCGCGCGCGGCCTCGACCGTGCGGCGGACGGCTTCGGCGCCCCGCTTGTGCCCGGCGGTTCGAGGCAGCCCCCGCGCCTTGGCCCAACGCCCGTTGCCGTCCATGATGATGGCGACATGGGTGGGCGGCGGCGGCGGGCCGGCGTGGGACGGGGCGGGTTCCATTCCGTCTAAACCTGCATGATTTCTTTTTCTTTGTGCGCCAGATGTTCGTCGATCTTCTTGATGGTGTCGTCGGTCAGAAGCTGGATTTCCTTCTCGTGCTTCTTGATCTCGTCCTCCGAGACGTGACCGTCCTTTTCCATCTTCTTCAGCGTGTCCATGCCGTCGCGCCGCACGTTGCGGACCGAGACGCGGGCCTGCTCGGCATACTTGCCGGCCACCTTCTGCAATTCCTTGCGGCGTTCCTCGTTGAGCGCCGGAATCGGCACGCGGATCATCTGGCCGTCGGCCTGGGGGTTGAGACCGAGGCCGGCATCGCGGATGGCCTTTTCCACCGCCTTGACCTGGCTCTTGTCCCACACCTGCACGGTCAGCATGCGGGGCTCGGGCACGCCGACGGTGCCGCACTGGGACAGCGGCATGGTCTGGCCATAGGCCTCGACCACCACCGGGTCCAGCAGATTGACCGAGGCGCGGCCCGAGCGCAGGCCGGTGAATTCCTTCTTCAGGACTTCGAGGGCGCTGTCCATGCGGCGCGACACGTCCTTCTTGAGGTCGTTCCAGTTGGTCGGAGCGGACACGATCGACTCCCCTTTCCTATTCGTTCGCGATGATGGTGAACAGCCCGCGGCCCGACACCACTTCGGCGAAGGCGCCGGGGCGGTGCAGGTCGAACACCACGATGGGAACCCGGTTCTCGCGGCACAGCGCGATGGCGGAGGTATCCATGACCGCCAGATCGCGGGAAATCACGTCGTTGAAGGTCAGGCGGTCATAGCGGGTGGCGTCCCTGACCTTCTTGGGATCGGCGGAATAGACGCCGTCCACCTGGGTCGCCTTCAGCAGGGCGTCGCAGCCCATCTCGACGGCGCGGAGCGCGGCGGCGGTGTCGGTGGTGAAGAACGGGTTGCCGGTGCCGGCGGCGAAGATCACCACCCGCCCCTTTTCGAGATGGCGGATGGCGCGGCGGCGGATGAAGGCCTCGCACACCGTCGGCATGACGATGGCCGACTGGACGCGGGTCTCGCAGCCGACCCGCTCCAGCGCGTTTTGCACCGACAGGGCGTTGATGACGGTGGCCAGCATGCCCATGTTGTCGGCGGCGGCGCGTTCCATGCCGCTGGAGGCGCCGGAGACGCCGCGGAAGATATTGCCGCCGCCAATGACGACGCAGACCTCGATTCCGAGGTCGCGAACCGACTTCACCTCGCGGGCGATGCGTTCGACGGTGGCGGGATCGAGCCCGTATTCACGGGTTCCCATCAGGCCTTCGCCGGAAATCTTGAGGAGAACGCGGCGGAATTTGGCGTCGCTGTCCATGGTCTCCCTCGGGTCTGGTGAGGCCGGCATCGATGTTTCACGGCGGCGGGCGGCGGCGATCATACACCATTCCGTCCGCCTGTCGCGCCCCTTGTCGGGGAAACCGGGCCGCCTTCGCGGGAAAGGCGGCCCGGAGGTCACGGAGCGGATGGCCGCGCGACGTCAGCGGCCGAGCTGGGCGGCCACTTCGGCGGCGAAGTCCTTCTCTTCCTTCTCGATACCCTCGCCCAGGGCGAAGCGGACGAAGCCGGTCAGCTTGACCGGCGCGCCGATCTCCTTGCCGACGGTCTCCAGCACCTTGGAGATCTTGTTCTCCTGGTCGATGACGAAGATCTGCTCGACCAGGCAGACTTCCTCGTAATACTTGCGGATGCGGCCCTCGACCATCTTCTCGATGACGGCGGCCGGCTTGCCCGAGGCCTTGGCCTGGTCGGTCAGGACGGCGGTCTCGCGCTCCAGGGCGGCGACATCGACCGAGCTGGGGTCCAGGAACTGGGGATTGGCGGCGGCCACATGCATGGCCAGCTGCTTGCCCAGTTCGGTCAGGCGGGCCTGGTCGCCGGTGGATTCCAGGGCGACGAGGCAGCCGATCTTGCCCAGACCGGGAGCGATGGAGGAGTGGACGTAGGAGGCGACGACGCCGCTGGACACTTCCAGGCGGACGGCGCGGCGCAGGTTCATGTTCTCGCCGATGGTGGCGATCAGCGCGGTCAGCTGCTCGGCCACGGTCTTGCCGGCGCCGGGGCATTCGGCGGCGTTGATGGCGGCCACGTCGCCGCCCTTGTCCAGCGCGACGGCGGCCACGGCCGACACGAAGCCCTGGAACTGTTCGTTGCGGGCGACGAAATCGGTCTCGGCGTTGACCTCGACGGCGACGCCCCGGGTGCCGACGGCGGCGACGCCCACCAGCCCCTCGGCGGCGACGCGGCCGGCCTTCTTGGCGGCGGCGGCCAGGCCCTTCTTGCGCAGCCAGTCGATGGCGGCCTCGACGTCGCCGGCGGTCTCGCCCAGCGCCTTCTTGCAATCCATCATGCCGGCGCCGGTCTTCTCGCGCAGTTCCTTGACCAGCGAAGCGGTAATTTCGGCCATGGGTCTTCCCTCTCTCGGATAAAGGCTCCCGCGGAGCCCTAAAAGGACACGGATGATCTCTCAAGCGAATGGCGGCGAACGTGTGTCGCCGCCATTCCGATACTCACACGCGGTTCAGGCCGACTGGGCGGGCGCGGCCTCTTCGGCGGCGGCCTCGGCCACTTCGGGGATCTGCTCCACCGGGGCCTCGGCGCTGGCGCCGACATCGCCGCCGCTGCGGGTGATCTCGGCCTGGATGCCGTCGAGCACGGCGCCGGCCATCAGATCGCAATAGGTCTGGATAGCGCGGATGGCGTCGTCATTACCGGGAACCGGATAGGTGACGCCGGCCGGGTCCGAGTTCGAGTCCAGCACCGCCACCACCGGGATGCCCAGCTTGTTGGCTTCCTGAACCGCCAGCTGCTCCTTGTTGGTGTCGATGATGAACAGGATATCGGGCAAGCCGCCCATCTCCTTGATGCCGCCCAGGGCGCGTTCCAGCTTGTCGCGCTCGCGCTGGAGCACCAGCTGTTCCTTCTTGGTCAGGCCCGACAGGGCGCCCGAGGCCAGCTGCTCGTCCAATTCGCGCAGGCGCTTGATCGAATTGGAAATGGTCTTCCAGTTGGTCAGCATGCCGCCGAGCCAGCGGTGGTTGACGAAGTACTGGCCGCAGCGCCGCGCCGCCTCGGCGACGATGGGCGACGCCTGGTGCTTGGTGCCGACGAACAGGACGCGGCCGCCGCCGGCGGTCACGTCGCGCACCGCCTGCATGGCGCGATGCAGCATCGGCACGCTCTGCTGGAGGTCGATGATGTGAATGCCATTGCGGATGCCGAAGAGGTACGACGACATCTTCGGGTTCCAGCGGCGGGTGTTGTGGCCGAAATGGACGCCGGCCTCGACGAGCTGACGCATGGTGAAATTGGGCAGAGCCATCGGAAAATCCTTTGCTTCTCCGGTTGAACCTCCGCGGGAGTAGTCGAGCATGGCTCGACACCGGAGCGAACGGACGACGCAAACACGCCGCCGCCGCGATCCCGCGTGCGGATTGGTGGCCGGGTTCTACGCCCTTGCGCGGTGATTTGCAAGGGGCATGAACGGATTCAGCGGGCCGGAATGCCGCGGCACGCCTCGGGCAGCCGGCGGCTCTGGACATGGGCCTTGTCGGGCGGAGCCGGCGACGTGGGCCTGACCAGCCACGACGACAATTCCTCGCCGCAGCCGTCGCCCTCGGGAAACGGCTTCTGGGGTTCGCAATCGGGACTGTCGGCCGGGCAGGCCAGCCGGACGTGGAAATGCTCGTCATGCCCCCACCAGGGCCTCAGCTTGCCCAGCCAGCCGCGATCATCCGCCGGATGCGACCGGCACAGCGCCTGCTTGATGACGGGATTGACGAAGATGCGCTCGACCCGCCCGGACCGGGCCGCCAGTTCCAGCAGGCGGGCCTGGGCCGGCATCCACTCGGCCGAGACCCCCAGGCGGTCGGCGGCGACCATGCGCGCCGGACGGGGCGAATTCAGTTCGTCGGCGCCAAGCCGCTCGGGAGACAGCCGGAACCAGATATCAACGTCCAGGCCGTTCTGGTGGCTGGCATGGCCGAACGACATCGGGCCGCCCCGAGGCTGGGCCATGTCGCCGATCAGCAGACGGCCGATGCCCTCGGCCGCCGCCGTCCGCGCCAAATCCTCGACGAAGGCGACGGTGGCCGGATGCCCCCAGTAGCGATGCCGCGCCGGCCTTAGCGCCTGATGGTTCTCGCCTTCCAGACGCAGCGCCTGGGCGCCCTGGACGCAGCCGGCGGCGGCCGAGCCGATCACCGCCGGCGCCCCGGCCAGCGGCCGGCGTACCGACGACCAGCCATCCTGCGGCTGGGCCAGAACCGGTCCCGGAATGGCCGACAGCAGGACCAGCGCGGCAGCCACCGCCCGCTTCAATCGAACACCGTCTGTTCGACCCGGGCCTGGATGGAAACGATCTCGGCCTCGCTTTCCAGCAGGGCCGCGACGCATTCCGCATCGAACTTCCCGCCGGAATTCTCCCGCAGAAGATCGAAGGCCTCCCGGTTGGTCCAGGCCTTCTTGTACGGCCGTTCCGACGTCAGGGCGTCGAACACGTCGGCGACCGCCGAGATGCGGGCCTCCAGCGGAACCGCCTCGCCCGACAGGCCGTTGGGATAGCCGCTGCCGTCCAGCGCCTCGTGATGACAGGCGACGATATTGCGCAGGATGCGGAAATGGGGCAGCGACTGGATGCCGAAATTGGCGGCCATCATGTCGATGATCTCGACGCCCTTGCTCACATGCCCCTGCATCACCTTGATTTCATGAGGGCTCAGCCGGGCCGGCTTCAGCAAGATGTGATCGGGCACGGAAATCTTGCCCACGTCGTGGATGGGGGCGAACTGGTAGACGTATTCCACGAACTCGTCGCTGAGGCCATGGCGCGCTGCCAGCCGGAGGGCGATCAGGCGGGCATAGGCGGCCATGCGGGCGAGATGGGCGCCGGTCTCCTCGTCGCGGGCGGTGGAGACCTGCCGGATGACCTTCACCGCCGCGTGCATCATCCGGACGGTGTCGAGTTCGCGCAGGATCACCTGGGCCATCAGTTCGGCATAGGGGCGCAGCCGATGGATCACCTGGGGGGAAAAGAAATCCTTCCGAAACGAGTTCAGGAACAAAAAGCCGTAGAACCGTCCCTTGGAGCGGATGGGAACCGTGTAGCTGGAGCGATAGCCGAACGACAGCAGCCGGCGGGCCTGATCCTGCCCGGATTCGGCCACCGCCTCCAGGTCGTTGATGGTGCGCCGGCCGCCGGTCATGGCCAGCGTCCTCAGCGTCGGCATGGCGGACAGCCGGGCCGAGGCGTGATCCAGCGGATTGGCGGTCTCGCTGGAATGGACGAAGGTTTTCAGGATGTCGCTGGTCTCGTCGTAGATGGCGACGGCGATGCGGCTGAGCTCCATCAGATCGGCATCGCCCTTGATCTCGTCATGAAGACAGATCAGGCGGTCGGCCAGCCCCTGGTGCATGTCCGGCAATGACTTCCCCTGCTGCGGGACCACGGCGTCACCAATGCTCCAAAGTCTTGACAAAAATCAATTTAATCATAGCCTATGACCGCGCCTCCGGTCAAATGCGGTATGACCACTTCTGCCCGGAAATACTTGTGGAATCAAGGGCGATACCATGGACATACCCACAACGGGATGCTGGTCCGAGGCGGTGGGGCGAGCCCCTGGGACGACACACAATATCCATTGAAAAATTGTGGATACTTCAATAGCCTCCACCCCTCGCCGGACCCCAGTTCCCGGCCGTCCAAGCGGAGAGATATCTTGAACCATCCCGGGCGTATCCAACCCGATATCATCGCCGACGACATCGAATCCCCAAAGGGCTGGCGGTCCTTCGCCGCCCACCTGTTCGCCCCCATCAAGATCACCTGGGGCCAGTTCTTCGACCTGCTGGTGCCGCTGCGCCATTCCCCCCACATCCGCCGCCACGCCGCCTCGGTGATCATCTCGCGCATCCAGTTGGTGGCCGCCCTGTTCGCGGTGATGGTGCCGCTGTGGTCGATCATCGACTGGTTCGTCTTTCCCTGGCCGCAATGGGCGCAGATGACGGCGCTGCGGCTGGCCTCCGGCGCGATCTTCCTGCTGCTGGCCTGGCCCTGGACCATGGGGAAGACCCGGATTCAGGCCGACGCCATGCTGATGGTCATGCTGCTGGTGCCGCCGGTATTCTACCTGCTGTCCATCGTGATCACCGCCGATCTCCAGGTCACCGGCACCGCCCTGCTGGTCACCAAGATGTACGCCCTGATGCCCAACATCGTCCTGGCCGGGCTCGCCATTTTTCCGCTGACCGCCTTCGAGGTGGCGCTGTTCTCGGCGCCGGCCTTCATCTTCGCGGTGGCCGGCCTGATCATGGGCGGCGAGGCGCTGTCGCTGGACCAGCACGGTCCCATGCTGTGGCTGATGGTGCTGGTGATGGGGGTGGCCATGTTCTCGGGCATGAGCCAGCTTCACTACATCACCGCCCTGGTCAACCGCGCCATGATCGACCCCCTGACCGGGGCCTATACCCGGCGGTCGGGAGGCGAGGCGCTGGACCTTCAGTATCGTCTGGCGGCCATGAAGAACACGCCCATGGCGGTGGCGTTCTTCGATCTCGACAAGTTCAAGTCCATCAACGACACCTATGGCCACGACGAGGGCGACAAGGCGCTGAGGGGACTGGCCGACAAGCTGCGGGAGGGATTGCGGCGCGGCGACGTGCTGGTGCGCTGGGGCGGCGAGGAATTCGTCGCCATCCTGACCGAGACCGGAGCCGACGGCGCCAAGATCCTGCTTGAACGGCTGCGTCAGAGCGGCTTCGGACTCCGCCCCGACGGAACCCCCATGACCGCCTCCATCGGGGTGGCCGAGCGCAACGCCGACAATGTCAGCGACTGGCCGCAACTGATCGAGCTTGCCGACCAGCGCATGTACGAGGCGAAACGCGGCGGCCGCGACCGCGCCGTCCTGCCGGGCGGCGTGGTGCTGAAATTCGGTGACAGGGATATCTTCTGACAGGCGCGGCCGGCCCTCTCCCCCGCATCGCGGCGGGAAGAGGGCCGGAGCGGCTCAGTCCTCGCCGAGCGGATCGCCGCCGGCCGCGTCGGGATCGAAATCGACGCCGTTCTCGTTGATGGACATGCCGTCCTCGACCATCTCGTCCTCGTTGGCGACGGTCTCGAAGGCCAGATCCCCATCGGGGATGAAACCCTCCATCTCGTCCTCCTCCGGCTCGTCCACCTCGACGTGCTTTTGCAGCCCCTGGATCAGGGCGTTCTGCAAGCCGTCGAGCGGAACCGTCTCGTCGGCGATCTCGCGCAGGGCCACCACCGGATTCTTGTCGTTGTCGCGTTCCACCGTCAGCCGGGCGCCGGAGGAAATGTCGCGGGCGCGCTGGCCGGCCATCAGCACCAGCTCGAAGCGATTGGGAACCTTGAGAACGCAGTCTTCAACCGTAACGCGGGCCATCGGTGATCCTTGAACTGTCCGGATAGCGAAAGAAGTCAGCTTA
This sequence comes from Magnetospirillum sp. SS-4, assembly GCF_902729425.1. Lineage (GTDB taxonomy): Bacteria > Pseudomonadota > Alphaproteobacteria > Rhodospirillales > Magnetospirillaceae > Phaeospirillum. The sequence continues at coordinate 23,034 of NZ_CACVCH010000046.1, read as the reverse complement.
TATATGCCGGGCCGGGGGGAACGCAAGCGCCAGACACTTGCAGTTCAGCCCGCATACGCATAACGTGGGTCATTATACCCCGATCACAATAGCCGATCCACACATATTTCAAGAAAGAACAGCGATGCAATTCTATTCAACAGAGAGAATCGGCCTGTTCATCGATGGCTCGAACCTGTACTCGGCGGCCCGCGCCCTGGGCTTCGACATCGACTACAAGAAGCTGCTCCAGCTGTTCGCCGCCAGGGGGCGGTTGATTCGCGCCTTCTACTACACCGCCCTGATGGAGGATCAGGAATACTCCCCGATCCGTCCGCTGGTGGATTGGCTGGACTACAACGGCTACACCATGGTCACCAAGCCGACCAAGGAGTTCACCGACGCCGCCGGCCGCCGCAAGATCAAGGGCAACATGGACATCGAACTGGCCATCGACGTCATGGAGATGTGCCAGTACCTGGACCATGTGGTGCTGTTCTCGGGCGACGGCGATTTCCGCCGGCTGGTCGAGGCGGTCCAGCGCAAGGGCGTGCGCGTCACCGTGGTCAGCACCATCCGCTCGCAGCCCCCCATGGTCGCCGATGAATTGCGCCGCCAGGCCGACACCTTCGTCGAGCTGCTGGACCTGGAACAGCAGATCGCCCGGTCCCTCGGCCCCCGCGACGACCGTTCCGTCCCGCAAGGCGACATGGATTGACGGACGCGGCCGAGACCCGGCGGCACCAGCCCGAATCCGACTGCCCGCTGTGCCCCCGTCTGGCCGATTTCCGGCGCGCCAACCGCGTCGCGTGGCCCGGCTGGTATCACGATCCGGTGCCGTCGTTCGGCACCCTGGACGCCCGCGTCCTGGTGGTGGGGCTGGCGCCGGGACTGAAGGGCGCCAACCGTACCGGCCGCCCCTTCACCGGCGACTACGCCGGCGACCTGCTCTATTCCACCCTGATCCGGCTGGGACTGGCGAGCGGACCCTATGACGCCCGCATCGACGACGGCCTTATCCTGGTGGATTGCCGCATCACCAACGCCGCCCGCTGCGTACCACCGGCCAACAAGCCGCTGCCGGCCGAATTCGCCGCCTGCCGGCCGTTCCTGGCCGCCGAGATCGCGGCCATGCCCCGTCTGCGCGGCATCTTGTGCCTGGGCCGCGAATCCCACGATCAGGTGCTGACCGCCCTGGGCCACCGCAAATCGGCCCATCCCTTTGGCCATGGCGCGCTGCACCGCCTGGGCTCCGGTCCGGTGCTGGTCGACAGCTATCATTGCTCGCGCTACAACACCAACACGCGGCGTCTGACCGAGGCCATGTTCGTGGCGGCGGTCGAAACCCTGCTGGACGCAATTACTGGCGAGTAGCGGCGGACAGGCCGGCCCTGGCGTCCATGAAGCGGGCGCGGCGCAGCTGATATTCCGCCACCCTGGCGGTGCGGTAAGCGGCGGCGATGCGGCTGGCCTCCTGACGCTCCAGGGCCGCCTGCTCGCGCCAGGCGCGGCGGGCCTCCTCCACTCTGGGCGATCCAGGAACCGCCGTCAGCGCCGGGGCGTGCGGCACCGGCCTGATGCCGCGCGGCGGCGCCGAAGCCACCTGGGTGGCGGCCGAACCGGTTCCGTTCCACACCTTGACCAGACGCTCGCGATAGGCGGCGGCCAGGTTGGGAGTCTGGGAGTGGTAATAGGACGCCGCCGTCAGCCAGTGGCCGGTGGCGTCGAACAGCCCCTTCAGGAAGCGGGCGGCATAGGCGACGTTGGCCGCCGGGTCGAACGCCATGTCCAGATTGGCGAAAGCGTCGGGGTGATAGCGCAGGTTGATCTGCATGCAGCCGACGTCAATATTGCGGACTCCCTCGGCCTTCAGCTTCCTCACCTCGGCGATGGCCTCGGCCTTGGTGGGAAAATAACGCCCCTTGCCTTCCGCCATCACCGTCCACGGCCAGGCAATAACTGCCCGGCGGTCCGAATTGTAGCGGCCGGATTCGACGATGGAGATGGAGTGGAGCAGGGCGGCGGGAATACCGTACAGACGTTCGCTGGACGAGGTCTCGGCGGCGCAGGCGGCCTCGGGATGCACCGGAACCACCGCCCTGGCGGCGACGGCGGCAAGCAGGATGACGGTGAATGCCGCCGTTCCCCATATCGCCCGTCCGATGATCATGGCTCCGCTCCGCATGCCCTGTCTCGCCAATCATTCTTGCACGGACCGTGCCAACCACGCCAGCCTCAGTGACGACAGGTGGTCATACCTGTATCCCATGCAGGACAACCCATTGTAAATGGATGACTTTCCAACGCCGCGATCAATTGCCCCCAGCTTTTCTCTTGCAGTGCAGCATCTTAATCGCTATATATTGCACTGCAACAAACGGAAAGCCCTCTGGCGGTCCCTTGTTGCCTTTCTTGGACGTTTCCTCCCAAACTCAAGCCGCCGGGGCGACCCGGCGGTTTTTTTTGGCGGCAACATCATACGCCTACCTGGCGGGAGCGGAGGCGGGCGCGGAAGCCGCCGCCGGGGCGGAACCGCTCTTGTAGGGAGTCTCGGAGGGAATCCCCATGGGCGGCGAACAGCGTTCCGGGGCGCATTCGACCACGGTGGAAACTCCGCCCGGCTGCCAGGTCTTGCCGGTGCCGTAGCGCACCGTCACCGCGTTGCCGCCACCGGCCGACACCACCACGGTGGCGTCGAACACCACCTTGCCGGCTCCGTCGATCACCGACAGGGTGGTGCCGCCGGGATACTTGCCGAACAGGGTGAGACCGCGCGAGCCCTGCACGGTGACGTCGGCGATGGCGGGATTGCCGACCACCACCTGCCGGGCGGCCTGCTTCAGCGGCACGGCGACGGCGCCGCCCAGCGGAACCACGATGCTCTCGCCGGCCCAAGCCGCCGGAGCAGCCAGCAGACCGGCCGCAAGCAAGGCCAATGACAATCCAGAACGCATCGACAGCCCCGCTCCATTAGGTTATGCTTAGCCCCACGATGATAGCGCCCAAGCAACGGCACAGCAACGACCGTTTTGTTTTACGCCCAACAAATAACCATGCAAATTAACCGAAAATTCAGGCGATTTCATCTGTTGCCGGAGACCGCGTCCATGACTGTCCGCCCTGCCCTCCTCGCGATCCTGCTGCTGACCGGCTGCGCCGGCTCTCCCGGGGATGGCGAACGCGCCGTGGCCGAGGCGGTGGAACCGTCGCTGCGCGCCGCCGCCGCCGCCGCCGAGGCCAACCGCGACTACAAGGGGGCGGTGCAGCATCTCGGCACCATCCACCTCCGCCGGCCCGAGGATCGCGGCATCACCGTCGCCCTGGCCCGCAACCTGCGCTATGGCGGTCAGCCGCAAGCGGCCGCCGACGTCATCCAGACGCTGTTGCCCCGCTTTCCCGCCGATGCCGACCTGTTGATCGAACTGGGCAAGGACTATCTGGCCGCCGACCGGCTGGCCCTGGCCCGCCGGACCCTGGACCAGGCCCTGGCGGCGGCGCCGGAACGCTGGGACGCCCATGCCGCCATGGCGGTGGTGCTCGACACCCAGGGACTGGGCGACGAGGCCAGGGCGGCCTATGCCCGCGCCCTGGCGCTGTCGCCGGACAATCCTCCGGTGATGAACAATCTGGCGCTGTCGCTGGCCCTGGCCGGGCGGCTGGACGAGGCGGTGACCCTGATGACGCGGGCCGCCGACCTGCCCGCCGCCACCACCCAGATCCGCCAGAACCTGGCGCTGCTGCTGGCCCTGAAGGGCGATTCCGCCCAGGCGGAAAAACTGGCCCGCCACGACCTGCCGCCCGACATGGCCCGGTCCAACATCGAGATTCTGCGCGCCCTGGCGGCGGCGGCCGGCAGGCAGTAGCGGGACGGACGGAATCACTGGGTGATGCGCAGGTTGCTCAGTTGCACCGCGATGGCGGCAAAAGCGCTCTTCAGATCCGCCTGAGTGGGCGAGTCGAAGTATTTCTGCGGGTCCGACGCGCAATTGCGGTAGATGTCCTTGGTGCTTGAAGCCAGGTTCGACGTGAAGGTCACCGTATAGACCACGATGTTCTTGGCCTTCATCTCGGCGCACAGGGTGGCCAGCCGCCCGTCGATGATGGTTCTGGCGCCGCTGATGGTGGTGGCGCCGACCATGCCCAGTTCATCCAGCCGGCCATAGGCGGTGAAGTCGGAATTGACGGCGGTGTTCTTGTTGTTGGGACCGGCCGCGCCGGGCAGCTTGTAGACCTCGTTGTTGCCGTCGGTCATCAGGATCACCGCCTTGGTCAGGTCCTTGGTTCCCCAGGGCTGCCCCTGGGTGAAGGGCGGTTCCGGCGACAGCGCCCGCAACCCCCAGGCCATGCCGATGTCGCCCAGGGTGCCGCCCCGGCTCCAGGCGGCCATGGCGTTGACCGCCCCCTGAAGCTCGGCCTTCACATTGGTCAGCGGCGTGATGGCGGTGGGACATCCCAGATTGGGGCCGGTGCTGCCGTTGCCGTAGGACGGATTCGACAGGATGCTGGACGGGTTGGACAGGCTGTAGTTGTTGTCCACCGCCGGCTGCCAGACATAGCGCGCCCACAGGGCGGTCGAGGCGGGTACGTCGGCGTGGGTGTGGGGAGAGGCGCGCTCCATGACGCAGCCCTTCCAGCCGGCCGGATCGGTGGGGGCATGGGCCGAGCCCGCCCCCACCAGCCCGGCGGCTTCGTTCCCCGGATTGACGGCGGCGGAAAAGGGGACCAGGGCGATCTTCAGGGTGGGATGGGTGGTGTAGCTGCCGAACAGGATGTCCAGCAGGCTGGCGGCGGCGTCGCGCAGGGCTCCGATATTGTTGTTGGAGGTCATCGAGCCGGTGTTGTCCAGCACCATGGCCAGTTCCAGGCCGGTGATCTTGCGCATCACCGTACTGGTGGCGGCCACGTTCAGCTGGTTGATGCCGACCACGTTCATGATAACCGTCGGAATGCTCGCGCTGGCGCTGCCGGTGATGATGTCGCCGTTGACGGTGAAAGTGACCGCCGGCGTCGCGTCCAGGGTGCCGGAGGGGAAGTTGGCGTTGAAGAAGTTGCTGCCCACCTGCTGCAACTGGGCATTGGTGCCGGTGGAGGACCCCACCGCCAGGGCGGCGGCGTCCAGGGCGGCGGCCATGCGGCTTTTCACCGCGTAGGCCCGGGTGATGTCGACGCCGAAGCCGACGCTGGCGATGACCGGGATCAGGCTGAGGGCGAACATCACCGCGATATTGCCGCGCCGGCAATGGATCAGTCGCGAGAGCGGTCCGGGCGAATGGTGTGTCATGGCTACCCCGTCACTCCGTTCAGGGCGATCTTGCGGACCAGCCTGGGTCTCGAATACGACACCTCGTTGAAGGTGATCTCGGGCACGATCTGATGGATCAGGGGGATGCAGGTGTAAGACAGTGACACCAGGATGACGCTTTCGCCCGCCACGCCCAACCCTTGGGCGCCGGTCAGCGGAATCGAGGGCGCGCTCTTGCCCCAGCTGAACTGCCACAGCTTGACCGGCTTGTTGGTGGAATCGTAGCCGACGCTGACGATGTCGATGCCGAGATTGGTGGCGTCGCTGGCGAGCGGGTCCAGCACCCGCTGGGCGGCGACGACGATGGAATTCATCTGCGACGTGGTCAGGCTGGACGATTGGCTGGTGAGGTCGGCCACGGTCTGCGACGCCGACACCGCCTTGGAATAGGAACTGACCAAGTTGGAAATCTCCACCGTCCCCAGCATGGCGGTCAGCATCAGCGGCAGGATCAGGGCGAATTCCAGGGCGGCGAGACCGCCCTTGTCACGGGCCAGGGACCGGAGCCGGCGGCGGGTCATTGGTAGGGCTCCGTCTTGAAGACGGCGGTCGCCACGATGGGCAGGCTGTTGCTGGCCCCGGTTCCCATCATGGTTCCCACCAGCGGCGTGGCGAAAACATACTGATGGGCGACCCTGACGGTGGTGACGCTGCCGGCTCCGCCGGGCTGGAACACCACGTTCGAGGGAATACCGTTGGCATCGTACTGGATGGCCGGCAGGTTGATGGCGGCGAAATCGGAGAAGGTCCGGACGTCGAAGCTGAACGTATTGCAGTCGTAGACGCCGAACAGATTGTCGCAGAAGGTCTGCTTGAACGCTCCCAGGGGATCGGCGCTGGCCTGGACCGAGCCGGTGCGGACCTTGCGGGCGGCCTCGCGGGTGGCGCCTTCCACCACCGCCTCCTCGAAGATCATCATGCCGATTTCGATGGTGCCGAACAGGATCATGAAGGTGGGAACCGCCGCCAGGGCGAATTCGATGGCGGTGGTTCCCTTGGTGTCGCGACCCAGCCTGCGGAACGGGGACAGCATGTCCAGACCCTTTCTCGACGGCCGGAACGCCTGGGCGCGCCGGGCCGTGCATGTAAGTCCGCATGCTAGACCCTGGAAACGACCGTGTCGGTGGTCTCGCTCACACAATCGGCGACGGGGACGGCCGGCAAGACGACGGTGACGGTGGTGCCCGCCCCCGGCCGCGACTCGATGGCGATGGAACCGCCCAGCAGCCCGGCGAGGCGATGGCAGATGGCCAGCCCCAACCCGACGCCGCGGGCGGGGTCGGCCCGCAGCGGGTCCACCCGCTGGAACGGATCGAAGACATGGTCCAGCTTGTCGGCGGGAATGCCGCAGCCGGTATCGGCGATCACCAGCCGGACCGAAGCGTCATCGCCACGCCCGACCGCCAGGGTGATGGAACCACCCCGCGGCGTGTATTTGATGGCGTTGCCCAGCAGGTTGATGAGAATCTGCCGCACCGCCCGTTCGTCGCTGCCGCCCCTGACGGCGGCGCCCTCGTCCATGTCGATGCCGATGGCCTTGGCGATGCATTGCGGCCGCAGCATGGCGACGCATTCGCGGCCGATGGCGGTGAAGTCGGTCGGCTTTTGCTCGATGCGATAGCTGCCCAGCTCGATCCGGGTGATGTCCAGCACCTCGTCGATGATCGCCAGCAAGTGGCGGCCGCTGACCACGATGCTGTCCACATAACCGGCATAGGCTGGGGGCAGCGGGCCGGCGACCTCCAGCGCCATCATCTCGGAATACCCCAGAACGGCGGTCAGCGGCGTGCGCAGTTCGTGGCTCATGTGAGACAGGAACACGGTCTTGGCGCGATTGGCCTCGTCGGCGGCCTGCCAGGCGGCCCGCAGGTCGGCTTCGGCCTGCTTGCGCTGGGTTATGTCCTCCTTGACGGCCAGATAATGGATGACGGCGCCATCGGGCGAACGGATGGGAGAGATGGAGGCGCGTTCCCAGAACAATTCGCCGTTCTTCCGGCGGTTCTGCATCTCGCCTTCCCAGGTCCGGCCGTCCGAGATGGTGGACCACAGGTCGTGATAGGTCGCGTCCTGGGTCATGCCGGACTTGAGGATGCGCGGATTCTGGCCCCTGACCTCGTCGGGGCCGTAGCCGGTGACGGCGACGAATTTCGGATTGACGTATTCGATGTTGCCGCGGGGATCGGTGATCACCACCGAAACCGGGCTTTGCTCGACGGCGCGCGACAGGGTCAGCAGGCTTTCCTGCGAGCGCTTGGTCTCGGTGATGTCGGCGTGGGTGGTGACGAAGCCGCCATCGGGCAGCGGCGTTCCCACCACCTCCAGGACGCGGCCATCGGGGCGGATGCGCTGGAAACGGTGCGGCAGGAAATTGGCCGCCAGTTCAAGCCGCCTTGCGACCAGTTCATCGACGTCGCAGGGGCCGTATTCGCCGCGCTCGGCGTTATAGCGGAAATAGTCGGCCAGCGGCGTTCCCGGCCGGTCCATGCCGGACGGCAATCCCAGCAATTCGATGAAGCGCCGGTTGCAGATGACCAGCCGCAGATCCCGGTCGTAGAGACTGATGCCCTGGCTGATGTTGTCCATGATGGTTTCCAGCGTCGCGGTCTTGCGCTGGAGTTCCCGACGGCTGTGGTCGAGATCGGCGGTACGCTGGCGAACCCGGTCCTCCAACTCGTCGTGGGCCACGGCCAGGGCGAGGCGGGCGGCGTCCCACCGCCCGGCGACATGGCTGGCGATGGCGAAACCCAGGGCCGAGACCAGCAGCAGCAGGCCGCCGACGATGGCGGTGATCCGGGAGACCTCGGGCCGGATCTGGCTGATGAAGGTGGAACGCCCGCGGGCCAGCGCCACCGCCCAGCCGGATTCCAGCCCCACCAGATTGGCCAGGACCTCCTCGTCGCGGCCGGGGTCGGAATAGACCCGGCTGACGACCTCGCCAGGCCGGGGATTTTCCGCCTGGAACCGCCTCACGGCGGCGATCAGGGCGTCTTCCGACAGACCGGCATCCTCGGCATGACGCGAGGCGGCGATCACCTGCCCCCGCCGGTCGAGCAGCAGGGCCACGTCGAAGGGTTCGGCGATGGTGGCGGCGAACAGCTCCTTCATCCGCTCCAGATGCAGCACGCCGCCCAGATGCAAGACGATATTGCCCGAGGAATCGCGCCTTGGAATATTGATGACCACCGCGGGAACGCCGTCGGCGCCGACAAAGGCGTCGGAGACCACCGGCTCGCCGGTCCGCGTCGCCTCCTGGAAATAGCCGCGGTCGGCGAGGTTGAAGCGGGTCAGGCGGGCCTGGACCTCGTAGGGATGGCTGAGATAGTGATCCCCATTGGGCAGAAGAACGAACAGGACCGAAAAATGGCCGTGTCCCATGACGCTGTCGAGAATCGTCCGCTTCTCGACGTCGACGCCCGGAGGAATGCCGTTGAAGCGGCGATCGACCTGATGGGCCTCCGGCACGGTGGCCATGGCCGGAAGATGCGCCGCCATCTTCAGGTCATCGGTCATGTCCCTGATGGAGCGGTCGAAGCCTCGGGCAAGGGCAAGCGTTCCGACACCGCGCTCCTTCTGCCATTGGGCAACGGCGGAATGCTCCAACTCCCATTGCAGGTAGGACATGACGACCACAATCAAAACAAGGCACGTAGCCGCCATTGCAATCGCAATGCGGGTCCTTAATCTGATCCAGCTTTCTCCAGCCATGATACCCATAGCATCCCTGCGGGTTTGCCTCGTCGATTTGGCATCAACTGGCCGCCCGGCGCAAGTTTACTTATCACCTGATGCCGCAATATCACAGTTTGTCACTGGGAAAAGCGGGACCGTCAGTCGTCGTGGTCCTCGCCGCCGCGCTGGCCGGCCTTGACGTAGATCGGCGAATAGGCGCCGCCGTCCTGGCGCAGCACCAGACGGCCCTGCTTGGCCAATTCCAGGGCGGCGACGAAAGTAGACGCCATGGCCGACTTCATCTTGAGGTCATCGCCCTCCAGCGCCGGAAGATAGGCCATCAGGACCGACCAGTCGGGCAACCGTCCCAGCCCCAGCATGCTTTCCAGCCGTTGCAGCGCGTCTTCCACCGACCACAGATCGGAAGCCTCCACCGTCAGGGTGCGGACCGAGTGGCGCACCACATGGTCGGCATAGGCCTTCAGCAGGTCGTAAAGGTCAAGGTCGAACACCGAATGGCTGATCACCTCGATGCCGTCGGGCTGGCCGGAACGGAACACGTCTCGGCCCAGCAGCTTGCGGGCGAACAGGCCGGCGCCGGCATCCTTCATGGCCTGAAGCCGTCGCAGTCGGAAGGCCAGCGCCGCCGCCATCTCGGCCGGCGACGGTTCGTCCTCGGCCACCGGCTCGGGTTCGGGCAGCAGCAGCCGCGACTTCAGGTAGGCCAGCCACGCCGCCATCACCAGGTACTCGGCCGCCAGGTCGAGCTGGGTATGGCGAATCCGGTTGACGAAATCCAGATACTGGTCGGCAAGCCTCAGGATCGAGATGCGGGCCAGATCCACCTTCTGGTCGCGGGCCAGTTGGAGCAGGACGTCCAGCGGCCCTTCCCAGACGTCGAGATCGAGCATCAGCCGGTCGGCGGCGGGGCGGCCGCTCCGCTCTGTCTCCTCCTCGAAGGCGTCGATCTGCACGGCCGGCCTATTTCAGGATATCGACCAGGAAGCGCCCGACCTGCTCCACCGGCCCATGGACCAGCCAGCGGAAGATATCGAGGTCGAAACCCAGCTTGTTGCCAAGAACCGGCAGCAGGAACAGCGTCGCCAGCAGGATCAGGATACCGGCCTTCTCCAGCCGCGCCACCCGCCAGGCCAGCGGCGCCGGCAAGATGCCCACCAGCACCCGCCCGCCGTCCAGCGGCGGCAGGGGCAGCATGTTGAAGATCGCCAGCAGCAGGTTGAAATAGATGGCGTTGTCCAGGTTGAGAAGCAGCCACCCCTGTACCGTCTGGGGCATGTGGGGCAGGATGTGGATGGCGACCAGCACCGAGACGACGGCCAGGGCGATGTTCATGCCCGGTCCCGCCGCCGCGACGACGATCATGCCGAGGCGCGGATCGCGCAGGCGGGCGAAATTGACCGGCACCGGCTTGGCCCAGCCGAACATCACGCCCCCCAGCAGCAGCAGCAGACCCGGCAGGATCACGGTGCCGAACGGGTCGACGTGGCGCAGCGGATTGAGCGATATCCGGCCCATGCGCTGGGCGGTGTCGTCGCCCATGGCCAGGGCGGCATAGCCGTGGGCGGCCTCGTGCAGGGTGACGGCGAAGATCAGCGGCAGCGCCCAGATGGATATTCCGAACAGCAAGGCGGCGACGTCGCCCATCAGCCGCCCCCCGCCAGCAATTCCTCCACCCGCCTCGCGGCGGCGGCGGCATCGAAGACGGCGGGAGAGCGCTTCATGGCCACACCCCGCGCCAGACGTTCCTCGGCGCGTTCCGACAGCGGCGTCACGGCGGAGGCGATGGCCCGCATTTCCGCCATGTCGCCGTTGCAGTGCAGCACCACGTCGCAGCCGGCTGCCAGCGAGGCGCGGGTACGTTCGTCGAAGCCGCCGCCCAGCGCCTTCATGGACAGATCGTCCGAGATCAGCAGCCCATCGAAGCCGATGGCGCCGCGAATGACCGTTCCGATCACCGTGGCCGAGGTGGTGGCCGGCGCGGCGGCATCCAGGGCGGTATAGACCACATGGGCGGTCATGGCCCAGGGCGCGTGGGCCAGGGCGCGGAACGGCGGAAAATCCTGGGATTCCAGTTCGGCCAGCGAGGCGTCCACCACCGGCAGGCCTTGGTGGCTGTCGACCATGGCGCGGCCGTGGCCGGGAATATGCTTGATCACCGGCAGCACGCCCTCGTCCAGCAGACCATCCATCACCACGCCGGCCAGACCGGCCACCTCGGCGGCGCTCCGGCCATAGGCGCGGTCGCCGATGACGTCGTGGGCGCCGGCCACCGGCACGTCCAGCACCGGAGCGCAATCCACGTCGATGCCGAGATCGGCCAGTTCGCGCCCAATCAGCCGGAAATTGAGGCGCAGCGCCTCGCGGGCGGCGGCCGGATCGCGCCGGGCCAGCCGGGCGAAGGGCTCGCCCGGCGGCGCGCTTCGCCAATGGGGCGGCCGCAGCCGCTGGACCCGGCCCCCTTCCTGGTCGATCAGCACCGGCGCGTCGGCGCGGCCGACCGTTTCCCTGAGATCGCGCACCAAGGCCCGGACCTGATCCGGCGACTCGATATTGCGGGCGAACAGGATGAAGCCCAGCGGATCGGTCTCGGCGAAGAAACGGCGTTCGTCATCGGCGAGAACCGGACCTGAACAACCGAAGATGGCGGCTGCGACCTTACCTGCGGACAAGAATGCACCCCTGGTTGCGCAGCGCCATTTCGGCGCAGATCTGGCGGGCGGCCTGCTCGGTCAGCGGCACGCCGCGAATCCGCCAATAGGTCCCCTTTCCTTCCAGTTCCACCTTGACGATATCCGGCTTCAGATTGCCCAGCAGATCGGCATTGCCCTTCTGGATGCGAAGCCATTCCTTCTCGGCCAGATCCTGGGCGCGAACCGCCCCCAGCTGGACCGCGTAATCTCCGAACGTCGCGGTCTTGGCCGGCGACGGCGCGGCGGGAACGGGCGGCGGCGGCGGCGCGCTGGCGACCTGGGCAGGGGTGATCACCTGATCAGCCGGATTGGGCTTGGCGGAAGCGGCGACGGCCGGCGGGGCTGGCGGCGGCGTCTCCATGGATTGGGCCGCGACCTTGGGAGCGGGAGCCGCCTTGGGGGGCGGCGGCTCGCCCGGCTTGGGCGGCAAGGGCTGGGTCGGACGCTGAGGCGCCTCGACCACCGGCGCCGGACGCGGCGGCGCCTTGGGAACCTCGGCCTGGGGCAGCAGGCGCTCGACCTTCGGTTCGGCCTCGCCGCCCTGTTCCATGCGCTCGTAGACCAGCTTGTCCTGATTGGGCACCTGCATACCGCCGCGATCATCGGGGCGGACCTTGATGGGGCGGTCGTCGGCCTTGATCACCGGCACGCCCATGCCGCCGCCCTTGCGGCCGCCGAGGAAGTGCAGGCCGGCGGCGACGATGGCGCCCACAGCCACCACCGCCAGGGTGATGGTGACGATGCCGCGCAGACGATGCCCGGCCTTGGCCTGGCGGGAATCGGCGTCGAAATCGTAGCGTTCGGGAAGGTCCGGGATGTCCCGGTCATAATCGTCGTCGGGACGCTTTGCCATGTCAGCGCATCTCCTCCACCGGCCGGACGCCGAAAATGGCGAGGCCGGAAGCGATTACATTGGTCACCGCCTTCAGCAGGGCCAGCCGGGCCAGCGACAGCTCGCGGTCGTCCTCGATCAGGAAGCGCAGACGGGACTCGTCCTTGCCCTTGTTCCACAGGCCGTGGAAGCCGGCGGCCAGATCGTAGAGATAGAAGGCGATGCGATGCGGCTCGTGAGTCTCGGCGGCGGTCTCCAGCAGGCGCGGCCATCCCGCCAGCAGCCTGATCAGGCCCAGTTCGGCGGGGTCGAGCAGGCGGCCCAGCACGGCGGCGTCGGGGTGCTCGACGACGGCGGTCCAGTCGGGCCAGAGTTCGGCGGCGTGGCGCATCACCGAGTGACAGCGGGCATGGGCGTACTGGACGTAGAACACCGGGTTGTCGCGGCTTTGCTCCATCACCTTGTCCAGGTCGAAGTCGAGATGGGCGTCGTTCTTGCGCGTCAGCATGATGAAGCGCACCACGTCCTTGCCGACCGCCTCGACCAGATCGGCCAGGGTGACGAAGGTGCCGGCCCGCTTGCTCATCTTGTAGGGCTGGCCGCCCTTCAGCAGGTTGACCATCTGGCACAGCTTGACGTCCAGGTCGGCCTCGTTGCCGCTGACCGCCTTGACCGCGGCCTGCATGCGCTTGACGTAGCCGCCGTGGTCGGCGCCCCACACGTCGATCATGGCGGTGAAGCCGCGCCGGTATTTGTCCAGGTGATAGGCGATGTCGGACGCGAAATAGGTCCACGATCCGTCCGACTTCCGCAGCGGCCGGTCGACGTCGTCGCCGAACGAGGTGGCGCGGAACAGGGTTTGCGGCCGGGGCTCCCAATCGTCGGGCAGCTTGCCCTTGGGCGGTTCCAGCACGCCTTCGTAGATCAGCCCCTTGGAATCGAGGAAATCCAGCGCCGCCTGGACCTTGCCGTCCTCGACCAATCCGCGCTCGGAGACGAAGACGTCGTGCCTGACCCCCAGCCCGGCCAGATCGTCCTTGATCATGCCCAGCATGGCGTCGACCGCGAATCCCCGGAACGCCGCCAGCCACTCGGCCTCGGGCGCATCCTTCCATTTCGGGCCATGAATCCGCGCCAGTTCGGCGCCGGCCGGCTTCAGGTACTCGCCGGGATAGAGCCCCTCGGGAATCTCGCCGATGGCGTCGCCCAGCGCCTCCAGATAGCGCAGATGGACCGAGCGGGCCAGCACGTCCACCTGGGCGCCGGCGTCGTTGACGTAGTATTCCCGCGTCACGTCAAAGCCGACCCTGGCCAGCAGCGAGGCCAGGGCGTCGCCGGTCACCGCGCCTCTGGCGTGGCCGATATGCATGGGGCCGGTGGGATTGGCCGAGACGTATTCCACGTTGATCCGCCGGCCGCCCCCCAGATCGGACGAGCCGTAGGCGTCGCCCTCGCGCAGCACGTCGGTCAGGCGCTCGATCCAGAACCAGTCGGCCAGACGCATGTTGATGAAGCCGGGACCGGCGACCTCGACCCCGGTCACCGCCTTCAGGCCGCGCAGCTCGGCGGCCAGCCGCTCGGCCAGATCGCGGGGCTTCTGGCCGGCGGCCTTGGCCAGAACCATGGCGGCGTTGGTGGCGACGTCACCGTGGGCCTGCTCGCGCGGCGGCTCGGCGGTGATGCGCGAGGTGTCAAGACCGGGAACGACCCGTTCGACGATGGCGACGATCTCTTGGCGGAAAAACTTGAACAGATTCATTGTGTCAGGGCTTCTCTTGCATGTCGAACAGCCGGCGATGCTCGTCGAGGGCGAAGCGATCGGTCATGCCGGCGATGTAATCGGCCACCACGCGGGCGGTCTTGGCGGTTTCCCGTCCGTCGGCCAGCCGCCGCCATTCGGGCGGCAGGCATTCCGGCTCGGCGAACAGCAGGCGGAACAGGTCCTTCACCACCCGCCGGCCCTTACTGGTCATGCGGTTGACGGTGAAGTGACGGTACATGTTGGCGAACAGAAACTTTCTCAGCGCCGCGTCGTTGGCGCGCATGCCGTCCGAGAACGCCACCAGCGGACGGCCCAGCCGGCGAACGTCATCGGCCGAGCGCGGATTGGATTCCGCGATGCGCCGCCTTGTCTCCTCGATCAGGTCCAGGATCATGATGCCGATCATGCGGCGCACCACCTCGTGAATGCGCAGCGAATCGTCGGATTCCGGATAATCGCGGGCCACCCGATGAAACAGCGGCCCCACCAGGGGCACGTCGGCGAGATCGTCGATGCTGAACAGGCCGGCGCGCAGGCCGTCGTCGATATCGTGGTTGTTGTAGGCGATGTCGTCGGCCAGGGCCGCCACCTGCGCCTCGGCTCCGGCATAGGTGTCGAGGTCGAGATCGTGCAGCAGGGCGTATTCGGCGATGGCGCCCGGCAGCGGCCGGTCCTTGCCGACCGCCAGCGGGCCGGTCAGCGGGCCATTGTGCTTGACCAGCCCCTCCAGGGTCTCCCAGGTGAGGTTCAGTCCCTCGAACTCGACATAGCGGCGTTCCAGCTTGGTGACGATGCGCAAGGACTGGGCGTTGTGGTCGAAGCCGCCGTATTCGGCCAGGACGTCTTGCAGCGCGTCCTCGCCGGCATGGCCGAACGGGGTGTGGCCGAGATCGTGGGCCAGCGCCAGCGCCTCGGCCAGATCCTCGTCCAGGCCCAGGACCCGGCTGATGGAGCGCGCGATCTGCGACACCTCCAGAGAATGGGTCAGGCGGGTGCGGTAGTTCTCGCCCTCGTGATAGACGAACACCTGGGTCTTGTATTGCAGGCGGCGGAAGGCGGCGGAATGGATGATGCGGTCGCGGTCGCGCTGGAACGGGGACCGGGTGGGACTGTCCGGCTCGCCATGGAGGCGGCCGCGCGTCTCCTCCGGCCGGCAGGCATATCCGGCCAGCGCAAGAGAGCGATTTTCAGCGGTCGCGATCATGGCTGGGACACTACAAGCCGCCGCGATCCAGCGCAACCGGCGTTGGTGCCCTTGAATTCGGTATTCGCATACCTAAATTGCATCCGGTCCCCCTTTCCTCCGGGAGCTCCAGGGTGATATTGTTCTAAAAGATCTCCCGACCGCCAGATCAGAGGACCACCATGGCCGAGACCGAACACAACTACGCCGCCCGCGTCAGCGTCACCGAAAGCGCGGCAGAGCGGGTGCAGACCCTGATCCGCATGGAGGGAAAGCCCAACATGATGCTGCGCGTCGGCGTGTCGGGCGGCGGCTGTTCCGGCTTTCAGTACGGCATCTCGCTGGACGACACCATCGGCGACGAGGACCGCGTCTTCGAGGAATTCGGCATCCGCATGGTGATCGACCAGACCTCGCTGGACATGCTGGACGGCTCGGTGGTGGATTTCGTCGAGGACCTGGTCGGCTCGTCATTCCAGATCAGGAACCCCAATGCCTCGTCCACCTGCGGCTGCGGCAGCTCGTTTTCCGTCTAGCCCCACCCGCTCCGCCAGGGAAACAAGATGACCGATCCCCAGGCGCTGCGCGTGGCCGAGGCGCTGATCTTCGCCGCCACCGACCCCATCACCGAGCAGGCCATCGCGTCCCGCCTTCCCGACGGAACCGACGTCCCGGCGCTGCTGGCGGAATTGCAGACCCATTACGCCGCGCGCGGGTTCAACCTGGTGCGGCGGGGTGCCGGCTGGGGGTTCCGCACCGCCGCCGACCTGGCCGAGGAACTGAAGGTCGAGCACACCCAGGAACGCCGGCTGTCGCGGGCGGCGGTGGAAACCCTGGCCATCATCGCCTATCACCAGCCGGTCACCCGCGCCGAGATCGAGGAGATCCGGGGGGTGGCCCTGTCCAAGGGAACCCTGGACATCCTGTTCGCCGCCGGCTGGGTGCGGCCCAGGGGACGGCGGCGCACTCCGGGACGGCCGCTGACCTGGGGAACGTCCGAGGCCTTCCTGGATCATTTCGGCCTGGAATCCCTGGACGACCTGCCGGGGGTAAAGGAACTGGAGGCCGCCGGCCTGCTGGATTCCCGCGCCGCCGCCGGCGCCTATGGCAACCGTGCGATCGATGGCGATCGGTTGGTGGACACCGGGCCGGAGGCCGAGGATACTCAGCTGGAATTGCTGGACGACGACGAATTGCTGGGAATCGGCTGATCCTGGCGAGGGAGGGTGAGCGATGCCTGGCCTCAGCAACAACCTGCTCAAGGGCGCCAGACTGATGCTGATCGGCGAGCGCCAGCTCGCCCGCGAACTGCTGGTGTCGTCGCTGAAGCAGGCCGGGGCCGGAACCACCATTCACGGCCCCGCCCACGAGATGCTGCAAAGACTGGCCGAGTTCAAGCCGCAGATGATCTTCTGCGAGTACGACATGGAGCCGCTGAACGGCTGTTCCTGCGTCCAGCACATGCGAAAGCACAAGGTGGAAACGCCGGTGGTGATGCTGGTGCACAAGGGCGATGCGGCAGCGGTGACGCGGTCCAAGGCGGCCGGAGCCGATCAGGTGATCCAGATTCCCTTCACGGTGGCCGACGTCCTGGCGACGGTCCGACGGATCGTCAGCCCCGACCCGACGCCCAAGCGGCGGGAGCTCTATTTCGGCGATTAGGGTTTCCGGCCATTGCGGAGGGCGCGGTCTTTTGCGATGATCCGCCGCCGGGCCGGAAACATGGCCCGCACGTTGTCAGGGAGTGGTTTGGTATGGGAACCTGGAGTATCGGCCATTGGCTCATCGTCCTCGTCATCGTGCTGCTTCTGTTCGGCGCGAACAAGATTCCCAAGCTCATGGGCGACATGGCCAAGGGCGTGAAGGCGTTCAAGCACGGCCTGAAGGACGAGGACGATGCTGCTGCGGCGGCCCCGCAGACGCCCCCGTCGCCGGCCCAGCCCCAAGCTCGCGTCACCGAGGGCGAGGCGGCGAAGCCCGCCGCGCAGCCCGACACCGCCGCCAAGTCGTGAGCGGCGTCACGGCGCGGGTGATGGTGCTGCACCTTCACTCGCCCGCTCACCGGGGGTAGCCGGATGTTCGACATCGGCTGGGACGAGATGGCGCTGATCGCCGCGGTCAGCCTGATCATCATCGGCCCCAAGGATTTGCCGACGGTGCTTCGCCAGGTCGGGCGCTGGACCCGCAAGGCCCGCGAGATGGCGTCCGACTTCCAGCGCGGCATGGACGACATGGTGCGGGATTCGGAACTGGACGACCTCAGGAAGCAGGTCTCCAGGGTGGCCGAGCAGCCCAATCTGCTGCGCGAGGAAATCGACAAGGCCATCGACCCCACCGGCGAGATGGCCAAGGCGATGCAGGTGCCGCCGCTCGACCTCTCGTCCGGCGCCAGCCCCGCCCCCACGCCCGCCGACCCCGTTCCCGTGCCCATCGGCCAGGATGCGCCGCCGTCGCGTCCGCCAGAACCCTAGGGACGCATCTTGAGCGCTTCTTCCGACGACAAGACCATGCCCCTGCTCGAACATCTGGTCGAACTGCGCCAGCGGCTGATCTGGTCGGCCCTGGCGTTCCTGGTCGCCTTCGGCATCTGCTTTTATTTCTCCAATGCCATCTACGAGTTCCTGCTGGAGCCCTATTCGCGGGTGGCGCTGGAAAAGGGCGGCAACCGCCGCCTGATCTACACCGCGCCGACCGAGGCATTCTTCACCTTCATGAAGGTGGCCGCCTTCGCCGCCGCCGCCCTATGCTTCCCGGTGTGGGCGGGACAGTTGTGGGCCTTCATCGCCCCGGGGCTCTACAAGCACGAGAAACAGGCCTTCTACCCCTTCCTGCTGGCGACGCCGGTGCTGTTCGCCATGGGGGCGGCGCTGGTCTATTTCATCGTGCTGCCGGGATTGTACACCTATCTGCTCAGCTTCGAGAACCTGGCCGCCGCGCCGGGGCAGTTGCCGATCCAGCTGGAAGCCAAGGTCAACGAGTCCCTGACCCTGATCATGACCCTGATCTTCGCCTTCGGCATGGCCTTCCAGATGCCGGTGCTGCTGACCCTGCTGGCCCGCGTCGGCATCATCACCGCCGAGGGCATGGTGGAAAAGCGCCGCTTCGCCATCGTCGGGGTGTTCGTCTTCGCCGCCATCGTCACGCCGCCCGACGTGGTCAGCCAGCTGTCGCTGGCCATTCCCATGGTCATTCTCTACGAGATGTCCGTCTACTCGGCCCGCTGGGCCGAAAGGAAGCGCGCCGCGGCGCTGGAGGATGACGGGGACGGCGACGACAAGGCCGTGGACGAAACCGATTTCAATTCCTGAACCCGGAACCCTTGCCATGCATGACCTGAAGTCCATTCGCGACAACCCGGACGGATTCGATTCCGGCCTGAGGCGGCGCGGGCTGGAGCCGCGTTCCGCCGGAATTCTGGCGCTGGACGAACGCCGCCGGGCGGCCCAGACCGCCTTCCAGGAGATGCAGGCCCGCCGCAACGAGGTCTCGCGCCAGATCGGCGTCCTGAAGAAGAGCGGTGGCGACGCCCAGGCCCTGATGGACGAGGTCGCGGCGCTGAAGGAGCGGATTCCGGCGGTTGAGGAGGAGGACCGGCAGTTGGGCGCCGAGATCGATTCCATCCTGGCCGCCATTCCCAACCTGCCCGCCGCCGACGCGCCCGACGGCCCGGACGAGGATCACAACGTCGAACTGCGCCGCTGGGGCACGCCCGCCGTCTTCGACTTCGAGGCCAGGGACCACGACGCCCTGGGCGCCGGCCTGGGGCAGATGGATTTCGACGGCGCCGCCCGGCTGTCGGGCGCCCGCTTCGTGGTGCTGAGGGGGCCGCTGGCGCGGCTGCAACGCGCCCTGGGCCAGTTCATGCTGGACCTTCAGACCCTGGAGCACGGCTATACCGAGATCGACCCGCCGCTGATGGTCAAGGACGGCGCCGCCTTCGGCACCGGCCAGTTGCCCAAGTTCGGGGACGACCTGTTCAGGACCAATACCGGCCACTGGCTGATCCCCACCGCCGAGGTGCCGCTGACCAACCTGCTGGGCGACGCGATCATCGACGAGAAGGCGCTGCCCATCCGCATGACGGCGCTGACGCCCTGCTTCCGCTCCGAGGCCGGCGCGGCGGGCAAGGACACCCGCGGCATGATCCGCCAGCATCAGTTCCACAAGGTCGAGATGGTCTCCATCGCCCACCCCGACGCCTCCGACCTGGAGCATTCGCGCATGACCGCCTGCGCCGAGGCGGTGCTGCAACGCCTGGGGCTGGCCTATCGCGTCGTGGCGCTGTGCACCGGCGACATGGGCTTTTCCGCCCGCAAGACCTACGACATCGAGGTCTGGCTGCCCGGCCAGCAGCGCTATCGCGAGATTTCGTCCTGCTCCAATTGCGGCGACTTCCAGGCCCGGCGCATGAAGGCACGCTTCAAGGGCGAGGGCGAGAAGGGAACCCGCTTCGTCCATACCCTGAACGGCTCCGGCCTCGCCGTCGGCCGCGCCCTGATCGCGGTGATGGAGAACTATCAGCAGGCCGACGGCTCGATCCGGGTGCCCGAGGCGCTGCGGCCCTACATGGGCGGGCTGGAGGTGATCGGTTGAGATGTTCCAGCCCGTAGACGACCTGTCAGGCCTCCGCATCCTGATCTCCAACGACGACGGCGTCAACGCGCCGGGAATCAAGGTGCTGGAACGCATCGCCCGCTCGCTGTCCAGGGACGTGTGGGTGGTGGCGCCCGAGCACGAGCAGAGCGCCGCCGGCCATTCCCTCACCATCCGCCGTCCGCTCAGGGTGCGGCAATTGTCCAGGCGGCGCTTCGCCGTCGACGGCACACCGACCGACGCGGTGCTGCTGGGGGTCAACCATGTGCTGAAGGGCCGCAAGCCCGACCTGGTGCTGTCGGGCGTCAACCGGGGCTCCAACCTGGGCGAGGACGTCACCTATTCCGGCACGGTGGCGGCGGCGATGGAAGCCACCATCCTGGGCATTCCCGCCATCGCCCTGTCCCAGTACGTCAACCATCCCCACCCGGTGAAATGGGCCACCGCCGAGCATTGGGCGCCCGACATCATCCGCCGGGTCATGGCGGTGGGCTGGGGCCGCAACGTGCTGATGAACGTCAACTTCCCCGACGTCGTCCATTCCCATGTCTGCGGCATCGAGGTGACCCGCCAGGGCAAGCGCAAGCTGGGCGATTCCATCGTCGAGCGCGCCGACCCCCGGGGCGAGCCCTATGTGTGGATCGGCGCTCAGCGGGCCGAGGAACGCACCACCCCCGGCACCGACATCGAGGCGGTGTGCCGCGGCGCGGTGTCGGTGACGCCGCTGTGCTTCGACCTGACCGACCGCGCCACCATGCAGGCGCTGGCCCCGGTCTTCCCCTGAGTCCCCGCCGTCCTCCCCCCTGCCCCGCCCGCCCGGCCGGGCTTCGAATCGAATCTCGGAATCATGGCACGGCATGTCTTGACAGTACCGGGGAAAGCACTTTATACCGTCCGCTCTCGAGCCGTGGCGGGGTAGCTCAGCTGGTTAGAGCACGGGAATCATAATCCTGGGGTCGGGGGTTCAAGTCCCTCTCCCGCTACCAATTAAATCAAGGGGTTAGCTCAGAAATGGGCTAACCCCTTGATCGTTTTTGGGGCTCTAGGGGACATTCTAGGGGACAAAAAAGTATAGGGGATGCGGGCTTGATGCGGCCAATGCGGCAGTTTCCCCAATCCTGCACGGTTTTCCTGGGTTTTCGTGGGCTCCTATCGGCCCGGATTTTTGTTACCCACGGGTGGTGAGGCTGGGCCGTTTGTCCCCTAGGCGTCCCCTAAGAGTGTCCCCTAAAGCCGTTGAGGGGGGCATGCCTGCCGTTGGCGAATCTCTCGACAGGTATGCGACCGTGGCGCTACCATTCCCCTGCCTACCGGTGCGGCTTTTTAACCGGGGCATCGCGATGCCTCCCGAGAGGGAGAAATCCGATGATCCAGTTTGATAAGCGGCTCGTGTCGAAGAAAGAGCTCAAGAGCGTCTGCGGCATCCCGTATACGCCTCAACATATCGGGCGGCTCGAAGCGGCGGGAAAATTCCCCAAGCGGGTAAACCTTGGTCCGGGTCGGGTCGCGTGGTTGATGTCCGAGGTGGATGCGTGGGTGAGCGAGCGTATTGCCGAACGCGATACACCCACTCACGAGACTTCCTTTTGACGGGGCGGGGATGGCCGGTGTGCACAACCGGCCATCCCTTTTTCCGAATCTATGAATATATGGTTCTGAGTGCTATAGTTCTCAGTGTTAGGGTTCATCAGTGCGAATTTTCAAGACGAAATGGCTGGCGCGGTTTGTCCGGCGCGGACAGATTTCCGACCACAGCTTGCGTGAAGCTATCGAAAGGGCGGAGCGCGGTATCATTGATGCCGATTTAGGCGATGGCCTTATCAAGCAGCGTGTCGCCCGCACCGGCCAGGGACGATCCGGCGGCTATCGGATGTTGGTTGCGTATATGGCGCAAGATCGAGCCGTGTTTTTGTATGCGTTCGCCAAGAATGAACGGGATGATATCGGCCAAGACGAATTGCTGTCTCTTCGAGAGATTGCGGCCCGATGGCTGGCCATTGATCTCGCTCAAATCACGAAAGCTATCGAGGCGGACGAGCTACAGGAGGTTTCCTATGACGAAGACGGCATCTGATCGCTTGACGAAAGCCATCCTTGAAACATCCGAGGGCATGCACCGGATTGGCGTCATGGATGACGCTACGCATGAAAAGATCACGCTTCGGCACCTTGGGGAAAAAACCGTCAGCACTGCCGCCCCTATCAGTGGCGACGAAATCCGATCCATCCGTGAGCGGGCACACCTCAGCCAAGCCGTATTCGCCCGATATCTCAACCTCACCGTCGGCTATATCTCGCAGTTGGAACGTGGAGCGAAACGGCCAACGGGGCCAGCGCTGGTGTTGCTCAACGTCATCCGCCAAAAGGGGATTGACGCCATTCTATAGCCGATATCTTGGCGGACTTGGACGCGGGAGGTTGTGCCGGTAAATCGGCGGCCAGGGCAAAAGAGGTTCTTCCCCACCGCCCAAAATCAAGAACTCCATACTGCCTGGGAAAATCTAATTTGATTCTTCTATTTCTTTAATTGTGAAATCAGCAAGAGCTATTGATGAAACTGATATCATCGACGAAATCCAGCCAGATGAAATTAGTGCCGCCGCTGTGCTTGCATAGGAATTAACATTTATTTTAATCAGTACGTATGCAACTGCTGATCCAATAAGAGTTGCAATCGTTAATACACATCCAAAAATAACTCTATTTTTACACCGTATATATAGACCTGAATCCAATAGCAACCGCCTATTCTTCGATAGCAAGCTTGTTCCGGAATTGTAGGCAGCAACAACAAGTGCTGTTGGGAATGCGAAGAAGCCGAGGATAAAATTTGGAGTGTCCCACGGAAAATATGACAGTATGCTTTGCGCATACTTGTCGAAAATTATGCATGCTGTTGTTGCGATTAGTGTCGCAACAAATTCAGGAGATATTATAATTAGCCTGGCTATATCGGCAATATTGTTGCGCATCAATGACCAAGGCCCCTCCTCACCATCCATC
>NZ_CACVCH010000043.1 GCF_902729425.1 Magnetospirillum sp. SS-4 | reverse complement strand
TGGATATAGACCATTCCCGCCCCAGCCTTGGCGCCGAAGCTGAGTATGATCCTATCGCCATCCTTCCACACATCGGAATAGCCATGCCGGAGGTCGGGGATGTGAGAGAGGCGGGATCCCTTGCGTCCAGGGTCCGACGACAGGGCGATCACGCCATCTTGAACGTAGTCGATCGCATGGTAGACGTGCATGGTGGGGATCGGACGCTTTCCGGATGATATTTCATCCTTGAAGGGATGGTCCTCGATCTTGAAGCGGTCAACCTCGACGATTGCGCTGAAAAACCGTTCGACATGATCCTGATTGCCGCCTTCCACCAAAATCGCCAGTTCTTTGGCCAGCTTTTCATTCTGGCCGAGGAAACGGATGACGCCTTGCTGCTTGCCGTCGACAAAATTCATCAGTCCATTGACGGCGGTCACAACTGTCAGCTGATAGACTCTCCATGTAAAATATGCAGTCCCCATTAACATGATAGGCACTACAAATCCAAATGCCATCCATGCAATCTTAGCTCTGAAGCTGACGTTGTTAAATCTTTCCAGCATTGCATTCCTCCATAGGGCTTGGTTGCGCTGCTTGCAGATAGTGTCGTCTTCTATTGTTAATGTGTTGTATACTGTTTTTTTATTATGCATTATTAGCCGGACTAACCGTGTCGCCGGGAAGCCCTCTTGGAAGTCACATCCCTCGTGTTCCCGTTCTGGCGGAACGTCGACGTTTGGCCGCAACATGTTTCCGGCCCCCCCAGATCAGCCCGGCCACAATCAGGACGCTCGCCACTGGAACGCCGTACTCCACGAAAGCCTCGCCCGGCGACGCGGGATGGCTGGCCGCCAGGTGCGAGGCGATCAATGCCTGCGCATCCGGGGGGATATCGGCCTCGTTGAGCCAGACCATGCGGGCCACCACCAGGCGCCAGACCAGCCAGGTGTGGCGATTGGCGGTGTAGTTCTCGGCCGCATGGCATTGGGTGCACGCCTGCCCGGTCAGTCGTTCCGGATAGGGCCGCGCCGCCTCGCGGGCTTGGGCTTCGGCGTGGATACGCCCGGCTTCGGCCGCAGCCTCGATCGCTCGCCGACGTTCCTGCTCCCTTTCGGCCTCGATGTCGCCCCGCAGCCTTCGCAACCTTTCCTCGTCCCGTATCGCCTCGCCGGCCTGATAGGCGGAATCGTCGATGTCGGCGCGTGCCGGCGAGGGGGACAGGGCCAGCCAGGCCGCCACCAGCAGCCCCCATCTCATCCCGGGCGGAATGCCCGGCGCGGCGCCGGTGGCACCTTCCTGGTCAATCCCATCGCCTCGTCCCGTCGTTCCGGCGCAATCGCCAGATGGTCGGTCGCCAATCCCTTTTCCTTGAGACGGCGGGCGATGAAGGCCATGTCGTCCTCGGTTACCCCGCTTTCTGCCCGGTTGTGCCGGGCCTGGCCGAGGGCGCTTTGCAGGCGGGACTGGGCCTCGCCCTGGCAGGGCAGCGGAGTTTTGGCGTCGCGTGCGACGGCGCAAGACAGTGCCCGCGCCAGATGAAGATAGGGATTGGTCTCGCCGCCGTTGCGTTCCAGGTCGGCGATAAAGGGCGGCAGCCAGCGGAGGACGAAGCCGCCGAGGAAGGATTCCGCGACCTCCGGCCAGGCGGTGAAGCCGTGGCCGACGAATTCGAGCTGGATGGCGACGTGATCGGCCAGATCCTTGAAATCACCGCTACGTTCGAGGCCGCGCATCCGATAGGCCTCCTCCATGGCGGCGACGCTGCCGCCATTGACCGTTCCGTCCAGGTAGAGTCCGGAATTGAGGTTGACCCGACGCGGCGGTGCCAGAAACAACCCGCTGTATACCTGAAGCAGGGTCGGCTGGTCCGGAATCGCGGCCAACGCCGAGCGGTAGCCGGCCAGTTCTCCGGAAAGGCCATAATCGAGCAGGTCGCCCAGTTCCTCCAGGTTGTCGGCCAGGTCGTCGCGCAGGCCGGTCCAGAGACCCTCGCCATCCGGCGTCAGAAAGGCGTGGGCCAGACAGAGATAGAACTCGCCTCGGGCCTGCGATCGTTCGTCGTTTGACTGCATGGGCGATGCTCGTTTCAAAAAATTGGCGGGGCTCCGGGGAGAAGAAGCCCCGCCGAGTGTCAGGGGACTATTTCCTGGGGGAGTCGGACAGGTTCAGCTTCTTGTCGCCAAGGGCGTAGAGAAGTATCCCGACCGAGATCGCCAGAATGATGATGCCGATCTCGGTTATCGATGGGGCATAGGCGATCAGATCGTCGGCCCAGGCGCCCTTGAACATCGGAATCAACTGTCCGCCGACCACGTATTCATAGCGGCCGATGAACAAGGCGACGATGACTAGCCCGCCGGCCACGACCTGGGTGGTGGCCTCGTGCCTCTTGGAGCTCAGCATCATTATGAAGGGCAGGACCATGCCGATCCATAGTTCGAACTGGAACAGGGCGGACGAGGCGATGTACTGGGTGACGATCTTGTTTTCCGGCACGTTGCTCCACAGGCCCGTCATGGTCTTGGCCAGGGTGAAGACGATCACCAGCCCCAGCACCACACCGAAGATGGCGGGCAATTGACGGCTCATGGCGCGGGCTGCCCCTTCCGACATGTTGGCGTGGTTGACGCCGTAATCGAGGTTGATGAACAGCATGATGAAGGCCAGCCCCGACAGGAAGGCGGTGATCAGGAAGTAGACCGGCACCATGGGGCCATACCAGAACGGCCGCATGGACATCATGCCGAACACCGAGCCGAGGGTGGCGTGGGCGAAGATTACCGCCACGAACGAGGCGATGCCGATGATCCGGCTCTGCGAGCTGTCCCAGTCGCCCTGGTTGATCAGGTGGAACTTCCAGACCAGCAGGATGGCGTAGGTCAGGTAGAACAGTCCCATCCACCACATGGGCGACGAGACCGCCATGTTGGTGGGAATGACCCACAACATACGCAGGGGATTGCCGATCTCCAGCCCCAGCGAGATGAAGCCGATGATCAGGGTGACGACGGCGCCCCAGACGCACCGCTTGGCGATGGGGTAGAAGTCCTTCATGCCGAACACCATGGCCAGCGAGGCGACGAAGGTCAGGCCGGTGGAGGTCAGGACGAAGAACACATAGGTCGAGACCGGCAAGCCCCAGGTCAGCAGGCTGCTGGTGTTGAAGGTGGCGTGGCCGCCGGAGAGCAGCCCGATTCCGGCGGCAAGGCCGGCGATCAGGCCGGCGATTCCGACGCCGAGCCGGAGATTGGAGATGCGCGAGATCGAGGCCTGATCGGGCGCGTGAGTGATGATGCTCATGACGATGGCTCCCTGGTTCAGGACTTGTTGTCAGGACGGCTGAAGCCCGGCACCGCACCGCTTTCGCCCAGGTAATAGACCTGCGGCTTGTTGCCGGTGTGCTCCAGCAGGCGCACGCCCTTCCGATCCGAAATCAGCCGGCTGACCTCGGAATTGGGATTGTCGATATCGCCGAAATAGCGGGCGGTCGGCGCGCAGGTTCGCACGCAGGCCGGCACGAATTCGCGCAATGCCGGATTGTCGTTGGACAGATCGGGGGTGCCCTTGGGGGCCTTGCTGATCTTGTGGTAGCAGAAGGTGCATTTCGACACCACGCCGTGCGGCTGGATGCCGACGCCGTGGGCGTTGTCCTGCTGCGGCCCCTTGTAGGGCGGGTTCCACGACAGGTCGCCCGTACCGGGAAATACGTCCTTGACGTTGGGCTCGATCGTCGGCTTCTCGTCGGTGTAGAAACGCACCCCGTACGGACAGGCGATCATGCAATACTTGCAGCCGATGCACTTGTTCCAGTCGACCAGGACCACTCCATCCTCGGTCTTGAAGGTCGCCTTGGTCGGGCAGACATGCATGCAGGACGGTTCCTCGCAATGCATGCATGGACGCGGAAACCATTTCAGCACCGGAGTCGGCTGGGCGCGTTCGGTGTAATACAGGACGTCTTGATAGTTTTCGCCCGGAAGGCGGTTGTTCTCCATCTGGCACGCGGTGCTGCACGCTTGGCAGCCGGTGCATTTGGCCAGGTCGATGACCATTCCCCATCTAGCCATGTCGGCGTCCTCCCTTAAGCTTTTTCAACCGACACTTTGCCGGTGTAGTAGTTGGCCATGCCCGAGATGCGGTCGGATTGCTGCGGCGTGATCTCGTCGACGTGCGAGCCGCGGCCCTTGGACCAGCGCCCGCCGGCCCAGTGACCGTGCTCGAACGGCAGGACCAGGGTATCGGGCCGGGTCAGTTCGGTGACCTTGGCGATGGCGAGGATTTCTCCGAGGTCCGACTTGATCCTGATCCGGTCGCCGTTCCTGATGCCCTTGGCCTTGGCGACGCTGGGATGCAGTTCGGCCAGCGCCTGCTTGTTGCCGCCGACGGCCGGCTGGAACTGGGCGATGGCCTGCGGGATGTTGGCCGAACGGCCTTCGGCGTGCATGGCGGTCTTGGGGGTGATGAAATGGAGGTCGCCGCCTCCGGTATATTTGGGCGGTTCCCAGTGCGGCATGTTGTACTTGGCTGCATCGCGGCCGGTGGCCTTCAGCACCCAGTCCTTCTTGCTCGCCATGTAGGACGAGACGAATTCGAACCTGCCGGTGGCGGTTTTCAGCAGCTTGGCCTTGACCTCGTCCGGCGTCATCGGCTTGTTCCAGCCCTTGCCGTCCCATTCGAAGAACTCGCCCCTGACCTGACGCCAGTGATAGGGCTTTTTGTACCAGCAGCCCTTGGCCTTCCAGGTCTCGAAATCCTTGACGCCGTTGTCGCCGGGATTGGCCTCGAAGCCCTTGGCGAGATGGCGCAGGATGTTCTCGACGCTCTCGATCTTCTTGAAATATTCG
The DNA here is from genome assembly GCF_902729425.1 of Magnetospirillum sp. SS-4. Lineage (GTDB taxonomy): Bacteria > Pseudomonadota > Alphaproteobacteria > Rhodospirillales > Magnetospirillaceae > Phaeospirillum. Next base: position 96,865 of record NZ_CACVCH010000043.1, on the reverse strand, counting down.
CCGGTGGGGCCGTTGATGAGTTTGCCGATGCCGATTAGCGTGTCGCCGAAGGTCTTGACGTCGTAGAGCGGCTTGATGGCGGGGGTGCGGATCTGGGCCAGCGGCCATCCCTGGAACGGATATGTGGGGGCGTCCTGCCAGCGTTCCATATAGGTGGTGTCGGGCAGGATCAGGTCGGCCATCATCGACGTCTCGTCCGGGAACGGCGAGGTGGCGATGACGTACATGGATTTCAGCGCTTCTTCCCAGTCCTTGGCCTTGGGGGTCGAGAAGCAGGGATTGGTCATGTAGAACATGGCGGTGTCCAGCTTGTAGGGCTTGCCCGCCAGGTGGTTGGTGCCGACCTCCTGGATCATGTTCTTGGCCATCAGATAGCCGTCTTCGTGCCCTTGCAGGTCGATGCGCGGCATCTTCTTGTGCGGCCCGTTCTTGGCGTAGTCGTCCATGTAGTCCTTGGGGTCGGCCGGGGCGGGGCCATAGGCCGGTCCCATCTGGTAGGCCAGCCCGCCCTCGGCGAACAGCGAGCCGACCAGGGCATTCAGCGAATGGATCGCCATGCCGTTCAGCACGCCGTTGCTGTGGTTGTGGGCGCCGCGCTCGAACAGGGCGATGGCCGGCCGGGTGGTGCCGAACTCGCGCGCCGTCTTGACGATCAGGTCGGCGGGAATAGAGGTGATCCCCTCGGCCCATTTGGGCGTGCGGTCCTTCAACTCGGTGTTCCACCACTGCGCCAGGCCGTGGGTCCACTTTTCGGTGAAGCCTGATGGGTCGATGGATTCGCCGGTTTTGAAACGGTTGACGCCGTCGCTGAAGTCGCCGACGAAGCTCCGTTCCCACAACCCTTCGGTCAGGATGACATGGGCGATGGCCAGGGCCAGGGCGCCGTCGGTGCCGGGCTTGACCAGCAACGCCCGGTCGGCGGCGGCGGCGGTGGCGTTCATGTGGACGTCCACATAGGTGACGCTGGTCCGTGGCGTCTTCTCGCGCCGGATATAGCCCCACACCTGCATGTTGTTGTTGTAGGGGCGGAACGCTTCGAGGAAGTTGGCCCCGAAGATCAACAGGTAATTGGCATTGCGGTAGTCGTAGGAATTGTAGGACGCATTGCCGTCGGTGCATTGCTTGGCCAGCACCGAGCCGTCGGAGCACATGGAAGAGTGGCCGATGGGGGCGTTGGGCGAACCGTAGAGTTGACCGAACGGAACGATGTTGACGCCCACGTCCGAAGCGCCCCAGCCGCGTCCGAAGAACAGGCCGAATTTGTGGGATTCGCCCTTGTCGCGCAGTGCGTTCAGGCGATCGGCCACGGTCTTGAAGGCCTCGTCCCAACTGATGGGGACGAATTTGGGGTCTTCATTGCGCCCCTTGTTGGGATTGGTGCGCTTCATCGGTCCCTTGAAGCGGTCGGGATCGTAGAGGATGTAGGTTCCAAGATGGCCCTTGGGGCACAGCTTGCCATTGGCGATCGGATGGTCGTTGTTGCCATAGATGGCGTGCACCCGGCCGTTGGTGGTGTAGATGTCGATGCCGCAGCGGGCCGGGCACTGGCCGCAGATGCTCTTGTTGACGATGGTCTGGCCGCCGCCGGCCTCGGCCGCGTGGGCCTCGGACAGGGGCTTCAGCCCGGTCAGTTGTCCGGCGCCCAGGATGGTTCCTGTCGCGCCCGCCGCCACTCCCGACGCCTTTAGAAAGCGCCGGCGTGTCACTTTCGTGGTGTGATCGTCCATCTCAGTCTCCTCCCTGTTATCCTCATGCCGACGGCTGGAACAGCGCCGTCATCCCGTGTTGCAGGTTCGTTTCCTTGACGCAGTCCGGACACAGGTCGCCACCCGCTCCGAAGAACGCCGCGCCGCAGGCGGCGCAGTCCCGCGCCGCCCAGCGGCCAAGCACCTCGACCACGGCCTGTCCGCCGAATGGCGAAAAGGCGATGGCCCGGTCGGGACAGGCGCGGGCGCATTGCCCGCACGAAACGCACAGCGCCGCGTGAAAGCGCAGTTCGGCGCCGTTCCCATCCCCGATCCGGCGCAGCGCCCCGGTCGGGCACAGCCCGGCGCACAGTCCGCGGGCGTCACACTCGGCCAGCGACAATTGCGGCAAGGCCTGCGGCGGGACTCGCCGACCATGCCGGGCGGCGATGCGGGTCAGGGACGTCACGATCCGCATCCGGTCGATCGGTTGGACCGGCTGGCGCAGCGAAAGCGGAGGGGTGGGGCGGTGGTCTTGACTGGTTTCGGCGGCGATGCGGACCGCGCCGCCCAGCAGATCGCGAAAAAAGCCGCGTCGGCCCAGCGGCATCGCGTCGGCCGAGGTGGGAATCGCCGGGGCAAGGGGGTGCCGGGCCGGTCGGACGACATGCTTGGGCACGGTTTCGCCGGTGATGCCGCATTCTTCCAGCAGCGCCCGAATTTCATCCAGGGTGTCGCGTAGCGACGCCATGCCGGGGCCGGCGGGACAATCGAGGCAACCGCCGCGGTCCAACAGGCAGATCGGCCGTTCGCCGATGGCATCGAACAGGGCCAGAAGCCAGCCGGCGCCCAGTCCGGCCAGACAGGGAACCCGGATGGCGCCGTGGGGCGAGTCAGGGACGGCGACCCGCCAGCAATCGATGAACACCGTCACGGCGTCGGTCGGAGGACAAGACGGCAGCGAAAATCCCCCGGCCGACAGCGCCGAGGTCGGACAGCGCGCGGCGCATTGGCCGCAGCCGAGGCATTCCCCCCCCGCCACCGGCCGCCCTTCCTCCAGTTTGACGGCGGCGACGGGACAGGCGTTCTCGCACAGGCCGCATTCATGGCCGGGATAGCGCACCGACAGGCAGGACGCCGCCTCCACGCGCAGGCGGGACCGCGACTCACTCGAAGAATCGGCGGCGTTGGGCAGGGGATGCGCGGCGGTCGTGGTCATGGCCGGACCCTCCGCAAGTTCCGGGCCATCCGGTGGGGTGGAGGCATGACCACAGTGTTCGTGCGGGTTTTCGGACACCATCGCGAGGCCCGGCGTTCCCGCAGCGTAACATCCGATGAAATTGTTGCATTGCAATGTGTTACGCTGGCGTAACACCCTAAAATTTTCCATGCGGATGATGGCGGAACGGCCCGTCTCCCCCTATCATCGCCGGCATGACCCGTGAACGCTCCTTGAACAGGGAAGGTATCGGACGCCGGCGATTCCTGGCGCAGGCCGGCGGCGTGTCGGCGCTGTCCGGATTACCGTTGCTGACGGTCCGAGCCGCCGAGGCGGCCGTCCTTGAAAAGGGAACGGTGCGGATCGGCCTGACGCCGGTATTCCTCGACGACCAGATGAGCTTCACCGCCCGCTGGCGGGAATGGTTCCAGGAACAGCTGGCCCGGCCGGTGGCCTTCGTCCAGCGTGGCAATTACCGCGAGGTGGTCGACCTGATCCGTGCCGGCAAGATCGATTTCGCCTGGCTGTGCGGCTACCCCTATGTCCGCCACCAGCGCGAGATGCGGCTTGTGGCGGTGCCGCTATGGCACGGGCAACCCTTCTACCAGTCCTACCTGATCACCGACGCCCACAATCCCGGCATCCGCGCCCTGGCCGATCTGCGCGGCACGGTGTTCGCCTATTCCGACCCGGATTCCAATTCCGGATACCTTTACCCCCAGTACGCGCTGATCTCGGCCGGAATCAACCCGGCCACGTTCTTTTCCCGGACCTTCTTCACCTGGTCGCACCGCAAGGTGGTCGAGGCGGTCAGCATCGGCCTGGCCAGCGGCGGCGCCGTCGACGGGTATGTCTGGGAAACCCTGGCGGAGGTCCGGCCCGATCTGGCCGGCGCCACCCGCATCGTCGAGAAGTCGCCCTTTCTCGGCCATCCCCCGTTCCTCGCCCGCCATTCCATTCCCGAGGACGAGTTGCGGCGATTCCGTTCCGTGCTGCTGGGAATGAAGGACGATCTCCAGGGGCGCGAATTGCTGGGCAGGTTGCGCCTGGACGGCTTCGTCGAGGGCCATCCCGGGCTATACGACGGCATCGTGCGCATGGTCGAGAGGGTGCATCGGCCGTGACCCTGTTCTTCGACCTGTCTCTGCGCTGGAAGATACCTCTCCGGGTGATGGGGGCGGTGCTGGGAACCGCCCTGGCGGTCACCGTGGCCCTGCTGGCGCGGGATTACGAGGATATGCGCCAGAACCTGGACACCCACGCCAAGAGTATCGGGCGCCTGTTGGCCAGCACCCTGGTGGCCCCGGTGCTGCATGACGATCTGTGGCGGGCCTTCGAGATACTCCAGTTATCGCGCGAGGCCCATCCCGCCGCCCCGGAACTTCAGGCCGAGGTCATGCTGGTGCTCGATGCCGAGCGGCGGGTGTTCGTCGCCAGCCGGCCGCGCGACTTTCCGATCGGCGCCCGCCCCCAGGATCTGGGGGGCGATCTGGAATCGCTGATCACCGCCATATCCTGGGGCGAGGATGTCGAGCAGCAGGTGGTGGAGCCGTCCGGGTCGTCGCTGTACTTCGTGGTGTCGCCCCTGACCGCCGATGGCGAACGGCTGGGGCAAGTGGTGCTGGGCTATGCCAAGTCGGCCCTGTTGCCGCGCTACTTCGACCTCGTCCGACGGGTGGCGGCGGTGACCCTGCTGGTGCTGATCGTCCTGCTGCCGATTTCGTGGCTGTGGGCCCGGCGCACCGGCGCGCCGCTGCTGGCGCTGTCCGAGGCCATGCGCCAGGTCCCCGAGGACCTGGAGGTGGCGCGTCTGGCCAAGCTGCCCAGAAGCCGGGACGAGATCGGCCAGTTGGGCGACGCCTTCCGCCGCATGGTGGGAGAACTCAAGAACAAGCAGGATTTGGAAAGCCAGATGCTGGTCTCCGAGCGGCTGGCCGCCCTGGGCCGCCTATCGGCGGGCATCGCCCACGAGATCAACAATCCGCTGGGTGGCATGCTCACCGCCATCAAGACCTATCAGCGCCACGGTGGCGCCGATCCCATGGCCAACCAGACCCTGGCGCTACTGGAGCGCGGCATCTCCCAAATCCGCAATACCGTCGCCGCCCTGCTGGTCGAGACCCGGACCGAGGACCGCGATTTCTCGCCCGCCGACGTCGAGGATCTGCTGATCCTGATCGAGGCGGAGGCGCATCTCCGCTCGGTCGCCATCACCGTGGCCTCGCCCCTGACCTCCACGGTTCCGCTGCCGGCGACGCTGCTGCGGCAGATTCTGCTCAACCTCCTGCTCAACGCCATCACCGCCGCCGGCGAGGGCGGTCACGTCCGGGTCGGCCTCTCGGCCGAGGATGGCCTGCTGCGGCTGTCGGTCTGCAACGACGGCCAGCACATTCCCGACGAGCGGATGCCCTATCTGTTCGAACCCTTTTCCAGCAGCCGGGAAAAGGGTCACGGTCTCGGCCTGTGGATCGTCTACCAGATCGTCCAGCAATTGAAGGGAGGCATCTTCGTGGAAAGCGAGCCCGGTTGCACCACGTTCAGCATCGAGATCTTCTATGTCGAATCCGTCTGAGACGCGGCCACGCCTGTGCCTGGTCGAGGACGACGAGATCATGGGGGAATCGCTCGTCCAGCTTCTTGGATTCGAGGGGTTCGAGGTAACGTGGTGCCGCACCGCCGCCGAGGCGGAGGCGGCCATCGCCGGCCACCGCTTCGGCATCGTCGTCAGCGACCTCCACCTGCCGGATCGCAACGGCGGCGAACTGTTTCTCGAACTGACGCGACGCCAGCCGATGCTTCCTCCCTTCCTGTTCATGACCGCCTACGGCACCATCGATCAGGCGGTGGAACTGCTGAAGGCCGGCGCGGCCGATTACGTCACCAAGCCGTTCGATGTCGACGTGCTGGTCCAGAAGGTTTCCACCCTGGCGAGCGATTTCGGCGCCGGCGCCGGCACCGCCGACGAGTCCCTGGGCGTGTCGTCGATCATGCGGCGGATCGCCGGGTCTCTGCCCCGCCTCGCCCGGCACACCCAGGCGCTGCTCATCACCGGCGAGTCCGGAGTGGGCAAGGAGCATGTGGCCCAGCTTTTCCATCATCACGCTTTCGGCGACGGCGCTCCCTTCATCGCGGTCAACTGCGCCTCGATTCCGGAATCGCTGATGGAGGCGGAATTGTTCGGCCACGAACGCGGCGCTTTCACCGGGGCGGTCAAATCCAAGCGGGGCTATCTGGAACAGGCCGATGGCGGCACCTTGTTCCTGGACGAAATCGGCGAGATGCCGCCCCTGATGCAGGCCAAGCTGCTGCGCGTCCTTCAGGAGAGGAAGTTCGTCCGGCTGGGGGGCGAGGCGTTGCTGTCCTCGGAATTCCGTCTGGTCTGCGCCACCCATCGCGACCTGAAGGCGATGGTCGGGGCCGGCCAGTTCCGCGAGGATCTCTATTACCGCATCCACGTCATCCATACCCATATCCCGCCGCTGCGCGAGCGGCGGGACGATATCCGCTGGTTCGTGCGCAAGTTCGTGGACGAGTTCAATCGGAAGCATCCCGACGAGGCCCGGCGGCTCGACCCGAGAACCGAGCAGGCATTGATGAACTACGCCTGGCCCGGCAATATCCGGGAATTGCGGCATGCGGTGGAACGCGCCTGCATCCTGTCCAGCGGTCCGCTGCTCGACGCCGAGGCATTCTTCGGCCGGAATTTCGACGGGGACCGGGAGACGTCGTCGCGCGCCTCGGAATCGCTGGCCGAATATCTGATGGCCTGCGAGCGCGACTATCTCCTCATGACCCTGGAACGGCATGGGGGGCATATGAGCCATGCCGCCGAGGTGCTGGGAATTACCCGCAAGACCCTTTGGGAGAAGCTGCGCCGCCTTGGAATCCGTGACAAGGAGGGGTGATGTCCGGCGCTCGCGGCTATCGTCATCTGGTGGGCCTGATTGAGTCTCGAACCTAGCAGCCTGCTAGAACTCGCGGACCACCCTGGCCCGCAGCGAGTTGTCGCGGGGGCAGTCCGGCGCCGGCGGCGAGGCGCTGGTGGAGGCGTGCAGGGATTCGGTGACCTCGTGCAGGCATTGGGACTGCCGCTGGTCGTACTGGTCCATCTGCCACAGGGCGTTGCGGTTCTCCGAGGTCAGCATGGCGGCCTCGGTCTGGAACTGGCAGGCCTCGGCCAGCAGGCGGGCCGCCATGGCGGCGTGCCGGGCCGCCTGGGTCTCGGCCATGCCGGTGGCCTGATGCGCCGAGGTGGCGGAGCGGTCGTCGCCCTTCAGCCAGATGTGGGCCCAGGTCTTCCACGACGCGCCGGCCTCGGTTTCCAGGGCGTAGAGCACGGCATAGGCGACCGCCTGGGCCACCGTCAGATCCTGGGTGGTCATCCCGCGACTCCTTCGGCGGCTTCCCTGGGACGCCGCCTGACGGTCTTGGGGTCGGCGGTGATGGGGCGATAGATCTCGACGCGCGCGCCTTCCTCGACGACGGCGTCAAGGGTGGTGGCCTTGCCGAAGATGCCGACCTTCTGGCTTTCCAGGTTTATCTCGGGGAACTGGTGAAGGATGCCCGACTTCTCGATGGCGTCGCGCACCGAGGTGCCTTCCGGCACGTCGACGGTCAGCCAGGACTGGCGGGCGGGTATGGCGTAGACGACTCCGACCTTCAGCATGTCTTCCTCTCCTTAACGTCAGGCGCTTGTGGCGACGCCGGCGGCAGCGGTCTTCCCGCTGGCGGCAAGATCGATCATCCGCTTGGCGACCACCAGCAGGCCCGCGACCAGGAAGGCGCCCGGCGGCAGGATCATGACCAGGATGCCCCAGTCGGCGGGCATGATCCGAAGCTCGATGACCTTGAAGGCCGGCCCCAGCAGCAGGGCCGCGTCGGCGAACAAGGTGCCCTGGCCGATGATCTCGCGCACGCCGCCGATCAGGACCAGCGCGAAGGTGAAGCCGAGGCCGACGCAGGTTCCGTCCACCAGCGACGGCAGCGGCCGCTCCTTGGCGGCGAAGGCTTCCATCCGGGCCAGCGGCAGGCAATTGGCGACGATCAGCGGGATGAACAGGCCCAGGACCTTGTAGAGTTCGTGCAGCCAGGCGTTCATCACCATGTCGACCACGGTGACGTTGGTCGCCACCATCAGGATGTAGGTCGGGATGCGGATCTCGTGGGTGACGTAGTTGCGCAGCAGCGCCACCATCAGGCTGGACGACGCCATGACCACCGTGGTCGCCAGTCCCATGCCCAGGCCGTTGGTGGCGGTTCCGGTCATGGCCATGGCCGGGCACAGGCCCAGCATCATGCACAGCACGCCGTTGTTCTTCCACAATCCGTCCTTGACGATCTGTCCGTAATCGGCCGACATCACCTGGTCTCCATCATGCGGGGCGCGTTGGCGGCGAAGAACTCCATGCCGGCGCGGATGCCGCCGATCACGGCGCGGGGCGTGATGGTGGCGCCCGAGAACTGGTCGAACTGGCCGCCATCCTTCCGGACCGCCCATTTCTCGGCCGGCGGGTCGCCCATGCCGAGGCCGGTGAAGCGGGTGATCCAGTCGCTTTTGGCGACCTCGATCTTGTCGCCCAGGCCGGGGGTCTCCTTATGGGAGATGACGCGCACGCCCAGCAGCTTGCCATCGGGGGCGATTCCCAGCATGAGCTTGATGGGGCCGGAATAACCGCCCGGGGCGGTGACCTCGTAGGCGAATCCGGTGGCCCGGTTCCCCATCATCGCCCGGTAGACCACCGTCTCGGTCCCGTCCCGTCCGGGCAGGGTGATGGAATCGCTGACCGGGTTGTTGTCGTGGATGGTTCCGGGAATCACCTGGGCCAGCGACGCCATCTTGTCTTCGAGGGCGCGTTGGCGGATCGGCTCCCTGGTGGCGCCGTCGGTCAGCGCCAGCGCCGTTCCGAAGACGGTGCAGAATCCTCCGAGGATGGCCGCGTGGAGCCAGGCGGGACGAATCTCACTCATTTGAATTTCCCCAGCGGCAGCGGCTCGCCCTTCAGGGTGCGGCCGAACATCCGTGGCCGGAACGCGCGGTCGAGGAGGGGGGCCATGGCGTTCATCAGCAAGATGGCGAAGGCGAAGCCCTCGGGATAGCCGGCATAGGTGCGGATGATCCAGGTCAGCAGGCCGCAGCCGATGCCGAAGGCCAGCCGGCCTCCGTTGGATACCGGCGAGGTGACGTAGTCGGTGGCGATGAAGAACGCCCCCAGCACCGACGCCCCCGAGATCAGGTGGAACAGGCCGCCGGCGTGACGGCCGGGGTCGATGGCGCTGAACAGGGTTCCCAGCAGCAGCAGGGTTCCCAGCATGCCCACCGGGATGTGCCAGGTGATCACCTTGCGCCACATCAGGAACAGGCCGCCCAGCAGCAGCAGCGGCACCGCCGTCTCGCCCATCGACCCGGGGTGGAAGCCCCACATCAGTTCGCCCAGGCCGGGCAGCTGCTCCACCGACTGGTGGGCGGGGACGCCGCGGGCCAGTTCGTTCTTGACGAAGCCGAGCTGTGAGGCGGCGCTGAGGCCGTCCAGATTGACGCCGCGCCCGAAGGTGACGCCCAGGCCCTCGATGAAGCCGGGGGCGCCGGCCGAGAACAGCGGCTTGGGCGGCACGAAGGCGGTCATCTGCACCGGGAACGACACCAGCACCACCACGCGGCCGACCATGGCCGGGTTGAACAGATTCTGGCCCAGGCCGCCGAAGGCGTGCTTGGCGATGCCGACGGCGAACACCGAGGCGACCACCGCCACCCACCAGGGCGCCCAGGGCGGCAGGCTGAGGGCCAGCAGCCAGCCGGTGATCAGGACCGAGCCGTTGCCGATGGCGTTGGCGGGCGAGCCGCCGCCGATGCGGACGCACGCGGCCTCGCAGGCGACGCAGGCGGCCATGGTCATCGCGAACAGGAAGATGGCCGGCCAGCCGAACAGATAGAGATTGAACAAGGTGGCCGGCACCAGCGCCGCCAGCACCGTGAACATGGTCCGCTGGATGCTGTTGGCCCCGTGGGTGTAGGGTCCGCTTTTCTCGACGACCGTGTTCATGGGGCGATCCTGCCTGCCTCTTGAGCCGTTTCCGGTTGCGGCGCCCTGGCGCGGGCGGCGGCGTCGCGCCTCGCCATGGCCAGGCGTTCCAGCCTGGCGTTGCGCGCCTCGACCAGGGCCTTGGTCTGTTCGTTCTTGCGGCGCTCGCGGTCCTGGGTGGCGAGGCGGCCCTTGGCGTAGCGGAAGTACTGCACCAGCGGAATGTGGGACGGGCAGACATAGGTGCACGACCCGCAGGACACGCAATCCTGAACCCCGATCCTGACCGCCTCGGCCATCTTTTCGGCGCGGATGAAGGCGGCCATCTGCATCGGCACCAGCCCGCAGGGACAGGCGGCGATGCACGATCCGCAGCGGATGCAGGGCTGCGGTTCGCTTTCCCGGGTCTCGGCCCTGGTCAGCGCCAGGATGCCCGAACTTCCCTTGACCACCGGCACGTCCAGGCTGGGCAGGGGCTGGCCCATCATCGGCCCGCCGCTGACGAAGCGCGCCGCGCCGTCGGCGCCGCCGCAGAACGCCAGGAGTTCCGAGACCTTGACCCCCAGCGGCACCTCGATATTGCCGGGATTGGGCACGGCGCCGCCGCTGACGGTGACGATGCGCGAGATCAGGGGCCGGCCCAGGCGGACCGCGTCGTGCACCGCCCGCGCGGTGGCGACGTTGTGGACCACCACGCCCATGTCGGCGGTCAGCTTGCGCGCCGGGGTTTCCAGGCCGGTGACGGCCTGGGTCAACTGGCGCTCGCCGCCCATGGGATAGCGGGCGGGGACCTTGGCGATGGTGACGTTGTCGGTGGCGGCGGCGGCCTTGGCCATGGCCTCGATGGCCTGGGGCTTGTTGGTCTCGATGGCGACGATCACCCTCGGCGCGCCCAGGGCGTGGGCCATGATGCGGGCGCCGTCGATCACTTCGTCGGCGTATTCGCGCATCAGGCGGTCGTCGCAGGTAAGGTAGGGTTCGCATTCGGCGCCGTTCAGCAGCAGCACCTCAAGCTTGCGCTGGGTGCCGAGCCCCAGCTTGACCGCCGACGGGAAGGTGGCGCCGCCCATGCCGACGATGCCGCATTCGGCGACGCGGTCGCGGATCGATTGCGGCGGTGCGGCGAAGGGATCGTCGATGGGAGGGGGCAGGTCGGTCCATTCGTCCTTGCCGTCGCTCTCCAGGATGATGGTCGGCATGGGCAGGCCGGACGGGTGCGGGGCGGTGATCTCGGCGATGGCCCTGATCCGCCCCGAGGTGGGGGCGTGAATCGGGGCCGAGATGGCGCCGTCGCTGCGGGCCAGCAATTCGCCCTTCTTCACCAGATATCCGGCCTCCACCGTGGGGGCGGCCGGTTCGCCGATGTGCTGCTGCAACGGCAGGAACAGCGTCGCCGGCATGGGCATGGCGACGATGGCCTTCTCGCTGGTCAGGTCCTTGCGGTGCTCCGGGTGGATACCGCCCATGATGGGAAACAGCTTCATCGGCCGCCGCTCCTAATGACGCATGGGGTCGCCTGGCTTCTGCCAGTGCCAGGCGGTGATCGAGGGCGGCAGCGCGTGCATGGAAATGGCCTCGGTCGGGCAGACCTTGACGCATTTGGTGCAGGCGTGGCAGGCGTCGGCGATGACGGTGTGCAACTGCTTCGGTGCGCCGACGATGGCGTCGGAGCAGCACTCGCCGATGCAGCGCAGGCAGCCGATGCACAGGTCCTCGTCGATGAAGGCGACCTGGGGCACGGTTTCCTTGTGCTGTCCCATGTCCGGGGTCACGCCCAGCTTGTGGGCCAGCGCCTCGATGGTTCCCTTGCCGCCCGGCGGGCACAGCGTCACCGGCGCCGCGCCCTTGGCCAGCGCCGCCGCGTACTGGGCGCAGCCGACGAAGCCGCACTGGCCGCATTGCGAACCCGGCAGCATTTCCAGAATCTCTTCCTCGAGCGGGTTGTGGGGAACCGCCAGCAGCTTGGCGGCGGTTCCGAGGACGGCCCCCAGCGTCACTCCCATGACGGCCAGACTTCCGACATCCAACAGCATGACAGCAGACCTCCTAATTCGCGCTCATTCCGGAAAAACCCATGAACGCCAGCGACAGCAGGGCGGCGGTGATGAACCCGATGGGCGGGCCGTCGAACAGGCGCGGCACGTTGGCGAGCGCCAGCCGTTCGCGCAATCCGGCGAACATCACCATCACCAGGGTGAAGCCCAGCGACGAGGCCAGGGCGAACAGCCCGCTCTCGATGAAGCTCATCTTGGTTTCGACCAGCAGCAGGTTGACGCCAAGCACCGCGCAGTTGGTGGCGATCAGCGGCAGATAGATGCCGAGAAGCTGGAACATGGCCGGCGACACCCGCCGCACCACCGATTCCGTGAACTGCACCACCGCCGCGATGATCAGGATGAAGCTGGCGGTGCGCAGATAGCCGAGGTTGTTCGGCTCCAGCAGGAAGCGTTCGATTCCCCAGTTGAGCATGGCCGAGACGGTCAGGCAGAAGGTGGTCGAGACCCCCATGCCCAGCGCGGTGTCGACCCGGGTCGTCACCCCCATGAACGAGCACAGGCCGAGAAAGCGCATCAGAACGACGTTGTTGACCAGCGCGGCGCTGATGATCAGCAGAAGGTAGTGTTCCACGGCGGGCAATTCCTGTTCCCCCTCAGTGACAGCTCGCGCTGGCCGGCGGCTCGCCGGCGCGACGCAGGAAATGGGGCGTGAGCGCGCCCCGAGCCGACAGGTACGCGGCCACCATGCGCGACAGCATCAGGCCGGCGGCCAGGCCGGCCACCGCCCCGAGGGCGGCCAAGGCGTCGGAGCCCCCCCATTCCTGGCCGACGATGCCGCCCGCCATGATGCCGGCCAGCGGGATGCCGTAGGCGGTCAGGGCGCCCTTGAGCACGGTGTCGTCGCGCACGCCGACCACCACCCTCTCGCCCACCCGGAGGCCGAGGCCGGCCGGCAGCGGAAAGCGGCGGGCCGCCAGGGCGCGGGCGGTGACGGCGTCCTTGCCGACGCTGCACAATCCCGCCGAGGCGCACGAGCCGCAGCTCTTGGTCTGCTCCGGCTCCAGCCACGGACGGCCGCCCTCGATGGCGACGACGCGGGCGAAGCCCTCGATCAGGCCGCTGTCGTCCATGTCCAGGGAGGGCGAGGCGATCGGGTTGCCCATGGCGGTCAGGCCGTCACCGTCGCGGTCACCCCGTCGGGGGTGACGTAGATGGCCGACAGGCCGCCGCCGGCGCGCAGCACGTCGCGGCGGCGTTCCTTGGGCACCAGCAGCATGGCGGTGGACAGACCGTCGGCGACGGCGGCGGTCTCGGCCACCACCGAGACCCCCAGCATGGCCGGGGCGGTCCTGCCGGTGCGCGGGTCGATCAGGTGGGTGAACCGGCCGTCGGCGTCGAACACGGTGCCGTAGCCGCCCGAGGTCGAAACCGCCTTGTCGACCACGTCGATTTCGGTGATGGCCTTGCCGGGATCGGCCGGATTGCTGATGCCGATGCGCCAGGCCGAACCGTCCGGCTTGGTGGACAGCGCTCTCGGTTCGCCCATGTCCACCAGCATGTTCTCGAAGCCGTGGCGGCGGAGCACCGCCGCCACCTTGTCGGTGATGTAGCCCTGGGCGCCGGAATTCAGCGTCACCGCCATGCCGGGCCGGGCCAGCGACACCCGCGCCCCGGCGGCGTCGATCTCGATGCCGCGCCAGTCGACCAGCGCCAGGGCGGCGGCCAGGTCGGCGGCCGATGGGCCGGCCGGGTCGTCGGCGGCGGCGGTGAAGTGACCGAGATAAAGCCGCCATACCGGCTGGATGGTGGGATCGTAGGCTCCGCCGCTGACCTCGGCCAGGGCCTTGGCGCGGCCCAGCAGTTCCATGAATTCGGCCGGGGCGCCGTCGAGGCGGCCGTGGCGGTTCAGGGCCGACAGGACGGAATCGGCGCGGTAGACGCTGAACATCGCCTCCAGCCGTGCCAGTTCGGCCAGGGCGTCGGCGATGGCGGCGCGGGCCTTGGTCTCGTCCGAATGGTAGAGCTGGATGGAGGACGGCGCCCCCAGCGTCGTTCCCTCCCAGCGGTAAAGGCGCGCCTGGGCGTCCCCCGCCCTGACCAGCAGCGGCAGGCCGGCGGCGGCGGCCAGAACGGTAATGGCGCGGCGGCGAGACATACGAACGGTCATGACCCCAGGGCTCCCCTTAGTAGGCGTGCTCGTCGGAAACTTGATGTTGCTCAAAAAAACGCCAGGGCGACGGCATGTCATATGGTGGCGGCTTCAATCGACCATGACAAGCAAAATACGCATCTCAATGCCTATTTTTATTTTGTTATATTTCAATGCGCTGTGTTGTTGCTGCGCCGCAACCAACCTCAATGGGGAGGGGCGTCCAGCAAAAACGGGTGGGGATTCCCGCACAAAAGCAATGGGCATTTCGGGGAAGGCGAAGTCGCCTTGTGATGAAATAATAAGCAGCAAATCACCGCCTTGCCGGACGGCATGCCAGTCATGGCGCGGGACGAGGCAATCCGCAGGGTTGGAGGGGGCGCAGTGTTCCTTTGCGCCGACTATCAGTTCGGCTATCCTGTCCTTGACCGGGGTGGATGGGGGCGTGCCCGGCGGCCGTCGCGGCGGCCCGGATCAGTTCATGCGACTGTCGGCGTCCCCCTTCCCGCCCCACTGTCCCGGCGAGGTCCCCATGTATCCCATCATCCGTCGCGAGGCATTTTCCGACACCACCTTCCTGTGGGAGGTTCACGCTCCCGACGTGGCGCGTTCGGCCAAGCCGGGGCATTTCGTCATGCTGCGCCTGTACGAGGGCGGCGAGCGGATTCCGCTGACCGTGGCCGATTACGACCGCGACAAGGGCACCATCACCATGGTGATCCAGTCGCTGGGCAAGACCACCAAGGAGATGCGCGACGATTACCGGGAAGGCGACCAGTTCTTCGATTTCGTCGGGCCGCTGGGCCTGCCGCAGCATGTGTCCAAGGCCGGCCATGTGGTCCTGGTGGGGGGCGGGCTGGGGGTCGCCCCGGTGTTCCCGCAGCTTCGCGCCTTCAAGGAGGCGGGAAACCGCACCACCGCCATCATGGGATTCCGCAACCGCGATCTGGTGTTCTGGGAAAAGAAGTTCAGCGCCTGGGCCGACGATCTGGTGATCTGCACCGATGACGGCAGCTATGGCCGTCCGGGGCTGGTGACCACCGCCCTGGCCGAGATCTGCGAGCGCGACCGCCCCGATCTGGTGGTGGCCATCGGCCCGCTGCCCATGATGAACGCCTGCGTCGAGACCACCCGGCCCTTCGGGGTCAAGACCCTGGTGTCGCTCAACACCATCATGGTGGATGGCACCGGCATGTGCGGATCGTGCCGGGTCACCGTCGGCGGCGAGGTCAAGTTCGCCTGCGTCGATGGCCCCGATTTTGACGGCCATCTGGTGGATTTCAAGGAGCTTCACGCCCGCCAGCGCCGCTTCAAGGAGCAGGAGAGCAAGGCCAACGCCGACTTCGCCCATGTGTGCAGCCTGGAACAGCAACTGGTGGTCGAGGGTAAGCGCACCTACAAGAAGCTGTCGGCGCTGGAACCGCATCAGGTGCCCATGCCCGAACGCGATCCCGAGGAGCGGGCCGCCAACTTCAAGGAGGTCAATCTCGGCTATTCCATGGCCGACGCTTTCCGCGAGGCCGAGCGCTGCATCCAGTGCCACAAGCCGACCTGCATGATCGGCTGTCCGGTCGGCATCGACATTCCGCGCTTCATCCGCAATATCCTGGTGCGCGACGTCGACGCCGCCCTGGAGACCATCTACGAATCCAGCATCTTCCCCTCGATCTGCGGCCGCGTCTGCCCGCAGGAGACCCAGTGCGAGGCCTTGTGCGTCATCGCCAAGAACAAGAAGCTGGAACCGGTGGCCATCGGTCGGCTGGAACGCTTCGTCGGCGATCTGGCCCGGCCGTCGAAGGCCGAGCCGCCCAAGAACGTCCGCCGTCTGGGACGGGTGGCGGTGGTGGGATCGGGGCCGGCCGGCCTGGCCGCCAGCGCCGACCTGGTCCGGTTCGGCGCCGAGGTCACCGTCTACGAGGCCCTGCACATCCTGGGCGGCGTGCTGCAATACGGCATTCCCGCCTTCCGCCTGCCGCGCGACATCATCGACCGCGAGATTCAGCGGCTGAAGGATATCGGCGTCAGGTTCCAGACCAACAAGGTGATCGGCAAGACCTTCACCATCGAGCAACTGACCGGCGAAATGGGCTATGACGCCGTGTTCGTGGCCGCCGGGGCCGGCGCGCCGGCCTTCCTCGGCATTCCGGGCGAATTCGCCGGCCAGGTCTATTCCGCCAACGAGTTCCTGACCCGCGTCAACCTGATGGGCGGCGACCGCTTCCCCTATCTCGACACCCCCATCGGCCTGGGCAAGAGCGTGGTGGTCATCGGCGCCGGCAACACCGCCATGGATTGCCTGCGGGTGGCCCGGCGGCTGGGGGCGCCGCTGGTCCGCTGCGTCTATCGCCGCACCGAGGCCGAGGCGCCCGCCCGCGTCGAGGAAATCCGCCACGCCAAGGAGGAGGGAATCGAATTCCACTTCCTGCACTCTCCCACCGAGATCCTGGTGGACGACGATGGCAACGTGCGCGGCATGAAGGCCGAGCGCATGGAACTGGGTGAGCCCGACGAGCGCGGCCGCCGCAAGCCGGTTCCCACCGGGCAATTGGTGGACCTGGACTGCGACACCGTCATCTATGCCCTGGGAACCAAGGCCAATCCCATCATCGGGCAGGCCACCCCCGGGCTGGGGCTGAACAAGTGGGGCAACATCGTCGTCGACGACGCCACCCAATGCACCAATTTGCCCGGCGTGTTCGCCGGCGGCGACATCGTCACCGGCGGCGCCACCGTCATCCTGGCCATGGGGGCCGGGCGCCAGGCCGCCAAGGCCATCGCCGCCTGGCTGGACCGGGGCAAGAATGTCTGGCCGGTGCCGGCCGAGGTCGCCCAGTCGTTCAAGCCCGGCGGCGCCACCTGTCCCAAGTGCCACCAGCCGGTGGACGGCGACGAGGCCTATATCTGCTGCGCCGATTCCGATCTGCAATGGCGCTGCCGCGGCTGCGGCAAGGTGTCGGAGGGCTTCGCCTTCCCGCATGGACGCTGTCCGCTGTGCGGGGGCGAGCTGGAACGCCTGGAGCGTGCCGGGGTGGTCGAACCCGCCGGCATCGAGGCCATCCGCGCCGCCTTCGAGATCGAGCTGGGGGGCAAGGCCTTCTATCGTCAGGCGGCGGCCAGCGCCGCCGACCCGGCGCTGGCCGCCCTGCTGGGCAAGCTGGCCGAGATGGAGGACGAGCACATGGCGACGCTGGCGCGCCGCTATCATGTGACGCCGCCGTCGGCCGGGCCGACGCTGGAGCGGATGGTGACGCTGGCCGGGCAGGAGGGACGCTTCGACGACCCCGAGACGCTGTTCGCCGCCGCCATCGAGTTCGAGCGCCGGGCGGTGGCGTTCTTCAGCGGCCGCAAGGACGATGCCGGCGAGGAACCGGCGGCGCGGCAGCTCTATCGCGAGCTGGCCGCCGAGGAGGCCGAGCACGTCGCCATGCTGGAAACCGAGCGGGCCCGCTGGCGTTCGGGCAAGGCCGGCCTGCTGTAGCGGGACCGGAACGCGGCCCCCTCTCCCCTACCGCCGCCGCGCGGGGGAGGGAGGGGGAAGGCGCTCGACCAGACCGGCCCACAGGTCGTAGTCCTCGGCCGCCTCGACCTCGGCCACGACGATGTCGCCGGGAACCAGCCCGGTCTCGCCGTTGAGATAGACCTCGCCGTCCACCTCGGGGCTGTCGGCCTTGGTGCGGCCGATGGCGCCTTCCTCGTCGACCTCGTCGATGATCACCTCGATCCGGGTTCCCACCCTGGCCTCGGCGCGGGCGTTGGCGATCTGGCGGGCGGCTTCCTGGAAGCGCTGGTGGCGCTCCTCCTTGATGTCCTCGTCGATGTGGTCGGCCAGCGCGTTGGCGGGGGCGCCCTTGACGTTCTCGTACTTGAAGCAGCCGACCCGGTCCAGTTCGGCCTCTTCCAGCCAGCCCAGCAGCGCCTCGAAATCCTCCTCGGTCTCGCCGGGAAAGCCGACGATGAAGGTGGAGCGGATCGCCAGTTCGGGGCAGGTCCGGCGCCACGACCGGATGCGGTTCAGCACCTTGTCCTGGTTGGCGGGGCGGCGCATGGCCTTCAGCACGGTGGGGCTGGCGTGCTGGAACGGAACATCCAGGTAGGGAAGGATCTTGCCCTCGGCCATCAGCGGGATGACCTCGTCCACATGGGGGTAGGGGTAGACGTAGTGCAGCCGCACCCAGATGCCGAGTTCGCCCAGGGCGGCGGCCAGATCGGTGAGGTGGGCGCGCACCGGCCGGCCGCGCCACGGGCTTTCGGCGTGGCGGAGGTCGAGGCCGTAGGCGCTGGTGTCTTGCGAGATCACCAGCAATTCGCGCACCCCGGCCTCGGCCAGACGCTCGGCCTCGCCCAGGATGTCGGCGGCGGGGCGGCTGGTCAGCGGACCGCGCAGGTCGGGGATGATGCAGAACGAGCAGGAATTGTTGCAGCCTTCCGAAATCTTCAGATAGGCATAGTGGGACGGGGTCAGGTGCAGCCCTTCCGGCGGCACCAGCGACAGCTTGGGATCGTGCAGCGGCGGCGCCGCCTTGTGCACCGCCTCGACCACCGCCTGATATTGCTGCGGCCCGGTCACCGCCAGCACCGCCGGGTGCAGGGCGCGGATGGTCTTTTCGTCGCCGCCCATGCAGCCGGTGACGATCACCTTGCCGTTTTCCGCCACCGCCTCGCCGATGGCGTCCAGCGATTCGGCGCGGGCGGAATCCAGGAAGCCGCAGGTGTTGACGATCACCACGTCGGCGCCGTCATAGCTGCCCGAGATGTCGTAGCCCTCGGCCCTGAGCCGGGTCAGGATGCGTTCGGAATCCACCAGGGCCTTGGCGCAGCCGAGGCTGACGATTCCCACCTTGGGGCTTGGCGTGGTCATGGGGGTTCCGGAATGTTGTCGAGGATCGCGGTGACTTAGCGGATTTCCGGGGGGGAAGGCAAGGAAATCGCGGCGGCGAGTTGCCTCAGATTCTGCATGGATATTCTTCTCTTTCGCGATATTGGAAAAAAATGCACAATAACGCCGGAAAGCGGAGAAAATGCACGATCTTGCCGCAGCCTTGTCCACCGCCCTGGCGCTGGTGACCGCCTTCGATCCGCTGATGCTCGACATCGTGCGGCTGTCGGTGCTGGTGTCGGGCGCGGCGGTGCTGATCGCCGCCGTGATCGGGCTGCCGTTGGGCGCCGTGCTGGCCTTGACCGCCTTTCCCGGGCGCGGCGTCCTGGTGGTGCTGCTGAACGCCTTCATGGGGCTGCCGCCGGTGGTGGTGGGGCTGGCGGTCTATCTGCTGCTGTCCCGCGCCGGACCGCTGGGCGAGATGGGGCTGCTGTTCACCCCCACAGCCATGGTCATGGCCCAGACCGTGCTGGTTCTGCCCATCGTGGCGGCGCTGTCGCGCCAGGTGGTGGCCGATCTGTGGGAGGAATACGGCGAACAGCTGCGTTCGCTGGGGGCGTCGCGGCCGAACGTGGTCATGACCTTGCTGTGGGATGGGCGCTTCAGCCTGCTGACCGCCGTGCTGGCCGGTTTCGGCCGGGCCTCGGCCGAGGTCGGCGCGGTGATGATCGTCGGCGGCAATATCAGCGGGGTGACCCGGACCATGACCACCGCCATCGCCCTGGAGACCAGCAAGGGCGACCTGCCGCTGGCCCTGGGGCTGGGGCTGATCCTGATCGGCCTGGTGACGGCGGTGAATGCCGCGGTGTTCCTGGTGGGGCAGGCGGCGCGGCGGAGGATGGGATGACGGCGGAGATGGATTCCATCCTGCCGCTGGAGCTTGACGGCGTCGGTTTCGCGGTCGGCGGCCGGACTCTGCTGAGCGGTGTCAGCCTGCGGCTGGAAGCGGGCTCGCGCACCATCGTCCTTGGCCCCAACGGCGCCGGCAAGAGCCTGCTGCTGCGCCTGTGCCATGGCCTGCTGGAGCCGACCGAGGGGCGGCTGCGCTGGGATGGCGGCGTTGGACAGCCGCTGCCCGGGGCGGTGGTGCGCCGGCGTCAGGCCATGGTGTTCCAGCGCCCGGTGCTGCTGCGGCGTTCGGCGCTGGACAATATCCGCTACGTGCTGGGACTGATGGGAATGCCCCGCCACCGGCGCCGCGAGGTGGCGCTGGAGGCGCTCGACCGCTTCGGCCTCGCCGGTCTGGCGGGGCGGCCGGCGCGGGTGCTGTCGGGCGGCGAGCAGCAGCGCCTGGCCCTGGCGCGGGCCTGGGTGGTGGAGCCCGACATCTTGTTCCTGGACGAGCCCACCTCGGCGCTCGATCCGGCCTCGACCCTGGCGGTGGAACTGGCCATCCAGGACTTCCATGTCGCCGGCACCAAGATCGTCATGACCACCCACGATCTGGGGCAGGCGCGGCGCCTCGCCGACGAGGTCGTGTTCCTGTCGCATGGCCGGCTGGTTGAAGCCTCGCCGGCGGCGCGTTTCTTCAAGGGGCCGGCCAGCGGGCAGGCCCGGGCTTTCCTCGATGGAGAACTGGTATGCTGACAAGGATCATGATGCTCGCGGCGATGCTGCTGCTGTCGCCCGGGGCCTGGGCCCAGGAGCGTTTCATCACCCTGGCCTCCACCACGTCGACCGAGCAATCCGGCCTGTTCGGCCATCTGTTGCCGCTGTTCAAGGCCGAGACCGGCATCGATGTGCGGGTGGTGGCGGTGGGAACCGGTCAGGCGCTGAAGCTGGGCGAGCGCGGCGACGCCGACGCCTTGCTGGTGCACGACCGGGCCGGCGAGGACAAGTTCGTCGCCGAGGGCTTCGGCATCGATCGCCGCGACGTCATGTACAACGACTTCGTGGTGGTGGGGCCGGCGGCCGATCCGGCCGGCATCAAGGGGCGGGGCGTGGCCGAGGCCTTCGGGCGCATCGCCGCCGCCAAGGCGCCCTTCGCCTCGCGCGGCGACGATTCCGGCACCCATCGCAGCGAGCTTCGCATCTGGAAGACGGCCGGGGTGGACGTCAAGGCCGCCGGCGCCGGCTGGTACCGCGAACTGGGGTCGGGCATGGGGCCGACGCTGAACACCGCCGCCGGCATGAACGCCCATGCCCTGGCCGATCGCGGCACCTGGGCCAGCTTCAAGAACCGTCAGGCGTTGACCATCCTGGTGGAGGGCGACAAGACGCTGTTCAATCCCTATGGCAGCATCCTGGTCAATCCCGCCCGTCACGCCGGGGTCAAGGCCGCCGACGCGGCCGCCTGGCACCGCTGGCTGACCGGTCCCAAGGGCCAGGCCGCCATCGCCGGCTTCAAGATCGGCGGGGAACAGCTGTTCTTTCCCGACGCCAGATAAGCTCAGAGTGGCGTCACCACGGTTGGCAGGTGTGACGCCACCAGTTCGGCGAACAGGCGGAATTCGGGCGAGCGGGCGCTGGTCCGGCGCCACACCAGATCGATGGAGCGGGCGGGGGCGGGGGCGTCGAACGGGCGCACCACGATCTGCTCGTCGGCCAGGGCCTCGGCATCCACATAGAGCGCCGGCAGGCAGGTGGCGCCCAGTCCGGTCGCCACCATCTGGCGCAGCGAATCCAGGCTGGTGGCCCGGAAATCGGCGTGCTCGCGGCTGCCGGCGGCATGGCACAGCGCCAGCACCGGTTCGCGCAGCCCGTCGCCGAATTCCAGCAAGATCAGCGATTCTCCGGCCAGGTCGGCCTGGGCCAGGCTGTCCTTGGCGGCCAGCCGGTGCCCCAGCGGCAGCACGGCCCACAGCGGCTCGCGAAACAGCGGCACCACCGTCAGGTGATCGTCGTTCCTGGGGGCCGAGGCCATCAGGATCAGGTCCAGCTGGCCGCTGGTCAGTTCGTCCAGCAGGCGGTCGTCCGGGTCCTCGCGCAGATAGAGCTTGAGATCGGGGTGGCGGCGGCGCATCTCGGGGAGGAAGTGGGGCAGCAGATAAGGCCCCAGGGTGCGCAGCACCCCCAGCCGCAGGGTGCCGCTCAGCGGGGTGCGGGCGCCGTGGGCGAATTCCTCCAGGTCGCTGACGCTTTTCAGGATGTCGTTGGCCCGTTCGGCCAGATCGCGGCCGATGGGGGTCAGCAGGACCCGGCGGCGGGTGCGTTCGAGCAGCAGCACCCCCAGGCTCTCCTCCAATTGGGAAATCTGGGCCGACAGCGCCGGCTGGCTGATGTTGATGCGTTCGGCGGCCCGGCGGAAATGCAGGCATTCGGCGACGGCGGCGAAACATTGCAGTTGGCGCAGGGTGATCATGGAACAATGATAGGCTGAAGCTATCAGCTTCACAACAAAAGCCGATTGGACGGGGTGAGACGGCTATGACCATCGTCCGCCACCCTTCACCATTCCAACCGTATGGGTCCGCCATGGCCGCGTTCACCGCCACCTTGCGTTATTTCTGGGGCTCGATCGCCTTTACCCTGGTCTCGCTGGTGCTGGCTTGGTTCGTGGGCTTGGAATACGGCAAGACCATCCCGGCGGCGCTGTCCACCTTGTTCATCGTGGCGGTGCTGGCGGTTCTCGAAATCTCGCTGTCGTTCGACAACGCCGTGGTCAACGCCAAGGTGCTGAGGACCATGCCGCCCATATGGCAGCGGCGCTTCCTGACCTGGGGCATCCTGATCGCGGTGTTTGGAATGCGCATCGTCTTCCCGCTGCTGATCGTCGGGGTCATGGCCGAGGTCTCGCCCTGGCAGGCCCTGGTCCTGGCGGCGACGCGGCCCGAGGAATACGCCCGCATCATGAACGCCGCCCATGTCTCCATCGCCGCCTTCGGCGGGACCTTCCTGGCCATGGTGGGACTGAAGTTCTTCTTCGACGTCAACAAGGACGTCCACTGGGTGAGGCTGGTGGAGGAGCCCCTGACCAAGCTGGGCAAGATCGAGGCGGTGGAAATCGCCCTGGTGATGATCCTGCTGTACGGCATCTCGCGCCTGCTGCCCGAGGCGGCGGTGCTGCCCTTCATCCTGTCGGGCATGCTGGGCATCATCACCTTCGTGGCGGTGGAAGGCGTCAGCGCCCTGATGGGCGTCGACGAGGAAGGCTCCGCCCTGGTGGCCAAGTCCGGCTTCGCCTCGTTCCTGTATCTGGAGGTGCTGGACGCCAGCTTCTCCTTCGACGGCGTCATCGGCGCCTTCGCCCTGACCAACAACCTGTTCATCATCGCCCTGGGCCTGGGAATCGGCGCCATGTTCGTTCGCTCGCTCACCATCATGCTGGTGGAGAAGGGGACCCTGTCCGCCTACCGCTATCTGGAGCACGGCGCCTTCTGGGCGATCCTGGCGCTGGCCGCCCTGATGCTGGTCGGCAGCGTCACCCACATTCCCGAGGTCATCACCGGCCTGATCGGGGCCGTTTTGATCGTCCTGTCCTTCGCCAGTTCGATCCGGCAGAATCGACGCGACGGAGTTTGATAGGTATTGACTATCAAATAAAGAGTTAGGATCGATTGGACCTATCTGTCTTGTCGCCGCTAAGCTGGGAAACAGTTGAGGCAGAGACAAGGCAGGTTCGCCATGACCATTCCGTCCACCACCAAGGCCCATGCCGAGCGGCACGACGCCATGCTGTCGGCTGCGGATGAACTGGCGCTGGCCCGTGCCTGGCGCGAGGCCGGAGACGTGTCCGCCCGGGCGCGGCTGGTCACCAGCCATCTGCCCCTGGTGCTGAAGATGGCCGGCCGGTTCCGCGGCTATGGCCTGCCGGTCGAGGACCTGATCGCCGAGGGCAATATCGGCCTGCTGCGGGCCCTGGACGGCTTCGACGCCGAGCGGGGGCTGCGTTTCGCCACCTATGCCCAGTGGTGGGTCCGCGCCACCATGTACGAATATGTCCTGCGCTTTTCGACGCCGGTCAGCTTTTCCGTCACCGCCGACCGCAAGCGGGTATTCTTCAAGCTGAAGGCGCTGAAAGCCAAGCTGCTGGGGCCGCGCGGCGGCCAGCTCAGCCCCGACGAGACCAGCGCCATCGCCCGCGACCTCAAGGTCGGGGTCCGCACGGTGACCGAGATGGACCGGCTGATGAGTCATCCCGCCCGCTCGCTGGACGCGCCGCTGGCGGCTGGCAAGACCGCCAGCCTGGGCGAATTGCTGCCCGACGAGCGTCCCGACGCCGAAGCCGTGCTTGGCGAGCGCCAGGAGATGACGCTGCGCCGCGACGCCCTGGCCCGAAGCTGGCCCGCCCTCAGTGAGCGCGAGCAAAATATCCTGACCGAGCGCACCTTGCGGGAGCGGCCGCTGCGCCTGGAGGACCTGGCCCGGCGCTACAACATCTCGCGCGAGCGGGTGCGCCAGATCGAGGCCGAGGCCATCCGGAAACTGCGCCGCCTGATGACCTCCGCCGCTCCCCGCCTGGCGGCCGGATAGGCCCGCGCCGGATATCCCCGCCGGCCGCCATTTTCCCGGCGGGGAAATCTTGCTCCGGCTCCTGGCCGGTGCCATAGTGCCGCGCCTTCGCCATCGAAGGCAGCGGCATTGTTGTCCATCCACAATATGTGGTATAGGCACCGCTCGAACACCATTGCATTGGGGTTGGTGACGGATCATGGCGGGTCATTCTCAGTTCAAGAACATCATGCACCGCAAAGGCGCGCAGGACGCCAAGCGGGCCAAGATATTCACCAAGCTGATCCGCGAACTGACGGTGGCGGCCAAGTCCGGCCTGCCCGACCCGGCCGCCAATCCGCGCCTGCGCGCCGCCATCGTCGCGGCGCGGGGCGCCAACATGGCCAAGGACACCATGGACCGCGCCATCAAGCGCGGTGCCGGCGGCGAGGACGGCGCCAATTACGAGGAGGTCCGCTACGAGGGCTACGGCCCCGGCTCGGTGGCCATCATCGTCGAGGGGCTGACCGACAACCGCAACCGCACCGCCTCCGAGGTCCGCTCCGCCTTTTCCAAGAACGGCGGCGCCATGGGTGAGACCAATTCGGTGTCGTTCATGTTCGACCGGGTCGGCGCCATCCGCTATCCGGTCGCCGCCGCCAGCGGCGAGGCCATGTTCGAAGGCGCCCTGGACGCCGGGGCCGACAATGTCGAATCCGACGACGAGGGGCACGAGGTGACCTGCGCTCCCGAGGACCTCGGCCAGGTGCGGGAAGCGCTGGAATCGCGCTTCGGCACGCCGGAATACGCCCGCCTGGACTGGAAGCCGCAGACCACCGTGCCCGTCACCGACGAGGATACCGCCCGGCTGCTGCTGAAGCTGCTGGACATCCTGGAGGACAACGACGACGTCCAGCGGGTCCAGGCCAATTTCGAAATTTCGGACGAGTTGATGGAGCGTCTCGGCGGCTAGGGGATCGAGCGTGGCCCAGGTCATGAGAATTCTTGGGCTGGACCCGGGGTTGCGCGCCACCGGCTGGGGGGTCATCGACGTGGTGGACAATCGCCTTCGCCATGTCGCCGACGGGGTGGTCAGGTCGGACGCGGCGCTGTCGCTGGCCGAGCGGCTGGTGCAATTGCATGACGGCGTCAACGCCGTCATCGCCGAATGGCGCCCCGAGGAGGCGGCGGTGGAGGAGACCTTCGTCAACAAGAACCCCGAAAGCACGCTGAAGCTGGGGCAGGCCCGCGGCGTCGTGCTGCTGGCTCCGGCCAGGGCTGGCCTGAGGGTGGGCGAGTATGCCGCCGCCCTGGTCAAGCAATCGGTGGTGGGAACCGGGCGCGCCGCCAAGGAACAGGTGGGCATGATGGTTCGCACCCTGCTGCCCGGCTGTCTCGCCGCCACTCCGGACGCCGCCGACGCCCTGGCGGTGGCCATCTGCCATGCCCATCACCGCAACACCCAGAAACGTCTGGCCGGAGCGCTGCGATGATCGCCCGGCTGAAGGGGCTGATCGATTCCGTGGGCGACGACTGGGCGGTGGTCGATTGTGGCGGCGTCGGCTATCTGGTGTCGTGCTCGGCCCGCACCTTGGCGCGGCTTCAGGCCGGCGTCGCCTGCGCCCTGTTCGTCGAGACCCATGTGCGCGAGGACGCCATCCAGCTTTACGGCTTCCTGGAAACCGGCGAGCGCGACTGGTTCCGCCTGCTGACCACGGTCCAGGGGGTTGGCGCCAGGGTGGCGCTGTCGATCCTGTCGGTGGCGACGCCCGAGCAATTGCTCCAGATCATCGCGGCGCAGGACAAGGCCGGCCTGACCCGGGCCGGCGGGGTCGGGCCGAAGCTGGCGCTGCGCATCCTCACCGAGCTGAAGGACAAGGCCGGCCGGATCAGCCTGGGCGGCCTCGCCCCGGCCGGTTCGGCCGTGGCCGCCGCCGCCGCGCCGCCCGCCGCCCCGGGCCGCATGGAGGACGCGGTGTCCGCCCTGGTCAACCTGGGCTACAAGCGGCTGGAGGCGTTCCAGGCGGTGGGCGAGACCGCCCGCGACCTGCCGGAGGACGCCGACGCCTCCACCCTGATCCGCGCCGCGCTGAAGCGCCTGGGCAAGGACCTGACGCGATGACGGTCATGACCTCACGGCCCGACAAGGAGCGGCATGGAAGACGGGCGTGCGGCCCGCATGCCCATGGCGCGACTAGCCCATTGAGGGCGCGCCGCCCGGCGTCTGAGGGGCCGAAATAATGAGCGGGAACCGCGAAATATCGCCAGAACAGCGGCCCGGCGATTCCGAGGGATCGATCCGGCCGCAATCGCTGGACGACTTCGTCGGCCAGCGGCAGGTCTGCGACAATCTGAAGGTGTTCATCAGCGCCGCCCGGTCGCGAGGCGAGGCGCTGGACCATGTGCTGTTCCACGGCCCGCCCGGCCTGGGCAAGACGACGCTGGCCCAGATCATGGCCCGCGAGCTGGGGGTGGGGTTCCGCGCCACCTCGGGGCCGGTGATCCAGCGGGCCGGCGATCTGGCGGCGCTGCTGACCAATCTGGAGCCGCGCGACGTCTTGTTCATCGACGAGATACATCGCCTTAATCCTGCCATAGAGGAAGTGCTCTATCCGGCGATGGAGGACTTTCAGCTCGATCTCATCATCGGCGAGGGGCCGGCCGCCCGTTCGGTCCGCATCGACCTTCCCCAGTTCACCCTGGTGGGGGCGACCACCCGTTCCGGCCTGCTGACCACGCCGCTGCGCGAGCGGTTCGGCATTCCCTGCCGGATGAATTTCTATACGCCGGAGGAACTGCAATCCATCGTCGGCCGGGGCGCCCGCGTGCTGGGATTCGGCCTGACCGCCGACGGCGCCGCCGAGGTGGCCAGGCGGTCCCGCGGCACGCCGCGTGTCGCCGGCCGCCTGCTGCGCCGGGTCCGCGACTTCGCCGCCGTGGCCGGTCGCTCGCCGGTCGACGCCGAAATCGCCGACGCGGCGCTGAACCGGCTGGAGGTCGACCAGATCGGCCTGGATTCCATGGATCGCCGCTATCTGCGCTGCATCGCCGAGAATTACGGCGGCGGCCCGGTGGGGGTCGAGACCCTGGCGGCGGCGCTGTCGGAAAGCCGCGACACCCTGGAAGAGGTGGTGGAGCCCTATCTGCTGCAACAAGGACTGATCCAGCGCACGCCGAGGGGGCGGATGCTGTCGGCCTCGGGGTTCCGGCATATCGGCCTCAATCCGCCCCGCGACCTGCTGGTGCAGATGGATCTTCTGGCGACCCTGCCGGAGGACGACGAATGACGCCTCGCGTTCATGTCTTTCCCGTCCGGGTTTATTTCGAGGATACCGACGCCGGCGGCATCGTCTATCACTCGGTCTATCTGAACTATGCCGAGCGGGCGCGGACCGAGATGGTGCGCGGGCTGGGCATCAGCCAGCGGGCGCTGCTGGAGCGGGGCGGGGGCACCGCCTTCGCGGTTCGCGGCGCCACCATGGATTTCCTGCGGCCGGCCAGGCTCGACGACCTGCTGCGGGTGGAAACCGGAATCGTCGCGGTGGGCGGGGCCAGCGTCGAGCTGGACCAGTCCATCCGGCGCGAGGATGACGGCGTGGAATTGGTTCGCATCGGGGTGCGGCTGGGCTATATCACCCTGTCCGGCAAGCCGGCGCGCATTCCGGCGGCCATCAGGGACTTGTTCGGGAACTGGATCAGGGAAAGGCGGTAGGAATCATGGATCCTTCTCAGACGGCGGCGGTGGCCGAGGCCGCCATGCAGCACGACCTCTCCATGTGGGCGCTGTTCCTGCGCGCCGACATCATCGTCAAGTTCGTCATGCTGTCGCTGATCGCGGCGTCGTTCTGGTGCTGGGCGATCATCTTCGACAAGCTGATCAAGGTGCGCCAGCTCGACACCCGCGCCGAGCAGTTCGAGGAGGCGTTCTGGTCGGGCGGCTCGCTGGAGGAATTGTACGACCGCATCGGCTCGCGGCCGCTGGACCCCATGTCGTCCATCTTCGTCGCCGCCATGCGGGAATGGCGCCGCTCCGCCGCCAAGGGGCTGGCGGACCGCGACAGCACCCGCGTCAGCCTGCCCCAGCGCATCGACCGGGTGATGACGGTGACCCTGGGGCGCGAGATGGAATTGCTGGAACGCCGGCTGGGTTTCCTGGCCTCGGTCGGCTCGACGGCGCCGTTCATCGGCCTGTTCGGCACGGTGTGGGGCATCATGAACAGCTTCCAGTCCATCGCTTCCACCAAGAACACCTCGCTCGCCGTGGTCGCCCCCGGCATCGCCGAGGCGCTGTTCGCCACCGCCCTGGGGCTGGTGGCCGCCATTCCGGCGGTGATCGCCTACAACAAGATTTCCAGCGATCTCGACCGCTATTCCAAGCGGCTGGAGAATTTCGCCGGCGAATTCGGCGCCATCTTGTCGCGCCAGCTTGAGGAGAAGGCCTGATGGGCGCCTCCATCGGCGGCCGCAAGGGCGGGCATTCCCGCCGGTTCCGTCCGGTGGCCGAGATCAACGTCACCCCCATGGTCGACGTCATGCTGGTGCTGCTGGTCATCTTCATGGTGACGGCGCCGCTGATGACCGCCGGCGTCCAGGTCGACCTGCCCAAGACCTCGGCGGCGCCGCTGAAGGGCGAGGACCAGCCCCTGTCGGTGTCGGTCGACGCCCACGGCAAGATCTGGATTCAGGAAACCGAGGTGCAGATGGACGAACTGGCCCCCCGCCTGAGAGCCATCACCGCCCAGAAGCCCGAGACCCGCATCTTCGTGCGTGGCGACAAGGCCGTCGATTATGGCCGCGTCATGGAGGTGATGGGGAACCTGAACGCCGCCGGCTTCTCCAAGGTGGCGCTGGTGACCGAGATCAAGGGTTCGGTCGATCCGTCCACCCCCGCCAGGAAGGGGGGGCGCTAGCCTTTCGCCATGGATTTGCGGCGCGACAGCTACGTCTACTCCGGCATCCTGCATCTTGCGATCTTCCTGATCGCGATGTTCGGGCTGCCGCAGTTCTGGCGCGATCCGCCCATGGACGAGCGGCCGATGGTGGTCGACATCGTCCCCATCGGCGAGAAGAGCAATCCGCCCCCCTTGCAGGACAACAAGCCCCAGCCCGAGCCGCAGAAGGCCGAGCCGGAACCGCCCAAGCCCGAGCCCAAGCCCGAACCGCCGAAGCCCGAACCGCCCAAGCCGGCTCCTCCTCCTCCTCCGCCGGCACCCCCGCCGCCGCCGGCCCCTCCGCCGCCGCCGCCCAAGCCGGAACCCGCCCCGGCGCCCAAGCCGGAACCGCCCAAGCCCGAGCCGCCGAAGCCGGAGCCGCCCAGGCCGGAACCCAAGCCGGAACCGCCCAAGAAGCAGAAGGCGGTGACCGACGAGCTGGATTCGCTGCTGAAATCGGTCGAGAAGAGAAAGCCGACGCCGGTGGACGAGATCGACAAGATGCTGAAGGCGGCCGAGAAGGCCAAGCCGTCGGTGCCGGAGAACAAGCAGGCCACCCAGACCCAGGCCCAGGCGGTGCGCGGCTCGGCGTCCAGCAATCCGCTCGAACCGGTGTCCATGACCGAGCAGGATCGCATCCGCGCCCATGTGGAACGGTTCTGGAACGTGCCGGCCGGCGCCAAGGACGCCGACAAGCTGATCGTCGAGATCAAGGTTTCGGTGCTGCCCGACGGCACCGTCACCGCCGCCGAGATCGTTCACGACGCGATGATGATGCTGAACCCCTATTACCAGGCTGCCGCCGACAGCGCGCGCCGGGCGGTGCGGGCCGCCTCGCCGTTGCCGATTCCGGCCAACAAGTACGAGCAGTTCAAGGACTTCGCCCTGAGATTCAATCCCAAATTCGCGGCAGGAAGGTGATTCCCATGTCTCGCATCCGCTCCCTTGCGGCGCTGGCCGCAACTGTCCTCCTCGGGGTTCTGGTTTCCCTCCCCGCCGGGGCCGAGGTTCGCATCGACATCACCCGCGGCCAGATGAAGCCGCTGCCCATCGCCATCCCCGATTTCGCCGGGGCGGGGCCGCAGGACGGCCGCGTCGGCGCCGACATCGCCCGGGTGGTCTCGGCCGACCTGGAGCGTTCCGGCCTGTTCAAGCCGGTCGATCCCAAGGCCTTCATCCAGACGGTGGCGTCGTTGCAGGTGCAGCCGCGCTTCCCCGACTGGAAGGCCATCAACGCCGAGGCGCTGGTGGTCGGCAAGGTCGAGGCCACTGGCGATGGCCGGATCAAGGTCGAATTCCGCCTGTGGGACGTGTTCGCCGAGTCGTACATGACCGGCTGGACCCTGGCGGCGGCTCCCGCCGACTGGCGGCGGCTGGCCCACAAGGTGGCAGACGCCATCTACAAGCGGGTGACCGGCGAGGACGGCTATTTCGACACCCAGATCGTCTATATCGCGGAATCGGGTCCCAAGAACGACCGCAAGAAGCGCCTGGCCATCATGGACCAGGACGGCGAGGGACACCGCTTCCTCACCGACGGCAGCGAACTGGTGCTGACGCCGCGCTTTTCCCCCAGCGCCCGCGAGATCACCTACCTGTCCTATTACCGGGGGGTTCCCCGCGTCTACATCTTCAACCTGGACACCGGCCGGCGCGAGGCGCTGGGAACCTTTCCCGGCATGACCTTCGCGCCGCGCTTCTCGCCCGACGGCAACAAGGTGGTGTTCAGCATGGCCGAGGACGGCAACACCGAAATCTACGAAATGAACCTGCTGACCCGGCAGAAGGCGCGGCTGACCAACAGCCCCGCCATCGAGACCGCCCCCAGCTATGCGCCCGACGGCTCGCAGATCGTGTTCGAGTCCGACCGGGGCGGCGGCCAGCAGCTTTACATCATGGGGGCGACCGGCGCCAACCCGACCCGCATCAGCTTCGGCGACGGGCGCTACGCCACTCCGGTATGGAGCCCGCGCGGCGACCTGATCGCCTTCACCAAGCAGAAGGGCGGGCAATTCTTCATAGGTGTCATGCGCCCCGACGGATCGGGCGAGCGCCTGCTGGCCGAGGGATTCCTGGTGGAAGGCCCGACCTGGGCGCCCAATGGCCGCGTCCTGTCGTTTTTCCGCGAGGCTCCGTCCGACGAGCGGGGGCGCGGACAGAGCGTGCGCCTGTTCACCATCGACCTTACCGGCGTCAACGAGAGGGTGCTGTTGACTCCGCTCGACGGCTCCGATCCCGCGTGGTCCCCCTTGATTCCCTAGAATTATCTTTGTATAGTCCGCCCCGATTGGGATTTATTTCGGAGACACTTGGTCCCAAGCTGAAGGTGTTTCCGAAAGAGGCGTGCCGGCCTGTCGGCCGGCACACAATCTTAGGGTCCGATCACGTTTCCGTCCCGCGTCGCATTGAGGGGGAGTCCTCAAATATGAAACTTCGTTTTCTGAGCATCTTTGCCGCCGCCGCTCTGCTGGCCGCCTGCGAATCCGCGCCGT
This sequence comes from Magnetospirillum sp. SS-4, assembly GCF_902729425.1. Classification (GTDB taxonomy): domain Bacteria; phylum Pseudomonadota; class Alphaproteobacteria; order Rhodospirillales; family Magnetospirillaceae; genus Phaeospirillum. The sequence goes on along the minus strand of NZ_CACVCH010000043.1, from coordinate 65,127 downwards.
CCGACACCGGCGCCAAGGGTGGCGCCGGCCAGACCGCTCCGGCCGCTTCCGCCGTCAAGACCATCGCCCCCGGCTCGAAGGAAGACTTCGTCGCCAATGTCGGCGATCGCGTCTTCTTCGACTTCGACAAGTCGGTCCTGCGCGCCGATGCCAAGGCCACCCTGGCCAAGCAGGCCGCTTGGCTGAAGAAGTATGGCAACTACGCCATGACCATCGAGGGCCATGCCGACGAGCGCGGCACCCGCGAGTACAACCTCGCCCTCGGCGAGAAGCGCGCCAACGCCGTGAAGGAATTCCTGGCTGCCAATGGCGTCGCCGCCTCGCGCGTCAAGGTCGTGTCCTACGGCAAGGAGCGTCCGGTCGCCCTCGGCTCGAACGAGGCCGCCTGGTCGCAGAACCGTCGTGGCGTCACCGTCCTGAACTAATCAGGGCATCGACGACGTGAAAATGGGCGTCCGCCCATCCGTTGGGTCTTCTGACCGGCGGATTGGGCGGGCGCCTTATTTTTGCCGTCAAGCCATTCCATGATCCGTCCTCCGGATTCTCCATTCTCCACGAGGTCGAGCCGTGCGCCGCATCGTCGCCATCACCATTCTCGCCACGCTGCTCGGCAGCGTCCTGTCGGCTCCTCCGGCCTCGGCCCAGACCGACGTTCGCGCCCTTTACGACCGCATCGACCGGCTGGAGCGGGATCTGGCGATCATGCAGTCCCAGGCCGCCCGCGGCGGCGGCGCCACCGTCGTCCGCTCGCCCGCCCTGGGCGGCGCCACCGGTGACGGCAGCGTCACCGGCACCATGGCGTCACACCTGGACGACCGCATCAACGTGCTGGAAGACATGGTCCGCCACCTTACCGGCAAGGCGGAGGAGGCCAATTTCAAGGCGACGCAACTGGCCAGGCAGATCGAGCGCATGCAGGCCGATATCGATCTGCGCTTCAAGGAAATCCAGGATCACCGCGCCCCGGGCGCGTCCGGCCAGCCCCAGCCGGGGCAGGCGCTGTCCATGCCGGCGGCGGGGGCCACCCAGCCCAACGGCGCGCCGGTCCTGATCCCGCCCAAGGGCGTTGTCCCCGGCTCCAACTCGGCCGAGGGCGAGGGGCCGGCGCCCGGACCGCAGGTGCTGGGCAGCATGCCGGAAAAGGACCTGAAGAAGGCGCTGGCCAAGCCGCCGGCGGAGCCGCCGCCGTCCGCCGCTCCTCCCGCCGTCCCCAAGGACCCGCAGGCCGCCTACGACATGGCCTACAAGCTGCTGGACAAGGGCGATTACGACGGGGCTGAAAACGGCTTCCAGGCCTTCCTGAAGGCTCATCCCGGCCACTCCCTGGCCGGCAACGCCCAATACTGGCTGGGCGACATCGCCTTCTCGCGGCGCAAGGACTTCACCCGGTCGGCCAAGCTGTTCGGCGAGGCCTACAAGAAGTATCCCAAGCACCCCAAGGCTCCCGACATGCTTTACAAGCTGGGGGCCTCGTTCGGCCAGTTGCAGATGAAGGATCAGGCCTGCCGCACCTATGCCCTGCTGTTCGCCGAGCATCCCGGCATGGCCGACCGCCTGAAGCGCGCCGCCACCGGCGACAGGCAGAAGCTGGGCTGCAAGTAACGGGCGGGGCGGGCCTGTCGCCGCCATGACCGCCGCCGCCCTCGGTTCCGACGAGTTCGCCGCCCTGATGGCGCGGCTGGAGCCGTTCGGGTCGCCGCCCCGCCTCGCGGTGGCGGTTTCGGGCGGGGCCGACAGCCTGGCCCTGGCGTTGCTGGCCGCCGGATGGGCCGTCGCCCGTGGCGGCGAGGCCGTGGCGGTGACGGTCGATCACCGCCTGCGGCCCGAATCAGGGCGCGAGGCGGCCATGGTCGGCGACTGGCTGGGCCGGCGCGGCATTTCCCATGTCAGTCTTCCCTGGACGGGCGTCAAGCCCGCCGCCGGCATCCAGGCGGCGGCGCGGGAAGCCCGCTATCGCCTGCTGGGCGGATTTTGCGCCGACCGGTCCATCCGCCATCTGCTGCTGGCCCATCACCGCGAGGATCAGGCGGAGACGGTGCTGCTGCGCCTGGGCCGGGGGTCGGGGGTCGACGGCCTGTCGGCCATGGCGGCCGAGCGGCCGACCGCCTGGGGACGGCTGGTCCGGCCGTTGCTGGACGTCCCGCGCGACCGTCTGCGCGCCACCCTGGCGGCGCAGGGCCAGGACTGGGTCGAGGATTCCTCCAACGCCAATTCCGCCTTCGCCCGGGTCCGGCTGCGCCGGCTGGCCCCCGCCCTGGCGGCGGAGGGACTGACCGCCGAGCGTCTGGCCGCCACCGCCCGGCGCATGGGCCGCGCCCGCGCCGCCCTGGAACAGGTGACGACGGAGGCGGCGGCGAGGCTGGCCGGCCTTCATCCCGCCGGATTCATCCGCTGCGACGCCGCCGGACTGGCCCGGCTTCCCGACGAGATCGGCCTGCGTCTGCTGTCCCGCCTGCTGAGGGCGGTTGGCGGTGGGGACTATCCGTCCCGGCTGGAACGGCTGGAGCGGCTGCATGGCGATGTCGCCACCGGGCTGGAGCGGCCCCGCACCCTGGCCGGGTGCCGGGTGGTTCCGGACGGCGGCGATCATATCCTGATCTGCCGCGAACCCGCCCGGACTGCGCCGCCGGTTGCGGTGATCGGGGGGCAAACCTTCGTCTGGGATGGCCGCTTCCGGGTCGAGGTGGCGGAAACGCCGCCGCCGGGGCTTCGCCTGGGGGCGCTGGGAAGCCGGCGGATCGCCGCCGTCTCCGGGGTGGAGTGGCTGCCGGCCTGCGTGCGCCCGACCTTGCCGGCCCTGTTCGATCAGGATGGTGTTTCCGCCGTGCCTCACCTCGGCTATAACCATCGTGTGGCGACGGCCGCGCTGCTCCGGCTGGAGCCGGCGTGGCCGGCCGAAGCGGGGCGTGTTCTTGTCTGGCCCTGATTCGGCACTATCTGTAGGGCTAAGCATTCCGGCCGGGACGGCCGCCGCCAGCGGCGGCGTCGCGGCCAAACCAGGAAGGACCCGACCTTGAACTTCAGCAAGAACCTGGCGCTGTGGGTCATCATCGCCGTGCTGCTGGTGATGCTCTTCAACCTGTTCCAGGCATCCTCGCCCCCGCGCGGGCCGGGTCAGACCGCCTATTCCGACTTCCTGACCGACGTGGAACGGGGCAGCGTCGCCGACGTCACCATCCAGGGCAACACCCTGACCGGCCATTTCACCGACGGCCGCGCCTTCTCCACCTACATGCCGCCGGACGCCAACGTGGTCGACAAGCTGCGCGGCGCCAACGTGCGCATCATGGCGGTGCCCCAGACCGAGGACGCGCCGACGCTGTGGAGCGTGCTGGTGTCGTGGTTCCCGATGCTGCTGCTGATCGGCGTCTGGGTGTTCTTCATGCGCCAGATGCAGTCGGGTGGCGGCAAGGCCATGGGCTTCGGCAAGTCCCGCGCCCGCCTGCTGACCGAAAAGACCGGCCGCGTCACCTTCGAGGACGTCGCCGGCATCGACGAGGCTAAGCAGGAACTGGAGGAAATCGTCGAGTTCCTGAAGGACCCGCAGAAGTTCCAGCGCTTAGGGGGCAAGATTCCCAAGGGCTGCCTGCTGGTCGGCCCGCCCGGCACCGGCAAGACCCTGCTGGCCCGCGCCATCGCCGGCGAGGCCAACGTGCCGTTCTTCACCATCTCGGGCTCGGACTTCGTCGAGATGTTCGTCGGCGTCGGCGCGTCGCGCGTCCGCGATATGTTCGAGCAGGGCAAGAAGAACGCGCCCTGTATCATCTTCATCGACGAGATCGACGCGGTCGGCCGCCATCGCGGCGCCGGCCTGGGCGGCGGCAACGACGAGCGCGAGCAGACCCTGAACCAGTTGCTGGTCGAGATGGACGGCTTCGAGTCCAACGAGGGCGTCATCCTGATCGCGGCCACCAACCGTCCCGACGTGCTGGACCCCGCCTTGCTGCGTCCCGGCCGCTTCGACCGCCAGGTGGTGGTGCCCAATCCCGATATCCTGGGGCGCGAGAAGATTCTGAAGGTCCACATGCGCAAAGTGCCGCTGTCGCCCGACGTGGACGCCCGCGTCATCGCCCGCGGCACTCCCGGCTTTTCCGGCGCCGACCTGTCCAATCTGGTCAACGAGGCCGCCCTGCTGGCGGCTCGCATCGGCAAGCGGGTGGTCACCATGTCGGATTTCGAGGCCGCCAAGGACAAGGTGATGATGGGGTCCGAGCGCCGCTCCATGGTCATGACCGAGGAGGAGAAGAAGCTCACCGCCTATCACGAGGCCGGCCACGCCCTGGTGATGATGCATGTGCCCGGTCACGAGCCGCTGCACAAGGTCACCATCATTCCGCGCGGCCGCGCCCTGGGCCTGACCATGTCGCTGCCGGAACGCGACCGCTATTCGCTGTCGCTGCGCCAGATCAAGTCCATGATCGCCGCCTTCTTCGGCGGCCGGGTGGCGGAAGAGATGATCTTCGGCCTCGACGCGGTGACCACGGGCGCTTCCAACGACATCCAGCGCGCCACCGAACTGTCGCGCAAGCTGGTGACCGAGTTCGGATTCTCGGAAAAGCTGGGGCCGCTGCGCTACAACGACAACCAGGAGGAAATCTTCCTGGGGCATTCGGTGACCCAGCACAAGAGCGTGTCGGAAGCCACCTCGGCCCTGATCGATTCCGAGGTTCGCCGCTTCGTCGAGGAAGGCGAGAACACCGCCCGCGACATCCTTGCCAAGTACCGCGCCGAGCTTGAGATCATCGCCAAGGGCCTGCTGGAATACGAGACCCTGTCCAGGGACGACATCGATTCGCTGATCCGGGGCGAGCCGGTCCACCGTTCCGACGGCGATTACCGTTCCAAGGACACGCCGCGCCGGTCGTCGGTTCCGTCGTCGGGACCGGCCACCGGACGGGGCAGCTTCGGCCCGGAACCGCAGCCGGGTGCCTGATCCGGCCGTTGCCTCCGCCTTCCGCCGAATCCCCGCCCTGCCGCGGGGATTCGAGCTGGCGGCCGAGGGAATTTCCCGCCAGCTTCATCTGTTGCCGACCGGGCTGGCCTGGGGCGAGCAGGCCGCCGCCGCCATCATCGCCGGTCAGGGCTGGCCTCTCGCCGACGGCTGGGCCGCCTTCACCGCGCTTGGGGTGCTGCTGCGGCGTCCCCACGGCGCCGACCTCGCCGTGGCCCCCTTTTCCGAGGTGGTGGCCTGGGCCGAGTCCGAGACCCCGGAGATCACCCGCCATGTCTCTGGCCTGATTCACCGCATCGGACGCCGCCGGCCGGCCTGGGCCGGGTTCGACCTGTCGCGCCCGTTGGTCATGGGCATCGTCAACGTCACTCCCGACAGTTTTTCCGACGGCGGCGAGGCGTTTCCGGCCGAAGCCGCCATCACCCGCGCCCTGGCCATGATCGAGGCCGGGGCCGACATCATCGACGTCGGCGGCGAATCCACCCGCCCCGGCGCCCAGCCGGTTCCGCCGGAGGAGGAGGAGCGCCGCGTGCTGCCGGTGGTCCGCGCCCTGGCCGAACGCGGCATCACGGTGTCCATCGACACTCGCCACGCCCGCGTCATGGACAGCGCCGTCGCCGCCGGAGCCGGCATCATCAACGACGTCACCGCCCTGGCTGGCGATCCGGATTCGCTCCGGGTGGCGGCCCGGTCCGGGGCCGATCTCTGCCTCATGCACATGCAGGGCGACGACCCGCGCACCATGCAGGCGGCGCCGCGCTACGCCTGCGCCCCGTTGGACGTGCTGGACGATCTGGCCGAGCGGGTGGCCGCCTGCGAGGCCGCCGGCATCGAACGCTCGCGCATCTGCATCGATCCCGGCATCGGATTCGGCAAGACGCCGGAGCACAATGCCCAGATTCTCGGCTCGCTGGCGCTGCTGCACGGTCTCGGCCTGCCGGTCCTGCTGGGAGTTTCTCGCAAGAGCTTCATTCCCCGGCTGAGCCGGGGCGAGGATGCCCGGCATCGCCTGCCCGGCACCCTGGCCGCTGAACTGGCCGGCGTGGACGCCGGCATGCATGTGCTTCGCGTCCACGACGTGCCCGAGACGGTGCAGGCGCTCGCCATCTGGCGGGCCATGCGGACGGGGGCGTGATCGGCCGTCGGCGCCACGCAGGTGCTGCGTTTCCGAACCGGAGGGAGGGCGTCATGGAATTCGACGGCGAACATCGTATCGGAGCGCCGCGGGAGAAGGTCTGGCGGGCCTTGAATGACCCGGCGGTGCTGGCCGGCTGCATTCCCGGCTGCGAAAGCCTGGAACGGACGGGGACGGCCAGCTATGCCGCGACGGTCGCGGTCAGGATCGCCGGGCTGTCGGCCCGTTTCTCGGGAAGCCTGTCGCTGGAAGACGTGATCGAGGCCGAAGCCTATACCCTGAGGGGCCAGGGGCAGGGCGGTGTCGCCGGATTCGTCGGCGGGTCGGCGCGGGTGGTTCTGGCCGACGACGGCGCCGCCACCGTGCTGCGATGGACGGCCAGCGGCCAGATCGGCGGCAAGCTGGCCTCGGTCGGCGGCCGCCTGTTGCACGGCTTCGCCGCCAGGACCGCCGAATCTTTTTTCCGGAATCTGAATAATAGCCTCGGGTGCCAACCCGATTGCATATGACTAGGTGTTTGTAGCTATATAGGGGTGTTACATTACGTTACATACAGATGCGAAGGTCCCCCCGCGCATGGATGCCTCCCCTCACTCCACCCCCCATCGTCACAAGACGCCCCGCCCCCAGGATTCGGCGGCCGTTCCCCGGCCCAGGCGCCGTCTGCCGAGGACCGAGCGCGAAAAGCTGATCGTGGCCGAGGCCATCCGCTTTTTCGCCGAGGTCGGTTTCGAGGGACAGACGCGGGCCCTGGCCCAGCGCCTGGGGGTGACCCAGCCGCTGCTCTACCGCTATTTCCCCGACAAGGACGCCCTGATCGACCGGGTCTACCGCGAGGTGTTCCTGGGGGGCTGGGATGCCGGCTGGGATGTGGCCCTGACGGACCGGTCGGTGCCGCTGGTCGAACGGGTGGTGGAGTTCTATCGGAGCTACACCAAGGCGAATTTCAGTTTCGAACGGGTGCGGCTGTTCATGTTCGCCGGGCTTAAGGACGAATCCATCGCCAACCGTTACATGCTTCACGTCCGCCAGCATCTGTTCGAGCCGCTGTGCCGCGAGATTCGGGCCGAGGCCGGCGTGCCCTCGGACTCGCCGGTGTCGCCGCTGGAGATCGAGCTGGTGGCGGGGCTGCACGGCGCCATCGGCTATGTCGGCCTGCGCCGCTGGGTCTATCAGACCCAGACCCCCGAGGACATGGAGACTGTGATCAGCCAGCTCGTGCGGTCCTATCTCGCCGGCATTCCCGCCGCCTTCCGCGCCTTCGCCACGGAAAGCGCTTGCTAAGCGGTTGCGGTGGGGCTACCTCTCCCTCAGGCTTTTCTTGAGGGGGGAAATCCACATGCGTGCGCATTTGATCTCGTTGGCGGCTGTCGCGGCCCTGGCCTTGGGGGGCTGCTCGTCGCCGCGCACGCTGGTTCCCAACACCACCGAGGGGCCGACCAGCTATGTCTGCTTCGCCAGCGGCTGGTCGTTGTCCATGGACGAGGTCAAGGCCGCCGCCACCCGCCAATGCGCCGCCTACGGCATGCAGGTGACCCGTTTCATCGGCACCAGCTTCGCCCCCATGAAATGCGGCCTGCTCACTCCCGAGGTCGCGGCCTATGCCTGCGGCCAGGGCGGCGGCTTCATGCCGCGCTGAGGCGGTACTGCCGCCAGATGTCGGCGGAATAGAGCAGGATTGCGACCCAGATACAGGCGAAGGTCAGCCAGTGGGCCGGTTCCGGCATCTCGCCGTAGGCCAGCACCGCCAGCAGGAAATGGCCGGTCGGGGCCATGTACTGGAAGAACCCCAGCGAGGCGTAGCGCATGCGCGTCGCCGCCGCCGCGAACCACAGCAGCGGCAGGGCGGTGACCGGGCCGCTGGCCGCCAGGATCAGGGCAAGCTCGACGCTTCCCCCCAGCATGGGGGCTCCTCCGGCCAGCACCCGCCAAGCCAGCCACGCCAGGGCGAACGGCAGCATCAGGCCGGTTTCCACCGCCAGGCCGATCAGCGGCGCCACCGGCAGCCGCTTGCGCAGCAGGCCGTAGATGCCGAAGGTCACCGCCAGGATCAGCGCCACCCAGGGCGGCGAGCCGGTGGCCACGGTCAGCTGGGCGACGCCCGCCACCGCCAGGGCCACCGCCAGCCATTGCAGCGGCCGCAGCCGTTCCTTCAGCACCATCACTCCCAGGGCGACATTGACCAGCGGGTTGAGGAAATAGCCCATGCTGGCTTCCAGCACCTTGCCGCCGCCCACCGCCGCGATGAACACCAGCCAGTTGACGCTGATGCAGGCGGTCGAGGCGGCCAGCACCGCCAGCCGTCGCCGCGATCCCAGCAGGACGAGTACGTCGTTCCAGCGCCGCTGCCATCCCACCAGGATCAGCACCGCCAGCAGCGACCAGACGATGCGCCAGGCCAGCACGTCGGCCGGGGGCAATTCGGCCAGCAGCCGCCAGAATGCCGGAAACAATCCCCAACTGCCGTAGCAGGCGATGGCGAACAGCACGCCCTTGCGGGCTTCGGCGGGGGATAGGGAAGTGGTCATACCGCGACCATGCCCGAGCTGGATTTCGACCACAAGCCCGCGATTTGCGGGAAAGTAATTGAAATTAAGAATTACTCGCATATAAGATCGCCTCTCGATCTTTCCGGAGGTGATCATGTGCGAATCCTGCAAGGCGGATGCTCTCCCGGTTCCGGTCGCGGGAAAGCGGCTGAGGCTTTCCGACCTGGAAACCGGGTGGTACTGCACCATCATCGGCACCTGTCTCAGCATGGGCGAATTGCGGCGGCTGGCGGTCAGGCAGGGGGCGGTGTTTCCCCGGCCCAATCCCACCGATTACGAGGTCCACACCGGGATGATCCAGCTGGCCTCCCGCGAGCGGGCGGTGTCCAAGGCCATCACCAAGCTGCTGGATCACAAGCACGCTTCCGCCCTCGGCCGCTTCCGCCGGGCCGCCTCGGTCGCCGACCTGGAGGCGCTGTGGCGCGACGCCATGGACAAGGGCGAGGTGGCCGGGGCCTGCTGGGCGCTGATGTCCCATCCGGCGGCGACCGAGACGCTGCGCGCCAGCGTGTTCGGGGAAATCCACATGCTGTCGCATCAGGTCGGCGCTGCCGCCCGTGTCGACCTGAAGCGATTCCACGACCTTCAGAAGGAAAACGCCGAACTGGAGGCCAGGGCCGCCCGCCAGCAGGAACGCCTGCGGGCCGAGACGGAGGCCCGCGACGCCAGCATCCGGGAACTGAAGGAGCGGCTGGACCTGGAACTGGCGGAAAACCGCCGGCTTGCCCATGCGGTCGACGCCGCGGCCGAACTGACGGCGCTGAAGGCGCTGGTGGGGGAATTGCGCCAGAGCCTGATTCTGGAGACCGCCGCCCTGAAATCCGCCGAAGCCGCCCGGCGGGATCTGGAGGCCAAGGCGGCCGAGGCCCTGCGCGAAAATCTTGATCTCAGCCAGGAGATGAACGACGTCCGCGCCGAGCTGGCGGCCATGGAATCCCGTCTGGGCGGCGTGTTCGATGGCGATGCCGCCGCATTCTGCGGCCGGACGTGCGGCCGGCCGGATCTGTGCGGCCGCTGCATCCTCTATGTCGGAGGGCGGGCCGGCCACGTCCAGCACATGCGCCGTCTGGTGGAGGAATGCAACGGCACCCTTGTCCATCACGACGGCGGCTTCGAGGAAAGCATGGGGCGGCTGTCGGGCCTGCTGAGCCAGGCGGACGCGGTGATGTTTCCGGTCGATTGCGTCAGCCACATGGCCCACGACCAGCTCAAGCGCCTGTGCAAGCGGTGGGAAAAGCCGTTCGTTCCCGTCCGCCGCTCGGGCCTGGGCGCCTTTCTGCGCGCCCTGGAGACGGTGGGGCACGCGCCGGCGGCGGCCGGCGGCTCGGCCTGAGGCGATTTTCTATCCCGGCTGGCCGTCGGCGCGGGGGGCGGTCAGCCACCGGGCGAAGCGCCAGCCCCAGAAGAGGAACGCCGCCGCCCACAGCACGGCGGGAACCGTCACTCCCCACGTCGCCATGGCCTGCGGCGCCAGATGCGGCACGCCGACCCGCAGCGCCGCCGCCAGGCCGACCAGGGCGGGGGCCACCCATGTCGCGCCGGGCAGCGGGAACGCCCGCCCGGTGTGGCGAAGCGTGACGATGGACATCACCGCCAGCACGGTGAACGCCGCCGCCCCCAGTCCCAGGGCGTGCCGCATGGCGGTCACGTCGAGGGGGGCGCCCAGGACGGCCAGCCCGACGCCGCCCAATCCGACCACCATCCAGGCATGGGCCAGATGGAACAGCAGAACCTGGGGCCGCAGCATCGACCGGCCGATATGCATTTCGGTCATGCGGTCGGCCTGGGCGCAGGCGGCGGCCAGGGCGATCCAGCCGGTGACCGGGCCGTGCGGCTGAATCAGCTCGGCGATGGCGAGCAGGCCGAGGGTGACGCTGGCCAGATGGCGGCGGCCGGGCGCCAGCCGGACCATGACGGCGGCGCCCGTCTCCGTCAGTGCCGACCGCAGGGTGACCGGCAAGATCCGGCCGCTGGCGATGGCGATCATCATCAGGAACAGGTCCAGGCCGGCGTACAGAAGCCGCTCGGGGGGCAGGTCGATCAGTCCCAGCCGTCCCAGGTGGAAGGCGGCATTGGCCCCGGCCAGGAGTGCCAGGGCGGCGGGCAGCTCCCACGGCTTGCGTTCCGCCCCCAGCAGGGCGGGAAGGGTGGTGGCCAGCAGGGCGGGAAGGAACATCGCGTCCAGGCCGGCGACCAGCCAGGACGGCAGCGCGCCGTCCAGCCAGAATCCCAGGCGTCCGGCCAGCCACAGCGCCACCAAGGCCTTCAGGGGAGTCCCGGTCACCGGCCGGGTGTTGGTCCAGCTGGGCAGGGCGGTCAGCAGGAATCCGGCCAGCGCCGCCGACAGAAAGCCGAACACCTGTTCGTGGCCGTGCCAGAGGCCGGCGGGCATGCCGCCGCCGCTTCCTCCCAGTCCCAGCCACAGGACCGGCAGGGGCAGGACGGCGGCGATGGCGCCCACGGGCAGGATCAGGAAGAAGGGACGAAAGCCATAGGCCCAGAGTGTCATCATGTCTCCATCGCCAGCGCCTGGGCGGTGGCCGGGTCGGCCAGCAGGCGGTTGACCATGCAATGAACGAAGCCGTCGTCGCGGGCGGCGAAGGGCTCGGCGAGGGTGTGGCTGGCCGCCAGCCGGCCGGGCGAGGGCGACAGCACCAGGATGTGGTCGGCCAGCCGCACCGCTTCCGCCAGATCATGGGTGACCAACAGGGCGGTCAGGTCGCGTTCGGCGATCAGGCGGCGAAGCAGGGATTGCATCTGACGGCGCAATCCGACGTCGAGGGCGCTGAACGGCTCGTCCAGCAGCAGCAGGTCGGGCTCCACCGCCAGGGCGCGGGCCAGGGCGACACGCTGGCGCATGCCGCCGGACAGTTCGTGGGGGAATTTTCCGTGGTCCTCGGGCGCCAGTCCCACCGCCTCCATCAGCCGTTCGGCGCGGCTCCGCCGGGTCTTGCGGTCCATGTCCGTCGCCTTCAGTCCGAAGGCGACGTTGTCGCGGGCGTCGCGCCAGGGCAGCAGGCAGGGGTCCTGGAAGACGAAGACCGGATGGCGGAAGGCATGGTCTATCCGCCCCGAACCGGGCGCGATCAGGCCGCCGATCATGGACAGAACCGTGGTCTTGCCGCATCCCGACGGACCGATCAGGCAGCCGAGCGAGCCGGCCGGAAGCGAGAACGACAGGTCCTCGACGATGGGCTGCGGGCCGAAGGCGTGGCCGAGCCCCGTGACCTCCAGACCGGCCATCAGAATCCCCCGGCCTGAATGTCGCCGCTGCCCGGCATCTCGCGCCGCCAGACCTGCAAGTGCCGGCGGATGGGTTCCAGCATCAGATATTCCACCGCCAGCAGCAGGCCGACCACCGCCAGCACCCAGGCCATGGCCTTGACGGTGTCCACCTGGACCCGCGCCACCGCCAGCCCGTCGCCGATGCCGCCCGCCCCGCTCAGCAGTTCGGCCATGACGGTGACCTTCCACGACAGCGCCAGGCCGGTGGCCAGGGCGGGAAACAGATAGGACAGCATGTGCGGCAGATAGACGTCGCGGATCAGGGTGGTGGCGGGAACTCGGAACGAACGGGCCATGCGCCGCAGGCTGCCGTCCAGGGTCCGGGCGCCCTGGGCCGCGCCGGCGAAGACGATGGGGGCGGTGGTGATCAGCACGGTGAACGAGACGGCGGCGCCGGTGCCGCCGAACCACAGCAGCGCCAGCACCACCCAGGCGATGGCGGGAATGCCCAGCAGCAGGGTGGCGATGGGTTGCAGCAGCCGGCGCATCATGTCGGACGCGCCGGCCATGCCGCCGAGAATGCCGCCGGCCACGGTGGCGGACAGAAAGCCGCCCAGGGCGTTGCGGCTGGTTTCCAGGATGGCCGGCAGGACCTTGCCGGCCGCGCTCATGTCCCACAGGCTGGCGACGGTGTCCCTGGGCGACGGCAGCACCAGGGTGCCGTAGGCGGCGTGCCCCGCTTCCCACAAGGCGGTGAGCAGGAGCAGGCTGGAGGCCGCCCCCCAGCCCCCCCACATGTAATCCAGCGCCCTGAGGGCACGGCCGCGGCCTTCCTCCATCGGGCTAGACGCCCCAGTAGAAGCGGGAATCGGGCAGCTTGCCGCCCAGGATGTCGGGCGACATTTCCAGCAGGTCGCCGAAGAAGGCTTCCAGTTCCGGACGAGCCTCGGCCGCCGGGACCACTCCCAGGCGGAAATGCGGCAGCGAGCGTTCGATGATCGGCGCCGCCAGATCCAGGTAATCGGACCCCAGGCGGCCGGCGCTGGCCGGGTTGTTGATCACCCAGCGGGCGCTGGCGACGCAGGATTCGTGGATGGCCTTGACCAGATCGGGGCGTTCCCGGGCGAACTCTTCCGAGACACCCAGCCCGGCCTGGGGAATGCGGGCCGGGCGGTTGTTGACCCGGCCGTAGACCTCGGTCAGGTCGATGGCGCGGTGGACGGCGATGCCGGCCTGGAGACCGCGTATCTGGGCCGCCGTCGCCATGGGCTCGGACAGGATGGCGATATCGGCCTTGCCGGCCAGGAACAACTGGGTGGCCTCGGTCGGCGTCGCCACGTACTGTAGGGTGACGTCCTTTTGCGCATTCATGCCGAGGCGGCGTAGAATCTGGCGGAACACCAGGTCGGGGGCGTCGTTGCGGAACGATTGCAAGATGGTGCGGCCGGCCAGATCCTCGATCTTGGCGATGGCGGGATCGCGGCTCATGACGTAGAGCAGCCCCCAGGTCAGGATGTTGACCATCCGCACCTGGGCGCCGCGGTTGAGCAGGTTGGCGCAGGAATAGCTGGGGATGCCGAACACCTTCATCTCGCCGGAAACCACGCCGGCCCGGACCTGATCGGGGGTGCGCCACACCTTCAGCCGGGTCTTGTCCGCATGGGCGGCGAGGGCGTTGGACTCGATCATGTGGGCCAGGATCACCGACGGGGTGGCGGGCATGCCGGAGATGGTCAGGCTGTCCAGGCGGCCGGCGGCGCGTCCGCTCCGGGGCGGGATGGCGGCGGCGGCGGCCAGACCGGCCAGGACGGCGCGGCGGGAAAAGTCAGACATCGGTTTCGGTCCTTTCAATGCGTCAGAAGGTGGCGACGGCGCGGGCGTAGAAGCTGCGGCCGGGGCCGTTGACGGCGGATGGATTGGCGTCGTCGGTGGCGTTGAGGGGGCGGTGCTCGCCGTAAGTCTTGTTGAGGACGTTGTCGACGCCGATGCGCAGGCCGACGGTGTCCATCAACTGCACCCCGCCATAGAGGTCCAGCAGGGCGAAGCCGCCGCGCGAGGCCACGTCGAAGCCGCTGCCGGTCTTGGGATCGGCGTCGACCCTGGTCTGGGAGGCGACGGCGCGCAGCTTGAAGCCGGCGTTCCACGAACCGATCTCGCCCAGGGTGTCCTGGTAATCCACCAGCCAGTTGCCTTCCAGCGGGTCGATGCCGTAAAGCGCCCGGCTGTCCAGCGTGTTCTCGCCCCAGCGGTAGGACACCACCAGACGGGTCGACCAGTGACGGGTCAGGTTCACCGCCAGTTCGGCGTCGGTTCCGGCCATGCGGGCGTCGACATTGCGCCAGATGAAGGCGTTGTCGTTGAGCAGGATTCCGGGCTGGCCATGGGCGCGGTCGCGGCTGATGAAATCCTCGATCTCGTCGACATAGCCGGACACCGATATCCGCCACGACCGGCTGGCCAGGCCGTCGTCGCCACCGGGCCGCTTGCGGCCGTAATCGATCCAGTCCTCGCCCTTGAGGGCGGCGCCGGCCTCCGCCCGGTAATGGACCTCGGGCCTCAGGTTGGGATTGCCGATCTGCCGGGCGGAGGTGCCGGCGGCGGTGGCGTTGTTGGCGGCCGGCAGCGCGAAATACCGCTCCCTGGTGTCGGCGGCGCGCATGATCCGGCCCACCGAGCCGGTCAGCGACAGGCTGTCGCCGAGCATCTTGTGCTCGCCGTCCAGCTTGACGCTGATCAGATGGTCATCGCGGGAAACCGGGGTGTCGGCGCCGTTGTACAGGCGATACAGGGTCCGCGACGTGCTGGTGAAGCCGCTGACGGTGGTGATGGTGTCGGCCTTGGTGGCCTGGGCGGTGACGTAGTCGTAGCGCAGGCCCAGATTGACGTTGGTGGGGGCCGCCGGCTTCCAGGCAAGGTCGAGATTGGCCGAGCTTTCCCACATCTTGACGCCGGGAAACTGAAATCCGGACAGGGTGGAAAGCGAGGTGTTGGGGCCGCCGAACCGGGCGGCGTCGTGCCAGACGTTCTTGGTCGACAGGGTCAGCCGCGACAGCAGGTCGTCGCGCAGGGCGCTTTCACCCTGGATCGAGCCGCCGAACTCGTGACGGGCGGGACGGGCCTCGTTGCGGCTGGTGGCGGCGGTTTCCGGACGGAGATCGAAATTGTTGGCGATTCTTTGCAGGCCGCTGTAACGGAACTCCATCTTCAGGCGGTCGATGCCCGACATGGGTTTCCGGGTCTCGGCCGTCACCACTCCCACCGTCCGTTCGGTCTTGACCGGGTCGGCGCCGTAGCCCTCGGTCACGGCGACGCCGCCCTGGATGGTGCTGGCCGCCAGCGGCAGCTTGTGGTCGTCGATCTGGTCGTGCAGCAGCATCATGCGCAGCGATGCGTCCGGAGAAGGGCGGTAGGCCAGCATGAGCTGTTCGGTATGGCGGTCGTAGCCGGTGCGGACCTTGTCGCCGTTGCCGTCCTCGAACGATCGCGCCCGGTCCATGTTGCCGATCGCCCGCACCATGCCCAGGGGATGGTTGACGGTCGCCTGGATGAAATGCTCCATGGCGGTTCCGGCGTTGCCGTACCCGGTTCCCAGCTTGACCGGGGCCGCCG
This sequence comes from Magnetospirillum sp. SS-4, assembly GCF_902729425.1. GTDB lineage: Bacteria > Pseudomonadota > Alphaproteobacteria > Rhodospirillales > Magnetospirillaceae > Phaeospirillum. Next base: position 49,658 of record NZ_CACVCH010000043.1, on the reverse strand, counting down.
AATCCATCACCGAGGTCAGCACGCCCATTCCCGGATGCACCTTGTCGCGGCGATAGGGCATTTCGGTCGGCGCCCATCCCAGATCCCACATGGGCAGGACCGGGAACGGTCCCGGCGCCGCGTGCTGGACCAGTTCCGGCACGATTGCGGCGGCGGGAAGGGTCGGTCCGGCGGAAGCGGCCTGCTGGGCCGATGCGGACGAGGAAAAGGCGATGGCGGCGGTCAGGATGGCGGCGGAACGGGGACGGGACATGGAAGGTTCCCTTGTGCGAATGAGAGGCGTTGGCGACAAATACAGACGCAATTAAGACTCATTCGCATTGACGTTGGTCAATCGACCCGTGATGCCCCATCGGGGACGGTTCCATTCATCCCTTCGGCAGGCCGACGGTCACCCTGAGGCCGCCCTCGGGGCGGTTGGCGAGGCGGATGTCGCCGCCGTGGGCGCGGATGGCGGCGCGGGCGACGGCGAGGCCGAGACCGGAGCCGCCGGTATCCCTGGAGCGTGAAGCCTCCAGCCGCACGAAGGGGGCGAACACCCGTTCGAAATCGCCTTCTGGAATGCCGGGGCCATCGTCGTCGACGGTCAGTTCAACCTCGGCATCGCCCTCGGCCAGCGTCAGGCGGGCGCCGCCGCCATACTTCACGGCGTTGTCCACCAGATTGGCGATGGCCCGCTTCAAGGCCGCCGGCCGGGCCTCGACCACCAGGCTTTGCGGTCCGGAATAGGCGCAATCGGTTCCCAGATCCTCCAGGTCCTCCACCATCCCCTGCACCATGGCGGCGAGATCCATGCGCAGGCGTGGTTCGCTGGTGGCGTCGTCGCGGGCGAAGGCCAGGGTGGCGCTGATCATCGCCTCCATCTCGTTCAGGTCGGCCAGCATCTTGGCCCGCTGCTCGTCGTCGTCGACGAATTCGGCGCGCAGCCTGAGCCGGGTGATCGGGGTCTTGAGGTCGTGGCTGATGGCCGCCAGCATCTGGGTGCGGTCCTGGACGAAGCGGGCGACGCGGCTCTGCATGATGTTGAAGGCCTGGGCGGCCTGGCGCACCTCGCGCGGGCCGTGTTCCTCCATGGGCGGGGCGGTGACGTCGACCCCCAGGCGCTCGGCGGCGGCGGCGAAGCGGGCGAAGGGCGAGGTCGCCATGCGCACCGCCAGCAGCGCCACGGTGGTGACCAGCACCAGCGCCAGCAGCAGCGGCAGCACGAAGCGGGGGCGCCACAGGGAATCGCCGTGGTCGAACGGGGCCAGCACGTTCAGCCAGCTGCCATCCGCCAGCCGCACCGAAATGCGCAGCGCCGGCGGGGCGATATGGCCGGGGCCGCCGCCGTGGGAATGCATGCCGCCGCGCCCGCTGAGCCCGGTGGCGGGTCCGCCCAGCGGGCCGGGGCGGGTGGAGATCAGCACCTGGCGACCTTCCAGGCCCTTTTCCAGCACGTCGCGGACATAGCCGGCCAGACCGAAGGTCTCGTTCTCGGTCACCACCGGGGCGATTCCCCAGCCCACCCGGAACCGGGGGGTGTCGAGGTTGCGCAAGGTGGCCTGACGGAGTTCCGGCGGGATCTGCTCGCTGATAGTGACGAAGCCGCCCACCCGTTCGGCGGCGTTGCGGCCGCCGATGGCGGTCAGCGCCTCCTGGCGCTGGGCCGAGAACAGCGCCACCGCCGCCAGGGCCGACAGCAGCAGGGCCGCCACCAGCACCAGGGCGGTGCGGCCCAGCACGCTGTCGGGAAGCAGGCGGGGCTTCATGCCTTCTCCACTTCGGCGGTGAACAGGTAGCCGCCGCCCCTGACCGTCTTGATCAGTTGCGGGTCCTTGGCGTCGTCGCCCAGGCGGCGGCGCAGGCGGCTGACCTGGATGTCGATGGAACGGTCGAACGGTACCGCCGTCCGCCCCCGGGCGAAGTCCAGCAGCTGGTCGCGCGACAGCACCCGGCGGGGGTGCTCGACGAAGACCTGGAGCAGGCTGAATTCGCCGGCCGACAGCGCCACCATGATTCCATCGGGCGAGGTGAGGTCGCGGGTGGCGAGATCGAGGCTCCAACCTTGAAAGCGCAGCCGGGCGCCGTGGGGCAGGGCCGGGCCATCGGCGGCGGACTGCACCCGGCGCAGCACCGCCTTGATGCGGGCCAGCAATTCGCGCGGATTGAACGGCTTGGGGACATAGTCGTCGGCGCCCATTTCCAGCCCGACGATGCGGTCGGTGTCCTCGCCCATGGCGGTCAGCATGACGATGGGAAGGCTTGATCGGGCCTCGCGCAGCCGCCGGGTCAGGCTGAGGCCGTCCTCGCCCGGCAGCATCAGGTCCAGCACCACCAGGTCGACGCGGCGTTCGTCCAGCAGCCTCATCATCTCGGCCCCGTCCCTGGCGGTGGTGACGCGCAGGCCGTGGCGGGCCAGGAAGCGGGCCAGCAGGTCGCGGATTTCGCGGTCGTCGTCGACCACCAGGATGTGGGCTTGAGTGTCCATGTTTCCGTTATAGCGCGGCGGCGCCCAGGAATCGGCGTTGTTTCGGTAACCGATGGTAACAGCGGTAGGGCTGGTGTGCGGGCGCGAAACGCTGTAGATATTTCAGCCCCCGCAGGAACCAGAGTATCAAGACCGTGCGAGCTGAAGACAAACTGGTGATCGCCCTGCCCAAGGGCCGCATCCTGGACGAAGCCATGCCGCTGGTGAACGCCGCCGGCATCATTCCCGAACCGGCCTTCGACGATCCGAAAAGCCGCCTGTTGCGCTTTGGCACCAACCATCCCCATATCGACATCATCCGGGTGCGTTCGTTCGACGTGGCCACCTTCGTCGCCTTCGGCGCCGCCCATCTCGGTATCGCGGGCAACGACGTGCTGATGGAATTCGACTATCCCGAACTTTACGCGCCGCTGGACCTCGGCATCGGCAAGTGCCGCCTGTCGGTGGCCGAGCCCGAATCCGTCGCCGCCGACGACGATCCCAGGCGGTGGAGCCACATCCGCATCGCCACCAAGTATCCCGAGGTGACCCGGCGCCACTTCGCCGCCCGCGGGGTCCAGGCCGAGTGCGTCAAGCTCAACGGCGCCATGGAACTGGCGCCGTCGCTGGGCCTGTGCACCCGCATCGTCGATCTGGTGTCGTCGGGGGCCACCCTGCTGGCCAACGGCCTGAAGGAGGTTGAGGTGATCGCCGAGGTGACCTCGCGTCTCATCGTCAACCGCGCCGCGCTCAAGACCCGCCCCGACGAGATGACCGGCTGGATCGAGGCCTTCCGCAAGGCGTGCGGCGCATGAGGGAGCTTCTCCACACCGATTCCGGCTTCGAGGCCGCCTTCGCCGCCCTCATCGACATGAAGCGGGAAAACGACGAGGACGTGGATTCCCTGGTCGCCGCCATCCTGGCCGACGTGAGAAAGCGCGGCGACGCCGCCCTGCTCGGCTATACCGCCCGTTTCGACCGGGTGGAACTGACGCCGGAGACGTTGCGATTCACCGCCGCCGAAATCGACGAGGCCGCCGCATCCTGCGATTCCGGCCTGATCAAGGCGCTCCATCTGGCCGCCAGGCGCATCCACGCCTTTCACGCCAGGCAACTGCCCAAGGACTACGCCTTCACCGACAAGGCCGGTGTCAGGCTGGGGCTGCGCTGGACGCCGGTCCAGGCCGCCGGCCTCTATGTTCCGGGCGGCACCGCCGCCTATCCCTCGTCGGTGCTGATGAACGCCATTCCCGCCAAGGCGGCGGGGGTCGGGCGTCTGGTGATGGTGGTTCCCACTCCCGGCGGGAGGCTCAATCCGCTGGTGCTGGCCGCCGCCCGCATCGCCGGCATCGACGAGATCTACCGGGTCGGCGGCGCCCAGGCTATCGGCGCCCTGGCCTACGGAACCGAGACCATCCGCCCGGTCGACAAGATCGTCGGCCCCGGCAACGCCTATGTCGCCGCCGCCAAGCGCCGGGTGTTCGGCACCGTCGGCATCGACATGATCGCCGGCCCGTCGGAAATCCTGGTGGTGGCCGATGGCGCCAACGATCCCGGCTGGATCGCCGCCGACCTGCTGAGCCAGGCCGAACACGACGCCGCCGCCCAAAGCATCCTGATCACCGACGACCGCGAATTCGGCCGCCGGGTGGCCGAGGCGGTGGAGTCCCATCTGGCGACCCTGCCGCGTGCCGCCATCGCGCGGGACAGCTGGACCCGGCACGGCGCCGTCATCGTGGTGCCGGACCTGGAGGCGGCGATTCCGCTGGTCGACCGCATCGCGCCCGAGCACCTGGAACTGGCGGTGGCCGACCCCGATTCCCTGGCCGCCCGCATCCGCAACGCCGGCGCCATCTTCCTGGGGCGCTACACCCCGGAGGCCATCGGCGATTACGTCGGCGGCCCCAATCACGTCCTGCCCACCGCCCGCTCCGCCCGTTTCTCGTCCGGGCTGGGGGTGATCGACTTCATGAAGCGCACGACCCTGTTGGGCTGCGATTCCGACTCGCTGCGGGCGATCGGCCCGGCGGCGGTGACCCTGGCCGAGGCGGAAGGGTTGGGCGCCCACGGATTGTCGGTGTCGCTGCGTCTCAATCTCGGGGAGGCCTGATGCCGCACCGGCAGAAGCTGATCCATATCCAGCTCGACGAGAAGACCATGGTGCGGCGCGCCGCCGAGGTCGAGCACGAACGCGCCGTGGCCATCTACGATCTGCTGGAAGAGAACTACTTCGCGGTGAACGGCGATTTCATCGGCCCCTACAATCTGCACATCCGGCTGGAAGACAACCGGCTGATCTTCGACGTCCGCTCCGAGGACGGCGGGCCGCTGACCGAGGTGCCGCTGCCGCTGAAGACCTTCCAGTCGGTGGTGAAGGACTATTTCCTGGTCTGCGAAAGCTATTACGCCGCCATCAAGAAATCGACCCCGGCCCAGATCGAGGCCATCGACATGGGGCGGCGGGGGCTGCACAACGAAGGGTCCGAACTGCTTCAGGAGCGGCTGAAGGGGCGGGTCGACATCGATTTCGACACGGCGCGGCGCCTGTTCACCCTTGTCTGCGTGCTGCACATCAGGGGGTAGGCTTGGAGGACTTGCCGTCGGCCGTCCTGTTCTGCTGCACCATGAACGCGGTGCGCTCGCCCATGGCGGAAGGCATCATGAAGCGCTACCACGGCAAGCGCATCTACGTGTATTCTGTCGGCGTGCGGCGGGGGGAGGCCGACCCGTTCATCGTTCAGGTGATGGACGAGATCGGCGTGGATGTCTCGAAGCATCGGCCGCGCACCTTCGACGACCTGGAAGACACCAGCTTCGACGTGGTGGTGTCGCTGTCGCCCGAGGCGCAGCACAAGGCGGTGGACCTGACCCGGCATTTCGCCTGCGAGGTGGAGTACTGGCCCACCTTCGATCCGACCCTGGTGGAGGGAAGCCGGGAAATCATGCTGGACGCCTATCGCAAGGTCCGGGACGAATTGGAGCGCCATATCCTGAAGCGTTTTCCCCTTCCGGGCATGGCGAGGGAGTAATCCAGTTGTTGCGGCGCGAAAACGCTTGACCAAACAGCGCACAGCGCTCACTTATCTTTCCGCGCGGAAGAAGCCCGGAATGGAGGACCAATGGCGAAAGAGGATGTAATCGAGTTTTCTGGCACGGTGACCGAACTGCTTCCCAATGCCATGTTCCGGGTCAAGCTCGACAACGAACACGAAATCCTTGCCCATACGTCGGGCAAGATGCGCAAGAATCGCATCCGCGTCCTCGCCGGTGATCGGGTCAACGTGGAAATGACGCCCTATGACCTGACCAAGGGCCGCATCACCTTCCGCTACAAGTAGGATGATGAGCGGGACCGTCGCGGGTCCGGCGCTGGTTCTGGCGTCGGCTTCGCCCCGACGCCTGGACCTGCTCGGCCAGATCGGCATCGTTCCGGGACGGGTCGATCCCGCCCATGTGGACGAAACCCCCGCCAAGGGCGAGTTGCCCGCCCCCCATGCCCGCCGGCTGGCCGAAGCCAAGGCGGCCACCGTGGCGTCGCGTCATCCCGGCTGCTTCGTTCTTGCCGCCGATACCGTGGTGGCGTGCGGCCGGCGCATCCTGCCCAAGGCCGAGGATGCCGCCACCGCCCGCCAATGCCTGGACCTGCTGTCCGGCCGGCGCCACCGCGTCCACGGCGGCGTCTGCGTGCTGGCTCCGGACGGCCGGCGCAGCCTGCGTCTGGTCACCACCGTCGTGACCTTCAAGCGGCTGTCCCCGGGCGAGATCGAGGCCTATGTCGCCTCGGGCGAATGGGACGGCAAGGCCGGCGGCTACGCCATCCAGGGGCTGGCCGCCCGCTTCGTGCGCGACGTGTCCGGATCGTATTCCAACATCGTCGGCCTGCCCCTGTTCGAGACCGCCGCCATGCTGGACGGTTTGGGCTACGCATGAAAAAGCCTTCCCAGCCGTGGCCGGGAAGGCTTCATCGGGACGACGGCTCCTTGTGCCGTCAGACCTGTTCCACCGCCGACAGCAGCCACTTCCCGCCGCTGGACGACCGGACGAAGGTCCAGGCCTCGGTGTGCTGCACCGGCGTGTCCGGGCTGCCGCTGGCCACGGCGCCGGTATCTGCCCGCACCATGTAGTCGACGCACTCGAAGGTGATCATGGCGGTCAGGTAGTCGAAGCCGTTTTCGCTCCAACTCTCGCTGACGTCTCCCTTCAGCAGTTCGACGTTCTCGACCTTGTTCACCAAGCCTTCGCTGGTGTTGCGCGACAGGTCCTCGGACAGGAACATCACCACTTCCGGGGTGGCCCAGCGGCGCAGTCCGGCAAGGTCGCCGTCGCTCCACGCCTTCTGGACGCCAAGCAGGATGTCGGTGAAGGCCTGCTGGTCATCGCCCGAGGCGTCGAATTCGCGTTCGACCCGGGGGGCCGCCGGGGCCGCCGTCATCGCCCCCTGGCGCGCCATCACCGGTTCCGCATGCTGGCCGGGCATGGCGGCGCGGGCATAGGGATTGGCGGTTCCCGCCGGCGTGGCCCGGCGGCGGAACATCCGCACCGCCAGCCAGACAAGGCCGCCGATCAGCGCCAGTTGCAGCAGCATGCCCAGCATGCTGGCGCCGGGCGAGGCGTCGCTGGCCGCCGCCATGGCGGGCGAGTTGCCGAACAGCATCCCGCCGATGCCGGCGCCGATCATGCCGCCGGCGAGGCCGGCCATGAAGGGATTGCGCTGGAAGAAGCCGGGGGACTGCGCCGCCATGCCGGCGGCCGGGGCCATGGCGCCGGGGCGGGCCACGCCGGCGGGGGCCAGCGGGGCGGAATCGACGGCGCCGGGGCGGGGGGCGGCCTGGGGCGCCGGGGGCACGCCGCCCGGCGCGGCCTGGCTTGTCGGCGGCGTCAGCGAACGCTGCATGGGCGCGTCATAGGTCCGCGATCCCTTGGAGCCGAAGCCGCCGGATTTGCCGGCCCTGGCCAGCGCGTCGGCGGCTCCGGCCAGCGACAGGGTCAGGGCGACGAGTGTGGTGAGGATGATCCGCTTCATGTCGGTCCTTGCGCGGGAGAAATCTCGATGAGCTAAGGTATAGGTCGGTCTCGGCGAAATGCAAATGCGCCACCGAAATTCAGGTGGTTCCGACATCTCCTCGACAAGGTCGCGCTTCTGGCCGACACTGGTGCCTCTGTCAACCAAGGGTAAGGGGACGTCCATGCGCAAGCTGCTTATCATCGGTGGCGCCGTCGTGGCGGTGGTCATCGGCGCGGCGGTGTTTCTGTTCTCGTCGTTGGACGGCATCGTCAAGACCATCATCGAGGAGGTCGGCACCCAGGTCGCCGGAGTCAAGGTCTCGGTGGACGGGGTCAAGATCTCGCTGTCCGACGGCAAGGCCTCGATTTCCGGCCTGTCGGTCGCCAATCCCCCCGGCTTTTCGTCCGATCCCGCCTTTCGGCTGGGCGAGATCAGCGTGGCCCTGGATACCGGTTCCCTCGGCAAGAATCCCATCGTGGTCAAGGAGGTGCTGGTGGGCGCCCCGGCGGTGGCCTACGAGATCGCCTCGGGCGGCAGCAACCTCGACGCCATCCAGAAGAACGTCAAGGCCTTCACCGCCAAGCAGGGCGGCGGCAAGGACGCGGCCAAGGCCGAACCGGCCAAGGGCGAGGACAAGAAGGTGGTGATCGACCGCCTCGCCATCACCGGCGGCCAGGTCAAGCTGGCGGCCGGCGGCATTCCCGGCGCCAACACCACCGCCAAGCTGGGCGACATCGTGCTGACCGGAATCGGCAAGGATTCGGGTGGCGCCAGCGCCGCCCAGGTGGCGCAGCGGGTGCTGGATTCCCTGGTGGCCGGCGCCATCAAGTCGGCGTCCAGCTTCGGCAACCTGCTGGGCAATGTCGGCGACAAGGCCAAGTCCCTGGTTCCCGCCGATGCCGGCGGTGCCGTCAAGGGGCTGTTGGGGAAATAGTCAGCCCATCCGCCAGGGCGACCGGGCCGGGAGCGATTCCGGCCCGGGCCAAGGCGTCGGCCAGCCCGGCCTGGGCATGGGCCCAGGTGCCGTGCTGGGCCGCCAGGACGGGGATACGGCCGGTCTCGCCCAGGAACGAGTTGTGGCAGACCGTCGCGTCGGCCGAGTTGAAGGCGCGGCAGGCCATGGGGCGCGCGGCGTGGACCAGGCAGCGGTCGGTCTCGTCCAGCAGCGGACAGCGGATGTGGGCGGCCCAGTATCGGCCGGGATCGAGCCCCCGCCCCCGGACGGCCGCTTCGGCGGCGCTGGCGCGGACCTCGGCGCGGCGTTCGGGCGGCAGTCCGGCCACCGCCTCAACGATCAGGGCCAGTTCGGCCGAGGTGACCGCCACCTGCTGGTAGCAGCACCATGCGCAACCGGCCTTGCAGGCCATGCGGGCCAGATGGCCGTCCAGATTCAGGGTGTGGCGGATCAGGTCGAAGAAGGAATCGGTGGCGGCGACGGCGGCGCGGGCGGCGGCGGCCTGACCGCCTTCGCGGGCGAGGGCGGCTCCGGCCGCCTGATCGGCCCGCCGCCGGGCCTCGCCATAGCCCGGAGCCGACGACATCTCAGTCGATGATGGCGGCGGGAGGGGCGGGATCGACCGGCTCGGACGGAATCAGGCGCAGCCGGCGGCCATCGGTGCAAAACCCCAGTCCCAGATGGCCGTGCTTCAGTTTCAGCGCATCCTCGCCGAACAGTTCGCGGCGCCAGCCGTGCAGGGCGGGAACGTCGGCGGCGTCATCGGCGGCGATGGCGTCGATATCGGCGGAATTGGCCACCAGTTTGCTGGCGACGCCGTGTTCGTCGCATTTCATCTTGAGGAGGACCTTCAGCAGTTCCACCACCGGCCCCAGGCCCTTTGGCACCTCGACCCGGTCGGGCGGGACGGGGCAACGGTCCTCGGGCGTGTCGAGGCCGCGGCGAACCGCTTCCAGGATGGCCAGGCCCATCTTGCCCTCCACCAGCCCCTTGCCGATGCCCCGCGTGCGTCCCAGTTCATTGACGTCGGTGGGGTGATGGGCGGCGATCTCGGTCAGGGTCTCGTCGCGCAGCACCCGCTGGCGCGGCAGGTCGCGCTCTTGCGCCTCGCGCTCGCGCCAGGCCGCCAGCTCCTTCAGAACCGCCAGGAAGCGGGGCGAGGTGGAACGCGGCTTGAGCCGGCGCCATGCGTTGTCGGGATCGACGCGATAGGTGGCGGGATCGGCCAGCAGCGCCATCTCCTCGGTCAGCCAGTCCAGGCGCCCGTTCTTCTCCAGCTTGCGCACCAGCTTCTCGTAGGCGACGCGCAGATGGGTGACGTCGGCCAGGGCGTACTGGATCTGCTTTTCCGACAGGGGGCGGATGGACCAGTCGGTGAAGCGCATGGTCTTGTCGATGCGGGCCTTGGCCAATTGCGAGGCCAGGGTCTCGTAGCCGACCGAATCGCCGAAGCCGCACACCATGGCGGCGACCTGGGTGTCAAACAGCGGCGTCGGGACGGCGCCGCCCTGATGCAGGAAGATTTCCACATCCTGGCGAGCGGCGTGGAAGACCTTCAGCACGCTGGCGTCGGCCATCAGCCGGTATAGCGGGGCGAGGTCGATGCCGGGGGCCAGGGGGTCGATGGCGCGGGCCTCGTCGGGGCCGCCCAGCTGTACCAGACAGAGGATGGGCCAGTACGTCTTTTCCCGCATGAACTCGGTGTCGACGGTGATGTAGCTGGCGGATTTCAGCCTCTGACAGAAGGCATCGAGCGAGGCGGTATCGGAGATCATAGGCATGGAGAATTGATACACTCTGGCCGCGGAGCCGGCAAGGGGGCAGACGGGAATCGTGTCGGTCTGGATTTGCCCCGATCACCGTTCGGGGGCATACTGGAACGAGGATCGGGACCGCGGGGTAGTCCCGGCAGGCTGGGAAGGACATCCGCATGACCCAGAAGGTAGCCCTATTTCTTGCCCATGCCATGGCCATGGAACAGGAGGCGGCGGACCGCTACGACGAACTCGCCGACACCATGGAGGTTCACAACAACCGCGAGGTGGCCGAACTGTTCCGGCAGATGGCCAAGTATTCGCGCCTGCACGGCGCGTCGGTGGCGCAGCGGGCCTCGTCCCACGACCTGCCCCGCCTCAAGTCCTGGCAATACCGCTGGAACATGGCCGAACCGCCGGAGGTGGGCGAGGTCGAAGGCGGCCATTATCTGATGACCCCCTATCACGCCCTGGTCTTCGCCCTGGAGAACGAGAAGCGCGGCCATCAGTACTACGCCTTGCAGGCCACCGACAACGACGACGCCGAGGTGCGCGCCATGGCGGCGGAGATGGCCGACGAGGAAGCCGAGCACGTCGCCGAACTGGAAGCCTGGATCGCCCGGACGCCCAAGCCCGCCGCCGACTGGGCCGACGATCCCGACGACGCGGTGGTGGTCGACTGAGGCGGAGCCCCTCCTCCGGCCCCGGCCGGGGGAGGGACGCGCCGGTTGACCGGCGTCAATCCATGGCGGCGCCCCGGCGTTTCATACTGCTCTTCGCTTAACGGAGAGCCATGCCATGTCCGAGAATCCGCGCCTGGACGCCGAGGGCTATCTGATCGATTCCTCCGAGTGGAGCGAGGCCGTCGCCGAGGAACTGGCCCGGCGGGAAGGCATCGCGCTGGGCGAGGAACACTGGAGCGCCATCCGCTTCATGCGGTCCTGGCTGGAGGAACGCCAGGTCGCCCCCGACGTGCGCCACGTCATCCGGCATCTGGGCGAAACCCACGGGGCCGGCCGCAACCGGGTGTTCGAGCTGTTTCCCTACGGCTATGTGCAGCAGGCCTGCAAGATCGCGGGCATGCGTCGTCCGCGCGCGTGGAGCACCGGCTGAGCGAAACTCGGCCGCCCGCCCCCTTGACCGGCTCCGGCCCCGCCGCTAGGGTTGCGGCCAATTTGTTGCATCCCTTTGAAATGGCGGATTCCCATGGGCATTAGCGGCGCGAGGAAGCCCAGCTTCCAAAGCCTGATCCTGACCTTGCAGGCCTTCTGGGCCGAGCAGGGCTGCGTCATCCTCCAGCCCTACGACATGGAGGTGGGCGCCGGCACCTTCCACCCCGCCACCACCTTGCGGGCGCTGGGGCCGGAGCCGTGGAAATGCGCCTATGTCCAGCCGTCCCGCCGGCCCAAGGACGGCCGCTACGGCGAGAATCCCAACCGCCTCCAGCATTACTACCAGTATCAGGTGCTGCTGAAGCCCAGCCCGCAGAACGCCCAGGACCTTTATCTGGAATCCTTGCGCCGGCTCGGCGTCGATCCCATGGCCCACGACATCCGCTTCGTCGAGGACGATTGGGAAAGCCCGACGCTGGGCGCCTGGGGCCTGGGCTGGGAGGTGTGGTGCGACGGTATGGAGGTGACCCAGTTCACCTATTTCCAGCAGGTCGGCGGCATCGAATGCGATCCGGTGGCGGTGGAACTGACCTACGGCCTGGAACGCCTCGCCATGTACATCCAGGGCGTCGAGAACGTCTATGACCTCGACTTCAACGGCGACGGCGTCAGCTATGGCGACGTCTTCCTTCAGGCCGAGAAGGAATATTCCGCCCACAATTTCGAGCACGCCAACACCGACATGCTGCTGCAACATTTCCTCGACGCCGAGACGGAATGCCAGAGCCTGCTGGAAAAGGGCGTCACCCTGCCGGCCTACGACCAGTGCATCAAGGCCAGCCACCGCTTCAACCTGCTTGACGCCAGGGGCGTCATCTCGGTCACCGAGCGCCAGGCCTATATCGGCCGCGTCCGCGCCCTGGCCAAGGCCTGCTGCGAAGGCTGGCTGGCCAGCAGGAAGGGAATCTGACCATGGCCGAGTTTCTGCTTGAAATCCTGTCCGAGGAAATCCCCGCCCGCATGCAGGCCGGCGCCGCCGACGCCCTGCGCAAGCTGGTCACCGAATCCCTGGGCAAGAACGGCATCGTCTTCGAGGCGGCGCGGGCCTATGTGACGCCGCGCCGGCTGGTGCTGGTGATCGAGGGCCTGCCCCTGGCCGGCCCCGACGTGTCCGAGGAAAAGCGCGGCCCCCGAATCGGCTCGCCGGCCCAGGCCATGGACGGCTTCCTGAAATCCACCGGCATGAGCGTCGAGCAACTGGAGCAACGCGACACCGGCAAGGGCGTGTTCTATTTCGCGGTGATCAACCGCAAGGGCCGCCCCACCGCCGAGGTGCTGAAGGAAGCCGTCGAAGACGCCATGGCCGGCTTCCCCTGGCCGAAATCCATGCGCTGGGGCAGTAATTCGGTTCGCTGGGTGCGCCCGGTCCAGTCCATCGTCTGCCTGTTCGACGGCCAGGTGGTGCCGGCGTCGTTCGGGCCGGTCACGGCGGGCAATCTCACCTCCGGCCACCGCTTCCTCGCCCCGGAGACCTTCCGGGTCAAGGATTTCGCCGATTATCTCAACAAGCTGCGCCACGCCAAGGTGATGCTGGACCCGGTGGAGCGCCGCCATGCCATCCTGTCGGGGGCCGAGGCCCTGGCGGCGGCCGAGGGCCTGACCCTGAAGGCCGATGACGGCCTGCTGGCCGAGGTCACCGGGCTGGTGGAATGGCCGGTGCCGCTGACCGGCTCCATCGACGAATCCTTCATGGACGTGCCGGCCGAGGTGCTGATCACCTCCATGCGTTCGCACCAGAAATACTTTTCGCTGCTGAAGGCCGACGGCTCGCTGGCGCCCCGCTTCGTCGTGGTGTCCAACATGGAGGCCGCCGACGGCGGCAAGGCCGTCGTTTCCGGAAACCAGCGCGTGCTGCGCGCCCGGCTGTCCGACGCCAAGTTCTTCTGGGACACCGACCGCCGGCATTCCCTGCGAAGCCGCCTGCCCAAGCTGGAGGAACGGCTGTTCTACGCACGCCTCGGCACCCTGGCCGACAAGGTGGTGCGCATCCAGACCCTGGTGTCCGAACTGCCGTTCCTGTCGCTGGAGCAGAAGGGCGCGGCGCTTGCCGCCGCCACCTTGTGCAAGGCCGACCTGTCGTCCGAGATGGTGGGCGAATTCCCCGAGCTTCAGGGAATCATGGGCCGCTATTACGCCCTGAACGATGGATTGTCGGCCGAGATCGCCGACGCCATCGCCGAGCATTACTCGCCGCTGGGACCCGCCGATTCCTGCCCCACCGCCCCGGTGTCGGTGGCGGTGTCGCTGGCCGACAAGGTCGATTCCCTGGTGGGATTCTTCTCGATCGGCGAAAAGCCCACCGGGTCGAAGGACCCGTTCGCGCTGCGGCGCGCCGCGCTCGGCATCATCCGGCTGATCGTCGAGAACGGGTTGCGGCTGCCGCTGCTGGGCCTGTTCAAGGCGTCGCGCAAGACCTTCGCCGTCGCCCTGGAAACCGATGCCGACGCGGTCGGCGCCGATCTGCTCGACTTCTTCGCCGACCGCCTCAAGGTGGCGCTGAAGGAAAAGGGGGTGCGCCATGACCTGATCGACGCCATCTTCTCGCTGGGCGGCGAGGACGACCTGGTCCGCCTGCTGAAAAGGGTCGACGCCCTGGCCGCCTTCCTGGCCTCGGACGACGGCGCCAACCTGCTGGTGGCCTATCGCCGCGCCGCCAACATCGTGCGCATCGAGGAGAAGAAGGACGCCACCACCTTCGCCGGTCCCGCCGATGCCGCCCTGCTGGCCCTGGCCGAGGAAAAGGCCCTGGCCGACGCCCTGGCCTCGGTCGGCCCATTGGTGGACAAGGCCCTGGACAGCGAGGACTTCGCCGCCGCCATGGCCGCCCTGGCCCGGTTGCGCCGGCCGCTGGACGCCTTCTTCGACAAGGTGACGGTCAACGCCGACGACGCGGCCCTGCGCGTCAACCGTCTGAAGCTGCTGGCCCTGATCGGTTCGGCCATGGGACGCCTCGCCGATTTCTCCAGGGTCGAGGGGTAGGCGGAGCGTTCCCCTCCCTTCTCCATCCGTCCCGGCGTTACAGCCCGCTCGGCAGGGTGACGTGGAAGGTGCTGCCCCGGCCGGGAACCGAGTCCACCCGGATGGTTCCCTGGTGCTGGTCCACCACCTTCTTGCAGATGGCCAGCCCGATGCCGGTGCCTTCGTATTTGTCGGGGGTGTGCAGGCGCTGGAACACCCGGAAGATGGTGTCGAAATAATCCGGCGCGATGCCGATGCCGTTGTCCGCGACGGAAATGGTCAGGTGGTTGTCGTGGGGCCGGGCGGTGATCTCGATGACCGGCGGACGGTCGGAATCGCGATACTTGACGGCGTTGTCCAGCAGGTTCTGGAACAGCCGCACCAGATCGGTGTGATTGCCCCGGATGGCCGGCAGCGAATCGGGCCGCATCACCCGCCCGCCGCATGCGGACAGCGCCGCGCCGATATTGCCGAGGGCCTCGGCCATCACCCGGTTCAGGTCGGCGCGCTCGCCGGGAGCGGCATTGCGGCCGATGCGGGAATATTCCAGCAGATCGACGATCAGGCGGTCCATCCGCACCGCCCCTTGCCGGGCGAAGGCGATGAAGTCGTGGGCGTCCTGGTCCAGGCTGGCCCCATAGCGCCGTTCCAGCAAGGCGACATAGCTCGATATCTGGCGCAGCGGCTGGCGCAGGTCGTGGGAGGCCACATAGGCGAACTGTTCCAGGTCGGCGTTGGACTGGGCCAGATCGCGCAAGGTGGCCTCTTCCTCCTGCACCGCTCCGATCCATCGCGCCAGCAGCCGCATGAACTCGCGGTCGCCGTCGTCGAAATCGCGCCGGTTGGGCTGGGCGGCGCTGAAGCTGACGGTGCCGCGCAAGTCGCCGCGGCAGCGGATGGGGGCGCCGATATAGCTTTCCAGGCCGCGGGCCCGATAGCACGGATGGTCGGCATGGGGCGAGCGCCCCATGTGGGGGATGGCGATCACGTCGTTGGATTCCACCACCAGTTCGCAATAGGTCGAGGCTAGGTCGAAGACCTCTCCGGCCCGGCACGGGCCGTCGCTGGCGTGGTGCTCGATGACGTAGCGCCCACGGTCCACATGACTGACGATGCCCTGGTCGAGGCCGAGATGGCGGCGGGCGAGGTCGAGGGCCAGCGCCATGCGCGGGGCCGGGGCGGAGGTGGGCAGGGCGGCGATCTCGCTCAGGACCCGCAGGTTGTCGTGCTGGCGGCACAGCCGTTCGGTCCGTTCGGCCAGCGTCGCCTCGGCCCGCACCCGCTCGGTGATGTCCTCGTGGACCACCACCGCTTCATGGATGGCGCCGTTGTCGCCCTGGCGGATGGGATAGACATAGCCCCTGACCCACCGGTTTGCCGAAGGGTCGGCTTCCGACGGAATCGCCATGGGGGCGATCTCGACGCCGCGCCCCTTCAACGCCTCGGCAATCCTGGGCTTGAGGCTGGCATGGTCCGGGGCTTCCCATAACCCGTTCCAGGCGGGATTGGCCATGGCGGTTCGCCCGGCCGCGTCGATGATCTCCATCGCCAGCGGGCTTTGTTCGAAGATCGCCCGGAACCGCGCCTCCGAGGCGCGAAGCGCCATTTCGGCGCGCTTGCGGGCGGTGATGTCGAGGGCGGTGGAAAGACAGCGCCAGTCGTCGCCCCAGCCCCGCCTCAGCGCCACGCTTTCCAGGATCACCGGAAACGGTTCCCGCCCCTCGGGCGTGATCCATATCTCGCTGGAGGCGCGGTCGCCGCCGCGAACCAGCCGGAAATGGTGATCGAGGACGGGACGGCTGTCGCGGTCGACGAACAGCAGGAACGGCTTGCCGGCGATGCGCCCCTTGGCGCGGCCCAGCATGCCGAGGCCGGCGATATTGACGTCCACCACGGTGAAGCGGTCGCAGATGATGAAATAGCCGGCGGGCGAGCTTTCGAATAGTTCGTGATACTTGTAGCCGGTGGATTCGAGGATGCCCTGGGTGATCCGCAGATCCTCGTTCTGTGCCCGCAATTCCTCCTGGTGGACCTGAAGGCTGTGCAGCGTCTCCGCCATTCGCCGCTGGATGTCGGACATCTCCGGGTGGGTGGCGCGAAGCCCGCCCAGTTCCGCCTGAAGACCCGCGATCTCGGCCTCCAACTGTGCCTTGGTCTTTCGCGGCCCGGTCATGATTTCATATCCTTGGAATTGATGAAGAATGGGGCGGGCGACGCGGAATATGGATTGGTTCGTCCTGAATGAGCTTTTATCTGGAATTTTTCAACACGCCATATAGCCTACCGGATCGGGGAGGGGACGATGTCGCCACCCCCCCCAGGGGATTGCAGGAGGGGAGCATGGCGCGGAAACCAAAGGAGGCCGTCTCGGCGTCCAAGGGGCGCGGAACGGCGCCGACGGACCCGATTGCGGCCGAACCGGGCGGCAAGGCCAAGGGACGCCGCAGCACCCTGCACGTCGTCGGAATCGGCGCCTCGGCCGGCGGGCTGGAGGCGCTGCGCCCGTTCGTGGCCAATCTGCCGGCCTCGGCCAACATGGCCTATGTCATCGTCCAGCACCTGTCGCCCGCCTATCGCAGCATGATGGTGCAATTGCTGGGACGCGAGACCAAGCTGCCGGTGGAGGAGATCAAGGACGGCCAGGTGCTGGTTCCCAACACCATCTACATCACGCCGCCCAACAAGGATGTCCGCGTCAAGAACTCCACCTTGTGGCTGCGCGAGCCCTCGGCGCCGCTGGGGCCGAAGCCGTCGGTGGACGTGTTCTTCGCCTCGCTGGCCGAGGATCGCGGCCAGCACGCCATCGGCGTCATCTTGTCGGGAACCGGCAGCGACGGCGCTCACGGCATGCGCGCCATCAAGGCCTGCGGCGGCCTGACCGTCGCCCAGGACCCCGAGACCGCCAAGTATGACGGCATGCCGAAATCGGCCATCGATTCCGGCTGCGTCGACATGGTGCTGCCGCCCGACGGCATCGGGCCGGAACTGGCCTCGATCTCGCGCTTTCCCCGGCCGGTGGTGCAGCAGAAATCCGCCGAGTCCGAGACCCGCGACACCATCACCGAAATCTTCCTGCTGGTCCGCAAGCGCACCGAGGTGGATTTCACCCAGTACAAGCCCAATACCGTCCGCCGCCGGCTGGAACGCCGCATGGCCGCCAATCGCATCGAGACCCTGGACGCCTATCTGGATTTCGTCCAGCGCCACCCGTCCGAGCTGGACCTGCTGTGCAAGGACATCCTGATCTCGGTCACCTCGTTCTTTCGCGACACCAAGGCGTTCGACGAGGTCAAGGCCACCCTGGCCGATCTGCTGACCACCAAGAAGCCGGGCGATTCCATCCGGATCTGGGTGCCGGCCTGCGCCACCGGCGAGGAAGCCTATTCCTTTGCCATGATGCTGAACGACCTGCTGGGCGAGGCGGTCAAGTCCTACAAGATCCAGGTGTTCGCCACCGATATCGACCTGGACGCCATGCGCCACGCCCGCAAGGGCACCTATTCCGCCACCACGGTCGAGAATCTGGACAAGTCCTACGTCTCCACCTATTTCGACGCCATGGGGCAGAACTATCAGGTCAAGAAGCCCATCCGCGAGATGGTGGTGTTCGCCCGCCAGGACCTGATCAAGGACCCGCCCTTCGTCAAGGTCGACCTGATCAGTTGCCGCAACGTCCTGATCTATTTCAACACCGACCTTCAGGACCGCATCTTCCAGGTTTTCCACTACGCCCTGCTGCCCGACGGGCATCTGTTCCTGGGCAAGTCGGAATCGGTGGGGCGCTGCGCCGACCTGTTCCGCCCGGTCAAGGCGAGCTCGAAGATATTCCAAAAGCGCATGGTGGCGCCGCGATCCAACAATCCGGTATTTGGGGCCTTCCGCCCCAAGCCGCCGGAACTGCCGGAAACCGGGGCGATCACCGGCAATTCCATCGAGGCGCTGGTGCGCGACGGCTTCGTCGAGGCCTGCATGCCGCCCAGCGTCGCCATCAACGAGAACCTGGACATCCTCTATTACCACGGCGACGTGGACGGCTTCGTCCGCTTTCCCCAGGGGCGGCCCAACCAGAACCTGGGCAAGCTGATCGCCGACGATTTCCGCATCGACCTGCGCGCCCTGGTCCACCGCGCCCGCGAGACCGCCACCCTGGCGCTGGGGACCAGGCGCCAGCTGCGCACCCGCGACGGCGACATCTCCGCCCGTCTGGCGGTGCGGCCCCTCAAGGTCGACGGCGGCCGCGAAAGCCTGTTCCTGGTCTGCTGCGAGAAGGTCGAGGCGGGCGGCGGCGACGCCGAGGCCGCTCCCGCCGCCGCCGGCAGCGATATCCGTCTGATCGAGCTGGAACAGGAACTGACGGCGACGCGCGAGCATCTCCAGACCGTGGTGGAGGAACTGGAGACCTCCAACGAGGAGCTTCAGGCCCTCAACGAGGAAATGCAGGCCGCCAACGAGGAACTGCAATCCTCGAACGAGGAGCTGGAAACCTCCAACGAGGAACTGCAATCCACCAACGAGGAACTGACCACCGTCAACGAGGAGCTTCAGGTCCGCACCACCGAGTTGGCCGGCGCCAACGCCGACCTCCAGAACATCCAGGACAATGTGGGATTCCCCATGCTGGTGGTGGACAAGTGCCTGCGCATCACCCGCTTCACCCCGCCGGCGGCGCGCATGTTCGGATTGCTCCCCTCCGACGCCGGCCAGCTGATCACGGCGGTGCCCAGCCAGTTCCACGTCAAGGACCTGCGCGCCATGCTGCTGGCCGTCACCAACAGCGGCGTCTCCCACGAGGAGATCATCGAGGCCGACGGCCGCCTCTATCGCATGGGCATCTACCCCTACCGCGACCTGCGCGAGCAGAATGCCGGCACGATCCTCACCTTCATCGACGAGACCGAGCTGCGGACCACCCAGAAGGAGCTGGAAGCCACCATCGAGAGCCTGCGCGTCACCCAGGGCGAATTGCGCGTCGCCCGCGACCATGCCGAGGCCGCCAATCGGGCCAAGTCGGAATTCCTCGCCAACATGAGTCACGAACTGCGCACGCCGCTGAACGCGGTGCTGGGCTTCGCCCAGATCATGGCCGACGAGATGTGGGGCGAACTCGGCAACCAGCGCTACAAGGAATACGTCGGAATCATCGTCGACAGCGGCCAGCACCTGCTGTCGCTGATCAGCCAGGTCCTGGACATGTCGGTGATCGAGGCCGGCCGCGCCACCTTGCGCGAGGGCACGGTCAAGGTCGCCGATGTCATCGCCAGCTCCATTCGCCTGCTGTCGTCCCAGGCCGAGGAACGCAGCATCCGCCTCGGCACCCGGGTGCCCGACGACCTGCCCTGGCTGAAGGGCGACCTGACCGCCGTGCAGCGGGTGATGCTGAACCTGCTGGGCAACGCCCTCAAGTTCACTCCCACCGGCGGCAGCGTCCATCTGACCGCCGTCAGCGATTCCGACGGCATGAGCATCAGCGTCACCGATACCGGCATCGGCATCAAGGCCGCCGACATCGCCCGGGTGCTGATGCCGTTCGAGCAGGGCGGCCAGCGCACCCTGGTCAAGGAACGCGAGGGCGTCGGGCTGGGGCTGCCCATTTCCAAGTCGCTGATGGAACTGCATGGCGGCAGCCTCGGCATCGAAAGCGCGGAGGGGCGGGGCACCACCGTCACCGTCCGCTTTCCGGCCGAACGCCTGCTGCCGCCGCTGTGAGGGAGGGGGAGGATGCTTGAACTGTGGCAGGCGGTCGGCTTTCTGGCGGCGGCGATGCTGGTCACCCTGTCGCCCGGTCCCGACAACCTGATGATCCTGTCGCTGGGCGTTTCGCGCGGTCGGCGCCAGGGCATGGCGTTCGGCCTGGGCTGCGCGCTCGGTTGCCTCAGCCACACCACCCTGGCCGCCCTGGGGATCGGCGCGGTGATCGCCGCCTCGCCCTGGGCCTTTGTCGCCCTCAAGGTGGCGGGCGGGTTGTATCTGGTCTGGCTGGGGCTTCAGGCCATCCGCAGCCGGGGCGGCGTCACCGTTCCGGGCCAGGGCGCCGGCGGCGGCGAATCGCTGTGGTCGCTGTTCGTCAAGGGCTTGATCGCCAACGCCATCAATCCCAAGGTGGTTCTGTTCTTCCTGGCCTTCCTGCCTCAGTTCGTCGCTCCGGCGGCGGAAAACCCGGCGTGGCAGACGGCCCAGCTCGGCGTGCTGTTCACCGCCCAGGCGGTGGTCCTGTTCGGACTGATCGGCTGGTTCTCCGGCTGGGTCGGCCAGGGGCTGAACCGGACCCCCGCCATCGCCGCCTGGCTTGACCGGGTCGCCGGCGGCATCTTCATCGCCCTTGGCGTCAAGCTGATCGCCTCGCCGTGATGCCGCCGAGGCGGGGAATCGGCTGGCGGCTGCTGTTGGCCATCGTGCTGTTCAGCTCGGCGGTGACGCTGCTGCTGACCGTCTTCCAGCTTTATCTCGATTACCGCGGCGAGGTCGGCGACATCCACGCCCGCTTCGACGAGATCGAGAAGAGCTATCTGGCCAGCCTGGGCGGCAGCCTGTGGAGTCTGGACAGCGACCAGATCCAGTTGCAGGTGGACGGCATGTGGCACCTGCCCGACATGCAGTACATCGAGGTGCGCGAGACCGGCGCGGCCCGCAAGCGCCAGTTGCTGATCTCCGTGGGGGAGCGGGGAACCGGGCACCTGATCAGCCGCGAGATGCCGATCCTCTACGCCAGGGACTGGGAAAGCGGCGGCCCGCAGGTGATCGGCGCCCTCTATGTCGAGGCCACCCTGGCGGGGGTTTACCGCCGTCTCGCCGACAAGGCCATCACCATCCTGGTCTCGCAGGGCATCAAGACCTTCCTGGTGTCGGCCTTCACCTTGTTCATCGTCCATCGTCTGGTCACCCGCCACCTGATCGCCATCAGCCGATTCCTGCGCGGCTACGGGCCTGGGGCCGGGACGGCCGCCATTCAGCTGGACCGGCGCCGCCGCTACGACGACGAACTGGACGAGATGGCCGATTCGCTGAAGGCCATGTCCAGCGGCCTCGCCGAAAGCATCAACGGGCGCGAGGCGGCGTTGCGCCAGTTGCGGCGCCAGGAGGCGGCGCTGGATCGCGCCTATCGTCACTTCACCACCCAGCAGACCGCCGCCAAGCTGGCGCACGAGATCAAGCAGCCGCTGGCCTGCGCCTCGACCTACGCCCAGGGAATCCAGGGCATGCTGAGCCGCAACGAACTCGATCCGGCCGAGCTTCCCCAACTGGTCGAGCGCATGGTCCGCGAGATCGAACGGGTCAGGGAAATCATCGCCCAGAGTCAGGACCGGCTGGACCGGCAGGCCGACGCCGGCGAAATGGAGACGCTTCCCCTGGGTGGCGTCATCGGCGACGTGCTGCCGCTGCTGCGCCAGATTTGCGACGATCACGGCACCAGGGCCGAGGTGGAGATTCCCGACGGCGGCCCCATGGTGCGCGGCAACCGGGTGTCGCTTCAGCAGGTGGTGCTCAACCTGGCCCGCAACGCCTGCGAGGCCATGGCGCATCAGCCCGAGGCAAGCCGCCGGCTCCGTCTCTGGCTGATCGAGACCGCCGCCTCTGCCGGCTTCGGCATCGACGACAACGGCCCCGGATTCCCGCCCGAGGTCGTCAGGACCGGGCATGCCCTGTTCGCCTCGACCAAACGGTCCGGCAGCGGCTTTGGCCTTCCCATCGCCACCGCCATTCTGCATGCCCATGGCGGAACGCTTGAAATCGGCAATGACGAGCCGGGTGGTGGGCGGGTAATATGCATGCTGCCGAAAGCATGAGGCGAATGCATGTCCCCCGAAAAGCAATTCAAAGTGGCTCTGGTCGACGATGATCCCGGATTCAGGGATGCCTTGCGCTGGCTGCTGGCGGCCAACCGCTACGACGTCAGCTGCTATGGCGACGCGGCCGCGTTCGTCGACGGCCACGACATGGAGGCTATCGGCTGTTCGCTGATCGACCTTCAACTGGGGGATGACAACGGCATCGAGGTCCTGACCCAATCCCGTCTGAGGGGGCACGACGCCCCGGCGATCATGATCTCGGCCTATGGCAATATTCCCACGGCGGTTCGGGCGGTTCAGGTGGGGGCGCTGGAATTCATCGAGAAACCCTTCGACAACGACAAGCTGCTCGACGTGGTCGCCGCCGCCTGCCGCCGCCACGCCGATATCTGCAAGACCCACGGCCGCGCCGTCGACGCCATCCGCAAGTACCGCCTGCTCACCGAACGCGAGGCCGACGTTTACTGGCTGCTGGCCACCGGCATGGCCACCAAGGAGACCGCCGCCCAGCTCGACATCAGCACCCGCACCGCCGAGACCCACAGGGGGCGGGTGTTCGACAAGTTCGAGGCCCGTTGCCTGGAAGACGTGGTTCGCACCCAGTTCCACGTCAAGCCGCTGTTCCGCCCCGCCGCCTGATGCCGTTTCATGGCCGGGCCGGCGGACAAAGTGGGGCGAGGCCGGCGACAGCCCCTTGCGGCGGCATGGTTTTTCCGCCAGTTATTAGGACGGGGATGCTGGATGGCCGGGGTTCGCGGTGAGCGAGAAGGACATGCACGACGTTCTGTTGGTCGAGGACGATCCCGGCGACGCCGGACTGGTGCGGATCGCCATGCGGCGTTCGCAGCATCCCTGCCGGCTGCACCACGTCAAGGACGGCGGCGAGGCCATGGCGTTCCTGCGGCGCGGCGAGGGCCATCCGCACGCCCCCCGCCCCGACCTGATCCTGCTCGACCTCAATCTTCCCGGACGCAGCGGCCATGAAATTCTCGAGGAGATTCGCGCCGATTCCCTGTTGCGGGCGATTCCGGTGGTGATCTTGTCCACCTCGGGGGCGGAACGCGACATCAGGAAGGCGTATTCGCTGGGGGCCAGCAGCTACGTGTCCAAGCCGATGGATGTGGATGCCTTCACCGCCGCGATCCACTCCATCGAGGATTTCTGGTTCGGAACGGCCCAGTTGCCTGCGTGAGCCCACCGATCCGCATCCTGCTGCTGGAAGACGACCCCGCCGATGCCCGGCTGGTGGGGCAGATGCTGCGCCGGGTCAAGACCACCCCGTTCGAGGTCGTCGTCGTCAGCCGCCTGTCCGAGGCGGTGGCGCGGCTGGAGGCCGGCTCCGCGGCCTTCGACGTGGTGCTGGCCGATCTCGGCCTGCCCGATTCCACCGGAATCGCCACGCTGGACGCGCTGACCGGCGCGGCGCCGCGCCTGCCGGTGGTGGTGCTGACCGGCAACGACGACGACGCCATCGCGCTGGAGGCGCTGAAGCGCGGCGCCCAGGACTATCTGGTCAAGGGCATCGGCGACGCCTTCATCTTGTCGCGGGTGGTGCGCTACGCCATCGAGCGCAAGCTGACCGAGGCGGCGCTGCGCGAGGCCCGCGACACCGCCGAGCAGGCGGCGCGGGCCAAGACGCTGTTTCTCGCCATGATGGGCCACGAGATACGGACCCCCCTGAACGGCGTTCTCGGCATGGCGAGGCTGCTGATGGAATCCGGGCTGGACGGCCGCCAGCGGGTCTTCGCCGAAACCCTGGTCTCGTCGGGTGAGCTGCTGCTGGGGCTGGTCAACGACATCCTGGATTTCTCGCGCCTCGACGCCAGCGGCCTGACCTTGGAATCCGAACCCTTCGACCTGATCGACACCTTGGAGGAGGTTCGGCTGATCCTGGCGTCGCGGGCCGACGAGAAGGGGCTTTCCCTGGCCCTGCGCTGCGCTTCCGGCCTGGATCGCCCGGTGCTGGGGGACCGCCTGCGCCTGCGCCAGATTCTGTTCAATCTGGTGGGCAACGCCATCAAGTTCACCGATTCCGGCGGCGTCGTCGTCACGGCGGACCATCTGGAGAACGGAATGGTCCGCATCTCGGTGATCGATACCGGCATCGGCATTTCCGGCGAGGCGCGGCCGCACCTGTTCACCGAGTTCTGGCAAGGCGACAGCGGCGCCGCCCGCCGCTTCGCCGGCGCCGGGCTGGGACTGGCCATCTGCGCCCGTCTGGTGGCGCTGATGGGGGGCGCCATCGATTGCGTCAGCGAACTTGGGCGCGGGACGACCTTCATGGTCGACCTGCCGCTGACCGGGCGGGACGAACGCCTTCCCCACCGCGAGAGTCCGGAGGGGCGGCCATGCGGACCGCACGCCATCCTGCTGGTCGACGACAATCAGGTCAATCGCGAGGTCGCCGCCGGCCTGCTGGAGCGGCGGGGACACAAGGTCAGCATCGCCTGCGACGGTTTCGAGGCGGTGGACAAGGCCCGTTCCGGCGGCTTCGACCTGGTTCTGCTCGACATGCGCATGCCCGGCATGGACGGCATCGAGACGGCGCGGGCCATCGCCGCCTTGCCCGGCGCGGCCGGCAAGGTTCCGCTGGTGCTGCTGACCGCCAATCCGATGGTCGAGGATGAAGCCCGCTGGCGCGAGGTGGGAATTCGGGGCTGTCTGGCCAAGCCGTTCCGAATCGACGATCTCGGCCGGCTGCTGGCGGGCCTGGAGGATGGCGGCGCGGCGACGGCAAGCGAGCCGCCGCTGCTGGTTCCGTCCGGCCTGCAAGCAGATCTCCGCGACCTGGGCGCCGAGCGCATGGCCGGTCTGGCCGCCTTGTACCGGCGCTCGTCCTTCGACGACCTCGTCCTGATCCGCGAGCATTGCCGGTCCGGCCGCCTGGACGATCTGGCCAAGGTGGCGCATCGCATGGCCGGGGCCGCGTCCAGCCTGCATCTGGCGTTGCTGGCCGCCCGCTGCCGGTCGCTGGAGGATACGGCGCGCCGCTCCGATTCCCCGGGCTGCGCCGCCGGGCTGGACGATCTGGAGGAATTGTGGACCAGGTCGGCGGCGGCCCTGGACGAGGCGCTGGGTGGTCAGCCGGCGACCAGCCGGTAGCCGATGCCGTGGACGGTCAGGATGACGCTGGGGTGGCGGGAATCCTGTTCGATCTTGCGGCGCAGCCGTCCGACCAGGACGTCGATGGTGCGGTCGATCACCGCCTCGCCGTCATGCTGGGTGAGGTCGAGCAGCTGATCCCTGGTCAGGGCGCGGCCGGCATTGCGGGCCAGCGCCGCCAGCACGTCGAATTCTCCCCGCGTCAGCCGGACATTCTCGCCGGTGGGGGAGAGCAGTTGGCGGGCGTCGCAATCCAGCCGCCAGCCGGCGAAGACGTAAAGGCCGGAGGCCGAGCGTTCCGCCGCCATGGTGGGCGCCACCCGCCGTTGGAGATTGCGGACCCGCACCGCCAGTTCGCGGGGGTTGAACGGCTTGGTGATGTAGTCGTCGGCGCCGATCTCCAGCCCGACGATGCGGTCGGTCTCGTCCTGGCGGGCGGTCACCAGGATGATGCCCACCGACGACCTGGCGCGCAATTCGCGGGCCAGGATCAGGCCGCTTTCGTCGGGAAGGTTGATGTCGAGCAGGACCACGTCCGGAACCGAGCGGGCGAGGATCGATTTCATGTCGCGGGCATCCCCCGCCTCGCTGACCTGAAAGCCGTCGGCGGTCAGATAGGCCGCCAGTTTGGCACGGGTCACCGGTTCGTCCTCGACGATCAGGACATGGGCTTTCACCGGCAAGTCTTTCTCCGATCAGCATGTATGCATTCACAAACCGTTTACAGGGTATTGACGGGCAATTCAATCGCCACCGTAAATCCGTTCCGATAAAGCGGGTATAACAGCCGTCATGAGCAATCGGCCGACATGGCCGGAGTATCGCCGGAAAAGTGGGGTTTGCCGTGCCGGGAGAGGCTTCTTCCATGGATCGTTACGGAGACGGCGGCGCCCGGCGCCTGTTGCCGTTGTTCGGCGGCGTGATGGTGGCGGTCGCCTGGCTTGGGCTGTGGTGGGATGCCGGAGTCGCCCGCCGGATACTGCCGGGCGAATCGATCCAGCCCCTGTGGTCGGAATTCAGCCGGGCCGGCGGTATCGCCATGTTGCTGGCCGGGGTGGCGGGCGTCACTCTGGCGTTGTTCCACGTCGTCCGCCAGCACCGCCGCGCCGTCGCCGAACTGAGGCTCCGCGAGGCCGAGTTGAGCGAAAGCCGCGAGCGTCTGCGCCGCTATGTGGTCGACCTGGAACGGGTGGCCCACGTCTCGTCCCACGACATGCAGGAACCGTTGCGTCGCATGGTCGCCTATGCCCAGTTGCTGGAACATCACGGGCGCGACGGACTGGACGAGGAGGGCCGCGTCTATGTCGGCCATGTGGTGGACGCCGCCCGGCGGATGAAGGCGCTGGTCAGCGGCCTTCGCGCCTATGCCTCGGTGGACAGCCTGCCGCAGCCGGAAACCAGGACTTCCGCCATCGGAGCCGTCGGCGTGGCGCGCCAGCGCCTGGGCGAGAGCCTGAGCAAAGCCGACGTCGCCCTGGTGGTCGATCCGCTGCCAGACGTCGCCGCCGATCATGCCTCGCTGGTGGAGATCTTCGTTCAACTGATCGACAACGGCATCCGCTTCCGCTCGGCGGGCCGGCGTCCGGTCATTCACGTCTCGGCGTCGCGTGTCGGCGCCATGGTCGAATTCAGCGTGCGCGACAACGGCATCGGCATCGCGCCCGGCCGGGTGGCGCGGATGTTCGAGATTTTCTACCGCCCCCACGAGACCGAGGCTGCCGCCGGCGGCGGCGTCGGCATGGGGCTGGCGGTGGTTCGCCGGCTGGTCGAACGGCTGGGCGGCGCCGTCAAGGTCGCGTCGGCGGCGGGAGAAGGCAGCACCTTCAGTTTCACCTTGCCCGCGGACCCGGCGCCGCCGGCCGCCATGATACGGAAATGGAGTCAGGAGGCTACGTCCACCTGATTCCGGTGGAGCGCGTTCTGCCCGCGGCAATCCCCGAACCCCAACGCCGCGGGTGGATACGAAGAGGGGAGGATGCCCCCAACGTCCTCCCCTCACCGCACCACGACGACGTTCCTCCGCGACCATCCCCGAACCCCAGTGTCGCGGAGGGGCTTGGAGGAGGGGGCGATCCCCAAACGCTCCCTCCTCCTTCACATGCGCATCGGCCACATGCGCATCGGCAATCCGGCCATGATCGCGTCCGCCCCAGGCGGCGATGGCCTTCCCGCTGCGGGAGGATTATGCTGGCCCGGTGGAAAATGTCGTGATCAGCCGGACGGGGAAGCTTCTCGCCATCGTTTCCCTGGCCTTCGGACTCGCCGCGCCGGCGGCGGCGCCTGCCGCCGACGCCAGGCCGGCTGACGGGCCGCTCGTCGTCCTGACCGTCGACGCCCTTACCGGGACGGTCCTGTCGGACCAGGGCGGCGGCCGGCCGCATCATCCCGCCTCCCTGACCAAGATGATGACCGCCTATGTGGCGTTTCGCGCCGTCGAGGCCGGCAAGGCCTCGCTGGACGCGGTCATCGCGGTCTCGCCGGCCGCCGCCTCGCAGGGCGGCTCCGTGCTTGGGCTGCGGACCGGGGAGTCCATAACCCTGGGGGCCGCCCTCAAGGCCATGATCGTCCGCTCGGGCAACGACGCCGCCGTGGCGGTGGCCGAGCATCTGGCCGGCAGCGAGGCGGCCTTCGCCGAGCGCATGACCGCCGAGGCGCGCCGCCTGGGCATGACCTCGTCCAGTTTCCGCAACGCCACCGGCATGACGGCCGCCGGCCACGTCTCCACCCCTCGCGACATGGCGGTCCTGGCCCTGGCCATCGAGCGGGATTTTCCCGGTTTCAGGCCCATCTTCGCCAGTCGCGACACCACCTGGAAGGGGCGGTCGTTGCCCTCGGTCAATGGCTTTCTCGCCAATTTCCCCGGCGCCGAGGGTATGAAGACCGGCTTTACCTGCCCGGCCGGATACAATCTGGTGGCGGTGGCCAGCCGTGGCGGTCGCCGCGCCGTGGCGGTGGTGATGGGGGCGGGCAGTTCGGCCCAGCGCCTCGCCACCGTCCAGGGCGCCATGGAGCGGGCGCTGAGGACGGAACCCGCCCCCGGCCGGCCGCTGGCCGCCGTGGTCAATCTGTCCGACCCGCCGCCGGACCTGTCCATGCAGGCCTGCGGAATTCGCTCGGGCGGCCTTGGCGCCCAGGTGGCGGCCGGCCGCCCGGTCCCGCCGGGCTGGGCGCTGGAGGTGGCGTTCGGCGTCGATCGGAGCAAGGTCGCACGGCAATTGGCCACGGTTCATCGCGAGCTTTCCTCCCGGCTGGGCGGCGGCACGGCGCTGATCGTCCTCAAGCCGAGGGATGGGCTGCTGCGGTATCGCGGCCTGATCGTCGGCCTGGCCGAGCGCCGCGCCGTCGACACCTGCCTGGCCGAGCGCGCCCGGGTGGGCGAGGAGCGCTGTCTGGTCTTGACACCGGTCATGTTGAATGGCGCACTGGAGGACGAACGCCGGTTCCGCATGATTTCCGCGCGTTAATTCGGGCGCGTGTAGTGTAAGCGCCCGATTATCCGGCCCGTGGTTGTGTGGTAGAGTGCAAGGAGTCGGCTAAGGAGGCCATGATGAAGACCAAACTGTTCACTGCCCTGTTTATCGCGGTGGGGCTGCTGCTGACCCAGGCGCCGAGCACGGTTGTCGCCGCCGATCCGCCGGTTTCCCTGCTGATGCAGGTGAGCGGCACGGTCGAGCACTCGCGCGACGGCAACACCTGGAAACCGGTCACCCGCAACAAGTATCTGTTCGCCGGCGACATGATCCGCACCGGTTCCGACGGTTCGGGCAAGCTGGTGGATCAGGCCACCAACATGGCCCAGACCATCGCCGCCGGAAGCAAGATCGAGGTCGCGGGAACCGCGCTGAAGGTGGTCAGCGGCACCCTGTCGGCGCCGGAAGCCGCGTCGGGCGATCTGGTGGCCGGTCTCGGCAACCGCTTCGCCGAGGCCCAGCGCTATACCACGGTGCGCCGCTCCGTCCAGAAGGAGGGGCCGATCAAGTTGCGCGTCGTGCAGCAGATCACCCTGTCGGCCACCTATCCGGAACTGGCCTGGCAGAGCTTCGGCAAGAAGCACGACTTCGTCGTCACCATCGGCGGCGCCGCCCACAAGGTGGCCGGAACCGATTCCGATCTGGTCCGCTTCAAGGTGCCGGAACTGGCTCCCGGCAAGCACAGCTTCACCGTGGCGGTGATGGACGGCGCCAACAAGGTGGCCGAGACCGACAAGGAAGGCGGCATCATCTGGCTGTCGGCGGCCGAGGACAAGGCCCTGGCCGAGTCCATCGCCAAGATTCGCGCCATCAACGCCAAGGACGACTTCTCGGTCGCCAACCTGCTGGACGAGAAGGGCGTGACCGTGGCGGCCATGGACCTGTACCGCAAGTACTTCGACGACAACAGGGACGACAACGAGATGCGTCCGCTGCTGATCCGCGCCTATAACGAGCTGAAGCTCGTCGAGATGAAGAACAAGGAGGCGCTCGTTTACAACGAGAAGCTCAACGCCAACTGATCCGGGAAACGGGCGTCCGCCACCAGGCGGGCGCCCTTCGCCTTTGGGGGGCGCCATGAGCGGAAAGTCGAAGCGCTACGATATTGTCTTTACCATCCTGTTCTTCCTGATCGCCATTCCTGCCCAGCATTTCGAATGGTTCGCCCTGCTGGAAGATCAGACCATCACCATCCGCCACCAGATGCGCATGGCCTATGGCGATACCCGGGCTTTGACGGTGTCGCCGGAAGTGGTGCTGGTCAATACCGACGAGGCATTCTTCAAGGCGTATAAAAGCTTCCCCCTGCGGCGCACCGACATCGCCGCCATCGTCGCCAACCTGAAGGAACTGGGCGCCAAGGTCATCGCCGTCGACATGCTGATGGATTTTCCGTCGTCCTATGGCGAGGACCCCAAGCTGGCGCAGACGCTGAGGGAGGCCGGCAATACCCTGCTGGTGGCCCAGGGCGAGTTCCGCGACGGCGCGTTCGTCAAGATCAACTATCCCACCGCGATGCTGGACCAGGCTTCGGCCAGCGCCTACACCAACATCCAGTCCAACAGCAAGCTGGTGACCTCGCTGTCGCGGCTGCGCATCTATCCCGAGATGACCGGCGAGAAGGGCGGCTGGCCCTTCGCCGTCAAGGCGGCGGCCATGTTCCTGGGGGTCGAGCCCAAGCTGGACGGCAACACCCTGGTGCTGGGCGGCCTGCGGGTTCCGCTCGACCACGAGAACAGGCTTTACATCGATTTCCCGCCGCTTCCCGCCGGCACCCGTTTTCTCAGCCAGTCGGCCGGGATCAGCGCCCTGGAATTCCTCGACATCTCCGGTCTCGACGACAGCGAGCGGATGGAGCTGAGCTTCTGGATCAAGGACAAGATCGTGGTGGTCGGCGACACCTCTGAGGTGTCGCACGACTGGTTCGACACCCCCGTCGGCATGGTCTACGGAGTCGAGATCATCGCCGATTCCATCAGTTCCATCCTCAAGGGCGCGCCGCTGCGCGCCGCCGGTCCGGGAACCGCCGCCGCCGCCGCCATGGTGGCGATGATGGCCATGGTGGTTCTGTCGCTGGCCCTGACCCGGCCGCTGCTGCGCGGCCTGTGCGTCCTGGGGCTGGCGGTAGGGTTCTTCGGCCTGTCGACCATGCTCTACGTCAATGCCGGGCTGGTGCTGCCCACCTTCTACGTGGTGCTGGCCATCGTGCTCAGCTACCTGCTCATGGAATTCCGCCAGTATCTGGTGGAGCGCAGCCAGAAGCAGCAGATCGCCAAGACCTTCGGTCAGTACATTCCGCCGGAGCTGGTGGCCGAGATGAACCGGAGCGGCCAGCAGGTGACGGTGGGCGGCGAGTCCCGCGAGATGACGGTGCTGTTCTCCGACGTGCGCGGCTTCACCACCATCTCGGAGGGGCTGGCGCCGCAGGAACTGACGGTGCTGATGAACGCCTTCCTCAGCCCCATGACCCACGTCATCCACGACCATCGCGGCACCATCGACAAGTACATGGGCGACGCCATCATGGCGTTCTGGGGAGCGCCGCTGCACGACCCGGACCACGCCCGCCACGCCATCGAGGCGGCGCTCGGCATGGTCAAGAGGATGGAGGACCTGCGCGACGACTTCATCGCCCGCGGCTGGAAGCCCATCAAGGTCGGCATCGGCCTCAACACCGGCATCATGAATGTCGGCAACATGGGCTCGGACTTCCGCATGGCCTATACCGTGCTGGGCGACGCGGTCAACCTGGGCTCGCGCATCGAAAGCCTGACCAAGCAATACGGCGTCAACCTGATGATCAGCGAATACACCAGGGCGGCGGTGCCGGACCTGATCGTCCGCGAACTGGATCTGGTGCGGGTCAAGGGCAAGGACACCCCGGTCGGGCTGTTCGAGCCGCTGGGCTTCGAGGGATCGGCCGACGCGGCGGCCCTGGCCCGGATCGATCGCCACCATTCGGGCCTGGCCTTGTATCGCGCCCAGGACTGGGACGGGGCCGAGGCCATCTTCGCCGCCCTGGCGGCCGAGGAGCCGGACCGGATGATCTATCGCATCTATCTTGACCGCATCGCCCATTTCCGCGAGGACCCGCCCGGTGATGCCTGGGACGGGGTCTATACGCACAAGGAGAAGTAGGGGGCTTTCGTCGCCGACCTGCTTTGGGAGAGACTTCGATGACACCATGCCGCGCCGTCACCACCCTTGGCTCTGTCTTGCTGGCGGCTTGGCTGCTGCTCACCCCGGCCTGGGCCGAACCGGCCGACGACCTGATCGCGAAGTCCGGTCAGGCCATGCGGGCCGGTCAGGCCGAGGAGGTCATGCGCCTTGGCGCCGAAATCTCGAAGCTGCGGGACGCGATGCCGGCCTGGGTGGCGGAAAGGCAGCAGGCGGCCTCCGCCGTGCCCCAGGCCAAGCAGCGGGCCGCCATGCTGTGGAACCGGGCGCATCAGCAGGCCATCGCCTCGGCCGGCGGCGGCGACCTCGCCAAAGCGACCGGGGAGGCGGCGCAGGCCCTGTCCATCGCCCGCGACAATCTGGGCGAGGGGCACCTTGCCACCATCATCAGCGCCACCGATCTGGCGGCGCTCCAGAATCTGGGCGGTCAGATCGAGGCGGCCGAGGCCAGCTTCCTGACGGCGCTGAAGATGGCGCAGGCGGCGCTGGGCGAGGGCCATCCCGAAACCCTGAAGATCGCCCAGGCGCTGGCGGAATTCCATCAGTCCCAGGCCCGCTTCGATCCGGCCGTCACGGTCTATCAGGCCGCCGCCAAGGCCGCCGCCGCCGCCCTGGGGGCGGCGCATCCGCAGACCCTGTCGTTGCAGTTGGCGGTGGTGCGGGCGCAGATCAACGCATCGCGGACCAAGGAGGCCGGCGCGCTGCTGGATTCCGCCTGCGCCGCCGCGCGCAAGACCTATGGCCCGGCCCATGCCGAGTTTTCCCGCTGTCTCGCCCTGCAAGGCCAGTTCAAGCGCCAGATGGGCGAATTCAACGCCGCCGCCGGTCTTTACGATCAGGCGCTCGCCATCCAGAAGCTGGCGGTGCCGCCGACCCACCCGCTCAGCCTCGCCACCCGCATGGATGCCGGCGGCGTCTATCACCGCCAGGGCCGGCTGGCCGAGGCCCAGGCCATGCTGGAAGGGGTGGTGAAGGACGCCGGCACCACCAGCGATACCGCCAGCCAGCTGAGCGCCAAGGGCGATCTGGCCGACGTGCTGGACGACCGCGGCGACTACGCCGCCGCCGAGGCCATGGCCCGGGAGGTGCTGGAGCAGCAGACCGCCCGCCTGGGCGCCGCCCACCCGAACACCGTGGCGGCGTTGTCGTCGCTGGCCAGCATCTATCGCAAGCAGGGCCGTCTGGTCGAGGCGGAAAAGGCCTTCCAGGACGCCTGGGAGCGGTACCGCAAGATTCTGGGCGAGAACCACCGCTCCACCGTCATCGCCGCCAACAATCTGGGCGAGATCCTGGAGAAGGAGGGCATCTACGAGCGGGCCGAGCCGTTCCTGCGTGGCGCTCTGGAGGGCAGTCGCAAGTCGTTCGGCGAGACCCATCCCACCACCATGACCACCATGAACAACCTGGCGCTGCTCTACGAGAGCCAGGGGGTGTTCGACAAGGCCGAGCCGCTGTATCAGAGCGTCATCGCGGTGTTTTCCAAGACCATCGGGCCGAAGCATCCTGACACCATCGCGTCGACCAACAATCTCGCCTATCTCTACATGCTGAAGGGCGAGTACGACCGTGCCGCGGCCATGTTCCGGCAGGTTCACGAGGCCTGGGTGAAGGCCTATGGGCCACGGCACCAGAACACCTTGAAGGCGCTCAACAATCTGGCGCGGGCCACCCACCGGCTGGGCAAGCTGAAGGAGGCCGAGCCGCTGTTCAACCAGGCGCTGGCGGCCCGGCGGGCGGTGCTGGGCGAGACCCACATCGACACCTTGCGCTCCATGCACGACCTGGCGGCGCTCCACCGTTCGGCCAAGCGCCTGAAGGAGGCCGAGGACCTGCTGAGGAAGACCCTGGCCCTGAACGAGAGCGTGCTGGGGCCGGCCCATCCCTACACCTTCGAGACGCTGAACACCCTGGCGGCGGTGCAGGAAGACAAGGGCGACGCCAAGGCAGCGGCCGAGACCCGCAAGACCACCTTCACGCGGCGCACGGATTTCCTCAACCGGGTGCTCTACGTCACCGGCGACAATGCCCGCGAGGGCTATGTCCGGCTGCATTCGCCGGAACTGGCGTCCTATGTGGCGGCGCTGAGCCGTCTGGATGAGAGCGCCGCCGGCCGCGCCCTGCTGGAGGTCAGCCTCAACCGCAAGGGATTGCTGCTGAAGGTGGCGTCCGAGATTCAGCAGATCACCC
The DNA here is from genome assembly GCF_902729425.1 of Magnetospirillum sp. SS-4. Taxonomy (GTDB): domain Bacteria; phylum Pseudomonadota; class Alphaproteobacteria; order Rhodospirillales; family Magnetospirillaceae; genus Phaeospirillum. The sequence continues at coordinate 15,645 of NZ_CACVCH010000043.1, read as the reverse complement.
GTCTGTCGCGGGACCCCGAGCTGACCAGGATGACCGAGGAACTGGCCGAGGCCCGCAAGCGGCTGGCGGCGCTGACCCTGTCGGGGCCGACCGAGGAGACCAAGAACAATCACATCGAGGTGGTCAACAAGCTGGAAGAGGACATCGACACCCTGCAAGGCAATCTCGGCCGGGCCAGCGCCCGCTTCCAGCGAACGGTCAAATCCATCGCCGTCGATGATCTGGTCAAGGCGCTGCCCGACGATGCGGTGCTGGTGGACTTCTTCATCCATGGCGAGGACGGCCAGCAGAAGCTGGTGGCCGGCGTGCTGCGCAAGGATGCCGGCGTCCCGGTGTTCGGGCTGGTCAAGTTCGACTCGCTCGCCGCCATCGACGCAGCCATCCTCAAGTACCGCGCCGAGATTCAGAACGAGGACGTCGATTTCGACGACCTGCTCGATATCGGCGAGGAGGTCCACAAGCTGGTGTGGCAGCCGCTGGAACGCCTGCTGGGGGGGCGCGCCAAGGTCTACGTGGTGCCCGACGGCAGCCTGAACATTCTGCCCATCGCCGCCATGGTGGAGAAGAACCGCAAATACCTGATCGAACGGGTCGACCTGCATGTGCTGAATTCCACCCGCGACCTGCTGCCGTCCCCGGTCAAGGCGGCGTCGGGCGGTTACATGATCAATGCCGGTCCCGACTACAACACCGAGGAGGTGGTGGGCAAGGAGACGCTGGAAAAGGCCCGTTCGCGTTCGGCCAATCCCGACGTGATGAACGCGGTGCGCGGCATGTCGTCGGGCATGCGCGGCCTGAAATTCGATCCGCTGCCCGGCGCCGAGAAGGAAGGCCAGCTGATCCAGAAGACCGTCGAGGGGCAGGGCAAGGCCACCACCATCTATTCCAAGGGCGCGGCCCAGGAAAAGGTGCTGCGCGAGATGAGCCAGCCGCCCGAGGTGCTGCACATCGCCACCCACGGCTTCTTCCTCAAGGCCGACGACACCTTGAGGAAGCGTCTGCTGAAGTTGCAGCGTTCCAGCGACTTCTCGTTCCCGCCGCCCGGCGACAATCCGCTGCTGCGCGCCGGTCTGGCCTTCGCCGGCATCAACTCCAACGCCGGCGTGCTGGGCGAGATCGACACCGACAACGACGGCGTTCTGACGGCGCTGGAGGTGCTGGGCCTCGACCTCGCCGGCACCAGGCTCGCCATCCTGTCGGCCTGCGAGACCGGCCTGGGCGAGGTGCACGAGGGCGAGGGCGTCTATGGCCTGAGGCGCGCGTTCCAGGAAGCCGGAGTCCAGTCGGTGGTGTCGTCGTTGTGGGAAGTCAGCGACGCTGGAACCCAGACCCTGATGGCGGCTCTTTACAAACGGCTTCTGGCGGGCAAGACTCCTCACGATGCTTTGCGGGAGGCACAGTTGGAGATGCTCAGAAATCCACAGTGGAGCATGCCGTATATTTGGTCCGCCTTCTTCATGGTCGGTGGTTGATGGCGCGAACGGGACGACAGGCCAGTTCCCTGCCGAATTCCAAGCCGGCGGCTGGCGGCCGCATGCGGGTGGTGCCGGTTTCACCCGGCATCAGCTGGGTCGAGGTGCCGGAGGCCGATCTGCGCGTGCTGTGCGGCTGTCCCGCCGACAGCGTCAAGCACCTGATCAAGCGCGGCCTGATCATTCCCACCGAGCGGGGCGGCGTCACCTTCGAGACCGGTCCCAACGTCATCTTGCTGTCCGACGTCAGCTTGCAGAACGGCGCTTTTTGCAATCTGTCGGAATTTCCCATTCTCCAGATGCTCTACCGGCAGGGAATGATCATTCCCGGCCACCCCAACTGCACCAGCCGCAAGCCGCTGATCATGGGGCTGGCGCAGCAGGTCGAGGCGCAGCTGGACTATGTGATGCGCGGCAATTACGGCCTGCTGTCCGAACAGGAGATGGTCGACGCCGGCGTTCCCCCCGACATGGCCCAGGAATGGATGCGCATGAAGCTGCGCTTCGCCTTCGGCGCCATTCGGCCGCCCCGCGACCTGCTGGACACCTGCGTCATCGGCGATGGGCCGGCCATCCTGCCGGGCGGGGTGACGGTGCGCCGCATCGAGCTCAACATCTTCGAGTTCGCCTTCGAGGACGAGACCGCCATCGTCGACCTGAACCTGGGGCTGGGGCGGACCTACGAGATGCCCTATCACCTGGGCTATCACGACCTGAAGCGCGGCTATTTCTCGGTGGTCCATTCCGGCGAGGGCGACGGCTGGGACCCCGAGCGGGCCGCCATGTCCACTATCATGATGTTCCAGGGCAAGGTTTATCTGATCGACGCCGGCCCCAACATCCACGGCGCCCTGCAATCGCTCGGCATCGGCGTGCAGGAGGTGGAGGGCATCTTCCACACCCATTGCCATGACGACCACTTCTGCGGCCTGACCACCCTGTTCCGCGCCGATCATCGCATCAAGTACTACGCCACGCCGGCGGTGCGGGCCTCGGTCGCCAAGAAGCTGTCGGCGCTGACCGCCATCGCCGAGGATTCGTTCGGCGAGTATTTCGAGGTCTGCGACCTGGAAATGGGCGAGTGGAACGATATCGAGGGACTGGAGGTCCTGCCGCTGTTCTCGCCGCATCCGGTGGAGACCACGGTGTTCCACTTCAGGACGCCATGGGAGGACGGCTACCGCTCCTACGCCCACATGGCCGACATCGTCTCGCTGGACGTGCTGGGGCAGATGGTCGACGACGACGAGACCCGCCACGGCATCAGCAGCCAGCTGATGGGCCAGGTGCGCGAGCAATACCTGATTCCGGCCGACATCAAGAAGCTCGACATCGGCGGCGGCCTGATCCACGGCTGTGCCGAGGACTTCCGGGACGACGCCTCGGGCAAGATGATCTTGTCCCATACCGCCCTGCCGTTGACCCGCACTCAGAAGAGCATCGGTTCGGGCGCGCCGTTCGGCACCGTCGACGAACTGATCCCGTCGCTTCAGGAATACCGGCTGAAGGCGGCGCACGGCTACCTCGCCGCCTATTTCCTGGGGGTGCCGGAACATCAGATCCGCATTCTGCTCAACCATCCGGTGGTGACCTTCAATCCGGAGAGCATCCTGCTGCGGGAAGGCAGCCGGTGCGACGACGTCCACCTGATCCTCACCGGGCTGGTGGAAACCATCGAACCCGACAGCGACCGCAGCGCCATCCTGTCGGCCGGGGCCATGGTGGGGGAATCCTACGCCCTGTCCGGAGAGGGATCGCAGGAGACCTTCCGGGCGCTGAGCTTCGTGCGGGCGCTGCGCATTCCCTCGGCGCTGTACCGCAATTTCGTCGGCCGCAACGAGATGACCGAGCGGATCTATCGCCTGGCCGATCTCCGCAATTTCTTCAACCGCACATGGCTGTTCGGCGAAAGCCTGTCCAACCTGACCGAGGTGACCATCGCCGAGGCGTCGCAGCCGTTCTATCTCGCGGCCGGCGAAACCATCGACCCCTGTGGCCAGGATTACGTCTACATGGTGCGCGACGGTCTGGTGGAGCGCATCATCGACGGGAACGTGGTGGAATATTGCGGCATCGGCGAGCCGTTCAACGAATCCGAGGTGCTGTTCGGCGCCCAGCCGGTCGGCTGTCTGGTGGCCAGTCTGCGGACCGAGCTGCTGATGGTGCCGGGGGCGGTGGTGCGCGCCATTCCGGTGGCCCGCTGGAAACTGCTGGAACTGCACCAGCGGCGCCTGCGCACCTTTTCGTCCATGACCCAAGATCCGGCGCCGTGCTGATCCGTCGCCTGCTGGCGGGAGCTCCGGTTCTGGCGCTGGCCGCCTGCGCCGCCCTGGTCAACCCGTCGCAATCCGAGGTCCAGATTCACACCAGCCCCGAACGGGCACGGTGCGAATTGTCCGGTCGCGGCGGCTTCTCCACCGTGGTGGACACTCCGGCGAAGGCGGTCATTCCCCATGCCGCCGCCCCGGTGACGGTCGCCTGCGAGGCGCCGGGCCACCGCCGCACCGTCAGCAGCCTGAACGCCACCAGCAGCGGCTGGGTGTGGGGCAATTCCGCCCTGATCGCCGTCACCGGCGGCGTCGCCGCGCTGGGCCTGCTGGTGGATCAGGCGCTGGGGGCCGACTGGACCTACGGCAAGGATCACCGGGTCGACCTGGATGCCGAGCGCAAGCGGCCGCTGCGGGCGCGAAGCCGCGACGGCGTGCACGACCTGGAACTGGAAGCCCGCTGATCCCCGGCCGGTTGGGTGATCCGCATTCCCCGGTCAGGCCCTGGTCGCGCACAGATCCTTGATTGCCTGCCACTCGCCCTCTCTCAGGGCGGGAGGGCGGGGGACGGGGTCGGCCCTGGCCTCGACGGCGGCGGCCCTGGCCTTGGATTCGGGATGGGTGCTCATCCACGCGGGCAGCAGCGTGCCACCGCCGCGTTCCCGCTTGTCCAGCCGGTGGAAGAACGCGGCGAATCCGGCGTTGCCGATGCCGGCCCGCTTGAGGAGCGCCAGCGCCGCCCGGTCGGCGGCGGCCTCGTCGTCGCGGGTGTAGGCCGAGGCCATCAGGCCGGCGACGGTGCTGGCCACCACGCCCGAGGCGTCGCCGGTGATCAGGGTGGCGACCACGCCCACCCCCAGCCCGCGCAGCAGGGCGGCGGCGGGATGGCGGTCGGCCACATGCGCCAGTTCGTGGGCCAGCACGCCGGCCAGTTCGTCGGGGCCTTCGGTCAGGTCGATCAGGCCGCGGAACACGACGATCTCGGAGCCGGGCAGGGCCAGGGCGTTGACCGGCCTGGCGTCGACGACCCGCACCGTCACCGGCAGGCGGTCGGCGGGCAGTCCCCCGGCCAGCCGGTCCACCAGGGTCTTGAGGGCGGCGTTGCCGGCCGGCGAATTGCAACGACCCGCCTGCGCCTCGATCCCGTGGGCGATCTGACGGCCCCAGCCGCGTTCGATCTCGACCGGAATCAGGCCGGCGATCAGTCTCGCCGCGTCGGGAAGGGCCAGATAGACTCCGGCCAGCAGCAGGGCGGCTGCGGCGAAGCCGGCGGCCATGCCCCATGGGAAGCGGCGGCGACGGCCGGTGGCGGACAGCAGCCGGCGGGCGAATACGGCATCGTCCAGCGTCAGGCGGGCGTCAGGCTCGGCGGCGCAGAACAGCCTGACGCCGCCGGGATATTCACCGCCGGCGCGCAGGTCGCCGCTCTTCCATGCCGCCACCAGCAGGCCGTCCTCGCTCCGGATTTCCAGCCCGTCGGCCGATGCCCTGACCACGACCTCGCGGCTGGCGGCGCTGCGGCCGTCGCTGAACCGGCCCGGGCGCAGGGTGTCGCCCATCAGAACTCGCCCGCCCCGTCCAGCACCGTCATCACCCCTTCTCCCATGCTGGGGCCGGCCTGGGTGGTCTGGTGGATGGCGGCGAAATCCGGATGGCCCTCCAGGGAGACGACGGCGCAGGTGAAACGGAAGGTGCGCAACGCCGCCCAGGGCCGGAGAGTGCCGAGGGACAGCAGCGAGATCAGGCCATTGCCCACGGCCAGCCGCACCAGGGGCCAGGTGGTGACGGCGGCGGAAAAGCGGCAGCCCTCGAACACGGTTCCCGTCGCCATCCGGCTGAGGAAGGCGGCACGGTACCATGCCCACGGCAATGCCAGCACGATGATGGACAGCGGCGGCATGGCGACGACGACGATGGCGACGGCCGCCGCCTCGTCGATCAGGCCGGCCTCGAACATTCCGGTCATCATCGCCGTCAGCCCCAGGACCAGGGCGGTGAAGACGACGCCACACGCCCACACCACCGCGAACCGCCCATACAATCCGGCGACGCCGGCGTCGCAGACGAAGCCGCGATCGCCGAAACGGGTGTGGCCCAGGCGATAGCGGGCCAGCCACATCTCGCCCCACGGCCACGCCCAGCCGAGGCTGATCGGAACCGCCAGCCATACCAGCAGGGACCGGGCGGCGTAGGCGACGGCCGAGCCGCCCTGGCCCCCCCTTATGCCGCGCCACACGGTGCGCGACATCTGGTAGCGGCGGGCGCGGTAGGTGCCGGCGGCGATCAGCAGCGCCGCCAGGATGTACAGCACTCCCAGCATTCCCTCGCCCACCGGGTCGTCGGCCATGATCAGGGATTGGGCCCAGGAGAAACCGGCCACCAGCGGCAGGTAGATCAGCAGCAGCGCCAGCACGAAGCCCTTCAGCAATTCCTTGCCGGTGCCGGTGTACTCCACCGGATCGTCCCAGGCGGTGGTGGTTCCCCACAGCAGCCGCCGGACCCGGGTGCGGCCCCAGAACCGCCAGAACGACAAGGTGACGATGTTCAGCCCCAGATTGACCAGGGCGAGACGGACCATTTCCCCGGTTCCGCCATGCTGACGAAACGGCCGAACGGCGGTGCTGTCGGACTCCACGGCCCTCTCCCCCCATTTTGATCCGCCGAGACTACTCCGGAACGGCGGAGGAGAAAACGGCATGTGTACGGCCGGCCCGGAATTGCCCTAGATTGGACGGAGCTTTCCACCGGCGGAGCCGTCATGAGCAGCGTCAGAACGATGATCGACCGGATGGCGGCGGACGGTAACCTTGCCGGAGCCTGCGAGGTCGCCGACCAGAACGTGGTCGACAATCCGGACCGGCCCGAAGCCTTCTTCCTGGCCGCCGACATTCATGCGCGGATGGGCCGCTTCGCCGAGGCCGGCTCGATGATCCGCCACGGGCGGCGGCTGGGCGGCGAGTTTCCCCGGGACATGTCTAACGATTTCAACAACGTCTGGGTGGTCAGCCCCATCGATTTCGAATATTCCGAGATTCTCTGCCGCCCCTCGTCCTATCTCGGGACATGGACCGGCGGCGATCTCGGCGAGGTCCGGCGGGCGGTGCTCCGCTCGTTGCTGGATACCCATTGGGAGGCTTGGCAGCGGGGCGAGGTGGCGATGCCGTCCCGTGCCTCGGTCCTCGACGGGGGAATTGCCGGTCCGGTTCCGGCCCGCCGCCCCCGGGTGCTGGTCGCCATGCCGGAGTACATCAACTGTTCGCCGCTGTTCATCCGCAACGACATCAGCCTTCATTTCGCCGCCTCGGCCGCCCGTCTTGGCCTGGAAGTCCGCTTCTTCGCCACCGACGCCTGCGCCGAGGACGGCAAGGGCATGGTTCGCAGCCGGGAGGCGGCGGCGGAGTGCCGGCGGGAACTGGGCCGCCTGGTCGCCGCCTTCCAGCCGGAAATCGTGGTCATCGATGGCAACGTCATTCCCGAGGACAAGGCGATCAGCCGCGACGAATGGGGCGCGCTGAAGCAGGCGCACGGCTTCAAGATCCTGGCGGTGGTGCCGGATTCCTACGATACCCCCGAATTGTTCACCGCCGACGGCAAGCTGACCTACTGGAGCGACTGCGCCGATCTGATCAACACCTATCATTGCCATGGCTACGAATTCATGACCTTTCCCAACCGGGACATGCTGCTGGCCACGCCGTCGCTGCCGTTCGACGCCGGAATGTTCGACGGGCCGCCGGTGGAAAAGGACCAGTCCTACTTCCTGGTGGGAACCAATTCGCGCTATCGCCTGACCTTGCTGAACGCGGCCCGGTCGTCGGGCCTGGATGGCATCGGCCTCATCCACGACCGCAGGGCCGATCAGGTCCCGTCCTACGATGCCTATGTGGAGGCCATCAAGCGGTCGAAGACGACGATCAACAATGGCCGGGTTTCCGAGAACAACTACATCATCACCGGCCGGGTGACCGAGGCCATCCTGGCGCGCTCGGTCGTGCTGGAGGATGCCGGCTCACCCCTGGACGATTATTACGTGCCGTTCGTCCATTACATGCCGTTCTCGACCTATCACGAGCTGATCTTCCTGATTCAGTTCTTCGAGGCCGAGCCCGAACGGCGGGACCGCATGACCGGGGCGGCCCACGCCTTCTGGTCCGGGCATTATTCGTCCGGGCGGTTCTGGTCCCAGGTCCTCGCCCGCCTGGGATGACCCTGGACGCTAGCGTCCGATCACCAGGGTGGCCCAGCCGTCGATGGCGAAGCGGCGTTTCAGGGTCAGTCCCTGCTTCTCGTGATTGGCCATGACCATCCGTTCCTGGCGCTCCAGCAGGCCGGACAGCACCGCCAGCCCGCCGGGGGCCAGATGGGCGGCCAGATCGGGGGCGAAACGGCACAGCGGCCGCGCCAGGATGTTGGAGAACACCAGATCGTAGGGGCGTCCCTTCCCCACCACCGGATTGCGGTAGCCGTCGCTGACCACGGCGGTGACCAGGGCGGCTTCGCCGTTATTGGCGGCGTTGCCGGCGCAGACCTTGACCGCCGCCGGGTCGATGTCGGTGCAGATCACCGATGCCGCCCACACCTTGGCGGCGGCGATGCCGAGGATGCCCGAGCCCGAGCCCAGGTCCAGCACCCGCGTCCGGCGTCCCTGCTTGGCGATGGAATCCAGCGCCAGCAGGCAGCCGCGGGTGGTGGCGTGCTCGCCCGAACCGAAGGCGGTGCCGGCATCGATCTCGATGGCGTGGCAACCGGCCGGCGGCCGGCCCTGCCAGTGCGAGCCGTGGACGAAGAAGCGGCCGGCGCGGATGGGGGGGAAGTCGCGCAGGTTCTCCAGCACCCAATCCACGTTGGGCAGGCGCTCGATCTCCAGCGGTGGCGCCTCGATTCCGTTGGCGGCGGCCATGGCCGACAGGGCGGACACGATGGCGACCCGGTCGGGCGGCATGCGCGAGAATCCTTCCAGGAACCAGTCGCAATCGCCGTCCGAGATGCCTGATCGGTCCTCCATGAACATGGTCACCGCCTCGGCGAAGCGCTCGAACACCTCCTCGAACACCGGCAGGGTGTCCATGGAGACGGTCAGGCGCAGACGCCAGATTTCGGGGAAGACGGGGGGCATGGATGGAACTCCGCTATAAGGCACTCACGAAACTGTCCAGCACCTTCTTGGTGCCGGCCTTGTCGAAGGCGATTTCCAGCTTGTTGCCGTCGACCGCCACCACGCTGCCGTTGCCGAACTTGTCGTGGAATACCCGGTCGCCGGCCCTGAAGCCGCCGCCGGACTGGCGCGGCGCGGTCTTCAGCGGGGCGGGGGCGGGGCGGGCGGTCTGGCGGCTCCGGCGAACGTCGCTCCAGCCGGACTCGTTCCAGGCTGCATTGGAATCCTGCCGGCCGCCGCCATGGAGACCGCGATCGGCCGAGCGTTCCACATGTTCGTCGGGCAGTTCCTCGACGAAGCGGGACGGCAATTGCGATTTCCACTGGTTGTAGATGCGGCGGTTGGCGGCGAAGGTGACCAGGGCGCGCTTGCGGGCGCGGGTCAGCCCCACATAGGCGAGGCGGCGCTCCTCCTCCAGCCCCTGGGTGCCGGTCTCGGCCAGGGCGCGGGCATGGGGAAACACCTCTTCCTCCCAGCCGGGCAGGAACACCGTGTCGAATTCTAGTCCCTTGGCGCCGTGCAGCGTCATGATGGCGACGCGGTCCTGCTCGGCCTTCGCGTCGTTCTCCATCACCAGGGCGACGTGCTCCAGGAAGGTGGCCAGGGACTCGTATTCCTCCAGCGCCGCCACCAGCTCCTTCAGGTTCTCGACCCGCCCCGGCGCATCGGGCGACTTGTCGGCCTTCCACATGGCGACATATCCGGATTCCTCCAAAATGGTGGCGGCCAATTCGGCATGGGGCATGGAGTCGAGCAGCGAGCGCCAGCGGGCGACGTCGGAGACGAACCCGGCCAGCGCCTGACGCGCCCTGGGCTTCAACTCGTCGGTTTCCACCAGCCGGCGGGCGGCCTCCAGCAGCGGCACGCCGGCGTGGCGGGCCAGGATGTGGACGGACTGGATGGCGGCCTCGCCCAGGCCGCGCTTGGGCGTGTTGACGACGCGCTCGAAGGCGAGGCCGTCGGCGGGCGAGGCCACCAGCCGCAGATAGGCCATGGCGTCGCGGATTTCCAGGCGTTCGTAGAAGCGGGGTCCGCCGATCACCCGATAGGGCACGCCGGTGGTGATCAGGCGTTCCTCGAACTCGCGGGTCTGGAAGCCGGCCCGGACCAGAATGGCCATGGACGACAGCGTTTCGCCGCGCCGCTGGATGGTCTCGATCTCCTCGACCACCAGCCGGGCCTCGGCCTCGCCGTCCCATACGGCGCGGGTCCGCACCTTCTCGACGGAATCGGACTCGTGGCTGAGGCCGGACCGCAGCGTCTTGCCCAGGCGGCCTTGGTTGTGGGCGATCAGGGCCGAGGCGGCCCCCAGGATATGCGGCGTCGAGCGGTAATTGCTTTCCAGGCGTACCACGCGGGCGCCGGGGAAATCCTTGTCGAAGCGCAGGATGTTGCCGACCTCGGCGCCGCGCCAGGAGTAGATGGACTGGTCGTCGTCGCCGACGCAGCAGATGTTGCGGTGGGTCTGGGCCAGCAGGCGCAGCCACAGATACTGGGCGACGTTGGTGTCCTGGTACTCGTCCACCAGCAGATAGCGGAAATGGCCCTGCCAGTGCTCCAGCACCCGGGCATCGGCCAGGAAGACGGTGAGGGTGTGCAGCAGCAGATCGCCGAAATCGCAGGCGTTGAGCCCCTTCAGCCGGTCCTGGTAGAGGCGGTAAAGCTCCGGTCCCCGGCCGCCGGCGACGTCCGAGGCGTGCTCGCCCCGGACCTTGTCGGGAGTCAGCGCCCGGTCCTTCCAGCGCTGGATCACGCCCATCAGCGCCTGGGGCGGCGTCGCCTTGGCGTCGATGTGCTGATCCGCCATCACCTGCTTGAGGACGCGCAACTGGTCGTCGGCATCCAGCACGGTGAAGTCGGCGCCCAGCCCCACCGCCTGGGCGTGACGGCGCAGGATGCGCAGGCACAGGGAGTGGAAGGTGCCCAGCCACAGGTCCTGGGCCGCCGGCCCGACCAGGCCGGCGACGCGCTCCTTCATCTCGCGGGCGGCACGGTTGGTGAAGGTGACGGCCAGGCACTGCCAGGGCTGCGCCCGCCGGGACGCCAGGATATGGGCGAGACGGGCGGTCAGCACCTTGGTCTTGCCGGTCCCCGCCCCCGACAGCACCAGGACCGGCCCGTCCAGGGAGGTGACGGCCTCCAGCTGCTCGGGGTTGAGGCCCGCCAGCCACGGCGCGTCGGCCGGCACCGGCAGCGGCTCGCCCCCCCGCGCCCTGGCGGGCGGCGGCGGAAACGGGATGGCGTCGTCGAGGGCGAAGGGATCTGATTCTGGATGGGGCATGGCCGGGATATTGGCCGAATGGCGCGCTGGCCGCAGCAGCAAAATGCCCGACGGCGAGGAATGATCCATCATCGTCTCGAATTCCGCATTGCGGTCTTGATTTTCCCGATCAGGGCGGCTATCTAGACGCCCTCGCGCCTCGACGTCCCCATCGTCTAGAGGCCTAGGACACCGCCCTTTCACGGCGGCGACGGGGGTTCGAATCCCCCTGGGGACGCCAATCTTCCAAATAAAACTGGCTCTACCGCTAAGACGCGGCCTTGGATACCCCAAGGTTCCGCGCGGTTTTCGCATGTCTATGTGCTGACACGAGCCTGCCGGAAATCGACTGACTTCTCTCTCCGTGGCGCCTTTCTCTCCAGACCTGTTGACACGCCCTTCCGTATCAACAGGTCGGCAAGCACCTGAAATCTCAAGATATCCCGGAAATCTCCGCGCCGTGTGGTTTGGCGATTTTCGCGGATGACCGACGGAGTCCGGCAACGGAGCCTGTTCGCTGTATCAACAGCGTCTTCTACTTTGGGCGGTACCCTGGTGCAGGAGGGCCGGAAGCGAAAGGCTGCATTCCGGAATAAATAAACGCGTCCCAAACGGAACAGTCCCAAACGGAAATATCGACGTCGCAGTGGGACAATGCTACTCTACAGTCGCTCTTCGGGGAGCCGGGGAGTTCAACTCTCGCAGGCTGGCTGACGTTCGGTGCCCTCTTTTTAATCCTTGGCCTGCTTCGCTACGCGAGCACGCTGTTGATGATGGAGGTAACCATGAACACAGAAACCAAGCGGTCGCGAGGCAACTCGCATAAGCGGACGTATTCTCAAGCCATCCTGAACCCGGTGAATAGCGTTGTAATGTACCTGTCTGTCTTACTTGAGACTATCTGGGCATTCATCGTTAGCTGGTCTGCGGGTGCGGCCAGCCCCGCTCCATCGGCGCTGTGATAGCGTCCAATTCTCCGCGCGGCACACCCAAGAGATCGGCCGCGCGGGACGCGACGGCCATCAGGAGAGACTCAGGATGCTCGCCGCAGCGTTCCCAGACACGTCTGGCTCACCACACCGCAGCCTATCAGACGCCGAAGAAATGTGCTCAGGTTAGCCCAAAAGGCCGCTAGCCGTTGTCGTGGTACGACCGTTCCGGAGAACGCTGGTGAGGCGCAGCGATGCCTGACATGGGCACCAAGCCGCAGTGACGGGACGATAGTTGCCGATCTGTTTGTCGACAGCAAGCGGGCTGAAGGGGCCGCTGATTGGTAGCATTGGCGATCGCGCGCGCAAATGTGATGCTCCAGCCCCACGTCCTTGTATTAGGGTGATCAAATCGCATGGGCACGGAAATTCATCTCGAACTTGGCGGGCTCGCCCTATCCTGGGCCAAGAACCATTGCGGGCCCGACCATGGTGCATTGTTCCAGGAGGGGGATCGGCGCGCGGTTCGCAGCGACCAGATCGACTATGCCTATTTCCAGGAAGAAAACGAAGATCCCACCCCAATGGAAATGGCCTTCGTCCGCAAGCTCAAACAGATCGTCCCCAGGCTCGACCTGCTCGGCTTCACGCTCGAGCAGGCCAGAAGCGTCTATGATCATTGGGCGGTGCAATGGAAGGAAGAGCGCGAGGCGAACGCCGATTCTGAAGGTTCGCCCATCCCAGAGCCGCTTTCGTTCAAGGAATACTGCACATTCGCCAATCGCCAGTCCGTCACCGAACTCGACGACACCTTCCATGACGACAACGCCTCCTTAATGAGCCGCACCAAATGCAAGGGGCGCTTCATCGATGACGAGGCAACGCTCGAACGAATTCCGTGTAGCTTCGACCATGACGACCAGTACTGGTCCGAGCGCAGCTATTTCGGCAGTCGCATCAACATCCTCCATCCCTATCTGATGCTGCGCATTTTGGCTGGCAACGCAGTCAACCTTGAGACCGACGTAGTTTGGCAATACGGCCCACTGGTCGAGGCTGGGTGGGCCACGGCTGCCGAATTCATGCCCCTCGCGCGCCGCACCGAGACTTTCCTCATTGCCACAGAGGGCAGTTCGGACGCACATATCCTACGTCATGGCTTTGAGTTGCTGCGGCCCGAGGTCGCCGACTTCTTTCGATTCATCGATGTAAGCGATCGCCATCCGTTTCCTGGCACCGGCAATCTTCTCAAGTTCGCCGAGGGCCTCGCGAAGATCGATGTCCACAACCAGACCATCTTCGTATTCGACAATGATGCCGAGGGCGCCGAAGCCTTCAACAAGCTCGGCGCACTGGTGCTGCCATCTAACCTGCGCGCGATGCTTTTGCCGTCGCTAGACGCCTTCAGGTCATTTCCGGCCAAAGGTCCCCAAGGCGACCATGAGGCCGACATCAATGGACGCGCAGCAGCGATCGAATGCTATCTCGACCACCGGCTCAAAGACTATCCGCCGCCGCGCGTCATCTGGACCAATTACAAGAAGGAAGCCGACACCTATCAGGGCGCACTCGAATATAAGGAGGCCTACACCAAGGCGTTTTTGAAGCTCACACCCGACAAGTTGGCGGCGACGGGCTACGACACCGGCAATATCGAGAAGGTGCTCGATGCCTTGATCGAGCAATGCATCATAATGGCGTCAGGAGAGTTGGCAGCCCGCCTCGCAGCGTCGGATTCCTGAGTGTCCGCACTGAATTTGCTTCAATTCGGAATTGCACGTCCGCAATGGGCGCAAAGGTCGTGGACGAAGGCCCACCATGGATCAACGGCCAACATTCTCATGGTACTCGCCGTCTTCCAGGAACATCCGCCGCTGCTCCACCCACTCCGCCGGAAACGGCTCCAACAGCGCCCGCACCGTCAGCTTCTCGGGCTGGCGGCCGGCGAGGATCGCCTCAACGATATCGGGGGCCAGCAGGGTGAGGCGGAGAACACGGCTGGCGAAGGCACGGTCAACGCGTTCGGCCTTGGCCAGTTCGTTGATGGAAGCGTGGCGACCGGATTCCAGCAGGCGCCGCCAACGGAAAGCTCGGGCCAGCGAGCGGACGATGGGGCTGTCGACCGGCACGCGTGTCTCAGGATTGTACAGGCTGCCATCGGGTAGGACGATGCGCTTGCGACCGCCGATGCGGCGGAAGGTCATCGGCACGAACACGGAGGTCATGCTGCGGCCCTCCGCCCCTTGGCCGGCTTCAGTTCGCCGGCAAGCTGGGCCAGCCCATCGGTGCGGAGCGCGATGTGGACGCCGTCGGTGGAGATAACGACGCGCTGGACCAGAAGCTGGACGATGCGGGCTTGCTCGGCGGGGAACAGTTCGTCCCAGAGGGGATCAAGCTGGCCCAGAGCGGCGGCAACCTCCTTCTCCGTCATGGCTTCGCCCTCTGCGCGGACGCCTTTCCAGGCCCGCGCCACCATCTCCGGCGTGCGAAGCAGCGAGCGCAACTGGTCGATCACCGCGTTCTCCACTTGGGCGGCGGGGACGCGGCCAACCGGACAGGCTTCTGGGCCTTCCTTAATCACGTTCATGGTGACGTAATAGCGGTACAGTCGGCCCTTCTTGCGGGTGTGGCTGGGAGTCATGGCGCGGCCGCCGGGGGCGAAGATCAGCCCCTTCAGCAGGGCGGGCGTCTGCGCCCTGGTGCGGCAGGCCCGCGTACGGGGGCTGACTTCCATGACGGATCGGACCTTGTCCCATAGGGCCTGATCGATGATCGCTTCATGTTCGCCGTCATAGGCCACACCCTTGTGGACCGCCTTGCCGATGTAGAGCGGATTGGCCAGCATCTTGTAGAGGCCGCCCTTGTCCAACTTCTTGCCACGGCGCGAGATGCCCTGGTCGGCAAGTTCCTTCACCAGCAGGGTGGCGGACCCGACGCGGATGAACCGCTCGAAGATCATGCGGACAATGACTGCTTCTTCCTCCACCACCAGCAGCTTGCGGTCGGCGCAGCG
The DNA here is from genome assembly GCF_902729425.1 of Magnetospirillum sp. SS-4. Taxonomy (GTDB): domain Bacteria; phylum Pseudomonadota; class Alphaproteobacteria; order Rhodospirillales; family Magnetospirillaceae; genus Phaeospirillum. The sequence goes on along the minus strand of NZ_CACVCH010000043.1, from coordinate 549 downwards.
ATAGCCAAAGGGCAACGGTCCGCCCATCCAGATTCCCTTGCGCCGAGAAGCTGCCACCTTATCGCGGACACGTTCGCCGATCACCTCGCGCTCGAACTGGGCGAAGGACAGCAAGATGTTCAGGGTTAGCCGCCCCATGCTGGTGGTGGTGTTGAACGACTGGGTGATGCTGACGAAGGTGACGTCATTGCGGTCGAACACCTCGACCAGTTTGGAGAAATCCATCAGCGAGCGCGACAGACGGTCGATTTTGTAGACCACCACCACATCGACCAGCCCGGCCTCGATGTCGGCCAGCAGGCGCCGCAGGCCAGGACGTTCGAGGGTGCCGCCGGAGAAACCGCCATCGTCATAATGGGTTGGCACTAGCACCCAGCCCTCGGCCTTCTGGCTGGCGACATAGGCCTCGCAGGATTCCCGCTGGGCATCCAGCGAGTTGAACTCCATCTCCAACCCCTCCTCAGTGGATTTGCGGGTATAGACGGCGCAGCGCAGCTTGTGGATCATTTTGGGCGCCGTAGGTTTCATGCTCCCTTCCTCCAGTTCTTC
>NZ_CACVCH010000042.1 GCF_902729425.1 Magnetospirillum sp. SS-4 | reverse complement strand
ACCTCCCCCGCCGATTACGTCGACATCTGCCGGCGCCTGTCCGCAGACCCCGACGGCCTCGCCCGGATGCGCGACGGATTGCGCCACCGCGTCGCGGCGTCGCCCCTCTGCGACGCCAGGATCAAGGCCAGGCATCTCGAACGCGCCTGCCGCGCCCTCTGGAAAAGGTGGTGCCGCACCGCCCGGGCCGGGTGAGCCTTGCGGGCGGTTCCGCCCCGGCCTATAACCGAGACGGTTCACACCTCGCGGAGAGTACGATGATTCTCGTCACCGGCGGCGCCGGCTTCATCGGGTCCAACATCCTTGCCGCCCTGGAAGAGCGCGGCGCCGGCAAGCTGGTGGCCTGCGACCGTCTGCGTTCCAACGACAAGTGGCGTAACATCGCCAAGCGCGAACTGGCCGACATCGTCCATCCCGAGCAGTTGTTCGACTTCCTGGAGGCCAACCGCAAGCATATGGAGGTGGTGTTCCACATGGGCGCCATCTCGGCCACCACCGAGACCGACGCCGACAAGATCCTGGCCAACAACTTCTCGCTGTCGCTGGCGCTGTGGAAATGGTGCGCGCAGCACAACGTGCGCTTCATCTACGCTTCGTCGGCCGCCACCTACGGCGACGGCGCCCAGGGTTTCGACGACGACGGATCGATGGAACATCTGGCCAGGCTGCGCCCACTGAACGCCTATGGCTGGTCCAAGCACCTGTTCGACCGCCGGGTGGCGCGCAAGGTCTTCGCCGGCTCGCGCAAGCCGCCGCAATGGGCGGGGCTCAAATTCTTCAACGTCTACGGCCCCAACGAATACCACAAGGGCGGCCAGCAGAGCGTGGTGGCCCAGGTCTATCCCCACGCCGAGAAGAACGCCGCCTACCAGCTGTTCCGCTCGCACAACCCCAAGTACCCCGACGGCGGCCAGTTGCGCGACTTCATCTGGATCGGCGACGTGGTCGAGGTGATGATGTGGCTGCTGGAGCATCCCACCGTCAACGGCCTGTTCAATGTCGGCACCGGCAAGGCGCGGTCGTTCCTCGACCTCGCCAATTCGGTCTACCGGGCGGTGGGACGCGAGCCCCAGATCAAGTTCCGCGACACCCCCATCGAGATCAGGGACAAGTACCAGTACTTCACCCAGGCCAGCATGGAGCGCCTGCGTCAGGCGGGCTATTCCAAGCCCTTCACCACCCTGGAGGAAGGCGTCGAGACCTATGTGAAGCGCTTCCTCGCCTCTTCGGACCCTTACCGCTGATGACCCTGGCCCTGGCTTTTCCCAATATCGACCCCATCGCGCTGCAACTGGGGCCGTTCGCCATCCGCTGGTACGCCCTGGCCTACATCACCGGGCTGATGCTGGGCTGGCGGATCGTCAAATTCCTGGTGGCACGGCCGCCGCACGCCCTGTCCGAGGTCGAGGTCGACGACTTCCTGGTCTGGGCGACGCTGGGGGTGGTGCTGGGCGGCCGCCTGGGCTACATCCTGTTCTACAAGCCGCTGTACTACCTGTCCAACCCCCTGGAGATCCTCATGGTCTGGCAGGGCGGCATGTCGTTCCACGGCGGCGCGCTGGGCGTCATCGTCGCCATCATCGCCTTCTCGCGCCTGCGCGGCCGCGACCTGTTCCAGGTGGGCGACGTCATCTGCTGCGTCGTGCCGATCGGCCTGTTCTTCGGCCGCATCGCCAATTTCATCAACGGCGAGCTGTTCGGCCGCATCGCCCCCGACGCCGCCCTGGCCATGGTGTTTCCCCATGGCGGGCCGCTGCCGCGCCATCCCAGCCAGCTTTACGAGGCCGGGCTGGAAGGCGCGGTTCTGTTCGCGGTGATGATGCTGCTGTGGCGCTTCACCGACATCCGCAACCGCTTCGGCGCCCTGTCGGGAGTTTTCCTGGCCGGCTACGGCCTTGGCCGCATCGTCTGCGAGTTCTTCCGCCAGCCCGACGCCCATCTCGGCTTCCTGTGGGGCGGCGCCACCATGGGCCAGTTGCTGTCCATCCCGCAGGTGATCGTCGGACTCGCCCTGCTGGCCTGGGCGTGGCGGCGGCACGCGCCAAGGGACGTCTGATGGGGCTGGCGGCGCTGCTGGCCGATCGCATCCGGGCGTCCGGCCCGATCAGCGTCGCCGAGTACATGGCCCAGGCGCTGGGCCATCCCGAGCACGGCTATTACATGAGCCGCGAGCCGTTCGGCCTGGCCGGCGACTTCACCACCGCGCCCGAGATTTCCCAGGTGTTTGGCGAACTGGTCGGGCTGTGGTGCGCCGTCTCGTGGCAGCGGATGGGCGCCCCGTCCAAGGTGGTGCTGGCCGAGATGGGGCCGGGCCGGGGAACCCTGATGGCCGACCTGCTGCGGGCCGCCCGCACCCTGCCCTCCTTCGCCGCCGCGCTGGACATCCATCTGGTCGAGACCAGCCCCGCGCTTCGCAACCGTCAGGCCCAGACCCTGGCCGGCCAACCGGCGCGATGGGTCGAGCGCTTCGATCAACTGCCGGACGGGCCGCTGCTGCTGGTGGCCAACGAATTGTTCGACGCCCTGCCCATCCGCCAGATCCAGAAGCACGGCGAGAAATGGGTGGAACGGATGGTCGGGCTGGACGAGGCCGGCGCCCTCGCCTTCGTTCCCGGCCGGCGGGTCAGGCGCCCTCCCCTGGCGCCCGCCGTGCTGGCCGCTCCCGACGGCGCCATCGCGGAACTGTGCGAGTCCGGCCGCGACCTGGCCGCCGCCATCGGCCGGCGGCTGGCCGCCTCGCCCGGCGCCGCCCTGATCATCGATTACGGACCGCCGGAAAGCGGCGCCGGCGATTCGCTCCAGGCGATGCGGGCACATCGCTATCACCCGGTGCTGAGCGATCCCGGACTGGCCGACCTGACCGCCCATGTGGACTTCCAATCCCTGGCCGAGGCGGCGCGGCGGGCGGGAGCGGCGGCGCATGGCCCGGTGTCGCAGGGGCGTTGGCTGCTCGGCATGGGCATCGAGGAACGCACCGTCATGCTGATGAAGAACGCCTCGCCGCAACAGGCCGCCGACCTGGCCGGTCGCGCTCGGCGCTTGATCGATCCCGGCGAAATGGGCACCCTGTTCCAGGTTCTGGCCCTGACCAGCCCGTCACTGCCCGCTCCACCCGGCCTGGACCCATAGGAAACTCCGCATGATCAGCCTGTCCGCCCTGAATGATTTCACCCGTATCCGCCATGGGTTCTTCACCCGTGAAGGCGGGGTGTCGCAGGGCCTGTACGCCTCGCTCAATTGTGGCCCCGGCTCCAGCGACGGTTCCGAGGCGGTGCACGAGAACCGCCGCCGCGCCATGGCCCAGTTGGAGCTGCCGCCCGAGGCGCTGATGACCTTGTACCAGACCCATTCCACCGACGTGGTGGTGGTCACGGACCCCTGGGAGGTCGAGCAGCCGCCGACCGCCGACGCCATGGTCACCGACCGGCCCGGTCTGGCGCTGGGCATCCTGACCGCCGATTGCGCCCCGGTGCTGCTGGCCGACGGCAAAAAGGGCGTGGTCGCCGCCGCCCATGCCGGCTGGAAGGGCGCCCTGGCCGGCATCCTCGACAACACCATCGCAGCCATGGTCGATCTGGGGGCGCGCAAGACCGGCATCGTCGCCGCCGTCGGGCCGTGCATCGGCCACCGTTCCTACGAGGTCGGACCGGAATTCCCCGCCCCCTTCCTGGCCGAGGACGCCACCAACGCCGACTTTTTCGCCCCGGCCCGCCGGAACGGACACGCCCTGTTCGACTTGCCCGGCTACCTGTCGCGCAAGCTGGCGAAGCTGGGGGTGCACGAGGTCACCCGGGTTCCCGCCGACACCTGTCGCGACGAAGCCCGCTTCTTCAGCTACCGCCGCGCCACCTTGCGGGGGGAGGCCGATTACGGCCGCCAGCTCTCGGTGATCCTGCTGGACAAATGAAACGATTGATCGGAGCGCTGCTGCTGGCCCTGCTGGCCGCCTGCGGCGAGATTCCCCAGCCTTTCCGCCATGACGGCATCAATGCCGCCGTGATCCCGCGCGCCGCGCGCGGAGTGGTGGTGCGGCCGCTGGACGACGGCCCCCGCGCCGCCCGGCTGGCCGAGGCGTTGGCGAGCAAGCTGCGGGAGGACGGAATTCCCGCCGCGACCCGGGAAGTGGTTCCCGGCGCCCTTGTGATCCAGGGCGAGGTCGCGCCCACGCCGGCCGGCCAGGCCATCCGCTGGGTTCTGGCCCAGCCCGATGGCGGAATTCTGGGCGAAGCCACCCAGGTCGTCGCCGGTTCGGCCTGGAATGTTTCCTCCATGGCCGCCGAGGTGATGGACAAGCTGGGACCGCTGCTGCACGGCGAGATGCCCGACAACCTGTCGGCCGTCGCGATTCCCACCGTGCGGCTGGTGCCGCTGTCGGGACTGCCCGGCGACGGCGACACGGCGCTGACGGCGGCGATGCGGCGGCTGTTGCAGCGCAACGGCCTCAAGCCGGTGGACGGTGACGCCGATTTCACCCTACGGGCCCAGGCCGGCGTGACGCCCGGCAAGCCGGGCGAGGAGGTGCTGGCGCTGGCCTGGACCGTCGCCGACCGCAACGGTGATGACCTGGGCAGCGCCGCCCAGCAGGGGGCGGTTCCCAGGGGAATGCTGGCCGGCCCGTGGGGCAGCCTCGCCAACGATATCGCCGCCGGCGGCGTCGACGGCGTCGTCGAGATCGTGCGCGCCGCCCAAGGGAAGTGACGCGGGAGAAGTGAATTGGTTTACAGGGCGGATGCCGGCTGATATACGAAAGCCGATTTCCCGGGGTGCCTCGCCATGAAAATCCTTGCCTGCAACAGCAATCGCCCTCTTGCCGAAGCGATCGCCGAATATCTTGCCATGTCCATCACCAAGGCGGTGATCCGCCGGTTCTCGGACATGGAAGTATTCGTCGAAATTCACGAGAACGTGCGCGGCGAGGACGTGTTCGTCGTGCAAAGCACCTGCTACCCCGCCAACGACAATCTGATGGAACTGCTGGTGACGCTGGACGCGCTCCGGCGCGGATCGGCCCGGCGCATCACCGCCGTCATTCCCTATTTCGGCTATGCCCGCCAGGACCGCAAGTCCAGCCCGCGCTCGCCGATCTCGGCCAAGCTGGTGGCCAATCTGATCACCACCGCCGGCGCCGACCGGGTGGTGACGCTGGACCTGCATTCCGGCCAGATCCAGGGCTTCTTCGACATTCCCCTCGACAACCTCTACGCCGCCCCGGTGTTCACCAACGACATCCGCGCCCGCTATCAGGGCGACGACGTCATGGTGGTGTCGCCCGATGTCGGCGGCGTGGTGCGCGCCCGCGCCATCGCGCGGCGCATCGACGCCGATCTGGCCATCATCGACAAGCGGCGCGAGAAGGCCGGCGTCTCCGAGGTCATGAACATCATCGGCGACGTGCGCGGACGGCGCTGCATCATGGTGGACGACATCGTCGATTCCGCCGGCACCCTGTGCAACGCCGCCGAGGCCCTGATGAAGGCCGGCGCGGTTTCGGTCGCCGCCTTCGTCACCCACGGCGTGCTGTCGGGCGGCGCGGTGGCCCGCGTCACCGCTTCCCCGCTGGAGGAACTGGTGATCACCGATTCCATCCCCGCCACCGAGGCGGTCAAGCTGGCCCACAACATCCGCCAGGCCACCATCGCCCCCCTGATGGCCGAATCCATCCAGCGCATCAGCGAGGAACGCTCGGTCTCCAGTCTGTTCGACTGAGCCCCTCCCTCCCTACAGCACCGTCAGCATGCTCGCCACCAGCGGGTGGCGGACGATGTCGCGCTCGTCCAGGTCGATCACCGCCACGTCGGCCAGCACCCGCAGCCGGTCGGCGATGTCGGCCAGACCGGACAGGCCGGGCAGCAGGTCGCTCTGGTCGGGGTCGCCGGTCAGCACCATGGTGGAATGCCATCCCAGCCGGGTCAGCAGCATCTTGATCTGGCCGTAGGTGCAGTTCTGGGCCTCGTCGATGACGATGAAGGCGTTGTTGAGGGTGCGCCCGCGCATATAGGCGATGGGCGCGATCTCGATGGAGCCGTCGGCCAGCAGGGCGCGCAGGCGTTTCCCACCCAGGCGGTCCGACAGGGCGTCGTAGAGCGGCCGCAGATAGGGCGCCAGCTTGTCCTGCAAGTCGCCGGGGAGGAAGCCCAGGGATTCGCCGGCCTCCACCGCCGGGCGCGACAGCATGATGCGCGCCACGCGGCCTTCCTCGAACGCCTCCACCGCCGCCGAGATGGCCAGATAGGTCTTGCCGGTGCCGGCCGGTCCCAGCGCCAGGGTCAGGTTCCCCTCCTCGATGGCCTTCAGCAGCCGGCGCTGGTTGTCGCTTTGCGGCCTGACCTTGCGGACATAGCTCTGGTCGCGGTGGTCATCCTCGCCCAGGGGGCTCCACCCCTGATCGGGATAGAGGCTGACCACCGGTTCGATCTTGGACGCGGCGATTCGCGTTGCGCGCTTGGCCATCTAGGACTCCTTTGGTGTCGGATGGGAGACGGGCATGAAAAAAGGGCCCCTCGGAACGAGAGACCCTTCAATGCCGGGGAAAGCCGGAGCGCCGTCGCCGGACGGGGGATGTCCCCGTCCCGAAAGGCTGAGCAATGCCCGATCCTGGCGTCGTTGCACATGGCCCCCAATGTCCGCGTTTACGGCACGGGGAAATCCTAACCAAGCCGGACTCATCTTGTCGACAACAAATCCACATTGTCACTGTGGTGTCATACCAGATGTAGGGGACGCCCGGCGACTGAGCCCCCCTACGCCGCCTTGCCGCGGGCCTTCAGCAGTTCCAGGATTTCGGCCGCCGCCTTGGGAATGTTGGTGCCGGGACCATAGACCGCCGCCACCCCCGCCTTGGTCAGGAAGTCGTAATCCTGAGTCGGGATGACGCCCCCGGTCACCACCAGGATGTCGCCGGCGCCCTGGGCCTTCAACTCGGCGATCAGGGCGGGCACCAGGGTCTTGTGGCCGGCGGCCAGGGATGAGGCGGCGACGATGTGGACGTCGTTCTCCACCGCCTGGCGGGCGGCCTCCTCCGGGGTCTGGAACAGCGGCCCGATATCCACGTCAAAGCCGAGGTCGGCAAAGGCGGTGGCGATCACCTTGGCGCCGCGATCATGGCCGTCCTGGCCCATCTTGCACACCAGCATGCGGGGGCGGCGGCCTTCGGTCTTGGCGAAGGAATCGATGTCGGCCTTCAACTTGGCGAAGCCCTCGTCGCCCTGATAGACGCCGCCATAGACGCCCGAAATGGTGCGGTTGACGGCGCGATGACGGGTGAAGGAGGTTTCCAGGGCGTCCGAGATCTCGCCGACGGTGGCCCGCGCCCGGGTGGCGTCGACCGCCAGTTCCAGCAGGTTGCCGGTGCCCGAGGCGGCGGCCTCGGCCAGGGCGGCCAGGGCGGCCTCCACCTTGGCCTTGTCGCGGGTCGCCTTGATGTGGGTAAGGCGGTTGATCTGGGACTCGCGGACCTTGGCGTTGTCCACGTCGAGAATCTCGATGACGGTGTCTTCCTTGGGCTGGTACTTGTTGACGCCGACCACCACTTCCTCGCCGCGGTCGATGCGGGCCTGACGGCGGGCGGCGGCCTCCTCGATCTTCATCTTGGGCATGCCGGATTCCACCGCCTTGGTCATGCCGCCCAGTTCCTCGACCTCGCAGATCAGTTTCCAGGCCTCCTCGGCCAGCGAAGCGGTCAGGCTTTCCACGTAATACGAGCCGGCCAGCGGATCGACCACATGGGGGATGCCGGTCTCTTCCTGGATGATCAGCTGGGTGTTGCGGGCGATGCGGGCCGAGAACGGCGTCGGCAGGGCGATGGCCTCGTCCAGCGCGTTGGTGTGCAGGCTCTGGGTGCCGCCCAGCACCGCCGCCATGGCCTCGATGGTGGTGCGGATGACGTTGTTGTAGGCGTCCTTCTCGGTCAGGCTGACGCCCGAGGTCTGGCAATGGGTGCGCAGCGCCATCGAGCCCGGATTGGTCGGATTGAACTGCTTGATCATCCTGGCCCACAGCAGACGGCCGGCGCGCAGCTTGGCCACTTCCATGAAGAAGTTCATGCCGATGGCCCAGAAGAAGCTGAGGCGTCCGGCGAAGTCGTCGATCTTGAGGCCGCTGGCCAGCGCGGTGCGCACGTATTCCAGGCCGTCGGCCAGGGTGAAGGCCAGTTCCTGCACCGCCGTGGCCCCGGCTTCCTGCATGTGGTAGCCGGAAATCGAGATGGAGTTGAACTTCGGCATGTTCCGCGACGTGTAGGAGATGATGTCCGACACGATCCGCATGCTGGGGGCCGGCGGATAGATGTAGGTGTTGCGGACCATGAACTCCTTCAGGATGTCGTTCTGGATGGTGCCGGCCAGCTTGTCCTGGCTGACGCCCTGCTCTTCCGCCGCCACGATGTAGCCGGCCAGCACCGGCAGCACCGCGCCGTTCATGGTCATGGACACGCTCATCTTGTCCAGCGGAATGCCGTCGAACAGGATCTTCATGTCCTCGACCGAATCGATGGCGACGCCGGCCTTGCCGACATCGCCGACCACGCGGGGGTGATCGCTGTCATAGCCGCGATGGGTGGCCAGATCGAACGCCACCGACAGCCCCATCTGACCGGCGGCCAGATTGGCGCGGTAGAACTTGTTGGATTCCTCGGCGGTGGAGAAGCCGGCGTACTGGCGGATGGTCCATGGCCGGTGCGAATACATGGTGGCGCGGGGGCCGCGGGTGAACGGCGGGAAGCCGGGCAGCGAGCCCAGGTGCTCCAGCCCCTCCAGGTCGGCGGCGGTGTAGAGCGGCTTGACCTTGATGCCTTCCGGCGTTTCCCAGGCCAGCGTCTCCGGCGAAGCGCCCTTGAGGTCCTTGGAGGCCAGGGCATCCCAATCGGCCAGGGTCTTCTTGGGGAACTCGCTCATCAGTCTTCCCTTTTCTAAAAGGCGCCGCGCATCAGGTAGGACGCGCCCAGTTCATCCAACGACTTCAATCCGGCCACCACCGGTCCCAACGGACGGATCAATCCATCCTGGAGACCGTATATCCAGGAATGAACCGCCAGCTTCTGCCCCCGCCGCCAGGCGTCCTGGACGATGGGGGTGCGGCAAAGGTTGCGGACCTGCTGCATGACGTTCAGTTCGCACAGGCGATCGATGCGGCCCGCCTCGTCGGGGATGGCGTCCAGTTCGTGGCGATGGCACTCGCAGATGTCGCGCACCGGACGTATCCAGTGCTCGGTCACCCCCAGCCTGGTGTCGCGCAGGGCGGCCCGGACACCGCCGCAACCGTAATGGCCGCAGATGATGATGTGCTCGACGCCCAGCACGTCGACGGCGTATTGCAGGACCGACAGACAATTGATGTCGGCATGCTGCACCAGATTGGCGACGTTGCGGTGGACGAACACCTCGCCTGGCTCGACGCCGATGATCTGGTTGGCGGGAACACGGGAATCGGCGCAGCCGATCCACAGATAGGGAGGATTCTGCTGCTCCGCCAGATGGGCGAAGAATCCGGGCTTGGTCCGCTCGGTCTCCTCCGCCCAGGCCCGGTTGGCGGCCAGAAGCTGCTCGACTCCCGGAGCCCTGTTCATGACCCGAACTCGACGATCTTCTGATCGACGGCCAGGGAATCGCCGGCCTTGGCATGGCATTTGGCGATGGTGGAATCGCGTTCGGCCTTCAGGATGTTTTCCATCTTCATGGCCTCGATGACGGCGATGGGTTCGCCGGCCTTGACCTCCTGTCCGTCCTCGACCAGCAGCTTGACCAGCAGGCCGGGCATGGGCGACAGCAGGAACTTGCTCATGTCCGGCGGCGCCTTGTAGGGCATCAGCTTGTGCATCTCGGCGGTGCGCCGGGTCAGGACCCATACCTCGGCCTGCACGCCGGAATGCGACAGCCGGAACGACACGCCGGTACGATCCACCTGAACACAGACGGGACGGCCATCGACGGTGGCGCGGATCAGCGGCTGGCCGATCTGCCAGTCGGTCTTGACCTCGATGGCCTCGCCGCCCACCACCACCGCGTACCCCCCGGACGCCGGATGGATGTCGACGTCGTGATAGGTGCCGCCCAGCAGCACCGTCCACTGGTCGGGCGCCTTCATCTCGTGGCCGGGGAACTGGCCGGAAATCCGGATGTTGCGCTCGACGATGCGCCGCTTCATCGCGGCGGCCACCGCGATCAGGGTGGTGGGATCGTCGGCCGGCAGGTCGTCGGAGGTGAAGCCGTTGGGATATTCCTCGGCGATGAAGTTGGTGGTGAGGTTGCCCTTGACGAACCGCTCCTTCGAGAACAGCGACGCCAGGAACGGAATGTTGTGGGACAGGCCGCGGATGTAATACTCGTCCAGCGCCTGGCGCATGTGGGCGATGGCGGCGTCGCGGGTCGGGCCGTAGGTGATCAGCTTGGCGATCATGGGATCGTAGAACATGCTGATCTCGCCGCCCTCGTAGACGCCGGTGTCGACGCGGACCTGGGCGTTCTCGGCCGGGGGCTGGTAGCGGGTCAGCCGCCCGGTGGACGGCAGGAAGCCCCGGAACGGGTCCTCGGCATAGACGCGGGCCTCCATGGACCAGCCGGTCAGCTTGACGTCGTCCTGGGTGATGGACAGCTTCTCGCCCGCCGCCACCCGGATCATCTGCTCGACCAGATCGAGGCCGGTGATCATCTCGGTCACCGGATGCTCGACCTGAAGCCGGGTGTTCATCTCCAGGAAGTAGAATTCGCCGGTGGCGCCGCCGACGATGAATTCCACCGTGCCGGCCGACTTGTAGTTGACGATGCGGGCCAGGGCGCAGGCCTGCTCGCCCATGGCCTTGCGGGTCTCGGGGGTGAGGAACGGCGACGGCGCCTCCTCGATCACCTTCTGGTGGCGGCGCTGGATCGAGCATTCGCGCTCGCCCAGATACAAGGTGGTGCCCTGGCCGTCGGCCAGCACCTGAATCTCGATGTGACGGGGCTGCTCGATGAACTTCTCGACGAAGACCCGGTCGTCGCCGAAGCTGGTCCTGGCCTCGTTGGTGGCGCTGGTGAAGCCCTCGTGCGCCTCGGCGTCGTTCCAGGCCAGCCGCATGCCCTTGCCGCCACCGCCGGCACTGGCCTTCAGCATCACCGGGTAGCCGATCTCGCGGGCGATCTTGACCGCCTCGTCGGCGTCCTTGATGACGCCGAGAAAACCGGGAACCGTGTTGACGCCGGCTTCCCGCGCCAGCTTCTTGGATTCGATCTTGTCGCCCATGGCGAAGATGGCGTGGGCGTCAGGCCCGATGAAGGCGATGCCGGCCTTGGCCAGCGCCTCCTGGAACTCGCGCTTCTCCGACAGGAAGCCGTAGCCGGGATGCACCGCCTCGGCGCCGGTGGCCTTGCAGGCCGCGACGATCTTGTCCACCACCAGATAGGACTGGGCCGAGGCCGCCGGGCCGATTGCGACCGCCTCGTCGGCCATGGCGACGTGCAGCGCGTCCTTGTCGGCGTCGGAATACACCGCCACCGTCCTGATGCCCATCTTGCGCGCCGTCTTGATGACCCGGCAGGCGATCTCGCCACGGTTGGCGATCAGAATCTTCTTGAACATCTCTCAGCCCCCTTCAGACCTTTACAGGTGGCAAATTACGCCGTTCATTCCATCGGCCCTCATCCTGAGGAGCGTAGCGTCTCGAAGGACGAGGGCCGCCGCTACTTCCGTTCCGCCCTGGCCTGCCGCCGCGCCAATGCCGGCAAGGCATCGAACTCGCCGCGGATCAGCGCTTCCTTCTTGTCCCGCCGCCAGCCCTTGACCTGCCGCTCGGCGGCGATGGCATCGGCGATCCGGTCGAAATGCTGATGATAGACCAGCGTGACCGGCCGGCGGCGCTCCGTATAACCTCCAAATTGCCCGCTCTCATGCTCGGCAAGCCTGTTCTCCAAGGTCTCCCGCGTGGTGCCGACATAATATGAGCCATCGGCACAACGCAGGATATAGAGGCAAGCGGACACGATCGGGGCTCCATCCCGCCCTCGTCCTTCGAGACGGCCGCCTCCGGGCGGCCTCCTCAGGATGAGGGCTCCTGATTCATCTTCCCGTTTCCCTACAGCGGAATGTTGCCGTGCTTGCGCCATGGGTTCTTGACATCCTTGTCCTTCAGCATGGCCAGCGAGCGGCAGATGCGCTTTCTGGTGGTGCGCGGCATGATCACGTCGTCGATGAAGCCGCGATGCCCCGCGATGAACGGATTGGCGAATTTCTGGCGGTATTCCTCGGTGCGGGCCGCGATCTTGTCGGGATCGCCGATATCGCTCCGGAAGATGATCTCCACCGCGCCCTTGGGCCCCATCACCGCGATTTCCGCCGTCGGCCACGCGAAATTGACGTCGCCCCTGAGATGCTTCGAGCTCATCACGTCATAGGCGCCGCCATAGGCCTTGCGGGTGATGACGGTGATCTTGGGCACCGTGCACTCGGCATAGGCATAGAGCAGCTTGGCGCCGTGCTTGATGATGCCGCCGTATTCCTGCGAGGTGCCGGGCAGGAAGCCGGGCACGTCGACGAAGGTCAGGATCGGAATGTTGAACGAATCGCAGAAACGGACAAAGCGGGCCGCCTTGATCGAGGACGCGATGTCGAGACAGCCGGCCAGAACCATCGGCTGGTTGGCCACCACGCCGACGGTGCGCCCCTCCATGCGGGCGAAGCCGACGATGATGTTGCCGGCGTAATTGGGCTGAATCTCGAAGAAATCGCCCTCGTCGACGACCTTGGCGATCAGTTCCTTCATGTCGTAGGGCTTGTTGGGATTGTCCGGGATCAAGGTGTCGAGCGAACGCTCGATCCGCTCCGGGCTGTCGGCGCTGGGCCGCACCGGCGGCTTCTCGCGGTTGCTGGCCGGCAGGAAATCCATGAAGCGGCGCAATTGCAGCAGCGCCTCGACATCGTTCTCGAACGCCAGGTCGGATACGCCCGACTTGGTGGAATGGGTGATGGCGCCGCCCAGTTCCTCGGCGGTCACGGTTTCGTGGGTCACCGTCTTGACCACGTCCGGGCCGGTCACGAACATGTAGGACGAGTCCTTCACCATGAAGATGAAGTCGGTCATGGCCGGGGAGTACACCGCGCCGCCGGCGCACGGCCCCATGATCAGCGAAATCTGCGGCACCACGCCGGACGCCATCACGTTGCGCTGGAACACCTCGGCATAGCCGGCCAGCGAGGCGACGCCTTCCTGGATGCGGGCGCCGCCGGAATCATTCAGCCCGATCACCGGGGCGCCGACCTGCACCGCCTTGTCCATGACCTTGCAGATCTTCTCGGCATGGCTTTCCGACAGCGAACCGCCGAACACCGTGAAGTCCTGGCTGAACACGAACACCAGACGGCCGTTGATGGTGCCGTAGCCGGTGACGACGCCGTCCCCCGGAATGGTCTGTTCCTCCATCCCGAAATCGGTGCAGCGGTGCTCGACGAACATGTCCCATTCCTCGAACGAGTCCGGGTCCAGCAACAGTTCGATGCGCTCGCGCGCCGACAGCTTGCCCTTGGCATGCTGGCCCTTGATCCGCTTTTCCCCGCCCCCAAGCCGGGCGCGTTCCCGCTTTTCCTCAAGCTGGCGAATGATCTCCTGCATTTCTTAAACCCCTCCGGCGGGAAGTATGGCGGACAGCCTTTGTCATATTCGCAATCACCGCCCCCGCGCAACAACAAGCCCATGGAAAAGGGCGGTGATGCGAACGACTTCGCAACGTCGCAGTGTGAATTTGCGAATGTTGCGAACCGCCGGGGGGAATTGTATAAGGCCCCATGAGCAAGAAACTGTTCCTGGGATACAAGCTGCGGCGGCTGCGCGAGCAGAAGAAGCTCAGCCAGGCGGCGCTGGCGGTGCTGCTGGAGGTTTCGCCCAGCTACCTGAACCAGATCGAGAACAACCAGCGGCCGCTGACGGTGCCGGTGCTGCTGCGCATCGCCAAGGTGCTGGACGTCGACCTCGCCAATCTGGTGGAGGACGAGGAATCCAGGCTGGTCGCCGATTTGCGGGAAGCCATGAACGATCCGGTGTTCGGCAGCGGCAGCATCGGCCTGGCCGAGTTGCGCAACGCCGCCTCGGCCTCGCCCGAACTGGCGAAGCGGGTGCTGACGCTGTATCAGGCGTTCCGCCAGCTGGACGAGCGGATGCAGTCGCTGACCGACAACCTGTCCACCGCCACCGGCGAGGAACGGGCCGGACACGCTCATTTTCCCTACGAGGAGGTCCGCGACTTCTTCTACTACTGCAACAACTATTTCGGCAGCCTGGACGAGGCCGCCGAGGCGCTGGTGGAACGGCAGGGCTTCCGCCTCGGCCAGATGCACAACGATCTGGTCGGCTATCTGGAAGACCGCCACGGCGTTCGGGTCCGCATCAACGCCGACGACGATGCCGCCGGCATGCGCGCCTTCGATCCGGCCAGCGGTTCGCTGTCGCTGTCGGCGCTGCTGTCGGTACCGTCGCGCACCTTCCATCTGGCGCATCAGGTGGCGCTGCTGGCCTATCACGATCTGATCGACGAGGTGGTGGACGGCGCCAAGCTGTCGTCGGACGACGCCCGCTCCATCTGCCGGGTGGGGCTGGCCAATTACTTCGCCGGCGCCCTGGTGATGCCCTACATGGCCTTCGCCGGCCAGGCCAGGACGCTGCGCCACGACATCGAGCAACTGCAAAGCCGCTTCGGCGCCAGCTTCGAACAGATCTGCCACCGCCTGTCGACGCTTCAGCGCCCCGGTGCCAGAGGCGTTCCATTCTATTTCGTGCGGGTCGACATGGCCGGCAACATCACCAAGCGCCATTCCGCCACCCGGTTCCACTTCACCCGCTTCGGCGGCGCCTGCCCGCTGTGGAACGTGCACGAGGCCTTCGCCCAGCCCGGCAAGATCCTGGTGCAGTTGGCCCGCATGCCCGACGGCATCGCCTATATCTGCCTGGCGCGGACCGCGTCCAAGCGCGGCGGCTCGTATCTGCGTCCCGACCGGCAGTTCGCCGTCGGCCTGGGCTGCGAGGTCGCCTATGCCAACGAGGTGGTCTATTCCGCCGGCCTCGACCTCGCCCACGAACAGGCGGCGGTGCCCATCGGGGTCAATTGCCGCATCTGCGAGCGCGACACATGCCGCCAGCGCGCCTTCCCGCCCATCGGCAGCCATATCAGCGTCGACGAAAACAACCGCAGCTTCGTGCCCTATCTGTTTTCCTGACCCGGCGCCTGCGGGCGGCGTCAGCCTTCCTCGACCCGCACCAGTCCGGGATGGTCGGCGAAGTCCACCAGGATGCGGCGGACGCGGTCCTGCCACAATGCCCCGAAGGCCTCGCCGTCGCCGGGCTGTTCCATGCCCGACAGCAGGCGCTGAAGGCGGACCCGCATGTCCGGGTCGGCGGGCACCAGTTCCGGATGGTAATGAACGGTGACCGTCCGGCCGTTGTCCAGCCGGGTAAAACCCAGTTCGGCGCAGGTTCCCGCGTCGAAGGACAGCAGGTCGTTGCGGGCGAACCGCCCGGCCAGCCCCTTGAATCCGCCGGGTCCGGCGGCGCCGGTGACCAGTCCCGCCACCGCGGCGGCGACGCCGGTGACGCCCTCGTCCTGGGCGTCGTCCAGCAGCACCCGCGCCCCGCCGCGCAACGGCGTCGAATCGGGCCACAAGGCCTTCATGGCCCGGATGGTCATCAGCCACGCCCCGGCGACGGTGGGACAGGAATGGCCGGCCAGCCTCACCGCGTCCTCGTAGCGATATTCCATCAGGCCGTCGGCGGGAGCGCCGAGAAAGGCCGACAGCGGATCATGCATGACGATGGAGGGGGCGTCGGCGAAGAAAGCGGGAAAGGCCATCGGGATATCCTTGGGTCAAGGTGGCGGCCTGGAATAATGTGGCCGGCGGCCGGGGTTCTTCCTTGAGCATGGTCAGGCGTTGTGTAAGACATTTCACATTCATTTTTCTTCAGGGCTGGTATGGTGGGCCGGAGATTATCGGATGATCCCAATATGCGGTTGAGTGTGTGGATTTTGGCGGCGGCCTTCGCCGTCCTGGTCGTTCCCAGTGGTCGGGCCGAGGAAATCGGCAGCGTGTCGACCGTGTTCAAGATGCTGGGCGCCAACGACAAGATCGTGGTCGAGGCCTTCGACGACCCCAAGGTGGCCGGCGTCACCTGCTATCTGTCCCGGGCCAAGACCGGCGGCGTCAAGGGCAGCCTGGGGGTGGCCGAGGATACCGCCGACGCCGCCATCGCCTGCCGCCAGGTCGGGCCGATCACCATCTCGGCCCCCCTGAAGGACGGCGACACGGTCTTCAAGAAGGACACCTCATTGCTGTTCAAGACCCTGCAAGTGGTCCGGTTCCACGACCGCAAGCGCGACGTGCTGGTCTATCTGGTCTATAGCGACAGGATCGTCGAGGGATCGCCCAAGAACTCGGTGTCGGCCGTCGCCATCGAAAAGAACTGGATCAGGTGATGCACGAGACGATCCCCGCCGACCAACGCCTGCTGCTGGACGGCCTGCTCGCTAAGCTGGAGGGAATCGGCGACCAGCCGACCTTGCTGCCGTTCATGGCCGATGTCCTGCATGCCCTGCTGCGGCGCCGCGGCGACGCCGCCTTCCTGGACGCGATCCAGGACGCCTTCGCCGCCGGGCTGGTCGGACTCGATTTTCCCGATCAGAAGGCCCTGGCCGCCGAGGTCATCACCGTGGTGATCGAGAAGCGGCCCGAAATCGCCAAGGCATGGCACAAGGCCGAAACCGCCCGGCTGGCCGCCGAGGAGGCAGCGCGTCAGACCGCCGGCAACATGCCGCATCGGCGCGAGATCGACCAGCCGAGCCTGCCGTCCGTCGACATGTCCGGCGAGGCCTACGACTTCGCCCTGGCCGAGGATCTGATCGGCCGCCATCTGGGCGAACTGATCGACCGGCGGCTGTCGCTGATGCAGGTGCCGCCGCCGGAAATTCCGTCGGTGGCCTACTGCCATTCCCAGCCCTTCTTCCTGTTCTCGCCCCGCCTGCACGACATTCTGAAGGACTTCGTCGCCGGCCCGCTGCTGCGCCTGTGCCGGGTCGGCCTGGAACGCCGGGTCTATGTCAAGGTCGACCGGGCGGTGCTGGCCGAACCGGAAAAGGCCAAGGAATTCTGGGCCGAGATGCGGCCGGGCGTATGGAAGGTGCTGGACAGCCGCCTGGAGAAGCTGGGCATCCACCACAGGTCGGCCGAAGCCAAGCTGATCGCCCAGCAGAAGGGCGAGGGCCTCGCCCCCGACTACAAGGTGGTGGAAAAATCGGTGGTCAAGCCCAGGACCTACCACATCCTGGGCGTCGAGTTCGCCCTGGGGCAAGTGACCACCACCAAGAAGGTCAAGGTCAAGCTGCCGCCACCCAGCACCCTGGTCCCGGAGGAACTCGAAGCGCTGGCCATGATCGCCGATCTCCGCGATCGGGCGTCGCTGGCCGGAATCGAGTTGCCGCAGGCCGCCGATTTCCAGTTCCTGCGCACCTTGCTGGACTTCAACACCCGCCTGTTCACCCAAAGCCGCGACGAATTGCTGGGGCTGGCCGGACACCGGGAGACCAGCACCCGCTTCCTGCGCGAACGCTTGCGCGAGACCGAGAAGAACTTCAACACCTTGCTGGTGGACATCCTGGTGATGATGATGTTCACCCGTCACGGCGACAACCGCTTCGGCCTGGGTGAATTGCACGGCGTCTGCGTCGGCGCCGCCCGCGACCGTTCATCCATCGCCACCCGCCGCCCCTTCGTGCTGGGCGAGGTGGCGCGCCGCCCGGTCCAACTCGCCATCCAGATACGCGAGGCCCTGCGCCGGCGGCTGCACGTCGACGCCGTGCTGGCGGCGGTGGAGATGTATCTTGGCAGCCTCAAGATCATGGGACGGACGTTGTTCGGAGCCGAACTGACCGAGGCCCGCGCCCTGATCGAGGCCTTTCCCATGGCCTTCGCCGGCGATCCCGAGGCGGAAGCCTTCATCGCCATCGGCCGCGAGGTGCTGGCCATGCAGAACGGCGAGACGGCGGACATGTCCATCTGCCTGGTGCAGGTGGGACGGCTTTACGACCGGATCGGCCGCAAGGAACCCGCGACGGCGTGATGCCAAAGGCCGGAATGCCAGCCCCCGGCATAAGCTGGAGCAAGTTCAGGCCGTGGCGGCCAGCAGGGCGTCGTCCTGATCGGCGGCAGGGTCAAGGCCGCCGGCGACGATACGGAAAAGCGACGGGCAGGCCTCGGGCTCCGAATCGCCCTTGCGGCGAAGGCGGCGGATCATATCCAGCATCTTGCGCGCCATTTCCACGGTCTGATGCGAGTAGCGGTCGGCATGCTCGACGATGACCAGGGCCTCGCCCTCCATCTCGTCCAGCGTATCCTCGTCAAGCGGCACGCGGCCGGCATGGCCGTACAGGCGCCCAGGCATGGCATGACTCCTCTATTCCACAATGGGCGTATGGTTATCATACCATAGGATAGGAAATCTACTACTTTTGCGCCGATATCCCTCCTAACACCCCCAGGGTTGATTGGGGGTCGAGCCTGATATCCATCCAGGACATGCCCCAGTGCAGATGGGCGCCGGTGGCCAGGCCGGTCGCGCCGATGGCGCCGATGGGCTGGCCGGCGGCGACGCGGCTTCCCGCCGTCACGTCGATGCGCGACAGATGGGCGTAGCTGGACATCAGGCCAAGGCCGTGATCGATCATGACGGTACGCCCGGTAAGAAACAGGTCGGGCGCGGCCAGAACCACCACTCCATCGGCGGCGGCCCATACCGGGGCGCCGGTGGGCGCCGCGATGTCCAGGCCGGAATGGGGCGCGCCGGCCCGGCCATTATAGACCCGCTGGCTGCCGAACACGCCCGAGACGGTTCCGTCGGCGGGCCGGATCAGGCCGGACAGGAACAGCGGCACCGGCGAGGCCGAATTCCGCAGGGCGCGCAGACGGTCGCTTTCCTCCTTGATGCGGGCCACCGCCACCGGGTCGGGGTCGGCCTTGTCGCGCGGCAATCCCTCGATGCGCTGCACGGCCCAGTCGCGCCGGGCGATGACAAGGGGACGGCGCTGGACCGCCTGCCCCGGCTCCTGAACTTCCAGCATCGCCTCGGCTTCGGCGTCGCGGCCAAATCCCAGCAGAAAGCGGCCGTCGGCGCTGACTGGAACCGCGCGCCCGTCCAGGGTGACGCTCGCGCCCGGCCCGGTCCGTCCCTGAACCAGCCCCCCTTGCTCCAGCCGCCCGACCAGGGTGGTGTCGGCGCGGACCGGCGGCGAACCGAGCAGAACCAGCAGCAGCGGGACGATCAGGCTATTTCGGCGTCCACATGATGCTGGCATTGCCGGTCTCGCTGTTGCAAAGCTCGGTGATCTTTCCGGCCGAGATGCGGTTGGGAGTGATGCCGTTGATGGACAGGACGCCGGCCTTGACCAGGGCCCAGCCCGACGCGACGCAGACGCGGGGCGGCACCCCGTCAGCCACCACCACCGGACGCCCGCCCAGCGATATCATCTTGAGCGAGCCGCCGAAGGCATGGCTGGCGGGACCGCCGCCCTTGGCCGCCTCCATCACCTGGCGGGTGAATTCCGCGACCTCGACGGGTTCGTCGCCGGTCGACCGCGATCCGCTCCACCATGCGTAGCCGCCGAACACCAGCGCCGCCACGGCGATTCCGACGACCACCCTGGTCGTGCTCACCTTGATGCCGCCGGCCGGAGGCGGCGATGGAGGATGCGCCGGTCCGGCGGGGGCGCCGCCCTCGGCCTGCGCCCATTCCCGGCTTCCCGGCTGGAGATGGCGCGGCAGCCGCCGCTCCTTGGCGGCCTGGAGTACACGAATGCAGGCCCGCGCCGCCGAACGCATCTCGTTGCGCGTGATTTCGGGAGACTGGCCGGGCCTTACCGCATCGACGGCCTCGTTGACCTGACGGGTCAGTTCCTCCCTCAAGACAGCGTCGCCCGGCCGGCGCAGCATGAGGGCGACCGCCAGGGCGGCGACCTCCCGCAATTGCGCGGAATCGTCCAGCAACGGAAGCTTGCGGATGATCGACTGGAAAAGCGCTTCCTGCTCTTCGGCCGTTACTGGCTTGCCCACGGGTCCATCCGCTCCTGCGATGGTGGACGCCCATCCCCGGCCCACCATAGCGCCCCGCCGTTAACGAGGCATTACCCCGCCCTTATCCGGCGCAGGACGGCCTCAGCCCTCGGCATACCAGCGGACGAAGAAGGTGTCGTCGCCCTCGTGACGCAGGGCCATGGTCGGGGCGCCGTCGTCGTCGATCAGCTCCATCCGGCGCAGCCAGCGCACGATCTTGCGGAAATGGCCGATATTGTGAAGGCTGACGCCGCCCTCCAGCCAGTTCTGTTCCAGAAAGGCCAGCACCGCCGGCTGCCCCAGTTCGGCCTCCCACAAGATGCCCAGCAGCGAGCACAGCCCCTCCTCGACGTCGCGTTCGGGCAGGAACAGGGTCTGGACCGCGTCGCCCTCGGCCTTGCGTCCGGATTCCGGACCGGCGCCCAGGCCGAAATCGATGACGCCGCGCCGCTCGGGCGCGGCCAGCTGGTAATGGGCCACCTCGTGGATCAGCACGCTGGGCTCCATGCGGATGGCCACCGCCCGGCCGTCCCAGGTGAAATAATCGCGCGGGTCCATGTCCAGGATGCCGAACCCGAAGCGGCGACACAGCTCCACCGCCGCCCGGTGATGGTCGGGATCGGTCGACAGGGTCAGCAGGTCGCCGTCGGGCACCAGGGCGGTGACGCGGCGGAACACCTTTTGCGCCAAGCAATCCTCGACCAGGGCCCGGTCGAAGTCCTCGCGCAGCCGGGCGAGGTCGGAATGGTCGACGGGAGTGAGAATCATGGAGGGGAAATACCATCATCCGCCGCCCTTGACCAGGGGCGGCCGGCGGGCTAAAGGGGGCTTCCACATTTCAAGGACATCGGCATGGACAGGATCCGCATCGTCGGCGGCACGCCGCTCAGGGGCACCATCACCGTCGGCGGCGCCAAGAACGCCGCCCTGACGCTGATGCCCGCCTGCCTGCTGACCGACGAGACCCTGTCGCTCGCCAACCTGCCCCATCTGGTCGACATCACCACCATGGCCAACCTGCTGGCCCAGCACGGCGTCGGCATGATCCTCAACGGCGATTCCGCCAATGGCGGCCATACCGGCCGGGTACTGGAACTGACGGCGGCCGAGATCGTCAGCACCACCGCGCCCTATGATCTGGTCCGCAAGATGCGGGCGTCGGTGCTGGTGCTGGGGCCGCTGCTGGCCCGCTGCGGCGAGGCGCGGGTGTCGCTGCCCGGCGGCTGCGCCATCGGCACCCGGCCGGTGGACCTCCACCTCAAGGCGCTGGAACAGATGGGCGCCCAGATCGAGCTGGACGAGGGATATATCGTCGCCAGGGTGAACGGCCGCCTCAAGGGCGCCCACATCATCTTCCCGCAGGTCACCGTCGGCGGCACCGAGAACGTCCTGATGGCGGCCTGCCTCGCCGAGGGCGAGACGGTGATCGCCAACGCGGCGCGCGAGCCCGAGGTGGCCGACCTTGCCCATTGCCTGGTCGCCATGGGGGCGAAGATCGAGGGCATCGGCAGCGGCACCTTGCATGTCCAGGGTGTCGGCCGTTTGCACGGCGCCGAGTACTCGGTGGTCCCTGACCGCATCGAGACCGGTTCCTACGCCGTCGCCGCCGCCATCACCCGGGGCGACATCGAACTGGTGGGCGCCCGCTTCGACCTGATGGAATCGGTCAACACCGTGCTGGCCGAATGCGGCGTGCTGGTGGAGGAAACCCCGCGCGGCATGCGCATCTCGGCCGAGGGCCGCGAGATCAGGGGCGTCGACATCATGACCGAACCCTATCCCGGCTTTCCCACCGACATGCAGGCCCAGTTGATGGCACTGCTGTCGACCTCGTCGGGCGCGTCGATGATCACCGAGACCATTTTCGAGAACCGCTTCATGCATGTTCCCGAACTGACCCGCATGGGGGCGCGCATCAACGTCCACGGTGCTTCGGCCATCGTGCGCGGCCAGGCCCGGCTGTCGGGCGCCCAGGTGATGGCCACCGACCTGCGCGCCTCGGTGTCGCTGGTTCTGGCCGGTCTCGCCGCCGAGGGCGAGACCGTCATCAACCGGGTCTACCACCTGGACCGCGGCTACGAGCGGGTCGAGGAGAAGCTGGCCGCCTGCGGCGCCAACATCGAGCGTCTCAAGGGCAATCCGGCCGAGTAAGGCTGGCGTCCCCCCCTACCCCGCCACCGTCTCCCACAGCCGGGCCAGCACCCCGAACCGCCACAGCAACGCCACCGCTCCCGCCGCCATCCCCAGCGCGACATACAGCCGCCACGGCGGCTGCTTCTGGGCATAGGGGTCGGTCAGGGACCGCACCGCGCCGTCGGGCAGCTTCGCCAGATGGGTCAAGGCCGTTCCGAACGGAATATTGATGCGGGCATGGGTGTTCACCGCCCAGCCGTTGGCGTCGAGAATCGGCCCCAGATTGCGGCCGCGCAGCTTGAGCGAGGTGATCAGCATGCTCGGCCCCGACACCAGCAGCAGCACGCCCAGCAACGCCAGCGGAATCTGCCACCACGGCAAGGCCAGGAATCCGGTCACCACCGAGGCGATGGCGGTGCCGATGGCGCCGATGGCCAGTCCCAGGGCGGCGAAGATGCCGGCGAAACGCCCGGCATCGAATGGCTGCTGAGCCGCCGCCGGAGCGGCGGGAGCCGCCGCCGCCGGGGCCGGGGCGGAGGGGGCGGAGGCGGAAACCGGCGGCGGCATCGGCGGAAAGCGCGGCGCGGCGGCGCGGGCGGCGGCGACCTTTTCCAATTGCTGGCCGATCATCTTGCCCATTTTCTTGTAGGGCGCCCAGAACGACTGGCGGATGCTGATGGCGTGATCGACGATGCGGACCACGGTGGCGTCCCAGTCGCCGCCGTCGCGGTCGTAGAACACGCCGTTGCGCCCCACCATCAACTGGTCGGAATCGCCATTGGTGACGGCGGCGGCGATGAACATCCGCTCGTCGCCATCGCCGCCCCGGCGGACGCATTCGCAATAAACCAGATAGATGCGCGACAAGGTGGCGACGGGGGCGTGCTTGGCGGGGTCCTCGACCCGGACGCACAATTCGCAGGAGCGGCCATCCAGATAAAGGGTGCCGGCCTGGAACACCGCCTTGCGCTTGCGGGTGTAGAAGTCGCGGAAGGCGACGAAATTGTTGAGCAGAGTCACCAGATCGCGGCAGTAACGCAGCAGGCGGTCGACCGAGGCGATGGCCTTGGCCTCGGCCTCCAGCGCCATGTCCTGCTCGATCAGCGACAGAATCGCCGCCTTGGCGTCGGAGGCGACCATCTCGCGGATACGGGCGATGCCCAGGTCGCCCACCGGCCCGGCCGGACGCTCGGCCTGCCACGCCTCCCAGGCGGCGAAACGGTCCTTGATAGCGGCCCAGTCGGCGGCGGACAGGGAGTCGCGGTCACCCAGCAGGGGAACCACCACCTCGGCCTTCAGGCGGGCGACCGCCCCGGCCCAGGCGGGATTGACGCCGGGTCCCAACGGCAGCGAGGCCCCCGCCGCCACGGCGGCCAGGGGAAACGACGCCAGCCCCTCCTCGGCCGGCGACAGCATCCGCCCGGCCAGGGCGGCCCAATCCTCCTCGGACCGGTTCAGCGGCGCGGCGGCGCGGGGGTCGAAGGCCACCAGATCGCAGCGGGTGAACCAGTCGTCCAGCTTGGCGGCGATGGCGTGCAACGCCTCGGCGGCGGTGTCGGTGGCCTCGCCCAGCGGCCGCAATCCGGCCTCGTCGTCGGCGCGGGCGCCCCAGGCGGCGAAGGTGGCCGCCGTCTCGAAGAAGGCTTCCACCTTGTCCCTGGTGACGCCGGGCAGGCCGGAGCGGTCGGTCTCGCCGCCCAGGCAGGCGATGATATCCTCGACCATGGCCCGCAGGACGGCATCCTCGACGATGTCGGGCGGGACGATGCCATCGCCGTTGAAGTCGTTGGCGGCGAACACCTCCTCGACCCCGGAGACGTCGGCCAGGGTGATGGTCCCGGCATCGGCCTTGCCGCTCTTGGCAAGAATGCGCCGGGCCGCCGCCAGCACCGCCCGGCCGTCCTCCCTGGTTTCGTCGATGGCGTCAAGCGGCAGGGTATCCTCGCGCTTCAGCAGGATGTCGGGGTCCTTCAGCAATCCGCAGGCCCATTCGACCGCCGCGACGATCTCGCCGACGCGGATGCGGCCGTCCCGGTCCGAATCGATGCTGTCCAGGGTGCGGGTGTCAAGTTCGATCCCGCGGGTCGGGCAACTGAGCGCCGCCCACAGCTTCTGATCCAGTTCGCCCAGCGACGCCACCGCCCGACCGGTGTCCAGCCGCACCTGATCGAAGCCGCCGGCCCGGAAGAACTTCCAGTGGGTCCCGTGGTTGGCCTGCGTGGTCATGATCGCCCCCTGCTCTGCCGCTGATCTTCCGATCATGCCCGAAGCCGGAAAAGAGGCAAGGGGCGCCGAGCGTAGCCAGCGCTACGGTCAAGCCCGTTGCCGAAGGTAATGGGGCAAATCCGCCCGTCCCTTCGGGTTTCCATGGGGCGGGCATCCGCTACGTTCCGCTTCTTGCCCGATGCGCCGCATCGCGCCGCGAAGCGCGCCTCGCGGTCTGTCTCGCCCCATGAGAAACAGGGCCGTTTCAGATATGGGGCTCGACGCTCTAGAAGCGGTAACCCATTCCGGCCCCCAGCATGAAGCCGGAAGAGTTTCCCGAATCCAGCCACGCGGGACGGCTGGCCTCGGCGACGCCGCCCAGGCTGAAGGCCGGCGTCACCTGATGCATCAGGCTGAACGACAGGTTGAAGCCGCTGTCGCCCGGATAGGGATCGGCAAGGGCGGCCCCCGGCTGAAGCGGGTTGGGGCTGAACCCCTGGGTGCCGGTCCAGGCTGCCCCCAGCCTGAGGGCGGCGACGCCATCCACCCCCAGCAGGCTGCCGGCGTAGGCGGCGGAAATGTCGGCCCGGGAGGTGGAGCCCGACCGGCGGAACGACGAACTGAGGCTGGTCTCGGCGAACCCGTACGCGACGTAGCCGCCCACGGCCAGATTGCCGGTTCCCGACGAGAACGGCAGGGCGAGAGTGGTGGCGGTAGCCATCGGCGAGGCCACGGCGCCGACGCTGAAGCCGCCGCCGACCAGCAGCGGGCTGCGCGTCTCTCCGGCCAGGGCCGGCGACGGAGCCGCCGCGACGCCGGAGGAGGCTCCGCCGGCCACCAGCCGGCCGCCCATGTCGGCGGCCACGGCCGGAACCGCCGCCAGCAGCAGCAGCGGCAGCAGCAACACGTCCCGAATGCGGCACCGGAAAACCATGATGACCCGACCGAACCTCATATCCCTACCGGGGATATAAGGCGTCGGAGCGGCGGCGTGAAGGGGACTCGCCGGCCCGGCGACTCTTTCGAGTCACACTGTTGCAATATTGCATCGCAGCATGGGCACCCCCGTACCGGTCACATCAGTTCGGGACGGTCGCGGAACAGATCCAGCGCCTCCGGATTGGCCAACGCCTCGCGGTTCTTGACGGCGCGGCCGTGCACCACGTCGCGCACCGCCAGTTCGACGATCTTGCCCGACTTGGTGCGGGGAATGTCGTCCACCTGGACAATGCGGGCCGGAACATGGCGCGGCGTGGTGTTGTCCCTGATCCGCTTGCGGATGCGGGCTTCCAGGCCGGCATCCAGGACGATGCCGGGGCGCAGGCGCACGAACAGCACCACCCGGACATCCGATTCCCAGTCCTGGCCGATCACCAGGCTTTCCAGCACTTCGTCGATCTGCTCCACCTGGCGGTAGATCTCGGCGGTGCCGATGCGCACGCCGCCGGGATTGAGGGTGGCGTCCGAGCGGCCATAGACGACGATGCCGCCGGTGGCGGTCAACTCGACCCAGTCGCCATGGCACCACACGCCCGGATACTTCTCGAAATAGGCGGCGCGGTAGCGCGAGCCGTCGGAATCGTTCCAGAAGCCGACCGGCATGGACGGGAAGGCCTGGGTGCAGACCAGTTCGCCCTTGGCGCCTTCCACCGGATGGCCGGAATCGTCGTAGACCTCCACCTTCATGCCCAGGCCGCGCGCCTGGATCTCGCCGCGATGGACCGGCCCGATGGGATTGCCCAGCATGAAGCACGAGACAATGTCGGTGCCGCCCGAGATCGACGCCAGCTGGACGTCCCGCTTCACCTTGGAATAGACGTAGTCGAACCCCTCGGGCGCCAGAACGGAGCCGGTGGAGCAGATGGTGCGGATCGTGTCCAGCCCGTGGGTGGCCGCCGGTTCCAGTCCCATCTTGGCGATGGCGTCGATCCATTTGGCCGAGGTTCCGAACAGGGTCATCCTCTCGGAATCGGCAAGATCGAACAGGATGCGGCCGTCATTGGCGCTGGGATTGCCGTCGTACAGCAGCAAGGTGGCCTCGGCCGCCAGACCGGCCACCAGCCAGTTCCACATCATCCAGCCGCAGGTGGTGAAATAGAATATCCGGTCGTCGCGCCTGACGTCGCAGTGCAGCCGGTGCTCCTTCAGTTGCTGGATCAGGCATCCACCGGCGGAATGGACGATGCATTTGGGCGCGCCGGTGGTGCCCGACGAATACATGATGTAGAGCGGATGGGCGAAGGGCAGTCGGACGTAACGCATCTCGGCGGCGGCGAAGGGGGCGATGAAGTCGGCCAGATGCACCGCCTTGTCCACCATGGCGATGTCGGCGCGCTCGCGGGTGTAGGGCACCACCACCACCCGCTCCACCGAGGCGATTCCCGGCACGATCGCCGCCAGCTTTTCCAGCGAGTCATGGGCCTTGCCGGAATAGAAATAGCCGTCGGCCGACACCAGCACCTTCGGCGCGATCTGGCCGAAACGGTCCAGCACGCCCTGGACGCCGAAATCGGGCGAAGCTGACGACCAGATGGCGCCCAGCGACGCGGTCGCCAACATGAAGGCCACCGCCTCGGGCATGTTGGGCAGGTAGCCGGCGACCCGGTCGCCGACGGTGACGCCGGCCGCCGCCAGCGCCTGCTGAAGCCGCGAGACCTGGGCGTGCAGTTCGGCGAACGACAACCGCCGCCTGACCTTGTCCTCGCCCCAGAAGACGATGGCGTCGGCCTCGTCCCGGCGCCGCAGCAGATTCTCGGCGAAGTTCAGTCGCGCCTCGGGAAACCACGCGGCCCCCGGCATCCGGCGGATGTCGTCCACCACCCGGTCCCCCGGCCCGTCGCCGACGATGCCGCAATAATCCCACACCAGCCGCCAGAACGAATCCGGCGACGCCACCGACCACCGCCACAGCGACGGATAATCGTCGGCGGCGGCCCCGAAACGCCGGTTGGCCTCGTGGATGAAGGCGGTCAGATTCGCCGCCCGGACGCGCTGTTCCGAAGGCTGCCACAGCAGAACGGACATATCTCCTCCCTAATTTTTCAACAGGCCAGAATCTTCAAATGGCCTGAACCTTACAAAGGACGGCGGCCGGCTTTCCGTGCCATCGCGCGGGCAATCCGCACCCGGCATCCGCCGCGCCGATTATCCATCGTCGGACTGGAGTACGGCGCGGAGTCGCGGCATACTCCCGCCGAGAGAAAAACGAGAGGCCAGGATGAACATCGCCATCAAGCACAGCAACAATATCCTGACCGTGACGCTTGAGGGAACGCTCGACTATACCGCCAGCGCCCAGATGGAGAACCTGATTTCCGATCTGAAGGCGATTCGGACCGACCGGGTGGTATTCGACCTGGCCAAGGTTCCCCGCGTCGATTCGGTCGGCCTGGGCATGCTGCATCTCGCCAAGGACGTCGTCTTCGAAGCCGGGTCCAAGCTGGCGCTGCGCGGCGCCGCCGGCAGCGTCCAGCGCCTGTTCGAACTGACCGACAGCGCCAGCACCTTCGACATCGAGTGAGCATCCCGCCCCGGCCGGCGAGGAGAACATGGGTCTGAGCCTTATCCTCATCGTCACCGTCCTGGCCGTCTTGTGGCTGGGCTCGCGATGGCTCCGGCACGCATCTCCCGCCAGAATCCGCAAGATCGTGATCGGCGCCGGGCTGGCGCTGCTGGTGGCGGTCGGCGTGGCGCTGGTGGCGACCGGCAAGCTGGCCGGACTGTTCGCCGTGGCCGCCGGCCTTGCCCCCTGGATCGGCCGCGCCATGCGGCTGCACGGCTGGTGGACCGCCTTTCGCCGCATGACCGGACAGACCGGACAGCCCCGGACCGGCGAGACGGGGGAATCGCGCCCGGCCGCCCCCGATGCCGTCATGACCCGCGATCAGGCCTATGAAATCCTGGGACTGGCCAAGGGGGCCTCGCCCGATGAGATCCGGGAAGCCCACCGCCGCCTGATGCGGGCCAATCACCCCGATTCCGGCGGTTCCACCTGGATCGCCGCCCGCCTGAACCAGGCCCGCGACGTGCTGCTGGGATAAGGCGCTCAGACCTTGCGCAGGAGGTTGACCCGCATGGGCTGCTCGAACAGGAAGCCGCCATCGGGATTGGGGCTGGCCAGCCGGGCGAAACGCTCGCGCATCTCGCCATCCAGTTCGGCGAATCGGGTCTCGCGCTCGGCATTGGCCGACACGATGCGATCGCGGAAGGTCTCGTAATCGCGCAGGACCAGCGGGTGGATGTAGCTGAACTCGGTCTCCTCCTCCAGCCCGTGGACCCAGGCGCCCTTGACGGCGGCCAAGGCGGCGCCGCGCACCCAGGTTTCGTCGTCGATGGGGCGCACGGCGTCGAAGAAGGCGCCGTGGGGCAGCGGTTCCGAGACGTAGACCTCGCCGCCGGACCTCAGCACCCGGGCGGCCTCGGCCATGGCCTTGGCCTGATGCTCGATGGGAATGTGGTGCAGGCTGTTGAAGAAGACCACGATGTCAGCCGACTCGTCGTCGACCGGCAGGTTCTGGCCGACGCCCTCGACGATGGCCTCGTCCCCCACCTTGTCGGCGGCGCGGGCCTTGGCCAACTGGCGCGGGCTGCATTCCACCCCCAGCACATGGGCGCCGAACCGGGTCATCACCCTGACCAGAGCCCCATCGCCGCAGCCCACGTCGATCACCCGCTTGCCTTCCAGCTTCAGGGTCTCCACGATGACGTCGGTGTTACGGCGCTTGTCCATGTCGTTCTCCCTTTGCGTCCTCCCTAAGTAAGTAAGTGATGATTCCCCCTTCTGTCGACCCCTTCGACGCCGCCATCGTGCTGGGCGCCATGGTGGCCCCCGACGGCGGCCCCAGCCCGGCCATGCTCCGGCGGGTAGCGCACGCGGCCGACCTGGCCCGGCGGGGAGTGGTCGGGCATCTGCTGATGAGCGGCGGGGCGGTGCGCCATCCAATCCCTGAGGCCCGCGTCATGCGCGACCTCGCCCTGGCCGCCGGAATCGCCCCCGAACGGGTGCTGATGGAGGAGAATTCGCGCAACACCATCGGCAACGCCCGGCTGTCGCGGCCCATCGTCGAGGCGATGGGGTGGAGCCGCCTGCTGCTGGTGACCGACGCCTGCCATATTCCGCGCTCCCTCTATGTCTTCCGCCGCCTCGGATTGCGGGTCACGCCGGCGCCGGCCATGCCCCGCCAGGAACGGCCGGGCCTGGAATGGTGGCTGGCGTGGCTGCGCGAGGCGGCGGCGCTGCCCTGGACGGTGATCCGGGTCGAACGTTCCAGCCTGTTCCGTCTTCCGGAATGAATGCGCGACGGCGCCGCGCTCAATGACTCTTTTTAGATGTTATTTTCAAGCTTATGAAATACCATCGCGATCTTGCCGCATCGACATAATTGACCGAAGGTCACGGTTGATTCGCGACCACGCCCCCGATTGATCGCGACCAGCCCGCCCCGACGACGGGGAGGGGCTGCCCGAGGCGTCGCAAGCCAAGCAGATGAACGTAAAGTCAGAGGGGAGGACACGTCATGAGAATCATTCATATGACCGACCTTCACATCGGGGTCGATCGTTGCACCCAGATCATCAAGAACATGGTTTCGCGCATTCGGAACGACTTCAATCCCGACACCGACGTGGTGGTGATCTCCGGCGATATCGCCGACACCGCCGAATCGAGGACGCTCGCCCTGGCCACCCTGGCGCCGTTGACGCCGTTCCGCATCCTGATGGTTCCGGGAAACCACGATTACGGACATTCCGGCCTGGGGATGGCCTGGGAATGCGTGCAGGATTTCGATCAGGACGTCTATGGCGGGAATGGCCACTTTCCCAAGGTCGATACCATCGGCGACATCACCTTCATCGGGCTGGATTCCATGCGCGAGAAGTTCTTCTGGGACGATCCCCCCGACCCGTACGAGGACACCAACCGCAGGACCAAGCCCAAGCCCACGGCCGAGGGACTTCAGGGATGCCTGGGCAATTCCCAGCGAAACGCGCTGAAAGCCATCCTGCAAGGCCTTCCATCCGGACAGAAGGCGGTGCTGTACATGCATCATGATCCGGTGAAGGGGCAGATCGCCATGGAATTGCTGGACCGGGTCCAGTTGAAGACAATCGTCGGCGACCATAAGTCCAAAATCGCCGCCCTGCTGTGCGGTCACACCCACAAGTTCCGGGTTCACGATTCCTGGCCGATCGAGAGCTATAACGGCGGCACGTCCGGAGCCCGGGACGGAGGCGAACCGAACCTTCGCCTGATCGACCTCGCCAATGCGAGCGTGACGGAACAGTTCGATTAGGCGCGCGGGATCGATGGAGACGGGACGCGGCGGGCGTGCTATCAAGGCTGCCCGTCGCCATCCCGTTCCGGCACCATGACCGATACCCCCCTGCCGCTGGCCGGCATCCGCGTCCTCGACATCGCCACCTTTATCGCCGCCCCCTACGCGGCGGCGATCCTGGGCGAGTTCGGCGCCGAGGTGATCAAGGTCGAACAGCCCCAGGACGGCGACACCTTCCGCCATTTCGGCAGCATCACCGGGCGCGACGGCGATTCGCTGATGTGGCTGTCCGAGGCCCGCAACAAGACCTCGGTGACGCTGGATCTGCGCAAGCCCGAGGGCAAGGCGCTGTTCCTACGGCTGGCGGCCAAGGCCGACGTGGTGGCCGAGAACTTCCGCCCCGGCACCCTGGAAAAATGGGGACTAGGCTGGGAGGAGCTTTCCCGGATCAATCCCGGCCTGATCCTGCTGCGCATTTCCGGCTACGGCCAGACCGGCCCCTATCGGGACCGCCCCGGCTTCGCCCGCATCGCCCATGCCTTCGGCGGCCTGTCCCATCTGGCCGGATTGCCGGGCGGAGTGCCGGTGACGCCGGGGTCGACCTCGCTGGCCGATTACATGAGCGGGCTTTACGGCGCCATCGGCGTGCTGGTCGCGTTGCGCCACCGCGACGCCACCGGCCGGGGACAGGTGATAGACCTGGCCCTCTACGAATCGGTGTTCCGCGCCCTGGACGAAATCGCGCCGGCCTTCGCCATGTTCGGCAAACTGCGCCAGCGGGAAGGCGCCGGCACCGTCAATGCCTGTCCCCACGGTCATTTCCGCTGCGGCGACGGCGCCTGGATCGCCATCGCCTGCACCACCGACCGCATGTTCGCCCGGTTATGCGACGCCATGGGACGGCCGGAACTGGCGGGAGACGGGCATTGGGGGCTGCTGCGCGACCGCCTCGCCGCCCGTGATGGCGTCGACGCCCTGGTCACCGCCTGGACCGAGTCGCGCACCCGCGACGAGGTCATGCGGCTGTGCCTGGAATTCGAGGTTCCGGCGGCGCCGCTGAACAGTATCGCCGACATCTTCGCCGACCCGCAGTTCCAGGCCCGCGACAACCTGCTGAAGGTCCTGGACCCCACCCTGGGCGAGGTGGTGGTGCCGGGCGTGGTCCCCAAGCTGTCGGCGACGCCGGGACGGGTGGATCATCTCGGCCCTCGCCTGGGCGACGGTAACGCCCGCGTCTACGGCGAATTGCTGGGACTGACCCCGGAGGAACTGGCCGGCCTGAAGGCCAGGAACGTGATCTGATCCCTATTCCACCATGCCGATCACCTGAATCCGGACCTCGGCGGTGCCGAGATAGCTCATGTGCAGCCGCCGCGCCGCCGCCCGCGACAGATCGATGGCGCGACCGGCGACGAAGGGACCACGGTCGGTGATCACCACCACCACCGATTTCTTGCGGTTGACCCGCGACACCTCCACCAGGGTTCCGAACGGCAGGGTCGGATGCGCCGCCGTCAAGGCCTTGGGGTTGAAGGTCTCGCCGCTGGCGGTGGGCTTGCCGCGAAGGCCGGGACCGTACCACGAGGCCAGTCCGGTGAACTCCTGCCCGTGAAGCGGCGTGACGCCGGCCGACGCCGCCGCCGGAACCGCCCCCGCGACCAATGCAAGGATCGCCGCCAAGATCATCCTCATGTCATCGCTCCCAGCCCGATAGCGTCGCGGCCGACCCTGCGCCGGAAATCCCTAATTCTCCGTCAATGCAGTCACGAATCGGAATATATGCGAACGGACCATGAATGGTCAGTCCGCCCTGCCGATGACGGTCACGGTGACCGGGGCGATTCCCTCGGCGATCATTCCCAACCGCCGCGCCGCCGCCTCGGAAAGGTCGATAACCCGCCCTCCCGCCGGGCCGCGATCATTGATCCGCACCACCACCGCCCGCCCCCGTTCGGGTCGCGACACCTCGACCACGGTTCCCATGGGAAGGCTGGGATGGGCGGCGGTCAGGTCGGCCGGGTCGAACCGCTCGCCGCTGGCGGTCGGACGGCCGCGATAGGCCGCCCCGTACCAGGACGCCAGGCCGGAGATGGTCGCCGGACCGGAAAGCGCGGCAAGCTCGCCCGCCGCCCCACCCGGCACGCCGAACACCAATCCGGCGAGAAATAGAGTAGAGATACGTAAAATTTTATACTTTTTGAGTTTCATCACTGATACAACCATGAAGCAACCGATTTCAAACTGATATCAAATCTGGCGTTACTTCACAGTGACATTGACCACACAAGATTATGCCGATGCATATTCATGTGTGGCAAATCAATGCTTATCGTCGGACCGTCCCCGCATCCTGGCCGAACATGACCTTTCTGGCGTCCTCGGTCATCACCGGCTGCGGGTTGATCGCGTGGGCCAGTTCGTAGGCCCGCCGCATCGCCGGCCGGCCGGCGACGGCCTCGAACCAGCGCTTCAGATTCGGGAAGTCCTCCAGCCTTTGCCCCTGGCGTTCCCATGGCACCACCCAGGGATAGGCGGCCATGTCGGCGATGGAATAGGATCCGGCGATGAATTCCCGCCCGGACAGCCGCCGGTCCAGCACCGCGTAAAGCCGCCCGGTCTCCTTGACATAGCGGTCCATGGCATAGGGTATACGCTCGGGCGCGTACTGGACGAAATGGTGATTCTGTCCCGCCATGGGTCCCAGCCCGCCGACCTGCCAGAACAGCCATTCCAGCGTCTCGATCCGCCCGCGCAGGTCGGGGGCGATGAAACGCCCGGTCTTCTCGGCCAGATACAGCAAGATGGCGCCTGATTCGAACACGCTCACCGGCGCTCCCGGCTCGGCCGGAGCGTGATCGACGATGGCGGGAATGCGGTTGTTGGGCGATATCTTCAGAAAATCGGGTTGGAATTGCTCGCCCTTGCCGATATCCACCGGCCTGACCCGGTAGTCGAGACCTGCCTCTTCCAGGAAGATGGCGATCTTGTGGCCGTTGGGGGTGGTCCAGTAGTAAAGGTCGATCATGGAGGCTCTCCCGTTGGCGAAGGAACAAGCGATGTCGGTTACAGAGTGGTGGCGTCCCGAGGCTTTCGCCAGCAGGAAATCCAATCTGGCCATCCGCTCGCGAGCCGTCGCCGCCATCCGCGCCTTCTTCGCCGCCCGCGATTTCGCCGAGGTCGAAACCCCCTGCCTCCAGGTGTCGCCGGGCATGGAACCGCATATCAAGGCCTTCACCACCGCCTTGGCCGACCCCTATGGTGGGCCGGACCGGCCGCTGGCCCTGCACACCAGTCCCGAATTCGCCATGAAGAAGCTGCTGGTGGCCGGGGTGCCGCGCCTCTATCAGCTGGCCCGCGTGTTCCGCAATGCCGAGCGTTCGCCCACCCACCATCCCGAATTCACCATGCTGGAATGGTATCGGGCCGGCGCCTCGCTGGACGACCTGATGGCCGACACCGAGACGCTGGTGCAAGAGACGGCAATGGCGGCCGGGGTGGTCCGGCTGCGGCGCGGCGACGCCACCTTGGACCCGCTTGGTCCCTGGCGGCGGCTGTCGGTGGCCGAAGCGTTCCTGGAATACGCCGGCATCGATATCCTGGACACCGCCCCCGACCCCGAACGCCCCGACCGCGACCGGCTGGCGGCGGAGGCCCGGCGGATCGGCATCTCGGTCAGCGGCGGCGACCGCTGGGACGACATTTTCTTCAAGATCATGCTGGACCGCATCGAACCGCATCTGGGCTGGGACCGGCCGGTGTTCCTGCATTCCTATCCGCTGTCCATGGCGGCGCTCGCCCGGCGCTCGCCTGCCGACCCAAGGGTGGCCGAACGCTTCGAGGCCTATGTATTGGGCCTCGAACTGGCGAACGCCTTCGGCGAGCTGACCGACGCCGCCGAGCAGCGCCGCCGCTTCGCCGCCGACATGGCGCTGAAGCGGGAGCTTTACGGCGAGACCCACGCGATGGACGAGGATTTCCTGGCGGCGCTCGAATTCGGCATGCCCGACAGCGCCGGCATCGCGCTGGGGTTCGACCGGCTGGCGATGCTGCTGAGCGGAGCCGGAGACATCGAGGAGGTGCTGTGGGCGCCGGTCAGCCCTGCGCCTTCTTGTGGCGGTAGGTGACCAGTTCGTGGACGATGCCGTGCAGCGTCTGGATTTCCTGGCCGGTCAGGTGGGCGCGCTGGAACATATTGCGGATGTTCCGGACCATCACCGGCCGCTTGTCGGGAATGCGCAAAAAGCCGCATTCATCCAGTTCGCGTTCCAGATGGACGAAGAAGTTGAGCAGCTTCTCCTTGGACGCCGGGCCTTCGGCCCCCTTGGTCATGGCCGGCAAGGTGGTGGCCGCGTCGGCCTGGAACCACTCGTAGGCCACCAGCAGCACCGCCTGGGCCAGGTTCAGCGAGCAGTAATCCGGGTTGAGCGGCACCGTCAGCACCGTGTCGGCCACGGCGACGTCGTCGTTTTCCAATCCGGTGCGTTCGGGGCCGAACAGAACGCCGCAACGCCGGCCTTCGGCGACCACGGCGCGCATGGCGGCGGCGGCCTGGCGCGGCGTGTCCACCGGCTTGACCATGTAGCGGTCGCGCCCGGTGGTGCACCACACCCGGTTCAGATCCGCCACCGCCTCGGCGGTGGTCTCCACCACCTTGGCGGCCAGCAGCAGGCGGTCGGCGCCCGAGGCGGCGGCGATGGCGCGTTCGTCCAGCGGATTGGCCCGGGGCGCCACGATGCGCAGATCGGTCAGGCCGCAATTGAGCATGGCACGGGCGGCAGTGCCCATGTTTTCCGCCAGTTGCGGCCGCACCAGGATGATGGCGGGACCGGCGCTTCCGTCGGACATCACGCGGCCCGGAAGCGGAACAGCATGAAGGTGATGCTGTCCTGAAGCGCCTCCAGCGAGGCTTCCAGCACGTTGGTGTGGACGCCCACCGTGGTCCAGCGGTTGCCTCGTCCATCCTCGCTTTCGATGGTGACGCGGGTCTTGGCGGCGGTGCCCACCGTGGATTCGGTGATGCGCACCCGGTAATCCTTCAGTTCCAGCGCCGTCAGCTCGGGATAGACGGTGGTCAGCACCTTGCGCAACGCCACGTCGAAGGCGTGGACCGGACCGGTGCCCTCGCCCACTTCCATGTATTCCGCGCCGTCGACCTCGACCTTGACGGTGGCTTCCGACAGGGTGATCCACTCGCCGACGGCGTTGCGGCGGCGTTCGTCGATGACACGGTAGCGTTCCAGGCGGAAATAATCGGGCACCTCGCCAAGGGCGCGGCGCACCAGCAATTCGAAGCTGGCGGCGGCCTGATCATAGGCATAACCCTCGTGCTCCAGCCGCTTGACCAGATCGACCAGATCCTTCACTTCCTGGGGATCGAAGCCGACCTGCATCTGCTCGACCACGTCGACCAGGGCATCGCGCCTCACCGTATCCAGGTCGACGCCGATCTCGGCCATGCGCGCCACCAGATTGGAACGGCCGGCCTGATCGGACATGACGATATGGCGCATGTTGCCGACCGCCGCCGGGTCGACGTGCTCATAGCACTTGGGGTCCTTGGCCACGGCGGAGACGTGCAGTCCCCCCTTGTGGGCGAAGGCCGAGGCGCCGACATAGGGCTGGCCGCGGCTGGGATGACGGTCCAGCACCTCGTCCAGGGCGCGCGACACCGAGACGAGGTTCCTGAGATCGTCGAAAGCGATGCCGGTCTCGAAGCCCATCTTCAGCATCAGCGCCGGAATGATCGACACCAGATTGGCGTTGCCGCAGCGCTCGCCCAGGCCGTTCAGGGTGCCTTGAACCTGGCGCACGCCGGCGGTGACGGCGGCCAGCGAATTGGCCACCGCCGTGTCGGAATCGTTGTGGCAGTGGACGCCGAGATGGCTGCCGGGAATGCCGCCGCCGATCACCTCGCCGACGATGCGCGCCATCTCGTGCGGCAGGGTGCCGCCGTTGGTGTCGCACAGCACCACCCAGCGGGCGCCGGCATCATAGGCGGCCTTGGCGGCGGCCAGGGCATAGGCGGGATTGGCCTTGTAGCCGTCGAAGAAGTGTTCGGCGTCGAACATCACCTCTTCCATGCGGGTCCGGGCGTGGGCGACCGAATCCGAGACCATGCGCAGGTTCTCGTCCAGTTCGATGCCGAGCGCCACCGTGACCTGGAAGTCCCAGCTCTTGCCGACCATGGTGACGATGCGGGCCGGCGTGGTCAGCAGGGCGTTGAAACCGGGATCGTTGTCGGCCGAACGGCCCGACCGCCGGGTCATGCCGAAGGCGGTCAGGCGCGACCGGCGGAAGGCGGGGGGCGCCGCGAAAAAGGCGTCGTCGGTGGGATTGGCGCCGGGCCAGCCGCCCTCGACGTAATCGATCCCCAGCCGGTCGAGTTCACGCGCGATTCGCACCTTGTCGGCTGCGGAAAAGTCCACGCCCTGGGTCTGGGCGCCATCGCGCAGGGTGGTGTCGTACAGATAGACGCGGTTGCTGGTATCCATGGGTCTTCAGTCGTGGTGGTGGCGGACGCTGCCGAGGGAGAGGCAGCATATAGAATGGTCGCGCGCGCGCCAACCGAAACACTTTGCCGTCGCCCCGCTCGACGGCGGGACCCTGGACGAATTCGCAGGCCGCGTCGGCATCGGCCCACCTACGGCCAAGACGCGGGTTCAGGCCGGTCTTCGCCAGAACCGCACCGAAACGCGCCTATCCCTTGGCGCCGCAATAGCGCGCCACCTCGTCCAGCAGCTTGCGGATGGAGATGGGCTTGGTGATCACCTGCTCAAATCCAGCTTCCAGAAATCCCGCCACGGAATCGGGATCGGCGAAGGCGGTCACCGCCACCACCGGCACCGCCCTGGTGCGGTCGTCTGCCTTCAGCAGCTTCAGCAGGTCGACGCCGGAATACTTCGGCAGCTGGATGTCCATCAGGATGACGGCCGCGCCGCTGGAGGCGGTGATGTCCACCAGCCCCTCGCCATCGGACGACTTCACGGTCTGATAGCCGGCGATGCTGAGCGCCTGCTCCAGGAGCTTCATGTTCATCGCGTTGTCCTCGACGATGACGACGGTTCCGGTCATGACCCGTATTCCTCAGTGTTATCCCGCCGGCGGACTGGAAGCGAGAGTCCGGACGCGAGAATCATAATTGGCGGCGAAAGCGGTGAAGTCCGCCACAGGCAGCGGACGCCCGATCAGATAGCCCTGGATCTCGTCGCAGCCGTGCCGAGCCAGCAAGGCGGCCTGGGCCTCGGTCTCGACACCCTCGGCGATGGTCTTCAGCGACAGCGAATGGGCCAGCGAGATGATGGCGTTGGCGATGACGCGGCCATCCTCGTCCTGGTCGATATCCTTGACGAAGGCGCGGTCGATCTTGACGGTGTTGATGGGAAAGCGCTTGAGATAGGCCAGCGACGAATAGCCGGTGCCGAAATCGTCGATGGACAGCGACACCCCCAGCCGGGCCAGGGCGCGCAGCATCTTCAGCGTCCCCTCGCCGTCGACCATCAGCATGCTCTCGGTCAGTTCCAGATCGAGATGCATCGGATTGATCCCGGACTCGGCGATGGCCTCGGCGACGATGGCCGGCAGGTCCTGCTCGCGGAACTGGCGCCCCGACACGTTGACGCCGATGCGGATATCGCCCAGCCCGGCGTCGTTCCAGCGCCGCAATTCGCGGCAGGCGGTCTCCAGCACCCAGGTCCCCATGGGAACGATCAGGCCGGTTTCCTCGGCCACCGGAATGAACTTGTCCGGCGTGATGATGCCCAGTTCGGGATGGCGCCAGCGGATCAGCGCCTCGGCCCCCATCAGCTTGTGGGTCCTGAGATCGATCTGCGGCTGGTAGAACAACTCGAACTGTTCCGCCCTGAGGGCGTCCTTGATCGAACGTTCCAGGGTCATACGCTCGGACACCGCATAGGACATGGCGGCGTCGAAGAAGCCCAGACGTTCGTCGGCGTGACGCTTGATGGCGTGCAACGCCATCTCGGCGTTGCGCAGCAGGTCCAGGGCGTCGTCGCCGTCGCGGGGATAGACCGAGACCCCCATGTCCACCGGAATCACCAGTTCCGAGCCATGGATCATGTGCGGCCGCAACAGGGCCTGGCGAATCTGCTCCACCGCCTCGGTGACGTCGGGCAGGTCCTTCAGCTGCGGCAGCACCACGGCGAACTCGTCGCCGGCCAGCCGGGCGGCGGTGCCGCCGGTGCCGACCGCCTGGGCCAGCCGGCGGGCGGTCTCGCGCAGCAGGCCGTTGCCGACCTCGTGCCCCAGGGAATCGTTGATGGTGGTAAAGCCGTCCAGGTCGACGGTCAGCACCGCCACATGCACGCCGGCGGCCCGCGCCATCGCCACCGCCTGCCCCAGGCGGTCCATCAGCAGCGAACGGTTGGGCAGATCGGTCAACGGATCGTGATTGGCCAGATAGGCGACGCGCTGCGCCAGCTGCTTGTTCTCGGTCAGGTCGCGGATGGTGCCGGTGAACAGGCGGCGCTTGTCCACGCGCAGTTCCGAGACCGACAGGTGGACGGGAAACACCACCCCGTCCTTGCGCTTGCCCATCACCTCGCGGCCGATGCCGATGATGGCGCCGATTCCGGTCTCCAGATAGGTCTTGATGTACTGGTCGTGATGGCCGGCATCGGGCTCCGGCATCAGGACCGAGACGTTGGCCCCCACCAGTTCCGACAGCGAATAGCCGAAGATGCGCTCCACCGACAGGTTGGCGTTCAGGATGGTGCCGTCCTCGTCGATGGTGACGATGCCGTCCAGCACCGTATCCATGATGGCGCGGATGCGGTGTTCGCGCGCCGCCACCGCCCGCATGGCGGCGGTCACCTCGGTGGTGTCGCGCCCGACCAGCAGGGTGGCGTTCTGGTTCTCGCGGTGCAGCGGCACCGCCGACAGCTCGACGTCGCGGATGCGGCCGGCGAAGGTCACCACCTTGATCGGCAGCGGATGACCTTCCTCGTACAGCGCCTCCAGGCCGCCATCGAAGATGGTCCGATAGTCGGAATGGATGAATTCGGCGATGTTCTTGCCTTCGCAGGCCGCCGCCGACGGCGCCCGCAGCATGCCGAGCCCGGCGGCGTTGATGCGTTCGATGATGCCGTCGACGCAAACGCAGATCAGGTCGGGCGA
The DNA here is from genome assembly GCF_902729425.1 of Magnetospirillum sp. SS-4. Classification (GTDB taxonomy): domain Bacteria; phylum Pseudomonadota; class Alphaproteobacteria; order Rhodospirillales; family Magnetospirillaceae; genus Phaeospirillum. The sequence continues at coordinate 68,072 of NZ_CACVCH010000042.1, read as the reverse complement.
CAGCTCCACCAGATCGCGATACGACACCTCGTCCTTCAGCAGGGCGGATTCCAGCATGGAGACATCGGTGATGCGGTCGATCAGCTTGAGAATCTGGGTGCCGGAATTGAGGATGGAATCGGCGTAGTCGCGATAGCCGGCCGGAATCAGCGGCCCCAGCATCTCGCTGGCGATCAGTTCGGAAAAGCCGATGACGTCGTTGAGAGGGGTGCGGATATCCCTGCTCATCCGGCCCATGAACTCGGTCTTGGCGCGATTGGCGAAATCGGCCTCCTCCTTGGCTTCGGCCAGCTTGGCGGCCGCGGCCCGTTCCGAGGAGACATCGCGCGAGAACATGGCGAGACGATGCTCGCCCGGCGTCACCCCCGCCACCGCCAGCATGCGGTTGGCGAACCAGTGCAGCCCGTCGGTGTCCTCGAACTCGACCGTCCGGCCGGTCTCCAGCGCCTGGGCCAGATAGGACCGGCGGTGAGAGGCCAGGGACTGGGGCATCACCTCGAACAATGATCGCCCGATCAGCTGCTCGGCCGGCAATCCCAGATATTGCTCGGCCTCGGCGTTCAAGGTGAGGATGGCGCCCTCGGCGTCCAGCAGCAGGGCGACGTCGTGGCTGGCGTCCAGCAGCGCCTGATTGGTGCGGCGCGAGGCTTCCAGCGCGCACTTGCCGTGCTGACGCTCCATGGCGTGACGGATGACCCTGGGCAGCATGGTCAGGCCGGCCTCGGACTTCACCACGTAATCCTGGGCGCCGGCCCGGATGGCTTCCTGCGCCACCCGTTCGTCGTCGAGGCAGGTCAGCACCACCAGGGTCTTGTCGGGCGCCCACGACCGCAGCGACCGCACCGACTGGATGCCCGAGGCGTCGGGCAGGCCAAGATCGGACAAGATGCAGTCGAAATCGTCGAACGGCGCCAGGGCCTCGGCCTCGGCCAGGGTCGAGCAGCACCGCGTCGTCCAGCCGAGCATGGCGTCGGCAAGCTCTATCTCGATCAACCGCTGGTCGCCAGGGTTGTCTTCAATAATCAGCAGGCGGATCGTGTCGGCGACTAAGGTCATTGCCGGATGACCATGCAACATATCGGCATCGTTGTAAACGGCATCAGGGTTGCTGGAAGCCATCCCAACCGATCGGGATATTTTTTCCTTCTCACGCTCATCGGCCGGCATCAATTCTGCATATGAGTTCCATCTTCACCTCCTCGACCCGCCCGGTCTCGACTTGTCGGGTTCCGGCCACCTCGCGGCGGCCGCCGGACAACGGACAAGCGGCCTTACTTGCGCGGCATCCGCCGGCCCAGCACATCCATCATTCCGCTGGGCAGGCAGCCGGCCAGCCGGGCCAGAAGATGCATGGGCCAGGGAAAGGCGATGCGGCCCCGGCCGTGCTCCAGCCCCCGGACGATCAGGGCGGCGGCGCGGTCGGCATCCATCAGCAGCGGCATGCGAAAGGGGTTCACCGCCGTCATGGGGGTATCGACGAAGCCGGGGCAGACGACCGATACGGCGATGCCGTCGGCGGCCAGTTGGCCCCGCAGCCCTTCCCCCCACACCCTTGCCAGGGCCTTGGAGGCGCAATAGGCCGGCGCGCCGGGAAAACCGCGAAAACCGGCCAGGGAACTCATGATGGCGATGCGGCCCCGCCGCCGAGACCGCATGGGGGCGATGGCCGGCATGACGGTGTTGACCACGCCATCGACGTTGACGGCGAAAATGGCGCGGACCTGACCGGCGCCCTCGTCACCGCCATGGGTGCCGGCCGAGATGCCCGCATTGGCGATGACCGTGTCCAGCGCCCGCCTTCGTTCGGAGCGTTCCACCCAGGCCGCCATGGCGTCGCGGTCGACGACATCGACGGTCTCGGCGAATGCTTCGCCTCCCCGGACGCGGCAGGATTCGGCCACCGCCTCCAGCCGGGCGGCGTCGCGGCCGCCCAGGTGCAGGACGGCGCCCGGCCGGGCGTGGGCGCGGGCCAGGGCGGCCCCCAGGCCGGACGAGGCGCCGGTGATCAGGATGGAAACCACCTTCCCCTCCATCAGTCGCCGTTCAGCACCGACCGCAGCGGCCCCACCAGCGGCGGCAAGTCGTGGCGGATGGTGTCGAATACGATGGCCGGGTCGATCGAATGGTATTCGTGAACCAGGATGTTGCGCATCTCGGTCATGCGGCTCCAGGGAATTTCGGGATGACGGTCGCAGATGGGGGCGGGAACCCGTTTCGCCGCCTCGCCGACGATTTCCAGATTGCGGATCACCGCGTCCACCGTGCGGCCATCGGCGATGAAGGCCTCCTCGGTCATGCCGGCGGTATAGCGCCGGATGCGCTCGACGGCTTCCAGGATATCCTCGATGCGCACGCGCCAGTCCTTGAAGGTCAAGTCGGGCAGGCCTCCTCGCCATAGATGGGAAAACACTCGGCCAGGATGCGCTTCTTCAGGCGCGGCTTGATGTTGCCCGAGGTGATCAGGTCGACCGGACGGCCCAGCAGCCCCTCCAGGGCGTGCTTCAGCTCGACGAAGCGGAACAGGCCGCCGGGCTGGCCGGGGTGGAAGTCGACCATCAGGTCGATGTCGCTGGTGGGCTTGGCCTCGTCGCGCACCACCGAGCCGAACAGGGCCAGCGAGCGGACGCCGAAGCGTTCGAGGATATCGGCATGCCGGCGCAACCGCTCCACCACCTCGTCGCGGGAAATGGGCTGGCGCCGCTTCGCCACCCGGCCGGCATAGGCGCGGACCGCGTCGGCCCTGTCGGCGGGGACGCGGACGACGATTTCCACGACGTTCGGGCGGTCGCGCTGCGGCCGGCGGCGTTCGGTCATGACGACAAGATAGCCGTGCCGGCCGGGGCTGGGAAGATGCTTTGCGCCCCCCCCCTACCCCACCTTGGGAACCTGCTCCAGCAGCTTGGCGTAGTCGTTGCGGCGGTAACCATCGATCACCTCGCGGATTTCATCCGGCGGAGCCCCCAGCAGCCGCAGCAGGGCGCCGGCCAGTTGCAGGCTGCCCTCCACCGCCTCGGGCACCACCACGTCGGCGCCCATGGCCTCCAGGTTCTTCTGCTGGCGGCGGTCGCGGGCGCGGGCCAGAAGATGGATGGAGGGAAACTCCTTGCGCAGGCGGGTGACGATACGTTCCCTCGTCGAGCCGGAATCGATGGTCAGGATGATGGCCCGCGCCCTGGCCGCCCCCAGCGAGCGGAACAGGTCGAGCTTGCGGGCGTCGCCGTAATAGATCATGTCGCCCCGCTCGCGGAACTGCTCCACCGTCTGGGGCACCCGGTCGATGGCGACGAAGGGTATCTCCATCTGGCGCAGCACCGACGCCACCGTCTGCCCGACCCGGCCAAAGCCGCACAAGATGACGTGATCGGTCAGGTCCTTGACCTGGGAATCGGGGGCGTTGCGCTCGCCGTCGGCCTGTTGGCGACGGCGCAGCGCCGCGTCGCCCAGCGCCGCCAGCGCCGGAGTCAGGGCCATGCTGAGGGCGACCACCGTCATCAGCAGGCCGGCGGTCTGGGGGCTCAGCAGCCGGGCGCCCTCGGCGCGGCCCAGCACCACGAAGGCGAATTCGCCGCCCTGGGCCAGCAACAGCCCGATATTCAGCGCCACCGCTGCGGGAAAGCGGAACAGCAGGCCCAGCCCGGCGATCACCAACGCCTTGACCACCACCAGCGCCGCCAGGATCGCCAGCAGCGGCGCCCACTGGACCAGAACGTCGCCGGGGTCGATCACCATGCCGACGGTCAGGAAGAACAGCCCCAGCAACAGGCCGCGAATCGGTTGCAGATCGGCCTCGACCTGATGGCGGTATTCGGTGCTGGCCAGCATCACCCCGGCCAGGAAGGCGCCCAGCGACAGCGACAATCCGGCATGCTCGGTGGCGAAACTGGTGCCGATCACCACCAGCAGCGCGGCGGCGACGAAGACCTCGGGCGACTTGGCGTCGGCCACCACCTTGAACAGCGGGCGGATGGCGATGCGGGCCACCACGACGATGACGAGCATGGCGGCGATGGCCTTGGCCGAGGCGATGCCCACCGCCGACAAGATGGTGGACTCGCTGGCGCCCAGCATCGGCACCAGCACCAGCAGCGGCACCACCGCCAGATCCTGGAGGATCAGGACGGCGATGGCGACGCGACCGCTCTGGCTGGTCAGCTCGCCGCGCTCGTTCAGCACTTGCAGCACGAAGGCGGTGGACGAGAACGCCAGCGCCATTCCCACCACGATGGCGGCGCGGGGCTCCATCCCCATCAGGACGGCGCCGCCGCCGATCAGCCCGGCGGTCACCGCCACCTGGGCGCTGCCCAGTCCGAAGATGTAGTGGCGGATGACGCGCAGGCGCTCCGGCGACAGTTCCAGCCCGATCATGAACAGCAGGAAGACGATGCCCAGTTCCGCCAGCAGCCGGGTGCTGTCGGTCTCGGCGATCACATGCAGGCCGTGGGGACCGATCAGGGTGCCGGCCAGCAGATAGCCGAGGATGGGGCTGACGCCAACCCGCCGGCACAGCGGCGTCACCACCACCGCCACCACCAGGAAGATCAGGGAATCGATGATGGGGGAATGGGGCATGATGCCGTGCGGCGGTCCTCTGATCCTGGCGTGGGGATCAGCCGGTCTCTTCCGGCTGTCGCCCGATCATTACCTTGTCGATGCGGCGGCCGTCCATGTCAACCACCTCGAATCGCCAGCCGCCCCAGACGAAGCTGTCGCCGGTGGCGGGAATGGTGCGCGACTTGGCCAGGATGAAGCCGGCGACGGTGGCGTAATCGGCGTCGTCCTCGTCCATGATGCGGCAGCCGATGCGCTCGGCCACCAGATCGGCGGCCATGTCGCCGTCCACCAGGAACGAACCGTCGTCGCGCCGCACCAGCGATTCGCCCTCGTCGCCATCGCCGTCCTCCAGCCGCCCGGCGATGGCCCCCAAGATGTCCGAGGGGGTGACGACGCCCTGGACGCTGCCGTATTCGTCGACCACCAGCGCCATGTGGATGGCGGAACCGCGCAGGGTGTCGAGAACCCGAAGCGCCGGCCCGTTGTCGTGAACCACCTCCAGCGGTTCGACCAGCCCGGCCACGTCCAGCGCCCCACCGTCCAGCAGGGCGTGCAGCACGGTCTTGGCCTGGACCAGCCCGATGACGTCGTCGGAATCGCCGCGAAAGACCGGAAAGCGCGAATGCCGGCTTTGGCGTAGCGTCGCGCGGATGCGTTCGAAATCCCAGTCGAGGCCGATCATCTCGACCTCGCTGCGCGGCGTCATGATCGCCCGGACCTTGCGGTCGCCGAACCGCATGACGCCGGCCAGAAGTTCCTGTTCCCTGGGGTTGAACACGCCGGTCTCGGTGCCTTCGGCGATCATGGCCCGGACCTCTTCCTCGGTCACCGCCGAATCATCGGACTTGCGTATCCGCAAGATGGCGAGAATCGCCTGGCTGGAATGTTCCAGCAGCCAGACGGCGGGCGCCGCCAGACGGGCCACCCTGGTCATGGGCCGCGCGATCAGCGCGGCGATGCCCTCGGGATTGGCCAGGGCGATGTGCTTGGGCACCAGCTCGCCGAAGATCAGCGAGGCGTAGGTGATGGCCCCCACCACCACGGCCATGGAGAGAATGTCGGCCGCCGGCGCCAGGGCCGGCCACTGGGCGATCCAGGCGGCCAGTTGGCTGGTCAGGGTGGCGCCGGAATAGGCGCCGGCCAGGATGCCGATCAGGGTGATGCCGATCTGGACCGAGGACAGGAACCGCCCCGGATTGTCGGCCAGGGCCAGCGCCGCCTCCGCTCCCCGGCTGCCGTCGGCGGCCCGCGCCGCCAGCCGGGCGCGCCGTGCCGACACCACCGCCATCTCCGACATGGCGAACCAGCCGTTCAAGATGACCAGGAAGCCGATGACCGCCAGTTCGAGGGCAAGGGTCATCCGTTCAGCCCCACGGCCCGCGACGGCGGCCGAAACCGCGCGGCGGCATCGGCGGCGGGGCGGCGGCCGTCATCCGGCGCAGCGCGTCGATGCGGTTCGCCATGCTGGGATGGGTCGAGAACAGGCTGTCGACGGCGCCGCCGGCCAGCGGGTTGACGATGAACAGATGGGCGGTGGCCGGATTGGCCTCGGCCCGGTGATTGGGAATGGCGTGGACGCCGGCGTCGAGCCGCGCCAGCGCCGAGGCCAGCCACAGCGGATTGCCGCAGATGGCGGCGCCCTCGGCGTCGGCGGCGTATTCCCGCCCGCGCGAAATCGCCATCTGCACCAGCATCGCCGCCATGGGGGCTATGATGGCCACCAGGAGCATGCCGACCGCGCCCAGCGGCGAGCCGCCGTTTTCGTCATTGCGGTGCGAGCCGCCAAAGAACATGCCGAACTGGGCGATCATGCCGATGGCGCCGGCGATGGTGGCGGTGATGGTCATGATCAGGGTATCGCGGTTCTTCACATGGGCCAGTTCATGGGCCATGACGCCCTCGACCTCCTCCGGCGACAGCAGGTTCAAAAGCCCGGTGGTGGCCGCCACCGAGGCGTGCTCGGGGTCGCGGCCGGTGGCGAAGGCGTTGGGCTGCGGCGAATCGATGATGAAGACCTTGGGCATGGGCAGGCCGGCGCGCCCGGCCAGGCGCGCCACCATGGCGTGAAGGCCGGGGGCGGAATTGGAATCCACCTGGCGGGCGCCGTACATGGACAGCACCATGCGGTCCGAATTCCAGTAGGCGAAGGCGTTCATGGCCAGGGCCAGCAGGAACGAGACCACCATGCCGCTCTGTCCGCCGACCATCCAGCCGATCGCGACGAACAGGCCCGTCATGGCGGCGAGAAGAAGAGCCGTGCGAGCGTAGTTCATTGGTGTTCTCCGACAGGGACGCTGCCAAACCGTTGATCCCGTATAAAACTTGAGGTGGATCGCAGGTGGGGTCAAGTCGGGGGAAATTGTTACCCTGATAGGCCTTTCCTATCACCGGCGGCTGACGCCGCCCCGGGGCCGGGTGCCGGAAATCAGGCGTTGCCGGCGGCGGCGTCCTGTTGCAGGTCGGGGGCCTTGGGCGGCGCGATCTGGGCCGGCTCGGCGCTGCCGTTGCCCTTGCCGGCGGCGGCCTGCTGTTCCAGCGCCTTGACGCTGCCACGCCGGATCAGGCGGCCTTCCATGGAAGCGCCGGCCTCGATCTCCAGGCTGTCCTGGGTGACATCGCCGGTGACCCGGCCCGACTTGGTGATCAGCACGGTGGAGGCGTTGATCTTGCCGTTGAGCTCGCCATGGACCTGCACGGTCTCGGCGGAGACCTCGCCGGTGATCCGCCCCCCCTCGCCCACCAGCAGGCGATGGCAGGAGATGTCGCCCTCGACCTGCCCATCGATCTGCATCTCGCCCTGGGTGATGATGTTGCCGACGATCCGGACGTCGGGGCCGATCACCGACAACGGCAGCCCCTGGGAGGAGCGGGAGACGGAATGGGCGGCGGAGGACACCGCGCCGAAGGCCTTGCCGAGCTTAGGGAGCATTTCTACCTGCCTCGATGAACTTGAGGGGATTCTTGGGGCTGTCCGACAGGCGGACCTCGTAATGAAGGTGAGGACCGGTGGAACGTCCGGTATTGCCCAGCAGGCCGATCACCGTGGAACGCGACACCTTCTGGCCTTCCTTGACCTTGATGCGCGACAGGTGGGCATAACGGGTGGCGATGCCGTTGCCGTGATTGATCTCGATGGCCAGGCCATAACGGTCCCAGGGGCCGGCGAATTCCACCACGCCCTCGCCGGTGGCGTAGATCGGGCTGCCGTGCGGCGCCACCAGGTCGATGCCTTCGTGAATGCCGGTGCGGCGGTTGAGGGGGTCGGCGCGATTGCCGAAATTGGACGAGACGTAGTGGTCCGAGGGCAACGGGTCGCCCAGCGGCACCGAGCGCAACGCCGCCTTGACGCCGCTGAGGCGGTCGAGACGGTCCAGCAGGCCGTTCAGGCCGGAATCGGTCGCCGTCACCGGCAGCGGAATGAAGGGGCCGCCACGACCGCCTTCCCGCTGGGGACGGTCGAACAACTGGCGGGTATCGATGCCCAGACGGGTCAGCAGCCGCTCGGCGTCGAAAATCCGCGACGACGCCGCGGCATTGGTGTTGTGCAGCGCCTGGGCGTAGGCCTGGCGCAGCCGTTCCAGCGACCCTTCCAGCCGGCGCACCTGATCGCGCACGGCGCGAGCCTCGTCGCTGGCCGGCAGGCCGTCCTCGTTCCAGCCCACCTCCACCCCGGCGCGGGAGCGGACCGGAGCCGCCGCCACCTTGCCGACCGGATGGTCCTTGGCCAGGGCGGCGTTGGATTCGGCCAGGACCAGGATGTTGGAATGGACCTGATCAACCTCGCGGGCGATGTCCGCCACCAGCTTCTGCGACGAGACCAGCCGATGCTGGGCGGCGCGGGTGGCGGCCATCATTTCTTCGAGATGGCGTTCCTTGACGGCGATTTCGTCGGGCTGGCGGGTCAGCAGGGTCGAGACCGTGCCGGCCCAGATGGCGATGACGCACATGCCGCCGATGATGGCCAGTTGGCGCTTGCGGGTGAAGGTGAACTGCTCCGCCGTGCCGTCGGGGTGGCGGATGAAGACCTGCCATTCGGGAATGACCCATGAAATGGCGCGGCGAAGAGCCTTGATGCGCTTGCCTGGCTTTGGGATCGATCGCTCGTCCGCCACTGCCCTTGGTCCCCCCGACCTGTTGACATCCCCTAGACGCGGCCAGTGTATCCAGACGGCCGGTCTTAACCTATAGGTAAGAACTCCTTACATCAGCAAATCCGATATTCCAAATCGAATCGTCCAATGACGAGGAAAAATCATTCCCGGCCCTCGCGACGCCATGCCGCCAGCAGGCCGCCCAGTCCCAGCAGCAGCAGGGCCCAGGCCGGCAGCAGCGGAATGTCGCGCACGCCGTCGACCTGGTAATCGCCCTTGTCCACCAGCCCCATCCAGCCGCGTCCGGCGGCCGCGCCCCCGGCGGAGATCCGGCGGAACCCGGGCACCCCGCCTTGCGACAGCCAGGCCAGGCCGCCCCGGCTGGCCTCGGCCACCGGAGCCAGTGCCCCGGAATCGGCGGTCAGCTCCGCCATTTCGACCGGAGAGGCCGGACCGGCGGCGGCGATGGCGGCAAGGCCGCCGTCGTCCTCCACCCGCCACAATCCGGATCGCGAAACCGGCATGGCGCCGGCGGCGCTGCCGTCGCCGCGGTCGTGCAGGGTCAGGGGCCGGCCAACGCCATCGGGTCCGGTGACGGTCACCTCGGCGTCGCCGGAATCGAGCGAGCGGCGGATGACGCTCAGCGAGCCGGCGGCGACCTCGGCCCGCAGCGAACGTTCCTCCAGGTCCGGTTCCTTCATCAGCCAGTGGGCGAGACGCCTCAGCAGTTCGTCATGGGGACCGCCGCCGTCCCACCCCTTGGCCCACAGCCAGATGCTGTCGGACAGCACCATGGCGACACGGCCGTCGCCGACCCGGTCCAGCACCACCAGCGGCCGGTCGCCGGCGCCGGTCATGACGGACAGGCCGCGGGGCGGCGCGGTGTCGACCTGACGCATCCAGCGCCCCCAGGGAGCGTCGCCCGGGCGCGATCCGGCCAGGCCCGAGGTGACGGGGTGTCGCCGCCCGGCCTCGGTCAGGCGCGGCGGGAACGGGTGCTCGGTCAAGGTGCCGGCGGGCCGTGCCGGCAGCACCTCGGTCAGGGCGGACTCGCCCATGCCGCCGGCCTCGGCGAATTCCGGCCCCACCGCCGCCAGCAAGGCTCCGCCCCGGCGGACATATTCGGCCAGATTCCGGTAATAGCCGGCCGACAGCACGCCCCGGCGGCGGTAGCGGTCGAAGATCACCAGATCGAAGTCGTACAACTTCTCCTCGAACAGCTCCCGAACCGGAAAGGCGATCAGCGACAATTCGTGGATGGGGGTGCGGTCGTCCTTTTCCGGCGGACGCAAAATGGTGAAATGAACCAGATCGACCGCCGGATCGGCCTTCAGCAGATTGCGCCAGGCGCGCCCGCCGGCATGGGGCTCGCCCGAGACCAGCAGCACCTTCAGGCGGTCGCGCACTCCCGACAGTACCAGGGCGGCGGCGTTGTTGGCCGGCGACATCTCGCCGGGGCCGGGCTCAACCTCCAGTTCCACCACGTTCTGGCCGGCGTGGCGGATGGGAATCTCGATGGTGGCGTCGCGGTTGAGCGGCACGCTGATGGTGGCGTGCGGCTGGCCGTCCAGCCGCACCGTCACGGTGGCGTCGCCCTCTCCTCCCTGATCCTCCACCCGGAACGACAAGGCGGCGTCGCGCCCCACCAGTCCGAAACCGGGACTCTTGCCGGGCACCAGCCGCCGGTCGCGCTCGCCGGGGCGTCCGGTGAGCAGCACATGCACCGGAGCGTCGAGCGAGCGGCCCCGGTCGGCGGGGACGTCGTGAACGCGGCCGTCGGTGATCATCACCACTCCGGCCAGCCGGCGGCGCGGCACCTCCGCCAGGGCCCGGTCGACGGCGGCGAACAGTCGGGTTCCCTCGTCCTGCCCCGGCGTGCCGGAGACCCTCTCCACCCGCACGTCCAGGCCGGCCAGCCGGCCCAGGCGTTCCTGAACCTCCGCCAGGGCGGTCTCGGCCTGTCCGGCGCGCCCGTCGACCTCCTGCGACAGGGTCTGGTCCACCACCACCAGGGCGGTGTCGGGCAACGGGGTCCGCCGCTCGCTCACCAGCCGGGGATTGGCCAACGCCAGCACCAAAACCCCCAGCACCAGCGCCCGCCAGCCGCCGCCCCGCGCGCCGAGGGCGAGCCCCAGGCCGGCCACCAGCGTCGCGGCGACGGCCAGGGCCGCCAGCCATGGCCAGGAAACCAGCGGCGCCAAACTGATCGTCTGGTTCATGGATCGCTCGTCATCGGCCCACCCGTTCCAGGATGGCGGGAAGGTGGACCTGATCGGCCTTGTAATTGCCGGTCAGGGCGTACATCACCAGATTGACGCCGAAACGCAGGCTGATCTCGCGCTGGCGCTCGCCGCCCGGCACCACCGCGTGAAGCGGCCGGCCATACTCGTCCACCGCCCAGGCCCCCACCCAGTCGGCGTTGCCGACGACGACCGGCGAGACGTCGTCGTTGCCGCCGCCGCCGTTGGGACGTTCGACCCACGGCGGCGGCGCGTCCCAGCGGCCGGGACTTTCCTTCAGCAGATAGAACGAGCGGTTCAGCACATGATCGGCGGCCAGCGGCTCCAGCGGCGGCAGCACCAGCCCGCGCGTCAGTTCGCGCAGGCGGGCACGGCCGGCGTCGTCGTTGTCGTCACCGGCATCCACGACGATCAGGCCACCCCGCGCCATGTAGGCGTTGAGCCGCTCGACGGCGGCGGCCGGAAGGGGCGGCTGAAGCGGCCCGACCCGCCAGTACAGCAGAGGAAAGAACACGACCGGATCGCGCTCGGCATCCACCGTCACCGGCTCGGCCAGTTGGGCGGTGGAGCGGCGGCCGACGGCGGCCGACAGCCCCCTCAGCCCGGCGAGGCAATCGCGGTCCAGCGCCGGCTGGCCGGTGCGGATGCAGGCCAGCCGGGTGGACAACCCGGCGTCCAGGGCGAAGCTGTCCGCCGCGCCGGCCCCGGCGGGGGAGACCGGCAGCGCCAGCAGCAACGCCGCCACCGTTCCCGCCCGCCGGAACAGCGCGCCACGCAGCCACAGGCTGGCCAGGGCGTCGGCCACGGCCAGCAGCAGCGCCGCCGCCAGCAGTCCCGGTCCGAGGTCGAGCCCGGCCCGCCGCCCCTCCAGTCCGGAGAGGATGGCGCCGGGCGGCGGGTCCAGCGGCCGGGGCGGCGCCAGCGCCGGCCCCAGGTTGAAGGCAAGCCTCGCCTCGCCGGTTCCGTAAAGGCCGGGGGGATGACGAGGGCCCGGCCGGGGAGATTCGGCCACCGTCAGGGCGGCGATCCCGCCGGCGGCCGGGTGCGCCTGGCCAAAACCGTCCAGAACCTCCAGCGGCGCCAGCGGCCCGGCGGCGGCCCCGCCCCGCCCGCCCCGGGCCAGACCCGCCAGCCGCCGCAGCATGTCGACGAACAGCCCGGACAGCGCCAGATTGCTCCATTCGGCGTTGCCGGTGGTGTGAACCAGAACGATCCAGCCCTTGCCGTGACGCCGGGCGGTGATCAGCGGCGTGCCGTCGCTCAGCGTCGCCCAGCTGTGGGCGGCGAGGTCGAGGCCGGGCTCGGCCAGCAATTGCGAACGCACCGCCACGTCGGCGGGTATGGCAAGACCGGACAGCGGACCGTGATCGGGAAACGGTGCCAGCGCCATCGGAGCGGTCCACGACATGGCGCCGCCCAGGGCGCGGCCGCCGCCGCGCAGGGGAACCGGCAACAGCGCGTCGCCGGCGCCGTCCCGTCCGGCGGCGGCCTCGGCCAGCAGCGGCCCGGCAAAGCGGATCAGCACCCGGCCCTGATGGATGCCGGCGGCCAGACGCTCGGCCAGGGGGCCGGGCGGCAGCGGCCGGTCGGCGAGGATCAGCACTTCGGGGCCATCCTCGGCCAGCAACCCGTCCAGGTCCCCCCGCCGCAGATCGGCATGGGGGGCCAGCGCCCGCTCCACGTAATGCAGCGGATCGAGCAGGGCGGCGGCGGCGCTTCGGCCGCCATCGGCCAGCCCCACCGCGCGGCGGCGCCAGCGTTCGTCCAGCAGAACCACGGCGGCGGCCGAGCGTTCGCCCTCGATATCCAGGCGGACCAGCCGGTTGCGCAGGTCGGAGGGCAGGGCGAGGACCACCGTCGCCTCGGCCGCGCCGGCCTCCAGGGTGACCTCCTCGCGGACCAGCACGGTTCCCGAGGCATCCAGCCCACGCACCGCCAGGGTTTCCGGCAAGGCGGCGATCAGACGCCGGACCTGGACCGCCAGCCGCTCGGAGGGCGAATCCTCCGCCGGCGGCAACAACTGGCGGCCGGTCCGGCCGGTCATCAGTTCCAGCCCGCCGCCCAGGCCTTGCAGGGTCCGCGCCAGTTCGGCGGCCCCCTCGTCGTGCAGGCCGTCGCTCAGCCACACCGTCCGCCCCACCCGCTCTCCGGACAGCCGCGCCAGCGCCGCCGCCGCGGCCTTGCGGTCGACGGCCCACGGCCTGGGGCTCAATCCGGCCAGGACGGAGCGGAGTCCGGCGGACGGGCCCAGCCGCGACACGGCCACGGGAGAACCATCGGAAGGGGGGGCGGTGGTCAGCAGCAGCACCGGCCGGGCGGCGCGCTGGGCCTCGGTCAGCAGGATGTCCAGGGCGGCGATGCGCTCCGGCCAGTCGCGGGCGGCGGCCCAGCCGTCGTCGACCACCACCAGCATGGCCCCGTCGGCATGGCCGGCGACGGGAGTGGAATTGACGACCGGCCCCGCCGCCGCCAGAATCAGGCAGGCGGCCAGGGCCAGACGCAAGGCCAGCAGCCAGGGGGGCGTCGCCTCGGCCTGCTGTTCGCGCCCGCTTAGCCCCAGCAGCAGGCGGATGGCGGGAAAGCGCAGCCGGCGCGGCGCCGGCGGCGTCACCCGCAGCAGCCGCCACAGCAGCGGCAGCAGCGGCAGCAGGCCCAGCGCCCACGGCGCCGCGAAGACCAGGCCCGGCAGGAACGGAGTCATCGGCCGCCTCCGGCCAGGCGGGCGTGCAGGGCCAGCAGGGCGTGCAGCGGCGGCTGGTCGGTGCGGTGATGGGCAAGGCTCCAGCCGGCGTTGCGCGCCAGGGCGGCGAGGCCGTCACGATGAGCCGCCAGCCGCCGCCGATAGGCAGGGCGCAGGTCCTGGGCGCGGCGCGCCAGCATGTCGCCTTCGCCCTCCATTCCCTCGAAGCGGATACGTCCGTCATAGGGCAGGGCTTCCTCGGCCGGATCGAGAACCTGGATCAGATGGCCGGCGGCGCCGCCGGACGCCAGGGCGCGGATGCGGGCGGCGGTCTCGTCCAGCGGATCCAGGAAGTCGCCGACCAGCACCAAGGTGGCGTGACGGGGCGGAACCGGCGGCGGGACGGCGGCGGCGTCCCCGTCCCGGGCCATGACCGCCGCCAGCCGCCCCAGGGCGCCGGCGCCCGAGACCGGGGCCTGGGCGCCGGACAGCAGCGCCACCCGCTCGCCGCCGCGCAGCAGCAGCGCCGCCAGGGCCAGAATCAGCAATTCGGCGCGGTCGCGCTTGGTGGGCAGGCGTTCGTCCGAACGCCAGTCCATGGAGGCGGACGCATCGCGCCACAGCCAGACCGTCCGTGCCGCCGCCCATTCGGTCTCGCGCACGAACAGGTGGTCCGAACGCGCCGATTGCCGCCAGTCGATGACGGAGGCGGCATCGCCCGGCATCGAGCGGCGGAATTGCCAGAACGTTTCGCCCGGCCCGGTCCGCCGGCGGCCGTGGCTGCCCGGCGCCACCGTGGCGGCGACCCGGCCGGCGGCCACCAGCAGCGGCGGCAGCAGCGCCGCCAGCGCCCGGGCGCGATGCAAGGTGGCGGAGGTCATGGGGCCGGTCGTCTCTCCCTGGGGCCGGGGATGTTTCCATCCCGGCCGGATTTGCACTATGGTGAGGGCGGGGAAGAAAAAGGACAAGGGCACAGCATTACATGCGTCATCCCACCGGCGGCAATCCGGATACCGACTGGAAGCCCGTCCGGCTTCTGGTGTTCGGTCTGGACGATCAGTTCCGTTTCCTGGCCCGCCAGACCTTCCGCAAGCTCAACGTCAAGGATGTCACGCCGTTCAGCGATCCCGGCGAAACCACCGGACTGATGGCGCGCGGCGTCGATCTGGTGCTGGTCGACCTGGGCGCCGGCCCGGAAAGCGGCCTGGCGGTGATCGAGGCGCTGCGCCGGCCCGCCGGCACCCCCCACGATCGGGTGCCGGTTCTGGTGGTGGCGCCGCCGCCGCAAGCCGATGCCGTCAGCCGCGCCAAGGATATCGGCATCGAGGGCGTGATTCCCAAGCCGGTTTCAGGCCATGAACTGGCCCACCGGGTGGCCGAGACCCTGGCCGCCCCGTGCCGGATGCCAAAGCCAAGCCAAGCCCAGGCCAGACCCAGGGTCAGCTACATCAAGGACCCCGATCCGCTGCCCGACCTGCCGCCGGTGGAGACGCCGTCCCCCACCGCGGCCACCGTCATCCCCGAGATCGCCGCCCTGACCGCCCGGCTGGAGGCGAAGGGAATCGTTCCGTCCGCCGCCCGGCCCGGCCCGGCTCTGGCTTCCATGACCGGCTCCCCTCCGGCGTCCGCCCCCTCTTCCTCGGCACCCGCCGGACGTCTCGCCCACGGCGACCTGACGCCGGCCAGACGGCCGGGCGGCGGCAAGCTCGACCTGGACGACATGGCCCCGGCCAGACGGCCGAGTGGCGGCAAGCTGGACGCCGCCGACCTGGCCCCCCTGAAACCCGATCCCGAGGCCGAAGCCGCCCGCAAGCGGGCCGAGAAGCGGCGCCTGCAATGGAAGGAGGCGCTGGAAAAGACCGGCCGCAAGCCCCGCAAGGGCGGCGATGTCGCCGGCCTGGACCTGTCGGCGGTGGTGGCCGAGCATCTTCAATGGCTGCAAACCAAGGGGGCTGAGGGCAAGCGCGCCACCTTCCAGGGCATGGATCTGGCCGGTGCCGATCTGTCGGGCGCCATTCTCGCCAACGCCACCTTCCGCGAGGTCGACCTGTCCGACGCCTGTCTGGCCGACGCCCGCCTGGACGGTTCGGATTTCCGCTACGCCACCCTGTCGGCCGCCGATCTGGCCGGCGCCAACCTGGGGGTGGCGGCATTGCGCCACGCCAAGCTGGATCTCAGCAACCTCGAAGGCGCCATCCTCCGGGGCTCGGACCTGTCGGGCGCCCGGCTGTCGGGGGCGAGGATGGCCGGCGCCGACCTCAAGGGCGCCATCCTGATCGGTTCCGACCTGCGCGAGGCCGATCTGTCCAAGGTCGACGGCCTGACCCAGGCCCAGATCGAGAAGTCGCTGTGCGACATGACCACCCGCCTGCCGCCCGGCGTCTTTCGCCCGCGCAAGGCCGGCGAATAGCATTGCCCCCCGGAGCATCGCGGCTCCGGGGGGCTTCACCCGCCAAGGGCGGTGGGACGGGTCAGCGCGTGAGGTCGAACGAGATGTCGCTGGCCGCGTCGGTGCTCTCGAACACCCGGTCCAGGATTTCCACCAGCACCCTGAGCGCCCCCTGATAGCCCATGGTGGGGAAGCGGTGGTGGTGGTGGCGGTCGAAGATGGGGAAGGTCAGGCGGATCAGCGGAATGCCGGTGTCCTTCTCCAGATACTTGCCGTAGGAACTGCCGATCAGGAGATCGGTGGGCTCGGTGAACAGCAGCGAGCGCAGGTGCCACAGATCCTTGGCCGGCCAGGCCTTGCAGCCGGCCCCGAACGGCGAGGTGGCGAACAGGGCCTCCATCTGCTCGGCCCAATCCTTGCCGCCATTGGTGGCAAGGCAATGGGTCGGCTCGCAGCCCATCTCCAGCAGGAAGGCGGCCATGGCGTAGACGAAATCGGGATCGCCGAACACCGCCACCTTCTTGCCGTGCAGCCAGGCCTGGCTGTCGGCCATGGCGTCGATCAGGCGGCCACGCTCCTTCTCGATGCTGTCGGGAATGGGCTTGCCCGATAGTTCCGAGATCTTCATCAGCAGCGCGTCGGTGGCCCCCACGCCCATGGGATAGTGGAACGACGCGGTCGGCTGGCCCTTGGCGGCGACGTATTCCAGGGTCTTGTCGGAACAGTATTGCTGCAAGCCGATGGTGGCCCTGGCGTTGATGGCGTCGCGCACCGCCTCCAGTGGCGTGCCGCCGTCATACATGCGGTAGGTGCCGTCGGAAGGGGTGTCGTAGACGTCGGAGACGTCGCCGAGCAGGGTGTAGTCCACGCCCATCTCGTCCATGTACCGCTTCAGTTCGCGGTTGTTGGCGACCGCGTAGCCGTCGAAGCCGGGGATGATGTTGATCTTGCCGTTTGACGCGCCGGGCTTCAGTTCGCCCTTCTCGCGATCCCAGAAATAGCTCAGCACGCCCTTGACCATGTTGTCGTAGCCGGTGGTGTGGCTGCCGACGAAGGACGGCGTGTGGGCGAAGGAGACCGGGAAATCGGCGGGGACCGATTCCTTTTCCTTCGACGTGGCGATGAAGGCCGACAGGTCGTCGCCGATGACTTCGGCCATGCAGGTGGTCGAGACCGCGATCATCTTGGGCTTGTAGAGGGTATAGGTGTTCTGGAGCCCCTCCACCAGATTGTTCAGGCCGCCGAACACCGCCGCGTCCTCGGTCATGGAATCCGACACGCAGGGCACCGCCTCCTTGAAGTGGCGGGCGAGGTGCGAGCGGAAATAGGCGACGCAGCCCTGCGAGCCGTGGACATAGGGCATGGTGCCCTCGAACCCGGCGGCGGCGAACACGGCGCCCAGCGGCTGGCAGGCCTTGGCGGGATTGATCACCGCCTTGGTGCGGGCGAAGTTCTTCTCGCGGTATTCCCAGGTCTTGGTGTACTCGGCCTGGGCGGCGACGGCTTCATCGCTGGGGCGGCACTCGAAGGCCGCCTTCTTGGCCGCGAACATCCCGACATATTCCGGCTCCTGGAACAGCGAGACGTGGTCCTTGGTCTTTTCGGCGCTCTGAGGCATGACAACTCTCCTTGTCGCCTCCCCGCGCCCCCGGATGGTGGGCGGCGCGCGGGGAGGAGTTAATTCCGGCTGACGGGAACTCTCAGGCCGCCTTCCAGGGCGCCTTGAACTTGCTCCAGACGGGACTGTTGATGGCCATGTCCATGTCGCGGGCGAAGATGGCGAAGCCGTCATAGCCGTGATACGGACCCGAATAATCCCAGGAATGCATCTGGCGGAAGGGCACCCCCATCTTCTGGGTGGCGTACTTCTCCTTGATGCCGGAGCCGACCAGATCGGGGCGGATCTTCTCGATGAACGCCTCAAGCTCGTAGCCGGTGACGTCGTCGTAGATCAGCGTGCCTTCCTTCACGTAATGGCCGGTGCGCTGGTAATCGTCGTTGTGGCCGAATTCATAGCCGGTGCCGACGATCTTCATGCCCAGATCCTCGTAGGCGTTGGTGACGTGGCGCGGACGAAGGCCGCCGACATAGAGCATCACCGTCTTGTCGGTGAGCCGGGGCTTGTAGCGGGCGGTCACCGCGTCGACCAGCGGCTGGTATCTGGCGATGACCTTTTCGGCGTTGGCCTGGATGGTCTCGTCGAACTGGGCCGCGATCTTGCGCAAGGAGGCGGCGATCTGGGTCGGGCCGAAGAAGTTGTATTCGACCCAGCCGATGCCGTACTTCTCTTCCATGTGCCGGCAGATATAGTTCATGGACCGGTAGCAGTGGATCAGGTTCAGCCGGGCCTTGGGGGCGCGGGCCATCTCGGCCAGGGTGGCGTCGCCCGACCACATGCCGATGACGCGCAGGCCCATCTCTTCGAGCAGCTTGCGGGACGGCCAGGCGTCGCCGCCGATGTTGTAATCGGCGATCAGGTTGACGTCATAGGGGCCGGTCTCGAATTCGGGCGTGCCCTTCTCGAACACCCAGTCGCGGATGGCGTCGTTGGCGATGTGGTGGCCCAGCGACTGCGACACGCCGCGAAACCCCTCGCACCGCACCGGCACGATGGTCTTGCCGGTTTCCTTGTGCTTCTTCTTGGCCACCGCCTCGATGTCGTCGCCGATCAGGCCGATGGGACATTCCGACTGGATCGAGATGCCCTTGTTCAGCGGAAACATCTCGTCCAGTTCGTCGATCATCACGTCCAGGTTCTTGTCGCCGCCGAACACGATGTCGCGTTCCTGGAAATCAGACGTGACCTGCATGGTGACGAAGCTGTCGATGCCGACGGTGCCGTTGAAGTAGTTGCGGCGCTGGGACCAGGAATACTGGCCGCAGCCCACCGGGCCGTGGCTGATGTGGACCATGTCCTTGACCGGTCCCCACACCACGCCCTTGGACCCGGCATAGGCGCAGCCGCGAATGGTCATCACGCCGGGGATCGACTTGATGTTGGACTTGACGCCGCAGGAGGTGGCGCCCTCCTCCTCGGCCGGCTTG
Organism: Magnetospirillum sp. SS-4; assembly: GCF_902729425.1. Taxonomy (GTDB): domain Bacteria; phylum Pseudomonadota; class Alphaproteobacteria; order Rhodospirillales; family Magnetospirillaceae; genus Phaeospirillum. The sequence goes on along the minus strand of NZ_CACVCH010000042.1, from coordinate 49,076 downwards.
GCGACCGACAGGTGGCGGGCGCGCTTCTTGGCCGCCTTTTCCGGATACTGGTCGAGGACATCCCTGATCAGCGCCTCGGCGGAGGCGGTGTCGTTGGTGTAATCGAGGCTCATGGCCGTGCTCCTTGTCGTGGAAGGCGAAAGCCCCGGATCAGGCGACGCCGCACAGGGTCTTTTCCTTGGCTTCCAGTTCCGCCAGGGCCTGCTCGTCCGATTTCATGATGCCGAACTCGACCAGCATGTCCTCCAACTCCTCCATGGAGATCGGAGTCGGAATGGTGCCCTTGCCGCCATTGGCGTGAATCTTCCTGGCCAGTTGGCGGTATTCCTCGGCCTGGGCCGAATCGGGGGCGTATTCGATCACCGTCTGGCGGCGCAGCTCGGCGTGCTGGACGATGTTGGCGCGGGGCACGAAGTGGATCAGCTGGGTGTTGAGCCGCTTGGCCAGGGCCTCGGCCAGATCCAGCTCGCGGTCGGTCTGGCGCTCGTTGCAGATCAGGCCGCCGAGACGGACGCCGCCCGAGCCGGCGTATTTCAGAATGCCCTTGGAGATGTTGTTGGCGGCGAACAGCGCCATCATCTCGCCCGACATGACGATGTAGATTTCCTGGGCCTTGTTCTCGCGGATCGGCATGGCGAAGCCGCCGCACACCACGTCGCCCAGCACGTCGTAGGACACATAGTCCACGTCGTCGTAGGCGCCATTCTCCTCCAGGAAGTTGATGGCGGTGATGACGCCGCGCCCGGCGCAGCCGACCCCCGGCTCGGGACCGCCCGATTCGGTGCACTTGATGCCCTTGAAGCCGATCTTCATCACGTCGGCCAGTTCCAGGTCCTCGACCGAGCCGGCCTTGGCAGCCAGATGCAGCACGGTGTCCTGAAGCTTGGTGTTGAGGATCAGGCGGGTGGAATCGGCCTTGGGATCGCAGCCGACGATCAGAATCTTTTGCCCCATCTCGACCAGGGCCGCGAGGGTGTTCTGGGAGGTCGTCGACTTGCCGATGCCGCCCTTGCCGTAGAAAGCGATCTGTCGAACCCTGGGAATGTCCTTTCGGATGTTGGCCTCTGGAAACTCTCGGCGAGGGCAGAACCGCCGCCACATCCAGGCCATCGCAACCGGCGTGCCAAACCATGTCGCGTCGCAGCAATTCGGAAAAGTACCATTATTTCAATTGAATGCCAGAATTGATGTCGAGGGATGCACCCTGGCGGGCCTCTGTCCGGAACCCGACAACGGGCCGACAGAATGTTGCATGAGCAACAGGCGCGATGCCGGCTTCGCCGCGCCGCCGTCAGGCATGGCTCTTGCTTGGGGTGACCGGGCAAGGAGGACGCCATGATCGACGAGCGCAGCCGGAATCTCGGCCACAGCACCAATCTGATGGGACTGTCCACCGCCCTGCTGGGCAGCGTGGCGTTCAACGACCATCCCCGCGACCTGCACATCGCCGGCGTGCGCGAGATGAACGCCCAGATGTTCGAGATGCTGGAACAGTCCGAAGGGCTGGCCGACGCCGGCGAGGCCTTCCATGCCTATATGATGGCCATGTTCGGCATCGATCCCGAGCAGCAGGAGCCGGTCCGGGGATCGCGGCGGCGCTATCGCGCCAGCTTCCTGCGGCTGCTGAAGGGATGGGGCTTCGATTCCAACGGCCCCGAGGGCGCGGTGCTGAAGGGCTGGGTCGAAAGCCGGTTCGGATTGTTTCCCACCTACCACAAGGAGATGATCGCCCGTTTCTCGACCGCCGGATGGGCCGGCTACGTCGAAGAGAAGATGTCGAGCCGGTTCCACAACAACTCCATCCACTGCCAGCTCGACATGGTCTACGAGTTCTGCCAGTGGGCGCTGGCCCGGCATGCCGCCCCGGGCCAGAGCCATCTCACGCTTTATCGCGGCATCAATTCCTTCGACGAGCATCAGGTGGTCGAGCGCCTGGACCGCAAGACCGTGGTCATGCGCCTCAACAACCTGGCGTCGTTCTCCAGCGATCGCGGCGTCGCCGACTGTTTCGGCGACACCATCCTGACCGTCAGGGTGCCGGCGGTGAAGATCGCCTTCTTCAACACCTTGCTGCCGGTCCATCCCCTCAAGGGCGAGGGCGAGTATCTGGTGATCGGCGGGGATTATCGCGTCCAGGCGGACTATTACTGATCGGAGCCCCCATGAAAATCCCGTTCATCGAACGCCCCGCCGCCCCCAGCGCCCCGACCCTGCTTGACCGGGCGCTGGGGGCCTATGTGGGTTTCGCGGTCGGCGACGCCCTGGGGGCCACCGTCGAATTCATGACCAAGGGCGAAATCCGCGAGAAATACGGCCTGCACCGCAAGATGATCGGCGGCGGCTGGTTGCACCTGGCCCCCGGACAGGTCACCGACGACACCGAGATGGCGCTGTGCCTGGGACGGTCCCTCATCCGCCGGGGCGGCTTCGACGCCGCCGACGTCTGCGACGAATTCGTCGGCTGGCTGAAGAGCGGACCGGTGGATATCGGCAACACCTGCCGGCGCGGCATCCGTCGCTACATCACCAACGGCACGGTCGAGGGCGCCTATTGCGACGGCGACGCCGGCAACGGCGCCGCCATGCGCAACCTGCCGGTGGCCCTGGCCACCCTGGGATTTCCCCGGCGGCTGGAGGACTGGACCCTGGCGCAATGCCACATCACCCATCACCACCCCCTGTCCGACGCCGCCACCCTGGCATTGGGCCGCATGGCGCAGGCGCTGGTGAGCGGGCTGGGAATGAAGGTGGCCCGCGACGAGGCCCGCGCCCTGGTCGAGGCCCACAAATGCTTCAGGTTCGAGACCTTTCGCGGCCAGTCCACCGCCTATGTGGTCGACACCATGCAGACGGTGCTGCACTTCTATTTCCTGACGGATTCGTTCAAGAGCTGCCTGATCGAGGTGGTCAACCAGGGCGGCGACGCCGACACCACCGGCGCCATCGCCGGCATGCTGGCCGGCGCGACCTACGGCATCCAGGACATTCCCGGCGCCTGGCTGGGCAAGCTGGACCGGACGGTGCTGGATGAGATCCGCGCCCAGGTCCCGGCCCTGCTGGCGCTGGAACCGCAATGAAAAAGGGGGGCGCTCCCGGCTGGCGGGAACGCCCCCCCCTTTCGCGTGAAGGCGGCTATTTCAGGCTTTCGCAGAAGCGCTTGATACGCTCGCAGGCCTTGGTCAGCGCCGTCTCGGAGGTGGCGTAGGAGATGCGGAAATAGGGTTCCAGGCCAAAGGCTGCGCCCTGGACCACCGCGACGCCCTCGGCTTCCAGCAGGGCGCCGACGAAATCGGTGTCGGTCTCGATCACCTTGCCGTCGGGCGTGGTCTTGCCGATGGTACCGGCGCAGGACGGATAGACGTAGAAGGCGCCTTCCGGAGTCTTGCAGGTGATGCCGGGGCATTCGTTCAGCATGCGGACCACCAGGTCGCGGCGTCCCTGGAAGACCTTGGCGTTCTTCGGGATGAAATCCTGGGTGCCGTTCAGCGCCTCGACCGCCGCCGCCTGACTGACCGAGGCGGTGTGGGTCACCGACTGCGACTGGATCATGTTGATGGCCTTGATCAGCGGCAGCGGCCCGGCGGCATAGCCGACGCGCCAGCCGGTCATGGCGTAGGCCTTCGACACGCCGTTCATGGTCAGGGTGCGGTCGTACAGCTTGGGCTCGACCTGGGCCGGGGTGGTGAACTCGAAATCGCCGTAGACCAGATGCTCGTACATGTCGTCGGACATGATCCAGACGTGCGGGTGCCGCAGCAGCACGTCGGTCAGCGCCTTCAGCTCGGCGCGGGTATAGGCGGCGCCGGTGGGATTGGACGGCGAGTTCAGCACCAGCCACTTGGTCTTGGGCGTGATCGCCTTTTCCAGGGCGGCGGCCTGAAGCTTGAAGCCGGTTTCCTCCGGGCAGGGCACGAACACCGGCTGGCCTCCGAACATCATGGCGATGTCGGGATAGCTGACCCAGTAGGGGGCGGGAACGATGACCTCGTCGCCGGGATTGATGGTGGCCATGAAGGCGTTGAAGATCACGCCCTTGCCGCCGACGCCGACGGTGACCTGATCCGGGGTGTAGTCCAGCCCGTTCTCGCGCTTGAACTTGGCGGCGATGGCCTTGCGCAGTTCCGGAGTGCCGGCGGGAGCAACATACTTGGTCTGGCCGGAATCGATGGCGGCCTTGGCGACGGCCTTGATGTTGTCGGGCGTGTCGAAATCGGGCTCGCCGGCTCCCAGGCCGATGACGTCGCGACCGGCGGCCTTCAGCTCGGCGGCCTTCTGGGTCACCGCGATGGTCGGGGACGGCTTGATGGCGGAAAGCCTGTCGGCGATGAACGGCATGGATCGATCCTCGGGTTCGGGAAGACAAGGGGTTCAGGGAAAAACGGGGCGTTATAGCCCGGATTTCACGGCCTGTCACGAAGCCAGAACGGCTTTGCTTGTCCGGGGCGGTGAACGGAGGTAAGAGCATGGCCGCATGCGCATCCTGTTCATCACCGCCAGCCGCATCGGCGACGCCGTCCTGTCCACCGGAGTGCTGAGCCATCTGGCCGAGCGCCATCCCTCCGCCCGCTTCACCGTGGCCTGCGGCCAGGCGGCCGCCGGCCTGTTCCGGGCGGCGCCATTCGTCGAGGCGGTGATTCCCATGGTCAAGCGCAAGCGCGCCGGCCATTGGATCGACCTGTGGCGGCGAACCGTCACCCGGCCCTGGAGCATGGTGGTCGACCTGCGCGGCTCGGCCATTGGCTGGCTGCTGCCCACCTTGCGCCGGCGAATCGTCACCTCGTCGTGGGAACCCAGGCACCGGCTGCTCCACCTCGCCTCGGTGCTGGGGCTGGGCGAGGCCATGCCGCCCCGGCTGTGGGCGGGCGAGGCCGAGCGCGAGCGGGCCGGGCACCTGATTCCCGACGGCGGTCCGGTGCTGGCGGTGGGGCCGACCGCCAACTGGGGGGCCAAGCAATGGCCGGGCGGGCGCTTCGCCGAGGTCATCGCCCGCCTGACCGCGCCCGACGGCATCCTGCCCGGCGCCCGCGTCGCCGTGTTCGCCTCCGCCGACGAGCGTGCCAAGGCCCAGCCGGTGCTGGATGCCGTTCCCTCCGGCCGGCTCATCGATCTGGCCGGCGGAATCGACCTCGCCACCGCCTATGCCTGCCTGGAACGCAGCGCCTTCTATCTCGGCAACGATTCCGGCCTGATGCACATGGCCGCCGCCGCCGGCATTCCGACCCTGGGCCTGTTCGGTCCGTCGTCGGAAGTCTTCTACGGACCGTTCGGCCCCCATGCCGCCAGCGTGCGCGGGCCGCGCTCATTCGAAGACATCTGCCACGCCCCCGATTTCGACCACCGCAGCCAGAATTGCATGATGCTGGACCTGGAGGCCGGCCGGGTGGTCGAGGCGGCGCGAAGCCTGTGGACCCGCCGCGCCGGCTGCGCTACATCTGCCCTTCCCCGCGAACCGGTCCCGGAACGGAAAGCCCCATGAAGGACACCACCATCGCCGTCATCGGCCTGGGCTATGTCGGCCTGCCGCTCGCCGTGGCCCTGGCCCGTCATTTTCCCACCATCGGCTTCGACATTTCGCGCCCGCGCATCGAGGAGCTTCACAAGGGCCTCGACCGCACCGACGAGGTCGAGCCCGCCCGCCTGCGCGCCAGCACGCTACGCCTGACCACCGAGATCGAGGACATCGAGGGCGCCGGCCTGTTCGTCGTCACCGTGCCGACCCCGGTGGACGCGGCCAACGAGCCCGACCTGCGGCCGGTGCTGGGCGCCTGCGCCACCGTCGCCCGGGCCATGAAGCCGGGCGCGGTGGTGGTGTTCGAAAGCACCGTCTATCCCGGCGTCACCGAGGATATCTGCGGCCCCGAGCTGGAACGGCTGTCCGGCCTCGTCTGCGGCCGCGACTTCTTCCTGGGCTATTCGCCGGAACGCATCAATCCCGGCGACCGCGAACACACCGTCGAGCGCATCGCCAAGGTCATCGCCGGACAGACCCCCGAGGTCACCGCCCTGCTGGCTCGCGTCTATGGGCGCGTGACGTCGGGCGGCGTGTTTCCGGCCGCCTCCATCAAGGTAGCCGAGGCCGCCAAGGTGATCGAGAACGCCCAGCGCGACATCAACATCGCCTTCATCAACGAGATCACCATCATCTTCCAGAAGCTGGGAATCTCCATCTACGACGTGCTGGAGGCCTCGGCCACCAAGTGGAATTTCCTCAACTTCAAGCCGGGACTGGTGGGCGGTCACTGCATCGGCGTCGATCCGTTCTACCTGGCCCGCTGCGCCCAGGACAACGGCCTCAACCCCGAGATCATCCTGGCCGGGCGGCGGATCAACGACGGCATGGGAGGCTGGATCGCCCGGCAGATTTCCGCCCGCCTGCCCGCCGGGTCGCGGGTGCTGGTGCTGGGGCTCACCTTCAAGGAGAACGTGCCCGACCTGCGCAACAGCAAGGTGGTCGACGTCATCTCCGGCCTCAGGGCCGAGGGACACCACGTCTCGGTGCACGATCCCCTCGCCGACCCGGCCGAGGCGGCCCACGAATATTCCGAAACGCTGATGCCCAGTCTGGACGCCGCCGCCGGCTATGATTGCGTGGTCGGGGCGGTGCCGCATTCCCCCTATCTCGCCTTCTCCCGCGAGACCTTCGAGACCCTGCTGCGCCCCGGCGGCCTGGTGGCCGACGTCAAGGGAATGTGGCGCGGCATGGACATTCCCGACGGCATGGGGCTGTGGCGGCTGTAGCCGCATGTGATTCTTGACGCCGGTCTGCGGCAGGGTATACCTGAGCCCCCTGATTCCCCGCGGAGCGACCGTCAGCCATGAAGCGCATCTTTTCCGGCGTCCAGCCGACCGGAAACCTCCATCTCGGCAATTACCTGGGCGCCATCCGCAACTGGGTCCGCCTGCAATCCGAGTTCGAGTGCATCTTCTGCATCGTCGACATGCACGCCATCACTTTGTGGCAGGACCCCAAGGAGCTGACCCGCAACACCCGCGAAGTGACCGCCGGCATGCTCGCCGCCGGCGTCGACGCCTCGAAGCACATCGTCTTCAACCAGTCGACGGTGCCGGCCCATGCCCAGTTGGCCTGGATCTTCAATTGCGTCGCCCGCATGGGCTGGCTGAACCGCATGACCCAGTTCAAGGACAAGGCGGGCAAGCACAAGGAGAACGCCTCGGTCGGCCTGTTCGCCTATCCCAACCTGATGAGCGCCGACATCCTGGCCTACCGCGCCACCCATGTGCCGGTGGGCGAGGACCAGAAGCAGCATCTGGAACTGGCCCGCGACACCGCCCAGAAGTTCAACAACGATTTCGGGGTCGAGTTCTTCCCGCAGCCCGAGCCGCTGATCTTCGGCGCCGCCGCCCGCATCATGAGCCTGCGCGACGGCACCAAGAAAATGAGCAAGTCCGACGAATCCGACTATTCGCGCATCAACATGACCGACGATGCCGACACCATCGCGCTGAAGATCCGCAAGGCCAAGACCGACCTGGAGCCGCTGCCCGCCACCCTGGACGGGCTGGAGGGCCGCCCCGAGGCCTCCAACCTGCTGGGCATCTACGCCGCCCTGTCGGACATGGAGAAGGCGGACGTGGCCGCCCGCTTCGCCGGCCGGCAGTTCTCGGAGTTCAAGAAGGATCTGGTCGATCTGGCGGTGTCGGTGCTGGGGCCGATCAACGCCGAGATGAAGCGGCTGATGGACGACCCCGCCCATATCGATTCCGTACTGCGCTCGGGCGCCGAACGGGCCGATGCCATCGCCCGCCCCATCATCGCCGAGGTCTACGACATCGTCGGGTTCCTGAAGCCGTGATCGGACGGCTTGCCACCACCGCCCGTATCGCCGTCGTCGGCCTGTTCAAGGTGGCGATGGGAATGCTGCGCCACCCGTCGCGGCGCGCCGTGCTGTGGGCGGCCGCGGTGGCGGTGGCACTGGGCTTTCCGGTCGCCATGACGGTGATCAGCCGCATCGACGACACCCCTGATTTCGCCCCCGCCCAGGTGGCCGCCGGCCGGTCACGGGCGGTGGCGGTCTCCGCCGCCCTGATCGGCCGCGAACTGGACGTCAGCCGCTGGCGGGCCAACGACCCCTTTTTCCTGCCCGGCGGCTGGCTGCGCGACATGCCGGCCTTCCAACTGGGACTGGTGGGAACCCTGGCCCGCGTCACCGCCGCCATGGCCGGCGAGAGGGGATTGGGATTCGGCCCCAACGGCCCCGATGTCGACCTGCACAACGCCGCCGGCCTGCTGAAATATCCCGGCACGGTGTGGAAGTTCGACACCCGAACCTCGTGGCTGCCGACCGCCTCGGCGGAAAAGCAGTACCGCAACGCCCAGCGGTCGCTGGATCGCTACAGCGACCGCCTGGTCTCCGGCGGCGCCACCATCGACCTGCGCGCCGAAACGCTGGCGGCGGTGCTGGAAACCATGCTGCGCGACATCGACGACGCCACCGCCGCCATCGACCACCACCTGGCGGCGGCCGGGCCGGCGATGCTGCCCGATTTCGCCGCGGGAACGGTGTTTTACGGCAACAAGGGCCGGCTTTACGCCCAATCCATCGTGGCGCGTGAACTGGGCCGCGATTTCGAGGCGGTCCTGGCCGAACGCCGCCTGACGGAATCCTGGACCCGCATGGTCGGGCATCTGGCCGTCGCCGCCAGCCTGCGCCCCCGCGTCGTCTGGGCCGGCGCCCCCGATTCCAGCCTGATTCCCAGCCCGTTGACCGCCCAGGGCTACATGGCGCTCAAGGCGAGGATGCAGGGCGCCGAGGTGCTGGCGGCCTTAAATATTAGAAAACCATAAGATTGCTATTGCCTTCCGTCCCGGTTGGAGCGAAAACCGGGAGTGTTCACCGGCGCACGGTCAGAATGCCGGGAACCAGGGGAGAACGGAAGGCATGCAGATTTACCTTCCCATCGCCGAGATGTCGGTCAACGTCTTTCTGATCCTGGGATTGGGCGGCGGCGTCGGCTTCATGTCCGGCCTGTTCGGCGTCGGCGGCGGCTTTCTGATGACGCCGCTGCTGATATTCCTGGGCATTCCCCCCACCGTGGCGGTGGGAACCGAGGCCAACCAGATCGTCGCCTCGTCGGTATCGGGCGTACTGGCCCATTGGCGGCGCGGCAACGTCGACATCAAGATGGGGCTGATCCTGACGGCAGGCGGCTTCGTCGGCTCGACCCTGGGCGTCTATCTGTTCCGCATACTGCGCAATCTGGGCCAGATCGACCTGGTGATCTCGCTCTGCTACATCGTGTTTCTCGGCATCATCGGCGCGCTGATGCTGGTGGAAAGCCTCCAAGCGCTGCGCAGCAGCCGCAAGCACGCCGCCGGCGGCACCACCGCCCCCCGGCGCAAGCTGCACCAACATTCCTGGCTGCACGGCCTGCCGTTCAAGATGCGGTTCCGTCGCTCCAAGCTCTATATCAGCGCCTTGCTGCCCGCCCTGATCGGCCTGTTCGTCGGCATCCTGGCCGCCATCATGGGCGTCGGCGGCGGCTTCGTCATGGTGCCGGCCATGATCTACCTGCTGGGCATGCCGACCGCCGTGGTGGTGGGAACCTCGCTGTTCCAGATCATCTTCGTGACCGCCAACGCCACCTTCCTGCAATCGACCATGAACCACACCGTCGACGTGGTGCTGGCGCTGCTGCTGCTGGCCGGGGGCGTGATCGGCGCCCAGATCGGCGCCCGCTTCGGGGTCAAGCTGAAGGGCGAGCAGCTGCGTTCGCTGCTGGCGCTGATGGTGCTCGGCGTCTGCGCCAAGCTGCTGTTCGACATGGTCATGGTCCCGAACGAGCTGTTCGCCATCGGCGCGGGAGGGAAGCACTGATGCGTCGCCGCTTCGCCCTTGCCCTGCTCCTCGTCCTGCTGGCCGTCCTGCCGGCGGCGGCACCTTCCCGCGCCGCCGAGCCGCTGGTGGCCGACCTATCCAAGCATCTGGTGGCCATCACCACCGGTTTCGCCGGCACCGACGTCCTGCTGTTCGGCGCCATCGAGGAGACCGGCGGCGTCAATGCCGGCGACGTGGTGGTGGTGGTGCGCGGTCCCAACCGGGCCGAGGTTCTGCGGCGCAAGGCGCGGACCGGCGGCATCTGGATCAATTCCGGCATCGCCAAGGTGGATTCGGCCCCGTCGTTCTACCGGGTGGCCTCGACCCGGCCGCTGGATCAGGTGGCGCCGAAATCGGTGCTGGACCGCCACCAGATCGGCCTCGACCATCTGAAGCTCGACATCCGGGTCAAGGATGCCGACGCCGACCTGGCCGAATACCGCAAGGCGTTGTTCCGCCTCAACCAGAAGCGCGGCCTGTACGGGACCGAGACCCTCAGGATCGGCATGCTGAGCCAGCGCCTGTTCCGCACCGACGTCCATTTTCCCGCCAACGTGCCGGTGGGGACCTACATGGTCGAGGTCTACCTGCTGGTGGACGGCCAGGTGGTCAGCGCCCAGACCACGCCGCTGGTGGTCAGCAAGATCGGCGTCGGCGCCGACTTATACGATTTCGCCCACCAGCAGGCCGCAGCTTACGGTATCATCGCCATCCTGTTGGCCGCGGCCGCCGGTTGGCTGGCCGCCGTCGCGTTCAAGAAGGCCTGAGGAGGTTTTCCATGCCGTCCAGCCGCGTCTTCCTGGTCGTGGTCGACAATTCCCCGGAATTACGGGCCGCGTTGCGTTTCGCCTGCCGCAGGGCCAGGGCCTCCGACGGTCAGGTGGCGCTGCTGCGCGTCATCGAGCCGGCCGAGTACCAGCACTTCGCCTCCATCGGCAACCTGATGCGCGAAGAGGCGCGTCAGGAGGCCGAGACCCTGCTGAACCGCCTGGCCGGCGACGTCAACGCGGTGTCCGGCCACCTGCCGGTCCTGCATGTGCGCGAAGGCGAACCCCGCGAGGAGTTGCTGGCGGTGATCGCCGAGGAACCGTCGATCTCGGTGCTGGTGCTGGCCGCCGATCCCGGTTCGAAGGGACCGGGGCCGCTGGTCACCGCGCTGACCGGCAAGTACATGGGCAAGCTCCGCATTCCCGTCACCATCGTGCCGGGCAACCTGACCGACGAGCAGATCGACCAGATCACCTGAGATGTCAGGTCCGCCCCATTGTGCGGCGTGCTCGTCCCTCCTCCTTGACTCGCGGGGGGGGGAACGCCATTTAATCAAGGCAGTTCAGCGCCGAGCATAAGGACCACCATGTTCATCCAGACCGAACCCACGCCCAACCCCGCCACCCTCAAGTTCCTGCCGGGAACCGTGGTCATGGGACAGGGCACCGCCGATTTCGCCGATTCCTCCCGCGCCGACCGGTCGCCCCTGGCCACCCGGCTGTTTGCGGTCGACGGCGTGTCCAGCGTGTTCCTGGGAACCGACTTCATCACCGTCGCCAAGGCCGATTCCGCCGACTGGCAGGTGGTCAAGCCCCAGATCCTGGCCGCCATCATGGAACATTTCTCGTCGGGCCAGCCCGTGATCAACGAGGGCGCCGAGGATGCCGCCAGCGGCGTCGACGACGACGGCATCGTCATGCAGATCAAGGAATTGCTGGACACCCGCGTCCGCCCCGCCGTCGCCCAGGACGGCGGCGACATCATCTTCCGCGCCTTCGAGGACGGCATCGTCTACCTCCACCTCCAGGGCGCCTGTTCCGGCTGCCCCAGTTCCAGCGCCACGCTGAAGCACGGCATCGAGAACATGCTGAAATACTACGTTCCCGAAGTGATGGCGGTTCAGGCCGTCGACTGACCGGCACCCCCTCGTTTCGTCCCGAACGCCCTTCCGGCCGTCTCCGGAAGGGCGTTTCTCGTCGTGCCCCGGTACGGCGTGATGCCCCCCTACGCCATAAACGGCATGCGTGCCGCCAGCCGGAACTTGCCCTGGACTGGCAAGTCTGTGATTGTTCATCCGGCGATAATGGGAACCCCAACGCCCTGGACCACAAATCAAGTTGCGAACTTCCGAATCGGGACACTAGACTGACTCCAGAATCGAGGCGGGGCGGGAACTCATGGAACGCATCGGAAAATACGTCGTTCACAAGGCGGTCCTGACATCGGGCTATGCCCGGATATTTCTCTGCCACGACCCCGACTTGCAGGTGCCGGTCGCCATCAAGCTGTTCGACCCCAAACCCGGCGACGACGGCGCCCTCAGCCCGGCGCAGCAACTGACCCGCTTCGTCACCGAGGCCCGCACCCTGGCCGGCTTCGACCATCCCTACATCGTCGGCATCAAGGTGATGGAGCAACTGGGCGACGGCCGCCCCTATTTCGTCATGCCCTACATGGCCGCCCATCTGCCGTTCGAGATCGGCAAGGACGACCCCGCCGCCGCCGACGAACGCGACCGGCCGCGCCGCATGCCGGCGCCCCGCGCCATGGTGGCGCTGAAGCAGATCAGCTCGGCGACTCTGGCACTGCACCGGCGCAACCTGGTTCACCGCTTCATCAAGCCATCCAACATCCTGCTGTCCGCCCCCCAGAACGGGGCGCTGAAGCTGTGCGACTTCAGCATGGTCAAGCTGCCGGAACGCAACCTGCCCATGCCCGACCACTGGATGGGCGGCATCGAATACACCGCGCCCGAACAACGCGACAACGCCACCGCCGTCACCCCCCGCGCCGACGTGTTCTCGCTGGGGGTGCTGGCCTACCGCGTCCTGACCGGGACGCTGCCCGATCTTGCCGCCGGCGCGGCGGAATTGAGCGGTGAGGCGCCGCCCATCCTGATCGACCTGGTCCGCGCCTGCACCGATCCCGATCCGGCCCGGCGCCCGGCCCATGCCGGCGAGGTGCTGAACGCCCTGGAAAAGGTGCCGCCGCCCCGTCCGGTGACGCCAAAGCCGGTGGTTCGCATCATTCAGCCGCGTCGCCGGGTTTCCGCCCCCCCCACCCCTGTCGAGTCCTGATGCCGCTGGCCGCCCTGGTCACCGGCGCCGCCCGGCGCATCGGCCGCGCCGTGGCGCTCGACCTGGCCGAGGCCGGCTACCCCGTCGCGATTCATTACTCCCGCTCGGCCAACGCCGCCCGCCAGGTGGTGGACGAGATCACCGCCCGGGGCGGCCGGGCGGTGGCGTTGCGGGCCGACCTTACCCGCGAGGACGAGGTCGCCGCCCTGGTTCCCGCCGCCACCATGGCCCTGGGGCCGCTGGGGGTGCTGGTCAACAACGCCTCGACCTTCGAGCGGGACGACGCGCTGGGCGCCACCCGGGCGTCGTGGGACCTGCACATGGAGGTCAATCTTCGCGCCCCCTTCGTCCTGATCCAGGCCTTCGCCCGCCAGTTGCCCGAAGCCGCCGAGGGGGTGGCGATCAACCTGCTGGACCAGCGGGTGTGGAACCTGACCCCCCATTTCACCACCTACACCCTATCCAAGGCGGGGCTGTGGACCCTGACCCAGACCCTGGCGCTGGCGCTGGCGCCGCGCATCCGCGTCGTCGCCATCGGCCCGGGTCCGGCCCTGCCCAGCGCCCGTCAGAGCGAAGGGCAGTTCGCCGCCCAGGCGGCCAGCCTGCCATTGACCCGAGGCACCTCGCCCGACGAGATCTGCCGGACCATCCGGTTCCTGCTGGCGACGCCCTCGCTGACCGGCCAGATGATCGCCCTGGACGGCGGACAGCATCTTTGCTGGGCAACCGGAGATCGTCCCCCGGACGAGTAGGTCCCGCCGATGGCGACAATCGGCCGGACGCTTTCGAAACGATTCCGCAACGGCCTTTGCTGCGCCTGGGATGGCCCCGGAAATTCACCGCATACGCAAGTTTTACACAGGCCGCCGAGGCAGGCGAGCTACACTTCAAGATGTCCGCTTGTCCAGACAAAATTGGCCGCGGTTACCAATCGTTTACACTTGACATAAGCTAATGCACTGATATTCAATGATATTACATTGATGCTCAAAATATGGGCAATCCGCTCAAATCCACGGAGAGCCTTGGGGAAACCCCGACTCCCCCAATCTTGCCAACAGACTTATCCACAGGAATCGTGGATATCCCGCGACGCAAGAGGAATTCCTATTCACCGAACGATAATATAACTAGGTCGCCCGTCGTCCCCGCCACCCCCCGATATCGCCGCCATGCCCGAGAATACGGAACAACTACCGGAGCGGGAAAACCCATCCCCCCTCTCCGCCGGCCTGGCCGCCATCGAGGCCATGCTGGCCACCCTGCCCGGAACCCCCGGCGTCTATCGCATGCTGAGCAGCGGCGGCGACGTGCTTTACGTGGGCAAGGCCAAGAACCTGAAGAAGCGGGTGGTCGCCTACACCCGTCCCGACCGCATGCCGCTTCGCATCCAGCGCATGATCGCCGAGACCCGATCCATGGAGGTGGTCACCACCCGCACCGAGGTCGAGGCGCTGCTGCTGGAAGCCGACCTGATCAAGACGCTGGGGCCGCGCTACAACATCTTGCTGAAGGACGACAAGAGCTTTCCCCACATCCTGGTCACCGCCGACCATGACTGGCCGCAAGTACTCAAGCACAGGGGCGCCCGCACCCGCAAGGGCGAGTATTTCGGCCCCTTCGCCTCGGCCGGGGCGGTCAACCAGACCCTGGCGGCGCTGCAACGGGTCTTTCTGCTGCGGTCCTGCTCGGATTCGGTGTTCGCCGCCCGCACCCGCCCCTGCCTGCTGTTCCAGATCAAGCGCTGTTCGGCGCCCTGCGTCGACCGGATCGGCCATGCCGAGTATCTGGCCCTGGTCGAGGGGGCGCGATCGTTCCTGTCGGGGCGCAGCCAGCGCATCCAGCGCGACCTGGCCGCCGCCATGGAAGCCGCCAGCGAAGCCATGGAATACGAGCAGGCGGCGGTATTGCGCGACCGCATCCGGGCGCTGGCCCGCATCCAGGCCCATCAGGACATCAGCGCGGCCGACCTGGAGGAGGCCGACGTGGTGGCGTTGCATCAGGCCGGCGGCGGCGTCTGCGTCCAGGTGTTCTTCTTCCGCGCCGGCGTCAATTACGGCAACCGGGCCTATTTTCCGGTTCACGCCCAGGATGTGGAACCGGCCGAGGTCATGGCCGCCTTCCTGGGGCAGTTCTACGCCGACAAGCGCCCCCCCGCCGAAATCCTGGTCAACGTCGAACCGGCGGAAGCCGCCATCATCGCCCGCGCCCTTTCCGAAAAGGCCGGCCGCAAGGTGACGATCCTGACGCCGAAGCGCGGCGACCGCGCCGGGCTGGTGGAGCATGCCGCCGACAACGCCCGCGAGGCCCTGGGCCGCCGCATGGCGGAAAGCGGCGCCCAGCGCAGGCTGCTGGAGGGGGTGGCGGCCGCCTTCGGCCTGGACGCGCCGCCCGAGCGGATCGAGGTCTACGACAACAGCCATATCCAGGGATCGGACGCGGTGGGCGCCATGATCGTCGCCGGACCGGACGGCCTGATGAAGTCGGCCTACCGCAAGTTCACCATCAAGTCCGGCGATATCGCCCCCGGCGACGATTTCGCCATGATGCGCGAGGTGCTGACCCGGCGCTTCAAGCGCGCCCAGAAGGAAGACCCCGACCAGGACCGGGGCCTATGGCCCGACCTGGCGCTGGTCGACGGCGGCCAGGGCCAGCTCAACGCCGCCCTGGCGGTCCTGGCCGATCTCGGCATCGACGACGTCATGCTGGTGGGGATCGCCAAGGGGCCGGATCGCGATGCCGGCCGCGAGCGTTTCTTCCTGCCGGGGCGGCCGCCCCTGTCGCTGCCGCCCCGCGATCCGGTGCTCTATTTTCTCCAGCGATTGCGCGACGAGGCCCACCGCTTCGCCATCGGAACCCACCGGGCCAAACGCTCCAAGGGGCTGACCCAATCCCTGCTGGACGAGGTTCCCGGCATCGGCGCCCGAAGAAAGAAGGCGCTGCTGCATCATTTCGGCTCGGCCCGCGCCGTCGCCGACGCCGGAATCGCCGATCTGGAAACCGTGGACGGCATCAGCCGCGCCATGGCGCGGAAAATCTTCGACCATTTCCATCCAGAGGGGTAGCCCGGGCACGGAAAGCATGGCGATCAACCCCACCCTTGAGAGCCGCGCCGGGATGTGTATGATGTCGCGCCACACCCCGTTCCCCGTTGGAGGTGGCATGGTCATCAAGGAAGCCCTCACGTTCGACGACGTTCTGCTGGTTCCGGCGGAATCGAGCGTCCTGCCCGCCCAGGCGAGCACCCGCACCCGCCTCACCCGGTCGATCGAACTCGGCATCCCGCTGCTGTCGGCCGCCATGGACACCGTAACCGAAAGCCGCTTGGCCATCGCCCTGGCCCAGCATGGCGGCATCGGCGTGATCCACAAGAATCTGGACATCGCCGCCCAGGCCGCCGAGGTCCGCAAGGTCAAGAAATTCGAATCCGGCATGGTGGTCAATCCGCTGACCATCCACCCCGACCAGCCGCTGGCCGACGCCCTGGCCCTGATGGCCGATTACAAGATTTCCGGCATTCCGGTGGTCGAGCGCGGTTCGGGCAAGCTGGTGGGCATCCTGACCAACCGCGACGTCCGTTTCGCCTCCGACGCCAGCCAGCCGGTCTACCAGCTGATGACCAAGGATCAGTTGGTCACCGTGCGCGAAGGCGTCAGCAAGGACGAGGCCAAGCGGCTTTTGCACCAGCACCGCATCGAGAAATTGCTGGTGGTTGATTCGGAATACCGCTGCATCGGCCTGGTGACGGTGAAGGATATCGAGAAGGCCCAGGCCCACCCCACCGCCGCCAAGGACGAGAAGGGCCGCCTGCGCGTCGCCGCCGCCACCGGAGTCGGCCCCGACGGCTTCGCCCGGGCCATGGCGCTGATCGAGGCCGAGGTCGACGTCATCGTCGTCGACACCGCCCACGGCCATTCCCGCGGCGTCGTCGACGCCATCGCCGAGATCAAGACGGCCTCGCCCGCCGTCCAGGTGGTGGGCGGCAACATCGCCACCCCCGAAGCCGCCAAGGCGCTGATCGGCGCTGGCGCCGACGCGGTCAAGGTCGGCATCGGTCCCGGCACCATCTGCACCACCCGCATGGTGGCCGGCGTCGGGGTGCCGCAGCTTTCCGCCATCATGGAAGTGGCCGAGGTGGCCCACAAGCATGGCGTCATGGTCATCGCCGACGGCGGCATCAAGTATTCCGGCGACCTGTCCAAGGCCATCGCCGCCGGCGCCGATTGCGTGATGATCGGGTCGCTGTTCGCCGGCACCGAGGAAAGCCCCGGCGAGGTGTTCCTGTTCCAGGGCCGTTCGTACAAGTCCTATCGCGGCATGGGCTCCATCGGCGCCATGGCGCGCGGCTCGGCCGACCGCTACTTCCAGTCCGAGGTCAACGACAAGCTGAAGCTGGTGCCGGAAGGCGTCGAGGGCCGGGTTCCCTACAAGGGGCCGGTCAGCACCGTCATCCACCAGCTGATCGGCGGCCTGCGCGCCGGCATGGGCTATACCGGCAACGCCACCATCGAGGAAATGCAGAGCCGCTGCACCTTCCGCCGCATCACCTCGGCCGGCCTGCGCGAAAGCCATGTCCACGACGTGGCCATCACCAAGGAAGCGCCGAACTACAAGACCGATTGATTCCGGCGTCTTGGCGGCTACGGCGTCCCTCCCGGCGGAGACGGGCGGGAAAGGGGTCGGAACGCCAGCAAGGTCATGTCGTCGCGTTGCGGTTCGTCGCCCCGCCATTGCTCCAGGCGGTCTTCCAGACACCGGATCTGCTCCGGCAGGGAAAGGGCGCGACTCCGTTCCAGCTCCGCCGCCAGCCGCCGCCAGCCGAACAGCTGCCGCCGGACGCCGTCGCCGCCCATGTTGTCGGTGACGCCGTCGGTATAGAGATAGAACGCCCCACCCGGCCGCAGCGGAATGGTTCGGGTCGACAGGCCGACCTGGACCGGCGAATCGCCGTATCCCAATCCGATGCGGTCGCCGCGCACCAACTCCACCCCGCCGTCGCCGCCGACCAGGACATGCATGTTGGCGCCGGCGAAGCTCAGCGTCCCCGCCGCCGTGTCGACGACGCAGACGGCGGCGTCGAAGCCGTCGTCGCACGCCTGCGAACGGGGTTCCTGCCGCAAGAGGTCGCGAAAGGCGCGGTTGAGTTCCGCCAGGATCGCCGCCGGTCCGGCATGGCGATGGTCGCGCAGCACCTGCGACAGGCTGGCGGCGGCCACCACCGCCATGAAGGCGCCGGGAACGCCGTGCCCGGTGCAGTCGATCAAGGCGAAAACGCTGGTCCGGCCATCGCTGTCCGCCCAATAGAAATCGCCGCCGACCACGTCGAACGGCCGCCATAGCGCCACGACCTCGGCCATGTGGGCGCGCACCCGCTCCATGTCCGGCAACAGCGCGCCCTGGATGCGGCTGGCGTAGCGGATGCCGGAAGCCACCATGCGGCTGGCTTCCTCCAGGTCCTGGTTGATGCGGCGCAGGCGGGTGCGGGCACGCACCACCTCCAGATGATTGCGGACCCGCACCCGCACCACCGGCGGATTGAACGGCTTTGGGATGTAGTCCACCGCCCCGCATTCCAGGCCGCGAACCTCGGATTCCTTGTCCTCCAGGCTGGTGATGAAGATGACGGGAATATCCGCGGTCAGCGGGTCCGCCTTCAGGCGCCGGCACACTTCGTAGCCGTCCATGCCGGGCATCATGACATCGAGCAGGATAAGGTGCGGCAGGGACGCCGCGGCAAGGTCGAGGGCCTTGGCGGCGTCGGTGGCGAAGGTCACGTCGTGTTCGGGCCGCAGCGTCCCGGACAGAATCAGGATGTTGGCGGGATCGTCGTCCACCACCAGGATCAGCGCCTTGTCGTTGTCCCTCGCCGTTTCCATGAAGCCGCCCTATTCCCGCCGCCGCCACGCCAGTTCCGCCAGCAGCCGGACACGCTGCCGCACCAGGGCCGGCGGAGCCGGCTTGGCAAGAAAATCGTCTGCGCCGCATTCCAGGCCGCGGTCGACGTCGGCGTCGCCGCAGGTGGCCGAAACCAGCATCACCATCACCTTGGCGGTCAGCGGATCGCTCCGCAGCGCCCGGGTGACCTGGAATCCGTCCTGTTCCGGCATCACCACGTCCAGCAGGACGACATCCGGCGGGGCATCCCGGGCCAGTTTCAGCGCCTGCTCTCCCGAACGGGCGAAGCGAACCGGACCCAGGCCGCCGACGGCCGCATGCAGGATCTGGATATTGGCCGGTTCGTCGTCGACGATCAGCATTTGAATCGGATCAGTCATTGTCGCCCTCCCCCACCCGCCGGCAGGTCGTTGTCGGCCGGCATTCCGGACGACTCCGGACAATCCCCCCCCGGCCAATCGAACGCATCGCCCATGCCGGAATATTCCTGGAACGAGGAAGAAGTCATTTGGCTTTATATCGTTGAGGGCTATCCTGCGGAACAGATGTTTTCGAACATGCGGCCAAGGCGGGGATGACGCGGCGAACCGGCATGCTGATCGTTGACGGCTCGGCCAGCGATATCCGGACGCTGGCGGAACCGCTGTCGGACCTGGAGTCTCCGTTCTTCGCCATGTCCGGTTCCGAGGTCTGCCGGGAAATGGCCGCGACCGTGTCGAAATCCAATGCGGAACAGAGGAGCCGGACGAATGCTGAGGGGAAATCGGTGGATATGGGCGCTTGCCGTCGTCGGCTTGATCCTGGGGCTGACCGCCGCCCCGGACCGGGCCGCCGCCGGAACCCTGGACGAGATCAAGGCGCGGGGGGTGGTCCGTTGCGGCGTCAATGAATACGGCCCGGCGTTGACCGCCATGAACGAGAACGGCCAATGGGCCGGATTCTACACCGATTTCTGCCGCGCCTTCGCCGCCGCCACCCTGGGCAACGCCCGCGCGGTCGATTTCATCTCGGTTTCAAGCGTCGACCGTTTCGACGCCCTGCGCCAGAAGGCGGTGGACCTCCTGTCCGAGGCGTCGACCTGGACCCTGGAGCGCGACCTGGGCGGGCTGGCCTTTCCCGCCACCGTCCTGATGGACGGCCAGGGCTTCCTGGTGCAGCGCAACAGCGGCATCGGCGGCCTGGACCAGTTGAAGGGCCGCCGGGTGTGCGTGGTCAACCACGCCACCTCGGTGGGAGGGTTGAAGCGGGTCGACAAGGCAAGGAATCTCGGGCTCAAGATCCAGGAATATTCCTCGATCCAGGGATCGTTCGCCGCCTTCTTCGACCGCCAGTGCGAGGCGGTCAGCACCGACGGAATCATCCTGGCCTCGCTGCGCCAGCAACTGGCCCCCAACCCGGCCGAATACGTCTTCCTGCCCGAGCGCGTCACCCGCGAGCCGCTGTCGCCGGTGGTCCTGAAGGATGACCGCCAGTGGGAGGACGTGGTCCGCTGGACCGTGCTCGCCACCATCGCCGCCGAGGAACTGGGGATCACCTCGGTCAACGTGCGCGGCCACCTCAACAGCTCCGATCCCGAGGTCCGCCGGTTGCTGGGGCTGGAGGGCGACACGGGGGCGCGACTGGGCCTGGAGAAGGACTGGGCGGTGCGCGTCATCGAACAGGTGGGCAATTACGGCGAGATTTACGCCCGCAACCTGACCAAGGTCCTGGGAATCGAGCGCGGCCAGAACGCCCTGTCCGGCAATGGCGGCGTCCTGTGGTCGCCGCCGTTCCGCTGACGCCGTCCGGGGGGAACAATCACCATGCGGTTCGGTTTCGCCTCTCGCCTGACCCTGGGACTGCTGACGGTCGTCGCCATGACGGTCGCCGCCGCCCTGGTGGCCCTGGTCGGCGCCCAGCGCTTCGAACAGGGGTTCAGCCACATCGCCGATACCCAGATGGGCCGGCTGGTCGTCGTCGCCCGTCTGGTCCAGCGCAGCGAGGCCCTGTCGGAAAGCGGCCTCAGCCTGTCCACCGCCGCCGGCCAGTTCGAACTCCGCCGCAAGCGCGAGGTCATCAACGACCAGTTGGCGGTGCTGGGGCGCGCCTTCGACGATCTGGACGAACAAGATGTCAGCGAGACCGCGCGCCGGGAACTGGCCCAGCATCGAGACGCCATGTCGGCCAATCTGGATCAGCTGGTGACGGTGGTCGGCCAGCGCATCGAGATTGAAGAGGCCATGGCCGGGGCCACCCGCCGGCTCGACGTGTTTTCCCAGACCATCGGCCGGATGGGCGGCGAAACCGGCGACGGCGTCCCGTGGGCGCTGGAGCGCGGCATCACCCTGATGAGCCGGGCGCTGAGCATCACCCGCGAGCACGAACTGGACCTCGTCGAGCAGGAAGCGGTCAAGGTGCTGGAATCGGCCGCCGGAACCGCCTTGCCTCCCCGGATCAGGCAGGCGGCCGCCGACCTGCGCCGCATGGCCGAGGGCGAGGGCAGCATCTTCGACCTCCGCCGCCGCTGGCTGGGGGTGGACGGCAGGGTCAAGGGGTTGCTGCGGCGCAACGACAACCTGATGTCGCGCTTTTCGCTGTCGGCCGCCAATCTGTTCGCCGAGTTGGAGCGCGAGACAAGCGCCGACCGGGAATCGTTCTCCCGCTTCATCGCCCGCGACACCGCCCTGCTCTACGCGGTGATGGGCGCGGCCATCCTCGTCGGCCTGCTGGTGGTGCTCTACGTCAACCGCCGCGTCGTCCGCCGCCTGCTGCGGCTGCAAGAGGCCATGGGCAGCCACGCCCGCGGCATCGCCGTACCGATTCCCGCCGAGGGCCGGGACGAAATCACCGACATGGCCCACAGCCTGGGCTATTTCGTCGAGGCCATCCGCCAGCGCGAGGAGGCGCTGTCCCTGGCGCGCGACGAGGCGGACCGGGCCAATCAGGCCAAAAGCGCCTTCCTCGCCAACATGAGCCACGAAATCCGCACGCCGATGAACGCCATCATCGGCCTGTCCGGGCTGGTCCTGCGCACCGGGCTCGACGCCCGCCAGCGCGACTATCTCGTCAAGATCCAGAATGCCTCGCAGACCCTGCTGGGCATCATCAACGACATCCTCGACTTTTCCAAGATCGAGGCCGGGCGCCTGGAATTCGAGGAAATCGAATTCTCGATCACCGACGTGCTCGATGACGTCGCCGCCCTGATCACCCGCCGGGCCGAGGAGAAGGGGCTGGAAATCGTCTTCGCCACCTCGGGCGATCTGCCCCAGCGGGTGATCGGCGACCCCCTGCGACTGTCCCAGGTGATGACCAACCTGTGCACCAACGCCATCAAGTTCACCCATGTGGGCGAGGTGGTGGTCCGGGTCGCCCTGGAGGCCATCGTCGACGGCAAGGCCCGGCTGCTGTTCTCCGTCCGCGACACCGGCATCGGCCTGACCGGGGAACAGGCGGCCCGCCTGTTCGAACCGTTCAGCCAGGCCGACGCCTCGACCACGCGGCAGTTCGGCGGCACCGGCCTGGGTCTCAGCATCTGCCGCCGCTTGGTCGAACTGATGGGCGGACGCATCTGGGTGACCAGCGAGCACGGCAAGGGCAGCACCTTCAGCTTCACCGCCCTTCTCGACATTCCGGCCGGCAGCGCCGCCGCCCCGCCCCGCTGGCAGGACCTGCGCGGAGCCAGGGTCATGGTCGCCGACGACAACGCCACCACCCGCGCCGTCCTGGGGGAAATGCTGCGCAGCCTGGAATGCCAGGTCAGCGAGGCGGAGGACGGTCAGGCCGCCATCGCCGAGATCATGCGGGCCGACGCCGCCGGCGAACCTCCCTACAAGGTGGTGCTGATGGATTGGCGCATGCCGGTGATGGACGGCCTGGAAGCGTCGAAACGCATCAAGGACAGCGATTCCCTCCAGGTCACGCCGGTCATCATCATGGTCACCGCCAGCGACCGCGAGGAGGTGATGGAGCAAGGCGGGGCCGTCTCGGCCATCGACAGCCTGCTGGTCAAGCCGGTCAACCCATCGCTGCTGTTCGACACCATGATGACCCTGGCCGCCGGCGGTCACATCCCTGACCTTTACGCCGAATCGTCGGCCGTCGGCCACGGCCCCGACGATGCCGACCTGGATGCGGTCAACGGCCGCCATGTCCTGCTGGTCGAGGATCACGAGATCAACCAGCAGGTTGCCGCCGAAATTCTCGGCTACTGGAAGGTCGGAGTCGAGGTGGCCAATAACGGCGAGGAAGCGCTGATGGCCCTGGACGCCGCCGGCCCCGACGGCTACGACGCCGTACTGATGGACATCCAGATGCCGGTGATGGACGGTATCGAGGCCACCCGCCGCATCCGCGCCGATGACCGCTTCACCGGCCTGCCCATCGTGGCCATGACCGCCCACGCCCTGGCCGAGGAGCGCGAGCGCTGCCTTGCCGCCGGCATGAACGACCATGTCGCCAAGCCGATCGAACCGGAAACCCTGCTGCGGGTCCTGTCGGCCTGCCTGCGCGACCGCCCGCCAGCCCGGCGAAACGCCGCCCCGGCCGAACCGGCCGCCGCCGCTCCCCTGGCCGAGGCGCTGCCCGCCGCGCTTCCGGGGATCGACACCCAGGCCGGACTGGCGCGGGTGATGGGCAATGCCGGCCTGTACCGCAAGCTGCTGCTGGACTTCCGCCAGCGCTACGGCGGCGGCGCCCTTCGCATGGACGAAGCCATGCGGGCCGGACGCTGGGACGAAGCCGCCGCGCTGGCCCATACCGTCAAGGGCGTGGCGGGGAATATCGGCGCCCAGGCGCTCTACGAGTGCAGCCGGGTCCTGGAAATGGCGCTGAAGATGGAAAAGCGGGACGAGGCGATCCAGGCCAAGGAAGGATTCCTGGCCGAACTGTCCCGCGTCGTCGACGGCCTCGGCGAGTTGGAAACCGCCTCGGCGGCTTCATCCCCGGCCCCCGCGTCCGCCGCCACCGATGCCGGCCTGATCGCCGACGGCCTGCGCCAACTGGCCGAATTGCTGTCGCGCAACGACCTTGGCGCCATGGACAAGGGGCAGGAGGTGGCGGCCATGTTGGCCGGCGACGATGCCGCCGCCTTCGCCGGCGTGAAGGCCGACATCGACGGCCTGAACTTCGACGCCGCCGCCAGAGCACTGCGCGACTTGCCGCTGTTCAAGGCGGCGGCGGGCGGCGGCGGTGATCAGGACGGGGAATCGTCGTCGGCCGGAGTGGCCGACGCCATGTGATCCGGCGAGGTCTTCGCCACCGTCTTCATGGACGAAATCAACCGGCTGATCTCGTCGATGGTGCGCGAACGCCGCCCGGCGGGCAGGTGCACCACCACGGCGCTGACCGTCATCAGGGGAAAGGTGGCGGGATTGCCCAGGCGGTCCTTGCCCGCGATATGGCCGCGCTGGCGGGTCTCGTCGTCGTAGAAGCTCTCGACGTCGCGGCCGAATCCCTCCACCAGATCGCGGCAGATCGTCATGACCGCCTCGGTGTCGGTGGTCCGGAAGCCGGCGAAGAAATCATCGCCGCCGATATGGCCGGCAAAGCCGCCGACGCGGTTGGTGGCGCGCGACAGCGACTCGGCGAACAGCAAGATGGCGCGATCGCCCAGCCGGAATCCGTATTTGTCGTTGAACGGCTTGAAGTTGTCGAAGTCGAAATAGACCATTGAATATGCCTGTTCCGCCGCCTCCAGGGCCCGCGACACCCATTCCAGGATGACGGTGTTGCCGGGCAGCCTGGACAGCGGGTTCTGGTCGCGGGCGGCGGCCAGATTCTTCTCGTTGATCACTCTCAGCAGCGAATGGGCCGACAGGAACCCCACATAGCGGGTGGCGTCGACGATCAGGATGCCCTCGGACCCCTGCACCGCCGAATAGGCCTCCAGGACCTGTTCCGCCTTGCTGTTGATGTCGGCCATGGGACAGCGGACGACGAAATCCTTGAGCGAGCGGCCGAACGCCTTGTTGGCGATCAGTTCCTTGCCGTAGGGAGAGTAGGTGTAATCCTTCAGTTCCTTCTCGCGCACGATGCCGACCGGTTGGCCGGCCTGATCCACCACCGGAAAGAAGGTGGCCGACTTGTCGGCGCGGAAGCGCTCGAACACCGCCTCCATGGTGGAGCCGAGGGGAACCGGCTCCGGCCGGGCGATCTGGTCGGCGATGATGTGATGATCCGACGTCGGCGAGCGCCGCTCGCGACGCGCCAGGTCGGCGATGGCCTCGCTGTACGGCGTCAGTAGCGACACGTCGGTGGCCGGCAACTGCACCAGCCAGCCCTGGACCAGATCGCAGCCGATTTCCTTGCAGGTGAAGAACTCCCGCTCGGTCTCGACGCCCTCGGCCACCACCACCACCCCCAGCAGGTGGGCGATGTTGACGATATGGGCCAGAAACACCTTCTTCTTGGCGTCCTCGGCGATGTCGGCGATGAAGAACCGGTCGATCTTCAGGACGTCGGGCTCGGAAAAGTACAGCAGTTGCAGCCCGGAGAATCCGGTGCCGAAATCGTCGATGGCCAGACGGAAACCCTGGCGCTTGTACTGGCGGAAGATGGCGACGGCGTCGTCGGGCTGGCCCAGGGGATGGCGTTCCGAGATTTCGAAGGTCACCGCCGATTCGGCGATGCCGGCCCGCTCGGCCATGGCCCGCGACAGCCGGGGCAGGGCGCCGCCGGCGTCCAGGGTGCGGTTGTCGATATTGATGAACAGCTTGACCTGGGAATGGTGCGGCAAGGTGGCGAACTTGGCCAGGGCCAGTTCCTGAAGGGCCAGTTCGACCTCGGCCAGGATGCCCATGGCGTGGCAGCCGTCGAGAAAATCGGCGATGGAGGCGAAGCCCAGCCGCTCGGTGCCGCGCAGCAGCGCCTCGTAGCCGTAGCAGGCGCCGGAGTGAATGTTGACGATGGGCTGGAACGCCATGTCGAGTCCCGCCAGGGACTCGCGCCAGCCCCCCACCGTCAGGTCCGCCCCCTGGTGGGGACGCGACATCTCGCCATTCCGGTAGGGTCTCATCACGCCACTCCGTTGCGCCGCACACTCCCCCTTCTTCCCCGGCGGAATTGAGCGTCGGAGCGGGGCGCGGAGTCAACGAGCCCGCGGCCGCGAGGACGTAAATTCACCCGCCTGTAATAATCGCCGCCGACGCCTTATGGATTTGGCAGGGGCTCCGCTTCGGGTCATGATGGGGCCATGACGCAACCGCCGGTCCAGACCTCCGCCTCCGGCCATCTCGACCTGATCATCGAGATGACCAGCGATTTCGCCCAATCGCACGATATCGAGGCCATCTTGCATCTCGGCCTGAAGCGGGTGTGCGAACGGCTGGGGGCCGAGGCCGCCTCGCTGTTCCTGCTGGAACAAGACAGTGGTGACCTGGTCTGCCACGCCTGCATCGGCCCCACCGAGGTCCTGGGGCTGCGGCTGGCGCCGGGGCGCGGCATCGTCTGGCGCTCCATCGACCTCGACACTCCGCAACTGGTGCGCGACGCCCGCTTCGACCCCGATTTCGCGGTGACGGTGGACGAGGCCACCGGCTTCGTCACCCGCTCCATCCTGTGCGCCCCCATGTCGTTCCGCGGCCAGAAGCTGGGCGCCATCGAACTGTTCAACAAGACCGACGGGCAAAGCTTCACCAGCGCCGACGGCCAGTTGCTGCGCGCGCTGGCCATGTCGTCGGCGCTGGCGCTGATCAATACCCGGCTGGTGGCCGGCATGGCCGAACAGGAAGCGTTCCGGCGCGAGATCGCCCTGGCTTCCGAGATTCAGCGGGCGATGCTGCCGCCGCCGCAGCCGGCCGCATCTCCCATTCACGGCGTCAATCTGCCGGCCCGGGGCGTGTCGGGGGACTTCTACGAGATTTTGCCGCTGAGGGACGGCCGCATCGCCTTCGCCATCGGCGACGTGTCCGGCAAGGGCATGAACGCCTCGTTGCTGATGACCAAGACCGCCAGCCTGTTCCGCTGCCTCGCCAAGCGCGAGGACGGGCCGGGCCGGATGCTGGCCGCCATCGATTCCGAACTGCACGAGACCGGGCTGGCCGGCATGTTCGTCACCATGGTGGCCGGCATCCTCGATCCCGCCGCCGGCCGGGTGATCCTGGCCAATGCCGGGCACGAGCCGCCGCTGCTGCGCACCCGGAACGGCGAATACCTGCCGGTCGACGACGGCATGCCGCCCTTGGGAATCGCCCCCGACCTGTTCGCCGACGGCTGTCCCGAAAGCGTGGTCGACCTGGATGGCGGCGCCCTTTACCTGTTCACCGACGGCCTGACCGAGGCCCGCGCCGGCGGCGGCGCCATGGTGGGCGGCGATGGCGCCCGCCGCCTGCTGGACGCCTTCGCCGGCATGCCGGCCGACGAGCGGCTTCAGGCGGTGGTCCGCTCGCTGGACGGCATCGGCAGCCTGCGCGACGACGTCACCTTGATGGTGGTGGAGGATCGCCGCCTCGCCGCCGCCGGCGTGTTCGAGCGCCGCTATTCCGCCCGCCCGGAAAACCTGGCGACCATCCGCGCCGAGGTGACCGAGGTGGCCCGCGAACTGGGCTGTTCCGCCGGACTGGTCCAGGACGTGGTGCTGGCGGTGGACGAGGCCTGCCAGAACGTCATCCGCCACGCCTATCGGGGCGGCGACGGCGACATCGTCGTCCATGTGGGGCGCGAGGACGATCTGCTGGTGATCCGACTTATGGACTTCGCGCCTCCGGTGGAAGTGTCTAAGATCAGGCCGAGGCCGCTGGACGAGGTGCGGCCGGGCGGCCTCGGCATCCACCTGATGCGCTCGGTCATGGATCAGGTGGACTTCCTGCCGCCGCCGGCCGGCATCGGCAACCTGCTGCAAATGGTGAAACGGATCGACACGCCATGAACATCGAGACCCGCGACAGTGACGGAATCATCCTGGTAAGCCTGTCGGGCGAGGTGGATCTCAGCCACAGCGCCGGTCTGCGCAAGCGGCTGATGGAACTGATGTTCGAACGCCGCGACGTGGTGGTCGACCTGTCGGCCGTCACCTACGTGGATTCCTCCGGCATCGCCGGACTGGTCGAGGCCTATCAGATGGCCCGCAAGAACAACACCCGCTTCGTCCTGGCGGCGCTCAGCGATCCGGTGCGCCGGGTGCTGCAACTGGCGCGCCTGGACCGGGTGTTCACCATCACCGATTCGGCCGAGGCCGCGTTGAAAGGCTAGGAACGTGTCCGGGGGGACTGGCGGCAACGGTCTGGCGACGTTTCTCGACCACCTGGGACGCCGGGTGACGGCCGGCGTGGCCGAATTCGGCTTCGCCGCCATGCTGGTGGGCGAAAGCCTGTTCTGGCTGGTGGCCGGACGTCGCCGCCGCCAGCCGGTGCGGCTGCGCCCCATCGTCGCGCAGGCCATGGAGACCGGCATCGGCGCCCTGCCCATCGTCACCGTGCTGTCGGCCACCATCGGCATCATGCTGGCCATCCAGGGCATCTATTCGCTGAAGCTGTTCGGCGCGGAATCCCGGGTCACCCTGGGGGTCGCCATGTCGACCGTGCGCGAGTTCGCGCCGCTGATCACCGGCATCCTGGTGGCCGGGCGCTCGGGCTCGGCCCTGGCGGCGCGGCTGGGAACCATGCGCATCAACCAGGAGATCGACGCGCTGACCGTCATGGGAATCTCGCCGGTGCGGTTCCTGGTGGCGCCGCCCCTGGTGTCCATGATGGTGATGCTGCCGTGCCTGACCCTGTGGGCCGATCTGGTGGGCCTGTTCGCCGCCGGTCTCTACATCGCGCCGCAACTGGGCAGCACCATGACCGCCTACGCCGACGAGGTGGTGTCGCTGCTAAAGATGAACGACGTGCTGCACGGGCTGGCCAAAAGCGCCATCTTCGCCGTGCTGATCACCATCGTCGGCGTGGTCAACGGCGCCTCGGTCACCGGCGGGGCCGAGGGCGTCGGCCGCATGACCACCCGCTCGGTGGTCCAGGCCATCTCGGCCATCGTCATCACCGACATGATCTTCGTCTTCATGGTGACGCGCTGATGGCCGGCCGTTCGTCGCAATCGGGGGAATTCAGCATCGAGGTGACCGACCTCGACACCCATTACGGCGACCGTCAGATTCTTCACCGGGTGAACCTTCAGGTGAGGAAAGGCGAGATCATGGTGATCATGGGCGGTTCGGGGTCGGGCAAGACCACGCTGCTCAACCACCTTCTCGGCCTGCTGTCGCCCAGTTCGGGAAACGTGCGCATCCTGGGCGAGGACCTGGGGCGTCTCACGCCCATGCAGCGGCAGATGCTGCGCACCCGCACCGGCGTCGCCTTCCAGTCCGGCGCCCTGTTCAGCTCCATGAGCATCGGCGACAACATCGCCCTGCCGCTGCGCGAGCACACCGACCTGGACGAGACCACCATCGGCATCATGACCCGCCTGAAACTGGAGGTGGTCAGCCTGGCCGGCTTCGAGAACCTGATGCCGGCCGAGCTGTCGGGCGGCATGATCAAGCGCGCCGCCCTGGCGCGGGCCATCGTCATGGACCCGGAACTGCTGTTCTGCGACGAACCGTCCGCCGGTCTCGACCCGGTGGTGGCGTCGTCCATCGACGACCTGATCCTGCGGCTGCGCGACGCCATGGGCATGAGCATCGTGGTGGTGACCCACGACCTGGATTCCACCTTCAAGATCGCCGACCGCATCTGCGTGCTGGACCGGGGCAAGGTTCTGGCGCTCGACACCGTCGAGGCCATCCGCGCCAGCACCGACCTCCGCATCCAGAACCTTCTCAATCGCCGCACCGAGGACGCCGAGCTGGACCCCGACGCTTATCTGCGCCGGCTGCTGGGCGACGCCTCCAAACCGCAGGACGGGGCCCGCCGCACATGAAGGACGCCAGGATCAACTACGTCATGGTCGGCGGCTTCGTGCTCGCCATGCTGGTCGCCCTGCTGGTGGTGGTGGCGCTGCTGACCGGGCGGACCGGGGCCACCGCCTCCTACTTCACCCGCATGGACAACGTCGCCGGCATCAAGTACGGCACCAAGGTCACCTACGAAGGCTTCCCCATCGGACAGGTGGAGACCATCGAACCGCTGCGGGTGGACGGCAGGACCGCCTTCCGCCTGGAACTGGCGGTCAGCCGGGACTGGAAGATCCCCAGGGATTCGGTGGCCCGCGTCGCCGCCTCGGGCATCCTGGCGGCGGTGACGGTGGACATCAGGGGTGGAAGCTCGGCCGACATGCTGAGCCCGGGCGCCGACATCGCCGCCGGCCCCGCCGCCAACATCTTCGCGGTGATGAACGACGTCGCCGGGCAAATCGCCGACCTCAACCAGAACGCCCTGAAGCCCCTGCTGTTCAGCCTGACCCAGCAGGTGGGAACCCTGGGGACCATCGTCGAGCGCCACGCCCCCGAACTGATGGGCCACCTGATCGCTGTGGCCAGCGACCTGGCGGCCAAGACGCCGCGCATCACCGCCGATGTTGAACGCATGACCGGCACCTTGTCCGGCAAGGTGATCACCGACGCCAATGCCGAGCAGATCAGGGCATCCCTGGCCAACGTGGCGCAATTGTCGGCCGGATTGCAGGAAAGCCGGCACAAGATCGATTCCATGCTGGCCTCGCTGGACAAGACGGTGACCGGCAACAAGGACACTATCGACCAGAGCCTGAAGGACCTGCGTCATACCCTTCAGGCGGTATCGCGCAACATCGATTCGGTGACCTACAATCTGGACGGCACCACCCGCAACCTGCATGAATTCAGCCGCCAGATCCGCGATAATCCCGGCGTGCTGATCGGCGGCACCAAGCGGGGCGACGAAGGCCCGGCACGGAAGTAGGCAATTGGAAGCGCGTAATCAATCAGTGGGATTGCAGTGATGAATGTTCGCCGTCTTCTCGCCATCCTCGCTCTCGCCGCCCTCACCGCCTGTGCCGGACAGGCGCCGCCGCCCGATGCTTTCCACCGGCTTCGGCCCGCCGCCTCGGCCCGCCTGCCGGCCCCATTGCTGCCCGGCGTGGTGGAGGTGGAACGCCTCGCCACCGATGGCGTGCTGGCCGAGCGGGCCATCACCCTTCAGCCCGGGGAAGACGGCGCGCTGATCCACTACAACTACGATTACTGGAGCGAGCCCCCCGGCGTGCTGGTCCAGGAGCGGCTGGCGGCCCATCTCGCCACCACCGGCGCCGCCGGCCGGGTGGTGACGCCGGATTTGCGGGTTCTGGCCGACTGGACCGTTCGCGGCAAGCTGCGCCGCTTCGAGCACCGGCCGGCGACGGGCGATGTGGCGGTCGATCTGCAACTGGCGGTGATCTCGGCCCGCGACGGCTCGTTGCTGCTGCTGGAGACCTACGAAGCGCGCCCTCCCGCCCCATCGGGGAATATCGAGGCGGTGGTGACCGCCATGGAGAAAGGGGTCTCCGACATCTTCTCCCGCTTCGTCTCCGACCTTGCCCGCATCCGGGGAGACCGTCCGTGAGAAAGCCGTCGCGCCGTGCCAGGCATCCGCTTCGCAAGGCCCGCACCCCGGCCCCGCCGGCCCTGACGGTCGAACTGGACATCGAATCCATCGGCGCCCGTGGCGACGGGATCGGCCATCTGGACGGCGAGGCGGTGTTCGTCCCGTTCACGGTGGCCGGCGACCGGGTGCTGGCCCGGGTCGAAAGCCGGCGCGGCGACGGCCTCGCCGCCAGCCTGATCGAGGTGCTGGACCCCGGCGCCGACCGGGTCGAGGCTCCCTGCCCCCACTACCGCCGCTGCGGCGGCTGTTCGTTGCAGCACCTGGACGACGGCGCTTATGCCGACTGGAAGCGCGACCTGCTGCTGACCCAGTTGGCCCGCCACGGCTTCGATGAGGTGGCGGTCGCGCCGCTGGTGCGGGTGCCGCCGGCCAGCCGTCGCCGCGTCTCGTTCACCTTCGCCCGCGTCCGGGCGGGAGCGGTCGCGGGCTTCAACGGCCGCGCCAGCCACACGGTGATCGACGTGGAACGCTGCCTGCTTCTGGAACCGGCCCTGATGACCCTGCTGCCGCCGCTGCGGACGATGCTGGCCGAGGTGGCAGCCGAGGGATCGGGCGGAGACGTGATCGCCACCCTGACCGAAGGCGGCATCGACCTGCTGGTGGAGGCCGACGCCCGGCTGAACCTGTTCGATCGGGAACGGCTGGCCGCCTTCGCCGAATCCACCGATCTGGCGCGGCTACACTGGCGCAAGCCGGGAGGCGGCTTCGCCGAGCCCATCGCCCGGCGCCGGCCGGCCGAGGTGATGTTCGCCGGAATGGCGGTGGAACCGCCGCCGGGAGGATTTCTCCAGCCGACCCGGGGCGGCGAGATGGCCATCGTCGAACGGGTGCTCGCCGCCGTCGGCGAGGGCCGCGCCGCCGCCGACCTCTACGCCGGTTGCGGCAGCTTCTCGGTGCCGCTGTCGCTGCGGGGACCGGTCCATGCCGTCGAAGGGGAACAGGGGCCGCTGGCGGCGCTGGACACCGCCGCCCGTCGCTTCGGCCTGCCCGTCGTCACCGAGCTTCGCGACCTGGCCCGCCGGCCGCTGGCCCCGCATGAATTGCGCCCCTTCCACGCCGTGGTGCTGGACCCGCCCCGGGCCGGCGCCAGCGCCCAGGCGGCCGAACTGGCCAAGCCGGCCGAGGCCAGGGGCGGACCGGATACCATCGTGATGGTGTCGTGCAACCCCGCCACCCTGGCCCGCGACCTGCGCCTGCTGGCCGATGGCGGCTGGCGGGTGGAACAGGCGACCCCCATCGACCAGTTCCCCTGGTCGTCCCATCTGGAAACCGTGGTGGTGCTGCGCCGATGACTCCCTTGGACGACATGATCCTGGCCGAAATGCTGTGCGCCCGCCTGTGCCACGACATGGCCGGGGCGGTGGGCGCCACCGCCGCCGGCGCCGAATTGCTGGAAGACGGCCTCGACGCCGAGACGGCCCGGATGGTGGCCGACAGCGCGGCGGCGGCGGTGGCGCGGCTGAAATTTTTCCGCGCCGCCCTGGGACCGTCCGGGCCGGGCCAGCCGGCCGGAACGGTCCGCGATCTGATATCCGCCTACCTGAAGGCGTCGGCGCCGGGAGCACGAACCGGCCATGCCCTGCGCTGGCAATGCGAACGGAGCAGCCTGGATGGCGACCTCGGGCGGCTGCTGCTGAACCTGGTGCTGCTGGCCCGCGATTGCCTGCCGCGCGGCGGCGCCATCTCGGTCACGGTCAGCGCCCTCCCCCCCCCGGAATCCGCCGGCCTCTCGGTGACGTTCGAGGGCGAGGGAGCCGGCCTGGGGACCGAGATCGCCCCCAGCCTGATCGAGGGGCGCCGCCCCGAAGGCCCCCGCGGCGCCCAGGCGTGGCTGACCCGACGGCTGGCCGAGGCGATGTCCGCGCGCCTTCGCTATCACCCGGCCATCGGAGGCGGCAGAATCGACGCCTGACTTTTTTCGTTTCGGAAGCGGATTTATCCGGCTTTGGGTTCTTCTAAAGCCATCCTGGCCGTGCTATTAGTCGATGCTGCCTTGACGAATATGCCTAGGCGGGAAGTTTGCGGGCCATCCTTGGATGGTGATTGAAGGGTCCTACTGGAGTCGACCATGGATGATCTCCTCAGCGAATTTCTGACCGAGACGTCGGAGAGTCTTTCCACGCTAGACGTGGCTCTGGTGAATCTGGAGCAAAATCCGAACGATCCCCAGATTCTCGGCAACATCTTCCGTCTGGTCCACACCATCAAGGGCACCTGCGGCTTCCTCGGCCTGCCCCGCCTCGAACATGTGGCCCACGCCGGCGAGAACGTGCTGGGCAAGTTCCGCGATGGCGAGTTGGAGGTCACCCCCGCCGCGGTGACCCTGATCCTCCAGTCCATCGACCGCATCAAGCTGATCCTCGGCCATCTCGAACAGAACGAGTGCGAGCCCGAGGGCAGCGACGAGGACCTGATCGCCCAACTGAACGCCATGGCCGAGGGCCGGGCCGGCGGCCCGCCGCCGCCGCCGCCGCCGCCCATGCCCACCTTCGAATCGGTCGCCCGCCAACCGGAACCCGAGCCGGTCGCCGCCGCCGCGCCGCCGCCGCCCGAACCCGAACCCGACGACGAGCCCGCGCCGTCCGCCAGCGTGCCGGTCCCTGCCGCGCAGCCGCCCGCGGTCGCGGCCCCCGCCGCCGTGGTCACCGGCGCCCCGGTCGAGGCCAAGGAATCGGCGGTCGCCGCCCAGACCATCCGCGTCAACGTCGAACTGCTCGAAAACCTGATGACCCTGGTGTCCGAGCTGGTCCTGACCCGCAACCAGCTCTTGCAGATGGTGCGCGGCAAGGACGACAGCGAGTTCGCCACGCCGCTGCAACGCCTGTCCCACATCACCACCGACCTTCAGGAAGGCGTGATGAAGACCCGCATGCAGCCCATCGGCAACGCCTGGGCCAAGCTGCCGCGCATCGTCCGCGACCTCTCGGTCGAAATGAACAAGAAGATCGACCTCCAGATGCTGGGCGCCGACACCGAACTCGACCGCCAGGTTCTGGAACTGATCAAGGACCCGCTGACCCACATGGTCCGCAACTCCGCCGACCACGGCCTGGAGCCCACCGAGGAGCGCAAGCGCATCGGCAAGCCCGAAATCGGCAAGGTGGTGCTGAACGCCTATCACGAGGGCGGCCATATCATCATCGAGATTTCCGACGACGGCCGCGGCCTCAACCTGGATCGCATCAAGCAGAAGGCCATCCAGAACGGACTCGCCACCGAGTCCGAGTTGGAAGCCCTGACGCCGCAGCAGATCTACCAGTTCATCTTCAAGGCCGGGTTCTCCACCGCCGAGAAGGTCACCAGCGTGTCGGGCCGCGGCGTCGGCATGGACGTGGTCCGCACCAATATCGAGAAGATCGGCGGCACCGTCGAACTGAAGAGCGTTCCCGGCAAGGGATCGAGCTTCGTGATCAAGATTCCGCTGACGCTGGCCATCGTCTCGGCCCTGATCGTCGAATGCGCCTCCGAACGCTTCGCCATCCCGCAGATCAGCGTGCTGGAACTGGTTCGGGTCACCGGCAATTCCGAACACGGCATCGAGATGATCAACAACGCGCCGGTGCTGCGCCTGCGCGATCGCCTGCTGCCGCTGGTGTCGCTGAAGCGGCTGCTGCTGCTGGCCGAGGACACCGAGGAGCGGCAGGAGACCTTCATCGTCGTCACCCAGGTCGGCACCTACACCTTCGGCATCATCGTCGACCGCGTGTTCGACACCGAGGAAATCGTGGTCAAGCCGGTGGCCCCCATCCTGCGCCACATCAGCATGTTCTCGGGCAACACCATCCTGGGCGACGGCTCGGTGATCATGATCCTCGACCCCAACGGCATCGCCGGCGTCACCGGTGAGTCCGGCCTGCTGGGCAACGCCCAGGCGGCCGAGGCCCAGGTGGCGCGCGAGAGCCATGCCGACGCCAAGACCTCGCTGCTGGTGTTCCGCGCCGGCGGCGAGGATCTCAAGGCGGTGCCGCTGGCCCTGGTCGCCCGCCTGGAAGAGATCGACCTCCAGGAGATCGAGCACAGCCACGGCAAGCCCATGGTCCAGTATCGCGGCCATCTGATGCCGCTGATCGCCATCGACGGCGTCATGAACTTCCGCGACGAGGGCCGCCAGCCGGTGCTGGTGTTCTCGGACCAGGATCACACCATGGGACTGGTGGTGGACGAGATCGTCGATATCGTCGAGGACCGCCTGCGGGTCGAACTGTCGGCCGGCAGCCCCGGCATCATCGGCACCGCCGTCATCGCCGGCAAGGCGACCACCATCATCGACGCCGGCTATTACCTGCCGCAGGCGTTCGGCGACTGGTTCGGCCGCAACGACAAGGAATTCGGCAATCCCGACTTCCACGCGCCGCGCATCCTGCTGGTGGACGATTCGCCGTTCTTCCGCAACCTGCTGACGCCGCTGCTGTCGGTGGCCGGCTACGAGGTGATCTCGGTGGAAAGCGCCGACCGGGCGCTGCTGCTGCGCGAACGGGGCGACGAGTTCGACGCCATCATCTCCGACATCGAGATGCCGGGCATGAGCGGCTTCGAGTTCGCCCAGGCGGTCCGCTCCGACTTCCGCTGGAGCCAGATTCCCATGGTGGCGCTGTCGTCGCACGCCACTGAAAAGGATTTCGAGCGCGGCAGGCAGGTCGGCTTCAACGACTACATCGCCAAGTTCGACCGCGATGCCCTGCTCTCGACCCTGGCGTCGACCATCGCAGCCTCCAAAGGTGCCGCATGACCACACTCCGCACAGCCGATGCCGAGATGACTCAATCCGCGATCAGGGGGGCCACGAAGTGAATCAGATCGTCCCCGCCGGCAAGCGCCAGTCGACGGAGCTGGCCGCTCCCGAGACCCAGGACTTCGTCACCATGTTCATCGAAGGCCAGCTGTTCGGCATTCCGGTGCTGACCGTTCAGGACGTCCTGGGGCCGCAGAAGATCACCCGCATTCCGCTTGCCCCCCGCGAGGTGGCCGGCAGCCTGAACCTGCGCGGGCGCATCGTCACCGCCATCGACGTCCGCCTTCGCCTCGGCCTCAAGAAACGGGCCGAGGAAAAGAAGGGCATGAGCGTCGTGGTCGACATGGGCGGCGAGCTCTACTCCCTCATGGTCGATTCGGTTGGCGAGGTGCTGTCGCTGCCCGCCGCCAAGTTCGAACGCAATCCTCCGACGCTGGACCCGCATTGGCGCGAATTCTCCATCGGTATCTACCGGCTTGATGATAAGCTGCTGGTGGTTCTGGACGTGGGGAAGCTGCTGGATTTCACGCGGAACGAATAGTATAGGCTTTAGTTACGTGACCATCGAAGGGGGCGGCCACCGTTGGGCGCGGCCACACCCTCTCCACCGGAGGCAAGCTTGGGCATGAAGTCCTGTCTGATCGTCGACGATTCCAAGGTCATCCGGATGGTGGCCAAGAAAATTCTGCATGAATTGACCTTCAAGACCGAGGAGGCCGAGGACGGCGCCCAGGCCCTTGAAGCGTGCAAGCGATCCATGCCCGATGCGGTTCTGCTCGACTGGAACATGCCGGTCATGAACGGTATCGATTTCCTGCGCGAGATGCGCAAGCTTCCGGGGGGGGACCACCCGGTCGTCGTGTTCTGCACCACGGAAAACGATATCGAGCACATCCAGGAGGCGATCACCGCCGGGGCCAACGAATACATCATGAAGCCGTTCGACAGCGAAATCCTGCAGGCGAAGTTCTCGCAAGTGGGCCTGCTCTAGGCGGCTTGCGGAAAAGCGCACAGAATGGCTTCAGATCCCTCATCGACGGCTGTCGGCAGCCCCGCAAGCGACCCGATTCGGGTGATGCTGGTCGACGATTCCGCCGTGGTCCGCGGCCTCGTCACCCGCATCCTCGAAGCCGAGCCCGGCATTCAGATCGCCGCCTCCGTCGGTAACGGCCAGATGGCCATCTCGGCGCTGGAACGCAGCGATATCGACGTCATCATCCTCGACATCGAAATGCCGGTGATGGATGGCATGACGGCGCTGCCCAAGCTGTTGCAGGTTGATCCGGGCGTCAAGATCATCATGCAGTCGACCCTGACCCTCAAGGGGGCCGACATCTCGATGCGCGCCATGCAGATGGGCGCCGCCGATTATATCCCCAAGCCGACCGCCACCAGGGATCTGGCCGGCGGCATCGAGTTCAAGGCGGAACTGGTGGGCAAGATCAAGGCGCTGGGCCAGGCGCGGCGCCGCGACCCCAAGCGCCCCATCCGCCCCGGCGGTGCTCCGCCCGCCAGCCGCCCCATCGCCAATCCGGTCCCCAAGGTCCAGATTCACCCGGCCGGGCCGCTGCAATTGCGGACCCACGCCGCAGAGGCGCCCGACATCATCGCCATCGGATCGAGCACCGGCGGGCCGCAGGCCCTGTTCGCCGTGCTGGGCATCATGCGGGCCGGCACCGTCTCGCAGCCCATCGTCATCACCCAGCACATGCCGGCCACCTTCACCACCATCCTGGCCGAG
Organism: Magnetospirillum sp. SS-4; assembly: GCF_902729425.1. Lineage (GTDB taxonomy): Bacteria > Pseudomonadota > Alphaproteobacteria > Rhodospirillales > Magnetospirillaceae > Phaeospirillum. The sequence continues at coordinate 11,337 of NZ_CACVCH010000042.1, read as the reverse complement.
CATATCAGCCGCGTTTCCGGCTGGGAGGCCCGCGAGGGCCAGGACGGCGAGGTCGTCCGCAATGGGCGCGTTTATATTGCCCCGGGCGATTTTCATATGGTGATAGAAACCAAGGGTCCTGATAAGGTGCTGAGACTGAACAAGAACCCGCCGGAAAATTTCTGCCGGCCGTCCGTCGATCCCATGTTGCGCAGCGTCGCCGCCGCCTACGGCAAGCGGGTGCTGACCTGCATCCTGACCGGGATGGGATCGGACGGACTGAAGGGAGGACAGGCGGTGGTGGCATCGGGGGGAACGGTGATCGCTCAGGACGAGGCCACATCGGTTGTGTGGGGCATGCCGGGAGCAGTGGCGACGGCGGGCATTTGCTCGGCGGTTCTGCCCCTGCCCGAAATCGCTCCGTGGATCATCAAGCTGGCGGCGAGGCGCTAAACCCATGCGGCCCGAAGACTTCGATTTCGTCGCCAAACTGCTCAAGGACCGGTCCGGTCTGATCATCACCCGCGACAAGTCCTACCTGCTGGAAAGCCGTCTCACCCCGGTGGCGCGCAAGCGCGGCATGAAGGGACTGGACGATCTGGTCGGGGGCCTGCGCGGTGCCGGCGAGGATCTGCTGCGCGAGGTCACGGAGGCCATGACGACCAACGAGTCGTTCTTCTTCCGCGACATCAAGCCGTTCGAGCAGTTCAAGACCGTGGTGCTGCCCTACCTGCTGAAGGCGCGGGCCGCCAGCAAGACCATCCGCATCTGGTCGGCCGCCAGTTCGTCCGGCCAGGAAGCCTATACCCTGGCCATGGTCCTGAAGGAAGAAGGCGCCAAGCTGGCCGGATGGAAGATCGACATCCTCGGCACCGACATTTCCACCGAAATGCTGGAAAAGGCCAAGGCCGGTCTCTACTCCCAGTTCGAGGTCCAGCGCGGCCTGCCCATCCAGCTGCTGGTCAAGTACTTCAAGAAGACCGCCGAGATGTGGCAGATCGATCCCGCCATCCGCGGCATGGTCCAGTACCGGGAATACAACCTGCTGCACGACCTGAAGCCGCTGGGCCAGTTCGACGTGGTGTTCTGCCGCAACGTGCTGATCTATTTCGACCAGCCCACCAAGACCCGCGTGCTGGACAACATGAGCCGGATCGTGCCCGACGACGCCTTCCTCTATCTCGGCGGCGCCGAGACAGTCCTGGGCATTTCCGACAAGTTCAAGCCGATTCCCGACCAGCGCGGCGTCTACGCCACATCGCGGGCGAAGTAGGCCACGCTATAGCAGGCTGCCCTGGCGTCCGTCGGATGCCGGGGTTTTTCGCGCCTTGACCGCCGGGGCGGGCGGTTGTCCCTGCGCCACGGCATGGATGGTGCCGTCGGCGAATTCCAGCGCCAGGGCCGAGCCGGACCGGATTGCCGACGCCGAAACCACCGGATGCCCGGCATCGTCACGGATGACGGCGTAGCCACGCTCCAGCACGTTCCGGTAGGAATAGCTCTCCAGCAGCTTGCCGGCATGCTCCACCCGGCCGCTCCGCTCGCCCAGCAGGCGCGGCATCGCCGCCGCCAGACGCTGATCCAACTGTTCCAGCCGCAACGCCGAACGTTCCGTCGCCGCCATCTCGGAAACCCGCACGGCGCGGATCGAGGTGTCGAGACGACCGCCAAGCCGGTCCAGTTCGGCCCGCCGGCGTTCCACCAGATTAGGCAGGGCGTTGTCCAGCCGCTCGGCCCGGTCATCCAGCCGCCGGGCGCAATCCTCCATCACCCGGCGGGGATGGGGCAGCGCCCGGAAGGCATGGTCGAGATGACGCCGCCGCTCCTCCATCCCCCGCACGATCGCCCCCGCCAGCCGGGCGCCCTGCTCGGCCAGGCCGGCCACCAGTTCGGCCCGCACCGGCACCGCCTTCTCGGCGGCGGCGGTGGGGGTGGGGGCGCGCAGGTCGGCGGCGAAGTCGATCAGGGTGGTGTCGGTCTCGTGCCCCACCGCCGAGATCAGCGGAATCAGCGAGCGGGCGGCGGCGCGGACCACGATCTCCTCGTTGAAGGCCATCAGGTCCTCCAGCGAGCCGCCGCCCCGCGCCACGATCAGCACGTCGGGCCGGGGAACCGCCCCCCCGGGGGATAGGGCGTTGAAGCCGTCGATGGCGGCGGCGACCTGGGCGGCGGCGCCATCGCCCTGGACGGCCACCGGCCACAGCAGCACCCGGCGGGGAAAACGCTCGGCCAGCCGATGGAGAATGTCGCGGATCACCGCGCCGGTGGGCGAGGTGACGACGCCGATGACCTCGGGCAGGAAGGGAATCGGCCGCTTGCGCTCGGTGGCGAACAATCCCTCGGCCATCAGACGCTTCTTGCGGTCCTCCAGCATCTTCAGCAGGGCGCCCTGCCCGGCCAGTTCCATGCGCTCGACCACCATCTGGTACTTGGAGCGGCCGGGATAGGTGGTCAGCCGGCCGGTGGCGACCACCTCCATGCCGTCCTCGGGGCCGATGCCCAGCCGGGCGGCCTGGCCCTTCCAGCACACCGCGTCCAGAACCGCCTCGGCATCCTTCATCGCGAAGTAGAGATGGCCGGAGGAATGGCGCTTGAACCCCGAGATCTCGCCCCGCACCCGCACGAAGGAAAAGGTCTCCTCCACGGTCTTGCGCAAGGACCCCGACAGCTCGCTGACGGAATATTCGGGGATATTGGACGGGGGGCGGGGCTCTTCGGTCATGGCCGGGGCATGGTGGCGCAAAGCCCGCCGATTTGCAAACCTCCACCGCCATGCTAAAACCCCGCCGAACGGTTCGATGGAGAGTGCCATGAAGGTTCTGGTGGTGGGCTCGGGCGGGCGCGAACACGCCCTGTGCTGGAAGCTGGGGCAATCGCCGCTGCTGACCGGCCTTTATTGCGCGCCCGGCAATGCCGGCATCGCCCAGGTGGCCGAGTGCGTCGCCATCAACGCCGAGGCGGTGGACGACCTGGTGGCCTTCGCCACCGCGAAATCCATCGATCTGGTGGTGGTGGGGCCGGAAGCGCCGCTGGTGGCCGGTCTGGCCGACAAGTGCCGCGCCGCCGGAATCAAGGTGTTCGGCCCCTCGGCCGCCGCCGCCGAACTGGAGGGCTCCAAGGGGTTCATGAAGGACATGGCGGCCAAGGCCGGCATTCCCACCGCCTGGTACGGCCGCTTCACCGATATGGAAGCCGCGCGGGCCTTCGTCCGCGCCAAGGGCGCCCCCATCGTGGTCAAGACCGACGGGCTGGCCGCCGGCAAGGGGGTGGTGGTCGCCATGACCCTGGACGAGGCCCTGGCCGCCATCGACATGATGATGGGCGACAAGGTGTTCGGGGCCGCCGGCGATGAACTGGTGATCGAGGAATTCCTCGACGGCGAGGAATGCAGCTTCTTCGCGCTGTGCGACGGCACCAACGCCGTGGCCCTGGCCGCCGCCCAGGACCACAAGCGGGTGGGCGACGGCGACACCGGCCCCAATACCGGCGGCATGGGGGCCTATTCCCCTACCCCGGTGGTGACGCCCGAGCTTCAGACCCGGATCATGGACACCTGCATCCTGCCGCTGGTCCGCACCATGGCGGCGGAGGGCAAGCCCTATGCCGGCGTGCTGTTCGCCGGCATCATGGTGACGGCGGATGGCCCCAAGCTGCTGGAATACAACGTCCGCTTCGGCGATCCGGAATGCCAGGTGCTGATGGCGCGGCTGAAGTCGGACCTGGCTCCGGTGCTGATGGCCGGCGCCGAGGGCCGCCTGGGCGGCGTCACCCTGGACTGGCGCGACGACGTCGCCCTGGTGGTGGTGATGGCCGCCAAGGGCTATCCCGGCCCGTACGAGAAGAACACCGTCATCGGCGGCCTGGACCAAGCCGGCCGGGTCGAGGGCGTCACCGTGTTGCACGCCGGCACGGCGGCCAGGGACGGCAAGGTCGTGGCGACCGGCGGCCGGGTGCTGGGCATCACCGCCATCGGCCCCACGGTCAGCGAGGCGCGCCGGCGGGCCTACGAGGCGGTGGACCGGCTGGACTGGCCGGAGGGCTTCTGCCGCCGCGACATCGCGTGGCGGGCGGTGGCGCGAGGGCTATAGCGCCTATTTCGGCGCGTATTCGGCCATGCAGTTGGGGGTTTCCCACACCCGGACGGCCACCAGGCGGGCGCATCCGTCGGAACGTAGCGCCACCGGCTCGGCCAGCAGCCCGAACCAGTGGCGGGCCAGGCATTCGGCGGTGGGCTGGAACGGCACCACGTAGAGCTTGGTCATCATCCGGGTGTCGGAAGTGAGGGCGGCCCCCCGCAGGGCCACCTCGGCCCGCAGGCTATCCAGCCAGCCGGCGGCGCCATCGGCGGGGGCAAACAGCGCCAGCAACTCGGAATCGGCGTCGGCGGCGATGAAGCCGTGATCGCAGGGCGCGTCGATCAGGCGCATCATCTCGTCCTTCAGGAAGCCGAAATCCACCACCATGTCGGTCTGCTCGCCGCTGCCGTGCAGATGGCGGGCCTCGCATTCCACCTCGATGACATAGCGGTGGCCATGCAGGTTCCGGCACTTGGAACCGTGGGTCATGATGCGGTGGCCGGCATCGATCTCGATGCGGCGGCTGACGCGGAACGAGGGCATCCGGGCTATCCTAGGGTATTCCGACGATCTTGTGGGTTTGCAGGCTGAGCCGCCAGCGCGGGTGAGTCAAGCAATGGGCGATGGCGGCGCGGGTATTGGCATCCCGCTCCGGCCCATCCATGGGCTGAAGGAAGAAATGGGCGAAGTCGAGGGATTCGAAGGCTTCCGGCCGAGCGTCCGCCTGGGGGAAGATCAGCTTCAGTTCGTTGCCCCGGGTCACCGCCAGGGTGGTGCCGGCCTTGGGGCTGACGCAGACCCAGTCCAGTCCCGGCGGCAGCGGCAAGGTGCCGTTGGTCTCGATGGCGACCTCGAAGCCCCGGTCGTGCAGAGCGGCCACCAGGACGGCGTCCAGTTGCAGGGCCGGCTCGCCGCCGGTGAAGATCACCAGACGGGGGCCGCCCGCCGCCGCCGGCCACATCCCCGCCACGGTCTCGGCCAGCATCTCGGCGTCGGGATACTTGGTCCCGCCGACGAAGTCGGTATCGCAGAACCCGCAGGCGGAATCGGCGCGATCCTCCTCGCGGCCGCTCCACAGATTGCAGCCGGCGAAGCGGACGAACAAAGCGGCCCGGCCGGATTGCGCCCCCTCGCCCTGGAGGCTGTGGAAAATCTCCTTGACGGTGTAGGGCATGGCTACGCCGCCCCGATCCGCGCGCCGAGGCCGTTCATCAGATCGGCGAAGCCGGGAAACGAGGTGTCGATGGCCTCGGCGTCGTCCACCCGCACCGGCTGCTCCGAGGCCATGCCCATCACCAGGAACGACATGGCGATGCGATGATCGAAATGGGTGGCGACGGCGCCGCCGCCCGCGGGCGGACGGCCGGTGCCGTGGACGATCAGGGCGTCCTTCTCCTCCTCCACCGCGACGCCGCAAGCGGCCAGGCCTTTCGCCATGGCGGCCAGCCGGTCGCTTTCCTTGACCCGCAGTTCGCCCAGGCCGTTCATGCGGGTGGTGCCCTCGGCGAAGGCGGCGGCGACGGCCAGGATGGGATATTCGTCGATCATGGACGGGGCGCGTTCGGCCGGCACGGCGATGCCCTTCAGCCGCGACGAGCGCACCACCAGATCGGCCACCGGCTCGCCGGCCTGATCGCGGCGGTTCTCGAAGGCGATGTCGGCGCCCATCTCCAGCAGGGTCTGGTAGAGCCCCGCCCGCAGCGGATTGACGCCGATGCCGGGCAGCCGGATCTCCGAGCCCTCCACCAGCAGCGCCGCCACCGCCGGAAAGGCGGCCGACGACGGATCGGCCGGCACCGCCACCAAGCGGCCGGTCAGTTCGGGAAAGCCGGTGACGGTGATGGCCAGTCCACCGCCCTCGGCCGCCTCGGTCCGGATTGCCGCACCGAAATTGCGCAGCATCAGTTCGGTATGGTCGCGGGTGGCTTCCCGCTCGATCACCGTGGTCTCGCCCGGCGTGTTGAGGCCGGCCAGCAGGATGGCCGACTTCACCTGGGCCGAGGCCACCGGAAGCTCGTAGACGATGGGAACCGGCCGGTCGGTGCCGATCACCGCCATCGGCAGCCGGCCGCCGTCGCGGCCGTGGAAACGGGCCCCCATGCGGCTCAGCGGGTCGGAGATCCGGCGCATGGGGCGCGAGCGCAACGAGGAATCGCCGGTGAAGACGGAGGTGAAGGGATGGGTGGCCACCAGCCCCATCAGCAGGCGGGCACCGGTCCCGGAATTGCCCATGTCGAGCACGTCGGCCGGTTCCACCAGACCGCCGATTCCACGGCCGAACAGCCGCCACGAGCCGTCGGGAAGCCGGGTGACCTCGGCGCCAAGCGCCCGCATGCAGGCGGCGGTGCGCAGCACGTCGTCGCCTTCCAGCAGGCCGGTCACCACACTTTCGCCCACCGCCAGGGCGCCCAGCATCAGGGCGCGGTGCGAAATGGATTTGTCGCCGGGAACCCGCGCCGATCCGGCAAGGGCGGGGGCGCGCTCCGAAATCAGGGGTTTCGCCATGACCTCTCCAACTGGCATTTTCCGGCCACGGCCGGCATTGGCCGAAGCTCTACCACAGGCGGCATCCGCGTCATAGAGCCGCGTTCCATGCTGCACCGCAGGGGATTTTTCATTTTGACACGCGGAGGGGAACATGGCACATGCCCCCTTCAGGGATGAAGACGACCTCGTCCCGCGACTGACAGGAGGACCGAACGTGGCCAAGCCGGAATGGGGACAGAAGCGCACATGCCAAAGCTGCGGATGCCGCTTCTACGACCTGACGCGCACTCCCATCGTCTGCCCCAAATGCGGGGCCAACGTGGAGCCGGAGGTGACGTTCAAGGTCCGCCGCGGCAGCGCCGCCCAGGCCGAGGCCAAGGCGGCCGCCCCCGTGGCGGCGGTGATGGCGCCGGTGGCGGACCTGGAGGTCGATGACCTGGTGGCGGTCGACGACGATGGCGAGGTCCTGGCCGGCGACGATGGCGCCGAGGACGACGAGAGCGGCCTGATCGAGGACGCTTCCGACCTGGGCGAGGATGACGACGACATGGCCGAGGTCATGGAGCACATGGACGAGGAGATCGAGGACGAGGTCTGAACGCCTCTCCTCGCGGGGCCACTCCGGGCGGGCGGAGCCGCACCCGGGTGGCGCGCCCGCGCCCCCTGGCAGAGAATCCGCCCATGTCCTTCCTGGATCATATCCGCGCCTGCAACCGCCACGCTCCCGACAGGTTCCTGCCCTTTGTCGTCGACGGGCATCCGGTCGGCCGAGTGCGGCACGACGTCGCCCGACGGCTGGAGGCGTTTCCCGACGTCTTCCGCCTGGATGGCGGCCGCGTCATCCTGCATCCGGCGCTGGCGACCCCGGCCCTGCGGGACGAGGCGATCGACCGGGTAGCGGCCGAGCTTCATCGCGACTGGGGAACGCCGCGCCTGCGCGGCGAGCGCTACCGGGTGGTCCAAAGCTTCTCGGAACCGGCCTTGATGACGGTGGATCGCGGCGTGGTCAGCCTGTTCGGCATCCGCGCCTTCGGCATCCACGTCAACGGCATCGTCCGGCGGCCCGACGGCCCGCACCTGTGGATCGGACGCCGCGCCCCTGACAAGTCGGTGGCCCCGGGCAAACTGGACAACATGGTGGCCGGCGGCCAGCCCGCCGGGCTGTCGCTGCGCGAGAACCTGCTGAAGGAAGCGGCCGAGGAGGCCGACATTCCCGCCGCCCTGGCCGCCACCGCCCGGCCGGTGGGCGCCATCGCCTATTGCATGGAGGACCAGTGGGGCCTGAAGCCCGACGTGATGTTCTGCTATGACCTGGAGGTGCCGGCGGATTTCACGCCGCGCAACACCGACGGCGAGATTTCCGGATTCGAACTGATGCCGGTGGCCGAGGTGGCGGAACGGGTGCGCCATTCCGACGACTTCAAGTTCAACGTCAACCTGGTGATCACCGACTTCCTGATCCGCCACGGGCTGCTGTCGCCCGACGACGAACCCGATTACCTGGACATCGTCGCCGGCCTGCGGCGGGGCGGCTGATTTCCGCCGCAGGCCGGAACGATCAGCCCACCTCGCGGCGATAGATGTCGGCCAGTTCCTGATCCGCCTCGGGATCGATCAACGCGGAAATGGCTGCGATCAGACCCATCTCTTCCTTCTGGATGTGAAAGATCTCGCGCTCGATCAGTTCCGAGCCGGCATCCTTGAATTCGGTCCAGGCGGACTCGCTGAAGCTGCCGCCTTCGGCGGCGGCCAGGGCCAGATCGGCCACCTGGATGGCCAGCGGCAGGATCGAACGGTGCTCGTGGGTCAGCATGGTGACGATGCCGGTCTCCCCCTGCTCGACGAAGGCCTTGAACAGGTGGTTCTCCTCGAAGCCGAAATGACTTTCGACCTCGGAACGCAGCGTGCGCGACAGCTGCTTCATCCTGCGCGCCACCAGATCGTCCACCTGCGGCGGCTTGCGGTTCGCGCCAAGGAATTCCTCCAGCGATTGCAGGGCCTCGATGGTGGTCATGTGAGCCTGATGCAACAGGGCGCCGGTCTGAGTGTTCATGGAACGACTAATCTCCTTGGTTGGCGGCGGCTGCCGCCGCCTTCATGTGGGAACGGTAGCGGCGGAACACCAGATAGGCGAAGACGCCGAAGGCGATGGAGCCGGCCAGCCCGGCATAAAGGCCGAGACGGACCGGCCAGGCCCAACCGCCGACGATGCCCAGCCCGATCAGAACCAGAGCGGCGGAATGGCAGGCGAGATGAATGTCGACCGGCAGCTTCGGCGCCAGATGCGACAGCAGCGCCGGCTTGCCTCCCAGCGACGAGGAATGCATCGACGCCAGGAACGGCATGATCCGCTGCAACAGCGCGGTGACGAACGACAGCAGCCAGCCGAACACCAGCAGGAAGCCCCACAGGGTGCCCCACGGATCGGCGGGTGCTCCCAGGGTCAGGGCCAGTGCCACCAGCAAGCCGAGCGGCAGCAGGACCAGCGCCACCCAGACCAGCCGGAAGAACGGCTCCAGCCGCTTCTTCATGCGGTTCTTCATGCAGGGTTGCATGGCGCGCAGATAAAGCCCCAGACCGACCAGTCCCAGCGCGATTCCCGCCGCCGCCACAAGCGGCAGCGCGAAAGCGGCGCCAAGAGTTCCGGCGGCCAGACCGAGGCCGCTGAACAGGGCCGAGCGACGGATGGGCGCGTCGGCCACCGCCGGCCCCAGGATGAACATGGGAATCAGCACGGTGGCGAACCCCAGCGCCAGCATCCCCATGAAGCCATAGCCGGCCAGCACCGCGTGGGCGGCGGCGATGGCGCCGTGATCGGGCAGGATGCCGCTGGTGAAGTCGATGACGAGAAGCAGGCCGAGACCGGCCAGCAGCACCAGCGACGCCACCGCCATCCAGGCATGGCGGGTGACGCCCGGCAGATCGTCGACCTTGCGCAGGTTGCCGGCCACCAGCCCGCCGAATACCGCCATGCCGGCGATGCTGAGGGTGGCGCCGGCGTGCTGGAGCCCGGCCATGGGCAGGCCAAGGCCGACGGCGAACAGCGCCACCCCGGGAGCGAACAGCCAATAGACCAGGCGGCAGGCCCAGACCGGCCCCAGCTGGCGGCGGGTGGAGACCGGCAGCAACTGGATGCCGGCGCCCATGGCGGTCATGGCCAGGGTGCCAAGCGTCACCAGATGCAGCCCGGCCAGGACCCAGCCCTGGCCGCCGCGAAATCCCATGGACAGGTCGGGACCGGCCAGCGCCAGCACCAGCCACGCGGCGATGTGGAACACCACGGCGGTGGCGAAGAAGCGGTAGGGAACCGAGAGGGGCAACAGGCGATCCTTCGCCCCCATCATCAGGCTTCCGGGAAACATCAGCGGGCGCGCTCCAGCCACAGGCGGACATTGACCACCTCGGTGGAGGTGCGGGCAATGCGCCAGCCGCGCTCGGCCAGTTCCGGGGCCAGGAAATGCGGCTCGCGCTCGTGATGCACCACCACGGTCTCGTCGCCCTCGATCCCCTCGATCAGGCGGATGATGGACAGCATCGGATTGGGGGGCGTCAGCTTGCGCACGTCGATATGGATGCCGTCCTCCTCGCGCCAGGTCATGGCGCCTTCCGGCATCACCTCGACATCGGCGCCCTTTTCCCAGTCGGCGCCACCGTCCAGGTGGAAGAACACCCGCCAATGGCCTTCCGACAGCTTGCGGCCATAGGAGGAGAAGCCGCGCCCGGCCAGGATTCTGCGTAACGGCGATGGATTGAACGGAGCGTCGATGACCAGCGAGCCGCCGAACTCGATCGGCGCGGCCGCCTCCATGACGGCGGCGAACGGATCGATCCCCTCGGCCAGCAGGCCGCGCACGTCCAGGGGTTGGCATTCCAGGGCCAAGGTCAGCCATTCCGGCGGACCGCCCGTTTCCCTGTTCACATTCACCGGCTCGTTTTCGGCCATGACACGCCCTTCGCTAAGCTGGGGTAACCGTGCCGATGTCGCGCCGTCCTCACCTTGACGTTCGTTAAGTTGCCGACACATCCGGCGGCGTCAACCGGCCCCGTCGACGGGACGGAACATCAGATAGCGGTTGGATTGCATGATCTCCTCGCGGATACCGTAGGTCTCCCACAGAGTCTTCTTGCCGACAAGGTCAAGACCGGCCCTGGCGATCAGGCGGACCACCACTTCCGGATCGAGAATCCGGATGGGGTTGTCGGGGTGGAACACGCCGTCGATCCTTTTCCACTCGCCCCACCGGACCGGCTCGACCGAGGCGGCATCCTCGACCGTCCGCCGGTAATTCCCCTCGATGAACTGAACGACCAGCACGCCGCCGGGCGCCAGCGCGGCGCGGCAGTGACGGGCGAACGCCGCGATCTCCCCGTCGGTGAAATAATAGATGGTGTCGCGGCAATAGATCGCGTCGAACGTCCTGGAAAAGGAGATGGGGTCCCTGGACGGGTCACCCTGGCGGAAAGTGTCCAGCCCGGTCCTGGCGATCATGGATTCGACCGCCTGGGAACTGATGTCGACGCCATGAATGTCGGCGCCGCGCCGCCCCGCCTCCAGCAGGTCGGCGCCGAAGCCGAAGCCGACCTCCAGCACCGCCTTGCCGGTGAAGTCGAACCCGCCATGGCCGAAAAAACGGAACAGGCTGGCGTTCGACGAGGTCCGGCCAAACGGTTCGGTGCGTTCGGACCAGAAGGCCTTGGCCGGATGAGTCATGCGCCGCCCCTTGTTCTCGCCATATCCTCCCGGCAGGGTGGAAGGATCGCATGGCGCCGTCAAGACATCGTCGGACCGGGATGC
>NZ_CACVCH010000041.1 GCF_902729425.1 Magnetospirillum sp. SS-4 | reverse complement strand
GCCAAACCGGCCATCGTCACCTTCTTGCCGCCGCGATAGGCCGTCAGGTTCCCTTTGAGGCGGAGCCGATAATCCCAGCCCCGGCTTTTGCACCAGCCGATCAGGTCCGGGGTGCCATAGAACCGGTCGGCCATCAGGATGACCTTGGCATCCGGCGGCAGCCACGGGGCGGCGGCGTCGAGCAGGGTCTTCTGGGTGGCGAA
>NZ_CACVCH010000040.1 GCF_902729425.1 Magnetospirillum sp. SS-4 | reverse complement strand
GCCCCAGAAGCAGAGATTATAGAAATAGAACAGCGTAAACTAAAGAATAGTTATAAATTAAAAATCCAACTAGAGGAGATATCAAGGATAAATAGGAGGAGAGGTACTGGAATCCCTATCCCATTTTTTGGGTTGCTGCAGTTTATAAAAATTGGAAGCTTTGCTGTAAAACAAAATAGAAAAAGTGAGATCAAAGCTCACCATCCATC
>NZ_CACVCH010000039.1 GCF_902729425.1 Magnetospirillum sp. SS-4 | reverse complement strand
TCAATCCGATTGAGAACAACCCGGAGCCAATCTTCCTTGGGGATGCCAAAAAAATACTCGGAGTGCCCACGAAGAAAAGCCAAGTGATGCTCACCCCACAAGGCGATCTCGTCGTAATCGTCGCAACCAGCAATGCTGGCGCAGGTCACCAAAAACAGCACTTCCGGCAAGGGATATTTCACCTTCGCCGCCTCGCGCGGATCGCCGACA
>NZ_CACVCH010000038.1 GCF_902729425.1 Magnetospirillum sp. SS-4 | reverse complement strand
GGCGGGGGCCGAGTCGGGCGCAGGGAAGGCTCGCACCCTCGACCGGGACATCGGCAAGGCGGGCGGCATGGTCGCGGAACACCCGCTCCAGCTCATCGGCAGCGAGACCGTGCAGGATGAACCGTACCGACGAATAGGCCGGAGCGCGGCGGAGCGACACGCCAAACCCGCCGTTCAGGCGGCTCAGATGGGTCCGTATGAAGCCGTGGACCTG
>NZ_CACVCH010000037.1 GCF_902729425.1 Magnetospirillum sp. SS-4 | reverse complement strand
ACCAGATTGGCGCTGCGAACATGCAGCATGGTCGCCACCAGCAGCCCCAGTTTGTCCCGCTGCGTCTTGCGCTGGCCGGGAAGCCTCTTCTTCAACTCGGCCCGGACATCCTCCGCCCAGACTTCAACTCCGCTCGATAAAACCACAGCCAGACCCCACGCCGGAAAAAACGCGGACTCCTTGAATCACATGCGGATTCTCGCCGTCAACAGGGCATCTTCAAACT
>NZ_CACVCH010000036.1 GCF_902729425.1 Magnetospirillum sp. SS-4 | reverse complement strand
GGGGGGGGGGGGGGGGGGGGGGGGGGGGGGGGGGGGGGGGGGGGGGGGGGCGGGGGGGGGTGGGGGGGGGGGGGGGGGGGGGGGGGCGAGGGCGGGGCGATCACCGCGGAGGTGCAAGGCGGGGGGAAGCAGGCGGGGAGGGTTGGCCACCGTGCGGCGGGGGTGGCGGAACAGGATGTGTGCGCCGCCGCGGCCGGTGAGAAAGCGCCAGGTGGGGGGAAGGGGGCGGTGTTCGGCCTCGA
>NZ_CACVCH010000035.1 GCF_902729425.1 Magnetospirillum sp. SS-4 | reverse complement strand
ATGGGGCGTGCCAGTTCCGTCCGGGGTGACGGCGGCTTGCTAATCCACCAGGATGGAATCGGGTATGGTCCAGACCAGGGTAGACCTGAAGTTCAACTGGCTGGACGAGGCGAGCGCCAGGGCGCGGTTGGTTTCATCGGTCAGGATGGGGATGCCGGCCACCAGCGGCGACGCCGCCGTGATCAGTTGCAGCGATTGCAGCGACGCGGCCATCCTGGCGACGATGGACGGCGGCACCCGATTCCGGTCCACCGCCAGCGAACGGATGGCCGGCAGCACCGACGGATCGGTGGCGGCGAACAGGAAGCCGTTGGTCAGGGCGCGCGACCCCGGCCTGTCCTGCTCGACGAAGGCGACGGTTCCGAACGACGCCGCCAGGGTGGCCAGCAGCGACCGGTAATAGGACATGTCGGCGGTATCGAGGAAGCTGTTCATGGCCAGAACGCCGCCGGGGGCGAGACAGCGGCGCAGGTCGTCGAAGAATTCCCGGGTGGACAGGTGTTCGGGCAGGCCGTCGCCGACGAACAGGTCGACGAAGACCACGTCGTAGGCCGGCTGGCAGGCGTGAACGAAGGTGCGGGCGTCGGCGATGTGGATGGTGGTTTCCGGCCCCGGGCGGTAGCCGAAATGCTTTTCGGCGACGAAGCGGGCCCGGGCGTTGATCTCGACCATGTCCACTCGGGCGCCCTTGGCGGCGAAGGCCTCGGCCAGGGCGCCGGCGCCCAGTCCCAGGCCGAGCACCCGGCGCGGCCGGGGAACCAGGTTGAGGGCGACGGTCTCCAGGAAATGGGTGAAGACGAAGGCGTGGCGGCCGTCGGCCAGGAAGCCGTTCTGCGACAGCCCGTCATTGATCAGGGCGCGGACGGCGCCGTCGCCGCGGCCGATCTCCACCACCTTCATCGCCCCGAACGCCGACGGATAGCTGGCCAGGACGGTCCAGGGCGTGTTGGCGTCGTCGTATACCGTGGCCGGGCCGTCCTTCGCGGCCTTGATCCCCAGGACCGCCAGCAATCCCAGAACCGCCAGCGCCGCCGTCGCCAGCCGCGCCCGGCGGGGCAGGTCGCGGGCCGATCCGATTCCGGCCAGCGACAGCAGGCACAGCAGCGCCGCGATCAGCAGGACGCTCTGCCGGCTGGCGAGGTGGGGGATCAGCGCGAAGGCGGCGACGATGACCCCCGCCACCGATCCCAGGGTGCTGAGGAAGAACACCCAGCCGGCCCCGGCGTCGCCGTCGGAGCGGCGGCGGTCGCGCTCCAGCGCCACCAGCAGGGGATTCAGCGCCGACATGGCCACCAGCGGCACCGCCAGCAGCATGATGGAGGCCAGGAAGGTGCCGGCGATCAGGTCGATGCGGGCCAGCGGCCCCAGGCTGACCGGGTACAAGATCGCCGAGACGGTCAACGCCAGCCCCGACAGGGCCGGGATGCGGTGAAAGACCGAGCGGACGGCCGCAATGGGGGCCGCGTGGCAATAGCGCCCGCCCAGGTAATAGCCGACCGCCAGGCACAGCAGGGTGATGGAAAGGATGCCGGTCCAGATGTACAGACTGACTCCGAAGAACGGAGCCATGATTCTGGAGGCCACCAGTTGCAGGCACAGGACCGCGCCGCCGGTCACGACGATGATGAACCGTTCCATCCGCCCCTTCCTTCCGCCGAGGGCGTCATCATAGCCAGCCCAGCAGCCGCCACCACAGGAAATCCAGCGGCAGCAGGACCAGGATGGTGATCCCCGCCAGCCACAGGCACAGGCGTTGCGCCGCGCCCGGCCGTTCTCCCCCCAATTGCATGGCCACCACCAGGGGCGGCGACACATAGGGAAGGATGGGGTTGGAGAAGCCGAGAACCTGGCTCATCAGCACTGCCTCGACGGAAAGGCCGGACGCCCGCGCCATCTCGCCGGCCAGCGGCGTCAGCACCGCCGGCGTGCCCGGCAAGGTGGTGAACATGCCGGTCACGGTGGACAACGCCGCCAGACTGGCGAAATTGGCCGCCGGGCTGTCGGGGGCCAGCGGCAGCACCGCCAGGACGGCCTCGGCCAGACGTCCGCCCAGGCCCGACTTGTCCACCACGGCCCCCAGCCCCATGATGCCGGCCACATAGAACATCGAGCCGAAATTGACCTGTTCGTTGAAGGCCCTGCGACTCACCAGCCCGATGGACGGCATCAGCAGGATGGCGGCCGCCGCCATGCTGATCCAGGCGGGGCTGACGTGATGCCAGAAATCGGTGGCCCACAGTGTCAGGGCGGCGGCCAGCAGCAGCGACAATTGCCGTTCGGCCGCCGTGACCGGGCCGAGAGCGCGGGTGGCCTCGGCGTCCGGCCTGGGGGTGTCGGGCCACAGCCGCACGATCAGCACGATCATGATGGCGGTCTTGAGCAGTCCCAGCACCGGAAAGTGCAGCAGCAGGTATTCGCCATAGCTGGGGGCATAGCCCCACAGGGTCTCGGCGGCTCCCACCATCACCAGATTCGGAACGTTGGCCGGCAGCACCGAGAAGGTGGGGACGTGGCAGCCGAAGGCGGCGGCCAGGACCACCCCCAGATGGCCGTTGCCGCCGGGCTTGAAGCCGTAGCGGGCGGCGAGGCTGAGCGCGATGGGCATCAACAAGATGGCGCGTCCCATGGAGGACGGCATCAGGAACCCCATGGCGACCCCCACCAGGGTGACTCCGGTGATGACGCCCCAATAGGATGTGCCGAAGGCGCGGCCCAGGCGGGTGGCGATGCGCTCGCCCAGGCCGGTCGACTTGACCGCCACCCCCATGATCAGGCCGCCGAAGATCAGCCACAGCGCCGCCGATTCGAAGCCGCCGAATACCACCTGGGCCGGCGCCGCCTTCAGCAGCATGGCCAGGGTGAAGAAGAAGATTGCGGTGATGGGTTCCGGGATGACGCCGGTGGCCCACAGGCCGATGGCGGCCACCGCCAGGGCCAGGGCCCGGCTTTCGCCGGCCGGCAGCAGCCCGGTCACCAGGATGGCGAGGCCGGCGGCCAGGGCGATCCAGGCCACCAGCCGGGGCAGGCGCGCGGTCACGCCGGGAGGTTCCCTATCGCTTGACGGTCGCAAGCCACTCGTCGACCTGCGGCGTCATCGCCTTGCAGGTCAGGGCGAACGAGGTCATCAGCTTGTCCTTTTCCTGGTTCATGTGCAGCAGGCTGTCGACCTGCTTGCGCAAGATGTCCTTGGCGAAGGACGGGACGGAAAGGATATGGGGCAGGCGGGCGCCGAAGGCGGATTTCAGCGCGGCGATCAGCACCTCGACCTTGTCGATGTTGAGGCGCTGGATCTCGGCTAGGTTGTCGGCGGCGATATAGCACAGCACGTCGCCGAAAATCTTGATCACCGATTTGTCCAGGGCGGCGCAGACGTTGAAGAACGCGGCATCGCGGGCGAAGAAGGCCCAGGACTTGTCCCCCAGGGTCTTGCGGTAGAACTCGTACATGTCCCGGTTCCACACCGAGATGCCGTTGATGGCCTGGGGACGGTCGGCCAGGATGGCGCCGAAATCGGCGCCGACGGCGGCCTTGACCTTCTTCAACTGGCCGGGATCGAAACGGGACACCGCCTCGATGTTGTCGATCGATTGCAGGGCGACGATGTCCTCGCCGATCTCCATGATCTGGGGATAGCTGAGCATGGAGCGGTAGGCGTCGAGCAGCGGCAGCTGCCAGCCGAAGGCGATGTAGCGGGTCAGTTCGCGGACCTTGCGTTCCTCCACCGGGTCCACCGACAGACGCTCGACCTGCTCGGTCTTCTTGATCAGGCCGAACATGCTGGTCTTGGTGATGGTCTCGGTGATGGTCTCCATGGGCTTGTCGGCCTCGAAGATCTTCTTGGCGCAGGTGCGGACCAGCAATTGCTGTATCTGCGCCAGGCTGACGCCGCAGACTAGCGGAACGGTATCGTCGCGCACCGGTCCGCCGCCATCCCTGGCCCGGACGATGTCGTCGACCAGATCGCGCCGGGCCTGGAAGGTCCGGATGAAGCCCTCCAGGGTCTGGGGGTCGGAGATGATCTGCTGGTAGCTGATGGCCCCATCCACCGCCTTGGCTTGCTGGAACGCCGCCAACACCTTCTTGAGGCCGTCGATCACGGCTCTTTTGGTTTCCGAATCGATTTCGACCGGCGGTGGAAGTGTAGCAACGGCCATGAAGCCCCCGAACCCGAGAATGCGTTTGTAGACGCTACTGGTTTACTCCCAAGGATATAATCAGGCAAGGCTGGTGGTCGGGCCTGCCGGAATGGGGCGCGGGCCTTATCCGGCCGCTCGCGGCAGGGCCGCCGCGACGGCCAGCAGAACGCCGGTCTCGGCCGCCTGCTGCACCGCCCCCAGCACGTCGCCGGTATAGCCGCCGATGGCGCGCCGGGCCAGGACCACCACCGCCAGACCGCCGAGCAGGGCGCCGCAGGCGGCGGCCAGCGCCCCGTCCAGGCCGAGGCAGACGGCGGCGGCGACCAGCCCGAGACCGGCGGCATGGGCCGCCACCGAGGCGTCGGGCACGCCGGCCGACGCCCCCAGTCCATCGGCCCTGGCCGGCGCCATGATCTGCATCGCCGCCGGGATCGTCGCCCGCGACAGCGCCGCCGCCGCCGCCAGCGCCGTCAGCATCTCCCAGCCGCCCGGCATGGCGGCCAGGGCGGTGGCACGCAAGCCCACCGAGAACAGCAGCGCCAGCACCCCGAAAGCGCCGGTCCGCGAATCGCGCATCACCTCCAGGCGGCGGTCGCGTCCGCCCCGCGCGCCCAGACCGTCGGCCAGATCGGCCAGGCCATCCTCGTGCAGGGCGCCGGTCAGCAGCACCAGCGCCAGCACCGCCAGCAAGGCGGAGGGCAGCGGCGGCAGGACCGTCGCCGCCAGCATTCCGGCCAGACCGGCGGCGAGGCCGAGGCCGAGGCCGACCAGCGGGAAACAGCGCATGGCCGCCGCCAGCCCGCCCGGCGGCGGCTTCCCGGCATCGGGCAGCGGCAGCCGGGTCAGGAAGACCGCCGCCAGGTGCAGGTCGGCCAGCCAGCCCCTGGGCGGCGGTGATATATCGTTCATGACAGGTGACTCGCTCATCAGGGTCGTTTATAGGACTTGCAGTGCCGGACCGCAACATCTTGGGGAGAACTTCCTTGAATTCATCTATTTCTAGCGTATCCGATGTTCGCGCCCTGCTCGCCCGCCTGCCCGCCGCCGACGTCGCCGCCCTGGAATCCTGGGCTTCGCGCGAGCCGCAGCTGACCAAGCCGGCCGGTTCGCTGGGGCGGCTGGAGGAAATCTCCGCATGGCTGTCGTCCTGGCAGGGCCGTCACCCGCCGACCATGGCGCGGCCGCGGGCGCGGGTGTTCGCCGGCAATCACGGCGTGGCGGCGTTGGGCGTCTCCGCCTTTCCCGCCGAGGTGACTGTGCAGATGGTGGGCAATTTCAAGGCCGGCGGCGCCGCCATCAACCAGCTGTGCAAGGCTTTCGGCACCGAGCTGGACGTGATTTCCCTGGATCTCGACCGGCCCACCGCCGACTTCACCCGCGAGCCGGCGCTGAGCGAGGCCGACTTCGCCGCCGCCTTCACCGCCGGCATGAACGCGGTGCCCGACGATGCCGACGTGCTGGTGGTCGGCGAGATGGGCATCGGCAACACCACCCCGGCGGCGGCGCTGTCCAACGCCCTGTTCGGCGGTGAGGCCGCCGACTGGACCGGACGCGGCACCGGCGTCGACGGCGGCGCCCTCGCCCGCAAGATCGAGGTGGTGGCGGCCGGCGTGGCGCTGCACCGCGGCCATCCGCCGCTGGATATCCTGCGCCGCCTGGGCGGGCGCGAACTGGTCGCCATGGCCGGCGCGGTGGTGGCGGCCAGGCTGAAGCGGGTGCCGGTGCTGCTGGACGGCTATGTGGTCACGGCGGCGGTGGCGGCCCTGGCGGCCGAGCGCCCCGACTCCCTCGACCACTGCATGGTCGGCCACGTCTCGGTGGAGCCGGGCCATCGTCGCCTGCTGGAACGGCTGGGCAAGGCGCCGCTGCTCGATCTGGGCATGCGGCTGGGCGAGGGGTCGGGCGCGGCGGTGGCGGTGGGCGTTCTCAAGGCCGCCGTGGCCTGCCATGCCGGCATGGCCACCTTCGCCGAGGCGGGGGTCAGCGACAAGGAGTAGCGCTGTCCCCGTCTTCTCCCCATAATGGACGGGTTCCACTCCGAGAGGTTGCCATGCAGAACCAGAATCCCTTCTTCGATGATCTCGCCCGGGTCGCCAGCGGCGCCATGGGCGCCCTGTCCGGCCTGCGCGCCGAGATGGAGGCCATGGTGCGCCAGCAGATGGAGCGGCTCGTCGCGGGCCTGGACCTCGTCCCGCGCGAGGAGTTCGAGGCTGTGCGCGCCATGGCGGCCAAGGCCCGTTCGGAACAGGAGGATCTGGAGGCCAGGGTCAAGGCGCTGGAGGGGCAGCTTGCCGCCCTGGCCGCCGCGCCGAAGCCCAAGGCGGCGCCCAAGCCCCGGGCCAAGGCCGCGCCCAAGCCCAGGCCGGCCGGCTGATTCCCGTTTATCCACAAGAATCGGCAAGTATTTCCCAAGGAAATTCTTGCGCCCATCCTGGTGGTGTGGTTAGGCTACGGCTTGTGTTGTCCATTGCGGATCGGACACTAAATTTTGATTCCGATCCGTCTTCCGACGGTACCCATGCCAAGGAGGGCGCAGGCATGTCGTTGACCGCCGCTTACCAGAGCGAAGAGGCTCTGGTCAATCCCGTGGATCTGGTCGAGCAGTTCGTCTCCGCCAATGACTGGGCTTTCGACCGTCGCAGCGAGGAGGAACTCGCCGCCGAGGCTCCCGGCCAGTGGTGCAATTACTCGCTTTATTTCGCCTGGCGCGAGGACATGGGGGCCATGCACTTCACCTGCGCCTTCGACATGAAGGTGCCGGCGGCCAAGCGCGGTGCCATCTGCGAATTGCTGGCCATGATCAACGAAAAGCTTTGGCTCGGCTATTTCGGCCTGTGGGAGGACGAGGGCGTCCCCATGTTCCGCCACACCACCTTGCTGCGCGGCGGCGCCGGCCTGTCGCCGGAACAGGTGGAGGATCTGGTGGATCTGGCGGTCGCCGAGTGCGAGCGGTTCTACCCCGCTTTCCAGTTCGTCATCTGGGGCGGCAAGACCGCCGCCGAGGCGGTTGCCGCCTCGCTGCTGGAAACCGCCGGCGAGGCTTGAGGCTTGCGGCCGGGACGGCCGTGCTCGGGAGCGCGGGCTTCCGGCCCGCATGGCGTCGAACCGAATCGGGATATTCGATCATGACCAAGGTTCTGCTGGTCGGCTGCGGCAAGATGGGATCGGCCATGCTGGCCGGCTGGCTGGATCGCGGCCTTGCCGCAGCCGACGTGGTGGTGGTCGAGCCGGCCCGCCCGGCCCTGCCGGTAAGCGTGGTCGCCACCGCCGCCGACATTCCCCAGGGCTTCGAGCCCGACGTGGTGGTCCTGGCGGTCAAGCCCCAGGTGATGGCCGAGGCGTTGCCGCCCTACGCCCGCTTCGCTGGGGCGGTGTTCCTGTCCATCGCCGCCGGCAAGCCCATCGCCTTCTTCCGCGCCCATCTGGGCGACGACAAGGCCATCGTGCGGGCCATGCCCAATACTCCGGCGGCGGTCAGGCGCGGCATCACCGTCTGCTGCGCCGGCCCCGGAACCGACGCCCGGGGGCGCGATCTCTGCCAGTCGCTGCTGGAAGCGGTGGGCGAGGTCGGCTGGACCGAGGACGAAGCGCTGATGGACGCGGTCACCGCGGTTTCCGGGTCCGGCCCGGCCTATGTCTTCCTGCTGGCCGAGACCCTGGCCGAGGCCGGCATTCGCCAGGGGCTGCCGCCCGATCTGGCGGTCCGGCTGGCACGGGCCACCGTGGCCGGGGCCGGCGAATTGTTGCGTCAGGCCGAGGACAGCGCCGAGCAGTTGCGCAAGAACGTCACCAGCCCCGGCGGGACCACCGCCGCCGCCCTGGCGGTGCTGATGGCTCAACCTGGAGGCGTTCCAGATCTGATGGCCGAGGCGGTGGCGGCCGCCACCCGTCGGGGCAAGGAACTGGCATCATGATGTTTTCTCATGAACGTGATCGGCGATACCGATGCGAGTCCTGTTGACTCTTTTGCACCTGCGAGATAGTGTCTGCTGCACCGCAACATGATCCTGGGTGGAGACTCCTACCATGGCCGCCAAGCAGACAGAGCAGTTTTTCGATTTTGACGTCAGCAAGTATCTCGGTGATTTCAAGGTCCCCGGCGTGGACGTCGAGACCATCGTTGCCAGCCAGCGCAAGAATATCGAGGCGCTGACCCAGGCCAACAAGCTGGCCTTCGAGGGCCTTCAGAACGTGGTGAAGCGTCAGGTCGAGATCCTGCGCCAGGCCATGGACGAAGTCGCCACCGTTTCCAAGAATTTCGCCGAGCCCGGCACCCCCCAGGACATGGCCGCCAAGCAGGCCGAATTCGCCAAGGACGCCTTCGAGCGCGCCCTGGGCAATGCCCGCGAGCTGGCCGAGATGGTCGCCAAGGCCAATACCGAGGCCTTCGACCTGCTGAACAAGCGCTTCACCCAGAGCCTGGACGAAGCCCGCGACGTGTTCTCCAAGGCCGCGAAGAAGTAATCTTCCGGCTTTCAGGCACCAAGTGACGAACCGGCGGCCGCCCTTCACGGGGCGGCCGTATCGTTTCGTGGGGGCGCTCGTGGGGGGGCGTTCGCTCCAACGGCAAAATCATCACTTCATATCCGTATAAAGATATGTTTATATGTTTTTCGAAGTGAGCGAGGAGGATGCCGTGGAGGGGGTGCTGACGGGATTGCGGGCCGCCGCCGAGCCGACCAGGCTGCGGCTGCTGCATCTGCTGTCCCAGGGTGAGCTGACCGTCACCGAACTGACCCAGATCCTGGGCCAGAGCCAGCCCCGCGTGTCGCGCCATCTGAAGCTGATGTGCGAGGCCGGCCTGCTGGACCGCTTCCCCGAGGGCGCCTGGGTGTTCTACCGCCTCGCCGCCAAGGGAAACGGCGCCACCCTGGCCCGTCATCTGCTTGACCTGCTGCCCGCCGCCGATCCGGTGCTGGCGCTGGATCAGCAGCGCCTGACCGCCATTCGCGGCAGCCGGGCCGAGAGGGCGCAAAGCTATTTCAGCGCCAATGCGTCGCGCTGGGATGAAATCCGTTCGCTGCATGTGGACGACGCCGAGGTGGAAAAGGCCCTGCTGGGCATCTTCGCCGGCCGTTCCGTCCGCGATCTGGTGGACATGGGCACCGGCACCGGCCGGGTGCTGGAAGTTCTTGGCCCCCGGGTGGAGCGCGCCACCGGCATCGACCTGTCGCGCGAGATGCTGAGCGTCGCCCGCGCCAATCTGGAACGCGCCGGCCTCGGCAATTGCATGGTGCGCCAGGGCGACATCACCCAATTGCCGCTGCCGGCCGCCACCGCCGATGCGGTGACCATCCATCAGGTACTGCACTATGCCGCCGACCCCGCCGCCGTGGTGGCCGAGGCCGCCCGCGTGCTGGAACCGGGCGGCCGGCTGGCCGTCATCGATTTCGCCCCCCACGATCTGGAAATCCTGCGCGACCAGCATGCCCACCGCCGCCTCGGCTTCGAGAATGCCGAGGTCGAGGGCTGGTTCAAGACGGTGGGCCTGACGTCTCGTCCCGCCGTCAGCCTGCCGGGCAAGCCGCTGACCGTCATGATCTGGATCGCCGAAAAGCCTGTTCAAGGAGCATTAGCGTGACCGAACTGCCCATCGCCGCCGCGTCGAACAATCCGGTCAGCGTTTCGTTCGAGTTCTTTCCCCCCAAGACCGACAAGATGCAGGAAGCCCTGTGGGACTGCGTCAAGCGGCTGGAGCCGCTGTCGCCCCGCTTCGTCTCGGTGACCTACGGCGCCGGCGGAACCACGCGGGAACGCACCCACGACACCGTCGTGCGCATCGCCCGCGAGACCAGCCTGAAGCCGGCGGCGCATCTCACCTGCGTCGGCCATTCGCGGGGCGAGGTCGACGACATCGCCCGCCGCTATTGGGACGAGGGCATCCGCCATATCGTGGCGCTCAGGGGCGACATGCCCGACGGCCAACCCTACGCCGCCCATCCCCAGGGCTACGCCTATGCCGTCGATCTGGTGAAGGGGCTGAAGCGCATCGCCGATTTCGAGGTGTCGGTGGCCGCCTATCCGGAAAAGCACCCGGACGCGCCCTCGGCCGGGTTCGACCTCGACAACCTGAAGCGTAAGGTCGACGCCGGCGCCAGCCGCGCCGTCAGCCAGTATTTCTTCGAGCCGGCGGTGTTCCTCGACTTCCAGGAACGTGCGGCCCGGGCCGGCATCTCGGTTCCGGTGGTGCCCGGCATCCTGCCGGTGACCAACTTCGCCCAGGTCCAGAAGTTCTCGGCCGCCTGCGGCGCCAGCGTGCCCGCCTGGATGGCGCGGCTGTTCGAAGGGCTCGACGACGACCCCGAGACCCGCCGGCTGGTGGCCGCCACCGTCGCCGCCGAGCAATGCCGCATCCTGGCGGCGGAAGGGGTGGAGCAGTTCCACTTCTACACCCTGAACCGTGCCGACCTCGCCTATGCCATCTCCCACATCCTGGGAGTGCGGCCGAGAGGGTGAACCGCGGTCTCGTCCTTCGAGGCGGCCCCCGGGCCTCCTCGGGATGAGGTTTTCATTGTGGCCTCGTCCTGAGGAGCCGCGATAGCGGCGTCTCGAAGGGCGAGGGGGAAGAGACGCCAAAACGGAAAGCGAATCATGACCAATATTCTCGACCATCTCTCCCAGCGGGTTCTTCTGTGCGACGGTGGCACCGGCGCCCTGGTCCAGGCCATGAACCTGTCGGTGGACAAGGATTTCCTGGGGCTGGAGAACTGCACCGAGATCCTGGTGAAGTCGCGCCCCGACGTGATTCGCGGCATTCACGAGCGCTATTTCGAGGCTGGCGCCGACATGGTCGAGGCAGACACCTTCGGCGGATCGCCCATCACGCTGGCCGAATTCGGCATCGCCGATCAGGCCTTCGACCTCAACAAGCGCGCCATCGAACTGGCCCATGAGGCCGCCGAGCGTTTCAAGGGCGACGGCCGCGCCCGCTTCGTGCTGGGCGCCATCGGGCCGGGCACCAAGCTGCCCTCGCTCGGCCATATCGGCTATGACGAGCTGGAGGCCGCCTATGTCATCCAGGCCGAGGGCCAGATCGCCGGCGGTGTCTCGGCCTTCCTGGTGGAGACCTGCCAGGACCCGCTCCAGATCAAGGCCGCCGTCAACGGCTGCAAGATCGCCAACGCCAGGGCCGGAACCGATGTTCCCATCTTCGTCCAGGTGACGGTGGAGACCACCGGAACCCTGCTGGTGGGCGCCGACATCGCCGCCGCCGCCACGGTGGTCCGTTCGCTGGGCGTGCCGCTGATGGGGATGAACTGCGCCGCCGGCCCGCAGGAGATGGGCGAGCACTTCAAGTGGCTGGTCGACAACTGGGACGGCTTCGTCTCCATCCAGCCCAATGCCGGCCTGCCCGAGCTGGTGGACGGCCAGACCCGCTATCCGCTGCTGCCCGACGAACTGGCGGTGTGGCACGAGCGCTTCGTGACGGCCGGCGCCAATCTGATCGGCGGCTGCTGCGGCACCACGCCGCCCCACATCAAGGCGACCGACGCGATGCTGAAGCGCATCGGCAACGGCTATCGTCCCGGCCCGGTCAAGCGGATCGTCCATTGGATGCCGGCGGTGGCCTCGCTGTATTCCCAGGTTCCGCTGAGGCAGGAGAACGCCTTCCTCGCCATCGGCGAGCGCTGCAACGCCAACGGCTCGAAGAAGTTCCGCGACCTCCAGGACGCCGAGGACTGGGACGGCATCACCGCCATTGCCCGCGAGCAGGTGCGTGAGGGCAGCCACACCCTGGACGTCTGCACCGCCTTCGTCGGTCGCGACGAGGTCCGCGACATGACCGAGGTGGTGTCGCGCCTGCGCGGGTCGGTCACCGCGCCGCTGGTGATCGATTCCACCGAATTGCCGGTGCTGGAGGCGGGCCTCAAGCTCTATGGCGGCAAGGCCATCCTCAATTCCATCAATTTCGAGAACGGCGAGGGTGACGCCGCCGACCGGCTGAAACTGGCGCGGAAGTTCGGGGCGTCGGTGGTGGCGCTGACCATCGACGAGGCCGGCATGGCCAAGGATGCCGAATCCAAGCTGCGCATCGCGCGGCGCCTCTATGATTTCGCGGTCAACACCCACGGCCTGGCGGCCTCGGACCTGTTGTTCGACCCGCTGACCTTCACTATCTGCACCGGCAACGTCGATGACCGTCGCCTTGCCATCGAGACCCTGGACGCCATCGAGGCCATCGCTCGCGACATGCCGGAATGCGGCATCGTGCTGGGCCTGTCCAACGTGTCGTTCGGGCTGAAGCCGGCGGCGCGCCAGGTGCTGAACTCGGTGTTCATCGATCTGGCCATCAAGCGCGGCATGACCGGGGCCATCGTCCACGTCAGCAAGATCGTGCCGCTGCACACCCTGCCGGCCGAGGAAGTGGCGGCGGCCGAGGACCTGATCCTGGACCGCTCGCCCGAGGCGCTGGCCCGCTACATCGCCCTGTTCGGCGACCGCAAGGTCTCGGAGGTCAAGAAGGAGCGCCCGGCCAAGGCCGAGGACCGCCTGAAGGCCCGCATCGTCGACGGCGACCGCACCGGGCTGGAGGATGATCTGGCCGAGGCCATGGCCGGGGGCTGGAAGCCGCTGGACATCATCAATCAGCTTCTGCTGGACGGCATGAAGGTGGTGGGCGAGCTGTTCGGCTCGGGCAAGATGCAGCTGCCCTTCGTGCTGCAATCGGCCGAGACCATGAAGGCCGCCGTCTCGTGGCTGGAACCCCATATGGAAAAGGCCGAGGGAGGGCAGAAGGCCACCATCGTGATGGCCACGGTGAAGGGCGACGTCCACGACATCGGCAAGAATCTGGTGGACATCATCCTGACCAACAACGGCTACAAGGTGGTCAATATCGGCATCAAGCAGCCCATCGCCGAGATCATCAAGGCGGCCAGGGAACACAAGGCCGACGCGGTCGGCATGTCGGGCCTGCTGGTCAAGTCCACCGTCATCATGCGCGAGAACCTGGAGGAGATGACCAAGGCCGGTCTCGACGTCCCGGTGCTGCTGGGCGGCGCCGCGCTCACCCGCAAGTATGTCGAGGAGGATTGCCGCGCCGCCTACGGCTCGGGCCGGGTGGCCTATGCCAGGGATGCCTTCGACGGTCTCGACCTCATGGCCAAGGTGGCGGAGAGCGGCTTCGACGATCATATCCAGGCCCGCGCCGCCGCCCCCCACCGTCCCGGCTCGCCGTCACGGACCCTGGGCGAGGCGGCCCAGCCCGCGACCCGCCCGGTGGACTGGGACGAGATCAACCTGCGCCGCGCCGAACTGCACCGGGACGCGCCGGTGCCGGTGCCGCCGTTCTGGGGCGCCCGCCTGATCGAGGCGGCGCCGCTCCAGAACCTGATTCCGTTCCTCAACGAGACCATGCTCTACCAGTTCCACTGGGGCTACCGGAAGCAGGGCCGCTCGCTGGCGGAGTTCAAGGACTGGGCTCACAAGGAGCTGAAGCCCATCGCGCTGGAGATGCTGAAGCGTGCGGCCCGGGAAGAGATCCTGCGGCCGCAGGCGGCCTATGGTTATTGGAAGGCAGCCAGTGACGGCGATTCGGTGGTGCTGTTCCACGAAGACGGCAAGACCGAGGCCGCCCGCTTCCCGTTCCCGCGCCAAGCCAAGGAAGGCGGCCTGTGCATCGCCGATTTCTTCCGCCCGGTGTCCGACAGCCAGCGCGACGTCATCGGATTGCAGGTGGTGACCATGGGCAAGCGCGCCACCGAGGTGGCCCAGGACTGGTTCAAGGCCGACAGGTACCAGGATTACCTCTACCTGCACGGCCTGTCGGTGGAGATGGCCGAGGCCATGGCCGAATACGTCCACAAGCGCATCCGTTCGGAACTGGGCTTCGCCGCCGAGGATGCCGCCGACATGGACAAACTGCTGAAGCAGAATTACCGGGGCTCGCGCTTCTCGTTCGGCTATCCCGCCTGCCCGCGCGTCGAGGATCAGACCGCCCTGCTGTCCCTGCTGGGAGCCGAGCGCATCGGCGTCACCCTGTCGGAGGAGTTCCAGCTGGAGCCCGAGCAATCGACCTCGGCCATCGTCACCGTGCACCCCCAGGCCAAGTATTTCAGCGTGTGAGGAGACGCGGGCGACGCCCGCTACCCCTTCGCCGCCTCCAGCGCCTCTTCCGCCGCCAGCCAGTCCAACTCGGCCGTCTCGACCTTGCGGGCGATCTCGGCCTCCTGGCGGCGCAGCTCGGTCAGCCGGGCCGGGGAACCCTGATAGAGCGAGGGATCGGCGAGGTCCTGGGCGATGGCGGCCTGCCGCCGGTGCAGGTCGGCCAGCGCCTTCTCCGCCGCCTGGGCCGCCTTGCGCAGCGGCGCCAATTGGGCGCGGGCCTCGGCGGCGGCCTTGCGGTCGGCCTTGCGCAATCCGGCGTCGCCCGACTTTTCCGCCTTGCCGCCGCGCCGGTCCTCGCGGGCCTTGTCCAGCAGCAGCTTGCGATAGGCGGCCAGGTCGCCCTCGAACGGCCGGACGCCGCCATCGCCCACCAGCCACAGATTGTCGACGGTCAGTTCGATCAGGTGGGGATCGTGGCTGATCAGGATGACGGCCCCGTCATAGGCGTTCAGCGCCGACACCAGCGCCTCGCGGGCGTCGATGTCCAGATGGTTGGTGGGTTCGTCCAGGATCATCAGATGGGGCACCTCGCGGCTCATCAGGGCGAACAGCAGCCGCGACTTCTCGCCGCCCGACAGCGAGGACACCTTGACGTTGGCGCGCTCCTGCTCGAACCCGAAGCGGCCCAACTGCGCCCTGACCCTCGCCTCGGGCTGGTTCTTCATCAGGTGCGCCATGTGTTCGAACGGGGTTTCGTCCAGGCGCAGTTCCTCGGTCTGGTGCTGGGCGAAATAGCCGATCTTCAGCTTGGACGGCTTGCGCATCTGGCCGCCGATCAGGTCCAGCCGGTCTGCCAGCACCTTGGCCAGGGTCGACTTGCCATTACCGTTGGCCCCCAGCAGGGCGATGCGGGCATCCATGTCGATGCGGATGTCGAGCCCCCTCAGCACCACCTTGTCGCCGTACCCGGCCACCCCGTGATCGATGGCGATGATGGGCGGGCTCAGCGGTTCGGGGTCGGGAAAGTCGAACGACATGGCGCGGTCCTCGACCACCGGCACCACCATCTCCATGCGTTCCAGCATCTTGACCCGGCTTTGCGCCTGGGCGGCCTTGGTGGCCTTGGCCTTGAAACGGTCGATGAAGGACTGGATCTTCTTGCGCTGTTCCTGCTGCTTGACGAAGGCCTTGGACTGCAATTCCATGCGGGCGCGCCGGGTCGCCTCGAAGCGGTCATAATTGCCGCCATAGGCGTTGAGCTTGCCGCCCTCCAGATGGACGATGCGGTCGGCGACCTCGTTCAGCAATTCGCGGTCGTGGCTGATCACCACCAGGGTGCCGGGATAGGCGGCGAGATGGGCCTGAAGCCACAAGGTGGCCTCCAGGTCCAGGTGGTTGGTGGGCTCGTCCAGCAGCAGCAGGTCCGGACTGGCGAACAATGCCGCCGCCAGGGCGACGCGCATGCGCCAGCCGCCGGAGAAGTCCGAGACGGCGCGGGCCTGCGCCTCGGCGTCGAAGCCGAGGCCGGACAGGATGGCGGCGGCCCGGGACGGGGCGGTATGGGCGTCGATGGCCAGCAGGCGTTCGTGAATCTCGGCGATGCGGTGGCCGTCGTCGCAGTCCTCTGCCTCCTCGAACAGGGCGGTGCGCTCGGTATCGGCGGCCAGCACGCAGTCGATCAGGCTGATGTTGCCCTCGGGCGCTTCCTGGGCCAGCCGGCCGAGGCGGGCGCGGGGGCGCAGGCTGATCTCGCCGCCGTCGGGATGCGCCTCGCCCAGGATCAGCTTGAACAAGGTGGTCTTGCCGGTGCCGTTGCGCCCGACCAGGCCGACCCGCTGGCCGGCGGCGATGTGGACGGAGGCCTGATCGAACAGGACGCGGCCACCGTAGCGGAAGGTAAGGTCGTTGATATGAAGCATGGCTGGGTCAATAGCACGGCTACGGCGCGGTCACAAACCCCCGCTTGTCCGTCCAGGCCCAAAGACCGGATTGTCATTTCCGGCATGGGGTTCTACTCTGGCCCCCGGATTGGGCGGAGAGGTTTCCATGGCGACCTGGCATCAGGCGATGAAGGTGGGAATCGAGGTGGTCGACGAGGATCACCGCCAGTTGTTCGCCCTGATACAGGAGTTCAACGCCGCCGCGGATTCCCACGGCGGCGAGGTCGACCGTCCCAAGATGACCGATGTCCTGGCCCGCCTGCAATCCTACGTGACGGAACATTTCGAGCGGGAAGAGACGGCGCAGCTCGAGGCCGGATACGACGGCTACGAGGAAAACAAGCGCCAGCACGACGAACTGACCCACACCCTGGCCGTGTTCACCGAGAAATTCCACAGCGGCGGCCCCGGCGAGATCAAGGCCGACACCGCCAAGCTGCGAACCTTCCTCGGCGTCTGGCTCAGCCAGCATATCCTCAAGACCGACGTCAAGATGCGCGGGCGTATCCTGCCCTGGGCGGGATGAGAAGATCCCTTGTCGCCGCCCTGCTGCTGCTGCTCGCCGCCTGCGCTCCCCGGCTTCATCCCGAGGGGCCGAAGGTGATGGAGGCCCGCCTGGGTGCCGATCACTGGCAGGCCGAGGACGGCGCCATCCTGCCGTTGCGCGTCTGGCGGCCGGATGCGCCGCCACGGGCGGTGATCCTGGCCGTGCACGGCATGAACGACTATTCCAATGCCTTCGACGCCCCCGGCCGAATCCTGGCCGAGCGGGGAATCGTCACCTATGCCTATGATCAGCGCGGCTTCGGCCAGGGGGCGCATCCCGGCTTCTGGTCCAGCTCCGAGACTATGGCGGCCGACCTGCGTGCCGTCGCCCGGCTGCTGCGGCGGCAGTATCCGGGGGTGCCGCTGTACGTGTTGGGCGAAAGCATGGGTGGGGCCGTCGCCATGACCGCCTTCGCCGGACCGGATGCCGGCGAGGTCGATGGACTGATTCTGTCGGCTCCGGCCGTCTGGGGCCGCTCGACCATGAGCGTTTTCCACCGGGCGGCGTTGTGGCTGACCCACCGCCTCGCTCCCGGCCTGCGCATGTCCGGCCAGGGGCTGAGGATCAAGCCGTCGGACAACGTCGAGATGCTGCGCGCCCTGTCGCGCGATCCGCTGGTGATCAAGCAGACCAGGGTCGACGTGGTCAAGGGCGTGGTCGACCTGATGGATGCCGCCCACGCCGCCGTCGACCGGTTGCAGCTCCCGCTGCTGCTGCTTTACGGCGAGAACGACGAGGTCATTCCCGCCGCCCCCACCTGGGCCGCCACCGCCCGGCTACCCGGCCTGGGCCGGTCGCAGCGGGTGGCGCTGTACGCCGAAGGCTGGCACATGCTGCTGCGCGATCTTCAGGCCCGGGTGGTGATCGACGACATCGCCGCCTGGATCGAGGATCGCGACCGCCGCTTGCCGTCGGAAGCCGACGTCCGGGCCGCGTCCAGGCTGGACGGGTTGGCGAAATAGGGCGGGCGGGCTATCCCTTTTCGGGGAACAGTCCCAGCAGCCCCTCGGGGCTGGCCGGGCAAAGGCCGCGCTCGGTGATCAGGCCGGTGACCAGACGGGCCGGAGTCACGTCGAAGCCGTAATTGACGGCGGGCGAGCCGTCGGGGGTGACCTGCACCTCGATCACCCTGCCGGCCTCGTCCTTGCCGAAGATGTGGCTTTGCTCGCGGGCGGAACGCTGCTCGATGGGGATTTCCCTCACCCCGTCGGCCACGGTCCAGTCGATGGTGGGGCTGGGCAGTCCCACGTAGAACGGCACGTTGTTGTCGCGGGCGGCCAGGGCCTTCAGATAGGTTCCGATCTTGTTGCAGACGTCGCCGTTGCGGGTGGTGCGGTCGGTGCCGACGATCACCATGTCGACCATGCCGTGCTGCATCAGATGGCCGCCGGTATTGTCGGCGATGACGGTGTGGGGGACGCCGTGCCAGTTCAGTTCGCGCGCCGTCAGGCTGGCGCCCTGGTTGCGCGGCCGGGTCTCGTCCACCCAGACATGGACCGGAATCCCGGCGTCGAACGCCTTGTAGATGGGGGCGATGGCGGTTCCCCAGTCCACCGTCGCCAGCCAGCCGGCGTTGCAATGGGTCAGGATGTTGACCCGCTCGCCCTTGTCGCGGTGCAGGCCGGCGATGATGCGGGCGCCGTGTTCGCCCAGCGCCGCGCACATGGCCACGTCCTCGTCGCAGATCTCGGCGGCGCGGCCATAGGCGGCGGCGGCGCGGCCGGCCGGCGGCAGCGGCGACAGGCGGGCCATCATCTCGTCCAGCGCCCATTTGAGATTGATGGCGGTGGGGCGGGTGGCGTGCAGCGTCCGGTAAGCCTCGTCCAGCGCCGTGTCCGAGGCGTCGGCGCGGGCGGCGAGAGCCATGCCGTAGGCGGCGGTGGCCCCGATCAGCGGCGCGCCCCGCACCCACATGTCGCGGATGGCGGTGGCGGCGTCGTCCAGAGACCGCAGCGTCACGGTGACGAAGTCGTGGGGCAGGCGGGTCTGGTCGATGATCTCCACGCCCTCGCCGTCCTTGGCCAGCCAGATGGTGC
Source organism: Magnetospirillum sp. SS-4 (assembly GCF_902729425.1). Taxonomy (GTDB): domain Bacteria; phylum Pseudomonadota; class Alphaproteobacteria; order Rhodospirillales; family Magnetospirillaceae; genus Phaeospirillum. The sequence continues at coordinate 96,998 of NZ_CACVCH010000035.1, read as the reverse complement.
GGTAGGGAATGCCGTTGATCTTCATGGGCGCGGTCTCCGGGTTGGGCGCGGGCACTGTAGCCGAACCGGAGCGGGGCGTCAGCCCCCGGAGACGGCACACCTAAAAGGCGCTTGTGTCGTAATTGGCAGTTGAGTTGATAACTTGTTATTGCAAGGGTTGCGCCGGACCCGTCTTTGCGGTAGTCCTGGCGGCCTGTTCTACTGATCCGATGGGTGCCGGTCCGTCATGGCTCGTCTTGTTCTGGTCGCCACGCTGTGCGCCGCGCTTCCCGTTCTGGCGGGCGGCAGGGACGTTGCCGCCGCCGAGGTGGCGGTGGCGGTCGGCTTTTCCGTTCCCCCCTATGTCATCGCCGACGAGCGGCGCGGCATGGAATACGACATCGTCAAGGCCGCCCTGGCGATCGAGGGGCATGTCATGCGGCCGAATTTCCTGCCGGCGGCGCGGGCCGTCCGCGCCATCGAGGCCGGCGAGGCCGACGCCGCCTTGACCCAGCATCCCGAGAACGGGGTTTCGGCCCATTATTCCGACGTCCACATCTCCTTTCACAACGCGGCCATCACCCTGGCCTCGCGCGGGGCCAGCATCGAGCGGATGGAGGATCTGGCCGGCAAGTCGGTGGTGGCGTTCCCACGGGCCGCGACCTATCTGGGGCCGAGCTTCCGGCGGATCGTCGCCGCCAGTCCCGGCTATCGCGAGGAGGCCAGGCAGACCGCCCAGCCGATCTTGCTGTATCTCGGCCGGGCCGAGGTGGTGGTCGCCGATCCGGCCGTCTTCGCCTGGCTTTCCCGGCATCCCGAGGTGCGCGGCAAGGCCGACACCTCGCAACCGGTCCGTATCCACCACGTCTTTCCTCCCACCGAATACCGGGTAGCGTTCCGCGACCCCCAATTGCGCGACAGCTTCAACCGGGGGCTGGCCCGCCTGCGCCAGAGCGGCGAATACGCCCGCATCGTCGCCGGTTATGCCGCGCCACCGGACGGCGACCGGATTTCCGTTACGCAATAGCCCTGGCGTCGGACGGTCCTTTGCGTCTATCCTGCGGCAGGATCAGACGAAGTCGCATAATATTTTTTGCATCAGGGGCTCCTCCATCATGCGCGCAAGGTTCCTGCCGGCATCGCTTTCGCTGCTTTCACTGCTTGCCCTGGCGCTGCCGGTCGCGCCGGCCCAGGCCCATTTCCTGGAATTGATCCCGGCCGCCGACATCTTGCCCGAGCAGGGCGACCGGATGGCCCGGCTGGATCTGACCTTCACCCATCCCATGGAGGGCGGGCCGGTGATGGAGATGGCCGCTCCGGTGCGGTTCGGCGTGGTGGCCGGCGGCAAGACCAGGGACCTGACGGCGGCGCTGAAATCCCGCAAGATCGGCGACAGGACCGCCTGGGAAGCCGCCTACAAGGTCGAGGCTCCGGGCGATTACGTGTTCTTCGTCGAGCCGGCCCCCTATTGGGAACCGGCCGAGGCCAAGTGGATCGTCCACTACACCAAGGTTGTGGTGGATTTCGGCTCGGGCGAGGGCTGGGACCGCATGGTCGGCCTGCCGGTGGAGATCGAGCCGCTGGTGCGGCCCTATGGCCTGTGGACCGGCAACCTGTTCCGCGGCGTGGTCCGCAAGAACGGCAAGCCGGTGCCGTTCGCCACCATCGAGGTGGAATGGCGCAACGACGGTTCGGTCAGGCCGCCCGCCGATCCCTTCGTCACCCAGGTGATCAAGGCCGACGCCTCGGGTCAGTTCGCCTATGCCATGCCCAGGTCCGGCTGGTGGGGGTTCGCCGCCCTGATCGACGGCGACAGGCCCATGAAGAGCCCCGACGGCAAGTCGGCCACGGTCGAACTGGGCGGCCTGATCTGGGTCCGCGCCGTCGACATGAAATAGAGGGGGGACGCGCATTGGCCCATATTCCCGACGGCGTGCTGTCCGCGCCGGTGCTGATAGCGGGAGCCGCGATCAGCGCCGTCGGTGTGGCGCTTGGCCTGCGGGGACTGGACCCGACGCGCATTCCCCGGGTGGCGGTGTTGTCGGCGGCGCTGTTCGTCGCCTCGCTGGTGCATTTTCCCGCCGGACTGGCCTCGGTGCATCTTCTGCTCAACGGCCTGGCCGGCATCGTGCTGGGCTGGGCGGTGTTTCCGGCCATGCTGGTGGCGCTGCTGCTCCAGGCGGTGCTGTTCGGCTTCGGCGGAGTGGTGGTGCTGGGGGTCAACACCATGGACATGGCCGTGCCCGCCTTGCTGGCCGGGGGCATGTTCCGCCTGCTGTGGCGCCAAGGGGCGGGGCCTCGGCGCGCCGCCCTGCTGGGCGGTCTGGCCGGCGGCGGCGCGGTGCTGCTGAGCGCCCTGATGGTGGCCTTGGTCCTGGCGGCGTCGGGCCGCGCCTTCGAGACCGCCGCCGGTCTGGTGGTGGCGACCCATCTGCCGGTGATGGCGGTGGAGGCGGCCTTCACCGCGGCCCTTGTGTCGCTGCTGGCCCGGGTCAAGCCCGAGATGCTGGCGAGGCCGGCATGAAAGGGCTGCTGTTCATCCTGCTGCTGCTGGCCGGCCCCGCCCAGGCGCACAAGCTGAAGCTGTTCGTCACAGCCGAGGGTGCGGTGATCAGCGGCGCCGCCTATTTCTCGGGCGGCGCCAAGGCGGCGGGACTCGGCGGAACCGTCCTGGCCCCCGACGGCTCGACACTGGCCGAGATACGGACCGGTGAGGATGGCGGCTTCCGCTTCGAGGCCAAAAGCCGCATGGACCACGCCATCGTCGTCGATGGCGGCGACGGCCATGCCGCCTCGGCGGTGGTGACCGCCGCCGAGCTGCCGGAATCGCTGCCGCCCGGCATTGCCGGTTCCCCGCGCCCGCCGCCGGCCACGGCGGATACGATGGCGGTCGTCCCGGTCGAGGCGATCGAGGCGGCGGTGGCGCGCCAGATTCAGCCCCTGCGCCGGCAACTGGACGCCTACGAGGACAAGGTGAGGCTGCACGACATCCTGGGCGGCGTCGGCATGATCTTCGGCCTGTTCGGCGTGGCGGCATGGTGGTCGGCCGGACGGAGGAAGCCATGAGCCCGGCCGCGTCCCGCGATGGCGGGTTCGACTCCGCTTCCGCCGGGCGGCCGCTGATGGCGCGGCTGGACCCCCGCACCCGGGTCGTTCTGGCGCTGGCGTTCTCGCTGACCGTGGTGGCGGTGGAGCATCTGGCCGCCCTGGTCCTGGCCCTGGCCGCCGCCCTGGTCCTGGCCGTCCTGGCGCGGTTGCCGTGGGCCGCGACGCTTCGCCGCATGCTGGCGCTGGAAGGGTTCATGCTGGTGGTGCTGGCGCTGCTGCCCTTCACCGTGCCGGGCCGCATGGTGGCCGAGCCGCTGGGCTTCGCCGTCTCGGCCGAGGGGCTGACCCAGGCCGCCGCCATCGCGTTGCGCGCGAACGCGGTGGCGGTGGCGCTGCTGGCGCTGCTGGGGTCCATGGAACTGGTGAGCCTGGGGCGCGCCCTTGGCCGCCTGGGGGCGCCCGAACGGCTGGTCCATCTGTTCCTGTTCACCGTGCGCTATGTGGCGGTGCTGGACGGCGAATACCGCCGTCTTCGGCTGGCCATGCGGGCCAGGGCCTTTCGCCCGGCCGCCGGCCCGCATTGCTGGCGTTCGGTCGGCTACCTGTTCGGCATGCTGATGGTCCGCTCGCTGGAACGGGCGGAACGCATCGATGCCGCCATGCGCTGCCGCGGCTTCACCGGCCGGTTCCACAGCCTGGAGGACGAGGCCGCCGACCGTCCCGGCATCCTGGACTGGGGCTTTGGCGCCGCCTCCACCGCCGCCCTGGCGCTGGTGGCGGGACTGGGGCTGTCGTGATCCGTCTGGAAGGAATCTCGTTCGCCTACGACCCGGCCCATCCGGTGCTGGATCAAGTGGATTTCACCTTGTCGGCCGGCGAGCGGGTGGCGCTGAACGGCCCCAACGGCGCCGGCAAGACCACGCTTTTGCATCTGATGGTGGGGCTGGTGCGTCCGCGGAAGGGCCGCGTCGTCGCCTTTGGCCGCGAACGGCGGACCGAGACGGATTTCGTCGAGGTTCGCTCGCGGGCCGGCCTGCTGTTCCAGGACGCCGACGACCAGCTGTTCTGCCCCACCGTCGCCGAGGATGTGGCTTTCGGGCCGTTGAACCAGGGCAAAAGCCGGGCCGAGGCGCGCGCCATCGTCCGCCAGACCCTGGCCGACCTGGGGCTGGAAAGCCTGGAGAACCGGGTCACCCACAAGCTGTCGGGCGGCCAGCGCCGGCTGGTGTCGCTGGCCGCCGTGCTGGCGATGCGGCCGGAGGCGCTGCTGCTGGACGAACCCACCAATGCGCTGGACGAGGCGACCCGCGCCCGGTTGCTGGACATTCTGGCCGGCCTGCCCCTGGCCATGGTCGTCGTTTCCCACGACCGCGAGGTGCTGGACCGTCTCGCCACCCGCTCGGCATGGCTGGAGGGCGGCCGTCTCGGCTAGATAGAGCAAATTCAGGCTAAGCCGGAATGCCCGTTCCGTCGTGGCCCGACAGCGCCATCAGGGCTCCCCAGACCCTGGCCGGCGCATAGTGGCGGGCCGACCAGTCGCGGGCCGAGGCGATGATGGTCCGGCGAAGGTCGTCATTGGCCGCCAGCATCCGGCAGGCATGGACGATGTCGGCCATGTCCGACCACGGCAGGTAATGGCGGTAAGGCTGGAAGAAGCGGGGCGTGGCGCTGCCGGTCTGTTCCAGCAGCAGGCCGCCGGCGGCGATGGTTTCCCACACCCGGCCGGTGATCAGCCGCTGGTCCCGGTGATGCACGGCGATGTTGAGGACGGCGCGGCTGTCGGCCAGCAGGGCGGCATAGGCGGCCAGATCGGGGGCGAGTTCCCGCCGTCGCGTGCCGAGGATGGCGGTGAAGTCGATGCCGGTTTCCGTCAGGGCGCCGACCAGGATGGGCCGGTGGAACTGGCCGAGGCCGCCGATGAACAGCAGGCCGTGGCGGGGCTGGGGCGGCGGTTCCGGCCCGAACGGCGCCGGAATGGGAATCACCAGCGCCTTGGCGGCCAGGTCGGCGTTGGCGGCGTCGAACACCGGCGAGAACGGGTCGGGCAGGATCAGTCCATCGGCCAGGGCGGCCCAGTGGCGAATCAGGCTGATGCTCGGCTCCTGGGCGTCGCGGAACAGGCACAGCAGCGACAGGCCGGTTTCGGCCTTGACGGCGGCCAGGGCGGCGGGGTCGATGTCGCCGCGCATGGGCGACCAGCAGCAATCGAGGATCACCACCTGGGGCCGCGTCCGGCGCAGATGGTCGATGAACGCGGCGATGCGGCCGGCGCGGGCGGCATCGGTCATGCGCGGCCGGTCCGGGCCGGTGATGGCCGGATCGGCGTAATGGGCCATCGAGCCCCCGGCGGCACGGGCGGCGTCGCCGAGATGCTGGGCCAGATCGTTGGGGAACGAGGGGCTGGTTCCGGTCTGGTCCGGTCCCACGTACAGCACCCGCTCGGGCAGTCGTGACGGTGGGGTGGGCAGGGGATGGATCGGCAGGCCGTCCTCGGGCAGGGCCTGCGCCGCCTCGATGCGATGGCGCAGATCGGCCTCCGCCGCCGGGTCGGGTGGAATGGCGGCATGATGGCGGCCGATCACCGGCCCGAGACTGTCCTCGTTGGCACGCCACAGATTGGCCAGGATGGGGGCGGCCTGATCGGCGTGCCCGCCTTCCAGCAGGATCTGGGCCATGTGCATCAGCGGCGTCGGACCGGCGCCACAGGCCTTCATCCAGCCCATCAGGAAGCCGGCGGCATCTTCCAGGCCGTGGCGGCGCAGCAGGCGGTGCCAAAGCTCGTGGGCGTCGCCCCAGTCCGGGCGGGCGTGAAGCAGTCCGGCGATTTCGGCGGCAAGTCCGGTGTCGGGCCGGTCGGACATCTCGGCCAGCAGCAGCCGCGCGTCGAGGCGGCTGGGATGTCCGGCGGGGACCCGTTCCGCCAGGGCCCGGGCGGCGGTGTCGTCGCCGGCCGCGAAGTCCAGCCGGGCCAGTTCGGCCAGTGGCAGCGGATCGCCGTCGGCGGCGGCGACGGCCCGGCGGGCGGCGTCGCGGGCGGGGTCGAGCAGCCCGGCCGAGCCGAGGCGGCGGCCGAGAAACCGCCACAGGGCGAAGACGGGCAGGTTTCCCTCCGCCCATTCCCCGACGCTGGCGCCGAGCGAGGCCGCCATGTCGGGCGGAGCGGCCGCCGCGATCCAGGCTCGCGCCGAGTCCGCCTCGATACCCCGATTCATGGCGATCCTTTTGGACGGTTCAACTGGCGGTGACGTAGGCGCGCATCATCTCGGCCTCGAACTCGGCCCGTTCCAGACTGTTGGAGACCAGGTCGCGGATGGAGACGATGCCGCACAGGCCCTTGTCGTCGAACACCGGCATGTGGCGGAAATGGTGCCGCGACATCAGGCTCATGACGGCGGGGACGGTGTCGGAAGCCTTGCACGGAACCGGATTGCGGGTCATGTGGTCGCCGACGGGGCTGTCCAGCACCGAGGCTCCCCTGCTCACCAGCACGCGGCTGAGGTCGCGTTCGGTGAAGATGCCGAGGATGGCGTCCCTCTCGTCCACCACCATCACCGCGCCGACCTTGAAGGACACCATGCCGGTGACGGCCTCCATGACGGTCTTGGCCGGCAGAATCTTGAAGACCTTGTTGCCCTTCTTGGCAAGAATTTCAGCGACCAGCATTGCATTGGCTCCATTCGTCCGGTGGAAGGATTTCCTGCGAGGCAGGATAACCAATTCACCGGTGGGGAGAAACCGCTATCAGATCAGCAGCAGCCGATTGGCCGCCGCCGCGCCGGCTCCGGCGGAAAGCTTGAAGCCCTGGGCGGCCAGGGCGGATTCCAGCGCCCCGAGGCAGGAGGCGACGTGACGGGGGGTGGCGCTTTGCCCCATCAGGCCGATGCGCCAGACCTTTCCGGCCAGGGCGCCGAGGCCGGCGCCGATCTCCAGCCCGTGCGTGGTCAGCAGGACCGAGCGGACCTGGGCCTCGTCGATGCCGTCGGGCACCACCACGGCGTTGAGCTGCGGCAGTCGGGCGCCTTCGGCCACCAGCAGCGACAGGCCCATCGCCTCCAGCCCGGCGCGCAGCGCCTGATGCATCATGGCGTGGCGGGTCCAGGAATGCTCGATGCCCTCCTCGTGCAGCATGACCAGGGATTCGTGCAGGCCGTACAGGGCGTTGACCGGGGCGGTGTGGTGATAGGTCCGCTTGGCGCCGCCGCCCCAATAGGCGGTCAGCAGGGTGAGGTCGAGGAACCAGCTCTGCACCTTGGTCTTGCGGGATTTCAGGGTCTCGGCCGCCCGGTCCGAGAAGGTCAGCGGCGACAGGCCGGGCGGGCAGGACAGGCATTTCTGGCTGCCGGAATAGACCGCGTCGGCGCCCCAGTGATCCACCAGCACCGGAATGCCGGCCAGCGAGGTCACCGTGTCGACGATGGACAGCGCCCCGTGTTCGCGGGCGAGGGCGCACAGGTCGCCGGCGGGAGATTCGACGCCGGTCGAGGTCTCTGCATGGACGAAGGCCAGCGCCTTGACGCCTGGATTGGCCTTCAGCGCCGCTTCCACCTTGTCGGGATCGACCGGCGTGCCCCAGTCGTTCTCCACCACCACCGCCCTGGCGCCGCAGCGTTCGACATTCTCCCGCATGCGGCCGCCGAACACGCCGTTGACGCAGACCACCACGGTGTCGCCGGGCTCGACCAGATTGACGAAGCAGGCTTCCATGCCGGCCGATCCGGGGCCGGAAATGGGCAGGGTCAGCGCGTTGGCGGTGAAGAAAGCCTCCTGCAACATGGATTTCACCTCATCCATCATGCCGACGAAAGCCGGGTCGAGATGGCCCAGCGTCGGCCGGGCCATGGCCGACAGCACCCGGTGGTGCACGTCGGACGGCCCCGGTCCCATCAGCAGGCGCTTGGGCGGCTGGAACGGCTTGGTCATGACGGAGGTCCTTCTGACAGGAGGGAGGGCAGCGACAGCGGAGGAACCCGCAGCACGCGAATCTGGCCGGCCGACAGGATGTTGTCCTGGACCGACACCGGAATGGTCAGGGTGGGACGGCCCTGGGCGTCGGGCCGCGCCATCAGGCCCATCATCACCTCGGCGGCCGAGGCCACGCCCGGCTCCATCAGGCCGTTCCGGACCAGCCGGGTCGTCAGGCCGGACCAGCCTCGCACCCGGCTGCTGGTGGCTAGCAGCGGCTGAAGGGCCGGGTCGAGGGCGAAGGTGCCGTCGGCCTCGATGGACAGCGGCGCCCAGTCCAGGGTCAGCCGGTCCAGTTCGATGGTGCCGCCATCGCGGCTCCACGCCTCCAGGGCGGCCAGTGACGGCCCATCGGGCACGGTTCCCATCAGCCGGGCCTCCAGATGCGCCGAATCGATGCGGTGGGCCAGAAGCGGGACGAGGCCGTCCGGCAGGTCGAGGCCGCGCAGTCCCAGGCTTATGGCCAGCGACGCCTTGTCATGGCCCGGATCGGGCGGAAACAGCCATTCGATTCCCAGGGCGGCCGAGCCCAGGGTCATGGACGATGCGCCCGGCTGTTCCATGGCCGCCTGGCTGACGGCGAGATCCAGCCGTTTCAACCGGCCATCGGGAGCCAGGGCAAGATGGGCCTCGGCGATCTTGGCCGAAACGATGCCGTTCCACCCGCCGACGGACAGGCGGTGGATTCCCGCCAGCCCCACCACCGGGGCCAGCGGATCGAGCAGGGGGATGGTGACGGTGACGTCCTCGCCCCGCCAGGACTGGCCGGAGGGACCGGCCAGAGAGATTCGGGGCAGTCGGGCGGCGACGGTGGCGGGAAAGCCCCCCAGGGCGGGCGGGGCGATGTCGACGACCCAGCCCCGGGCGCGGCGGTCCTCGGCGAAGGCATCGATTCCCTTGCGCAACTGCCCGGCCGCATGGAACCAATAGGCGCTCACCCCGATGACGGCGACCAGGGCGGGGGTCAGGACAAGGGCGGCGATGCGGAGACGGACGGACATGGAGTCCACCAAGGAAGGAACCTGCTGTTCCACCTCTACCCTGCCGGGCGGCGGGGAACAAGGGGCTGGCGATTTCTGGGTGTTCGCCTACGGCTCGCTGATGTGGCGGCCGGACTTCGATCATGTCGAGGCCCGTTTGGCCCGCCTGACGGGCTATCATCGCGCCATGTGCATCCTGTCCAACCATTACCGGGGCACCCACGAGCGTCCGGGGCTGGTTCTGGGGCTGGACCGGGGGGGCTCGTGCGTCGGCCGCGCCTTCCGGGTCGAGCCCGCCGACGTCGAGACGGTCAGGCGAATCCTGTTCGAGCGCGAGATGATCACCGGCGTCTACATTCCGCGCGACGTGCCGGTCCGGCTGGACGACGGCCGCCGGGTCGCCGCCTGGGCCTTCGTGGCCCGGCACGATCACGAGCAGTACGTCCCGCCCGATCCGGTCCGCGCCGTCGCCCTGATCCGCCAGGGGGTGGGGCGGGCCGGGTCCAGCCGCGACTACCTCGCCCGCACGGTGGAGGAGATGGAGCGGCTGGGCATCCGTGCCGGAATGCTGCACGGATTGCTGGCGGCGGTGGACCGGCGGGAGTGATCCCCGGCCGGCGCCTATGCCGCCTTGGCGCGGGACGCCAGCAGATCGACGATGTCGCCCATGATGGCGGTGATGTCGTAGTCCTTTGGGGTGTAGATGCGGGCGCAGCCGGCGGCCAGCAGGGTTTTCTCGTCCTCGGGCGGAATGATGCCGCCGGCGATCACCGGAATGTCGCCCAGGCCGGCGGCCCGCATGCGCTCCAGCACCTCGGTCACCAGCGGAATATGGCTGCCCGACAGGATCGACAGGCCGACCACATGGACGCCTTCCTCCAGCGCCGCGTTGACGATCTGGGCGGGGGTGAGGCGGATGCCCTCGTAGACCACTTCCATGCCGGCATCCTTGGCGCGCACCGCGATCTGCTCGGCGCCGTTGGAATGACCGTCCAGGCCGGGCTTGCCCACCAGCATCTTGACCCGGCGGCCGAGCCGGGCGGAAATCGCCTCGACCTTGTCGCGCACCGCGCCGATCCTGTCGCTTGTGACGCTGGCGGCGGCGCGGGCGACGCCGGTGGGGGCGCGGTATTCGCCGAACACCTCCCTCAGCGTGCCGGCCCATTCGCCGCCGGTGACGCCGGCATGGGCGCAGGCGATCGAGGGGTCCATGATGTTGCGGCCCTCGGCGGCGGCGGATTTCAGCCCGGCGATGGCCTTGGCGACCGCCGCCTGGTCGCGGGCGGCGCGGAACGCCTTCAGGCGCTCGATCTGCTCGGCCTCGGCCTTGGGGTCGACGGTCATGATCGAACCGTCCCCGGTGGTCAGCGGGCTGGGTTCGGTCTCGGTCCACTTGTTGACGCCGACCACGATCTGCTCGCCCGATTCGATGGCGCCGAGGCGCCGCGCGTTGGATTCCACCAGCTTCTGCTTCATGTAGCTGGATTCAACGGCGGCGACCGCGCCGCCCATGTCGGCGATGCGCTTCAACTCGTCGCGGGCGCCGGCCTTCAGTTCCTCGACCTTGCGGTTGACCTCGGTGGAGCCGTCGAAGATGTCGCCGAATTCCAGCAGGTCGGTCTCGTAGGCGACGATCTGCTGAAGCCTGAGCGACCATTGCTGATCCCACGGGCGCGGCAGGCCCAGCGCCTCGTTCCAGGCGGGAAGCTGCACGGCGCGGGCGCGCGCGTTCTTTGACAAGACCACCGCCAGCATTTCCAGGATGATGCGATAGACGTTGTTCTCGGGCTGCTGCTCGGTCAGGCCCAGGGAATTGACCTGGACGCCGTAGCGGAATCGCCGCGCCTTCTCGTCTTCGATGCCGTAGCGCTCGCGGCAGATCTCGTCCCACAGCTCGGTGAAGGCGCGCATCTTGCAAAGCTCGGTGACGAAGCGGATGCCGGCGTTGACGAAGAAGCTGATGCGCGAGACCACCTGCTCGAAATCGGCTTCCGGCACCACCGGGCGCACGGTGTCGAGCACCGCGATGGAGGTCGCCAGCGCGAAGGCCAGTTCCTGCTCCGGTGTGGCGCCGGCTTCCTGGAGGTGGTAGGAGCAGACGTTCATGGGGTTCCACTTGGGAACCTCGCGGTAGGTGAAGCTGATGACGTCGCTGGTCAGCCGGAGCGAGGGCTGCGGCGCGAAGATGTAGGTGCCGCGCGACAGGTATTCCTTGATGATGTCGTTCTGGGTGGTGCCGTTCAGCGCCGAGCGCGCCGCTCCCTGCCGTTCCGCCGCCGCGATGTAGAGCGACAGCAGCCACGGCGCCGGGGCGTTGATGGTCATGGAGGTGTTCATCTTCTCCAGCGGGATGCCCTCGAACAGGGTCATCATGTCGCCGATATGGCATACCGGCACGCCCACCTTGCCCACTTCGCCCTTGGCCAGCGGGTGGTCGCTGTCGTAGCCGGTCTGGGTCGGCAGGTCGAAGGCGATGGACAGGCCGGTCTGGCCCTTGGCCAGATTGGTGCGGTAGAGCCTGTTGGACTCGGCCGCCGAGGAATGGCCGGAATAGGTCCTGATCAGCCAGGGCTTCTCGCGGGCCGGAATCGGACTGGCGGCGGTCTTGTCGGTCATGGGGCGCTCCACACTTTCTCTCGGTCAAAAAAATGTCGCATTTTCCGGGGGGTACGATGGCCTCGCGACCTAAAATTTCTCGGAACCCCGGCTTGGCGAAACAAACTATCATTTTGTGCATTGCGAAGAAAGCGACAAAACGCTAAAAGGCGGTGTGTCGAGCGCCACGGTGGTGGTCGTGTCGGCGCATCGTCGTACCAGGGTGCTTTAAGGAGTTCTGAGATGAGCGAACAGGTGGTCAAGGATCTCTACGAGCTGGGTGAGATCCCGCCGCTCGGGCATGTGCCGCAGAAGATGTACGCCTGGGCGATCCGGCGCGAGCGTCACGGCACCCCGGACAAGGCCATGCAGGTCGAGGTGGTGGACACGCCCGAAATCGATTCGCACGACGTGCTGATCATGGTGATGGCGGCCGGCGTCAATTACAACGGCGTCTGGGCCGCGCTGGGCAAGCCGATCTCGCCGTTCGACTATCACAAGGCCGATTACCACATCGCCGGTTCGGACGCCTCGGGCATCGTCTACAAGGTCGGCTCCAAGGTGAAGCGCTGGAAGGTCGGCGACGAGGTGGTGGTTCACTGCAACCAGACCGACGGCGACGACGAGGAGTGCAACGGCGGCGACCCGATGAACTCGCCGACCCAGCGCATCTGGGGCTACGAGACCCCCGACGGTTCGTTCGCCCAGTTCTGCCGCGTCCAGGCGCAGCAGGTGATGGCGCGGCCCAAGCACCTGACTTGGGAAGAAAGCGCCTGCTACACCCTGACGCTGGCCACCGCCTATCGCATGCTGTTCGGACATCGCCCGCATGTGCTGCGTCCCGGCCACAATGTCCTGGTGTGGGGCGCCGCCGGCGGCCTCGGCTCCATGGCGATCCAGCTGATCGCGGTGTCCGGCGCCAACGCCATCGGCGTGGTGTCCGAGGACGACAAGCGCGAGTTCGTGCTGGGCCTGGGCGCCAAGGGCGTCATCAACCGCAAGGACTTCGACTGCTGGGGCCAGCTGCCCGACGTGGACGGCGATCCCAAGGCGTTCGCCGACTACATGAAGAAGACCCGCGAGTTCGGCAAGGCCATCTGGGACATCACCGGCAAGGGCAACGACGTCGATTTCGTGTTCGAGCATCCCGGCGAGTCCACCTTCCCGGTGTCGTGCAACGTGGTCAAGCGCGGCGGCATGGTGGTGTTCTGCGCCGGCACCACCGGCTACAACCTGACCTTCGACGCCCGCTTCGTGTGGATGCGCCAGAAGCGCATCCAGGGCAGCCACTTCGCCAACCTGCTGCAATCGGCCCAGGCCAACCAGCTGGTGATCGAACGCCGCATCGATCCCTGCATGTCCGAGGTCTATTCGTGGGACGACATCCCGCTGGCCCACATGCAGATGCTGAAGAACCTGCACAAGCCCGGCAACATGGCGGTGCTGGTCCAGGCGCTGAAGCCCGGCCGCTACACCGTCGAGGACTGCATCGAGGGCTGATCTCGACCCGCCCCCTCTCCCGCATGCGGGAGAGGGCTTTCTTTTTGCATCGAGGATTTTCCCATGACCGCCATCCTGCTTCCCGACCTGATCCCCACCTGCGAACGCGCCCTGGCCGTCATCGACAAGCTGCGGCTTGCCGCCAAGGTCTCGGTCACCGCCATGGTCAGCAAGGACGGCAAGATCAACGGCGCCCTGTTCGACGCCAACCAGACCGCCGCCCACGGCTATGCCTGGCTGGCGGTTTACGTGGCGGCGCTGGAACAGATGCTGGGCTGGGCCAGGCGGATCGAGGCCGCCGGCAAGCTGGGCGAACTGGAGACCCTGATGCTTCAGGCCGCCTTTGGCGAATACATCGCCCAGATCTATGGCGGCATCCCCATGAGCCAGGGCGAGATCGTCCGTCCCGGCGATCTGGGGCTCGATTCCAAGACCGTTCACGGCTTCTCGTCGGAGGAGACCACCACCCTGCGCCGCCTGGGCTGCACGGCGGCCGTGCGGACCCGCATCGCCGAACTGATCCGCGACGGCCATCATTTCGGCGAGGCCGCCCTCGACGACGAGACCCTGGTGCTGATCCAGGAGCAGTTCCGCCGCTTCGCCGAGGATGAAGTCATCCCCCATGCCCATGAATGGCATCTGAAGGACGAGCTGATTCCCATCGAGGTGGTCAACCACGTCGCCGAGATGGGCGTGTTCGGCCTGACCCTGCCCGAGGAATACGGCGGGCTCGGCCTCGGCAAGATGTCCATGTGCGTGGTCACCGAGGAACTGTCGCGCGGCTATATCGGCGTCGGCTCGCTCGGCACCCGCTCCGAGATCGCCGGCGAGCTGATCCGCCTTGGCGGCACCGAGGAGCAGAAGCGGGAATGGCTGCCGAAGATCGCCTCGGGCGAGATTCTGCCCACCGCCGTGTTCACCGAGCCCAACACCGGTTCCGACCTGGGATCCTTGCGCACCCGCGCCGTCAGGGAAGGCGACAGCTACGTGGTGACCGGCAACAAGACCTGGATCACCCACGCCGCTCGCACCGACGTCATGACCCTCCTGGTGCGCACCGATCCCAACACCAAGGATTGGAAGGGCCTGTCCATGATGCTGGCGCCCAAGCCGCGCGGCACCGAGGCCGATCCCTTCCCGGCCGAAGGCATGACCGGTGGCGAGATCAAGGTGCTGGGCTATCGCGGCATGAAGGAATACGAACTGGGCTTCGACGGCTTCAAGGTGCCGGCCGCCAATCTGCTGGGCGGTGTCGAGGGCCAGGGGTTCAAGCAATTGATGGAAACCTTCGAATCGGCCCGCATCCAGACCGCGGCGCGCGCCGTCGGCGTCGCCCAGTGCGCCATGGAGATCGGCCTGAAATACGCCAACGAGCGCGTCCAGTTCGGCAAGCCCATCTATGAATTCCCCCGCGTCGGCGGCAAGATCGCCTGGATGGCGGTGGAAACCATGATCGCCCGCCAGCTCACCTATTTCTCGGCCCGCGAGAAGGACGAGGGCCACCGCTGCGACATCGAGGCCGGCATGGCCAAGCTGCTGGCCGCCCGCGTCGCCTGGGCCAACGCCGACAATGCGCTCCAGGTCCACGGCGGCAACGGTTATGCCGAGGAATACCCCATTTCCCGCGTGCTCTGCGACGCCCGCATCCTCAACATCTTCGAGGGCGCGGCGGAAATCCAGGCCCAGGTCATCGCCCGTGGATTGCTGAGCGGCGCCCGGAACTGAGCCGGAGGTGATCCACTTCCGCCACCGCCTGCTGGCGCTGCGCGACGCCGAGCTTGCCCTTCGGGCCGAACTGGCCCAGTCGGGCGAGCCGGCGGGCGGCTATTCGCCGCGCCTGCGCCAGTTGCACGAGGCCAATGCCCGCGAGCTGGAGCTGATCATCGACGACGAGGGCTGGCCCACTCCCGACGTCGCCGATGTCGACGGTTCCGAGGCCGCCTGGCTGGTGGCCATGCACGCGGTGTCGCGGCCGACGTTCATGCGCCGCTGTCTTGGCCTGCTCCAGGCCGCCGCCCGGCGGGGCGACGTGCCGGCCCGCCACGCCGCCATGCTGGAAGACCGCATCCGCGCCCTGGAGGGCCGGCCCCAGCGCTTCGGCACCCAGCTTTGCTGGCAAGACGGCGTGCTGACGCCGCTGCCCATCGACGAACCCGATACGGTGGACCAGCGCCGCGCCGCTTCCGGCCTTGCCCCCCTGGCCGAGACCGTCGCCACCGCACGGGCCGCCGCCCAGTCCGACGGCGCCCCGCCCACCGAGGAATGGGAAGCCTCGTCCGCCATTCTCGACGCCCTCGCCAAGGAAGTCGGCTGGCGGTAGGCCGGGGGCGCCAGTCCTTCGCCACGGCGTTCGGCGTCAAGCCGGCGCTTCGGTTGCCTGTCGGTCCGTTGGGGCTTCGATACGGAACGGGGCGATCGTCCGCCATCTCAGCCCCTCCTTGCCAATCGGGCCGAAACCCCTTACAAACCGCGCATCGGGGTGTAGCTCAGCCTGGTAGAGCGCCAGCTTTGGGAGCTGGATGCCGGAGGTTCGAATCCTCTCGCCCCGACCATGTTGAGACTTGCGCAGACTTCGACAGACGAGCAGGAGAACCGTGATGCAGGTGCGCATCTATCGCCCGGCCAAGACGGCCATGCAGTCCGGCCGCGCCGGCAACGCCAAGGACTGGGTGCTGGAATACGAGCCCGTCGCCCCCAAGCAGCCCGACAATCTGATGGGCTGGCTGGGGTCGGGCGATACCGCGTCGCAACTGCGCATCAGGTTCGCGACCCGCGACGAGGCCGTCGCCTTCGCCAGGCGCAAGGGGCTGGATTATCAGGTCTCGGACGAGAACATCCGCCAGCAGAAGCCGAAGAACTACTCCGACAACTTCCGCTTCGACAAGCTGGAGTTCGGGCGCTTCTGAGGCCGGGCGGGAACTCCCGGGGCAGGGAGACGGCCGACAAAACGTTGCCAGGGCCCGGAGTGTCGGCCATGATGCCGAAGGAAGACGGCCGGCCCGGTCGGTCGTCGCAGGGGGGAGGTTCCTGGCGGTGCCCATTATCCGGGCGTACATGACGTGTGGGGCGCTCGCGTGAGTGGGGCGGCTCCGCATGTCCTGATCGTCGAGGACAGCATGACCCAGGCCTTCAGCCTGGAATACCTGCTGTCCGAGAACGGCTACCGGGTGACCATCGCCAATAACGGTCTCCAGGCGCTGGAGATGGCGCATATCCACAAGCCCGACCTGGTGATCAGCGACATCACCATGCCGATCATGGGCGGCTTCGAGTTTTGCTCGAAGGCCAAGGCCGATGCCGGTCTGCGGCTGATTCCCATCCTGCTGCTGACCGATCTCAGCAATCCGGACGACATCATCCACGGGCTGGAGGCCCGCGCCGACGGCTATATCACCAAGCCCTACGAGGAGGGGTTCCTGCTTCGCAAGATCAGGACCCTGCTTGCCATGCGGGAATTGCCGCAGGGCGATGACGAGGATTCCGGGCAGGCCATCGAATTCATCTTCAACGGCCAGAAGCACGTCATCACCGCCAGCCGCAAGCATATCCTGGACATGTTCATCTCCACCTACGAACACTCGCTGGCGCAGATGAAGATCTTGGAGCAGAAGCAGCGCGAGCTGAACGACATCAACGCCAAGCTGGCGTCCAGCCTGGACAGTCTGAAGATGTCGGAGGAGCGATTCCGCAGCCTGGTCGAGACGGTGCCGGACATCGTCTACCGGCTGGATTCAGAGGGACGCTTCAGCTTCCTCAACAGCGCTATCGAGCGGCTGGGCTATCATCGCGGCGAACTGATCGGCACCCATTTCAGCGAGATCATCACCCCCACCGAGGTTCAGGCCGTCAGCTGGCAGGACGCGGTGGCAAGGCGCCGGGATGCCGGGCTGTTGCCGCCGGTGCCGCCCAAGCTGTTCGACGAGCGCCGTTCGGGGCAGCGCATGACCGCCGGGCTGGAGGTGCGGCTGAAGACCAAGTCCGGCGTCACGGTCCAGCACGGCGAGGTCAAGCCGCTGTCCCATTCGCCGCTGGTGGTCGAGATCAGTTCCTCGGGATTGTATGGCGAGGGCTCGGAGGCGCGGCGCAATTATGTCGGCACCGTCGGCGTTATCCGCGACATCACCGACCGCAAGAAGGCGCAGGACGCCTTGCAGCACGAGCGCGAGTTCCTGGAAAAGCTGATCAACACGGTTCCCCTGCCGATCTTCCTGGTCGACACCGACGGCGCCATCCAGCGGGCCAACTCGGCGCTGTTCCGCTTTTTCGGGCTTGATCCCCTGGTGACGCTGGGGCGCCGCTGGCACGACGTCCTGCCGCCGGAAAGCGCGGAACGTCTGGCCATGGGCGACCGCGACGGGCTGGAGGAGAATATCTACGAGGCGACCTTGAGCGTCGCCGAGGACGAGCAGCGCATGGTGGTGGTGACCAAGATCCGCTTCGACAAGCCGGGGGAGGGGATCTACGGCCAGATCGGCGTGCTGATCGACGTCACCGAGCGGACCCGCACCGAGACCGAACTGCGCAACGCCAAGCGCCTGGCCGACGAGGCCACCCGCGCCAAGTCCGAATTCCTGGCCACCATGAGCCACGAATTGCGCACCCCGCTTAACGCCATCCTCGGATTTTCCGAGATGATCACCATGAATTCGCTGGATGGCGATTGCCCGCCCCGCTATCGCGATTATGCGTCGAGCATCTATGAATCCGGCGCCCATCTTCTGGAAATCATCAACGACATCCTGGATATCTCGGCGGTCGAGGCCGGCAAGCTGACCCTGCACCCGGAGGAGATCGACATCGCCGCGCTGGTGCTGTCCACCGAACGGCTGATTGAACGAAACCGCTGGCGCGGTATTGGAGTCTGATGTGCAAGATTCAGGTGCGCGCCGAAAAACGCAATCTCAGCCTTGCCGTCGATCTGGCGCCGTCGCCCTCCCGTCTGGTGATCGACCGGCGCCGGGTCAAGCAGATCCTCATCAATCTGCTGGGCAACGCCGTCAAGTTCACCCCCGAGGGCGGCTCCATCATGCTGAAAGTGGCGGGAACGCCCGATGGCGGCGTCTGCTTCGTGGTCTCGGACACCGGCATCGGCATGGACGCCGACGGCATCGTCAAGGCCCTGACCCTGTTTGGACAGGTGGACAGCCGGCTGGCCCGCAAATACGAGGGGACCGGACTGGGGCTGCCGCTCAGCAAGCATCTGGCCGAATCGCTGGGGGGGACGCTGGCGGTGGAAAGCGTGCTGGGCCGGGGCACCACCGTCACCGTCACCCTGCCGCCCGGTTGCGTCGTCGCTTGACCGAAAGCCGATCTTGCGAGGCCGCCTTGCCCTCAGGGCATATTGCCGCCGGCTTGCAAGTGATGCTAGGTAGTCCCTCGGCACATGGCGCCCTTAGCTCAGTTGGATAGAGCAGCCGCCTTCTAAGCGGCAGGTCGCTGGTTCGAATCCAGCAGGGCGCGCCAGTCTCTCCCCTTCCTGGCGGTTTGACTCCGGCGCGGCTTGGGTGTAGCCATCGGCCATGGCTTCCCCTCCTCTCCTCGCGCTCAAGGACGTTCGCCTCACCTTCGGCGGCAAGCCGCTGTTCGAAGGGGTCACCACCTGGATCGGGCGGGGCGACAAGACCTGTCTGGTCGGCCGCAACGGATCGGGCAAGTCGACCTTGCTGAAGGTGATGGCCGGCGATATCGCCCCCGATTCCGGTGAACGCTTCGTCCAGCCCGGCACCCGCGTCGCCACCTTGCCGCAGGACCCCATCATCATCGCCCCCAGCGTCGCCGATTACGTCGCCCAGGGATTGCCGCCGGATGAACGCGACCAGATCTTCCGGGTCGAGACGGTGCTGGACGCCATCGGCATCGACGGCGCCCGCGATCCGGTGGCGCTGTCGGGCGGCGAGGGCCGGCGCGCCGCCCTGGCCCGCGCCCTGGTGGCCCGGCCCGACGTGCTGCTGCTGGACGAGCCCACCAACCACCTGGACCTGCCCACCATCTTGTGGCTGGAGGACTGGCTGAACGCCTTTGGCGGCGCCCTGGTCACCATCAGCCACGACCGACGCTTCCTGGAGACGGTGTCGAGGCAGACGCTGTGGCTGGAACGCGGCGTGGTCCGCCGCGCCGAATGGGGGTTCTCGCGCTTTCCCGCCTGGCAGGAGGAGGTCTACGCCGCCGAGGAGGCCGAGCTGGCGCGCATGAACACCCACATGCGCCAGGAACTGCACTGGCTGTCCAGGGGCGTCACCGGCCGGCGCAAGCGCAACATGGGCCGCCTGCACGCGCTGCACGCCCTGCGCAAGGAGCGGGCGGAGGCCAAGAACGCCATCCTGGTCAGCGGCCGCCGCGTCGCCCTGGCCGCCGAATCGGGCGATCTGTCGGGGCGTCTGGTGATCGAGGCCAAGGCGGTGAGCAAGCGCTTCGCCGACAAGGTCATCGCCGACGGCTTTTCCACCCGCATCCTGCGCGGCGACCGGGTCGGCCTGATCGGCCCCAACGGCGCCGGCAAGACCACCTTGCTGCGCATGCTGACCGGCGAGATCGAGCCTGACGGCGGCTCGGTCCGGCTGGGAACCAATCTGGAGCCCGCCTATTTCGACCAGCGCCGCGCCGCCCTCGATCCCGAGACCAGCGTCTGGGACACCCTGACCGACGGGCGCGGCGACAATGTCTGGGTGCGCGGCCGCCCCCAGCATGTGGTCGGCTATATGAAGGAGTTCCTGTTCTCCGAGGCCCAGGCCCGCACCCCGGTCAAGGCGCTGTCGGGCGGCGAGCGCAACCGCCTGCTGCTGGCCAAGCTGCTGGCCAAGCCGTCCAACCTGCTGATCCTGGACGAGCCCACCAACGACCTCGACATGGACACCCTCGACCTGCTGGAGGAGGTGCTGGCCGATTACGACGGCACCTTGCTGGTGGTCAGCCACGACCGCGACTTCCTCGACCGGCTGGTGACCAGCGTCATCGCTGTGGAAGGCGACGGCGAGGTCAGGGAATACGCCGGAGGCTACACCGACTACCTGAACCAGCGCCCGGCCCCGGACGACAAGGCCGCCCCCAAGCCGGCCGCCAAGCCGGTGGCCGCCCCCAAGCCGCAGAGCCCGCGCAACCGTCTGTCCTACAACGAAGCCCGCGAGCTGGAGCAGTTGCCCGGCAGGATCGACGCCCTGGGCGCCGAGATCGCCAGGCTGGAAAAGGAACTGTCCGACCCGGCGCTGTATTCCCGCGATCCCGCCCGCTTCCAGAAGACCGCCACCCGCGCCGATGCCGCCCGTGCCGAGCTGGACGCCGCCGAGGAACGCTGGCTGGAACTGGAGGCCAAGCGCGAGGAAGCGGCGGGGAAATGACACCCGTCCGCACTCGCCATGTTTCGTGCGGGCAAGATGCCCGCGCTCCGGTCCCGGCCGCCGTCCTGGAGCGCGGGCATCCCGCCCGCATCTCCGGAACATGACCCGCTTCACCGCCTTCGACTGGTTCGCCGCCCTGGCGGTGTCGCTGCTGTGGGGCGGCAACGTGGTGGCGGTCAAGATGGCGGTCGGCACCCTGCCGCCCTTTCTGCTGACCGGCATGCGCTTCGCCGTGGTGGCGCTGGTGCTGGTGCCGTTCTTCCGGCCGCGCCGCGATCAGATGGCGGCCATCCTGGCCCTGTCGGTGGTGCTGGGAATCGGTCATTTCGGCCTGCTGTTCGTGGCGGTCGGCGGCATGGATTCCGCCAGCGCCGGCATCGCGGTCCAGCTTTCCACCCCCATGAGCGCCCTGGTCGCCTGGCTGGCCTATCGCGAGGCGCTGGGCTGGGCGCGGGCCGCCGGTATGGCGGTGGCCTTCGCCGGCGTCGCCATCCTGGCCGGCGAACCCCATCTGGCCAGCCCGATCCCCCTGCTGGTCATGACCGCCAGCATCACCTGCTGGGCGGTTTCCAACGTCATGATCAAGCGCATCGGCGACATCGACCCGCTGGCGATCAACGGCTGGGTGGCGCTGTTCTCGTTTCCGATGCTGCTGGCGCTGTCGGTGTTTCTGGAGACCGGCCAGATCGAGGGCATCCGGGCGACCGGACCGGCCGGGTGGGCCGGGCTGGCCTATACCGTCATCGGATCGACCCTGATCGCCTATACCCTGTGGTACAGGTTGATGGCGCGCCATTCGCTGAACCGGGTGGTGCCGTTCACCCTGCTGGGGCCGGGCGTCGGGCTGGTCGGCGGCGTCATGCTGCTGGGCGAGCCGCTGACCTGGCACAAGCTGCTGGGCTGCGGCCTGACCATCGCCGGCGTGGCGGTGATTCAACTGCTGTCCGACGACAAGGCCAAGGAGAAGGCATGATTCCGTTTCATCATCCCTCGCCCAATTTCGGCCCACGCTCGGCCGGCCCCGTCGACATGCTGGTGATCCACTATACCGGCATGCCGGACGCCGCCGCCGCCCTGGCGCGGCTGTGCGACCCGGCGGCCGAGGTCAGCGCCCATTACCTGATCGAGGAGGACGGCCGCGTCCTCGCCCTGGTCGACGAGGCCGCGCGGGCGTGGCATGCCGGGGCGTCGTTCTGGCGCGGCGAGACCGACGTCAATGCCCGCTCCATCGGCATCGAACTGGTCAATCCCGGCCACGAATTCGGCTACCGCGCCTTTCCCGAGGCGCAAATCGCCGCGCTGGTGGAACTGGTCCACGATATCCTGGGCCGCCATGCCATTCCCGCCCGCAACGTGGTCGGCCATTCCGACGTCGCGCCCACCCGCAAGCAGGACCCCGGCGAGATGTTCCCGTGGAAGGAACTGGCGGAGACGCATGGCATCGGCCTGTGGCCGTGCGGCGAACCGTCCGGCCTGCCGCCTGAGCATGTAATTCTGGCCGGGCTTGCCCATGTCGGCTACGACATCTGGGACCCCAAGGCGGCGGTGACCGCCTTTCAGCGCCACTTCCGGCCGTGGAAGGTGGACGGCCACCCCGATGCCGAGACCATGGGGCGGCTAAAGGCCCTGCTGCGCGTCCTGCGATAGCGCGGCGTTGGCCATTTCCAGGATGACCTCCACCAGGGCCGGCTCGGCACCAAGCCCGCCACCCAGTGCCACCCGATGCCCATGGCAGTCCTTGGGGCCGGTCTCGCCGTCGTTCAGGCCGAACAGCGGCGGAATGTCGCGGCTGGCGTGCATGCCCTGGGCCACCAGCAGCGGCAGGGCCACCACGTCGCGGCACTTGACCAGATCGCGCCAACGGGTCGCCAGCGGCTCCTGTTCCAGGAACACCAGCACAACCTCCTTGAATCCATCCAGGGCGGCGGCGATGGCCCTGGGAGTCTCGCCGGCCCCGCCGGGGCGGGACGAGCCGTGGGCGATCAGCAGCAATGTGCTGTCCCGGGCGATGAAGCCGGCGGCGGCCGCGACCGCCTCGGCACGCCCCCGCAGCAGCGCCGGAATGCGGGGATGGGTTCCCGCCGCCTCGGTGTAGAGGATGCGGCGGCCGTCCCGCTCGGTCACCCGGCCGGTCAGCCGCATCTCGCGGGGGATCAATTCGTCGGTGTAATAGCCCTTGCCGGCGAAGACCGGCACCACCACCAAACGGGCGGCCCCGACCATGGTTTCGGCCGCCGCCAGCGGCGGGGCCTGCTTCATGAACACCGCCGCCACCTCGGCGAACAGCCGGCGGCGGCGGATGTCCTCGGCCAGGGCCAGGATCGGCGCGGCGCCGTCGGGATGGCGGGTCGATCCGTGCCCGACCAGGACCAGCGCCGTGCCGGTCATGGCGTGGGAACCTCCGCCATCGGCGGAGCAAACCAGTCGAGCCGGTCGGCCAGCGCCACCACCCGGCCGATGACGATCAGGGTCGGCGCCTGCAATCCGGCGGCGCGGGTCCGCTCGGCCAGATCGGCCAGGGTGCCCAGCACCCGGCGTTGGCGCGGCGTGGTGCCGTTCTCGATGGCGGCGGCGGGGGTTTCGGCCGGCAGGCCGGCGGCGACCAGTTCGGCGGTGGTCTCGGGCAGCGATTGCAGCCCCATGTAGATCACCAGGGTGGTGTCGGGATCGGCCAGCTTGTCCCAGTTGAGATCCAGGCGATGCCCCTCGCGCAGATGGCCGGGAACGAACTGGACGCCGGTGGCCAGTCCCCGATGGGTCAGCGGAATGCCGGCATAGCTGGAACAGCCGGCGGCGGCGCTGATGCCGGGTACTACCTCGAAGGCGATACCGTTCATGGCCAGATGCAGCGCCTCCTCGCTGCCGCGTCCGAACACGAAGGAATCGCCGCCCTTTAGCCGCACCACGTCGCGGCCGGTCCGGGCGAGCCGCACCAGCAGGTCGTTGATCTCGTCCTGGACGAGGTGATGGTGCCCCAGCGCCTTGCCGGCATAGACGCGCTCGGCCTCGGGCGGGATCAGCGCCATGATCTCGGGACTGACCAGCCGGTCGTAGACCACCAGTCCGGCCGAGCCGATCAGCCGGGCCGCCTTGACCGTCAGCAGGTCGGGATCGCCCGGCCCCGCCCCCACCAGGAAGACGCGCCCGCTCCTGCCCCCCTCCTCGGTCCTTGCCGAATTCATGCCTTCTCCCGCTCCATCTTGATTATTATGTTCTTGTAATATTGCACCGAAGCACGCCGGCCGCCACCGATCTAGCACAGGTCGGACGGATTAGCATCAGACGGCGAGCAGTTCCAGCAGGCGGGCGGCGGCGGCGACGTCGCGGCGCAGTTCGGCGTGGCGTTCGGCGGCTTCCTCGTCCTGGCCCCACTGTTCGATCTGGTAGGTTTCGTCCAGTTGCGACAGGGCGAACGCCTGTTCGGCGGTCAGGCGTCCCTCGGCGAGGGCCAGGGCCAGAATCAGCGATCCCATGACGGCGGTGGCCGACTGGACGGCGGTCAGCCGCCACGGATCGGCGTGCTCCAGGATGCGCCTCAGCGCCGCCAGGGCGCCGGGCGGCTGGTGGATGGCCAGCATGGCGGTGGTGGTGGTCAGGGGGGCGTCGAGCGCCAGCGTCGCCCAGTCCAGCAGCGGCTGCCATTCGCGGGTCTGGCGTTCGGCCAGATCGGTTGGGATTTCCGCCCGGTAGCACAGCAGATCGGTGCCGGCGTATTTCATCAGTTCGGCGATGATATGGTCGCGGTCGGGCTCCACCCGGTCCAGGGCGGTGCTGACCAATTGGGTCAGCGGCATGGTGGCGGGTATCACCACTTCGCCCTGGGCGTTCCATTCGGCGGCTACGGCTTCGGCCAGGGCGGCGGTGGGAACCGCCAGCACCCGTCCGCCCGGAGTCTTGACCGGCTTTCCGTCGAGATGGATCGCATGGCCGTGGCCGGCGGCCGAGATATCGGCCCTGGCATAGACGCGCTTGAAGGATTTCGACAAGACTGACTCCGGGTTATCGGGAACTTTTGGCGACGGCGGCGCAGGGCGCCGCCTCGCCCGAGGGCTTGACCGGCGGCCCGTTGGCGTCGGGCGTCGGGGCGCCCAGCATGCCGCGCAGCCTCAGCCCCGGTCCGCCGCGCGGCGCTAAGGCGAGATCGATGGTTTCGGTGCGCAGGTCGATGCGGCCCGATCCCATGATGGCGGTGCGGATGGTCTCGACGGCGATGCCCCGGTCGGCGTTGATCAGCCCGTCCTTGACGGACAGGTTCAGCGCGGCGCAGCGCAGCAGCAGCGGTTCCTCGGCGTCGGCGTCCAGGGCCGCGATGACCTGGAAAGGCAGGTCGGTCCCGCCGCGCGACAGGGTGGCCTGGCCGAGGACCAGGGAGAGGCTGCCCTCCAGGTTGCCGGCCAGGACGCGGGGGCTGGCGCCGGCGCTCCTGATGTCCAGGACCAGGTCGCCGCGCCCGCCGGTCACCGGTCCCGCGCCTCCCAATCGGGCGAAATCGAGGCCGATTCCGGCCAGGCGCAGGGCGACGGAGGGGACGCGCGCGGCCGCGTCGACGCGGGCTTCGCCCTTCAGGCTGCCCTCGCCCAGCCGGGCCGAGAATTCCCCCACCGTCAGCCGGGCCGCGTCGAGGCGGAGATGGGCGGTGGTATCGGACAGGACCATGCCGCCCAGGTGAAGGCGGGCGACGCTCAGCGACAGATCGAGATCGAAGGCCTTCAGCGCCTCGAATGGCAGCAGATCCAGCGACAAGATGCGCCCGTCCACCACCGGAATGGCGGGGCGCAGGGGAACCAGCGGGTTGGCCTCGGTCCCCCGGAGGGCGGGGGGCAGGCTGATCTCGGCCGGGGTCAGGCTTGACAGGGCCAGACGTCCGGACAGGCGCGGCCGGCCGGCCTGGACCAGCGACAGGTCGCCGGCGACGTCGTTGCGGCCTATGGCGCCCTTGATGCCGGCAAGATGCCAGCCGTTGTCGATGTCGGACAGCCGCGCCGCCAGCTTGACCGGTCCGGCCGCCGGCGGATCAATTCCCAAGAGTCGGAAGAGGGCGCCGGTTCCATCGGCCTCGGCAACCAGGGCGAGATCAAGGCCGGCGGTCCGGGTCAGGGATCGCGCCGAGCCCTTGACGCTGAGCAACAGGCTGTCGCGACGCCCCATCACCGCGTCGATGTCGGTAAGGCCGAGGCTTCCCTGGGCGTCCGACAGCCTAGCCGACAGCTTGTAGGGGCCGATGGCGGCGATGCGATCGCCCAGATCCGATCCAGCCCGCTTCAGCAGTTCGGCGAGCTCGTCGCCCTGGGCCTTGACGTCGAGGTCGATGCCCTTGCCGGCCAGCGGCTCGGCGACCTGTCCCCGGACCACCACCACGGCGCCGCTGGCCGATCCCTTGAGCCGAAGCGGATAGGGCTTGGCGTCCAGCAGGGCGGCGGCGGGGCCCAGGGTTCCGGAAATCTCGAAGGCGTTGCCGTTCCAGCGGCCCTCCGCCATCAGCGACAGCGGCCCGCCCTCCACGCTTTCCGGCCGGATGCGGGCACGGACGACGTCGATGTGGGGTTCGGATTCGCGCCAGACGATGGCGGCGTCCTCGACGACGATGTCCGCCACCGCCAGGCGGGTGGACGGGACCTTGTCGGCAGGGCGGATCAGATCAAGGCCGCCGCCGGGGCGGGGCATGGTCTCGGGCCGCAGGATCGGACGCTGGAGTGTCGCGCTTTCGATCCGCAATTCCCGGAACATCAGCGGCAGCAGCGCCACCCGGGCCTCGATGCGGTCGATATAGAGCAGCGGCAGGCCGCTGCCGGGGCGGCTCAGCGACAGGCCGGTGAAACTGAGCTGGGGACGAAGGCCCAGCTTCAGCTTGGTTGGGCCGGAAAAGCTCAGGTCCAGGCCGCTGGCCCTGCCGACCTCCCGGGCCAGGAAGGCCTGATAATCCGCGCTGTCCAGCGATTTCGACGCCGCGATCAGCGCCACGGCCACCGCCAGGACCAGGGCGGCGACGATCTTGAGCACGCTGGAAAACCTCATCCCCGCTCTCCGGCCAGGGCGTCCAGCACCTCGGTGATGTTGTCGAAGGTGTCCAACACCACCTGGGCGCCGGCCTGATGCAGCTCGTCAAGCGAGTGATAGCCCCACGACACCCCCACGGCGCCGGTCCGGGCGGCGGCGGCCATGGCCATGTCATAGGCGGTGTCGCCGATCATGACCATGTCGCCGGGATCGAGGCCGCAATCCTCGGCGGCCCGCTTCAGCATGGAGGGGTTGGGCTTGCTGGGATGGTCGTCGGCGGTCTGGATGGTGATGAAGCGGCCCTTGAGCCCGTGGCTGTCCAGCAGGGCGTCGACTCCGCGCCGGGACTTGCCGGTGGCGAGGCCCAGCAGCCAGCCCTCGGCCTCGAGGACGTCGAGGGCTTCCCTCACTCCGGGGAACAGCGGCTCCATGGTGTCGGGCAGCAGCCGCATGGCGCGGAAGGCCTCCTTGTAGGATTCGGCCACCGCCCGGTGCAGCGACGACGGCGCCCAGGGCAGCAGGACGGAACAGGCCTCCACCAGCGACAGACCGATGATCCGCCGCACCTGATCCGGGCGCGGAATGCCGAGATTGAGGCTGCTCCACGCCTCGGTCATGGCCGAGACGATGTTGTGCTGGCTGTCGACTAGGGTGCCGTCGACGTCGAAGACGGCTAGGCGCAACTTCGTCATTTCAATCCGCTGGACGTTACGCGCCCACACTACAGCATCGGAAGCGTACAACCAACCGGCTGAATGTGCCGCCGCCGGCGATTTGACGCGCCCGGTTGACTTCGGTTAATCTTTTCCGGTCCGGGATGTGCGAGTCTTCCGGACATTCGAGGAGGAACGAGTTGGGCCGATTCCGGTCAGCCATGATGAAGCGTTTCCGCACCCTCCGGCCGTCGATCCGGCCGGGACTGGTCGGGGCGCTCGCGGCTGCCTTTCTGC
Source organism: Magnetospirillum sp. SS-4 (assembly GCF_902729425.1). Lineage (GTDB taxonomy): Bacteria > Pseudomonadota > Alphaproteobacteria > Rhodospirillales > Magnetospirillaceae > Phaeospirillum. Next base: position 69,653 of record NZ_CACVCH010000035.1, on the reverse strand, counting down.
TCCAGGGGTTCCTTCCCGGCCTCGATCTCGCCTTCCGGGGCGAGATGCCCTGGACCCCATTCGGGATCGAGTCCGCCATCTGCCATTCCCCTCCATCCGGTGAGGCCGCGCGCGCGGCGGCTCCCGCCGGGTCGGACGGGGAACGGCAAGCCGAGCATCACGGATGCTGCCTGGTGTGCCAGGCCGCTCCGCTGGCGAAAGGGACGCTGCCGTCCCCAACCTTCACGCTACCCACCGCAGGTACGGCAACGCTTCTGGCCGCCCGGAGCGTCTCGACACGGGTCGATCAGCACGCATCCCACCGGTATCTGGCCCGGGCGCCCCCGCATTCCGTGGCGTGACGCCACCGCAAATCCATCCACGCCGTCACCACTCGCGACAGTCGGGCATCGGAATGATAGCCTGCCCCCTACCTGTTTTGCCCGGAGCCTTAGCCGAATGAAGCACATCATCCTTGCCGCCGCCGCCGCCGTCCTGATGCTGGCGTCGCCCGTATCCGCCGCCGATATCGAGGTGTCCGGCCAGTTCATGCGCGCCACTCCCATGGTTGGCGGCAACGGGGCGGCCTTTCTCACCATCCGCAACCATGGCGGCGACGACCGTCTGGTCGCCGCCGAGGCCGCCATCTCCAAGTCGGTGGAACTGCACACCCACGTCAAGGACGGCGAGGTCTTCCGGATGCGCAAGGTCGACGCCATCGCCGTGCCCAAGAGCGGCACCGTCGAGTTGAAGCCGGGCGGCGATCACGTCATGTTCATGGGCCTTGTCGAGCCGATGAAGGAAGGCGTCAAGGTGCCTGTCACCCTGGTGTTCGAGAGGGCCGGCAAGATCATGGTCGAGGTGCCGGTGCTGGCCGCCGGCGCCATGGGCGCCGCCCCCATGATGCAGCACGGACCCGGCATGAAGCACTGATCCTGGGGGGGCGTATATAGGGCTCGACGCTCTAGGGCGCCGGTCCGGTCAGTTTGGCCAGCGGCGGCGCCATGTCGGGGGTCAGCGGCCGCCCGGCCGCCAGGGCGTCCAGCAGCCGGGCGGCCACCGGGCCTTCCCACTCGGCGGCGCCCACATAGCGGGCGACCTCGCGGCCCTGGCTGTCGAGCAGCAGGGTGACCGGCAGGACGCTGGCGCCCAGCTTCTCGGCGGCGGCGCGGGCCTCGTCCGTGCGGATGTCCAGCGTCTTGATCCCCAGCCGGGCGTAGGTGTTGACCACCGCGACCTTGCCGCCGCGATCCAGCGACAGCGCCACCACCCGGACCCCCATGGCCTCGGCCTTGGGCTTCAGGCGGTCCAGCGCCGGCAGTTCGGCGACGCAGGGCAGGCACCAGCTGGCCCACAGGTTCAGCAGCACCGCCTGGCCGCGCAAGCCGTCGAGTCCGGCGCTGGCGCCGTTGCCGTCGCGGATGTCGAGGGCGGGCAGGGGCCTCGGCGCGGAATGGATGGTCAGTCCCTGGGCGGCGCGGGCGGCGCTGGCCGGCCGGGCGAGGCCGGCCGCCGCCAGGGCGGCGATGAAGGCCCGCCGGTTCATGGCCGGCTTCCCGGCCTGTCGGAATGAAGGTAGGACCGCACCCGGTCCACCACATGGTCGGATGGAGAGATGTGGGCCAGCCGGGCCAGGAAGTTGCCGGCCCGGTCCATGATGTAGATGGAGGCGGTGTGGTCGACGCTGTAGGCGGCCGGGTCGCCGTTGGCGGCCGGCTGCTTCTGGTAGCGGGCCTTGAGGTTGTAGGCGGTGGCGGCGATCTGCTCGGGCGTGCCGGTCAGGCCGGTGATGCCGGGAAACGACGTCAGGTAATCCCTCAGATGGGCGGGGGTGTCGCGCTCGGGATCGACGCTGATGAACACCGTCGCGACCTTGTCGCGGTCGGGACCCAGCTTGTCCAGGGTCTCGGCCAGGGTGTTGAGCACGGTCGGACAGATGTCGGGGCAATAGGTGTAGCCGAAGGTCATCAGGCGGATCTTGCCGGCGAAGGCCTGGTCGGTGACGGGCCGGCCGTTGACGTCCATCAGGAGGAAGCGTCCCACCACCTCGCGCTCCGCCGCGTCGCGCGGGGGGGGCTCGCCGGCAGACGCCGGGGCGGCGGCGGCGGCGGCAAGCAGCGCCGCGGCGGCCATCAGCAAAGTTTTCATGTCGGTCCCCAATCGTCCCAGTCCAGCCATCGGCACAGGATGCCGCCGTCCCCGCCATCGGGGAAGCCCCATCTTAGCGCCTGGGCCATGATCACAAAGACTGAATATACCCGCCATTTCTTGACGAAAGTTAAGGCCTTTTTACCCCTTCGCGCTCATGGTGGCCGGCGAAGGTTGGGTTAATTTTTAGTATTTCAACAATTCAAAAGGTGGGGAAGATGACAAAGTCCCGCAAGCTGGCGAGCTGGCTCGCCACTGTAAGCTTTTGCGCCTTGGCGGCGGGGGCCGCTTCGGCCGAGTCGCTCCAGGACGTGATGAAGCGTCGCGGCCTGTCCGAGAACGACATCCTGGCGGCCGCCAAGACCTACACCCCGAGCGGCAAGATGGACGAGTTCATGGTGTTCAGCTCGGGCGGCCAGAGCGGTCAGGTGATCGTCTACGGCGTGCCGTCCATGCGCATCCTGAAGTATATCGGCGTGTTCACTCCCGAGCCCTGGCAGGGATACGGCTACGACGACGAATCGAAGGCGGTGCTGAAGCAGGGCTCCGATGTCGAGGGTCGCACGATCCTGTGGGGCGACACCCACCATCCGGCCCTGTCCGAGACCAACGGCGAGACCGACGGCCAGTGGCTGTTCATCAACGACAAGAACACGCCCCGCATCGCCGTCATCGACCTGCGCGACTTCGAGACCAAGCAGATCGTCCAGAACCCGATCATGCAGTCCGAGCACGGCGGCGCCTTCGTCAGCCCCAACACCGACTACATCATCGAGCCGGCGCAGTACGCCGCGCCGCTGGGCGGCGAGTTCGCCCCGCTGGAGCAGTTCAACGACAAGTATCGCGGCGCGGTGACCTTCTGGAAGTTCAACCGCGAGCACGGCCGCATCGAGCCCGAGAACTCGTTCTCGCTCGAACTGCCGCCCTACAGCCAGGATCTGGCCGATTTCGGCAAGGGTCCGTCGGACGGCTGGGCCTTCGTCAACTCGTTCTGCACCGAGCGCTATGTCGGCGGCATCGAGCGCGGCCGCCCGCCGTTCGAGGCCGGCTGCTCGGCCAAGGATCACGACTTCCTGCATGTGATCAACTGGAAGAAGGCCGCCGAGTTGGTCAAGGCCGGCAAGGTCAAGAAGATCAAGGGCCATCCCGTCATCACCATGGACACCGCCGTGGCGGAAGGCATCCTGGTGCTCGTCCCCGAGCCCAAGAGCCCGCATGGCGCCGACGTCACTCCCGACGGCAAGTACGTGACCGTTTCGGGCAAGCTGGACAGCCACACCACCGTCTACGACATCTCCAAGATCGAGGCGGCGCTGAAGGCCAAGAAGTTCCAGGGCAAGGACGAGTACGGCATTCCGATCATCGCCCTGGCCGACGTCGCCCACAAGCAGGTCGCCCTGGGTCTTGGCCCGCTGCACACCCAGTACGATTCCAAGCCCTGCGTCGCCTACACCTCGCTCTATGTCGATTCCATGGTCGCCAAGTGGGATTACTGCGAAGGCAAGGTGCTGGACAAGGTGTCGGTCCACTACAACATCGGTCACCTGATGTCCATGCAGGGCGACACCGCCAAGCCGGCCGGCAAGTACCTGATCGCGCTGAACAAGCTGGCCATCGACCGCTTCGCCCAGGTTGGCCCGCTGCATCCGCAGAACCATCAGCTGATCGACATCAGCGGCGACAAGATGCAGCTGCTCTACGACATGCCGCTGCCGCTGGGCGAGCCCCACTACGCGGTGTCCATCGACATCAGCAAGCTGAAGACCAATATCCGCTATCCGTTCGGCACCGATTCCCGCACCGAGAAGAAGTCGCCGTTCGCGGTGCGTCCCGGTCAGGAGCGGGTCGACAGGAAGCCGGGCAAGGTCGAGGTGTTCGGCACCCTGATCCGTTCGCACATCACGCCCGAGATCATCGAGGCCAATGAAGGCGACGAGATCACCATCCACCTGACCAACCTCGAACGTGCCCAGGACCAGACCCACGGCTTCGCCGTGTCCAAGCACAACGTCAACCTGTCGGTCGAGCCGGGCAAGACCGCCTCGGCGACCATCAAGGCCAACAAGGCTGGCGTCTATCCCTACTACTGCACCGAGTTCTGCTCGGCGCTGCATCTGGAAATGGAAGGCTATCTGCTCGTCAAGCCGGCGAACTACAAGGATGCCGGCGTGAAGGGCAAGGAAGGCCAGACCTACACCCAGAAGGACTACGACGCCCGCGTGAAGGCCAATGTCGAGACCCAGGCCGTCATCAACAGCGTCGTCGGTTACATCACCTCGGTGAACTTCAAGGACTTCCCGCCCGTGGTCGCCATGGTCGAGGACGCCACCGAGCAGCTCGGCTATGCCGAGCAGAACAAGAAGAAGTCGGAAGAGTTCGCCGCCAAGGGCGATTACAACTCCGCCTTCCTGTGGGCCGAGCAGTGGTTCCAGTATCAGGTCAAGGCCGCCGACATCGGTCTGCGCGCCAAGACGTTCCTGGAGCAGAACGGCGCCAAGAAGGTCGAGGCCGCGAAGTAAGGAAACCGACGAAGGCGGGTCCCGGTCCGGGACCCGCCGATGCCGGAATCATCGGAATGACCGGGAGCGGCTTGCCCGCTCCCGGATTTCCCTCCACCCCAGGGTCGAACGTCCGGCATCAGGCGTATCGGCCTTTCGATCGTTTTTAAACCTGCGAGGTTCAGACATGTTCAAGAGTGTCATGCGGCAGCTTCCCTTCATGGCCCTGGCGGCCGGTCTCGGAGTGGCTTGCCTGTCCCCGGCCCAGGCCGCCGACGGCAAGGCGCTGTTCACCGACAAGGGCTGCGTCGCCTGTCACGGCGAGGACGCCAAGACCCCGTTGCAGGAAGGCTTCCCCAAGCTGGCCGGCCAGACCGCCGAATACGCCTTCAATCAGATGAAGGACATCAAGTCCGGCGCCCGCAAGAACGGCCAGAGCGTCGACACCATGAAGCCGATCGTCGATGAGTTGAGCGATGCGGAAATGAAGGCGCTGGCCGACTATCTCGCCAGCCTGAAGGAGCCGCCGGCCGCCGCCGCTCCCGCCGCCGGCGCCCCCCATCCCGGCAAGACCCTGTTCCTGACCAAGACCTGCGTCGCCTGCCACGGCAAGGAAGGCAAGAAGCCGCTGCCCGGCTATCCGGCCATCGCCGGCCAGGACAAGGCCTATATCCTGGCCCAGACCAAGGACATCAAGACCGGCGTTCGCACCAACGGCAAATCCAACGCCATGCAGCCGGTGATGCATCTGGTCACCGACGACGAGATCGCCACCATCGCGGATTACTTGTCCTCGGTCAAATAAGCCGAACCAGCGCCGCCGGTGCTTGTCCACAGTCAAGTGACGCGCCGGCCCATTGAGGTATCGTGCGCCCCAGTTTGATCGCATTCGGAGACTGACGACGATGTTCAAATTCAAGTACAGCCTGGCCGTCGCGGCCGCCGTCTCGGCCCTGCTGGCGGGCGGCGCGGCCCATGCCGCCGACGTCAAGCCGACCAAGGGCAAGTCGCTGGGCGAGGAAGGCTATGTCTGGCACGCCGGCGGCGGTGAGGAGGACGCGGCCCTGACCCTGAAGCCCGACCTGAACAACGGCCGCGAGGTCTACGAGGTGTGCTCGGCCTGCCATCAGCCCGAAGGCTGGGGCCTGACCGACGGCACCTTCCCGCAGCTGGCCGGGCAGCACGCCAAGGTCACCATCAAGCAGCTGGCCGACATCCGCGCCCTGAACCGCGACAATCCCACCATGTATCCGTTCGCGCTGCCGTCGCAGATCGGCGGGCCGCAGGCCATCGCCGACGTCGCCGCCTACATGGCCAAGCTGCCCATGAACCCCGAGCCCGGCGTGGGCGACGGCAAGGATCTGGCCCACGGCAAGAAGCTGTACGAAGAGAACTGCACCCGCTGCCACGGCGTCGATGGCGCCGGCGACAACGACAAGTTCTATCCCCGTATCCAGGGGCAGCACTACAACTACCTGGTGCGTCAGTACCAGTGGATCAAGGAAGGCAAGCGCCGCAACGCCAATCCCGACATGATGAAGCAGATTCAGGCCTTCACCGACCGGGACACCAAGGCGGTGCTGGATTATACCTCGCGCCTGAAGCCGCCGGCCAACCTGACCGCGCCGAAGGGCTGGAAGAATCCTGACTTCCAGTAGCGTTTCCTGATATAACGTGGACACTGGGCGCGATCCGGCCGATGGCCGGGTCGCCGCCTCCTCCCGAATGTCCATCGAGGTTTCCATGACCAGAACCACAAGCAAGCCCGCGATCGTGCGAATCCTCACCGTGGTCGCCGCGCTGCTGATCGGCGGAGCCTATTTCTCGCCGATCTGGTGGGTGTCGCTGAAGGCCCCCAACTATCCCGCCGAGACCTTCCCCGACGGCATCCGTATCCATTTCCACGTCAACGGCGTGTTCAACGGCTGTACCTCGCAGGCCGCGCCGAAGCCCGGCCACTCCGCCGCCTGGGGTGACGAGGAGGGCGGGCTGGACTGTGTCGAGGAAATGAACATCATCAATCATTACATCGGCATGGAGCCCATCGAGAAAGGCGCCCAGCTGGAGATCATGGCCGCCCCGTACCTGTTCGGCCTGGTCGGGGTCATGCTGGCCGCCTTCCTGTTCTATGCCGGACCGTTCTGGTGGGGCCTGCCGATGTCGGGAATCGTCATTCCGGCGGCCTTCGTCATCGATTACTCGGCATGGCTGTGGTATTTCGGCCATAACCTGCATCCCTGGGCGGCGTTCTCGGTCAAGCCGTTCATGCCGACCGTGTTCGGCGACGGCAAGGTCGCCCAGTTCTTCACCTATTCCTACCCCCATTACGGCTTTGGCCTGTTGTGCGCCGCGTCGCTGTGCCTGATCCTGGCCCTGCTGTTGCAGCGCAAGGCCCTGAAGGACTAGTTTTCCGGATGCCCGGTACAAGGCGGTGGGCGGTTCCATGCGAATTCTGATCAAGAGTTTGTCTAAATCGATACTGGCCGCCATGGCCGTCCTGGCCGTGGCGGGGGGGCTGGCGGTCGCGGTGCGGGCCGCCGCTCCGGCCTCTGTCGCCGAGGAGCCGCTGCTTAGCCCGGCGCTGCTCCAGGCGCTGATCGACATGGGCCAGCCCGGCCAGGTGATCGTGCCGCCGCCCGGCCGCTATCGCGGGCCGCTGCGGGTCACCAAGCCCATCATCCTCGATGGCCAGGGCAAGGTGACCCTGGACGGCGACGGCACGGGCTCGGTGCTGTGGGTGATGACCGACGGTGCCACCGTTCGCAATCTTCGCATCGTCAACAGCGGCGACGAGCATCCCGAACAGGATGCCGGCATCCAGGTGCGCGGCCACGCCAACGTCATCGAGGACAATCTGATCGAGAACACCCTGTTCGGGTTCTCGCTGGAGAAGTCGGACCGCAACATCATCCGCCGCAACCGCTATTTCGGCCAGGACCTGGAGATGCCGCGTCGCGGCGACGGCATCAAGGTCTGGTATTCCAACGACAACGAGATCAGCGACAACGAGTTCAACAACGGCCGCGACGTGGTGTTCTGGTACGCCAGCGGCAACAAGTTCCTCCGCAACGTCGAGCGTGGCGGCCGCTATGGCCTGCACGTCATGAAGTCGAGCGAGAACCTCGCCGAGGGCAACCTGTTCTACGACAACATGACCGGCATCTCGCTGATGTACGACCACGGCGACGTCATCCGGAACAATTACATCGTCCGCTCGACCGGCACCGTCGGCGTCTGCCTGTCATTGAAGGAAAGCAGCGACGTTGTGGTCGAGAACAACGATCTGATGTATTGCGCGTCGGGCATCGCCATGGACGTCTCGCCCTACGAGCCCGGCACAAAGAACCATATCCGCGGCAACCGCATCGCCTACAACAATGTCGGCGTGTCGTTCGTCAACGACTGGAAGGACAGCATTTTCACCGGCAACCTGTTCACCGGCAACATCACCGAGGTGGCGGTCTATGGCGGCGGCAGCGCCATGCGCAACACCTGGGACGGCAATCGCTGGGATGACTACCAGGGATTCGACCGGGCCGGCGACGGTATCGGCGATACCCCGCACCGGGTTTACGGCTATGCCGGACAGGTGTGGATGGATGTTCCGAACACGCGCTTCTTCAAGGGGGCGCCGCTGCTGGAGGTGCTTGATTTCCTCGACCGTCTGGCGCCGTTCAGCGAGCCGACCCTGCTGCTGGAGGACAAGCGTCCCCGCCTCGGCAACGACAAGTCGTTCAAGGCGGGGTCCACACTGGAGCCGAAATCATGACGGATGAAGCCCCGCCGGCCAAGCGCCCGCCGCTCGCCAATCCCAAGACCCGGCGGCAGGCGATGCGTTCCATCACCATGGGAACGGCGATCGTCGGCGCGTCGCTGTTCGGGTTCTTCCCGGTGACGCGCAAGTGGACGCCCAGGCTCCGGCCGCCGGGCGCCATCGACGAGAACGATTTCCTCGCCGCCTGCATCAAATGCGGCCAGTGCGTCCAGGTCTGTCCGGTCCGGGCCATCTATCTGGGCGACCTGGACGAGGGCTTTGGCGTCGGCGTCCCCTACATTCCCGCCCGCGAGCAGGCCTGCGACTTCTCCTGCGACGCGGTGCAATGCGTGCTGGCCTGTCCCACCGGGGCGCTGTCGCATTCCATCAGCAAGAAGGAGGAGGTCCACATGGGCCTCGCCCGGCTGGACCGTCCCAACGCCTGTCTGGCCCGCAAGGGCGAGGGCTTCAAGGGGCCGGCGCGGCCGGCTCCGTTCACCGGCGTCCACCGCTACATGGAGATCGACCGCTGGAAACCGGTCAAGCTGGCCGATTATAACTACGACCTGGAGTTGTGCGACCTGTGCGTCCGCGAATGCCCGATCGCCGATGCCATCTCGCTGGAACCGATGTCCGGCGATCCCGCCGACAAGCGCCGGACCCCGGTGGTGCATCAGGCCTGCGTCGGCTGCGGCATGTGCGAGATGATCTGTCCGACCGAGCCGGCCGCCATCGTCATCGACATCCGCCGCAAGTGGGGAGACGTGTGATGGGCCTGCTTGCCTCCCTCAAGACCATGCTGGGCGCCGCCCCCGAGCGGCCGGCCTCCTATACCCCGGCGGCCGAGGCCATGCACGAGGCCAAGCGTCAGGTCAAGGGACCGGAACGCGCCCGCCAGATCAGGGCCGCCCATGCCGGGACGCATTCCAACAAGTGGCGCAACATCCGCTGGGCCACCCTGATCTTCCTCAACATGGTGTTCGTGCTGTCGTTCCAGTTCGACGTGCAACTGGTGGAAGGCTCGCTGACCGCGTCCAGGGTGATCGGCTTTCACATGGCCGACCTCTATTCGGCCATCCAGGTGATGCTGGCCTACAAGGTCATCCTGATCAATCTGGTGATCGGGACCGGGACCGTGTTCTTCCTGTGGTGGCTGTTCGGCGGCCGGACCTTCTGTTCATGGGCCTGTCCCTATCACCTGCTGGCCGAGATCGCCGAGAAGATCCATCTGATGCTGGCGGCGCGCCGCATGGTGGTCGATTATCCTCTGCATCGCGGCACCCGCAGCGTGCTGTACGTCATCTTCGGCCTGCTGGCGGTGGTCAGCGGCTATACCGTCTACGAATCCATCTCGCCGACCGGCATCGTGTCGCGGGCCCTGATCTACGGGCCGGGCCTCGCGATGGTGTGGGTGTTGGGCCTGCTGGTCTACGAGGTGGTGTTCATCCGCCGCATGTGGTGCCGCTATATTTGTCCGATCGGCCTGACCTATGGGCTGGTCGGCGCGGTCTCACCGATGCGGGTCAAGTACAACCTGGAAAATTGCCTGCACGAAGGCGATTGCCGCAAGGTATGCTTGGTGCCGCATGTGCTGGAGGTCACCAAGAAAACCTATGCCCCGGACGTGGATGTGGCCATCGGCGCCGATTGCACCCGGTGCGGATTATGCATCGACGCCTGCCCGACCGGGTCGCTCCGGTTCGAGGTCAAGGGCCTGAACAAGCTGCTGTAGAGACCATTGCCGCATGATCACATTCAAGAACGTCTCCAAGACCTTCAAGCGTCACACGGTCCTCGACTCCGTCAATCTGACCATCGATACCGGCGAGAGGGTGGCCCTGGTCGGCTCCAACGGCGCCGGCAAGACCACCCTGATCCGCTGTCTGCTGGGCGAGTATCTGCACGACGGCGAGGTGACGGTGGGCGGTCTCGACCCCAAGGCCAACCGCAAGGCGGTGCTGGCCCGGGTCGGTTTCGTGCCGCAGATTCCGCCGCCGCTGAAGATGCCGGTGGGCGAACTGGTCAACTTCGCCGCCTCGGTCTGCGATTCGGACCCTGATCGCATCGTCGCCATGGTGCGCCAGCTGGGGCTGGACTGGGATCAGGTCCGCCGCCTGCCCTTCGTCAAGCTGTCGGGCGGCATGAAGCAGAAGATGCTGATCGGCATCGCGCTGGGCCGCGATGCCGACATCCTGATCATGGACGAGCCGGCCGCCAACCTGGACCCCGAGGCGCGCCACATCTTTTTCCACCAGCTGCATGACCGCAAGGACAACGCCATCATGCTGATCACCAGCCACCGTCTCGACGAGGTGGCGGCGCTGGTCAATCGCGTGGTCGAGATGGATCAGGGCAAGGTCGCCCTGGACGACCGGGTGGCCGACGACGTCGAGATGACGGCGCGGCTGGATTGCGTTATCCGCCTGACCCGGGCCGAGGCCGCTTTCGCCCGGGCCATGGGCGAGTGGAATTTCGTTTCCGGCGACGGCGGCGTCAGCTGGACGGGGGCGGTCAACGGCCCCGACCGCTTGCGGTTCCTGGGCGTCCTGGCCCGCTATGCCGGCCTGATCGCCGGCATCGAGATGAAATAGGAGGGTCCGCCATGTGTGATCATCATCGCATGCCCCGCCGCCACTTCCTTGGCCTGATTTCCGGCATGGCGCTGGCGGTGTCGGGGTGTTCGCAGCAGACCACCGGCCCGGTGGAGATCAAGTGGGGGCGCGACACCTGCGATTACTGCGGCATGGTGATCGACGATCACCGCTTCGCGGCACAGTTGCGCGGCGGCAAGGACCGCAAGGTCTACAAGTTCGACGATCTGGGCGACGCGGTGCTGTTCCTGGTCAAGCAGGACTGGGCCGACGATCCCGCCACCGAGTTCTGGGTGGGGGGGCTGGAGATCGCCAAGGGCCAGTGGCTGGACGGCCTGAAGGCGTACTATCTCGCCAACCAGCGATCTCCCATGGCGCACGGTTTCGGCGCCATCGCCGGTCAGCGGGACGGCGCGGTCGATTTCGTCCGCATGAAGGGGATGGTGGTGGTGCGCGGTTCGACCAGCCGCTGCGAGCCCACCGGCAGCACCGACGTCGCCATGGAGACTCGCGGATGATGAATGCCCTGATGCTGACCGCCCGGCTCGATATCGCCGAGTCGCTGCGTGCCCGCTGGTTCATGTTCTATTCGCTGGTGTTCGGCGGCATCGTCATGCTGCTGTTCGTGTTCGGCCTGACGGAATCGCGCATTCTCGGCTTCACCGGCCTGTCGCGGCTGCTGGTCACCTATATCCAGATCTGCGTCGCCATCCTGCCGGTATTCATATTGATCACCACGGTGCGTTCGGTGGCGGGCGATCGCGACGCCGGCGTGTTCGAATACATGCTGTCGCTGCCGGTGCCGCTGCATGCCTGGTTCTGGGGCAAGATGGTCGGGCGCTTCGTGGTGGTGTTCCTGCCGGTGTTCGGCGCCATGGCGCTGGCCGTGGCCTATACCCTGCTGCGCGGCGTCGAGGTCGACTGGACCTTGTTCCTGCTTTACACCACCTTGCTGGTGGCGTTGTCCTGGGCGTTTCTCGGCATCGGCATGCTGGTGTCGACCCTGGCGCGCTCGCCCGACGTGGCCCAGACCGGGGCCTTCCTGGTGTGGCTGGTGCTGCTGCTGTTCCTCGACCTCATCTTGCTCGGCGTCATGATCCGCCAGCAATTGCCGGTGGAGGCGGTGATCGGCGTCGCCGTCGCCAATCCGCTGCAAAGCTTCCGCACCGCCGCCATCTTGCTGTTCGATCCCGAGATGCTGCTGCTGGGGCCGGCGGCCTATGTCATTCTCGACGCCCTGGGTCGGACCGGCTATCTGGCGTTCGCCGTCCTGTATCCCATCGCGCTCGGCACCGTCTGCGCCGGGATTGGCTATGCGGTGTTCCGGCGGGGCGATCTGCCGTGACCTCGCCCCTGTCCGAGACCTTCGGTTTCGAGCGGGTCTCGACCGAGGAACGCGAACGGCGCATTCGCGCCGTGTTCGACGCGGTGGCGCCGCGCTACGACCTGATGAACGACGTCATGAGCCTTGGTATCCACCGCCTGTGGAAGCGGAGCGTGGCCCGGGCGGCGGCGCCCCGGCCGGGGCAGCTGATCGTCGATTTGGCCGGCGGCACCGGCGATGTCGCCCGGCTGATGGCCGGAGACGGACGCCGGGTGGTGGTGTGCGATCCGTCCGCCGGGATGATGGCGGTGGGGCGTGACCGTTCGGCCGCGGCCGGCGTCGAATTCGTCGAGGGCAAGGCCGAGGCCATGCCGTTCGCCGATGATTCGGTCGATACCGTCACCATCGCCTTCGGCCTTCGGAACGCCACCAGCCCGGAAGCCGGCCTGGCCGAGATCTTCCGGGTGCTGAAGCCGGGCGGCCGGCTGCTGTGCCTGGAATTCTCGCGCCCCTGGGGGCCGATCCGTCCGGTCTACGACGCTTGGTCGTTCCATGTGATTCCCCGCCTGGGGGCCTGGGTGGCGCGCCAGCCCGCGGCTTATTCCTATCTGGTCGAATCCATTCGCCGCTTTCCCGATCAGCGGGAACTGGCCCGGCTGATGCGTCATGCCGGTTTCGCCCCGGTGGAATGGCGCGATTTCTCGGCCGGCATCGCCTGTCTGCATGTGGGGGGCAAGCCATGACCCTGGAGACCGGCCTGACCGAATCCGCGCCGGCCGAACTGGTTCAGCCCGACGCCAGCCGCGCCGACCAGCCGCCCGACGGCTGGCGGTTATGGTGGCTGGCGGCGCGGCCGCGCACGCTCACCATCTCGGTGGCGCCGGTGGTGGCGGGAACCGCGCTGGCCTGGCATGACACGGGCGGAGTCGACCCCCGGCCGTTTCTCGCCGCGCTGGCCGGAGCCCTGGCTGTCCAGGCCGGCACCAATCTGTTCAACGATGTCGGCGACGCCCTGCGGGGCGGAGACCAGCCCATGCGGCAGGGACCCCCACGGGTGACGGCACTGGGCTGGGCCTCGCCCGGGCGGGTGCGCCGCGCCGCCCTGGCGTGCTTCGTCCTGGCGGCGGTGGTGGGGCTCTATCTGGTCTGGCTGGGCGGCTGGCCCATCGCCGTCCTTGGGGGGGCCTCGTTGGCGGCCGGCTGGGGCTATTCCGGCGGTCCGCGTCCCATCGCCTATACGGCGCTGGGCGAGGTGTTCGTCATCGCCTTCTTCGGGCTCGGCGCGGTGGGGGGGGCTTACTACCTCCAGACCATGACGCTGACGTCGCCGGCCCTGGTCACCGGCCTTGCCGTCGGCCTGGTGGCGGCGGCGGTTCTGCTGGCCAACAATTACCGCGACATGGAGCCGGACCGTCTGGCGGGCCGCCGCACCCTGGCGATCGTGGCCGGCGCCGAGACCAGCAAGCTGATCTTTGGAACCCTGCTGGTGGTGCCGATGGCGCTGCTGGCCTCGCCCTGGGGGCCGCCGGGCGGCATCATCACCCTGGGGGCGGCGCCGCTGGCCCTGATGCTGTTCCGCCGCTTCGTCTCCGAGCCCAGGGGGGCGGCGTTCAACGCCATCCTGGCATCCACGGCCCGGCTGCAACTGGTGCTGGCCGTACTGCTGGCGGTCGGACTGGCGATGGTAAGGTGATCACGCAAGCGGCCCTGCCGGCGGCGCTGGCGTTCATTATGTTCGCCATGGGCCTGACCATGAATCCCGGCGATTTCCGCCTGATCGCGACCCGCCCCAAGGCCATGCTCGTCGGCCTGGCTGCCAAGCTGATGCTGGTGCCGCTGGCCGGCCTGGCCATCGTGCTGGTCTGGCGGCCGTCGGCCGACTTCGCCGTGGGGATGATCCTGCTGGCCGCCTGTCCGGCCGGAGTGACCTCGGCGCTGCTGACCCACATGGCCGGCGGCCGCATCGCCCTGGCCGCCACCATTACCGCCCTGACCAGTCTGGCGGCGACCCTGACGGTGCCGTTGCTGGTCAATCTGGGCCTGGCCGTCTTCGCCGGCTATCAGCAGGCCGTCGAGATTCCGGTGGGTCGGATGACGCTCGGCATCTTCCTGGTCGACGCGGTGCCGCTGGCGTTGGGCCTGCTGGCGCAGCGCCTGTGGCCGGTGGCGGCGGCGAGGATGGGGCGCATTGCCCGGCCGCTCGCCACCTTGCTGTTCGCCGTGATCGTGGTCGGCGCCTTTTTCAGCCAGCGTCAGGCGCTGATCGACCACGTGGGCGACGTGGTGCCGGCGTCGCTGGCGCTCAACCTGCTGGCCATGGCCGGGGCCTGGGCGTTGGGCGGGGGGCTGCGGCTCGATCTCGCCGACCGCATCGCCGTGGTGATGGAAAACGGCCTTCAGAACGCCGCCCTGGGCATCTTCGTGGCGGTGACGCTGCTGGGCAATCACGCCATGATGGTGCCCAGCATCGTCTATGCCTTCGTCATGAACCTGACCGCCATCGCCTTCATCTGGGCGGTAAGGCGGAGGACGGCGGCTACCTGTTCGGGGCCACCACCAGCCGCCCCCTGATCTCGCCCTTGAGAATCCGCGCGCCCAGTTCGGGCAGGTCGGCCAGTCCGGCCTCGGTGGTCATGGAATCCAGCATTTCGGCCGGCAGCAATTCGGTCAGGCGCGCCCATGCATCCAGCCGGCGCGGCTTGGGACACATCACCGAATCGATGCCGAGGATCGAGGCGCCGCGCAGCAGGAACGGCAGCACGGTGCAGGCGAACTCGACGCCGCCGGCATTGCCGCACGACGCCACCGCCGAACGCATGCGCAGCGAGGCGACGCAATTGGCCAAGGTGGCGCCGCCGACGCTGTCGACCACGCCGGCCCAGCGTTCGCTCAGCAGCGGCTTGGCCGGCGGCGAGCCGATCTCGGCCCGGTCGATGATGGTGGCGGCGCCGAGTGAGCGCAGGTAATCGTGCTGGCTGGCCCGGCCGGTGGAGGCGCAGACCCGGTAGCCCAGCCGCGACAGCAGGGCCACGGCGACGCTGCCCAGCCCGCCGGCGGCGCCGGTCACCAGCACCTCGCCGTCGCCCGAGGGGGCGAGGCCGTGTTCTTCCAACGCCATCACCGCCAGCATGGCGGTGAAGCCGGCGGTGCCGATGGCCATGGCGCGGCGCGTCGTCAATCCGGCCGGCAGCGGCACCAGCCAGTCCGCCTTGACGCGGGCCTTGCCCGAAAAGCCGCCCCAATGGGTTTCGCCGACCCGCCATCCGGTCAGGATGACCTTGTCGCCCGGCTTGTATTCGGCGGAATCCGAACGTTCCACCGTGCCGGCGAAATCGATGCCGGGGACATGGGGATAGGTCCGCACCAGCCGCCCCAGGCCGTTGAGGATCAGGCCGTCCTTGTAATTCAAGGTCGAGTGCTCGACCCTGACGGTCACGTCGCCGGCGGGCAGGTCGGATTCGGTCAGGCGGCGAATCGAGGCGCGGACCTTGCCGGCCTCCTCGTCCAGCATCAAGGCGGGAAAGTCGCTCAACGGGGCCTCCTCCATCAGGTTCCGGCAAAGCTTAGCAGAAGCCGGGCGGGATGGAATCAGATGTTCGGCTTCCCGTCCGGCCTTCCATGCTCTATACTTATACTAAAGTTTAAACCCATGGTTATGCGCCGGAGA
The DNA here is from genome assembly GCF_902729425.1 of Magnetospirillum sp. SS-4. GTDB lineage: Bacteria > Pseudomonadota > Alphaproteobacteria > Rhodospirillales > Magnetospirillaceae > Phaeospirillum. The sequence continues at coordinate 53,692 of NZ_CACVCH010000035.1, read as the reverse complement.
GGTCAAGCATGAGCACCCTGAAGATCGGAGCCCGTCTCCAAGCCGCTTTCGTGCTGATTCTGGCGATGACCTGCGGTTTCGGCTGGTACGCCATCTCGATGATCGACGAGGTCGCCGGCCTTACCACCAAGCTCTATGACCATCCCTACACCGTCACCACCAATCTGCTGGAAGCCAATGCGGGCATCATCGCCATGCACCGCAGCATGAAGGATGTCGCCCTGGCCCAGGACGCGACCCAGTTGGACGCGGCGACGGCGGCGGTGGACAAGGCCGAGGCCGCGGTGTTCGGGAATCTGGACGCGGCCGGCCGGCAGTTTCTCGGCGACAAGGCCAAATTCGCCGAACTGCGCAAGGCGGTCGCCGACTGGAAGCCGATCCGCGACCGGGTGATCGCCCATATGCGGGCCGGCGAGCGGCCCCAGGCCGCCGACATCACCCGGGGCGAGGGGGCCGTCCAGGTCAAGCTGATCTCGGAGCGCATGGACGAGATGGTGGCGTTCTCCCGCTCCAAGGCGGTTTCCTTCGTCGAGGTCGCCAAGGCCGATCACGCTTCGGCCCGGACCACCACCTTGGTGGTGATCGGCCTGCTGGCGGCGTTTTCCATCGCGATCGCCACGCTGATCACCCGCGGCATCACCGGGCCGCTGGAATCCCTGCGGGCTGTCATGGACCGCATGGCCGGCGGCGATTACTCCGTCGTCGTCCCTGGGCGCGACCGCGGCGACGAGGTCGGCGCCATGGCCAACACGGTCGAGGTGTTCAAGGATAACGGCCTTGCCGTCAAGCGGCTGGAGGCCGAGCAGGTCGCGGCCAAGCAGCGGGTGGAGGCGGAACGCCGCGCCGCCATGATGGTGCTGGCCGATGAATTCGAAACCCATGTCAACGCCGTGGTTCAGCATGTGGCCGGGGCGGCGACCAAGATGAGTTCCACCTCGTCCTCCATGTCGGCGGCGGCATCCCAGGCCTCGTCCCAGGCCGGAGCGGCGGCGGCGGCGGCCGAGGAGGCCTCCGCCAATGTCCAGACCGTGGCCTCGGCCGCCGAGGAACTGGCGGCCTCCATCGCCGAGATCGCCCGGCAGGTCGACACCTCGTCGACCACCACCAACCATGCCGTCGCCAAGGCCGAACAGACCGGCGCCATCGTCCAGAGCCTGGCCGACGCCGCCCAGAAGATCGGTGAGGTGGTCAACATGATCACCGACATCGCCAGCCAGACCAACCTTCTCGCCCTTAACGCCACCATCGAGGCCGCCCGCGCCGGCGACGCCGGCAAGGGCTTCGCCGTGGTCGCCAACGAGGTCAAGACCCTGGCCAACCAGACCGCGCGGGCCACCGACGACATCAGCCAGCAGATTTCGGCCATTCAGGGCGCCACCGGTCAGGCGGTCTCGGCCATCAAGGACATTCTGGGCACCATCAGCGATCTGTCGCAGGTCACCTCTTCCATCGCTTCGGCGGTACAGGAACAGCAGGCCGCCACCGCCGAGATCGCCCGCAATGTCGAACAGGCCGCCCAGGGAACCGAGATCGTCGCCGAGAACATCGTCGGCGTCAGCGCCGCCGCCCGGCAGGCCGGCGAGACCTCGGAGGAGGTTCTGGCGGAATCCGCCAACCTGTCGCGGGAATCGGCCATGCTGGAGCACGAGGTGGTGGGCTTCATCCAGAAAATCCGCGCCGGTTGAGGCGGGGCGGAGCGGGCAAGGGAGGCGTTGGCATTCCGGGCGGCTGTGCTATAAGTCGCTGTCCCGATTCCACCGGCTGGGGAGCGGCGCCGACGCCCCGTTCCCGCCACCGACCGACGAATGTGGAGAGAATGGCTGCTCTGATCGACCTGACCCTTGCCGATATCCGCACCGGCCTCGCCAAGGGCGAGTTCACGGCCACCGAACTGACCTCGGCCTATCTCGGCCGGATGGCGGAATGCCGCGATCTGAAGGCTTATATCACCGAGGTGCCGGACCAGGCCCTGGCGGCGGCCAAGGAGGCGGATCTGCGCTGGCAGGCCGGCACGGCCCGGCCGCTGGAAGGGGTCCCCCTGGCGGTGAAGGACAATTTCTGCACCCGGGGCGTTCCGACCACGGCGGCGTCGCACATTCTGGACGGTTTCGTGCCGCCCTATGAATCCACCGTCACCCAGAAGCTGTGGAATGCCGGCGCCATTCTGCTCGGCAAGGCCAACATGGACGAGTTCGCCATGGGCTCGACCAGCGCCACCAGCTATTACGGCGCCCCCAAGAATCCGCTGCGCCGTCCGTCCGATGGCGCCGAGGTGGTGCCGGGCGGCTCGTCCGGCGGGTCCGCCGCCGCCGTCGCCGCCAAGACCTGCGCCGCCGCCATCGGTTCGGATACCGGCGGTTCGATCCGCCAGCCCGCCTCGCTGTGCGGCGTGGTCGGGATCAAGCCGACCTATGGCCGCTGCTCGCGCTTCGGCATCGTCGCCTATGCCTCGTCGCTGGATCAGGCCGGCCCGATCACCCGCAGCGTGCGCGACGCCGCCATCATGCTGAACGCCATCTGCGGCCATGATCCCAGGGATTCGACCTCCGTGCCCATGGCGGTTCCGGATTTCGAGGCATTGCTGGGCAAGGGCGTCAAGGGGCTGCGCATCGGCATTCCCAGGGAATATCGGGTGGAGGGCATGCCGGCCGACGTGGACCGGGTCTGGCGGGACGGTATCCGCCGCCTGGAAGACGCCGGAGCCGTCGTCGTCGACGTCAGCCTGCCCCACACCAAATACGCCCTGGCCGCCTATTACATCATCGCCATGGCCGAGGCCTCGTCCAATCTGGCGCGCTACGACGGCCTGCGCTTCGGCCTCAGGGTGCCGGGCAAGACGCTGGACGAGATGTACGCCAGGACCCGCGCCGAGGGCTTTGGCGCCGAGGTCAGGCGCCGTATCCTGATCGGCACCTTCGTGCTGTCGGCCGGCTATTACGACGCCTATTACGCCAAGGCGCAGAAGGTGCGCTCGCTGATCAGGGACGACTTCCTCGAAGCCTTCAAGTCGGTGGACGCCCTGCTGGTTCCCACCTCGCCGGTCTCTGCCTTTCCATTCGGCGAGCATTCCGAGGACCCGGTGGCCATGTGGCTGGTGGACATCTACACCATCACCGTCAACCTGGCCGGCCTACCCGCCATGTCCGTCCCCGGCGGCCTTGCCGACGACGGTCTGCCGCTGGGCCTTCAGGTCATCGGCAAGCCGTTCGACGAGGCCACCGTCCTGGAAGTGGGACGGGTGGCCCAGGCGGGGTAGGGGGATCGCCCTGGCCGCCGCCCAGACCAGGGTCCTCGTCCTCTATACCGGCGGCACCATCGGCATGGCGCCGTGCGACCCGGGCGACCCGGCCAGTCCGCTGGTTCCCGCCGGCCGGGATCATCTGCTCCGCTTCGCGCCCAATCCGCCGGCCGGAATCGCCTGGGATGTCGCGGAACTGACGGATGGGAACGGCGATCCGGTGGGGCCGCTGGATTCCTCGGACATCGGCCCCCGGCACTGGTGCCTGATGGCGCGGGCCATCGCCCAGGCCTATGACTCCCATGACGGCTTCGTCATCCTGCATGGCACCGACACCATGGCCTATACCGGTTCGGCCCTGTCGTTCCTGCTGGACAATCTGGCCAAGCCGGTTGTCCTGACCGGATCGCAACGTCCCATCTCGGCCAAGGACGGCGACGCGGCGGCGAATTTCGGCAATGCCCTGGCCATCGCCGGCCATCGTGCCACCGGCCTGCCCCTGGTTCCGGAGGTCGTCATCTGCTTCGGCGACGTGCTGCTGCGGGCCAACCGCGCCACCAAGGTCAGCACCACGGCGGCGCGGGGATTCGATAGTCCCAATTATCCGCGTCTGGGTCGCCTCGGCGGGCGCATCGACATCGACCGTTCGCTTGTGCTTTCCCCGCCGGAACGGGCGTTTTCCGCCCATGCCATTCTGTCGGGGACCGTCGCCGTCGTCAGCCTTTACCCCGGCGTGACCGGGGCCGACCTCGGCCGCATGCTCGACCTGGATGGGGTGGACGGCTATGTCCTGCGCAGCTTCGGCAGCGGCAACGCCCCCACCGACCGAGGCGTCATCGCCGCCATCGCCGGGGCCACCGCCGCCGGCAAGGTCATCGTCAACATCACCCAATGCCTGGAAGGCGGAGTGGAAATGGGGCTCTATCAGGCCGGCCACGGGCTGCTGGAAGCCGGCGTCGTCGACGGCGGCCGCCTGACCGTCGAGGCGGCGCTGGCCAAGCTGACGTGGCTGCTGGCCACCGGATCGGCCGAATCGGCGCGGAGTCGGATGCCGATCCCGCTGCGGGGGGAGATGTAGCCTTCCCGGACGGAGCAAGCCAATCCGTCGCCTCGGGTATTGAATGGCGGGGAGGCCCTCCGGAAACTACGGAAAATCGGGCGGTCCTATCGTGGGCGCGAGAACATGGGATGCTCGACCCGGTCGCCCGGCCGCAATCCCAGCCGGCGGGCGGTGCCGCCGGCCAGTTCCAGCACTCCCAGGACCGGCCGGGTCGGGCCGCGCGGTTCCAGCGAACCGGGAACGGCCCCCTCCTCGATATGGATCACCGTCCCGCCGGCCTCGATGAACAGCATGTCCAGCGGAATCAGCGTATTCTTCATCCACATGGCGACCTGACGCGGCCGGCCGAAATCGAACAGCATGCCGGCATCGCCGGCCAGGGTTTCGCGGAACATCAGTCCCCGCGCCTTCTCGGAATCGCTGATTGCCATCTCCACCGTAAAAGGATGGCGGCGGCCATCGCCGGCCACCACCTCCAGAGAGGATCGGGCAAACCCCGGACTTTCGGCCAGCGCGCCGCCGCAAGACAGCGTCAAGGCCAGCATAGCCGTTAGAAAGACTCTGAAGAGTATGATTTGACCATTCCTTCCGGATGGTCTTGTGGTGTCCTGGGTGGGTGCCTGATGTGGTGATGTCGCATGCATAGGAATTAACTCCGTAGAGATTGTGTGTGTTTCCGCCATCTCTCTGGTCAGGCTTGGGGCGGCGCTCGCCATGTCTGTCATGATTTACCTCAGCCAAGCCCCCTGAATTCCTATATCAACGGGATTTCGATAAAATTTTAAGAAAATTAGTCGTTAAATAAAATCATACTTTATCCTTGATTTTTGTAAAATTGAGCGGGTGATCTTCCTGTTTCATTTCGATGAATACTTGTGTATTATCTTTCTTGTGAGCCGGATAGGGGGCAACCCCGGACGACCGGCCCCGAAAGCCGCTGAGGGGGGCCTTCCCGCCCATCCCCACCCCCCTTGGCAGGAAACGCCGCCGCACAGTGCGGCGTTTCCGCTTTCTGGATACGACGAGGGGGCGCCGGTGAAAGCCGGCGCCCCCTCGCTCTATTCCCGGTTCACGGCGAGCGGGGTCATGGACCCTGCAATATCTTGAATTCCTGGATGATCTGACGGGCGCGGGCCATCTGCCGTTGCGTCAGCGCCTTGCCCGCGGCGTCGCGGGCGGCGGCGATTCCGTTCTCGCCGTGGATGCGGGCGAGGTCGTAGAGGACATAGGCGCGGATCGGGTCCTTGTCGAACAATCCCAGGCCCTTGGCGGCGAATTCGGCCAGCAGCGCCATGGCTCCGGAATGTCCCTGGGCGGCGGCGGCTTCCAGCCAGACGATGCCTCCGGTCAGATCGAGCGGCAGCTCGATGCCGCCGACCATGGACTTGCCCAGCAGGAACTGGGCATCGGCGTGGCCGCGACGGGCAGCGGTCTCCAGGAAGCGGCCGGCATCGACGATGCCGGGGCGCAACTGCACCGCCTTGTCCTCGGCCTGCGCCGGCTTGGCGGGATACCATACCGGACCGTAGGGACGGCCCTTGCGCTCGGATTCCTTGGGATTCCACTCTTCCTCCGAGGGAATGCGCCAGGCGGCCTCGCGACCGAGATTGATGCGGCCAAGCCGATATTCGGCCTCGACGCTGCCGTGCAGGCGGGCCGCCAGCAGGTACCAGCGCTCGGCCTCCTCGGGGTTGGGGGGGGTGCCCATGCCGCCCTCATAGGCCTCGGCCAGGATCAGCATGGCGCGGACATTACCCTGTCCGGCCAGTTCGCTCAGCCAGTCGAGGCCGTCCCTGCCGCCGATGGCCGGCAATTCGCCGTCGAGCATCAGCCGGGTCCAGCGCTGGCGGGCGGCGACGTCGCCCAGCACGCCTGCCCGATACCACCACCGTCCCGCCTGGGCGAGGTTGCGGCGGACGCCGCGGCCGGTCTCGAACGCCTTGGCCGCCTCGACGGCGGCGGCGGCGTTGCCGTTGGCGCCCGCCAGTCCGAACCAGCCCAGCGCGGCGGCCGGATCGGCCTTGACGCCGCGGCCGTCGCGATAGCCGAGGCCCAATTGAAACTGGGCCTCGGCATCGCCCTGGGCGGCCGAGGCGACCAGGGCCTCGACCCTGGCCTTCTCGGCGGATCTGGCCGTCTTGGCGGGCGGCTTGGCCCGGGTGGCCTTGGCGGGTTCGGCCAGGGCGGCCAGTGGTACCCCGAAAGCCAACAGCACGGCGACGAATGCGGCGGTCCTCATGACGTCCAGCTTTCCGAGAGGCAAGGGATGGGCGCGCATGATTCCACTTCCCGGCGGGGAAGGCAATCGGCGCTTGTCGGCGAAGCGGCCATCACACTATGGATTGGCCGGTCTTGGCCCAGTCCGCCAGGAAGGCGGCCAGTCCCTTGTCGGTCAGCGGGTGCTGGTACATCTGGCGCAGCACGGCGGGCGGCATGGTCGCCACATGGGCGCCGACGCGGGCGGCCTCGGTGATGTGCATGGGGTGGCGGATCGAGGCGGCCAGCACCTCGGTGCGGAACAGCGGATATTCGCGGTAGACGTTGACGATGTCGGCGATCAGGTCGATGCCGTCCTGGCCGATGTCGTCCAGCCTGCCGACAAACGGCGAGACGAAGGCGGCGCCGGCCTTGGCGGCCAGGATCGCCTGATTGGTGGAAAAGCACAAGGTGACGTTCACCTTGACGCCGTCGTCGGACAGCGCCTTGCAGGTCCTGAGACCGGCTGGGGTCAGCGGCACCTTGACCGCCACGTTGGAACGCAATCCGGCCAGCTTGCGGCCTTCGGTCAGCATGGCGTCGAAATCGGTGGCCGCCACCTCGGCCGAGACTGGCCCCGGCACGATGTCGCAGATTTCGGCGATGACGTCGAGAATCCGGCGCCCGCTCCTGGCGATCAGGCTTGGATTGGTGGTGACGCCGTCCACCATGCCGGTGGCGGCCAAGTCGCGGATTTCGGAAACCTCGGCGGTATCGATGAAGAATTTCATGACGGGGCCTTTCGGGACGGAAGCCGGGACAGCTTAGCCGCCGGGCGGCGGCGGTCAATACGCAAGGGGCGGGTCCGCCCGTCCGGATTCGGACCCCTGGCTTGCGGTGGGCCCGTCTGGACAGTCCACCGGGCTTCGGCTAAGCTTCGCCACACATCTTCAAGGGTTTCCCGCCTCCACCGGTTCGAGCCGGGCGGAATCCCCCCTTCACCCTGTCATACGGACATCGCACCTTCATGCGTCTCTCCGGCTTCGTGGTTCTGCTCCTGGTCGTACTGGGCAACCTGGGCTTCTGGGCGGCTATGAACCGCCCCCAGACGGGCCTTCCCTGGGAAGGGACCCTCAACAGCGTTTCGTTCAGCCCGGGGCGCGCCGACGACGATCCCACCGTCGTCCGCAAGCTGCCCTATCTCGACGAGACCATGCTGCCCACCCGCCAGGAGATGGACGAGGACATGGCGCTGCTGGCCGGCAAGGTGCAGCAGGTGCGGACCTATTCCACCCTGGAAGGTCTCGACCAAGTGCCGGAACTGGCGGCCAAGTACGGCATCAAGGCCCTGCCGGGCGCCTGGCTGGACGAGCGCCTGGGCCGCAACGAGGTCGAACTCGCCAACATCATCCGCATCGCCCGCGACAATCCCAATGTGGACCGGGTGATTATCGGAAACGAGAACCTGACCCTGCACCGCCTGTCACCGGAGCAGATGATCCGCTATCTGCGCCGCGTCCGCGCCGCCCTGCCCGAACGGGTCAAGATCAGCACCGCCGAGGCCTGGGCGATCTGGCTGGATTATCCCGATCTGGTGCAGGAGGTGGACTTCATCACCATCCACACCCTGCCGTTCTGGGAACCGGGCGGCGTCCACATCGACAACGCCATGGCCTTCACCCGGCGCATGGTGGGCGACGTCCAGAAGGCCTATCCCGGCAAGCCCCTGTTCATCGGCGAGGTCGGCTGGCCGTCGGCCGGGCGCAATTACGGCCTGGCCGAGCCGTCGCTGATCAACCAGGCCCTGTTCCTGCGCCACTTCGTCAACTGGGCGCACGAGGAGAAGCTGGACTACAACATCGTCGAGGCCTTCGACCAGCCCTGGAAGGTCAACCTGGACAACACCGCGTCGGAAAAGCACTGGGGCATCTACACCGTCGAGCGTAAACCCAAGTTCAGCTGGATCGGCCCGGTGCTGGAGTTCGAGGAATGGCCGGTCCAGGCCGGGGCCGCCACCATCATCGCCCTGCTGCCGGTGGCGTTCTTCCTGTTCAAGTGGAGCACGCTGCGCCTGCCCGGCAAGATATTCTTCGGCGTGCTGGTCCAGTTCGCCTCGTCGCTGGTGATCTGGACCATGTCGACGCCGGTGATCAAGGACGTGGCGCCCGGAACCGGGCTGATGCTGGGGCTGCTGCTGCCGGCGCAACTGCTGCTGCTGTTCGTGGTGCTGATCGCCGGCATCGAGGTCACCGAACTGACCTGGGCCAGCCGGTTCAAGCGCCGTCACACCGCCCTGCCGCCCGATCAGTGCAAGCGCTTCCCCAAGGTGTCGATCCATCTGCCCTGCTACAACGAGCCGCCCGACATGGTGAAGCTCACCATCGACTCGCTGCTGAGGCTGGATTACCCCAATCTGGAAGTGATCGTGCTCGACAACAACACCAAGGACCCCGCCGTCTGGGGTGCGGTGAAGGAGTATTGCGAGCAGTTGAACGACCCGCGCATCCGCTTCTATCACCTGGCGCCGTGGCCCGGCGCCAAGGCCGGCGCGCTGAATTTTGGCCTGTCCGTCACCGCCGAGGATGCCGAGATCATCGGGGTGGTCGATTCCGACTATATCGTCGACAGGAACTGGCTGAGGGGGCTGGTGCCCTATTTCGAGAATCCCAAGGTCGGCCACGTCCAGGCGCCGCAGGATCACCGCGAATGGGAACACGACCTGTTCAAGGAGATGATCAACTGGGAATATGCCGGGTTCTTCGACATCGGCATGGTCTACCGCAACGAGGCCAACGCCATCATCCAGCACGGCACCATGACCCTGATCCGCAAGGAGACGCTGGAAAAGGCCGGCCGCTGGGGCGAATGGTGTATCGTCGAGGACGCCGAGCTGGGGCTGCGCTTCATGAAGGAGGGGTATGAATCGGTCTATGTCCAGGATCGTCTGGGCCATGGACTGGTGCCCGATTCCTTCATGGCCTACAAGAAGCAGCGCTTCCGCTGGGCCTACGGCGCCATCCAGATCCTGAAGGCGCACTGGCGCTCGCTGGCGCCGTTCTCCAAGAGCGGCCTGACCACCGGCCAGAAATATCACTTCATCTCCGGCTGGCTGCCCTGGATCGTCGATGGCCTCTATCTTCTGTTCGTGGTGGCCAGCGTGGCGTGGTCGATCGGCATGGTGCTGGCACCCCGCTATTTCGGAACGCCGCTGGCGGTGTTCACCCTGCCGACGGTGGGCGTGTTCGTCGCCAAGATATTCCACCACTACTTCCTTTACGGAACCCGGGTGAAATGCACGCTGCGCCAGCGCTCGCTGGCCGCCATCGCCGGCATGGGGCTGACCTATTCCATCGCCTGGGCCATGTGGCAGGGCATCTTCACCAAGTCGACGCCGTTCATGCGTACTCCCAAGATGGCCAACAAGGCGGCCTTCACCCAGGGATTCCTGATGGCGTCGGAAGAGGCCACCCTGATGCTGGCGCAATGGTTCGCCGCCATCATCGTGCTGATCCCCAAGAACAACTTTCACGATTCCGACATAAGGCTGTGGTCGATGGTGCTGTTCGTCCAGTCGATGCCGTTCCTGGCGGCGCTGGTGACCTCGCTGATCAGCGTGATGCCGTCCAAGAAGCCTCCGGAGCAGCCGGCGCCGGTTCCGGCGGCGGGGTAAGCCCACTGTGATTGTTCTAAATTGTAACAATATACCATTAGACCTATATGCCGCACTGCACACTATTGCTACGGTTTAATATCGTCAGTGAGAAGGAGCGCGGTGATGGGCGGTGCGGTCGAACGTCTGCGTCAAATCGGCATGGTGCCGCGGATCATGGCCCTGGCGGTTTTCGGGGTTCTCGTCCTGGGGGTGTGCGTCACCCTGCTGACCCGCGTCCTGCTTTATTCCGGCGCCGCCGATACCGCCATGGAGCGGGTCGACACCAACATGAGGGTGGCCTGGGACGCCCTTAGGGCCAAGGGAAGCGAATTCAGCCTCAAGGACGGCAAGATCCTGGCCGGAGACCACGTCATCAACGGCAATTACGAGGTGGTCGACAAGGTCAAGGCCCTGGTGGGCGGCACCGCCACCGTGTTCATGGGCGACACCCGGATTTCGACCAACGTGATGAAGGCGGATGGTTCGCGCGCCGTCGGGACCCAACTGGCCCGCACGGCGGCCTATGAGGCGGTGTTCAACCGCAAGACCGGCTTCAGGGGCGAGGTCGGCATCCTGGGCGAGCCCTACATGACCGCCTACGACCCCATCCTGGACAAGGACGGCACCGTCATCGGCGTGCTGTATGTCGGCATCAAGAAGGCGGATTTCCTCAAGACCGCCAACGACACCCTGGTCTCGGTGATCGTCGCCACCGTCGTCATCAGCCTGATCACCATCCTCATGAGCTGGCTGATCGCCCGGCGCAGCATCGCCCTGCCGCTGAAGTCCAGCATCACGGCCATGCGCGATCTGGCCGATGGCCGTCTGGACGTGATTATTCCCGAAACCCGGCGGGTGGACGAGATCGGCGAGATGATCCGGGCGCTGGCGGTGTTCAAGGCCAACGGCCTGGAGCGTCAGCGGCTGGAGGCCATCCAGCGTGGCGAACAGGAGGCCCGCAACCGCCGCCAGGAAGCCATCGAGCGCCTGACCCGCGACTTCAACACCAGCGTGCTGGGCGTGCTGAAGACCGTCACCGCCTCGGCGCATCAGCTGCGCGATTCCGCCATCTCGATGACCTCGATCGCCGAGGACACCTCGCGCCAGTCCACCGTGGTGGCCGCCGCCGCCGAGCAGGCTTCGGTCAACGTCGAGACCGTCGCCGCCGCCGCCGAGGAACTGGCGGCGTCGGAATCCGAGATCGCCCGCCAGATCAGCAATTCCAGCGAGATCGCGAGCCGTGCCGCCGAGGAGGCCAACCGCGTCAATTCCATCGTCGCGACCCTGTCCGACGCCACCGGCCGCATCGGCGAGGTGGTCACCCTGATCACCGACATCGCCAGCCAGACCAACCTTCTCGCCCTGAACGCAACCATCGAGGCGGCGCGGGCCGGCGATGCCGGCAAGGGCTTCGCCGTGGTCGCCAACGAGGTCAAGAACCTCGCCAACCAGACCACCAAGGCCACCGAGGAGATCGGCTCGCAGATCAATTCGGTGCAGTCGGTCACCCGCGACGCCGTCGACGCTATCCGCGGCATCGGCCGCACCATCGAGGCCATCACCGAGAACGCCCAGGCCATCGCCTCGGCGGTGGAGGAGCAGACCGCCGCCACCGGCGAGATCGCCCGCAACGTCCAGCAGGCGTCCAGCGGCACCCGCGAGGTGACGTCGAGCATCACCCTGGTCAATCAGGGGGCCAGCACCACCGGCAGCGCCGCTCATCAGGTGCTGGGAACCGCCGACGAACTGTCCGGGAAATTCGACGTGCTGGCGACCGAGGTCGCCGACTTCCTCGCGGCCATCAAGACCGCCGGCGAGCGCCGCCACAGTCAGCGCCGCCAGTGCCATCTGCCGGTGGTGGTGCAGGCGGGAGCCGCCCGCGCCAGCGCCACCTTGGTGGATGTTTCCACCGATGGCGGCCGTCTCTCGGCGGCGTTGCCCCAGCCGGCCGGAACCTCGGTCGAAATCACCATCGACAGCATGCCGGTCCGCGCCCGCATCGTGGCGGTGGACGGCGACGGCACCCGGTTGCAGTTTTCCCTGGATACGACGCCCCGCGACCGCCTGGAAGCCACCTTGGGACGGCTGGCGGCATGATGGACAGGCAAGGCCGGTTCAGGCGGCGTTCCGGCCTCAGGCGTCCTTGTCGGCGTAGGGGTTCTTGCCGCCGCGCACGTACAGGCGGATCGGCACTCCCGGCATGCGGAACGCCTCGCGCAATCCGTTGATCAGATAGCGGACGTAGGATTCCGGCAATTCGTCGGGCTTGGTGGCGAACAGGGCGAAGGTCGGCGGCCGCGCCTTGGCCTGGGTCATGTAGCGGATCTTGTAGCGGCGTCCGCCGGGCAGGGCCGGCGGCGGGTGGCGTTCGATCATCTCTTCCAGCCAGCGGTTGAGCTGGGCGGTGGGAACTCGGCGGTTCCACACGTCCCAGGTCTCCAGCACCGCGTCCATCAGCCGCTCGACCCCCTTGCCGGTCAGCGCCGACAGGGTCACCGTCGCCACTCCCTTGGCCTGGGGCAAAGAGGTCTCCAGCCGGTCTCGCAGCCGCTTCATCGCGGTCTGGGGATCGTCGACCATGTCCCACTTGTTGATGGCGATCACCAGGGCGCGGCCTTCCTCGACCACCAGCCGGGCGATGGTCAGATCCTGCTTGTCCAGGATGGCGGCGGCATCCATCACCAGCACCACCACCTCGGCACGACGGATGGATTCGATGGTGTTGCTCACCGACATCTTCTCGATGGCGTCGCTGATCTGAGCCTTCTTGCGCAGGCCGGCGGTGTCGACCAGCTTGACCGGCCGGCCGCGATGCAGCCATTCCACCGCGATGGCGTCGCGCGTCAGGCCCGCTTCCGGTCCGGTCAGCAGGCGGTCCCGGCCCAGCAGCTGGTTGCCCAGGGTCGACTTGCCCACGTTGGGACGGCCGACGATGACCATGGTCAGCGGGCGGGCGGGATCATCCTCGGCGTTGGCATCGGCCGGATCGGCGAATTCGTCGGCCTCGTCGTCGTCGACCAGCGCCCCGGCCTTCTCGGCGAAGGGGCGCAGCGCTTCGAACAGTTCGTACATGCCCTCGCCGTGCTCGGCCGAGACCGGCACCGGCTCGCCCATGCCGAGGCCGTAGGATTCGTACAGCCCCGGCGAGCCGGCCTTGCCCTCGCACTTGTTGGCCACCAGGATGACCGGCGTCGGCAGGCGGCGGAGGTGATCGGCGAAGTGGCGGTCCAACGGGGTGACGCCGGCGCGGGAATCGATCAGCAGCAGGGCGACATCGGCCTCGGACACCGCCAGGTCGGTCTGGCGGCGCATGCGGGCCTCGACCGAATCGCCGCCATGATCCTCGAAGCCGGCGGTGTCGATCACCGTGAAGTCGAAGCCAAGCAGGCTGGCGCGGCCCTCGCGGCGGTCGCGGGTGACACCGGGCAGGTCATGGACGATGGCCAGCCTCTTGCCGACCAAGCGGTTGAACAAGGTGGACTTGCCGACATTGGGACGGCCGATGATGGCGACGGTGAACGACATGAGTGACCTTGTTCCAACCCCCGAAAGGGAAAGCCTTCAGCGGTATACGACGAGGTCGGCCAGATCGGTGAGGAAATAGAGCATGCCGTTGGCCACCGAAGGCGCGATGCTGATGCCCTGGGTCGACGGTTCCCACCCCAGCATGTCGCCGGTATAGGGCGACAGCGTCACCATCTTGCCTTCCGAACTGGTCAGGATCAGGCGGTCCGAGGCCAGGATCGGGCCGGCCCAGGTGATGCGGCCTTCCTTGTCCTCCGGGTCCTCCCAGCTTTGCATCTGGGTCACCCAGATGATGCGGCCGGTCTTGGCGTCCAGGGCGACGACCTCGTTGCCGTTGGTGAGCTGATAGAGGAAGTCGCCGGCCACCCACGGTCCCTGGATGCCGCCGATCTCCTTTTCCCACAGCCGCCGGCCGGTCTTGAGGTCGAGGCAGACCATCAGGTCGCCGTTGCCGATGACATAGACCCGGCCGCGATCGATGGCGGGCAGCCCGCGGATATCCATCAGCGAGCCTATGTTCTCGGTGCGGCGCGCCGTGATCAGGGAATCCTGCCAGATGGGGGCGCCGGATTCGATCTTCAGGGCGAACAGTTCGCCCGAGGTATAGGCGACCACCACGGTATTGCCGTCCACCGCCGGCGAGTTGCCGGCCAGCAATCCGGTCGGTTCGGGGGTGCCGGTGTGGGTCCACAGCGGGGCGCCGTCCTCGGCGGCCAGGGCATGGGTCTGGTTCTCGACCGTCACCACCAGAACCCGGCCGCCGCGCACGGTGGGTGCGCCGCGCATGGGGGCGGGCAGGGTCTGGCGCCAGACGATCTCGCCGGTCTGGGCGTTCATCCCCACCACCTGGGCGAAGCCGGTGGCGGCGAACACCATGCCGTCCTCGTAGGCCAGTCCGCCGCTGGTATGGGACGAGGCGGCCCCGTCTGGGGTCAGGTCGGTGCGCCACAGCCGCTTGCCCTTGTCGGCGACGAAGGCGGTGACGTTGGACCGGGAATCGATGGTGAAGACGGTGTTGTCGGCGATGATGGGCTGGCCCAGCAGCTTGCTGCGTGCCCCCGAGCCGACGCCGGCGTTGCCGTACCACAGGTATTGCGGGGCATCGCCGATTTCCAGGTGGTGCATGGCGTGATTGGAATAGCCGCCGACCTGGGGCCAGTCCTCGTTGATCTCGGGCGGCGGCAGGATGATCTCGGCCGCTCCGGCGGGATCGGGTTCGACCAGGCGTTCGCGCGACAGGATCGATATCCGCTTGCCCGGCAGCGGCGGCGACGACCTGTCGCCCAGCCAGGACTCTCCGCAGGCGGTCAGCGACATGACGGCGATCAACAGTCCCGCGATCCTGCGCGGCATGGCGCCTGCTTTCATGACGGTCAGCTCCTGGGTCGCTGGCCGGTGACGGCCTGCATCTCGGCGGCGCGCGTCCGCAGCCCCTGGGGCGCGGCGGCATCCTCGGCCACCTTGGCGAACAGTTCTCCGGCGCGGGCGGCGTCGCCGCGGCGCAGCGCGGCCAGCGCCTGAATCTCGCGGGCGGAATGACGCCACGAGCTGGATTCCACCGCCAGGGGCTCCATGGCCTTCTCGATGGCGGCGGGATCGGCGGAATCGAGGCTCAGATAGGCGGCGCGGATGGCGGCCATGTCGCGGTAGACCCTGTCCACCGCGTCGTCGCCGGCGATCCGCTGGAAAATGGTGACGGCCCCGGCGGCGTCGCCTTGTTGCAGGCGCAGGTCGGCCAGCCGCATCTCGGCCAGGATGCGGTAGCCCTTCTCGGCGGTGACGGCCTGCTTGCCCAGCATCTCCGCGGCCTCGTCGCGGCGCCCCTGGTCGATCAGGGCGGCGGCCTCGGCGAAGCGCAGCGACGAATCCTGGCGCTGCTTCAGTTCCCAGCTGGTCCAGCCCTGCCAACCGGCCACCCCCAGCACCACGGCGATGGCGCCGGCCAGCAGCAGCCCGCCATGCTTCTTCCAGACCCGGGTGAGTTCCTCTTGCCGGAGGTCCTCGTCCACTTCCTTGATCAGAAGGTCGGTTGCGGCGTCATCGTTGGATCTGCTCAAGACTCTGGTCTCCGTTCCGGGCGGTTCGGGCGCGGCCCTGCCGTGCCGTAAGATAGTCCGCGTCGCGCCCCTTGGCAAACCCGCTTATTGACGCGGGGTGATCAAGGCTCTAAGAGCCGGGAGGTTCCCACCACGAGGAGGCCGCGCGTTGGACTGGCCATCGCCGATCGACCTGCTGGGCGCCGCCGCCGGCCTGCTGACCACCGCCTCGTTCGTGCCTCAGGTGCTCAAGACCCTGCGCACCCGCCAGACCCGCGACATTTCGCTGGTCATGTGGCTGGCGTTCTGCGCCGGGGTGCTGCTGTGGACGGTCTACGGCTTTCTGATCGAGGCGTGGCCGGTGGTGATCACCAATGTCCCCACCCTGGCTCTGGCGGGGACGATCCTGGTGGTCAAGCTGCGCAACCTCAAGAACGAATAGCCGGCGCTATTCCTTGCGGCCGCCGTGCAGCGCCGACCACTGCACCGGATCGTGGAGGAACGAGCGGACCTCCTCGATGGCGCGCCGGTCGAACTGGCCTTCCTGCTCGACCACTTCCAGCACGTCCCACCAGTTGGCGAGATAGCCCATGCTGACGCCGATCTCCTCCAGGTTCTTCAGGGCGCCGGGGAACACGCCGTAGAAGAACACCACGAAGGAATGGTCGACCCGGGCGCCGGCCTGGCGCAGGGCGTTGACGAAATTGACCTTGGACGCGCCGTCCGAGGCCAGATCCTCCACCAGCACCACCCGGTCGCCGTCCTTGAAATCGCCCTCGATCTGGGCGTTGCGGCCAAAGCCCTTGGGCTTCTTGCGCACATACAGCATGGGCAGGTTCAGCCGGTCGGAAATCCAGGCGGCATAGGGAATGCCGGCGGTCTCGCCGCCGGCGATGGCGTCGGCCGTCTCGTAGCCGACCTCGCGCAGGATGGCGTTGCCCATCAGTTCGGAAATCCGCGACCGCGCCCGGGGGAACGAGATGACCTTGCGGCAGTCCACATAGACCGGGCTGGCCCAGCCCGAAGTCAGGATGTAGGGCTCCTCGGGGCGGAAGTTGACCGCCTTGATCTCCAGCAGGATGCGCGCCGTGGTCAGGGCCGCCTGCTTCTGCTCGTGGGTACGCGATACGGATTGTGCCATGGTGAGAGCCCTCTTGCCTTGTCACCCGTGGCCGAAGGCCACAAAACAGTTCATTCCCGAGGGGTCTATAGGCACAATCGCGCTTTCCTGCAAGAAGACAGAACAAGGATTCGCAACGAGATGTCCGATGTGATCGAACTGAGCCGTGCCGGAAGCGTCGTCACCGTGGCGCTGAACCGGCCGGATCGCATGAACGCCCTTAACCTGCCCATGTGGCGTGGACTGGCCGAGGCCTTCGAGACCATCGCCGCCGACCGTTCCATCCATGTCGTGGTGCTGCGCGGTTCGGGAACCGCCGTGTTCGCGCCAGGGGCCGATATCGACGAGTTCGATACCCATCGCGCCAACGCCGAGCAGACCAAGGCCTATGATCTGGTGATGCGCCGGGCGCTCGACGCGGTGCGGTCCTGCCCGCAGCCGGTGGTCGCCGCCATCTACGGTCCCTGCGTCGGCGGCGCCCTGGAACTGGCGTGTTGCTGCGACATGCGCATTTCCGCCAGATCCGGCAAGTTCGGCGTGCCCATCAACAAGATATCGGTGGTGATGGCCTATCCCGAACTGGCCGCCATCCGCCGGGTGGTGGGGCCGGCGACGACACTGGAAATCCTGCTGGAGGGCCGGGTGTTCGACGCCGGCGAGGCGCTGGCCAAGCGGCTGGTCAACCGGGTGGTCGACGATGCCGACATGGAGGCGGAGATTGCCGCCACCGCCAAGCGCATCGCCGCCGGGGCGCCGCTGGCCAATCGTTGGCACAAGGCCTTCATCACCCGCCTGGACGATTCCACCCCGGTCTCGGACGCGGAGATGGACGAGTGCTACCGCTTTCTCGCCACCGCCGATTATGCCGAGGGGCTGGCCGCCTTCCGCGCCAAGCGCCGGCCGGATTTCAAGGCGGAATAGGGCCGGGGCCGGCCGATGGCGGCCTCAGGCCGCCATCTTCTTCCTCAGGTTCTCGTCCAGCTTGTCCAGGAACTGGCCGGTGGTCAGCCAGGATTGGCTGGGTCCGATCAGGATGGCGAGATCCTTGGTCATGAAGCCGGATTCCACCGTCTCGACGCAGACCTGCTCCAGCGCCTCGGCGAAGCGGGCGACCTCGGGGGTGTTGTCGAACTGGGCGCGGTAGAACAGCCCCCTGGTCCAGGCGAAGATCGAGGCGATGGGGTTGGTCGAGGTCTCCTTGCCCTTCTGGTGCTCGCGGTAATGGCGGGTGACGGTGCCGTGGGCGGCCTCGGCCTCCACCACCTTGCCGTCCGGGCTCATCAACACCGAGGTCATCAGGCCGAGCGAGCCGAAGCCCTGCGCCACGGTGTCGGACTGGACGTCGCCGTCGTAGTTCTTGCAGGCCCAGACGAATTCGCCCGACCACTTCAGCGCCGAAGCCACCATGTCGTCGATCAGCCGGTGCTCGTAGGTGATGCCCAGCGTGTCGTACTCGGCCTTGAACTCCTTCTCGTAGACCTCCTGGAAGATGTCCTTGAAGCGGCCGTCATAGGCCTTGAGGATGGTGTTCTTGGTGGACAGGTAGACCGGCCATTTCTTCTGCTGGCCGTAGTTCAGGCAGGCGCGGGCGAAGCCGTAGATGGATTCGTCCAGGTTGTACATGCCCATGGCGACGCCGGCGCCGGGGAAGTCGAACACCTCGTGCTCGATGGTCTCGCCGTCGGCGCCTTCGAACCGGATGGTCAGCTTGCCGGGGCCGGGCACCGTGAAATCGGTGGCCTTGTACTGATCGCCGAAGGCATGGCGGCCGATGACGATGGGCTTGGTCCAGCCGGGCACCAGCCGCGGCACATTCTTGCAGATGATGGGTTCGCGGAACACGGTGCCGTCGAGAATGTTGCGGATGGTGCCGTTGGGAGACTTCCACATCTTCTTGAGGTTGAATTCCGTCACCCGCGCCTCGTCGGGAGTGATGGTGGCGCACTTGACGCCGACGCCGTGCCGCTTGATGGCCTCGGCCGATTCGGTCGTCACCCTGTCGTCGGTCCGGTCCCGGTTCTCGATGCTCAGGTCGTAGTATTTCAGGTCGATGTCGAGATAGGGAAGGATCAGCTTGTCCTTGATGAACTGCCAGATGATCCGCGTCATCTCGTCGCCGTCCAGCTCGACAATCGGATTTACGACCTTGATCTTGTTCATTGACGGGTTCCCGGTTCGCGAAGGTCAAAAAGCATCCGCGGGGGCGGGGGACCATCAGGTCCCCCGCCCCCGCGGCAAGTCGCGTCAGATGGCGGCCAGGGCCGCGTTGAGGGTGGCGCTGGGACGCATGGCCTTCGAGGTCTTGTCGAAGTCGGGGTGGTAATAGCCCCCCATGTCCACCGGCTTGCCCTGCGCCGCGATCAGTTCGGCGTTGATCTTGGCCTCGTTGTCGGCCAGAGCCTTGGCCAGCGGCGCGAAGCGGGCCTGCAATTCCTTGTCCTTGGACTGCCCGGCCAGGGCCTGGGCCCAGTAGAGGGTGAGATAGAAGTGGCTGCCGCGATTGTCCAGCTCGCCCACCCGCCGCGCCGGCGAGCGGTTGTTTTCCAGGATCTTGCCGTTGGCCTGGTCCAGGGTGTCGGCCAGCACCTGCGCCTTGGGGTTCTTGAAGGTCTGGGCCAGATGCTCCAGCGACACCGCCAGCGCCAGGAACTCGCCCAGCGAGTCCCAGCGGAGATAGCCTTCCTCCTGGAACTGCTGGACATGCTTGGGGGCCGAGCCGCCGGCGCCGGTCTCGAACAGGCCGCCGCCCGCCATCAGCGGAACGATGGACAGCATCTTGGCGCTGGTGCCCAGTTCCAGGATGGGGAACAGGTCGGTCAGGTAGTCGCGCAGCACGTTGCCGGTCACCGAGATGGTGTCCTGGCCCTTGCGGATACGCTCCAGCGACACCTTGGTGGCCTCCTCCGGCGACATGATCTTGATGTCGAGGCCATTGGTGTCGTGGTCCTTCAGGTACTTTTCCACCTTGGCGATGATCTGGGCGTCGTGGGCGCGGTTCTTGTCCAGCCAGAAGATGGCGGGGGTGTTGGACAGGCGCGCCCGGCTGACCGCCAGCTTGACCCAATCCTGAATCGGCGCGTCCTTGGTCTGGCAGGCGCGGAAGATGTCGCCGGCCTCGACCTTCTGTTCCAGCAGCACCTTGCCGGCGGCGTCGACGACGCGGACTACGCCGTCGCCGGCGATCTCGAAGGTCTTGTCGTGGCTGCCGTATTCCTCGGCCTTCTGGGCCATCAGGCCGACATTGGGAACGCTGCCCATGGTCTTGGGATCGAAGGCGCCGTTCTTGCGGCAATCGTCGATCACCACCTGGTAGACGCCGGCATAGCAGCGGTCGGGGATCATGGCCTTGGTGTCGTGCAGCTTGCCGTCGGTGCCCCACATGCGGCCGGAATCACGGATCATGGCGGGCATGGAGGCGTCGACGATGATGTCGGACGGCACATGCAGGTTGGTGATGCCCTTGTCGGAATTGACCATGGCCAGTTCCGGCCGGGCCTTGTAGACGGCGGCGATGTCGGCCTCGATCTCGGCCTTCTTGGCGGCGGGCAGCCTGTCCAGCTTGGCGACCAGATCGCCGAAGCCGTTGTTGACGTTGACGCCCAGGTCCTTGATCGCCGCGGCGTGCTTCTCGAACACGTCCTTGAAGAAGACGGTGACGGCGTGGCCGAACATGATGGGGTCCGAGACCTTCATCATGGTGGCCTTGAGATGCAGCGACAGCAGCACGCCCTTGGCCTTGGCGTCGTCGATCTGGGCGGCGTAGAAGGCGCGCAAGGCGCGGGTGCTCATCACCGCCGCGTCGATCACCTCGCCGGCCTTCAGCGCGGTCTTTTCCTTGAGAACGGTGGTGGCGCCGTCCGTGGCGACGAACTCGATGCGGACCGTGGTGGCCTCGGCGACGGTGGTCGAGGTCTCGCTGCCATAGAAGTCGCCGGCGGTCATGTGCGCCACATGCGACTTCGACTCGGTGCTCCAGGCGCCCATCTTGTGCGGGTTGTTGCGGGCGTATTGCTTGACCGAGGCGGCGGCGCGGCGGTCGGAATTGCCCTCGCGCAGCACGGGATTGACGGCGCTGCCCAGCACACGGCCAAAACGGGCGCGCAGTTCCTTCTCGGCGTCCGTCTTGGGGTCCTCGGGATAGTCGGGAATCTTGTAGCCCTGGGACTGGAGCTCCTTGATGGCGGCCTTCAACTGCGGCACCGAGGCGCTGACATTGGGCAGCTTGATGATGTTGGCTTCGGGCTTCAGGGTCAGTTCGCCCAGTTCGGTCAGTTCGTCGTTGATGCGCTGGGCCGGGGTCAGGTTCTCGGGAAAGTTGGCGATGATGCGCCCGGCCAGCGAGATGTCGCGGGTCTCGACGGCGACGCCCGCCGCCTTGGTGAACGCCTCGACGATCGGCAGCAGGGAATAGGTCGCCAGCGCCGGTGCCTCGTCAACCTTGGTCCATATGATTTTCGCGGTCGTCATCTTGCTTAACCCTCGCCTGAAGCCATGCCAAGCCCTCTCGCGGGCATGCCCGACGCGCGCCGGGTGGCGCGCATGGTCGGGTAATCTGTCCCCGCACCCGGACAGCGGGGGACGATAGCACCAGGAACGGCGAACGCAAGCCGGAATCCCACACCTTGGGATGGGAAACGGGCGGGCCGGCATATTCCCGCTGGAAACCAGGGGGTTGCCGCCATACCTTATGAGCACGGTAATTCACCTCATAGGGGAAACAGCCATGCGTCTCATTGCCAAGATCGCCGTCGTCGCCTCGGCCTTGTCGGTTTTCGTCCTGGCTTCGGCCGCTCCCGTCCTGGCCCAGGCGGCCAAGCCGGAAGAGTTGTTGAAGCTGCGCCAGGGCCTGATGCAGGCGGTCAAGTCGCAGTTCGGCCCCATCGCCGCCTTCGCCCAGGGCAAGGGCGACCTGCCGGCCGACGCCGCCCAGCGCGCCCTCAATCTGGAGATGCTGGCCCGGCTGGCCCCCATCGGCTGGGCCAAGGGCACCGAGGTGCTGCCCAACGCCAACACCAAGCCCGAGGCCTTCGCCGCCAAGTCGGCCCAGTTCATGGACGGCTGGAAGGCCATGGCGGTGGAATCCGCCAAGCTGGCCGAGGCCGTCAAGGCCGGCCCCGACGCCATCAAGGCCCAGGTTCCGGCGGTTGGCAAGACCTGCAAGTCCTGCCACGACGACCTGCGCAAGGAATAGACCGGAGCCATGGTGTTCAAGGTCGCCGGGCGGGGGGGCGTCTCGCCGTTCATCGTGATGGACGTGATGCGCGCCGCCGCCCGGCGCGAGGCCCAGGGCGCCGACGTCATCCACCTGGAGGTCGGACAGCCCTCGGGGCAGGCGCCGGCCCGGGTGCTCGCCGCCGCCGCCCGCGCGCTGGCCAGCCAGCCGCTGGGCTATACCCTGGCGCTGGGCACCGACGCGCTGAGAACCCGCATCGCCCGCCATTACTCAGAGGCCTGCGGCGTCTGCGTTCCAGCCGAACGGATCTGCGTCACCACCGGTTCGTCCGCCGGCTTCCTGCTGTCGTTCCTGGCCGCCTTCGACCCCGGCGACCGGGTGGCGGTGGCGGCGCCGGGCTATCCCGCCTATCGCAACATCCTGACCGCCCTGGGCATCGAATGCGTCGACGTTCCGGTGGGGCCGGCCAGCCGCTGGCAAGTGTCGGCGGCGGTCCTGTCCGGCCTGGATGGACGGCTGGACGGCGTGGTGGTGGCGTCGCCGTCCAACCCCACCGGCTCGATGCTGTCGGCGGCCGAGGTCGCCGAACTGGCGCTCTGGTGCGAGAGCCGGGGAATACGCCTGATCTCGGACGAAATCTATCACGGCATCGCCTTCGGCGCGCCGGCCGCCACCGTCGCCGGGCTGGACGCCGCTCCCCATGCGGTGGTCATCAACAGTTTTTCCAAGTATTACGCCATGACCGGCTGGCGGCTGGGCTGGATGGTGGTGCCCGACGACCTGATCCGCGCCGTGGAATGCCTCCAGCAGAACCTGTTCATCTCACCGCCGACCCTGTCGCAACTGGCGGCCGAGGTGGTGTTCGATTGCCGGGACGAACTGGATGCCCGGGTCGCCCGCTACCGGGCCAATCGCGACATTTTGCTGGAGGAATTGCCGGCGGCGGGGTTCGGGCGGCTGGCACCGTCGGACGGGGCGTTCTACCTTTACGCCGATATCGGCGACTTGACCGACGACAGCGCCGCCTTCGCCGCCCGCATACTGGCCGAGACCGGCGTGGCCGTCACGCCGGGGCTGGATTTCGATCCCGTCCGGGGGCGGCGGACCCTGCGCTTTTCCTATGCCGGCGCCGAGGCCGACATGGTCGAGGCGGCGCGCCGCCTCAAGAGCTGGATGCGGTAGCGTCCCGAATCAGGTCGTGGATTCCCGGCCTCCTTGACCCTCTCAATTCTATGATGAGAACTGTGTCCGTAGTGTTGGATTTTGTGCCATGCGATGAATCGTGATAAAATTCGCAAGCAAGCGTTGACATGGTCTGTCGACTGGATTGCTGGACGGGAGATGGCGCTGGACATGAATTTTGTTCTCATCGACTTTCAGGATATTCGGTCTGGCGGATTCGGCACGATGGGCTTGGTCCAGTTACTGCGCAAGCGTGGTCATCAGGCTCATGTCATCGCCGGAAGCAGTATTTCCGAGGTTATGGAGGACAAGGAGAAACTATTCGATGCTTTGACGCGACTTGAGCCAAATGCCATCGGCCTGTCGGTCATGACACCTCATGCCGATTGGGTAAACAGGGTGTCACAGTTGTGTCGAGCTTGGAGATGGTCGGTTCCTATCATCCTTGGCGGGTATCACTCTACCGTATTTTCAGCCTCTGAATTATTTTCCTTCCACCCCGACTTGGATTACATCGTCCACGGTGATGCAGATGTTGCACTCCCCGCGTTGATTGAAATGCTTTCCGCTGGCGGCGGGCCAATGCCTGTGGGCGTCACCGCCCGAGGCCAAGTTGGCGCTGCCGCAATCCAATCCCTCGACGGGAAGCATATGGACGCGAGTCGTGTTCCGCTTTGGGATGAGGAAGCCATCGATCGATCCTATTACGATCCCGCCCGAATATCGGGGCATGGGATTCTGCCCGTACCGTCGCGTTACGTGCTGTACTCGCGCGGTTGCCCTTATACATGCAAGTTCTGTCAGCTCGATGGTGATAATGGCTTCAGGAGTAAGGTAAAATTTTATGACGCTGACACTATCGTCGATCACTTGACAGTTATAACAGCAAAGTATGGTCTGAAAAGTGTGTCGTTCCTTGATGATAACTTTACTATAAATAAAAAATGGGCGGCGGGAATTTGTGAAAACCTGATCTCCCGTGGCCCGCGGATAAGCTGGTGGGCTCAGGTGCGGGCCGATCTTTACGACCACGAGCTTATGAAACTGATGTACGCGGCCGGCTGCCGGGTTGTCACCATCACCATAGAATCGGGTAGCGAACGGATACGCCGGATGGTGCTGGGCAAGAGCATTTCCAACGAGCAGATTTTAGCTGCCTATGATGGGGCCCGCAGCCTTGGTCTGGTAATCCAGGGGACGTTGCTGCTCGGCAATCCGACTGAGACTGAGGCGGATCTGGATGAATCCATCGCCTTTCTCCGCCGTGCCGACCCCGATTACGCCGGTATCCTGATGATGACGCCGATTCCGGGGACGGAAATCTATAATACGTATCGAGACAGGATCCGCTGGACTGAATTCCGTGACTTCGAGATTGCCCGCCAGCCGGAGCTTCTTGGCCGATCCGACGTGCGCCTGATGTTCCACCAATGCCGCGACAACGTGCTGTTGGAGCGTTTCCACCAGATACGGGCTGAATACGATTACAATGTCCGCCGCCATCGCTGGGCCCATTTGACGTGAGCGGTCAAACATGACCACTCACGGCGCGCAGGGGCCATGGCTCAGAACAGGTCCCTGGCGGTGGACGTCATCTCGTCGGCGGTCCGGAACACGGTGGCGTTCATGGAATAGGCCTTCTGGGTGATGATCATCCGGGTGAACTCGTCGGCGAGATCGACATTGGAGGTTTCCACCGCCGAGGCGACGATCTGGGCCCCGCTGCCCTGCGAGGCGATGGAGGCGACCTCCATGTCGCCGGCCCGCTCGGTGCGGCGGAACAAGGTGCCCGAGATGGCGTCCAACTGGTCCGCCGCCACGAAGCTGGCCACCGGCACCATGGCCAGGGTTCGGGTGCGGCCGTTGCTGAAATGGCCGATCAGTTCGCCGGTCGAGATGAACGAGGCGCTGTCCATGACGCCGGAGGCATAGCCGTCCTGGTCGATCACCTTGATGCCGATCTTGTCGGGGGCCTCGGCCGAGAACTGGGTGATCTTGTCGGTCTTGAAGGTGATGGTGTTGGAGCCGGCGGCGGCGGCGGCCTCGTCCATGGCGGTCTGGGTGGCGTCGGAGGCGTCCGAATAGGCCGCGGCCACGTCCTCGCCATAGGTGGTGAGATCGGCCGCGGTGGCCGGGGCGGCCACGACGATGGCGGTCAGCGCCGCGACCAGGTCGGCCTCGTAGGTGGCCAGATCGGCCGCCGTGGCCGGCAGCGTGGGCTTGGTCACGCCATTCACCGCCGCCGATATCTGCGAGGCGTAGGATGCCAGGACCGCCGGAATTTGCACAGCCTCGGGCGTGGTGGCGGTGACCGACGGCGTCCAACTGACGCCCATGGTGATGGAGGCGGGGGTGAGGATCTTGCCGGCGCCGTCAAAGGTGACGGGAACCGAATAGGTGTCGGTGCCGCCGCCGCCGCTGTCGCTGCTGAACTCGTCGACGCTTCCGCCGGAAGCCGGCAGCTTGACGCGCATGTACCACTGGCCGTTGCCGGCGCGTTCGAACGCCACCGGCAGGGATTGGGGATTGAAGGCTTCGTCATAGGCCGTCAGGGTCAGCGGCACTTCCTCGAAGGTGGGCTTGCTGCCGGCCAGATTGACGCTGGGCGAGGTGGCGAGGGTGCCGCCCGCCGCCCAGGTGATGTCGAGGGTCGGCACGCTGCCGGCGGTGACGGTTCCCGCCGAATTGGTGTAGGACACGATGTCGCCGTCGGCGTCCAGCTTGACCGTCAGCGGCGAGGACAGGGGATCGATGGTGCCGATGCTGCCGTTGGCCGGGGCGGTGGGCAGCGAGAAGGTGACGGTCCAGTTGTCGCCGTCGACCCGGCTCCAGTGCATGGTCAGGTCCTGGGCGACGCCAAACCCGTCGGTGACGCTGGTGCTGTCGGTGAAGGTCTGGGGGCTGGCGGTCAGGGGCGCGTTGGCCGGCAGGTTCATCACCGGCTGGATGATGGTGGTCGAGATGCCGTCGATCAATTGGCCGGGCTGGTAGTAGATCGGGGCCAGGGACGCCCCCCCGCCCCCGGCCGTGGTGGTGGTCGTGGTGGCGCTGACCGGCGAACTGGCGGTGGTGGTGACGCCGTCGATGCGGCCCTGCGCGTCGGCCATCCATCCCATCAGGTACTGGCCGCCGGCGGTGGTGAAATAGGCCCGGGTATCGATGGCCTTGGTCTGGAAATTGCCGGCGCGGGTGTACAGCGTGCCCTGCGCGTCGGTCTCCGAGGCGGTGCCGGTGGGATTGCCCGAACTGTCGGGTTGGGTGATGACGAAGAAGCCGCGGCCGTTGATGCCCAGATCGGTCCAGGTGTTGCTGGGAGTGATGATGCCCTGCTGGGTGATGAAGGTGCGGTCCACCGCCCGCACCGCGAAGATGTCGAGGCCGGTGGTGGCGGTCGCCGTCGTCGGGCTGTTCTGCGACGTACCCGGCGCGGCATGGGATTCCGACAGCATCGTCTTGAACAGGGTATCCTTGCGCTTGTAGCCGTTGGTGTTGACGTTGGCTATGTTCTGGGAGATTCCCCCCATCGCGTAGTCCATGGTCATCATCGCCTGACTGGCGTTATTGAACGCGCCCCACAGCATCGTCGCCTCCATCGCACGGCGGACATTTATCCGTTCAACATGGAAGCAAACATGATGCCAGGTTGCAAATTAAGTTATTTCAAGCGGTTATCCGTGGGTGTCGGCAGGAAATGCCGGGCCGGGCCGGATCGATGGCTGGGATGGGGCGGCAGATAATGCCGGGTGATCAGGATTCGATGTCTTCCGCCACGTTGGTGCATTCGGCGACGAACTTGACCAGGCGATAACTGGCCGGTTCGAACCGCATGGCGACGAAGCCGTCCTCTTCCCGGACCAGCCGGCAGGTGCCGCCGATTCCCCGGTTGATGTCGACCTTGCCGTCGCCGCAGGGATAAAGGGTGAAGCGGACGGGGGTGGCCGACAGGGCGAAGCCCTTTTCCAGTTTCATCCCGACGGCCGAGATGCCTGCGACATGGACCAGCCGGCCCCCGATGTTGGCCATCAGATTCAATCCCTGGAAACGGGGGTAGCGGCGTCGCTCGCCGATATCGGAATCCGTGGGAGGGCGTTTGTCGGGCATGGTCATCCTGCCGGAGGCGATGGTCGCAACCAATCTAACACGCGCCGCCGCCATTCCACATGCGGGCATTGGTATTGTGGCGCGGCCGCCCCGGGGATGGCCCGCGTCGTTTCGCTATTCGATGATGAAGTAGTTGTGCAGCTTGCCCACGTTGATCAGGGTCTCGGCCTGACCGGAAGCCCCCTTCAGCACCACGTCGCGCTTGTCCTGCACCGCCGCGTCGCGGACGATCAGCAGCATGCCGAGGGCGGAGGAATCGATGAAGGACACGGTGGTCAGGTCGAAGGTGACCCGTTGGGGCCTGTCCTGGTTGATGCGGGCCAGGATCTCCCGGAATCCCTTGTAGTCGGCGTGGGTCATCCGGCCGTTCAGCCGCACTGCCAGAGTGCCGCCCTTCGCCTCGAAGGCATAATCCATGTCGGTCCCCCTGAAATCGGTCTGAACGGAGCTGATACCCATTCCATATGTCACAACTTTACCCCAAAATCGATGTGTGAAATATGCAAGGGTCTCAGACCCGATGATCGAGGGCGCCATGATTCAGGCCATATCCGATGACCTGTCCCCCATCGACGTCCTGCACGCGGCGACGGCTGCCCGCTGGACGACCGATCCCCGTCCCCGCCGGATGGTTCTGTCGCGCTGCTTTGGCGTCGATTCCATCCAGGCCTGTCTGGTCGCTCCGCATGTCGGCGGTTGCGAGGTGGAGGAGACGGGGTGGCTTCCCCCCGGCGAACGCTTCCTGCGCCATGTCTCGGAAGGCGGGCTGGGGGTCTCGGTGGGCACCGGCACCGCCTATCAGTACGATCTGGCCCTGGCCTTCTCGCGGGCATTGTGCCAGCGCTTTCCCCAACTGGCCGGCCGGGGCGGGGACCTGGACCGCGCCATCCACGAATTGATGGCCAACGCCCTGGTTCACGGCAATCTGGAGGTCGCCAGCCCGGCGGCGGGGCTGGAGGGGTTCGACGCCTATTGCAAGGCACTGGATGCTGCCCTGGCCGACCCGGCGAAGCTGGGCCGGCATGTGGATATTTCCGCCGTCGGGACGGCGGATTGGGTCGAGGTCGCCATCGCCGACCAGGGGCATGGCTTCGACCCCGCGGCCACCGCCGGTCAGGCGGCGCCGTCGCGCCAGCACGGCCTGTCCATCGCCGCCTCGCTGGGCGAACTGTCCATCGAGGATGGCGGGCGTTGCGTCATTCTCCGCATCCGTTCGGGTGCGCCATGACGCTGGATGACGTCAGCGTCCTGATCGTCGATGACAATCTGGCCAATCAGCGGGTGCTGGCCGCCATTGTCAACGCCATCGGCGTCGGCCGGATTCATCTGGCCGGCAACGGCGAGGAGGGGCTGAGCCTGATTTCGCGGCGCAAGCCGGATCTGGTGCTGCTCGACGTCATGATGCCGGGGATGGACGGCTACGAGATGTGCCGGCGTCTGCGGAGGCAATACGGCCACGACGAGCTGCCGGTCCTGTTCGTCACCGCCCTGGACCACCCGCCGGAGCGGGCGGCGTGCTTTGCCGCCGGCGCCACCGACATGGTCAGCAAGCCCATCAACGCCGCCGAGATCACCGCCAGGCTGAGCGTTCACCTGGAGAACCGGATTCTTCTGGCCGGCCTCAAGGCCTACCGCGAACGGGTGCGCGACGAACTGGATCTGGCACGGACCACCCAGGCGGAATTGCTGCCCTCTCCGGCGCTGCTGGACGATATCCGCCATCGTACCGGCCTTGACGTGCGTGGAACCATCGAGACCTGCTCGGAACTGGGCGGCGATTTCTGGACGGTGTTCGAGACCCATCGCGGCACCATCGGGATTCTGGTGGCCGACTTCACCGGTCACGGCGTCGCGGCGGCGTTCAACGCGGTTCGCCTGCATGCCCTGATGGCCCGGCGTCCGTCGGCACTGACGGGGCCGGGAGAGCTTCTTGAATTCCTCAATCATGAATTGCGGGGATTGCTGCCGCCGGGCCAGTTTGCCGCCGCCCTCGCCTGCGAGGTGTCGCCCGGCGGCGGTGTGGTGAGCATGGCCGGCGCCCTGACGCCTCCGCCGATTCTGCTGCATCGGGGATGCGCCACCTACCTGCCGGTGGCGGGGCCGCCGCTGGGGGCCTTTCTCGACGCCACGTACGAGGAGGCCGGAACGACGCTGGAACCGGGGGATTGCCTGCTGGCCTACAGCGACGCCCTGGTGGAGAGCCTGGCTGGCGACCAGCCGGTGGTGGACGAGACCTCCTTGCTGTCCTGGGGAGAGGAGGCGGGGCGGATGGACGATCCGGTGGCGGCTTTGCTGGAGCGCTTTCACCGGAAGTTGCCGGGGCAGCCTCCGGATGATCTGACGGTGGTATCCATTCGCCATGTGGGATAGCAGGGGCTTATCCCTGGAATTGTAGGCATTATAGACCTTTCTTTTTCGAATGGCTCTATGATACCGTTGAGATAGATCAATTCACCCACCCTGAAAGGGCGGCCCCCATGACGATGATTTCCGTTCGTCCTTACAGTCAGGCTCTCGACCAGTTGCGTGCCGTCGGCCTGCGTCCGACCCGCCAGCGCCTCGCCCTGGCCCGTCTGCTGTTCGATGGCGGCGACCGCCATATCTCGGCCGAGCAGCTGCACACCGAGGCTTTGTCCAGCAACATCCGCGTCTCGCTGGCCACCGTCTACAACACCTTGCACCAGTTCACCGAATCTGGGCTGCTGCGCGAGATCGTGGTCGATGCCGGCCGGTCGTATTTCGACACCAACACCACCGACCATCATCACTTCTTCTACGAGAAGACCGGCAAGCTGTGCGACATCCCCGCCGACCTGATCGCGGTGACCAAGGTGCCCAACGCGCCGGAAGGCCTGAACATCAGCCGGGTCGACGTCATCGTCCGCGTCGAGGGCTGAGCCTTCCGCACCCGCATCGGCAAGGGGCGCCTTGGCCGGGGGCGCCTTTTTTCGTCGGCTACCCCAGTTCCAGCACCGTCTCGATGACGTCGGGGTCTTCCGAGCGCTGGCGCTTGAAGCCGCTCTTCAGGGCAAGGCGCAGCATGGCGGCGTTCTCGGCCATGATCTGGGCGTAGACCGCCCTGGTCCCGCGCGATCTTTGATAGCGGATGATCTTGTCCATCAAGATGGTGCCCAGGCCGGTTCCCTTCATGTCGGACCGGACCAGCACCGCCAGTTCGGCCCGCTGGTTGTCGGGGTCGGTGACCGTACGCACCACCCCCAGGGTCTCGGGCTGGCCGTCCTTGCCCGGCCGGCTGGCGATGAAGGCCATCTCGCGGTCGTAGTCGATCTGGGTCAGGCGCGCCATCTGGTGGTGGTGAATCTGGCGCACCTGGCCAAAGAAACGCAGCCGTAAATCCTGGGGCGTCATCCGGTTCATCAGTTCGGCGTGGGCGGGCAGGTCCTCGGGCCGGATCGGGCGCAGCATGACCGTCGAGCCGTCGTGGAGGTCGGCGGGTTCCTCCAGTTCGGCGGGATAGGGCAGGACCGAGAACCGGCGAAGATCGGAATCGTCCAGCGGCGCGACCCGCATGCGGACGTCCAGCGCCAGCACGCCGGCCTCGTCGGCGAACAGGGGATTGATGTCGCAGGCGACGATCTCGGGGTTGTCCACCAGCATGGAGGACAGCCGCACCAGCGCCTCGGCGATGGCGTCGCGGTTGGCGGCGGGACGGCTGCCGGAGGCCTCCAGCAGGCGCGACACCCGGGTGCGGGCGATGACGCCGCGGGCCAGCGGCAGGTTGAGCGGCGGCAGGCCCACGGTGTGGTCGCGGATGACCTCGACGGCGCGCCCGCCCTCGCCGAACACCAGCATGGGGCCGAACAGGGGATCGCAGGCGATGCCCAGAACCAGTTGGCGGGCATGGGGGCGGAAGGCCATGCGCTGGACGGTGAAGCCCTCGACCCTGGTTCCGGGACGGGTGCGCTCGACCCGGCGCAAGATGCCGTCGGCGGAACTGCGGATCGCCTCGGGGGTTTCCAGGTTGAGGGCGACGCCGCCGATGTCCCACTTGCGGGCCAGATCGGCGGCGGCCAGGGTCAGCGCCACGGGGTATCCCAGGCTTTCCGCCGCCGCGACGGCGTCGTCGACGGTGGCGGCCAGGGTGGATTGCTGCACCGGAATGCCGTAGGCGGCCAGCATGGCCTTGGAATCGGGTTCGTTCAGCAGGCCGCCCGGCGAGGCGAGGCCGCGGGCGACGATCAGCCGGGCCGTGCCCTTGGCGGCGCGAAAGCCGCCCTGATGGGCCGGCGGTGTCTCCATCAGCATGTCCTGGTTGCGCTGATAGTTGACCTGATGGCGGAAGGCGCGGACGGCGCGGCCGGGGGTGTCGTAGGTGGGCAGGCCGGCCTCGGCGAACAGCTTGCGGGCCGGGGCCACCGCCTCCTCGCCGACCCAGGAGGTCAGCACCGCACCGCCGAAGCGGCGCTGGGTATCGATCACCGCCTGGGCGGCCTCGATCGGATCGGCCATGGCGTTGGGGGCGTGGATGACCAGGATGGCGTCGACCTCCTCGGCCTCGGCCAGGACCCGTACCGCCTCGGCATAGCGCTTGCCGGAGGCGTCGACCCCCAGGTCGACCGGGTTGTCGGCGGTCCAGCCGCGCGGCATCAGGGCGATCAGCTTGCGCAGGGTCTCGGCATCCAGCTCCGCCACCTGTCCGCCGCCGGGGTCGCCCATCTCGGCCTTGGCCATCATGGCGGTGCCGCCGCCATTGGTGACGATGGCCAGCCGGTTGCCCTTCATGGGCTTGGCCCGCGCCAGGGTCTCCACCGCGCCGAACAGCTCGTTGATGTCGTTGACCCTGAGCGCGCCGGCCCGGCGGACTGCGGCGTTGAAGGAATCCTCCTGCCGGGCCAGGGCCTCGGCGATGAACGGGCCGACCCGGCGGTCCTCGGGAACGCCGCCGGCGCGGACCAGCAGGACCGGCTTGTTGCGGGCGGCGGCACGGGCGGCGGCCATGAAGTTGCCGCGCTCGCGGATGGTTTCGATGTAGAGCAGGATCGCCCGGGTCTGGTCGTCGTTGGCCAGATAATCCGTCACGTCGGCGAAGTCGATGTCGTCGCCCTCGCCCAGGCTGACGAAGTGGGAAAAGCCGATGCCGCGCGGTCTGGCCCAGTCGAGAACGGCGCTGCACACCGCCCCCGATTGCGACACCAGCGCCACCTTGCCGGGCAGGGCGGAGATGTGGGAAAAACTGGCGTCCAGGCCGATGCGCGGCACCAGCACGCCCAGGCTGCCCGCCCCCAGTACCCGCAGGTCGTGGCGGCGGGCGGCATCCAGCATGGCGGCCCGGTCGACATCGGCGGCGATGATCACCGCCGCCCGCGCCCCTTTGCGGCCCAAGGCCTCCAGCATCGCCGGAACCGACGGGCCGGGGGTGCAGAGCACCGCCAGATCGGGGGCCAGCGGCAGCGAGTCGACGTCGCGATAGGCCAGCACGCCGGCCACCGCCCGATGCTTCGGGTGAACCGGCATGATCGGCCCCTTGAAGCCGCCGGCCAGCAGGTTGCGCATGACCACGGCCCCGGCGGAACGCGGACGGTCCGACGCGCCGATCACCGCTATCGAGGTGGGTTCGAACAGGGAGGGAAGGTTGCGGATGCTCATGGCTTCCGGTCTGACCCCGGCGGCCGAAAAATGCAAGGCCGAAGTGTGGGAGGGGGGCGGGGAAGTGTGGTCACGAACTGGTGATTATGGCAACAATGCCGGAGGAACACCCATCACATCCTGACACCGAAACGGAGATACATGATTCCAGGCAAAGCCGATGCCGAGGCTGGTAATCCATCTCGGACGGACAAGGCATTGCGCCTGTGCCATATCAGCGAAGCGCTGATGGCGCGGAACGAGGCGATACTCGGCTTTCAGGCATTGCTGCGCGCCCTGTCCGAGGACAGCTACTGTTTCGAGGCGCATCGTCTGGCATTCAGATTCCTCTGGCGGGTCAATGACGATCAACTGGGGCATCTGGGGGAATTGTGGGCTTCGGCGACCCGGCCCGGCCTTACCCTCGGCGGCGCCCTGGAATTCCTGATCGAGGCGTTCCGCGACGATCCCGAACGCTACGAGCTGTTCGCCGCCGCCGCCAACCTGGCCATGCGTCTTGACCGGATCGATCTGGCGGAAAACCTGTTCTTCAACTGTCTTGAACCGGCTCCCGACGACGATTGGCGGGAAAAATCCGTCCGGATCAAATACGACGAGATCTCCGACGATTACGACGCCGGGGCGCTCCACCTGGACACCGCCCGGCATTTCCTGGTTGCGGTCGGGCATCGGATGGCAGGGCTGTCCGGACTTACCGTGGTGGATGCCGCCTGCGGGACGGGAGCGCTCGCCTCGGGACTTCGGTCCCACGCTCGCCATCTCATCGGCATGGACCTGTCGCCGGCGATGGCGGGACGGGCCGAACGCCGCTATGACCGGATGATCGTCGGCGACATGTCCGAATCGTTGGCCGCCCTCGGCCCCGTGGCCGACGCGGTGGTCTGCGGCGGCGCCGTCTATTATCGCCCCGATCTGTCGCCGTTTCTGGCTGGGGCGGCCGCCGCCCTCAAGCCGGGAGGATTTGTCCTGTTCTCCGAGTTTCCCGCGCCGGATGGCGCCGGAACCATGGCGACCATCGGCGGAACCCGGCGTTATTGCCGTGACCCGGAATTTTTGTGCGGGCTTGCCCATTCCGCCGGCTTCACGGAGATGGGATTCGAGCATGGAATCAGCTATGGACTCCCCGTGCGTTTCTGGACTTTCGCCCGAAACGGATAAGACCTGGAGAACGTGTGGGGAGCCGCCTCGTGTCCGAGTCAGTGCCATTGGCCGACGCCCTCACCCAGGCCATCGCCCATCATCAGGCCGGCCGGCTCGCCGAGGCCGAGGTCTTGTACCGCGCCGCTCTCGATGCGGTGCAGAACCAGCCTCAGGCCCATCACAATCTGGGCATCGTGCTGGCGGTGACCGGCCGGGCCGAGGCGGCGCTCCCCCACTTCAAGGCGGCGCTGGAGGCTGACGCCTCCCAGGGGCAGTTCTGGCTCAGCCATGCCGAATTGCTGCTGCACATGGGGCAGGCCGGAACCGCTCTGGAGGTCCTGGACGAGGGGCGGCGGCATGGATTGTCCGGAGACGTCGTCGACGCCGTCACGGCCAGGGCGTGCATGGCGGCGGCGCTGGAGCATCACGGTGCCGGGCGGTTGACCGAGGCGGCGTCGGGGTACCGGCGGGTGCTGGACCTTGCCCCCGCCGATGTTGCCGCCCAGGCCAATCTCGGCATCGCCCTGACAACCCTCGGCCGGTTCAAGGAGGCCGAAGGCCATGCCCGCCGCGCCGTCGAGATCGATTCCGGCAATGTCGCGGCGCAATTCAATCTGGGCTGCCTGCTCTATGACACCAGCCGGATGGACGAGGCCGAGGCGTGCTTCCGCCGCGTTCTCGACCTGGAGCCCGGCCATGTGGACGCCCTTACCAATCTCGCCCGTGTCCGTCAGGACCAGGGCAGAATCGACGAGCCTGTATTCGTGGCACCGTCGCTATGTCGGCGGCGGGCATGACTTCCGGGACTATCTCGACCGCACCGTCATGTCGGCCAATCACATGCCCGTCGTCCTGGGGGCGAGGCCGCTTCTGATCTATGCCCTGTTCGCCGCCTATTGGCTGGCGGGCCGCCGCAAGCCGATTCTGGTCGTCCGGTTCGAAGACATCAAGCAGAGGCCGGTCGAGGTCGTGGGCGGCATCCTCGACTTTCTCGGGCTCCAGCGCGACGAGGGGCGGATCAGGGACAGCGTCGTCGCCTCGGACGTGGGCGGGTTGATCAAGGCCCACGCGAACGATCCCACCTTCAAGATGGCCCGGCACGGGATGGCCGGCGAGTGGCGCGAGCACATGTCGACGCAGGAGTGGGCGCAGCTGACCTCGGCCGAGCCGGTGCGTTCGGTCTGCGCCATGCTGGGCTACGGCCCGCCCGGCGGCGGCGGACGCCTTGCGGTGCGTCGATTTCCACCTTGCCGGCGGCGTGATGGCCTGCGGCGGGCTGGCCGCCGATTCCCGGCTGCTCGACGGCTATCGCGCAGCCGCCTCGGCCATGATCCTGCTGCTCAACGGCTGCCGCTACTTCGCTCCCGAACGGGGCGAGGCCGCCGTGGTGTTCAGCAACGCCGGTTTCCACGAACGGTTCGTCGCGCTGGCCAGCCTGCTGTACCAGACCCAGGATCAGGTGGACGTGCTGCGCATGGTGGCGGGGCTGATGCCGAGCATCCGGTCCATGGGCAATCAGTATGAATGGGGCAAGATCGTCGGCGCTCCGGTCGATATCGGCCGGTCATGGTCGGGGATCGACGACCTTCTTGGAATCAAGCCGCGAACGTTCTGATTCGATCATCCCGCCAGCCTTTCGGAAACAGAAAGGGAGGGCGCTCCGCCGAAACGGAACGCCCTCCCCATCCGCTCGCCCCTCCCGTTTCCGGGAGGGGGATGCCGTAACGGGCCGATGCCCGGCGCGGACCTAGAAGTCCATGCCGCCCATGCCGCCCATGCCGCCCATGCCGCCCATGTCGCCACCGGGCATGCCGCCGGCGTCCTTCTTCGGACGCTCGGCGATCATGGCTTCGGTGGTGATCAGCAGGCCGGCCACCGAGGCGGCGTCCTGCAAGGCGGTGCGCACGACCTTGGTCGGGTCGATGATGCCGGCCTTGATCATGTCGGTGTAGACGCCGTTCTGGGCGTCGAAGCCGAAGGTGAGGTCCTTGGACTCGCCGATCTTGCCGGCGACCACGGCACCGTCATGACCGGCGTTTTCGGCGATCTGACGCACCGGCGACTGAAGGGCGCGCCGCACGATCTCGATGCCGACCTTCTGGTCGTCGTTGCCCGACTTCAGGCCTTCCAGGGCCTTGACGGCATGGAGCAGGGCGACGCCGCCGCCGGCGACGATGCCTTCCTCGACCGCGGCGCGGGTGGCATGCAGGGCGTCGTCGACGCGATCCTTACGCTCCTTCACCTCGATCTCGGAGCCGCCGCCGACCTTGATGACGGCCACGCCGCCGGCCAGCTTGGCGAGACGCTCCTGAAGCTTCTCGCGGTCGTAGTCCGAGGTGGTTTCCTCGATCTGCGCCCGGATCTGCTTGCAGCGGGCCTCGATGCCGCTCTTCTCGCCGGAACCGTCGACGATGGTGGTGTCTTCCTTGGTGATGGTGATGCGCTTGGCGGTGCCCAGCATCTCCAGGTTGACGCTTTCCAGCTTGATGCCCAGGTCTTCGGAGATCACCTGGCCACCGGTCAGGATGGCGATGTCTTCCAGCATGGCCTTGCGGCGGTCGCCGAAGCCCGGCGCCTTCACCGCGGCGACCTTCAGGCCGCCGCGCAGCTTGTTGACCACCAGGGTGGCCAGGGCCTCGCCCTCGATGTCCTCGGCGACGATGACCAGCGGACGGCCGGACTGAACCACCTGCTCCAGCACCGGCAGCAGCGGCTGGAGGCCGGACAGCTTCTTCTCGTGCAGCAGGATGTAGGGGTTATCCAGCTCGCAGGTCATCTTCTCGGCGTTGGTGACGAAATACGGGCTGGTGTAGCCACGGTCGAACTGCATGCCCTCGACCACGTCCAACTCGGTGTCCAGGCCCTTGGCCTCCTCGACGGTGATGACACCCTCGTTGCCGACCTTTTCCATGGCCCTGGCGATCATGTCGCCGATTTCCTTCTCGCCATTGGCGGAGATGGTGCCGACCTGGGCGATCTCGGCGTTGGTGGCGACCTTGCGCGACCGGCTCTTGACGTCGGCGACGACGGCGGCGACGGCGATATCGATGCCGCGCTTCAGGTCCATCGGGTTGAGGCCGGCGGCAACCGCCTTGACGCCTTCACGGACGATGGCCTGGGCCAGCACGGTGGCGGTGGTGGTGCCGTCGCCCGCCAGATCGGCGGTCTTCGAGGCCACTTCGCGCACCATCTGGGCGCCCATGTTCTCGAACTTGTCGGCCAGCTCGATCTCCTTGGCGACGGTGACGCCGTCCTTGGTGATGCGCGGAGCGCCGAACGACTTCTCGATGACGACGTTGCGACCCTTCGGGCCGAGGGTGACCTTCACCGCGTCGGCGAGGATGTCGACGCCGCGCAGCATGCGGGTGCGGGCGTCGGTGGAGAATTTGACTTCCTTGGCAGCCATGTGTCTGAACCTCTGATTGGATTAGGCGAGAATGCCGAGAATGTCGGATTCCTTCATGATCAGCAGCTCGTCGCCGTCGATCTTGACTTCGGTGCCGGACCACTTGCCGAACAGGATGCGGTCGCCGGCCTTGACGTCCAGCGCGACGAGCTTGCCGTCGTCGCCGCGGGTGCCGGAACCGACGGCGATCACTTCGCCCTGCATCGGCTTTTCCTTGGCGGTGTCGGGGATGATGATGCCGCCGGCGGTCTTCTCTTCCGCGTCGAGGCGCTTCACCAGCACGCGATCGTGGAGCGGTCTGAACTTCATTCCTTACAACCTCCGTAAAACGATTTCATATCGGACGGCGAGTTGTTAGCACTCTCCGTCGATGAGTGCCAACCATCTAGGCGGCGGCGGCGGTTCTGTCAAGCGGCATCGCCGATTTTTTCCGAGGCCTTGGACTTTGCCGGAAACCGCCCTACATCCTGATCGCGTTTCGCCAACCCATGAAGGCTGACCATGACACCCCAGGAACGTGAACTGATCGAAAGCGTGTTCGACCGCCTCTCCCGGCTGGCCGGCGGTCCCAAGGACCCGGAGGCCGAGGCGCTCATCGCCGAGCGCATGCGCTCGATTCCCGATTCCGCCTACAATCTGGTGGAGGCGGTGGTGGTCCAGGAGATGGCCATCAAGGAGCGCGACGCCCGCATCGTCGAGCTGGAACGCCGCCCGGCGCCCCAGCCCCAGGCCCAGTCCCAGCCGGCCGCTTTCGGGCGGCAGCCGGGCAACAATCCCTGGGGACGCGGCTCGGTTCCCTCGGTGCCGCAGCAGCGGCCGCAGCAACAGCAGCAATCGCCCTGGGGCGGCGGCGGTCAGCCCTCGGCTGGCGGCAGCTTCCTGCGCACGGCGGCGGGAGCGGCGGTGGGCGTGGCCGGCGGCATGCTGCTGGCCAACAGCATCTCCAGCATGTTCGGCGGTGGCGGCGGCCAGGCGGCCGCGGCGCCGCCCCCGGTCGATCCGGTCGCGGATACCGGCGGGGGGCACGATCCTCAGCTCGACACCGGCGTCGCCGACGACATGGGCTATGACGGCGGCTTCGACGGCGGTTTCGACGGTGGTGATTTCTGACGCCGTTGCGTCGGCGGGAACCGCTCCGCTATAACGGGGCGGTTCCTCTTCGGGAAGGATGGCGATGATTCTCTACAGCCTGCGCTGCTCGCACGATCACCACTTCGACGAATGGTTCTCCAACAGCGCCGAGTACGACACCCGCAAGGCGGCGGGCGAACTGACCTGTCCGGAATGCGGCGACAAGGATGTGGCCAAGGCGATCATGGCCCCCAATGTGGGCAAGTCGCGTCCGGCCCCTGCTCCGGCCCCGGCCTGCGGAACCCCCATGGGCTGCGGCGGCTGCGCCTTCGCCGGCCAGCACTGACGGCAAGCGAATCCACCCTAATACAGCAACCTTGCCGCTTCCGCCCGTTCGGCCGGCGACAGGACGGGATTGGCCGGTCCCGGCCCCAGTCCCAGCAGGTAATGAACCGCCCGCAATCCCCTGGCGTCGGCCTGGAAGCGGTCGGCGCCGGCCTCAACCAGCATCCGGATCAGGGGCAGCGAGCCGTTGGCGGCCCCATACATCAGGGCGGTGCGGGAACCGTGCGTCAGGCCGCGCCCATCCCCCGTTTCCTGCCATGTGTCGGCGTCGGGGCGGGCGCCGCGATCCAGCAGGAACCGCACCGAATTGATCCGTCCGGCCTGGGCCGCCGCCATCAGGGCGGTCTTGCCGAAATGATTGACGGCGTCGATCCGGCGGATGTGGCGTAATCCTTCGCGATCCGCCTCGGGCGAGACCGTGTCCGCCGCTTCCCACAGCAGCGCCAGCGCCGCCGGATGCCCCGCCGCCACATGCAGCAGGGGATCGAAGGGGGCGAAGACGGCGCAATCGGCGAAGGGCTTCAGATCCTCGACGCCATCGCCGTCGAGGATGGCGGCGATCTCCGCCACTGGCGCGCCGTCCATCACCAGCCGCCGCAGTGAACGGGGCGGCGGCGCCGCTCCGCAAGCCGAGCCCCGGGCGGCGCCGAACAGAGCCCTTCGGCCGGCGGCGGCGGCCTCGGCCTCGGCCAGCCCCAGCGAGCGGTAATAGGCGGCCAGGGCGGTCAGGGCGGACTGGTACAGGTGGCGCAGCCGCCCGGCCGCGGCATGATTGCCCAACGATCCGTAGGCCCAGGTTTGATAGGGGTGGTCCAACGGCGGCTCGGGCTCGGCCAGCAGGGCGGCGGGATCGAGGATGATCCGCTCCATGCGTTCCAGATCGTCGATGCGCATCGGGTAGCGCGGCCATTTCGAGCGGCTGGCGCCGCGCCCGCCGTCTGCCTCGGCGGTGGCATCCAGGAAGGCGGCGAAGGCGGCCTCGGGGAAGCCGTCCACCTTGCCCCGTCCGGCGGCGCATCCCGACAGCGCCGGAATGAAGTCGGGCCGTTCGTCGATTTCGGCCGGGGGCGCCCCATGTCCGCGGGCCGCCGCCAGGGCGGGGCGGCGCTGGAGCACGCCGCAGGGAATGGGATAGGGATAACGGTAATCGCCCGACGCCACGTCGGCCACCCGCGTATAGGCGGCCAGCCGCAGGATCGGCAGCAGCGAGGCGTCGCTGCCGTCATAGGGCGTGATCGCGCCGGCGAGGCGAAGCATGGCGGGACTGGCCTTGGGGCTGGCGGCCCGCTCGACGCCGCCGATCAGCGAGCGGATTTCGTCGTCGCGGGCCGGCGAGGGCTCGCGGTAGGCATGCAGGAACAGGGCAAGGTCGAGGCGGGCGGTCAGGGATTCCAGCATGGCGAGGCGCAGCGGCGTTTCCGCTCCTTCGGGATTCTGGGCCATGAAGCGGACGGCGGCGGCATGGTCCCAGGGCGGCGGCGGCGGGCGGTCGTCATGGCCGGGCGGGGACGGCGAGGGCGGCGGGGGCAGGTCGGCGAAGCCGCCGGGCCGGCCCGCCAGCCGTTCCATAAGGGCGAAATCCCTCGACGCGCTCTCAGGCACCGGGCAGGACAGCACCGCTCCGGTCCCGGTTTCCGGATGCCGGACGGCCTCGGCGAAGTGGGCGGCGCGTCCCGTCACCAGGGGGCAGGGCAGCCGCAATCGGGAGATGGCGGACGTTTCGCCGGCCAGCGCCGCGTCCGCCAGCCGCATCGCCTGTATCAGGCCGGCCAGCGGCGGCAAGCGTTCCGGTGATCCGGCGGCGGCCAGCAGCGGGCTTTCCGCCGGCAGTCGCCGCATGGCTTCCGCCCGAATGGCGGCCACATGGTCGCGCAGCAGCAATGGGCGGTCGCGGCGGAGGGCGTCGACCGCGTCCACCAGCCGTTCCAGCGGATCGCGCGCCGTGCCGGGCGGCAACCGCCGCGGCGAGGCGCCGGCCGCGACCCGCTCCATGTCGGCCTGGATGCGCGACAGCACCCGAAGCGGCGCCGAGGCGGCGTCGGGGCGGGCGTCCGTATGGTGGACCGGAGAGGCGTGGGCGTCCAGGCCGAGAACGGCCACCAGCAGGGCCATGGTGGCGAGCCTTGCCGTCAGGCCAACCGTGGCGATCACACGCATGGCGACTCCGCTGGGATGGCCGTGGCCCCGGACGGGGATCTCAGCCGAGGAAGCGGGCGACGGTCTGAAGGAAGTTGGAGACCGAGATCGGCTTGGCGATATAGCCTTCGCAGCCGCCCTCGCGAATCTTCTCCTCGTCGCCCTTCATGGCGAAGGCGGTGACGGCGATGACCGGGATCGATTTCAGCTCGGCGTCATCCTTGAGCATCTTGGTGATTTCCAGTCCGGAAATCTCCGGCAGCTGGATGTCCATCAGGATCAGGTCTGGCCGGTGCTTGCGGGCGATGTCCACCACCTCGCGGCCATCCTTGGTCTGAAGGGTGGCATAGCCATTGGCCTGGAGCAGATCGTTGAACAGCTTCATGTTCAACTCATTGTCTTCAACGATCAGCACAGACTTCGCCATGATGCTCCCCGTGGTTCACCCGCCGCGATGACCGGATGTGCATTCCTGCTCCGTGCGCATCATCCCCAATTCGTTGGCCTAAGTCAAATTCTGCCAATCCCGATTCGCGCAATGTCCGCCATGATCGGAAACCGCCGTCCCGTATCTTGATCTCGGTCACCGCGCCCACGAGATAAAGACGGGAACCAATCCGGCGGGAGTGATGGCGATGAGAGTTCCGGTCCTGGCCGTGGTCGTGGCGTTGCTGCTTTTTCCCGCCATGGCCCAGGCCCAGTCCGCCGGCAACGTCGTCCGGGTGCAGGGACGGGCCGAGGCGGTGGATGCCGGCGGCGGCCGCGTCCTGGCGGCGGGCGGCGTCATCCGGACGGGCGACCGGCTGCGCACCGGTCCCGCCGCCCGGCTGCTGGTCCGCTTCGCCGACGGCATGGAGCTGACGCTGTCCGACGAGGCCGAGATGGTGGTGGAGGATTTCTCCTGGATTCCCGCCCGGAACGAAGGCAAGGCGGCGCTGCATCTCGACCGGGGATCGTTCCTGCTGGAAACCGGCATGGTCGGCAGACTGCCCGGCCACCCGCTGGCGGTGCGTACGCCGTTGGCCTCGGTGGGGGTGCGCGGCACCCGCTTCTGGGGCGGGCCTCTGGACAGTCTTCTCAACGTCTTGCTGCTGGAAGGCGCCATCGTCGTCGCCAGCCCGGCCGGCAGCGTCGTCTTGGACCAGCCCGGCTCCGGCACCGCCATAACCGCCGCCGGCGCGGCGCCGACGCCGCCGTCGTTCTGGGGCGAGGACCGCATAGGGCGCGCCGTCGCCACCGTCAGCTTCGCGCCCTGAATACATCTCGTCACACTCCGCCACCACTTGTTAATATACGCCTTGGATCGTTTATGGTTCATGTCGTACCCATACGCAGCGGAGGTTGAGGCATGGCTCGGATCGCGGTGGTCGAAGATGAGGCGCCTCTGCGTACGGATTTGGTCGAGTACCTGTCGGCATGCGGGCATGACGTGGTCGGCTGCGGCGACGGCAAGGAACTGGACGAGGCCCTGGACGGCCGGACCATCGACATCATCATCCTCGACATCAACCTGCCCGGCGAGGGCGGCTTTTCCATCGCCGGCCGGCTGCGCTCCCATTCCGACATCGGCATCATCATGCTGACGGCGCGCGGGCTCAACGTCGACCGGGTGGTGGGGCTGGAGGTCGGGGCCGACGTCTACATGGTCAAGCCGGTTGAGCTTCGCGAACTGGAGGCGCAGGTCCGGACCCTGGCCCGCCGCATGCGAGTGGGGGCGGTGGCCGCGACCGGATCGGTCGAGACCGATTTCCCCGATGCCGCCGCCCCGACCGAATGGATCTATGACCAGTTGAGCTGGACCTTGATTTCGCCCGAGGGCAAGGCGGTGAAGCTGACCGGCAATGAACGGGTGTTCATGTCGCTGCTGGTCACCCGTCCGGGCGAGCCCGTCTCGCGCGACGAGATATTCAAGGCGCTGGGCAAGCGCGGCTGGGACCCTTCCGACCGTTCGGTGGATTCCATGGTGCGGCGCCTGCGGGCCAAGGGCGAGGCCGCGCTCGGCTGCGTCCTGCCTATCGAATCGGTTCACAGCATCGGCTACGCCTTCGCCGCCGCCGTCGGATTGCGCTGAGCCCCATGGCCGCTTCCCGCAAGCTTGTGCTGCGCGACCGCGCTCCAAAGGGGGGGCGGAAGGTCGGTGGCGACCCCTGGCAAATCCTGGTGGTCGACGACGACCGTCAGGTTCACGAGATGACCCAGGTGGTGCTGCGCGACCTGGAATTCGAGGGCCGCCCGTTCAAGTGCATCGCCGCCGAATCGGCGGCCGAGGCGGCGGCCATCCTCGATCTGTCTCCCGAAATTCCGGTGATGCTGCTGGACGTGGTGATGGAGACCCCCGACGCCGGCCTCAGGCTGGTTCGCCACCTGCGCGACGAGATGGGCAACCGGCATATCCGCATCATCTTGCGCACCGGCCAGCCCGGCGACGCGCCCGAGCGCGACGTGGTGCTGTCCTACGACGTCAACGACTACAAGAGCAAATCGGAACTGACGGCGCAGAAACTGTTCACCGCCCTGGTGGGAGCCATCCGGGCCTGGCGCGACATCACCACCATCGAGACGCTCAACCGCGAGATGGCCGAGCTGAATG
Organism: Magnetospirillum sp. SS-4; assembly: GCF_902729425.1. Classification (GTDB taxonomy): domain Bacteria; phylum Pseudomonadota; class Alphaproteobacteria; order Rhodospirillales; family Magnetospirillaceae; genus Phaeospirillum. The sequence goes on along the minus strand of NZ_CACVCH010000035.1, from coordinate 10,114 downwards.
CCGGGCTCGAACGCAAGGTGACGGAACGCACCCGTCAATTGCAAGACAGCACCGAGGCCCTGTCTCGCTCCAAGCTGAGGACCGAGAACGCCCTGAAGCGCGAGACCGAGGCCAAGGACCAGCTGCGCCAGTTCCTGTCCATGGTCAGCCACGAATTTCGCACGCCGCTCGCCATCATCGATTCCTCGGCGCAGATGCTCCGGCTCAGGACCGAGAAGGTCGATCCCGGCAGCGTCGCCCGCATCGACACCATCCGGGGCGGCGTCCAGCGGCTGCTGGGCCTGATCGATACCTGTCTCGCCGACGAACAGCTGGACAGCGGGCGGATCATCCTGCACGAAAAGGCCTTCGACCTGTCTTCCATGATCAACGTCGCCCTGGCTCACCATCGCGTCGCCTCGCCCAGCCACGCCTACCACGCCGAGATGGAAGCGCCGCTGATGGTCTGGGGCGATCCCGGCATGGTGGCGCTGGTCATCAACAATCTGATCGGCAACGCCGTCAAGTATTCGCCGGAAGGCAGCCGCGTGACGGTCACCGCCGGCCACGACGGTGGCGACATCGCCTTCGCCGTCGCCGACCAGGGCATCGGCATTCCCGACGACGACATCGCCAGGGTGTTCGAACGTTTTCATCGTGCCGCCAACGCCAGCGGCATTCCGGGATCGGGAATCGGGCTGCACATGGTGCGCCAGATCGTCGAGATGCATGGCGGCTGCGTCAGCGTGCAAAGCGAAGTCCGGCGGGGGTCGTGCTTCACCGTCCGCCTGCGTCCGGTCCCGGCGGCGGCGAAGATGACGGCTTGAGCCATCCCCCGCGCAGGTGTTACCGTCGTCCCGACATGGCATAGGTGCTGATCATGCTGGCCAAGCATTACCGATCGTTCAAGCAGGACCTCGACCAGCGCGGCATCATCTTCTCGTTCTCCGGCTACATGTCCGAGGAGATTCTCTACTCGCTCGGCAACGCGCTTCGCCAGAAAATGACCATCGAGGATGCCGACGTCACCACCGTCAAGAAGGTCTTCTCGGTGTTCGTCGAGCAAGCCCAGAACATCATCCGCTATTCCGCCGATCGTCTGGCCGGCCATGTGGGAAAGTCGGTCGAGCTTTCGTCGGGCATGGTCACCATCGGCACCGAGGCCGACCGCTTCTTCATCGTCTGCGCCAACGTGGTGCTGGCCGGCGACGTCCCCAGGCTGCGCGAGCGTCTGGAACGGCTGCGGGGGATGGATCGCGACGCCATCAAGGCCTATTACAAGGAGCAATTGCGCGAAGCGCCCGAGGAACAGAGCCGAGGGGCCACCATCGGACTGATCGAGATCGCCCGGCGGGCCAGCGAGCCCATCGAATTTGATTTCGAACCGATCGATGACGATCTGTTCTTTTTCTGCATGAAGGTTTCCATCTGAGATGGTCATGGACAATCTGAAAGTTGCCGCCACCGAGCGCTCGCCCGAGGTGGATTTTGATTTCGAGCGGGGGGTCCTGCGCCTCAGGGGGGAATCCTATCCCGAGGACGCCTCGACCGTGTTCGGCCCCGTCTTCGCCGCCCTGGAAGGGTTCCTCGCCGATGCCGGCCGCCGGGCGATCGAGGTCGAGTTTGACCTGACCTATTTCAACAGCTCCAGCGCCAAGGCGCTGATGAATATGTTCCAGATGCTCGACAACGCCGCCGGCGCCGGTGCCGCCGTGACCATTTCCTGGTTTTTTGCCCCCGACGACGACACCATGAAGGAATTCGGCGAGGATTTCAGCGAGGATCTGGAGCACGTCTCGTTCAAGCTGGTCCCCGTCGGCTAGGATGGCCGAGTTCAACCTGTTCGATGCCGAGGAGAGGACCCTCGAACAGGCCGAGGCCCTTCGCCGCGATGTCGCCGGATCGCCGCAGCCGGTCCGCGACGGCCTGGACGCGCTGATTGAGGCTTATGGCCGCAGCGTGCGCGAACAGCGGCGGCTGGTGAAGGTCAGCGACCGTCTCCAGGCCCAGTTGGCCGCCGTCAATCACGAGTTGGGCCGGCGCAAGGCCGAGGCGGAGGAAGCGCTGGACCGCCTGACGGCGGCGCAGGAATCCCTGGTCCAGGCCGAAAAGCTGGCCTCGCTCGGCGCCCTGGTCGGTGGTGTCGCCCACGAAATCAACACTCCCGTCGGCATCGCGTTGTCGTGCGCCTCGCATCTGGCCGATTCCACCGCCAGGATGCGCGAATTGTTCGAGGCCGACGATATCGGCGTCGACGATTTCGAACGCTACATGGCCACCGCCACCGACACCACCAACCTGATCCTTGCCAATTGCGAGCGCGCCGCCGAACTGATCCGCAGCTTCAAGCAGGTGGCGGTGGACCGCACCACCTCGGAACGGCGCAAGTTCGATCTGGGCGCCTATATCCGTGAGACCATGGCCAGCCTGGGACCACATCTGCGCCAGGCCGGGCACGCGGTTTCCATTGACTGTCCCGGCGGTATCGCCATGACCAGCTATCCCGGCGCCCTGTCCCAGGTTCTCGGCAACTTCGTGATGAATTCGCTGATCCACGCCTTCGATCCCGGCACCATCGGCGCCATCGCCATCCAGGTGGACCAGCCCGAGGCCGGACGGGTGCGGATCGTCTATTCCGACAACGGCAAGGGTATTTCCGAGGAGAACCGCGGCCGTATCTTCGATCCGTTCTTCACCACCAGGCGGGGAAGCGGCGGGTCGGGGCTGGGTCTGCACATCGTCTACAATCTGGTCACCGGGCCGCTGGAGGGATCGGTGGCCGTCGAGGGCGGTTCCGCCGAATCCGGCATCCGCTTCGTCATCACCCTGCCGCTGGTGACGACGCCCCTGCATTAAAAAATGTGAATGTTTGTTACCGAGCGGCGCAACTGGTGGGTGGAGCGCCTCTGCCCCTTATGCCAAAATTCATAGGTGGGACGGGAGATGATGCCCAAGAAGAGGGGGCGGACAGTCATGCCTGAATTGGCCTCACCCACCAGCCGGGAACCGAAGACCCCCGCCAGGGGAAAGATGTTGCTCCGCCGGGAACGGCGGGTCCGGGCCGAGGACGCGGCCGCCAGGCCGTGGACGGTACTGGTGGTGGACGACGAACCCGACGTCCACGCCATGACCCGGGTGCTGCTGCGCGATCAGTCGTTCATGGACAGGCCGTTCCAGGTGGTCAGCGCCTATTCCGCCGCCGAGGCCCGCGAGATCCTGGACAGCTCGGCCGACGATATTCCGGTGATTCTGCTGGACGTGGTGATGGAGACCCCGGACGCCGGCCTCGCCCTGGTTCGCCACATCCGCGAGGATCTGGGCAACCGGCGCATCAGCATCGTGTTGCGCACCGGCCAGCCCGGCGAGGCGCCCGAGCGCGACGTCATGCTGGCCTACGACATCAACGATTATCGCGGCAAGACCGAACTGACCGCCCAGAAGCTGTTCACCGCCCTGGTGGGCGGCCTGCGGTCCTGGAGCAGTCTCACCACCATCGAGACGCTGAACGCCACCCTGGAGCAGAGGGTGGAGGATCGGACCTGCGAACTGGATCAGGCCCGGCAGTTCGCCGAGAACCTTGTGGACATGCTGCCCCAGCCGGTCTGGTTCAAGGATTCCCACGGCACCCTGCGGATGTGCAACCGGGCATTCCGCGACATGTTCGGCCTGTCGGGGAACGCTGATCGCGTGCCGGAGGCCCTGGACGAGATGGACCGCCGCACCGATGCGCTGCTGGGGCGCGAGGAGGCGGCCACGGTGGCGCTGGAGGCCGGGCTGGACATCGGCGACGAGGCGTTGACCGTGATGATCCGCAAGGGGCGGCTGGCCGAGGTCTGCCCCGGCAAGGGCGGCACCATCGGAATCATCACCGACATCACCGAGCGCAAGCGCATGGAGCACCAGCTGCGCCAGATGGCGACCATCGACGACCTGACCGGCACCTTCAACCGTCGCGCCTTCTTCACCGTCGCCGAGCAGGAAATGGAACGTTCGGTGCGCTATGGCAACTTCGTCTCGCTGGTGATGTTCGACGTCGACCTGTTCAAGCAGGTCAACGACCGTCACGGCCATGCCATGGGCGACCGCGCCTTGCGGGCGGTGGCGGAGGCCATGCGCTCCAGGCTGCGCGAGGTCGATCTGCTGGGGCGGATCGGCGGCGAGGAATTCGCCGTCCTGCTGCCCGAAACGCCGCTGGCCGGCGCTGTCGAGGTGGCCGAGCGCCTGCGCCAGGCCATTGCCGCCATCGCCTTGCCGCTGGGCGGCGACCTGCCCGCGTTGCGGTTGACCGCCAGCCTGGGGGTCGCCGAGCGGAACGCCGAGGAAACCTCGGTGGACATGGTGCTGGCCCGCGCCGATGCCGCCCTCTACCGGGCCAAGGCCCAGGGCCGCAACCGCGTCGTGGCCTGAGGAATATCCCTGCGGGCGGTTGGGCCATAAACCGCTGGAACGCCGGGCGTCTTCGTCGTACGGTTTGCCCGGCTGAGGCGATGGAAAGCGTGGCGATGCAGGGGCTGGAACGGGATGTGCTGCTGCAATTGCAGTTCGTCCCCCTGTTCACGGGGCTGGTGGAAAAGGATGTGCGCGGGCTGCTGGACGGCGCCGAGCTGCTTGTCCTCGATCACGAGCACGAATTGTACCGCGAGGGCCAGCCCGTCGAATTCTTCTACGTGGTGCTGGACGGTCATGTGGAGCTGTCGCTGGATTCCGGCGGCCGGCGCAGCGTGGTCGAGGTGGCGCGGCGCAACGCGGTGCTGGGCGACGCCGCCATGTTCGGCTCGGGCCGCTACATCATGACGGCGCGGGTGCTGACCCAGGCCTCCCTGCTGGCCATTCCGGCGGTGGCGTTCCGCGCCCGCCTGGAAGGGCGGTTCGACATCATGCTGCACATGCTGGCCACCATGTCGCTGCGCCTGCGCATGCTGATCCGCCAGATCGCCGAATTGAAGCTGAAGACCACCGCCCAGCGGCTGGGCAGTTTTCTCCTCACCATGGTCGAGGCGGAAACCGGGCGGGCGGAACTCCGCTTTCCCTACGACAAGCGTCTGGTGGCCGATCAACTGGGTATGAAGCCGGAAAGCCTGTCCCGCGCCCTGGCCAAGCTGGGCAGGCTGGGGGTGGAATCGCGGCCGGACAATCTGGTGGTCATCGCCAGGATCGAGCGGCTGCGCGATTTCTGCGCCGAGGATGAAACGGGATGATCCGCATGGGAACCTTGGCCGCCTCCGATCTGGATCTGGTGTCCCTGGCGCCGCTGCTGGCCGGCCTTGCCCCCGCCGACCTGTCCATGCTGCTGGACGGCGCCCACATGGTCTCCTATCCCGAGGCGGAATTGCTGTTCAGCCAGGGCGACAAGGCCGACCGCTTCTTCGTCATGCTGGAGGGGCGGGTCAGCCTGTTCGCCCTGACCGAGACCGGCGACCAGTCCATCATCGAGGTGTTCGACCCGGTCTGCTCCTTCGCCGAGGCCGCCATCTTCTCGTCGGGGGTGTTTCCGCTCAATTGCGAGGTGGCGGCCGGGTCGCGGCTGGTGCATGTGCCGGCCCCGCAATTCCTCAAGCGTCTGGCCGACCACCGCTCGCTGGGGCTTGCCCTGCTGGCCGGCTTGTCGCGCCGTCAGGCCGGTCTGGTCCACGAGATCAGCGAGTTGAAGAGCAAGTCGCCCAGCCAGCGCTTGGCCACCTTCCTGCTGGCCCTGGCCGCCAAGGCCGACAAGGCCGGTGGCGGGGAACGGGTCCGGCTGCCCCTGACCAAGGCGGTGCTGGCCAGCCGCATCGGCATCGCACCGGAAAGCCTGTCGCGGGCCTTGAACCGCCTGAAGGCGGTGGGGGTGGAAACCCATGGGCGCGAGGTCGAGATCACCGATATCGAGGCGTTGCGCCGGTTGGTGCGCGAAAGCACCGGGGACTGATCGCGGCCGGTCGTCGGCGGCGGCTTCAGGCCGAGACGCGGGCGAAGCGGGTCATGGTCTCGGTGGCGGCGGTGACGGCCGCCGGCTTGTGCTTGCGCTGCCAGACGTCAAGGCGCCAGTCGTGGGTGTCGGGAAGAATGCCGGACGAACAGGTGAACATCTCGGTCGCGACGGTCTTTCCCGACAGGGTGCGAACCGTCACCGGCTCGGTGACGTATTCCCAGCCCTCGTAATATGCCAGACGGGCGCGGTCCCGATCCCCCAACCCGTGGACCAGCACCCCCTCGACCCGGCCGCCGGCGTGTTCGACCAGCATGGGATAGGGGCGGCCGGCCACATGCACCCGCCGCCGGCCACGCAGGAACGCCGCCTCGCATTCCGCCTTTTGCGGTGATCGTCCCAGGATGATGGCCAGAATGTCGGGGTCCATCAGGGTGCCGAAAAAAAACATGGTCGTGGTTGGAATGTCATCGGTCATTCACGGCCCTCCAGCCCGTTCCGATGATAGCAGCCGTCGCGGCGAAGACAATCGCTTCCCTCGCGATTTCCGGGCATGGGTGGACAACCACCTGGATGCAGGGGGGATGTAGACGGCGAACGCCGGGGTCGAACCAATCGCGCCCGCCGGTTCAGCGGGGCGCGATCACCATGACCATCTGCCGGCCTTCCATCTTGGGAACCTGTTCGATCTTGCCCAGGGTTTCCAGGTCGTCCTTGACCTTCTCCAGCACCTTCATGCCGAGATCCTGGTGGGCGAGTTCGCGGCCGCGGAAGCGAAGGGTGACCTTCACCTTGTCGCCTTCCTCGAGGAATTTCTTCATGCTCCGCATCTTGACGTCGTAGTCGTGCTCGTCGATGTTCGGGCGGAGCTTGATCTCCTTGACCTCGATCACCTTCTGCTTCTTGCGGGCGGCATTCTTCTTTTTCTGGTCCTCGTACTTGAACTTTCCGAAGTCCAGAATCTTGCAGACCGGCGGATCGGCGTTGGGGGAAACCTCGACCAGATCGAGCCCGGCTTCCTCGGCCATGGTCAGACCCTCGCGCAGGGTCACGACTCCGATCATTTCTCCATCGGCGCCCACCAGGCGGATGGAACGCACGTCGATCTCGCGGTTGACGCGGGGCCCGTCGTTCTTGGGCGGCGTCTGCATCGGTGGCCTAGCTATGTAACACTCTCCTTGGTCCAGGGATGCCGAATGGGCCTGGCGGCAGGGCGGCAGGCCGGGGCGATCCGATCATTGCGGCGACCCGCCCCGTCAGGCGGGAGGGGTCGCTTCGGCTGTGAGTTTAACCACTGCCTGATCCAGCGCAAGAATTTCTTGGTCCTGGCTGCCCAGTCGGCGCACGGCCACCGAACGATTTTCGGCCTCGCGCTTGCCGACCACCAGCATGACCGGGACTTTGGCGACCGAATGCTCGCGAACCTTGTAATTGATTTTCTCGTTGCGGAGGTCGAGTTCGGCGCGGATTCCGGCGGCCTTCAGGGTGGCCTGGACCTCGCGGGCGAAATCGTCGGCCTCGGAGACGATGGTGGCGACCACCACCTGGACGGGCGCCAGCCATACCGGGAAGCGGCCGGCGAAGTTCTCGATGAGAATCCCGAGGAAGCGCTCGAACGAGCCCAGCACGGCGCGGTGCAGCATCACCGGCCGGTGGCGGCCGCCGTCCTCGCCCACATAGGAGGCGTCCAGCCGCTCGGGCAGCACGAAATCCACCTGCAAGGTGCCGCATTGCCAGTCGCGGCCGATGGCGTCCCTGAGCACGAATTCCAGCTTGGGGCCGTAGAAGGCGCCCTCGCCGGGATTGAGCGTGGTTTCCAGCCCGGCGGCCCTGGAGGCTTCCAGCAGGGCCGATTCCGCCTTGTCCCAGGTCTCATCGGCGCCGGCCCGCTTGGCCGGTCGGTCGGAGAACTTGACCCGCACGTCGGTGAAGCCGAAATCGGTGTAGATCTCCTTCAGCAACTGGCAGAAGGCGATGGTTTCCGAGGTGATCTGGTCCTCGGTGCAAAAGATGTGGGCGTCGTCCTGGGTGAAGGCGCGCACCCGCATGATGCCGTGCAGTGCGCCCGACGGCTCATAGCGATGACAGGACCCGAATTCGGCCATGCGTAGCGGCAGGTCGCGGTAGCTCTTGATGCCCTGGCGGAATATCTGGACGTGGCAGGGGCAGTTCATCGGCTTGACCGCCAGGTGCCGCTCGTCCTGGGTCTTGATGGTGAACATGCTTTCCGAGAACTTGTCGGCGTGGCCCGAGGCCTCCCACAGCGAGAAATCCACCAGTTGCGGCGTCTTGACCTCCTGGTAGTCGTTGGCTTCCAGCCGGCGGCGCATATAGCTCTCGACGGTGCGGTAGAGCTGCCAGCCCTTGGGATGCCAGAACACGCTGCCGACCGCTTCCTCCTGCTGGTGGAACAGCTCCATCTCGCGGCCGAGGCGGCGGTGGTCGCGCTTTTCCGCCTCTTCCAGCATGTGGAGATAGGCGTCCAGCTCCTTCTTGTCGAACCAGGCGGTGCCGTAGATGCGTTGCAGCATCTCGTTCCTGGAATCGCCACGCCAATAGGCGCCGGCCAGCTTCATCAGCTTGAACGCCTTGCCCAGCTTTCCCGTCGACGGCAGGTGCGGGCCGCGGCACAGGTCGATGAACTTGCCCTGGCGGTAGAGCCCGATCTTCTGGTCGGCGGGAATCGAGGCGATGATCTCGGCCTTGTACGCCTCGCCGATGGACTGGAAGAATTTCACCGCCTCGTCGCGGTCCCATTCCTCGCGGGTGATGGCCTCGTCGCGGTCGACGATCTCGGCCATGCGCTTCTCGATCTTCTCCAGGTCCTCGGGACCGAAGGGGGTCGGGCGGGCGAAGTCGTAGTAAAAGCCGTTTTCGATGCTGGGGCCGATGGTGACCTGGGTCTCGGGATACAGTTCCTTCACCGCCTCGGCCATGACGTGGGCGGCGTCGTGGCGCAGCAGATCCAGCGCCTCGGCCCCGCTCTTGGCCGTGATGATCGACAGCCGGACGTCGCGGTCCAGCAGGGTGGCCAGGTCCTTCATCTCGCCGTCGACGGTGATGGCCAGGGCGGCCTTGGCCAGACCGGGGCCGATGGACTTGGCCACGTCCAGACCCGTCACCGGGTGATCATACTGACGGACGGACCCGTCGGGCAGGGTGATGGCGACCATGGCGCACTCTCTTGCAACGAAACCGAAAAGGGGGGAGACTCTACGGCGAAACCAGCCCAAGTCAAGGAGAGCGCTGTGGGGGCAGTGTCTCAGTTTGAAATCCAGGGCACCAAACGAACCGGGTTCGCCGAGGAGCGACATTCATACATAAAGATGTCTTTATGTGGTTGACAGTAGGTGGTGTTAATGCACACCATCACTTCGGTGATGGTGGTGATCGCCACCTAGCCCAACGTTACTGATTAGAAGTTGAACTGAAGCTGCTGCGGCAGCGAACGCCAATGAGCACTGACATGCTCAAGGTGCCCGAACCGGAGCCTGGTGTACGCACGAACGTGCACCAGCTTCTGGCGGAAATACCCCACCATCGCTTTCTCCTCTTTCCAGCGAACAGGACTGAGCCTGTCACTCCGAGGAGCCCGATGCACCCCGCCCGTTTCAGGGCACAAGGGCACTCGGTGAAAAAGGGGTGGCGATCACCTACCCACAACATGCTGTAGGTTCTCGGAAGAGTCAACGCCAACATTAGAACGATGGGCGAACCACCTAAGATATCAATCGGATAGGGTGGATTTTCGATAAGATAAGGGCCGCTTCGGCGCCTCCGCCCGCGCATCGATCAGCGCAACGATATCTTCCATGCTCCACAGCCGATCCGTGACGCCGTCATCCAGTTCGGTCGATTCCTCAATCTCACCCGTGGCGATCTTCGCCACCATGATGGCTGCGCCGATCACGTCGGCGGGGCGCTTCTGTCCTTTGGGGCCTTTAGGTATGGATTGCCTCCAAGGCATCAAGAACCCGCTCAGCCTCATCGATAAGGCGTTCTTTCTCATCAAGGTACATGCCCTGCGCAGCAGGGCCGTTTACCCACGCCGACCTAGCCTCTTCGTCGGCCATCCATTGCACTCTCTGATGGATTGCTGCCAGCCTCGACCACAAACGCTCAGTTTGCATATCTGATGCCATTGTGTCCACTCCATGCTTTCCGCTAAGCATATAGGAGGGTGCCTACTTCCCGCCACTGTCGTCAAGCCCCGTCAGATTTCAAACC
>NZ_CACVCH010000034.1 GCF_902729425.1 Magnetospirillum sp. SS-4 | reverse complement strand
ATAAGTCCATCCTCTACCAGTGCCTTGCAGCACTTTTAATACGGTCACCATGCAGTGTCCCTACCTATGCGGTCTTAGCTGCCGTTTCCAGCAGTTATCCCCCTGTAAAGGCCAGGTTACTTATGTATTACTCACCCGTTCGCCACTCGGGCACAAGTGCCCGCGTTCGACTTGCATGTATTAGGCACGCCGCCAGCGTTCATCCTGAGCCATGATCAAACGCAGACTGGCTACGGCTCACCGGTCAG
>NZ_CACVCH010000033.1 GCF_902729425.1 Magnetospirillum sp. SS-4 | reverse complement strand
GGCCGTGTGCATCATCGCGGCCAACGACAGTCCCTCCGACACCGCGTTCTCGCGCAACAAGGGCCGCTCCCGCCAGGAAGACCGCACCGTCGAGGTGTTCCCGGTCGGTGATGCCTTGGTCGAGACAGAGTGGCAGCCCTTCATCAAGACCATCATCCGCGTCACCCGGCGTACCTTGCTCCATTCCGCCGCCACCGGCCTGTGGGACCAGCGTGGCGAGGTCGCCTACTATGTTTCGTCCGCCGCCGGTTTCCCT
>NZ_CACVCH010000032.1 GCF_902729425.1 Magnetospirillum sp. SS-4 | reverse complement strand
GCCGCTCGGCCGGACGTGGGAGTGAGGCGGCCAGGGCCATCAAATTGGCGCTGCGCACCTCCAACATCGTCGCCACCAACAGCGATAGCTTTCCCCGCTGCGTCTTGCGCTGCCGAGGAAGCCGCGCAGTCAAGTCCGACGATATCGCCTCGGCCAACCGTTCAATCCCACCCATCCTCGCGCCTCCGCTCCATCAAGGGCGGACTCCTTGAATCACACGGTGATTCACGAGGTCAAGAAAACTGATCCGTGGTGAGG
>NZ_CACVCH010000031.1 GCF_902729425.1 Magnetospirillum sp. SS-4 | reverse complement strand
GGTGAACGGTAAAGGATTTTCACCTAAATCTGTGATCTTCCGGGGGGAAGACCGATATGATAACTTGAATTAGGCAGCATGCGGCCAGCCTGCTTGGTCATGTTCCCTGGGAGGTGTGAAATGAAGTTCCGCTCAAGTGCTGCCATCGTGATTATAAGTTCTGTCATCGCTGTCATTACGATGGTGTCTTTTGCCAGCTACTTGATTTCGCACAGAATGACTGCCGAGTTCGAAGAAAAGCAGTTCGACCTGATGGGCA
>NZ_CACVCH010000030.1 GCF_902729425.1 Magnetospirillum sp. SS-4 | reverse complement strand
GGCCATGAAATAGGATTCGTCCTAACTGTGTCAAGCTTGATAGGTTTCCCTCAATCGAAACAGAGGGGGATCGAATGGACACCTGCAAAGCCGATATCGCCGACCACGTCAGCACCTTCATCGCCGATGTCCAGCGCGAGGTCGATGACTGGCTGGCGGAAACGGGGACCGCACCGACCATGTTCTGCAAGAAAGCGGTCAACGATCCCAACCTGCTGCGCCATATCGAGCAGGGCCGCCGCCGCCTGACCTTCGCCATGGC
>NZ_CACVCH010000029.1 GCF_902729425.1 Magnetospirillum sp. SS-4 | reverse complement strand
TCTATAGGGGGCACCCACCTTGGAGGGTTGCCCCGATGCCGAGCACGCTGCTGTCGCTCTTTTCCCAGGTTTCTGATCCTCGTCGCGGCCAGGGGAAGATGTACCCCTTGGCCCCAATCCTGCTGTTCACGGTGCTGGCTATGCTGGCCGGGGCACGTTCGTATCGTCAGGTCCACGGCTTCATACGGACCCATCTGAGCCGCCTGAACGGCGGGTTTGGCGTGTCGCTCCGCCGCGCTCCGGCCTATTCGTCGGTACGGTTC
>NZ_CACVCH010000028.1 GCF_902729425.1 Magnetospirillum sp. SS-4 | reverse complement strand
TCAGCACCCATCAGTTTGGCAGTCGCCCCCACAAGATCGGCAGGGGCAAAGCAGCCAGCAACAGCTTCATGATTCGGCGGATGCCTCTGGTAAACCAAGAGAGCCTTCCTCGGGCGAGTTTCCTGGGCTGACGGTTTGGGGCTTTTTTTCGCTGGGGGTTGGATTGTGGGCGGCATCCCACATGCCGGTGGAGACCGCCCAGTAGAGCGCCAGGGCCATGACCAGGATCAGACGCCCCAAGCGGTCCGGGTAGTGGATGTGAGTG
>NZ_CACVCH010000027.1 GCF_902729425.1 Magnetospirillum sp. SS-4 | reverse complement strand
CGATCGCCAGATGGCCAAGGATGATCTGATCGTCGGCGGCGAAGGCGCTCAGCACATGGGCGGCCTTCCGGTCGTGGAAGGCGTCGAAACTGCCGCGCAGGGTCTTGCCGTCAATGGCCACCGCCGGGGGAAGGCTCGCACCCTCGACCGGGACATCGGCAAGGCTGGCGGCATGGTCGCGGAACACCCGCTCCAGCTCATCGGCATCGAGACCGTGCAGGGTGAACCGTACCGACGAATAGGCCGGAGCGCGGCGGAGCGACACGCC
>NZ_CACVCH010000026.1 GCF_902729425.1 Magnetospirillum sp. SS-4 | reverse complement strand
GGTCGGCATCAATAATCGGGTGCCCGATCATCATGTCTTGCGTGAGCTTGAGCATATCGTCCTCGCTGCCGATCAAGCCGACATTTCTGGCGGCATCCACCAGCCTACAGTCTATTCCCGTCACTTCCCTTCTTAAATGGGGGTTACACCAGCACTTTCTGAGGTGTTTTGGTCAGGGCTTCAGCAATTCCGGCGGAAAGTGAGCGAAGTGAGACAGGCTTCCTGACAAAAACGGTGACGCCCGCATCCAAAGCCGTTCTCTCGCATTCAT
>NZ_CACVCH010000025.1 GCF_902729425.1 Magnetospirillum sp. SS-4 | reverse complement strand
GGGGGGGGGGGGGGGGGGGGGGGGGGGGGGGGGGGGGGGGGGGGGGGGGGGGAGGGGGGGGGGGGGGGGGGGGGGGGGGGGGGGGGGGGGGGGGGGGGGGGGGGGGGGGGGGGGGGGGGGGGGGGGGGGGGGGGGGGGGGGGGGGGGGGGGGGGGGGGGGGGGGGGGGGGGGGGGGGGGGGGGGGTGGGGGGGGGGGGGGTGGGGGGGGGGGGTGGGGGGGGGGGGGTGGGGGGGGTGGGGGGTGGTT
>NZ_CACVCH010000024.1 GCF_902729425.1 Magnetospirillum sp. SS-4 | reverse complement strand
GAAGAACTGGAGGAAGGGGGCATGAGAACCGCCGGAACCAAGCCGATCCGCAAGCTGCGCTGCGCCGTCTACACCCGCAAGTCCACCGAGGAGGGGTTGGAGATGGAGTTCAACAGCCTCGATGCCCAGCGGGAATCCTGCGAAGCCTATGTCGCCAGCCAGAAGGCCGAGGGCTGGGTGCTGGTGCCGACCCATTACGACGATGGCGGCTTTTCCGGCGGCACCCTGGAACGTCCCGGCCTGAGGCGTCTGCTGGCCGACATCGAGGCCGGGCTGGTCGATGTGGTGGTGGTCTACAAGATCGACCGTCTCTCGCGCTCGCTGATGGATTTCTCCAAGCTGGTCGAGGTGTTCGACCGCAACGACGTCACCTTCGTCAGCATCACCCAGTCGTTCAACACCACCACCAGCATGGGGCGCCTCACGCTGAACATCCTGCTGTCCTTCGCCCAGTTCGAGCGCGAGGTGATCGGCGAACGGGTGCGCGACAAGGTGGCCGCATCGCGGCGCAAGGGAATCTGGATGGGCGGGCCGTTGCCCTTCGGTTACCGCTGCGCCGACCGCAAGCTGCTGGTGGTGGAGGAAGAAGCCGCTACCGTCCGCATGATCTTCGAACGTTTCGTCCGCCTCGGCTCCGCCACCATGCTGGTGCGGGAACTGGCCGTCGAGGGCGTCACCCGCCGCGGCAAGAAACTGGACAAGGGCGGCCTCTACAAGATGCTGGCCAATCCGCTCTATATCGGCAAGGCGGTCCACAAGGGCGTGGCCTATGACGGCGAGCACCAGCCGATCATCGATCAGGCCCTGTGGGACAAGGTCCGCTCCATCACCGAAATCTCCCCCCGTGTCCGCGCCAACCGCACGCGGGTGCAGACGCCCGCCCTGTTGAAGGGGCTGATCTTCGCCCCCGGTGGCCGCGCCATGACTCCCAGCCACACCCGCAAGAACGGGCGGCTGTACCGCTACTACGTCACCACCAACGTGATCAAGGAAGGCCCGGACGCTTGCCCGGTCGGCCGCGTTCCCGCCGCCCAGGTCGAGAACGCGGTGATCGACCAATTGCGGTCACTGTTGCGGACCCCGGAGATGGTGGCCCGTACCTGGAAAAGCGTCCGCGCCGAGGGCGCGGCCATGACGGAGAAGGAGGTCGCCGCCGCTCTGGGCCAGCTTGATCCCCTGTGGGACGAACTGTTCCCCGCCGAGCAGACCCGCATCGTCCAGCTTCTGGTCGAGCGCGTCGATATCTCCACCGACGGCGTCCACATCGCACTCCGCACCGAGGGGCTGGCCCAGCTTGCCGGAGAACTGAAACCGGCCAAGGGACGGAGGGCCGCGGCATGACCACGGTGTTCGTGCCGATGACCTTCCGCCGCATCGGCGGGCGCAAGCGCATCGTTCTGCCCGATGGTAGCCTCTACAATCCCGAGACGCGGGTGTCGGTCGATAGCCCCATCGTCCGGTCGCTGGCGCGAGCCTTCCGCTGGCGGCAGTTGCTGGAATCCGGTCGTCACGCCTCCATCAACGAACTGGCCAAGGCCGAACGGGTCGATCGTGCCTTTGCCAGCCGAGTCCTCCGCCTGACGCTGCTGGCCCCCGATATCGTCGAGGCCATCCTCGCCGGGCGGCAGCCAGAAAAGCTGACTGTGCGAGCGCTGCTGGGGCCGTTTCCGGTGGAGTGGGCGGAGCAGCGGCGGATGTTCCTGGACGGAGAATCAATTTTCTGAGCGTATTTTGATGGCTTCCTCGACTGCATTCGAAATATGCTCTTTAATCCAGTCGTACCTATCTTTGCTATTAGTCCCTTGAGGATTGTAGCATTTTACTATTGATGATAGTTTTTTTCCTGAATTTCCGTGCGTTACATAATCGAATGGATTGCTTCCCTTTTCTGCAATGTTTCCATCTGAATTCTTTAGTCCATGAATATTAATTCCAACGACCCCAAGTCCGCCGTCCCATGCCTTTATTATTTCATAGTTTATCCACTTTCGGTTTGCCGTATCTGACCCAACCAGTACAATCGCGCATGTTCGCCGTTCCATTTGCTCGGCAATCCATTTTTTGATGGCCGTATCTCCGCCCTTCTTGATGGTTTCCCACGAATTATCGGAGACGGCTTGATTGCCTTCGATTGCGCCAATTTGCCTGACTTGGCTTGCGCGCCAGTTGTCGGGAACATAGTGAAAGCTGAAGAAGCATCGACGGGCCATGGGAAATCCTAGTCAGGAAGTGGAAGAGCTGCCGCCGGTCCCGACGCTACTGTCGCAGCGTTTGTCCCGCGGATTGATTTTTAGGCTCCGGTAGAACAGGCCGAGGTAGTCCAGCGACATGGCTGTCGCGTCATCGAGCGTATGCAGCTTCTCGTGGACCTTCAGGGCGGCGCCGCCGGTCGAGGCCACACTGATGATTGGGGCCTTCGTATGGAGTTCGGCAAACATCTCCACCTCGGCTTCCGTGCCGTCCATGCCGCCGATCAGCACGGCGGCCCCGTAGTCGTAGGCTCCGATCATCTCTCGGCGCATCAGAGCTAGGCTCGCCGCCTTGTCGTCAGCCACGCCGTCGGTGTAGGTGACGTTCCCAAACGCCTTGTTGTCATCCGGGAATTTCCCATCGAAGTAGCGGCTCTGGTACAGCCTCACCCAGGCGGAATAATCGACGCCGAGATCCTCGGCGGCGGCACGGATAACGGGCGTAATGCCGGGATGACCGCCCCACACAATAAGGCGCCGCCCCAGGGCCACGGTCACCAGCGCTGAGACCGCGAACTGGATCAAGGTCACATCGGCCGTTTCATGGTAGTCCCCGCGACCGGGCTCCGGTACGCTGGCCGACAGAAAGATGGCGTTCATTGCGTGGGGGCCTCCCAATCAGGAAGCACCCAGTTAAGCTCGTGGGCAGCGATGCAACGTACAACGGGGATATGGGCACCCAGCCATTTGAGATGCTCAAGGACCCGTGGCGGGCAGCCCTTGGTGTCGTATACAAGCGCATGGGCGCCGTTGACGCCGTCCTCCGAATTGATGGCGGCTTGATGTAGGCATTCAGCGGTGGGAATGCCCAGGCTGGTGAAGGCCAGAACCTTGGTGCCGCCACTGAGGCGGATAACAGTGGAGCGATGGGGGCCGACCCCTTCCACGACACCTTGGATGGCCTCGACCTCGCTCTTGATCCAGCCAGCAAGGTACGATTGGCGGATCGCTATACTTTTGCTTCGCACCGACTCAACCTGGGAGCAGATGGCGGTCAGGGCGTCCGAGGACAATTCGCCGGTCATCGTCAGATCGTGGGCAGCCAGCTTCATGGCGGTGGCGGTAGCCATGGCGACCTTCGGTGCAACCATCGTCGCAGGCCATTCGACGCGCAGGATGCTGATGCGCTTGCCCAGCGCCCGGAAAAATTCCTGGGCCGTCCATGAGCTGGTGAAGTAGTCTGGCGTATGGAGCATCACCACCACGTCCGAGTCCGACAGCCGGTGCCACAGCTCCTCCTGGAACTTCTTGCCAGCCAGGACATCGTGGGTGTCCAGGAATACGTCGAACTTGCGCGCGCTCAACTCCTCGAACAGCTGCACCGCGGCCATCCGCGACTCCGTGCGCCGATAGCTGACGAAAACCCGTCGCCGACGGGGCAGCAGCCCCACGCATTCCAGTAAGGCTGCCGCCAAGCCAGTGTAATCCTCATCTTGGCTGTCCAAGTCGAGACCATTCAGATGACGGAGGCCGGGCGGGGTTTCTACGCCGAATTGCGTAAGGCCGGACACCACAGGAATGATGGGAACTTCCTGGCGCACCAGCCGGGTTAGCTCCGGCGTGTCCTTTGCCCCAGGAAACCCAAAGTACAGGGCTGCTGCAGCCATACCCGGCTTCGGGGTGAATGCGGCCCCCGACAAACCGACCTCGACACCGAGGGTCAGGGCGAATTCTCCCACCATGCGGCCAAGCGTTTTACGCAGCTTGGCTTCGACGTGGTCAGCAGGCTGTCCGAGAAATCCAAGATAGTAGATAGCGGACATGGAGAATTCCAACCGGAAGGCAGGGCCAACTCTTTATTCGTCCAAGCTAGCAGCACGAGCCCTGTCTGTCGATGCAACTCCCACAAAAAACAATCTTTAATCGACTCAAGTGCCGCACCTTCCCTTGCGGAACTTGCTCAACCCTCTGGTGATCTAGCTTTGTGCAGCTATGTGGGAGCGGTAACGCGCTATCAATTCGAATGCCCGCTTCCAGCCTCCCGACCGGCCCTTCCCATTCCAGCCCAAAGCCGGAGATACCGTTGATACAGCGAACGGACTCCGTCGCCGGACACCTTCGGTTCTCCACGAAAATCGCCAAACTACACGGCGCAGCGATTCCTGAAGTATTATTGAATTCCAGGGGGCTGCCGACCTGTTGATACGGAGGAGCGTGTCAACAGGTCTGGAGAGAAAAGGCGCCACAGAGAGAGAAGCCCGCAGATTCCCGGCAAACTCATGTCAGCACATAGACATGCGAAAACTGCACGGAACCTTGGGATATCCAAGGCCGCGTCTTAGCGGTAGAGCCGGTTTGTCTTGTGAGAATGGCGTAGGAAGGGGGACTCGCAACCAACCCTCTCCGCTGTAGAATCAATCACTTACAGCCCCCCCCCGGTAGCCCGTCATTCCGGTTCCGGAGGTGACACGACATAACGTTGGTCTGGGTGATTTTCCATTTCCGGAATGGTGTACTGCAGCTGCCCTTCGGCGACCATGGGGCTGAGATAGTCCCTGACCAGCGGCTTGGGATCCTGCCTTCCCAGGATGGTCGCAATCTCACGGGCGCTGAAGGATCGCCAGCGGCACAGATCCTGAATTAGCATCCTCAATGTCTCACGGCGGGGCTTACTGCCTTGGGCTGGAATGCGCTCCCGCAGGTCGGCCGGAATCGTCACCAGGAGGTGGTGACTATCTGGGCCGACCTGGTGACTATTATCGGCGACCTGGTGACTATCCGGGACGCGCCTGCCAACGCTCTGGGCCGGCGGGCGCACCATTGCCTCATGGAAGTGGGGGCCGGGGACGTAGTAGGCTCGGCTGCCGCCCCCTTTCATCTCCAGCAACTGCAGATCGCGCAACCGCCGCAAGTGGCTCGAGGCATTGAGCGTGTCAGTGCGGTTGATCGCCCGGTAGGCCGCGTTATCGATGGCGCCCAATTCGCGGACAAACACCAGGGCGCGGGCCTCCTCATCGTTGATGGCCTCGTTCGTCAGTTGCCCAAGCCAGGCGAGATCGTCTGGCCCAAGGAAATGATGGAACAGGAAGGTTGCGACGAATTGGTCCGGCCGCCGCGATGATTCGAAGGTCGGCGGTAATAGACCGTGCGCCATCATCAGCTCGCGCATAGCACGGATGCC
Source organism: Magnetospirillum sp. SS-4 (assembly GCF_902729425.1). Lineage (GTDB taxonomy): Bacteria > Pseudomonadota > Alphaproteobacteria > Rhodospirillales > Magnetospirillaceae > Phaeospirillum. Next base: position 140,625 of record NZ_CACVCH010000024.1, on the reverse strand, counting down.
GCTTCCCTTGGTTTCGGCGATGTTCACCTCGTGCAGGACGGCGGCAAGGCGGGGGTTCCGGGTTTCGGAGCCGGGTTCGCCAAGCTGCTCTTCGGCCTTCAACGAATGTCCAGGATTGCGAATTTCCAGGCGGTTGGCATACCGGATGATCTGAATGGCACCATGGATGCGGTAGCTGCGGTGCATCACCGCGTTTACGATGGCTTCGCGGATCACCCGCAGTGGCAACGCCGGTTCGTCTTCGCGGGCGAGAGCCCCTTCCGGTAGCGAGAAGGACTGGAACAGTTCGTCCCGCACGGTATTTGTGGCGCGCCGAATGGCGGTGAACAGCGGCACCCGGATCTCTAGGGTGTCAAAGCGATGATCTGGATTTTCCACCCATTGCCGACCGGGAACGCGAATGTAGTCGATGCGCATCATGGGGAAACAGCGACGGAGGGCCATCGCCGTTCCAAAAAGCAGAATGCCGGCTACCGTAGGCTTCAACTCACCCTTGTCGCGGCGCGCGCAGCCCAGGGACCGAAGAAGGTCTTCGTCGGGCCAGGCAAGTTCTTCGGCGTCGGGATTGATCGAACGCCGCAGTTGCCGGTACTCGCCAATCGCGGCTGGGTCAATATCGCTCAGGTCGGAGTCGGTGACGATGGCTGCATCCAACGTGTCAGTCTGGTGGCCGGAATACAAGGCGATCAGATCATCCTCAGTCCCTTCCTGATCGGTTGGGCCAACGCGCCTGAAGGCGCCGCGCGGCAGACCGAGATTCGGGAAATAGATCGGTTTATCGGTCGGGCTTGCCTCCGGCACGTAGACGACGATCACCGTCTTTCCTTTTAACTGCTCAACAGCAACGCGTGGCCGGATGGGGCGGTTGAACACGCTGGCACATTGGCTCACCAGATCAGATTGTACCTTGTCGGGATCGGCGATCCCTTCCACCACATAAGCGGTGCCGAAAAGGTCCATGGGGTCGCGCACGACTCCCAAGAGCAAATGCCCTCCTCCCAGGCCAGGTTCATTGGAGAACGCACAAACACTCTGCATAACGGAGCGGTCGACCTGGCTACAGCGCTTCGCCTCGATGCGATGAGACTCATCGAGTGATGACAATTCCTGGAGTAGGTCTTCGGCTAAACGCATCATCATTTTGTCCAAGGACAGCATATATCATCTTTGACTTCACTCCACCCGATCTGGCAGCGCAAGCCAATAAATGCAAGAGGGTGCTTCCCATCCGGAACTCGAGCATGCCCTCCATCTATCACGGCCCAATAGGACTGTCATCGCTGGCCTCCGGCCGGTCAAGGGCGCAGCCGTCCACTCCGCTTTCGCCCTAGCGGCCAGCGTGCCCGGATATTCTGTCATCGGCATCGTCCTTGGCCGTCAGCCGGTCGATAAATTCCACCGTCTCCACGAGCCTCTCGCGGACCTCGCCGAGCTTGGTCGTGGCCACCGCGCTCGGTCGGCCGGCCATGCCCAGAAACGCCTCAAGGACCGCGTCCGAATGGTGCGCCAGCGCGATCAGGTGCTCCCCGCTGGGACCGTGGGTGCCGGCGAACCAGTTCTTGACGGTTCGCTCACCGGCGCCGGTCCAGCGCATGGCGATCTTTATCCCCTGATGGCTGGTTCCAAGCTGCTCCCGCAAGGCGGCGGCGATCATCGTCGCATATTCCGCCGTGCCTTCCTGCTGGACATTGCCCCCAGGAAAAACCTTGCCCTTTTTCGGCAACATATTTCCGCCGCTCCGCGTCAAGATAAGGTGTTGGAGCGCAGACGATAGGAAGTAAACCGGCCAGATTGGGTGCTGTAACCTGCGGTCGATTTTGATGCCGGGAGATCGGCCGCCAGACCAAGGATCTCGGGAGTTGGAAAATTATGGCCGACACGGTGCCGGGGAACGCGGCGCAACACCCGCGGTCGCGGTACGGGCCGCGCAGTATGTGCGGATGTCGACCGAGCATCAGCAGTACTCGACGGAAAACCAGGAGGACGCCATCCGCCAGTATGCCGCGCGGCGCGGCATCGATATCGTCAGCACCTACGCAGATGAGGGCAAGAGCGGCCTCAACCTTGAAGGCCGGGATGCCCTCAAGCGGCTGCTCGATGACGTGCAGGGGGGACGGGCCGACTTCTCCTTGATCCTGGTCTATGACATCAGCCGTTGGGGTCGGTTCCAGGACGCCGACGAGGCCGCGCACAACGAATTTGTCTGCAGGCGGGCTGGGATCGATGTGCTGTATTGCGCCGAGCCGTTCGAGAATGATGGCAGCTTCGGCTCCGACATCCAGAAGATGCTCAAGCGCAAGATGGCCGGCGAATACAGCCGTGAGCTCTCGGTCAAGGTCTTCGCCGGGCAATGCCGCCTGATCGAACATGGCTACCGGCAGGGTGGTCCGGCCGGCTACGGTCTGCGCCGCCAACTGGTCGACCAGGCTGGCGCCGCCAAGGGTGAACTCACGCGTGGCGAGCACAAGAGCATTCAGACTGATCGCGTCGTGTTGGTCCCGGGGCCGGGCGACGAGGTGGAAATCGTCCGATGGATGTACCGGGCCTTCGTCGAGGACGGGATGTCCGAGGGCGACATCGCCGCCCAGCTCAACGGCCGCAGCCTCGTCACCGACCTTGGCCGCCCGTGGACACGCGGCACGGTCCATCAGGTGCTGATCAACGAGAAATACATCGGCAACAACATCTGGAACCGGATGTCGTTCAAACTGAAGAAGAAGCGGGTGAAGAACTGTCCCGACTTGTGGGTACGGGCCGAAGGCGCCTTCGAGCCCATCGTCGACCATCCCCTGTTTGAGGCCGCCCAGGCGATCATCCGCCAGCGGGCGGTTCACTATTCCGATGAGGAGATGCTGGATGGGCTGCGGCGATTGCTGCAGGAGCGCGGCCATCTCTCCGGCCTGGTCATCGACGAGGCCGAGCATTTCCCATCGAGCTCGGCCTTCCGCAGCCGGTTCGGCAGCCTGCTGCGGGCCTACCAGATGGTGGGCTATTCGCCCGGCCGGGATTACCGCTACATCGAGACCAACCGTGCCCTCCGGCGCATGTACCCGGACATCCTGGCCGGGGTTATCGCCAACATCGAGCGCCTCAGCGGCAGTGTCCAGTGTGATTCGGCGACCGACCTCCTCACCATCAACGACGAGTTCACCGCCTCTATTGTCATCGTGCGCTGCCTGACGATGGCGAGCGGAACGCTGCGCTGGAAGATCCGCTTCGACGCCGGCCTGCGGCCTGACATCACCGTCGCCATCCGCATGGATGCTGAAAACGAGCATCCCCTCGATTATTACTTACTGCCCCGTGTTGATGTCACCGCGGGGGCCGTCCGCCTGAAGGAGGACAATGGCATCTATTGGGATGCCTACCGCTTCGAGTCCATCGACCACTTCATCTGGCTGGCATCGCGTGCCAGCATCAGGAGCGCCGCATGAGCGAAGACGCCCAGCAGATCCACATGATCGCGGTCGACTCCATCAAGGTGCTGAACCCGCGGGTCCGTAACAAGCGAATCTTTCAGGAACTGGTCACCAGCATCGCCCATCTCGGCCTGAAAAAGCCGATCACCGTCAGCCTGCGGGGGGACGGCTCCGGCTATGACCTGGTCTGTGGCCAGGGCCGGCTAGAGGCGTTCGTCGCGCTGGGCCAGAGCAAGATCCCCGCCGTGGTCATCCAGGCATCAAGGGATGACTGCTTCGTTATGTCGCTGGTGGAGAACTTGGCGCGCCGCCACCACACCCCGCTCGAACTGCTGCGAGAGATCGGCTCGCTCAAGGACCGCGGCTATTCCATCGGCGACATCGCGGCCAAGACCGATTTCAGCAGCGAGTACATCTACGCCCTTTGCTATCTTCTGGAGCATGGCGAAAAGCGCCTCCTCGCCGCCATCGAGCGGGGGGTGATGCCCTACAGCATCGCCATGGAAATTGCCAAAGCGAAGGATGCCGACGTTCAGCAGGCGCTCGCCGAGGCCTACGAGGCCAAGGCGCTACCAGGCAATCAACTGGTGGCCATCCGACGGATCATCGAGCAGCGTAATCTCAGCGGCAAGCGCATGCAGATGACCGGCGGCAACCGGTCACGGAAACAGGTCACCGCCGACGCCCTGGTTCGCGCCTACCGCAAGGAAACCGAGCGCCAGAAGTTGCTGGTCAAGAAGGCGGCGCTGATCCAGAGCCGGTTGATCTTCGTGGTGAATGCCCTGCGTCGCCTGTTGGCCGACGATCATTTCGTCACCCTGCTGCGGGCCGAATCGATGAATACCATGCCGCGCCCCTTGCAGGAGCGTCTGGGTGGGGCCGGAGGTTGACGTGCCGCAGATGGTGAAAGCTGCATTCGAGTCCGCCCTCGTCACCCTGCCGGTGGAGGTCATCCTACCGCTGCATCAGGTGACGGCGGCCCAAAGGCAGTCGGTCAAATGCAAGCTGATCGCCACCTCCATCGCGGAAATCGGCATCATCGAGCCGCTGGTCGTCGCACGGCCCAAGGACGGCGACGGCCGCTACCTGCTGCTGGACGGGCACCTCCGCCTTGCCGCGCTCATGGACATGGGGGAACGCGAAGTCCGCTGCCTCGTTTCCGACGACGACGAATCCTATACCTACAACAAGCGGATCAACCGGCTGGCGACCATCCAGGAGCACTACATGATCGTCCGTGCCATCGAGCGGGGCGTCCCGGAGGAAAAGATCGCCAAGGCCCTCGACGTCGACGTCAAGCAGATCAAGCGCAGGCGCGGCCTTCTGGAGGGCATCTGTCCCGAGGTCATCGACCTGCTGAAGGACAAGTCGATCAATACCAAGACATTCGAAACACTGAAGCGGATGAAGCCTGCCCGACAGATCGAGGCGGCCGAACTGATGAATGCGGCGGGGAATTTTTCATCGAGCTATGCCAAGGCCATTCTTGCCGCCACCCGCCAGCACGATCTGGTCAACCCTGAGCGTCCGAAGCAGGTGGGCGGGATCACCGCCGAGCAGATGGCCCGGATGGAACGCGAGATGGAGGCGTTGCAGCGGGATTTCAAAGCCGTCGAGGCCTCGTATGGCGACGACGTCCTCCAACTGGTGATCGCCACCGGCTACCTCTCGAAGCTGATCGGCAATTCCGAGATCGAGCGCTATCTTTCCACCTACCACCCGGAATTCCTGGAGGAGTTCCGGGCGATCATCGCCGCTGCCTCTCTTGACCAGGCGGGACCGGCGGTCTGACGCCTGATGGGGGACCCGGACCCGATAAGCGCGGGGACCGCCGGAGACGCCGTCGCGAGGGACGGATCAATGGCGGGGTGGGGATGGCGGCGAACCCGCACGGAGCCCACCACGTCGGCCGAGCTATTTGCCTCCGGACAGCCTTACGTCCAACTTTTCCAAGTCACGCCATTTACCAGATTTAAATTGTCATCTTCTTTGGAATGAGCCTCCCATTTGTCGATCTCATCTCAAATACTTCGCGACTACGCTCAGGGCCGTAGCTTACGTGGATGGGGCGATCATTGCCGTAGTAGTAGAGGCGATCATATGAAGTATTCGCAGAGACCCACCTAGCCACTTCGAGCATATCCTCGTCCTGAACAAGAAAGTCGCACGCAGCCCCTAGACGCGGGCAGATGGGCCTGCCTAAGCGGTTGACCTCGTGAGCGGCATGCTGGTCCAGATTTGGCGCAATACGCCCAGGGATAAGTTTGGCTAGTTCCTGTGAGCAGAAGCCGTAGGTCAGGATGACGGAACCGTACCAGTCGATGACCGGATCAAGGACGTTTTCTGCGAGCTCGCGTAGCGCGCGGTAGCTATGGAGCTGCCGAGGAAGGTTGGGTAGTCCGGTACGCAGTGCTGTCTCGCCGCAGACAATGAGGTCACGATAGGTCAGGTGGGCGCCGCAGCGGTCGTCGAGGGCGGGAGGCTGGTCGTCGGTGACGATGGCATGGCCGTCGATCTTTAGCCCAGCCTCCCGCAGCGCCTGACCAAGCTCGACCTCGGATGGGCCGCGGGACAATTCATCGACTTCGGCCAAGTCCTCAATGCGCCGGTCAAATTCGGCCTGCTCGGCGAAGCCCAGCATCTCCTCGTTCATGAACCGGGTCTTGAGGTAGAGGGTGACCGGCTCGAACTCGGTCTCCGGTCCGTAGGTAAAGACCCTGACGTCCTGGGTTCGAAGGTTGACCTTCACCCGCTCGACGACGTTGGGGAGTGGTGCGCTGAAGTCGTCGCACAGCATCATGGTGACCTTGCCGGACGCCAGGTGGATTTTCACCAAGTCGGCCATTGAGACATCGCCATAGAGCACCGCGGCGCAGCCCACGTAGACCCTGAGGACGGCAGGCAGGCGCCCCACCAGCGAGCTGTGCAGCTGGAGTGACTTGCCCTCTATGAGCCATCCCAGGCCCTTCTCGGCGGCCCGCTGGGCGGCCTGGGCAATGGCGTCGGGCGCCGCCACTTCGGCCATCAACCCGTCCGCGGCGGCGGTCGCGCTGACGTAATCGCCCCAGAAGGCCCGGACGTCCCGCTGTAGGGTGATGTCCAGCTGCCGGTATGGCTTGCGGCGGGTGAACCGCTGCAGCGCCAGGTAAACCAGGATGTCCTCGATGCGCTGGGCTCGGGCTGCTTCCATGGCCTCGTGGTCCAGCCGTTCCCAGGCGGCTTTCATGGCCCGGCCGAGGCTGCCGAAAGCCGTCTCCAGTTCTTGGTGGTGGTCGAACTCGTCCAGGGCCGGTTCGCGGCCCAGCTCGGCCCAGCGGCGACATAGCAGGTCGAACTTGGCCGGGCAAAGCTCCCACGGATCGGGCTTGCGTGGCTTCGGCTCTTTCGGCGGCCACGGCGCCGGTGCGAGCTTGATCTTCGGCACCCGGACCTTGGGCTCCTTCGGCGGCCTGGGCGGTCGCGGCAGACGCGGGACGGGCGGCCTCAGGAACCTGATGCGAGTGCGTGACCTGCCGATTTGGAACCGCTGCTCGGCGGCTGAGTCCTTGAACACCAGGAACACACCAGGCGCCAAGGCGATGGCGCCGGTACGCAGCGTGCCCTCCACGTACTGCCGAAGCTCTGCCTGGCTGTAATATTTCTGGAAGGTGTTGCGGCGCGTCAGTACGCCATCAGCGTAGGGCTTGCCTTTCACCTCGTCTTCGGAGGCCAGCATGGCCGAGACGCAGAGGGCAACGTCCGCAAGCTCATAGGCGCGTTGTAGCGCCTCCCGTCGCTCGGCCGGGTCCTCGATGACGTTGATGACGAAGCCCAGGTTGACGAACTGTGCCCGGTGAATGGGGTTGCCGGGAGCGTAATGCGGGTCCCAACCGGCCACAGCGATACCAGCCGACCGCAGTCCTGCGATGTCGTCGCCGCGTCCGCAGCCATAGTCGAACATAGTGGTCGTGGTGTCGATGAGCCCCAGCCGGAGCATCGCCGACACCGGCGCCGACAGGCTCTGGCGGGAGAGCGCCGTCAGGTGGCGGAATACCGGCAAGCCATCGTCAGGCTCGAACTCCTCATCGCCATCGTCTTCCACGTTGCCGACGGGCACCACGTCGTGGTCAACCACCCGGTAGCCGCGCTCCCGTAGCAGTGCCTCCCACTGTAGCCGGAAGCCGATCCTGACGGTGTCCTCGAACAGGCCCAGGCCCTCGATGTCTGCGGTCAGTTTAGCGAAGCGTTCGACTTCCTGGTGTCCAGGAGGAAGGAACAGTTCCTTCCGGTGCAAAATGGGCGGGTTCTGAGAGTCGCGGTAGTCGCGGTAGGTGAACCGGCCGGTGGCCGTGTCGACCTTCCAGGACCGGGCCAGCGCGGGAAATGGCTGATCGAAGAAGCCCGGGTAGTCGAGGAGTGAAAGTGAGCCGCCATGGAGGTCCAGGCGCACGACGTTGTAGGCGCCTTCGGCAAGGCGGGCTCGTTGCGCGGCCTTGGCCACGGCCGCCTGGGTCTCGGGGGCGGCCTGGTCGAGCGCCGAGACATGCAGGTACTGCCGCAGCCCGACGACTTTGCCCTTGGCGCGGACCTCCGGTGCCTCCATTCCCCCGGCCTCCCTATGCTCTCGGCGGCGACAACATCAAAGCATCTGGCGAATTCCCGCGGCAACAGCACTCCAGTCGGGCTCGGGCGTCATATGGCACCACGATAGGCGTAGGGCGCCGGAGGCGCGTTCCTCGCTCAGGCCCATGGCCAGCAGTACATGACTCAGTTCGTAGCTGTTGGAGGTGCAGGCAGAGCCGTTCGAGACGGCAATCACCTCCTTGAGCGCCACCATCAGGGCCTCGGAGTCGATGGCGGGGATGGAGAAGTTCAGCGTGCTGGGCAGCGTGCGCGCCGGGTCACCGTTCAACTGGATGTCGAACGGCTCCAGGGCCGCCAGGGCGCGGGCCTTGAATTCCTCGCACGCCTTGCGCCGCGCTCCATGGTCGCGCAGCGCCACCTCGGCCGCCTTGCCCAGGGCCGCGATAAGCGGCGCCGGGAGCGTGCCCGACCGCAGGCCAGCTTCCTGGCCGCCGCCGACCATGATGGGGCGCAGAGGTGGCCGGGTGCCGCGGCGGCGCTTCATAATGAGGGCGCCAACGCCCTTGGGCGCGTAGACCTTGTGGCCGCTGATGCTGATCAAGTCGATGCGGGGCGAGCGTAAACCATCCAGTTCCTTGCCGAAGCCCTGGGCGGCATCGACGTGGAAATAGCAGGCGTGCCAGGCCAGCGCCTCGGCGATCTGGGCGACAGGCTGCACCACGCCGGTCTCGTTGTTCACCTGCATCACGGAGACCAGCAAGGTCTCCGGCCGGATAGCCGCCGCGATGGCCGCAGGCTCGACCCAGCCCTGCTCGTTGGGCGCCACCACGGTCACCTCGAACCCGTCCTCGCCCAGGCGCTGGCACGGCTCCAGGACGGCCTTGTGCTCAATCTGCGTGGTGACGATGTGGGTTAAGCCCTTCTTCCGGCCATGATGCGCCAGGCCGAAGATGGCGATGTTGTTGCTCTCGGTCGCTCCGCTGGTGAAGATCACATCCTCGGGCTGGGCATCGACCACCCTGGCGATGTGTCGCCGCGCCTCGTTCACCGCGACCTTGGCCCGGGTGCCGTATGCATGGGTGCGGCTGCCGGGGTTACCGAATTCGACATCGAAGAACCGCATCATCTCTTCGCGGACCTCGGGGGCCAGCGGTGTCGTCGCGTTGCAATCCAAATACGTCGGGTTGGTCATGTTGGACACCGCTGTATGTTTCCAAGTTGACAAACATGGTGCTGGTATAGCACGTTCCGGCAGCTTCGCTAATACCCAAGGCGTGCCATGACTGGTTTCGAGTATGTGTTCCCGGCTATCCGCGGCGTTCAGGCCCGGCGGGAATACTATGTCTCCATGTGTCCGTTGCGGCTGCTGCCGAAGGTTTTCCTGTTCAACGAGGCGGAAATGGTGCCCGAATTGAGGGCGCAGCGCCAATTGAACAAGGCCCGCTTGCCGGAAATGGCGCGCTACATCAACGACAATCCCGACGACTATGTCTTCTCCGCCATCACCGCTTCCATCGACGCCGAGGTGAAGTTCGAGCCCTTGGGGTCCAGCGGCGACGCCAGCAGCATCGGCATCTTGAAGGTCCCGATGAATGCCCGCTTCGTCATCAACGACGGTCAGCATCGGCGGGCTGCTATCGAGATGGCAATTCGCGAGAAACCTGCCATCGCCGATGAGAGCATCGCTGTCGTGTTCTTCCTTGACCTTGGGCTCGAGCGCTGCCAGCAGATGTTTGCCGACCTGAACCGGCACGCGCTGCGACCGTCCCGGTCGCTGGGGGTGCTCTACGACCACCGCGACGATAAGGCCAAACTGGCCAAGCTGGTCGTGGCCCGGTCGCCGGTCTTCCGCGACGTGGTCGAAATGGAAAAGACGAACCTGTCGCCGCGGTCACGCCGCCTGTTCACCCTGAGCGCCATCTACATGGCCACGGCCGCCCTGCTGACCAATGTGGACCTCGAAGGGGCCGAGGTGCGGGCCAAACTGGCCGCCGACTACTGGGAAGAGGTGGCCAAGCACATGAAGGAATGGGAGATGGTCCGGCAGGGCATGATCTCCGCCGGTGAGGTCCGTGAGGACTTCATCCACTCCCATGCCGTCGTTCTCCAGGCCCTGGGCCGTATGGGCAACTGCCTCATGCATCTCCACCCAGACGATTGGCAGTCCCGCCTTAAAGTTTTGGAGACTATCGATTGGCACCGGAAGAACTCGACCCTTTGGGAGGGGCGGGCTCTGATTGGTGGCCGGGTGTCCAAGGCCGAGCAGAATGTCATCTTGACTACGAACGCTATTAAGCAGCATCTGTCGCTCCCGCTCTCGCCGGAGGAACAGCGGCTCGAGGACGGTTTCAGGAGAGGCGATTATGTTCGGTGAAAACAGGCCCGCATCGGCATTCGCCGAGGTTGGGCTCAAGAAGGCCGTCGCGGCCTTGATGGACGAGATCGCCGAGCTCTACGAGAGCGATGAAATTCCCTGGGTCGTGGGTTACAGCGGCGGCAAGGATTCGACCGCCACCCTGCAGCTGGTGTGGATGACCCTGGCGGCCATGCCGGAGCACAAGCGCAAGAAGCAGGTCCACGTCATCAGCACCGACACCCTGGTCGAGAACCCGGTGGTCGCCGCCTGGGTGCTTCGGTCGCTGGACACCATGCGCGTGGCTGCGGACAAGTCCGGCCTGCCCATCTCGGTCCATCGGCTGACCCCGGACCCTGCCAACTCCTTCTGGGTCAACCTGATTGGCCGTGGCTATCCGGCGCCGCGCCCCAAGTTCCGCTGGTGCACCGAGCGGCTGAAAATTGCCCCGTCCAACAAGTTCATCAGCACCATGGTACGCGAGAACGGCGAGGCCATCGTTGTGCTTGGTACCCGGAGGGCGGAAAGTCAGGCCCGCGCCCGCGTGATGAACCGGGCAGAGTCGCGCCGGGTGCGCAGTCGCCTCAGTCCCAATGAGTCTCTGCCCAGCGCCTACATTTTCAGCCCCATCGAGACCTGGACGAACGACGACGTCTGGATGTTCCTGAATCAGGTACCCAATCCATGGGGCGTCAGCAACAAGCAGCTGATGAACCTGTACCAGGGCGCGTCCCCTGATGGTGAGTGCCCGCTGGTCATCGACAGCTCGACCCCCAGCTGCGGAGACAGCCGGTTCGGTTGCTGGGTCTGCACCCTGGTCGAGAAGGACCGGTCCATGCAGGCCATGATAGTCAACGACTCCGACAAGGAGTGGATGCGGCCGCTGCTACGCCTCCGCGACCTGCTGGATGCGCCGGACCGAGACAAGCGCGACTTCCGCCGTATGAACGGCCGCCTGCAGCTTTACGTCGACCATGAGGGCAAGGAGCAGCTGGTCCACGGCCCATACCTGCAGGCGGTGCGCGAGGACTGGCTGCGCGAGCTGCTGCGCGCCCAGAACGAAGCCCGTGACGCAGCACCGGTCGGCATGCAGGAAATCGAGCTCATCACCATCGAGGAGCTGGAAGAAATCCGGCGCATCTGGGTGGTCGAGAAGCACGAGATCGAGGACAGCCTGCCGCGCATCTACTTCGAGGAGACCGGCCAGTCCTACCCCGGCGGCCGGGTCGATGACGCCATGATGCTCACGGAGGCAGACGTGGGCGTGCTCAAGGACGTGTGCGGGGATGACTTGCTGCATTTCCAGCTGGTGCGCGAGTTGCTCTCCATTGAACGCAAGCACCGGGTCATGGTGAAGCGATCGGGTATTTTCCGCGAAATCGAGGACGCAATCCGCCGGGGCTTCTTTGAGAGCGAGGAGGACGCCTTCGCGCACGCGGTATCCCGTCGGCGCGCCAAGGATGGCGAGCTTCCGCTGGACGCGACCTTCGATGAATTTCCCGACGAAATGACCGACGTGCAGGACGCTGAAGAATGCTCCTCGACAAACTGACCCTCCACAACGTCGGCACCTATCTGGGGCGCCAATCCGTGGTGCTGACCCCCACCTGCCCGGACCGGCCGGTGGTGCTGTTCGGCGGCCTGAACGGCGCGGGCAAGACGACCATCCTGGATGCCCTGCAGCTGTGCCTGTACGGGCCGCATGCCAAGTGCTCGGGCCGCAAGAACCTGTCCTACGACGAGTACCTGCTGCAGACCATCAGCCGCGGCGCCGACATCCCCGAGGCGGCGGTCGAGCTGTCCTTCCGGCACATGCGCGAGGGCCGGGAGAACCGTTTCCAAATCCACCGTTCCTGGGCCAAGACCGGCAAAGGCTGCACCGAGCGCCTGGAGGTCATAGTCAACGGCCGCCTCGAACCGCTGCTGACCGAGAACTGGGCCGAGCAGGTCGAGGAATTCCTGCCGTCCCGCATCGCTCCGCTGTTCCTGTATGACGGCGAAAAGATCGAAGGCTACGCCGACCCGCAATCGTCGGCGCGGATGATCGCCACCGCCGTCTACAACCTCCTGGGCCTGGACCTGGTGGAGAAGCTGTCGGCCGACCTAGTGCTGCTCGAGCGCCGGAAGCGGACGGAGACCAAGGACGCCACCGACCGCGAGCGCATCACGGCTCTCGAGAACGAGTTCTACGAGGTCGAGCAGGAACGCCGTGCCTCCCATCAGCGACAGGCTCGCTTGCGAACCAAGCTCGACCAGTCGCGCAAGCGCCTGCATGAGTGCGAGGAGAAGTACCGCCAGGAGGGCGGTGCCTTGTATGAGCGCCGGGCGGAGCTCGAGGCCGCGCAAAGCCGGACCAGCGCCAAGCATGTCGAGGTGACCAAGAACCTGCGTGAATTTGCTGCCGGACCGGCGCCCTTGCTGCTCGTCCAGGATCTGTTGGCCGAGGTCGCCGCCGCCGACGCCCATGAGGCCAAGGCCCTGCTGATGCGTGATGCCGCCACCATCCTGAAAGAGCGCGACCAGGACATCCTCGACCGGCTCGGCTCCTGGGGCACCGGCGAAAGGACCATCACCAAGCTGAGGCGGTACTTGCAGCAGGACATCGAGGAGCGCGAGAACTCCTATGTCCAGCCGGTCTTCGCCTTGAGTCCCGAGGCGCGCGCCATCCTTACCGAACTGCGCGCCGAAGTGCTGCCGCGCACCGAGAAGGACCTTGTCGCCCTGCTGGACGAGGAGTCCGCGGCGCTGGCCCGCATGGAGGACGCCGCCGCCGCGGTGGCGGCCATTCCGACCGCCGATGCGCTGGCCGCCGTTGTCGCCCAGCGGGAGCACCTGCTAGCCGAGGTCGCCTCCCTGGAAAACGACCTGCGCAAGGCCGAGACCGAGGAAGAAGCCCTCAACCGGGACATTGACCGCCGAGCCCGCGAGTTGGAGCGCCTGCGGCGTGAGACGGCCGAGGAGCAGGTTGCCGTCGGCGAGACCATGCGCGTCATCAGCTACTCGGAGAAGGTTCGGAACACCCTGGCCAAGTTCCGCGGCGAGATCGTGCGCCGCCATGTGGAGCGCATCGAGACCCTGGTGCTCGACAGCCTGAAACAGCTCCTGCGCAAGGACAGCTTGGTCAAAACCGTCCGCATCGACCCGGACACCTTCGCCCTGGACCTCAACGACAAGAATGGCAACGTGCTGCCGCCCGAGCGCCTCTCGGCAGGCGAGCGCCAGCTGCTGTCGGTCGCCATCCTGTGGGGCTTGGCGCGGACGTCGCGGCGGCCGTTGCCGACGGTCATCGACACGCCGCTGGGCCGACTGGACTCGACCCACCGGGAACTGCTGCTGACCCGCTACTTCCCCAAGGCCAGCCATCAAGTCATCCTGCTGTCGACCGACGAGGAGATCTTCGGCCGCTATTACGACAACCTGAAGCCATGGATCGGGCGGAGCTACGAGCTCGAGTTCGACGATACCTTGGCGTCCACCACCATTCGCGAAGGCTACTTCGGCGGGGAGGCGCGCCATGGCCATTGAGCACGTCAAGCTGTCGTACCAGGCCCGCGAGCAGCTGATCCGCCTGAAGCGTCACACCGGCATCGAACACTGGAACGTGCTTTGCCGTTGGGCGCTCTGCGTGTCGCTGGCCGAAGCCACCGTGCCGCCGCCGGTGAAGATCGCGGCGGACAGCAACGTCGAAATGTCCTGGCGCGTGTTCGGCGGCCGCTATGCTGAGCTACTCACGGCCCTGATCCGCCAGCGGTGCCTCAGGGACGGTCTGGACACCGATGACGAGACGGTGTCCACCCAGTTCCGCTTGCATCTCCACCGCGGCATCGGTTATCTGGCAACCGACCGCAACATTCGCAGCATCGCTTCGTTCGCGGCCATTGCCGGAGTTCAGCAGGCGACAGGAGCAGCATAAATCCTGCCGTCTGCGAGCTTCAAAAATCAGTCGCGACGAAGTTGGGTAGATACCGATAGACCTTGGCGAACTGGTGGGCATCGCTTTCAGGCATTGAGCCATAGTCTATAGCGGTACCAGCCTTTAACGGCATCTGGCTCTCCAGCTTTTTGAGCTCGCGGCTGGTCAACTTCGGAACGTCGATACGGAAAGCCGCCTCGTCGTTACGAGTAAAATCAAGCTCTGCAAAGCCGCATTGGTCAAAAATGTTCTGCTGCCCCCGGTCAAATAGGGCGACCCCAACAGTCATCATCTTTGCGCCATCTTCATAGTGGAAGTTGAAAATCTGCCGGAACAACATTTTTTGGGGGTCTGGCCTCATGCTGTTCCGAAGTGCGAGAGCTTCTTCAATTTGATTTATAATTGCTTTTCTGAAAACCTTAGCCGTGCCCCAGCCAAGTAGGTCCGCATCGGTTAGGTTAATCTCGACGTATGGATCGCCAAGTTCATCGCGGATCGCCTGGACATTTTTGGTCGGCTCTGTCGGAGAGAAGCCCTCTGGATTGCACTGAACAGACACGATGAGGATGCTGCCACTGCATGCGCGGGACACGAAGCTGCGGACATCGTCCAATACCGATCTCGACAAGCGTCCATCGTAGTCTAGCCATGCGATACTGCGCAGTGACAAATCTATGTTTGGAAGCTGGGTTGTTGTCGTTCCCCAGTTCATCTCGATGAACGAGAAGGGAAGGTTGTCCAGGAAGCGCTGTTGGTCTCCTTCTTCCTTCTCAATGCTTATCATCCTGCTTATTCCGAGGGCCCGATGGAATAGGATGAAGTCACTGAAGTAGACGGAGCCCATCCCAATATATTGGTAGCTTTCGATGCTCCCGAATCGAATCTTCTGGAAGGCGGCGCATAGCATATTTCGCTCAGCATATTTCGCCGGGCGAATCCGATAATCAATTTTCCTGTAGCTCTTCGCCATCTTCAGCTCTCCGACGAGAACTGGCTATAATACAAGTCGAAAGTTGTTTCACCGACTTCGCGGGCTGAGCGAGCGGAAAGAGCGTTTTGAAGCGCCTCAATCTGGTCCCTTGGTCTGCGGTATTGGATAGAGACCAAAGGGGGCCCTTTCTTGATTGCGCGCTCTGGATAGATAAATGGGCCGCTCCTGGAAATATCTCTGATACGCAAAGGCGCCGCGCGCTTGATCGCATCGTTGAGCGGGCGCTCTTGTTCAGGCGAATCCTTTTCGTCGTCCAGGCGCCGCAGAAAATCGAGAACACGCCGCATCGGTTCGAGCATATCGAGAAATACTGCTTTGTATATTTCTGAAAACTCGTCCACACCAGTCTTGGTGGTATTCCAGGGGAGAAGAGAGGCATCCTCAGAATCAAAGAAAACGTAACCACGGAACATTGCGAACTGGTTGTGATATTTTGGTGCAACCACCCCGTCGGTTTCAGCCAGTCGGCCCCAGCCGGTCAATGCATTCTGATCGGCTTCCAGCACCATTCGCCCATTGCAGAAGATGTACCAGCCCGCTTGACGGGGATTGGGGGCCTGGACTCCGGCAAAAATCCTGACCAGGACCCTTGCTCCGTTAACCAGGAGCTCCTTTTCGATTTTCTCAGGCTCAAAGCCTTCTGCCTTGAGAAGTGTCCATGGAGAAGAAAGTAATGGCGTACCGTTAAATACGATTTTCAACCCTCTGTCGATGTATTGCTGCTGGGCTGATGCAATCTCCCGGCTCAAAGAGTTCTGGAATGTAGTGAGCCCAAAGGATGATGCCGTGGCGCTACGCAAGCGCGTCACAATGATTTCTGTTCCGGTCTCATCCTCAGGTATATCAAGCTCTCTTTCGGCCTCAGTGAACTTAAAGCGCCACTGAGTCGAGTCGGCCTCCCAGACATCGACGTCCACATCCAGAATGAATCTATCAGCGGCGCTTTTAGAAATTACCTTAAACTGTCTGCCGAACTTAAACAGTGCTCGCTTCATCCCGACGCCGAATTGACCAACGGAATTAGGAGTCGAAGGCATGTCCTTTGGCCTTCCAATTCTGAAAGCATATCGCTTGGCAAGGTCTATTCCTATGCCGCCACAATTGTCCTTTATCTTGAATGTATCGCCGTTGACTGTAATTTCTATTTTAAGGTCACTGAGGTCCGCATCCGGTTCAGGGCGAAGGCGTCGAGCTCCGTCAACGCTGTTGTCAACCAAGTCAATAATTGCCCTATTTAGTCCGATGTCCCGAGTCAGCATCTCGACGAATAAGGACTTTGTCGGCAGAACATCGACATCGTCATCGTGATCGGTCATATCGGCTCCTGCAGTTCGGTATAATCAGGTCTTTCTAATCTTGGTGCTGCAATGACCCGACAATGAGTTCGTGCAACAAGTCATACTCGGCCAGCAGCGGCTTCACCTTCTCGAATACCTGGGTGAAATTGCGGGCTAGGCCAGCGAACTCGGCGACGCGCTTCAGCTCGGCGCTGACGAGGCTGCGCTCCAGCGAATAGCTGTCATCGCCCATCTTCGGCACGCGGACCAGGAAGTCGTGGATGACGGCGAAGTCCTTGCCAGACGACCGGCGCAGGATACGGCCACGGCGTTGTATGAACTGCCGCGGATTGCGCGAGCTCGCCATGATGTAGGCCGTGCGGCAGGACGGGACGTCGACGCCTTCGTCCAGGCATCGGATAGCCACCAGGCCGTCGATGATACCGAGGCGGAAGTTGTCCAGGATCGCCTGACGCTCCTTGCGGCTTTCATGGGCCGTGAAGTGGCTGGTGCGCCAGCCGTATTCCCGCACCAGCAGGGACACGGCGTCGACCTGCCGCATGGACTCGGCTTCGTCCTCGTCTTCCACCGAGCCGTCGCCGCAATAGAGCAGCGTCATGGGCTCGACGCCGCGTTCGGCCAGCAGGTCGCGCAGCAGCCCCAGCTTGTTGTAGGCCGAACCCAGGATGCGGGCCCGCTGCATCAGGGCCGCCGTCAGCGCCTGGCTCTCCTCGGCGTCAGCGCCGGAGAGCATCAGGCTGCGGATCTTGTTGGAGATCTCGATGTAGTCCTGGGTCTCCTTGTCCGTCAACTCGACGACATGGACATGGTAGTCGTAGGGCGTGAGGACGTCGTCCTCGAGGGCCTCCTTGAGGCCGTAGGTGCTGACCACCGAGCCGTAGCAATCCTGGACCCGTTCATTTCGGGTTTCCGACATGTAGTCGAACGGTGTCGCCGACAGGCCCAGGCGGTAGCGGGCCTGCTTGGGGATGTTGTTGGCTAGCCGCTCGCTGCCATGGTGATGGCACTCGTCACCCACCCACATCAAATCCTCGCTGGGCAGGCGCTTCAGCACGTCCTGGAACTTGTCCGAGGTCAGGGTGGCGTTCACGACCACGAAGGACAGGGCCTGGATGCCGCCGCTCTGGAAGGACATCGACAGCTCGCTGGCCTTCTCCAGCCAGTTCTGCCAGCCGCCGAAGCAGGGGATAGCGCGCCAGCCGAACAGGGCCATTTCCTCGACCCACTGCTCGGCTAGGCTCTGATACGGGACAGCGACGATCAGGGCCAAGCGTCCCTTGGTCATCAGCATCTTCGTGGCGGCGTAGATGGCGGTGACGGTCTTACCGGCGCCGGTGGCCAGGGCGAGGATGCCGAGGTAGTCGGCCGCCTGCCACTTGTTCAGTGCCAAGCGTTGGTGACGCCGTATGTCGAACTCACGTCCCTTGTAGACCGTGGGGAGGCTGGGCAACGAGGAGGTCGTCTTGCTCTCCTCCTTGGGCGCGTATTTCCGCCGCATCTCGTCCCAGATGGCCAATTCCAGGTCGGGTGTCACCATCCCGGCCCGGGAGGTGGCGAACTTGATCAGCTCTTCCTTGGCCGCGGTTGGAAAGTCGATGACGATGGCCCGGTTCTCGTTGTTGTCCCACAGAGATTGGAAGCCACCGGAGAATTCGTCGTGGTAGTCGCGGACGGATTCCTTCCAGGACGGATAGACCGAAATGGACTCGAAGTTGAAGTCGGGCGAAAGCGCGCTCTGCGACTCGTTGGCCGACCCGGCGAAGACCACCGAGTTGCCCTCGCCGTCGTAAAAGACACCGATTTTCTCATGGTACATGCCTTTGCGGGTCAGCGCGACCTTGATGTCGAGCCGTCCGAAGGCAATGAGGTTCGACAGCGCATGCAGGCGGCATTCGAACAGGCTGTCCGAGATGTCCTTGATGAGGGCCTGGACCTCCTGGTGAATGCGCTCTTCCGCCTCGGTCTTGGCCCGTTCGGTGTAGCCGCGCATCACGGCTTCGGCTTCGTCCTCGGTCAGGGCGCCGCCGACGATCAGGCGCATGGCGCCCTGGCGTTCGACCAGGGCGCTCAGGCCCTGGGCCGCCAGAGACAGCATGGAGGCCGAAAAGAAGCCGACCGCGCGGTCGTACTTCACCGACGCCTTGAGGCAGGGGATGTAGAAGTCCTTGACCAGATCGTCCCGGCCCGACCGGTAGACGGGTTTCAGCGAGAGGGCTGCCAGGCTCAAAACGTCGGCTCCTCCTGGGAGGCTTTGGCATTCGGCGCGGGCAGGTAGCCGTACTTCTGCATGGCAACGATGATGGCCTCATGGCCGTAGGCGTCGGACGGCGTCTCGTTCATCCACTTCTGGAGCACCCCAAGACCGCCCTCGGAGAACCGCTCGAAGGCGCTTGCCAACTGGGTCTCGCTTTCGCTGCCGTCCTTGAGGATGTTGGCGTCCCGGCTCTTGGCCAGAGCGATGAGGTAGATGAGATCCATGCAGTCGGCATCACGTTCGATGACGCGGGAGTCGACGAAGTCGATTGGGTCGCTGACATCGCCTTCCTCGCCGGCATCGTAGCCCAGGCAGGCGGCGAAGCACATCAGCGCCTTGTAGGTTGGGAAGATCTTCTGCTGGTCGTTGACCGGCTTCTCGGCCAGCCGCGAGACCAGGTCATCGTACTTCTTGCTTCGGCGGATGGTGCGCATCACTTCACCTGCTGGACACGGGTCTTGTCGACCGCACATTCATAGCTGGTCAGGGGGTAGGTCCGGCCGTTGATGGCAATGACCTCTTCCCGCTTTTCGCCGCGGGGCGCCGTGTTCTCGGCCGTCAGCACGTACTCGGCGCCGACCTTGGCCCGCATGGCCCCCAGGACGTTCTCGTCGCCCTGGGAACGAGAAACCAGCACCACGACCTGCTCAGCGAGCAGGGGAACGAAGCGGGCGGTCGCCTCGCGGTAGACGTCGTCGAGCTGACCGAACGGCGAGTCGAGGATCAGCGGGGCGACGATGCCGGGGATGAGGATGCGGCCGTTGGCATTGCTGCGCATCTTGGCGTAGCGGACCAGGGCCGCGATGAATGCCAGGCTCAGCAACTGGCTCTCGCCGGTGCTCCGCGGCACCATGCTGCCATCTTCAAACAGCAGCTCCATTCGATAATCATTTTGAGAGAGCCGAAATTTGTAGTCACGCCGCGCGGTCTCTTTGATGATCCTGGACACCTCACTTTGAATTTGGATGCGGGCCGAGTTTTCATGGCCCTTGAGTTCACTACTCAGAAACCCAGCCGCCGCCTCAGCCAGCTCCTGGCGCACCTTGAGCGGTCTGGCTCTATTATTCTCGCCTGATAATTTCTGGTAGCGCCGCTTGGCCTCGGCGAAGTCGGAGTCTGCATTCCGTTTCTGGTGCAAGGCCGCGCCGATGGCCTCCGTAATGGCGCGGATTTCGTTCTGCGCCTTGCGCCGGGCCTCTTCCTTCTCCTTCACCTCGCTCGCGTCGATGGAGGCGATCTCCTTGGAGATGGCTGCGATTTCCTGCTCGAGGTCCTGCTCGTCCTGACGCAACCTGCCGATCTCCTCCTGTAGTTTGCGCAGGTAGCGGACCGAGGATTCCTTGTCTTTGCGGAGCTCCTCGCACTTGGAGCGGGCCTTCACGACCCGGTTCAGCACCAGGGCGTTGCCAGCCGACTCGAGGAGTTTGGCCACCGCCTTGAACTCGTCGGAGCCCTCGGGCAGATGGCGGCCGCAGATGCAGCTGTGGGCCTGCAGGAGCCCCTTCACGAAGGTTTCGTTGTACGGGCTGGGGATGCGGCCCTTCAGGGTCTCCTCGTCGATGAAATCGAGCGACGAGCCGGACAGCTTCTCCGCGACCAGGCGCAGGGTATCGGGGCGGCCTGCCCAGCTGACGATGGACACCTGCGCATCCGCGATCCGCCTGCGGACGTCGGCGAGGGACTTCTCCTTGGCGGCGCGGGTCTGCTGCTTGGCGGCGACGATCTGCAGGGAGGCCAGCTGGCGGCTGAGTTCGTCGACCGTCTCCTGGAAGGTGGTGCGACGTTCCTGCAGCACCTCAATCTTCTGGTCCAACTGCTGAGCGTTGGTCTCCAGACGACTCAGTTCCTGCTCGGCCTGCTTCAGGTCGCTGGCGTCGGGGATGTCGGCGATTTCCTTCACCAGCTTCTTGGCGCAGGAGGTCAGATCCTCGATGGCCAACTCTGCGATGTTGCAGCCGAGGATATTGCGGATGGCCTTGGCCACTTCCTTGTGATTATGGGTGGCGCTGAAGGTCTCGGCATGTTCGCCGTCGAAGAAGAAGTACGGCGCCATGGCCTGGGGCATCACCGACTGCACGAACGGGTCGGGGGTGCGGAGCTCCTGGTAGTCGCCGTTGATAATCTTGTGGACCTTGAACACCTGCTCGGGATAGCCGCGGTCCTGGCGGTGGAACCGTTGAGCCAGGTAATCGGTGCCCTCGTGGCTGAACTCGATGCCCACCGAGGCGGTCCGGTTGCCTTCCTTGTAGGAGGCGAAGTTGATTATTTTCTCCGGCTCCAGGAACTTCTTGGTGGGCTGGTTGTAGAAGGTCCACAGGACCGAGTTCAGAATGGTGGTCTTACCCACGCCATTCTGGGCATGGATGAGGGTGACGTTCTTCTCCGGGTCGTCGGAGATCTCGATGTCCTGGTCGCCGTAGAACTGGCGGAAGTTCGAGAGGGTGATCTTCTTGATCTTCATGTCCCGCCCGCCTTCAGTTGCTTGCCAGGGCGTCCGCGTCCTGGGACGCGGCGATGATCTGCCCGGCCACCTCGTCGACGGCATCCCGGATGCGGCGACGGCGTTCCGTCTGCGCGTTCACCAGGTCGTGAGCGTGCCGCTTTTCGATTTCGACGGCCCTAACCGCCAGTTCCTCTATCCAGTTTTCATCTGACATCTGACCCCCTCCCCGAATCGCGCCCATCGTGACTGATCTGGCCTCCCGGCCGAAATTCGTTGGATCACCAAGGATTTTGCTCTCAATCTTATAGCTACCCAGCGACGCAGCGTCTTCACCCTTGTGATTAGAAAATAGTTGGGTGACAAACACGGGCACATGTCGGCATCCGCGGTTGCCCAGCGATTAGGACTTTTATTCCCCCAACGGCCCATGCTTTGGCCACGAAATCAGCGGCGACTCACATGTGCGCTTCTCACGGCAGCGCCCCCCACGCCACCCGGCTTTCGTTGACCATCTCGGCCAACTTCGCTGGCTCCAGTACTTCGACCTTGTCGCCCCAGCAGTAGAGGTGCCAGGCCATCTCCAGGTCGCCGCCGGCGATAAACCGGACGATCAGCGAGCCGTCGGGCTGCTTTTCCATGGTCTGGGTCGGGTGGAAGACGAAATCGGCGGCATCCTCGGCCGCTTCGGGAGCGAAGCGCCAGGCCACCGAATAGGGCTCCTCCTGGAACAGGCCGAAGGAGCGGGCGGCGAAGCCAGCGAGGTCGAAGCCGGGATCGCGGACGAAGGTTTCGGCGAGGATCTCCACCTCTTCAACGTTGGGAAGGGCAAACAGGGCCACCTTGTTGGCCTTGGGGTTCTCATGCCAGCCGACCAGGTAGTTGCGGTGACCATGGAGGAAGCCGTAGGGATGAACCAGCCGCTCGGCGGTCCGCTTGGTGTGGCGGTTTTTATACCGGATCTTGACCTTGCGGCAGGCCGTGATCGCCTCGCGCAGGTCCTCGACCACGAACACCTTGATCCGCGGGCGCGGTCCGGGACGCATGGCCAGACCCTCGGCCTCCAGCATGGCTTCCAGGTCGGGCTCCACCTTGCGGGCCACGTCGGGACGCAGAAGCGCCCTCAGCTTGCCGGAAAGCGTGGAGAGGTTCGCCGCCTCGTCCTCGCGGTTGTCGCGGTCGAGCAGCCGGATGGCCGACTCCAGCGCGGCCAGTTCATCGGCGGTGAAGATGATCAGGCGATCCAGGGTGCCGGACGGAATTCGCCAGCGCTTGATCCGCTCATCGGTTTCCACCTCCTCGCACTGAGGGAAATTGCGCAGGACCGCATCGCGCATGCGCATGGCGGTGCGCCGGCCGATTCCGAATTTGTCCTCGATATCCTTCAACGACAGGCCGCCGCGCGCCGCCTGCATCTCCAGCGCCAATTGCAGCAGGTTGTCGGCCTTCTCGTAGCGCACCGCCGCCCCCAGTCCATGAAACGTGTCCAATTCTGACACGGACAGGCCGTCAAATGAAGTGGGCAAGATCAACCGGCGGCTGCGATGCGGATCTGTGGGGCTTTGGCACTGTCGTTATTGATCATGCCACCCGCCTGGGCCGGCGATGCCCAGGTGTGCTTCACGCCGGGCGAAGACTGCACCGGTATGCTTGTGACTGAGCTCGCCACCGCCCGGCGCGAGGTCCTGGTTCAGGCCTATGGCTTCACCAATCCCGCCATAGCCCAGGCGCTGTCCGACGCCCGTCGCCGCCAGGTCACGATAAGCGTGATCCTCGACGGTGGCGCGCTGGGGCAGAAGGCCGGCAGCGCTGTGGCACAACAGCTTGCCGCCGCCGGAATTCACATTCTGGTCGATGGAGACCACGCCATCGCCCACAACAAGGTGATGGTGATCGATGGGAGCACGGTGGTGACGGGATCGTTCAATTTCACCCGCTCGGCCCAGAGCCGGAACGCCGAAAACCTTGTTATCCTACACGACGAGACCCTGGCGGGGCAGTACGCGGCCAATTGGCACCGACACGCCGATCACTCGCCCCCCTTCGAGGCAAGACTGGCGGAAACGAGCGGGGAGACCAGGCGACATGACCGTTTCTGACACCCGCCCGTGGCAGCCTGAGGCCATGATCACGCCGCGCATACCCATACCCGAGATTGAGGTACAGCATGCCGCCCGGCGGCTGGTCACCCTGTTCGGATGCGCCGCCAGGACCGAGGCGGCGGAACGAGCGGCCCGGTTGGCTCGGCTGGCCCGCTGGCCGGAACATGACGTCGCCATGCGAGTGTTGACCGTGGTGGAGACCCTGGCCGAGGGACGGAATGCATGATGCGTGGTTGGTGTCTCTGGCTGCTCGCCATCCTGGTCGCCTTGCCGTCGCGGGCCGACGATTTCATTGTTCGCGACCAGCGAGGCCGAACCGTCGGGACGGTCGAACAGGGCATCGGCGGCGCCATGGTGCGCCGAGACGCCTCCGGCCGCAGGATTGGAACCGTGGAAGACGGCATCGGCGGGCAGAAAATCCTCCGGGATGGCGATGGACGCAGGACGGGCACCGTCGAGCCCGGATACGGCCAGGAAATGGTCATTCGCGATCTGACCGGCAAACGTCTTCAGACCATTGAACCCGACGCCATCACCGGAGGCTATGCCTTGCGGGACAATATGGGGCGCCGCATCGGAACGGTGGAGAAGCGCTGGAAATGAGCGAAATCGGCGGCCGTGCATGGCAACGAATGCTCTCAGGTCGGCGCCTTGACATCATTGATCCCTCGCCGCTGGACATCGAAATCGACGACATCGCCCTTGGGTTGGCCCGCCTTAACCGATGGAATGGCCAAACTCACGGCGAACACGGCTATTCTGTCGCTCAGCATTCGATCCTGGTCGCGGAATTGGTCGCCACAGAGACGCCGTCGGCGCCGGCCCCCTGCCTGCTTGCCGCCCTGCTTCACGACGGTCCCGAATTCGTGACATCCGATCTGGTCACCCCGTTCAAGAGAGCGATCGGTCCCGCCTATGTGGAACTGGAGGCTCGCCTGGCCCGAACCATTCACTTGGCGTTCGGGCTGCCGGCTCTGTTGCCGCAGGAATGGCGAGAGATGATCGACCGCGCCGACAGGCTTGCCGCCTTCATCGAGGCCATTCATCTCGCTGGCTTTACCGAAGCCGAGGCCCGACAGGTCTTCGGCTTCCGTCGCCCCGCGCCCGACGTTGATATTGACCCCTGGGATGCTCCGACAGCACGGAAGCGCTTTCTGACAGTGTTTCAGGATTTGGCTGCCGGTGGAATGAGCTGTCGTCGGCAGTGGCGCATCGCCCTCAACAGTCAGGCGCTGGCGTGACAGGGGCGGTGGAAGCGCAGATCCCCTGCGCCCACCAGAACGCAAAAAAGCGGCCGACCAGGGTTTCCCCCGGTCGGCCGCGTCAATGCGAAATTCGATCTGTTCTATTTGCCGATAGGCGGCGCCTGCGCCAGCAGGGTGCGGGTCTGCTCGGAATCCGCCGATCCGCCGAACTCGAAATCGAAGGCGGTGGCGAACTTGCCGGCCAGCAGGGTCACCACCGAGATGATGCAGCCTCCGACGGCGGTGTTGCCATCGACGTGGCCGAATACCATGAAGGCGATGCCGCCGACGATGCCTGCTCCCGCCGTCACCAGCAGGACGTTGGCGCGGACATTACTGCGCCCGGCCTTGATGAACTCGGCGTCGCGGGCGCGGGCGTCCTGGCGGTCGGCCAGGGTGGCGGTGAGCGTGGTGATGGCGCCGGCCATCTGCTGCATGCGCTCTTCGTGAGCGAATACTTGCGCTTGGGAGCGAAGCTGGAAGACGAGGTTGGGATCGGCCAGCGCTTCGCGGGCCTTGTCGGGATCGTCGGTACCGGTGATGGCGCGGACGGTGTCGGCCAGCTTGCCTACCGCCTTCTCGGCATCGTCACCGAACAGGCCGGCGATATCGGGAGCCACGTCCAAGGCCACCTTGGCGAGACCGGAGACCGGGTTGGCGGCGATGGCGGCGGCATCGCCGAGGAGATCAAGCAGGTTCATGGGAGACCTCCAGGGCAGCGCAGGCATGGGCGTAGCAGGCCTTGCGGTCGTCGAGACCGGTGAGACCGCCGTTGATGCGCCGGGTGATGGTGGCGATGTCGCGGGCGTCGGCGAGGCGGTTGAGATCGTGGCGGTGCCAGAACCATCCGGCCGAGCGGGCGGCGGAACCGGGCTGCTCCAGCAGCTCGGGCTGGGCGATCAGGTCGACGCCGAGGGCGGTGCCGCAGGCGGCGTAATTGTCGTGGCCGGTCACCTGGATCAGGCCCCGCCCGCGATAGCGCCAGCCGTCGCCGCCGGCCTCGTCGCCATTGCCCATGCGGTTGGCGTAGACCCTGGAGCCGATGCGTTCGGGCTGGCGGGCGTAGGCGGCGGCTTGGCCTGCGTCGAAGTGGCGGGGAAAGATCCGCAGCAGCGCCTCGGCGGAGTAGTTCAGGTTCTCTGCCAGAAGGCGCAACTGCCCGCTCTCATGGGCGATCTGGGCGAGGAAAGCGGCCAATCGCAGCGGCGTGTCGATGCCCCATTCGGCGCAAGCCTCCGTCAAAGGGGTGGCGAAGCGGGCAATATCGGTGGACCGCGCCGCCGGCAGGGCGGCACGCAGGATGTCGACAGACAGCATGGGAACCTCGGTCAGTTGATATGGACGCGGGAATCTTCGGCGACGGCGGTGATCTCCACCTGCTCGGCGCGGGGACGGATGGCGAGGACACGGGCGGCTTGCGCCCAGGCCTGGCCGGGGCCGAAGCTGAAGTAGGTCCGCTCCTCGGAGCCGCCGGTGTAGGGGATGACGGTCAGGGGATCGGCGAGACGCACCATGGTGGGCGCATCGGCCACCGGCTCGACCCGGAACGGCCCGGCGAGGCTGCCGTCGCGCCGGCGCAGCGCCAGGTAATGGCTGGCGCCCTCGGTCCAGGTCAGCGGTTCGGACAGCACCAGAACCGCCCCCGTCCAGGGCGGCTTGGCGGATTCGGCCCGCCAGTCGATCACCTCGCCGCCTTGCCCCCAGCGGGGCATGTCGTGGGTGATGGCGACGAGATCGCCATAGGTGGGGATCATCCCTTCCAACTCGGTGCGGAAGGTCACAAGGCGGCGGCGGTAGCGGTTATTGGCGGCGATGTAGAGGCCTTCCCGCTGGGCGTGGTCCTTGGCGGTGCAGCCGAACAGATTGACCTTGGCCGGATTGTCGCCGGAGGAATCGTCCAGCTTGGCGGTGACCTCGTCGGGCTTCCAGGTGCGGGACGAGAAATACTCCACCGTCACCGCGTCGGCGGTGTCCTCGCCCGGCATGACGTATTTGATCTTGAACGAGCCTTTGACGATGTTGCGCGGCCCGAACAGCGCCACGGGGATGGCCTGGGGCTGGTCGCGGATGATGCGGACAATGCCGCCCTGCTGAATGGGCACGGCGCGGCCACAGCGGGCGATACGGGTCAGCGCCTCCCACACCGTCATGCTGGTGTCGAACACCGCGTCGAAACTGTCGCCTCGGGCGGTCCAGATGGCATCCAGGGCCAGCAGCGCCTTCAGGTCGATGCGGGCATCAGCCAGCTTGCCGCCGTACTGCGCCTTGCAGGCGTCGGCGAAGGCCCAGGCGATGGAGCGGGTTGGTTGGGGTGCCGACCACCCGCCATCAGCCGACCACACCGGCAGCTTGCGGGTGGCGATGACGTTGACCATGCGGCTGGATCGTTGCGACAGATTGTCGGTGGCCCGCATCTTTACCGCCAGCAGGGTAACGGCGCCGAAATCGGGCTGGCCGACAAGGTAGGCGCGCAGCGCGGCCCAGCGGAACTCATGCCCGGCCCGCTCGGCGGTGTCCTTGGTGTCGAGGCGTCTGAGGCGGACCTCGTAGCGCCCGGTCGGCACCGCATAGCGGAAAGACAGGCGGATGGCGGTATTGGTGGCGGCGGTGTGGGATTCGGTCGCCAGCACCAACCAGCCGGCAAGAGCCTCGCCATCGGCACCGATGGCGCGCACCTCGACCTGCCATTGGACGGTGCGGGTATCGAGGCTGCCGCCGTCATTGGCGTAATAGAGGCCGCGCGGCATCACCACGTCGATGCCCAGCGCCCCCGCGGACGTGTCCACCGGATTGGCGGTGAACGGGCCGATATATCCGTCGTCGCCGGAGGCCACCAGATTGGGGGCGACCAGTTCCTGGCCGGCGATCTCGGCGGCGGTGATGACGTCGGGCTCGAACAGCGTCACCTCGCCACCGGGCGGGACGATCTGGGTCTGCACCTCCTCGAAGGAGGCGATGGGGGTGTCCTCGATGCGGATCTGTTCGACCGCATACTCGCCCTGGCCGATGACATGGAGCTGATACAGGTACTGCTCACCGCCGACGTAATCCTGGTAGGGCTCCGCGGCGAGGTCGGGGAAGATCAGGTGGCGGCCATAGATCACCGGGATCGGCTGGCCCAGTCGCCCCTGGTTGCCCTGGGCCTGGAGCGAATAGGTCGGACTGGGAGCCGGCGCGCTGCCGCTGCCTCCCCAGTTGAGCGAGGGCATCGACGGCTTGGGCGCCGGGATCACGGTGTTGATCAGCACCGAGCCGACCATGGCGATGCCGGCGGTGGCCATCGCCGCGGCGGTGCCGGTGGCCGTGTAGCCCATGGCGACCGCCGCCATTGGCCCGAGATAGATGGCGGCCACCATCACCGCGATGGTCAGCACGATCCGCAGGGGGTTCTTGCCGCCCCCACCTCCTCCGCCGCCTCCCTGCGGCCAGCGAATCACCGAGACGATGTCGCCCTCGCCGATGACGCGGACGGTGAACACCTCCGGCGGCACCGAAGACCCGCCGATGCGGATTTCCGGGCCATCGTCCCAGCGGTCCTCACCGATGCCGCAGTCGAGCAGCAAGGCTCCGACGGTGATTCCAGAGGCCACGGCATGGACCGAGCGGCTGGCCACCGGCTCGAACGGGTTGGCGACGATGACAACGGACGCGCTCACGGCGAATACCGGTAGAAGCCCTCGACCGCCCAGCCGTTGAGGCGGAGCGCGTCGGGGCGTTGGAACACCACGCCGGACTCCTGGCTGCAATGCAGGACACCGCCGCCATCGACGTCGAGCCAGATGCCGACATGGATGGGATGGCGGGACCGGCGCAGCAGGACGCAATCGCCTTCCAGGGAATCGACGACTTTGGCCCAACGCCGACGTTCCGGGTGGTCGCGGAAGGTACGCCCCATGGCCAGCATGTCCTCGGGATTGGCGATGTCGGGCAGGACGCGGCCAAAGTGGCGGTCCTGCACCACCCGGACGAATTCCCAGCAATTGAACGCGTCCGGCCCGCTGCCGTGGGCGGACCATGGCAGGCCGATATAGGCGGCAGCCCAATGCATTAAGCACCTCGAATGGAACGGAGGTCTGGAGGCGATCCTCCAGGCGGGCGCGGGCGGCAGCCCGCAATCACCTCACCGCGCCAGACCGGGAAACCGCTGGGCGGTATAGGTGATGGAGGGGAACGATTTGTTGCCGGCGTCGAGCATGCGGGCTCGGCAGGTGACACGCAGGGTGTCGGCCTCGACCTCGGCCAGAGTCAGGGTGATGGGCGGGTCCATGTGAGGCCCCTCCAGGTCGGTGGAGAGGAAGGGCCGATAGATGACCTCGATCCGGTCCTGGCTGATGGCGGCGGCCTCGAGCGCATCCGAGAGCTCGCGGCCGACATTGTCGAGGGTGACGGCGATCTCGGGGACCGGCCCGGTGTCCACCGGCGGCAGGTCAAGATCGAAGGTCAGCGCGATGAAGGTGACCCTTTGCCCCCCGTCCCGCGCCGCCCCCGCCTCCAGCCGGGCGGTGAGGTCGGCATGGTCGCGGACCACCCGGATCGGTTCGGTGAAGGTCGGGTGCCAGATTTCCAGGGTGTGCAGGATGACGGTGTCGGCGGGTGCGGCGGCATAGGCCTCGCGCAACGCCTGGCTTAAGCGCGGATCAGGCATCCCGCCGGTCCTCGCCATAGGGGCACAGGGTGCGGGCTTCCAGCAGCAGGCGGATCTGGTGGACGATCTCGGACAGCCCTTCGACCGCTGAGCGTAGCGCCTCGGTCTGGCGAGCCTGCTCCTCGACCACATGGGCAAAGGCTTCGACAGGGACACCGGAGGACTCCGGCAGTTCCCGCCGCCGCGACCAAGCCCAGGCCAGGATCGCCACCACGATCACCACGGCGATGATGGCAGCGATTTGGACGACGGGTGCGGCACTGCCCCAGGCGCCGACATACTGGGTGGCGACGCCGGCCCAGACCTCGGGTGATTGTTCAGTCATGACGGATCGTTCCCTACCAGGAGAAGGCCAGGATCTCTTCCGGGGAGGCGAGTTTGGCGATGGCGGCTTCGGCCTCGTTGCTCGCCATCCGAATGAGCTCGCGCTCGGTATAGACGTCCTGGAGGGTCGTCGTGCCGTTCAGGGCATCCCGCTCGCGGGCGCGTTCGACCTTCCAGTCGAGAGCGGCGATCCTCTGCGCCGCTTCCCCTTTGACCCGTCGAACCAGGGCGGTTCTGGCCGCCTGGAGTTCCTCGGCCTGCCGCTCGACGACGCGCGCGGCATCAATCTCGCGGACCTCGTCGTCGGTGGCGCCGTCATAGCGGTCGACGACCTCGCCGTCGACGAGATGGAAGCGGTGGCCCAAGGTCGAGTCCACCGGCAGATCGTGGTCGCCCTCGGGACCGATGACGCCCCAGTCATTGCCGTGGGGGAAGCTGATTTTGGCGGCCATGATCAATTCCCTCCGATGATCGGAACGATGTAGGGGTAGTTGGTCGAGTGATAGGCGCTGTCGAAGATGTAGACGTTGAAGCCCGGCACCTTGGAGCTCATGTCGCCCTTGTCGGCGATGGCCTGGAACACCGTCCGGGTGTCGATGTGCGACATGTAGATGCCGTAGCCGCTGTCCGAATTCGGGCTGTACGAGACCATGAAGTCGCTATCGCGGATGGGCGCGAACGACCGCCCATAGCTGGAATCTTGGTATTGCAGGAAGGCGTACTTCCCGTCCGACACCCGGATCAGGAACACCTCGGCGCCAGCGCCATAGTAGTAATAGGGCTGGTAGCAGATGACGTATTTGCCGTCGTTGGAGATCTGGAAGCGGATGCCGTTGCGATCCCCGGATTCCATGCCGTAGGTGGTGGTCGTGCTCAGGGTGTGGGTGGCTTCCTTGGTGTAGCCCCCGGCGCCGTTCGGCGTGAAGCGGTCCAGCATGCAGTAATTGCTGGGTTCCATCCGCACGATGATGATCTTGCCGTCGTCGCAGGGAATGACGATGCCGCGATACAGGCTCTCGGCGTACCCCGCCGAATTGGCCGTCCAGTCGTAGACGGTGTGCTTGGTCTCGTCGAGGCCATTGAACCAGGCGTGGCGGTTGCTGGCGGCGATGTCGAACGGCGGGACGTTGGAATAGACGTGCAGCCGCATGGAGGTGCCGCCATTCCTGTTCTCGTTGATGACCAGCGTGCCGGTTTTCTCGTTGTAGCCGATCATCCCGTACTTGTTGTAGGTGCCGAAATTGTTCTGGGCGTAGAACTTGGTGTTGGTCCAGGCCAGATGCCAACCCTCGGTGCCGGTCAGGCGGCCAGGGGCGATGGCGCGCGGCGCCACGCCCGCATACTGGTTCTCCATGAACAGGGCGAGGTTCTTGTTGGTCTTGTTGTTGACCCAGACACCGACATTCCTCAGCGCCGTGCCGGCATAGGGGCTGGGGCGGCCGATCATCGAGCCGTCGGGGCCAACGCCAAGGGCGATATGGCCGAGATGACCGCAGCGGGCGGTGCCGTCACCATAGGAGGTGTCGGTCGAGCTGATGTTGGAGTTGGTCTGGCCGTAGGAATACCAGTTGTTGAAGAACTCGGTGCCCATGCTGCTGGTGCTGCCCTGCATGTAGCCGCTGTCATTGTAGTGCTGGCGGCAAAGCTCCTGGAGGTAGTGGTTGTAGACCACCGTGCCCCAGGGCGCCGAACTGCTCATGGTCACCACGGCGAAGGCCGGGCGCTTCCAGGGATCGAGAAGATCGCGATCAAGGTGGCGCTGGTGCTGTTTCAGCGCGTTGAAGGTCAGGATATCCATCGTCAAACCTCCGTAACGGCGGCGAGTTGGCCGTCGGGCGTGTAGCTGAAGGTGAAGGCGCGGGAATAGGTGATGCCGCCGAGGGTCAGCTCTTCGGCGTAGCCCGCCATGGTGCCGTCGTCGTTGTAGGTGATGCCGCTGATCAGGCGCGGCCCCTGGCGGATGGAGACCGCCCGACCGGCAACGTCGTAGACGACATCGCCCGCGACGATGGCCCCGGTGAACAGGGCGGCATTGGCGGCATTGACCGAATAGCCGGCGCCGGTGCCCAGGTAACTGGCAAGATTGACCTGAAATTCGGCCATCTGATCGTTGATGCGGGTTTCGATCCCGTTGGAGAAGGTCTCGATCTTGGCGATGGCGGCGTTCAGGCCGGCGATCACCGTGCCATTGATGAAGCCGGTGGCCGTGGCCAGCCAGAGCGTATTGATGTGGTCCTTCAGCGCCTGGGCGATGGCATTGAGCCGGGCCGGAATGTCGCGGGCCTTGGAATTGCTGAAGATGCCGACATTGTCGGAGAACGCCGCGAAGGGAGCGGCATTGGGGATCGGGGGGATGGTCAGGGGCATGGAATCAGGTCTCCGCGTAGAAGGTTTCGAGGACGCAATCGCCGAAGGATTCCAGGCTTCGTTCACCGACCATCACGGCGCCGGTGACATCCATGTTCCGGTCGTCGCGATTGAGCAGTTGCCATCGCTCTTCCCCGCCATGGGGGATGTCGCCCAGCCGGGAGGCCCGGGTGAGCATGAGGATGTCCTCGCCGCTTAAGTTCGGGGCGTAAAACCCGGCAGCCTTGGCGACCACCTTGCGCAGCAGGGCATTGAAGGAATCCGTGTCCTGGACGGTCTCGATCAGCTCGATGGCCTTCACCATCAGGGCGAAATCGTCCATCCGCAGGTTGGGGTCGTCGAGCTTGGCCGAGATGGTGGCGAAGGCGTTGTCCTGGGCGGCCTTGACCGTCAGGTAATGGGCAAGGGTGGTCATGGGCCTTCCCTTCAGAACAGTTCGATGCCGAGCGTCCGGTAGTCCGAGCCCCTGCGGGCGGAAACGATCAGCGTCGGCAGATCCAGCCCCGTCGCCTCGGCGACGATGGTGGCCGCCGCTTCGGCCGCGACGGCGAAGCTCTCGGCTTGTCCGGCCCGAATGGTGCTCATGGCCTCCGACTGCGCCGCCGCCGTGGCCGAGCCTGCGGCGGCGGCTTCCGAGGCGCGGGCCTGGGCCGCCGACGCGGAGGCACTGGCCTCGGCGGCTACTGCCACAGCCGAGGATTCGGCCGCTTGCTGTTCGGACAGACCCGCCGCCTCCGCGCTCGCCTGGGCGGTAGTTTCGCTGGCACCAGCCGCGATGGCCGAGGCATTGGCCGCCGCTGCCGAAGCACCGGCATCCGTCGCTGCCTGCGAAGTGACGGCCTCCGCCGCCGTGGTGGCGATCCGGGACTGCTCCGCCTGGGCGGCGGCGTTTTCCGCCGCTTGCCGGGAAGC
The DNA here is from genome assembly GCF_902729425.1 of Magnetospirillum sp. SS-4. Taxonomy (GTDB): domain Bacteria; phylum Pseudomonadota; class Alphaproteobacteria; order Rhodospirillales; family Magnetospirillaceae; genus Phaeospirillum. The sequence continues at coordinate 107,800 of NZ_CACVCH010000024.1, read as the reverse complement.
CTGCGCCACGTCCGCGCTGGTATTGGCTGCGGCGGCACTGCCAGATGCGGATAATGCACTGGCGGCGGCATTTGTTTCCGACAGGCTGGCGGCCTGAGCATTGGCCGCGATAGCCGCCTCGCTCGTCGCCGCCGTATCGGCGCTGCGGACGGCGACAGCCGCGCTGGCCGCCGCCGCGGCAACCTTCTGGTCCAGCGTTTCCAGACCGGACTGAAGCTGGGTGTCGATATCGGCGATGGCCTTGGCCACCGTCTTGACGACCCCGCCCTCGGTGACGACCTGGCACTCGGTTCCACTGGCGGGGCCATGCACCACCTTGTGCAGCAGGGTGCTGTCCGCGGTCACCTGGGCGACGGCAGCGGCGAGATTGGTTTGCAGGGTCATGGGCGATCACCAGCGAATGCTGACGGACAAGCCGACATGCAGGGTGGTATGGAGGGTCTGGATGTTGGCGAAGAGAGCGACCACGTCCTCGGCCAGCAGGATGTCCAGCGCTCCCTCGTCGAACATGGGGCGCTCGCGAATTTCCAGCACCGAGGTGACGATCCAGGAGCCGCTCCGGCCGGGCACCGCCCGGTAGGGGCTGCCGCTCTGGCCAGGAAAGCGAGCCTCGTGACCGGCGACGCCGATCCCGCTCAGCAGGTCGACCGCGAACCATTCGGCACCGTCGGCCAGCTTGAGGCGGAACCATGCCTCGAAGGTGGCAAACTCGATCTGGGACATCCGCCAGCGCACCGGGATGCGGGTGGGCGTGCCGGTGAAGCGGCGCCGCTGCCGCGCCGGCCCCGCCTCCATGTCGGTGCGCGAGGTGGCGTCCTGGGGTTCGAGGGCGTAACCGTCATAGGTGGGACGCGGCAGCCGGGCGGGCCAGGAGATGGTGGTGGTCATCGGTAGGCTCCGGCCGCCGGATTGAGGCCATAGCGATGCTCCAGCACCGGCGCCATGCCCTCGCCGCGGCCGATGCGGCGGTTGAGGCGGTTCTCGATTTCCTCGACGAAGACATCGACCTGGACGTTGCCGTCCGCTCCCTGCGACCACTGGGCCTTGGCCTCGGTGCCGGCGGCATTGTTATGGACGGTGACCTGCACGTTGACCGCTGCTGCCGGCCGGGACAGGGCCGCGCCCAGCAGGCGGTCGGCATTGTCCATCTGCCGCGGCGTGAACACGCCCTCGCCGACGCGGGCAACGATGGGGCGTTCGCCGGCTACCAAACCGCCACCGTGATACTTGGGCGCATTGGCGAAGACGGCGGGGTTGTACGAGCGGGTCTGGAGGCGGTCGAGGCCGACCAGGCCACCGGTATGGGCGATGGCGAAGGCGCCGGTGTCGGGCACCGGGACCGAGCCGCCGCTGCTGGCGCCCCCGCCGGAGAAGAAGCTGCCGATGCCGGCGATCAGGCCGCCGAACAGGCCGCCGCTGGCTCCGCCGAACAAGGGCGCCACTACTGCCATGCGCCAGGCGGCGCGCAGTGCCTCCTCGGCCAGGGTGTTGAACAGGTCGCCCGCCGCCAGCTTGCCGGTGGTCGCCCACTGGACGAAGGCATCCTCGGACGATTTCAGCATGCCGTTCATGGCGCGCTCGGCCGAGGCGGCGGCATTGGTGGCCTCATCCACATAGGCCCGCACAGCTCGGATGGCGCCGTCCTGCCATTCCCGGCTGGCCGCCAGTTTGTCCTGCTCCAGTTCCTGATAGCGGCGGGCGTAGGCTTCCTCCGACAAGGCGCCACTGGCCCGCTGTTCGTTGAGCTTGGCCAGCTCGTCCCTGAACCGCAGGGTGGCGTCGTAGGCCAGATTGGTCTGCTGGGCCTCGTCCTTGACCGCCTCGGCATACTGGCGTGACCGGGCCGACCGGTATTCGTCGACCTTGGGATCGTCCTCGGCCAGCTTGCGGCTGCGGGCAAAGCGGGCCACGTCGGTGTCGATGGTGACGTCGCGGACCCGGGCGCGGTCGCCGCTGCGCACCGCCTCGGCCAGCCGCCTCTGGGCATCGATCTCGCGCTCCAGATCGGCGATGGCACGGGCGGCCTCGCTTTCGGCGCGGGATTTCTGCACCTGATCGTAAGAGCGGGCCAGGTCACCGTTGGCGTCGGTCAGCCCCTTGGAGGCCTGCTCTGCCAGCCAGTTGGTGCGCTCCGCCAACAGGGTGTCGGCCACCGATCCCCGCGCCGCGTCGGCAAGGCGGTCGTTGGCGGCGGATTCCTGCTCCAGCGAGCGGAGCAAGCCGTTCTTCTGCTCCAGCAGCTTGGCGTCGTCGATGCGCCGCAGCGCTTGGTCGTAGGCGGCGACGGCGACACCGCCGTTCTTGAAGGCGAATTCCAGCACCTTGGCGGCGCGGGCGGCGTCGATCTGGGCGCGACCACCCTCGCGGGCGGCCAGGGCAAGGCGCTCCTGGCCACGGGCCTGAAGCTCCAGCCCCAGTACCTCGGCCTGGGCCTGGGCGGACATTTCGCCCGTTCCCTTGGCCTGGGCCTCGCGCGCCAGCAGGTCGCGGATTTCCTGTTCCTTGGCCGGGGTGCGGTAGACACCACCCTGCTGGAACAGATCCTTCTCAAGCTGGCGGAAGCCCTTGGCGGCATCGTACTGGGCCTTGGTGCGGGCGAACTCGGCGTTGCCGGCGGCGCGAGCGGCGTTGAGGCGCTCCTGCCATTCCACCTCGAACTTCAGGTCGGACAGCTTCTCCACATAGGCCGGCTCGCGCTGCCCTGCCCGGACCCGGTCGCGCTCGGCCTTGGCCCGGACCTCCTCCTCGGCCGCCCGCCGGTCGGCCTGGGCGATCTCATCGAGGAGGCGCTGGCGCTCGGCGCGCAGCTTGACCAGTTCCTGGTTGTCCAACTGCAGCGACGTGGTGGTGCCGCGATAGCCGGTGGCCAGCGGCTTGCCCATGGCAGAACCGCTGGAGGCCTGGGCGATGCGGGCCTCAACTGCCTTCAACTGGGCGGCGAGGCTGCCGTCCCCCGGCGTGGCGTCCTCCAGCAGGAAGGTCCCGGCATTGGCAGCGCCGGACAGCACCTTGCGCAGCCACGGCGCGTTGGTGAAGTTGGTCCAGGCGTTGGACAGCCGCTGGAACGACCGCTCGCTGGTGTCGGCGCTGTCGCTGGCGGCGGCGTCGAAGCTCTTCAGCGCCTTGATCAGGGTGTCGCGGAACATGTCCGCCGTCACCTTGCCCTGGGCCACCATCTGGCGGAAGCCGCCCGATGGCAGATTGGCTGCCCGGTCCAGAGCCTGCAGCAGGCCGGGCATGGGCTCGACCACCTGGTTCAGCTCCTCGGCGCGGAGCGTGCCCGAGGACAGACCCTGGGCGAGGCCGAACAGCGACTGCTCCAACTGCCCGGACGAGGCGCCCAGCGCGATGGCGGTGGCCTGGAAGCCCTCCAGCAGAGCGCGGGATTCGCCGGTGGTGATGATCCCCGCCTTCTGCAGCGCCGCCAGCCGGGAATAGGCGTCGATCACCGTCTCGAGGGCGGTGCCGGTCTTCTGGGCCTGGGCGTAGAGATAGCTGGTGGTTTCGGCCAGGGCCGCAGTGCCGACCAGACCCTTCAGCCGCGCTTCCAGGGTCTCCATCTTGACGGTGGAGTCGACCATCGCCTTGCCGAACAGGCCGATGGCCGCACCTGCCGCCAGCCCAGCTGGCCCCAGCGCCATCATCACCGAACCGATGGGGCCGAGCCGCGAGGCGAAAGCCGCCATGCCGCCCTGGATATCCTGGCTGGCGGCGTTGATGGCCAGCAGCGACTTGGACGCGGGCTGCGCCGCCCCTTCGATCCGGGCCAGCGCCTTCTGCCCGTCCTCGCCCAGCTTCAGCAGGGCACGACGAACGGTTTCGCCGTCCTGCAGGGACAGGCGGATGGAGACGGATTTGGTGGCCATGAATCAGGTCTCGGTGTGCATCTTCGCAGCCCCTGCCACCATGCCCCGCTCGGCGAAGGGCAGCAGCCGCGCCACCAGGGGCTGGTCGTAACCCAGGGCCTCGGCCTGGATCAGCAGGGCGGGAAGGTCGAGGCCGGTGATGCCGCCACGCGGGCCAATGCGAATGGCGCCGATGGCCCCGGTCAGCAATTCCCAGGCCTGCCAGCCCGCTTCGGTCAGGGGGGCGTTGGTGTCGTAGGGGCAGTCGCAGTTTCCACCGCAGCCTCGGCAGTAGTCCGGCCCGCCGCCGAAGTGCCATTCGGCGCGGGCCTGGAGACGTTTCCCTCGGCGATGACCGCTTCGTGGGTTTCGGTGTATTGGACGACGAAGGACTCGGCCATGCGGGGAAGCTGCATCAACTCGGCGATAGCGGCGTCGGAGATCTCGGCGGCCTGATCGTCAGCCCCCAGCACACCCTCCCATTTGGTGATGGCCGAGCGGGCCAGACCTTGGGCGAACAGCATCTGCGACAGCCCGGCCAGGGCGTCCTCGTCGGACAGGTCCGGCAGGCCGGTGATGTCGGCCCCGGCCGCCTTGAGATCCGCATGTTCGGCGGCAATGGCGCGGGCCATGCGCCACCCCCTTGCCCGGGCAGCCTCGTAGACTGCCGTGGTCAGGGGGCGGACGAACACCCGCACGCCATGGGGCAGATCGATCCAGTAGGGTTCCTTGGGGATGGTCAGGCGGATCATGGCCCGTACCCCGCCACGTCGTTGACCAGGGTGACGCGGAGCAGATACCCGGCCACCGGATCGCGGGCGGCCCGCCAGTCGTAGCTGGCCTGGATACCGCCGGGGCCTTTGATCTCCTGCTTCTTCTTGGGCAGGAAGACGCGGGGCAGATGGAAGGTCAGGGCAAAGGGCGACGTTGTTGAATTGCCGCCTCCGGCAGCGGGAATGGTGAAGCCGTATTCCATCTCCACCGGGCTTTCGGCGGCGATGGCGGCGGTGAGCGTGGTATCGGTGCCGAAACGGATGTCCACCGAGCCTTCGGCGGTGGCCTCGGTCTCGTCGACGCCGTCGATCAGGCCGTCGGCGCGGATGGTCTCGACCCGCTCCAGATTGTTGGAGAAGGACAGCTTGCCGCCGACCACGTTGGCCAGTTGGCCGCCGCCGATCCGGATGGTGCCGCTGCCCTGGGAAAAGCGTTTCAGAGGAAAGGCCGCCGGGGCGGCGTCGATGGGGGCGGCGGTTTCGGTCTCGCCCTGGGCGATCACCGAGACGGTGGCATTGGCGGCGCCGGAGCGGGCCATATCGAAGGACAGCTTGTCCAGCTTGGCCCCGGCATGGCGGAAGAACTTAGGGATGGCCAGCTTGGCGTGGCCGATTTCCAGCGCCAGGCTGGGCAAGGTGCCGCCCGAGGTGAACACATGGGTGAAACCGGTGTCGGTATCGCCCGTGGTGGCGGGTGCGCCGAACAGGCCCTTCAGCCAGAACCCCAGCGCCCGCACATCGAGTGGCACGCCGACATCGCCCTCGTCCTTGACCGCCTCGTAATAGGGATCCTGGGCATCGCGGCCCTGGCCTAGCAGCGGGTCGTAGCCCAGGGGGCGCTCGGCCCCCAGGCTGCATTCCGTGAATGACAGCCGGGTGTAGCCGTTGGCCGGAAGCACGCCGTAGCCCGCCTCGAAGGCGGCCAGCAGCACGCAATCGGCGCCGTAAGCGCGCGTTTTGCCCATGTCGAAACTCCGATTGGAAAGGATCAGCCCAACGGATCGGGGCTGCTGTAATGGATGGTGAGGGGCACCGTGGCGCCGCGTAAGGAAGCAGCCCCGTCGATGGCGAGGCCCGAGGTCTTGGGGGCGCCCCAGTCCAGCCATTCAGCCAGACCACCGAGGGAACGGTCAGCCGCCAAAGCGATTCCCACCGCCACCAGCAAGGCGTCCAATGCCGCACTGTCGTCGTCCTGGCCGCGTTGGCGGATCACCTCGATCTCGGTTTGGTGTTCCCAGAGATAGGTGACGGGCGACAGCACCACTTCCGGGTCGCCAGGATCGCCGTCGCGCAGGATGATCAGCCCACCGGCGGGCACTGTCTCCGGCAATGGGGCTTCCCGCTTGGCCGTCGCATCGGGGACCGTTTCCAGCCGTGCCAGCAGGGCGGTGAAAATCTGTTCGCGGATGGACGGCATCAGGACCTCCAATTCCCCACGATCAGCCCCGGCAGGGCATCGGCCCACCGCTCGGCGGCGGCGTTCACGTCCAGGCGTTTCTTCAAGCTCACCTGCAGCACCAGGATGAACATCACCACGGTGGCCAACCCGCGTCCGGTGCGCAACGCCGAGGCACTGCCATGGCCGAACCCGCCCCGTTTGCCGGTGCGTGCCCGCATGTTCTCGGCCACCAGCAACGAGGGAGCGCCGCGGCGGTAGATGAAGCGGAGCCGATTCCCGTGCATCTGTTCCCACAGGCCGGGCGTCATGCGCCGACCTCGGGCGCCGGTGCCGGCGGCGGGCGTGGGGATCGCCAGCCAGAAGCCATGCCTGGACTTGATCACCGCCCCCTCGTCGAAGGCGCGGATGATGGTGGGGGCCTTGGTGAAGACGAAGCCCGCCGCCTTGATGCTATTGCGGCCCTTGGGATAATGCTCGGCCCGCCAGGTGTTGGCAAGGCGCTGGCCCATTCCCGCCTCGGTGATCTGGCGGCGGAGGTCGGCCTTCAGCCCGTCCGCAGCCTGACGCATGGCGGCGGTGACGGCATCCTCGGCGGCCTTGACCTCCTCGGCCATGATCTTGCGCAGATCGCCGGAAAGGGCTGCCGCGAGTTTCATGCCGGTCTCGTATCCAGGGTCCACACCAGCGACCGCAAAATCATTAGAGATGACGGTCCCTAATGACGCGGAAGTTGCCGCGTCTTCCCAGTGACCTTAGGCTGTCTTCAGGCTGTTGATCGTGACCAGACATCGGCACTGCGCCAACCCACGAGCCAACATCTAGAATACGGGGCGCGGGAGGGGAACGATGTCCGACCAAATGTACTGGGATGGCGTCATGGGCGTTCCGGAAAACGCCAATGCTGACGCGCTGGCCATGCGGCACGAATTGGCCGATGCCGCCAAGAGTGCCGATTGGAACAAGCTCCTTACCATGATCGGGGAATCGCCGGAACTGATCAACGCCATCCGACCGGGCGGGAATTTTCACTATACCCCGCTGCATCAAGCAGCTTACTCAGGCGCTCCAGTCGCCGTTATCCGGCGTTTGTTGGATCTCGGGGCCTCCCGCACTTTGAAGAATCGGGATGGGGAAACTGCCCAAGAGATTGCTCGGCGACGGGGGCATGCGGAAATTGAGAAACTACTGGCACCGGAACGCCGGGTCCAAATTGACCCTGACGTGTTATCCCGCATTCAAGGTCAGTTTCATCGGCTTATTCGCGGTCGAGCCAATTGGTTGATTGAGGAGGGGTGTATCAGATTGCCCGATCTGGAATGCCTTACCGAACTTGAACAGGGAAAAAGGGTTTGGTTCGCTGTCCCCGGCATGCATGGCGGCTTCCTATACTGGTTCTCCGACGAAAAAGGGACGGAGGCTTGCCTGTGTGTCGAGTCTTGGTGCCGCGTAGCTGATGGTTCCGAACGCGGGCATCTTGTCTATGCCGACCGCGTTATGCAGACCATGACAGGAAATGCCTCGGGTGACCTAATCCCCGCGTTTTGCGTGTTAAGCAACACGAATCTTCCGAACCTCCTGAGCTATGCAGAAGCGTATTCGGCTGCGGACAGCATCGTGGAATTCATGACCCAACCCGGAATTTTCTCCGACATATCGAGAGCCAATGTTGTTGATGCAACTAGCCATGCCATTCAAATTATTTTGAAGCCACATTTACAGCACCTCGGCTTCTCATCTGAGCAGACTGATCTATTCGCCGCTTATGGCACCAAGAGCCTCCGACCTGACTATTTCCGACCGTACCGGGACGGTGGAGGGATTCTGATCGAGGTGGAACGGGGAAAAACGCTTGAGAACAACATGGATCTATTGGACCTGTGGAAGTGCCACATCTGCACACATGCCAATTATCTAATTATCATCGTACCAAAGATCCGGAATAACAAGAAAGGCAACCGGACACTGGTCTTTGACCGTGTAGTGAATCGGCTCACGGCATTTTTTCAGTATGGAAACGAAGTCAATGTCGATGCGGCGTTCGTCATCGGATATTGAAACCGGATACGATGAAAGCGTTTGATTTCATGCCGGTCTCGTGTTCAAGGTCCAGACCAACCGCTCGGCATCCAGACGGGGTTCGCCCTGGACGACGAAGCTGTCGCCGTCATGGACGATCACATCCCCCGCCTGGGGAGTTGGAAACTCCCGCCGCCGGATCTCGAACACCGCCGTCGCCGTCTGAATGGTGATGTCGGAAAATTCGAGATCGCGATCGGGTCGGAGTACCAGGGCACGCACGGGACGGCCCTGGTAGCTGACGGTGGCGGCGATGTTGGGATCGGCGAACAGGTCGTCCAGAGCGTCGGCGAAGGCCGACATGGTCAGTTGCCCGAGAACAACCGCACCGCCAGGCGGGGCCGCTTGTTGACCGGCAGGATCGACGCCTCGGTTTTGACGTCGATGGCGCTGCCGTCCATGCGGGCAAGCTGGCGGGCGTACATGGGCACGCCCAGGGTGTTGACCGTCTCGATCAGGTTGGCCGGGGCGCCATAGGTGACGAAGGTGTCCATGGTGCCCAGCGGGAAAGCGATACCTTCGCCGGCCGGGATCAGGGTTTCCGTCTGCCCCGTGGAGAGGGTGACGGTGGCGTTGTACTCTTCGAACACCATGCCGGCGAAGGGGAAGCGGCGGCGCACGTCTTCCCTGAGCGGCTGGGCGCCGGCCGACGAGAAGAACTGGTAGGCCGTCTCGACCCTGGCATGGCCGATCAGCTTGTCGAAGAACTCCGGGCTCACCAGGGCCAGCACGCCGGTCATGGTCTCGCCCTTGAGTTCCGTCTCCACCTTGCGCAGGACATCGCGGATCTTGCCCTGGACGTTGGTGGCGGCGGTACCGAGGGCGAAATCCACCTGCTGGCGATTGAGCCCGAACTCGGCGAAGTAGTCGTACAACGTGCTGCCGGCGCCATCGCGGACGATGCCCTTGAGCGCATTGACCTCCATGAACTCGCGGGTCTGGGCGTGCTTGCTCCGCATGCGGGTGAGCTTGCGCTCCATCACCGTGGCCAGCGGGTCGGCGGCATCGGCGACGCCGAAGCCGCGCACCCCCTGGACGTCCTGGGGCGTAATGGCGTCGTCATGCGGGATCCACGGCACCGTGAACGAGCGCATGGCGCGGCTGTCGCGATTGGCGACGGTGGCCGGGCCGCCCAGCGGCACGGTGGGCAGCAGGTTGAGGACACCCTCGGCCTGCTCGATGATCACCGATCGCTGGGTGACGCCTTCGAAGCGGAACAGCCCCATCTGGCCGAGGCGGGTGTAAAGGTTGGGCAGCAGGTTGATGGCCTGGGTCATCTCGGCGAGCGAATAGCCGCCCGCGTCGAAGGGGTTGAGAATCTCGACCATGAAGAGGAACTCCGTTCAGACGGTGGCGCGGGCGACGAGGCCCTGGGCAGAAAGCTGGGTGACCTTGGCGGCCCGTTCGGCGGGCTGATCCACCGAGGCGTCGAACACCAGGGCAGCTTCGGCCAGGATGACCGGGCCGCGGGCGGCGATCAGGCCGGTGGTGGCGGCGCCGGTGGCGTCCACCGCTTCCAGCAGCACGGCGATGGCGGTTTCGGCCCCCTCGTCCCCGACCACCTCGGCGGCGGGCGACAGGCGGTATTCGCCGCTGGCTGTGATCTTGCCGAGCACGGAGCCGAGCGGGTAATTGGCGCCGGCCTTCATCGTTACGGTCTCGCGGCCATAGCTGGGATTGCACTCGAATTTCAGCAGGTCACCCAGGGTGGGCGATGCGGTCAACGTCGGCATGGCGATGAGTCCTTATTTGCGGGAGGCGGCTTCGCGGGCACGCCGGACGATGGGGCTTTCGGTTTCGGTCTTGGGGGTGGCGAACGGCGGAGCAGCGGCCACCACGTCGGTGGCATCGGAACGCTCGGCCAGTTGATCCAGCACCGAACGGCGCAGGGCTTCGGGGCGGATGCCCTTGGCCATGGCCTCGGCGGGATCGATGGTCACGCCGAGGCGGGCGGCCTGGGCGGCGACGGCGCTGATCTCGGCATATTCGGCGCGCAGGCGCTGCTCCAGATCGGCGTTGGCCTGGGCGGGCGGCTGGGGCACCGCAGCGATCACGGGGATTTCCCCCTGGGATTCGGACATCGGGACTTCCTTTCGGGCGGCGATGGGGCGGGAAATGGTGGGTCGGGCCAGCACGGCCCCGAGATCGGCCAGGGCGACACGCAGGGTGCCGACCTTGTCGGCCAGCCCGGCGGCCACAGCCTGGTCGCCGCGATAGACCGCCGCCTCGGTGGCGCGGATCGCTTCGGGCGGCTTCTTGCGGCACTTGGCGACCAGATCGACGAACCGGCCATAAAGGGCATCCACGTCGGCCTGGAGCGTGGCGCGGGCAGAGTCGGACAGCGGCTGGTGGGGATTGCCGTCCACCTTGCAGGCTCCGGCATGAACGAAGCTCCAGGTCAGCCCGGCCTGGGCATCGGCCCCGGATTCGTCGCGGTGGACCGCCACCACGCCGATGGAGCCAACCTCCCCGGTCTGGGTGACGTACAATCGGTCGGCGGTGCAGGCGATGGCGTAGGCCGCCGACAGCGCCGCCTCGTCGGCTACCGCCCAGATGGGCTTGCCGCATTGCGCCCGGATGGCCTGGACGTGGTCGACCAGATCAAACAGACCGCCCACCTCGCCGCCGGAGGAATCCACATCCAGCAGGATGGCGCGGATGCCGGGATCGGTGGCCGCCGCCTCGATGGCTTCGGCGATGTCGGAATAAGCGGTCAACCCGCTGGCGGCACCCAGATATCCGGAGCGGGCCACCAGGGTGCCGATCACCGGCACGATGGCGATGCCGTCGGTGGTGACCACGACATCGCCGATCGAAGCTGCCTCACCGTCGAAGGAAAGAGGCTGCCCGGCCAACCGAGGGGTAAGGGCGCCAAGGATCACATCCAGCTTGCTGCGGGCAACCAGCAGCGGCGTCCCGTACAGACGGGCTGCGAGATGGGGCAGATCGTGCATGTCGGTCCTTACGGTGTCGGTGGGGGCAGCAGGAGCGGTGACGGATCGGACCCGAAGGCCAGCCCCAGCCGCTGTTCCCGGTCCCGGTCGGCGGCGATCTCCGCATCCACCTGCTCGGCGTCGAAGCCGCGCTCGGCCAGGGCCTGGGTGCGGCTTTTCAGGCCGGCACCGATCTGCTCGATCTCGGCCTTGGTGTCTTTCAGCGGATCGACCCAGTCCCATTTCGGCGGCAGCCAGGAGCAGGCGATGAAGCTGGCGCGGTTGCGCTCATAGCCGGGAATGTCGAGCGCCCCGGACAACACGGCCACGTCCATCCAGCGCTGCCACACCACCCGGCACATCTGATGGACCATCACCGAGTGCTGCCACGCCTCGACCCGGCGGCGGAACTCCAGCAGCGCCATGCGCGAGTTGGAGTAGTTGGCCTTCAGCATGTCGTTGGACAGGTAGGCGTAGGGCACCCCGGTGGCGGCGGAGATCTGCAGCAGGGTGCGGTACTCGAACGGCTCATACGATCCGCCGACATCGGCAGGGGCCGAGGTCTGGATCTGCTCGCCCGGCTCCAGCGGCACCACCTGGCCGGGCTGCACCTCGACGATGCGGTCGCCGGAACCATCATCGACCACGTCGATCACGTCGGCGGGGGCCGGCGAGGTCACGAACATGGCGTACATGGCCGCGATCTTCTTGCGCTCCAACTCTGCGTCGTCGTACTGGTCGAGCAGGAACAGCTTCACCACCGCCGGAGCCAGCCGCGACACGCCGCGAAGCTGGCCGGATTCCACCGGGTCGATGACGTGAATGATCTCGGACGCCGGAACCCGCACCGTCTCGCCCGCCAGGCCGGGATCGGTGAGATCACCGGGGTGGCGGCGCAGGAAGTGATAGGCGACGCGGCGGCCGATGCGGTCGAATTCGATCCCCTGGCGGATGACGTTGCCGCCGGGCAGGGTTTCTGTCCTGGTCAGCGGCAGCATTTCGGAGGGCAGCATCTGAAGCTGCAGTGGCACCGCCAGCCCGTCCTCCGGCCGGCGGGGACGGAAGCGGAAGAACACCTCGCCGGCGATGAACACCTCACGGGCAGCACGGCGCTGCTGCCCATAAAAATCGGTCAGCCCCTCGGCATCGGACTCGTCGGTCCAGGCCAGCCAGAGCTGCTGCACCCGGGTCTTCAGATCCTTGTCGGCGATCAGCGACGACGGCTTGATGCCGGTGCCCACAGCGTTGCCGGTCCAGCTTTCGGCGGCGTTGAGGGCATAGCCGTTGTTGCGCACCAGATAGCGGGCACGGGCGGTGATGTCCGAGCCGGCGGCGGCGATCAGGGTGTTGACGTGGGCGCGGCTGGGCTGGAAGCCCTTGAGCCGGCGGCTGCCCTGGGCGGCCTCGAAGCCACCGATCAGAGCGCCGATCCTCCTGCGCAGTCCCGACAGCATGATCACAGCCCCTTGGTGGCGACGGCGAGAATCCGGCGGCGGGGCTTCTTGCCCTCCAGCACGGCGATGCGGCGGTCGAGATCGGCCAGAACATGATTGGCCTGGGTCAGGTCGTATTGGACGGTGCGGTCGCCCACGGTGACGCGGGCCACCAGGGAATTGCGCCGCGCCAGCACCCGTTCGCGTTCGGCCTTCATTTCGTCGAGGGTCATGATCAGTGCATCCCGCTGAACTTGATGATCCGCCGGGGACGGCGGGCGATCCGGCGCACCTGCCCGGCTTCGGGGTCGCTGGTGCTGGCGACGACGACCAGTTGCCCTTCCAGATCGCGCCATTTGGCCTCGGGCCAGCGGTCGGCACCGGCGATCCAGGCGGCGGCGCGGGCATAGACCCGGCAATCCAACGCCTCGTTGCGCTCGCGCAGCTTCTGCCATTCCAGCTTGGAGAAGCCGCGGCGGTTCTTGACCGTCACCAGTTGCTCGGCGACGAATTGCTTGCACCACTCCGAATCCGCCCACGATGGCAGATGCACCGTTCCGGCCGGGAAACGGACACCCTCGGCCAGTTCCTCGTCGGTGGGCCGTTCGAGCCGCAGGTACCGGTAGGTCTCCGACTTGAAGGTGGACACCGCTACCGTCCACAGGCGGGCACCACGGCGCACCTTCTTGCCGCCCTCGGTGGCATCGACCAGGGTGGGGCCGGAGACCGGGCTGGAGCGGTTGAAGCCCTCCACGCCCTTGATGGGCGAGACCTGGCCGACGCCCATCCGGCGGCCCCAGGTATAGACCGCCGAGGATTCGTAACCGCTGTCGATGGCCAGACGGGCGATCTTGAGGGCTGCGCCGCTGGCATGGGTCCAGGTCTGGCCCAGCACCCGCTCCAGCGCCGTCCAGGTTTCGGCATGTTCCGGCCCGCTATCGATGACGATGTGATCGACCAGCCAGCTTTCCAGATTGCGGCCCCAGGCCCAGACGTCGATCTCGACGCGGTCCTTCTGGACGTCGGCCCCGGCGGTGAGGAACAACCCGCCGGCAGGCACGCTGCCATTGGCCCAGGTTTCGCGGCGGTCGTAGAGCCGCTGCCAGTCGGGGGCTTCACCGCTCTCGACCCAGGTTTCGCCCAGCACGGTGTTGCGGAACACCCGCAGTGCATCGTCGGATCCCTGCGCCGCTTCCCACAGACGGGCGATGCTCTCCCAGGACTGCCAGCCGGGCGGCGAATAGAGCGCCGAGATGTGGAAGCCGACGGTGCCGGGATCCTCGGCCACCGCTGTGGCCCGCCAAACGCCTGCCGCCAGCATGGTGGCCTTGGCCGATTCGGTGATCGGCTGGTCGCAGGCCTCGCACAGGTAATGGACTGAGGCGGGTTGGCCCTTGTCCCATTTCAGCCGCTCGAACTTCAGCCACTGCATTTCGCCGCAATGGGGGCACGGCACGAAGAAGCGGCGCTGGTCGGATGCCTCGAATTCCCGCTCGATCCGCGACAGCCCGCGAATGGTCGGCGTCGAGACCAGGAACGCCTTGGCGCGGTGGGCGAAGGTGGCCATGCGGGCACAGGCCAGCGCCACCGGGTCGCCCTCCTCGTCGGCCGAGGCCGGGTAGGCATCGACCTCGTCGAGGAACAGGTAACGGGCAGGCATAGAGCGCAGGCCCACCGCGCTGTTGGCCCCGGTCATTACCAGGGTGCCGCCGGGAAAGTCCTTCGACAGCATGGTGTTGCCGGCGTCGCGCGAGCGGGCCGGCTTGACCCGCTCGCGCAAGATGGGGCTTTCGTCAATCAGGGTATCGATGCGCTGGCGCGAGTTGCGCTTGGCCATCTCGACGGTGGGCTGCACCGCCAGCACTGGGCCGGGGGCATGGTGGATGATGAAGCCGAGGAAGTTGTTGCCGGCTTCGGTCGCGCCGACCTGGGCGCCCTTCATGAACACCACCCGCCGGCAGGGATGGGACGGCGACAGGCAATCCATGATCTCGCGCAAATACGGCGTGCGGGCCGTGCGGTAGCGGCCCGGCTCGGCGGAGGCGCGGCTGGACAAGACCCGGTGCCGGTCGGCCCATTCCGACACCGTCAGCAGCGGATCGGGCCGCAATCCGTCGCGCCAAGCCTGGAGCAGGATCTCCGATCCCCGGAAGCCCAGGGTGTCACCGGAAATTCGGCTCGATGGCGGCGAGTTCCCCAAGGTGATCCCTCACATAGGTTTCCAGCAGGGTCTGCATGGTGTGGGCGTCGATCCCGGCCTCCAGCGCCATCTGGGCGGCGACCCGTGCCGGCCAGGTGATCCAGGCATCGCGCTCCTGGCGGGCCAGCTTGAACACCAGGGCCGAGGCCCGCGCCCGGTCGACCACCTCTTCCTTGAGGCGATCCACCTGCAGCCGTGCCTTCTGCGCCTTGGCCACCTCATGCATGGTCCGCGCCTGGGCGAAGGTGGCGCCGGAGGCGGCGGGTGGCGGTGGCGATGCTGTCGGCTTCGGACTAGGGGCGACCGGCGGCGGAGCGGCTATCGCAGCCACCGGGGCTGACGGCGCTTTCCGGGCCGGATCAGTCCGGGCATCCCAGGCGGCGTCGGCCTTGACCGGGTCGATGGTGCCGTCGGGCTCCTGCGGAATGCGCCCCGTCTGCACCGCCTTGCGCACGGCGGTATGGCTGACGCCCCGCCTGCGGGCGTATTCGCGGACGGATAATCCCATGATCGGAAGTCGCCTGAGAAAGCAATGAAGGAACCGGCTTATCCGGTTGATGTGTCCCGCCCGCAGAGTGATTGATGGTCCCACGAACAAAGGAGGCCAGCATGTCCACCCTGCCCACCAACAACCCCGATTGGGGCTTCTTCGGAACCATCCGCCACCACGCCGATTCCGCCGCGGCCTGGGGCTTGGCGATGCCCGCGATCCAGGCCGCCACCGGCTGCCCCGACGCGGCGGTGCGGGACTTCCTCGACTCGACCTGCGGACGCCACTTCGCCGACGACGTCGCCAACGGATTGTTTGCCGGCCAGCCGCTGGCGACGGCCACCGAGGCGGCGGTGGCCCGCTGGATGGGCTGGCGGATCAGCCGGAACACGTCGCGCGACACCGGCATCCCCCACGGGCGGCCCTACCTGACGGGCTTCGTCACCCACTTCGAGATCCAGGCCGACGTCGCCTGATTGGTGCCTTTCCCTGCCGCCCCGACCGGGTCTCCCCGGCGGGGCTCGGGGTGGTACAGGCGTGGATTGCCCGCGTCGCATCCCGGAGGGAACCACCATGTCGCTGTCCGATGCCCAAGCCGTCATCCTGTCCACCGCCTGCGCCCGCAAAGGTGGTTTTCTGCTGCCCATCACCGCGTCCCTGAAGGGCGGCGCGGTCAACATAGTGCTGAGCAGCTTGATCAAGAAGGAACTGGCCGAGGAAATCCCCGCCGAACCCGGCGCCCCGGTCTGGCGCGAGGACGAAGACGGCACCCCGCTGACGCTCCGCGCCACCGCCGCAGCCTACGCGGCCCTGGGCATTGTTGGCGACACGGGCGCAGACGGGGCGCCGGAAGAGGTGCCGGCGACTGACATGGCCGACCAGCCAGAAACTCCGCCCACGGGCGCCCACGGCCCGAACGCGCCGCGCAAGACCCGCGAGGGCACCAAGCAGGAGGCACTGATCACCATGCTGCGGCAGCCCGAGGGCGCCAGCATCGCCGAAATCGCTGCGGAGTTTGGCTGGGCGGCACACACCGTCAGGGGGGCGATTGCCGGGGCCTTGAAGAAGAAGCTGGGCCTGACGATCACCAGCGAGAAGCATGAAATCCGGGGCCGCACCTACAAAATTGCCGAGTAGGAGCCGCCCATGCCCCGCTACAGCGTGATCATCACCCGCGACGTCACCGAAAGCACCGTCGTTGAGGTCGAGGCGGCAACGCCGGAACAGGCCGAGACGGCGGCCTTCGAGAAACTGCACGACAGCGCCGACACCGAGTGGGAACTCGACGAAGGGTCTTGGAACAAGGGCGATTCCTACATCACCGGCGTGGACGAACTGCCCTGATGGCGCTCGATTTCGGTCAGAACCATCAGGGCTTGATCGAGGGCCGGCATATCACCGGCCCTCGATGCGCGGTCCACCTGCGTCTTGGCCTCATCGAGAGCGGCCCGACCATAGTGATCCATCAGGTCATTCGCAGCACGGGCCACATGCTCGGGATTGACCGCCATGACTTACAGCGACTTCTTCAAAGCCGCTGCCGTGCTGAACTTGATGCTCGTGGAGGCGGCAATGTCGATGGTCTCGCCGGTCTTTGGATTGCGGCCCTGGCGCGCGGGGCGCTCGGCCTTGGCAAAGGTGCCGAAGCCGATCAGGCGGAAGCTGCCATCGGTCTTCACACCGTCGATGATGGTGGACAGCATGGCCTCGACGGCGGCATCGGCCTGGGCGACGGTGCAGCCGGTGGCCTCGCGGACGGACTTCGAGAGGGCAGACTTGGACATGGTTAACGAAACCTTTCTTGGACGCGATTTCGAACAGTAGATTCGGGCGCGCCCGAATCCAAGCCCTCACCGGAATCGCTCGAAGACCCGCCGTAGGACGAAACCGCGCAGCAGGGACACCAGGGCGAAGATCCCGCCGATGGCCAAATCGTCCGAGATGGCGATGCGGATACCGAACAGCGGGAACACCGCCACCTGCGTCGCCACCGCCAGAATGTAGCCGATGATCACGTTGGCGATGGCCTCGGCCAACGACATGCGGCGGGATTGGGCCATCACTCTAATCCATTGAAAATGATTGAGTAATCGACTTGATAAGCCTGCGCAGGAGAGCGTTACTGGGTCCACCAAAACGGAGGGACACCACGATGCAAACCCGCGACGAAGCCCTGGCGAACATCGCTGCCACCATCCTGGACATGGAAACCCTGGAGACCCGCAACAGCGACCGCCTCGACTTCCACGAGCTTTCGGTCTGGGGCATCAAGGCCGCTCTGGAAGCCGCCTACGCAGCCGGCCAGGAGGCGAAGTGAACATGGCCTTGACCGTTCGCCCCACCGCCGCTCTGAAGGCCCATCCGCAGTGGTCGCAGACCGACTTCGAATACTTCCGGGGCAAGGGCTATTCCAACCAGCAGATTCTCGAATTCTGGGAGCGTGACCTGCGCCTCGGCTGCCAGCCGCTGAACTGGAAGCCCACCGACGCCAAGTACCAGCATTCCCTGCGCCGGATCACCCGGCGCTGACCGCCTTTCCGGCGACGATCTCCTCGAAGCTGCGGCCATCGCCGTCCAGCACGGCCTTCTGCCCGGTCAGCTTCTGCCAGCGGCCGACGATCACGTCGGCATAGGCCGGGTTCAGCTCCATGGCGAAGCAGACGCGGCCCGTGGTCTCGGCGGCGATCACCGTGGTGCCGCTGCCGGCGAACGGTTCGTACACCCCGTCGCCCTCGGCGCTGTTGTTGAGGATCGGGCGGCGCATGCATTCCACCGGCTTTTGGGTGCCGTGAACCGTGGCCTCGTCCTCATCGCCGTTATTGCCGATGGCCCAGACGGTGGCCTGGTCCCGCGCCCCCTGCCAATGGCCGGTGCCGGTCTTGCGTACCGCGTACCAGCACGGTTCGTGCTGCCAGTGGTAATCGCCGCGGCCCAGGACGAACCGGGACTTCGACCAGATGATCTGGGCGCGGACCTTGAAGTCGTTGGCCTCCAGGCTCTCGGCCACCACCTTGGCGAAGATCGCCGCGTGCCAGACATAGGCGACCTCGCCGGGAAACAGCGCCCAGGCTTCCCGCCAGTCGGCACGGTCGTCGTTGGCCACCTTGCCGGTGCGGGCGGTGGACGACACCCCGGCCTCGTTGCGCCAGGTGGGATCGTATTCGACCCCATAGGGCGGATCGGTCACCATCAGGTGGGGCGTAGCGCCGGCCAGCAGGCGTTCCACGTCGGTGGCCACCGTGCTGTCGCCGCACAGCAGGCGGTGACGGCCCAGGATCCACAGATCGCCCGGTCGCGTCACCGGATCGGCGGGCGGTTCGGGAATCTCGTCTTCGCCGGCCTCACCGACACCGTCGCCCTCGGCTTCCGTGTCGGCCATCAGCCGGTCCAGGTCTTCGTCGGAGAAGCCGATCAGGTCGAGGCTGAATCCGTCCTCCTGGAGGCGGGCCAGTTCGGCGGCGAGCAATTCGTCGTCCCAGCCGGCATTCAGCGCCAACTGGTTGTCGGCCAGGCGATAGGCGCGGGCCTGGGCGTCGGTGAGGTGGTCGAGCCGAATCACCGGCACCTCGGTCAGCCCCAGATGGCGGGCGGCCAGCAGGCGACCGTGGCCGGCGATCAGCACGCCCTTGTCATCCACCAGGATCGGAGCGTTGAAGCCGAATTCGACGATGCTGGCGGCAAGCTGTGCCACCTGGGATTCGGAATGGGTGCGGGCGTTGGCGGCATAGGGCAGCAGCCGGTCGAGCGGCCATTTCTCGATCACTTCAACCAGCATGGTCAACTCCACGCTCGGCCGCCACCGCCGCATACGGGCGGCCATCGGCCAGCGTCACCGGGATTTCAGGAAACAGCGCCTGCCAGCGCAGGATCGCCACGTCGCAATAAGCGGGGGCCAGTTCCATGGCGCGGACGATCCGCCCGCACCGCTGCCCGGCGATGATGGTGCTGCCCGATCCGCTGAACGGCTCGAACACCAGTTCACCCGCGTCGGAATAGGCCCGCATGACGAAGTCCGGCAGCGCCACCGGAAACACCGCCGGATGACTGCCGTCGCCTTCGATGGCGCCCTTGTGGCGGGTCACCCGCAGCACGCTGTCGGGAATGCGGTGATCCTGGATAGCGTTGCCCTGGCCGCTCTTCCGCGGCACGGTGCCGTCGGCGGCTCGCAATCCGCCGCCACCGAGTTTCTCCCCGGCATGGGCGCACGGGACGATCTTGTTGGGCTGGCGCGAAACCTTGTTGAAGTGGAACACCAGTTCGAAGGCGGGCGCCAATCGTCCACCCCAGTCGCCCGGCAGGCCCGGCCCCTGATCCCAGGCATAGAGGCCGAACTGCCGCCAGCCGGCATCGCGCATCGCGTCGAGCCAGCCGTGCCAGTACGGCACCCATTCCCCCTCGCGGTGGATCAGGCCGAGATTGACCAGCACCTGGGCGTCGGGTTTCATCGGCAGGGCGGCGAACACGCCTTCCATCAGCCGGTCCCAATCGGCGATACCGCCGGAGGCATAGTCCCGCTGCTGGCCGTAGGGCGGCGAGGTGAACACCAGCGCAGCCGTTTCCCCCGCCATCAGCGTGGCGATGGCAGCCGCGTCGGTGGAATCGCCGCACAGCAGGCGATGCTCGCCAAAATGCCAGAGGTCGCCAGGACGCGACACCGGGTCACGGGGCGGCTCCGGGGCCGTGTCGTCGTCGTCGGCATCAGCCGCATCTTCCTCCGGCACGTCGTCGAGCGGGGCCATCAGGTCGGCCAGTTCCTCATCGGAAAAGCCGGTCAGCCCCAGGTCGAAGCCGTCGCCACTCAGCGCATGCAGTTCCGCCGCCAGCAGTTCCTCATCCCAGCCGGCGTTGAGCGCCAGCTTGTTGTCGGCCAGCACGTAGGCGCGGCGCTGGGCCTCGGTCAGGTGGTCGAGCACCAGCACCGGCACGGTGTCCAGCGCCAGCCGCTGGGCCGCTGCCAATCGACCGTGGCCGGCAATGACGTTGCCCTGGCTGTCGGCCAGCACCGGGTTGGTCCAGCCGAACTCGACGATGCTGGCGGCGATCTGGGCGACCTGACCGTCCGAATGGGTCCGCGCGTTGCGGTCATACGGGCGCAGCCGGGCAATCGGCCAGTGCTCGACCGTATCGGGAAGCGGATGGGGCATGGTCAGTCCGTGCAGTCGCAGGGCAGGCAGTCATCGGATGGCCCGCCCTCGAAATCCCGCTGGCGGCGGACGAAGCGGAGCATCTCGCGGTAGCTGGGCCGGTCGGCCCGGAACAGTGCCATCTCGGGCTTGGTCAGGGTGCCGAGCGCCGGGGCGTTGCGTTCCATGTCGATCCACCATTTGGCCCGATCCGGGAACAGGCGCATGATGCCTTTGATGGTCGCCGCGCCCTTCATGAAACACAGGTCGCAATTGCCCAGCGGTGTCTTGCCGTCATTGTCGGGCAGGCCAAGATCGAAGGGCTGGCGCTTCCAGAACGCGGAGACGTCCTGGCGGGTGACCTTCGCCTGATCCAGCGGCAGGATGGTCTCGAACCGTTCCTTGCCGGCCTCGTTCATGGCCTTCTGGCGGGCGACCCGGCGGGGCTCGTCATGGCGCAGGCCGACGACGTTGACCCATTCCGGGTAGCCCAGCAGGTCGCGCATGTAGGCGATGCCGCGCTTGACCTTCAGGTAATGGGTGCAGAGCCGCATGGTCGGGTTGGGCAGGAAACCCCGTGCCTGGATCACCTTGGCGAACGGTTCCCCATCTCGGCTGGCGCTGTTGTACCCCACCACGCCGGTGTCGAACGGCTCGGCGGGATCGTATTCCAGCCAGGTGATCAGCACAGACCACCGCGACCCACATTCGTGGACGAAGCGCAGCGTCTGCTCGAACTCGCGGCCGGTGTTAAAGAACACCACATGGACGTCGTCGGGCAGACGACCATCATGGGCGTCGAGAATCTGGCGCAGCATGAACCCCGATGTCCGCCCGCCCGAGAACGACACCAGCGCCGGGCCGTCGATGCGATAGGGATTGCGGGTCACGACCTGGTTCCTTCGATGCGGCGGCCGATCCAGGCCATCACCGGCACCGCCATGCTGTTGCCCAGCGCCCGATAGCGCGGGCCGTCGGGACAGCGATCCGCAGGGCGGCCGCGCCAGGAGATGCGGGTGTAGTCGTCCGGGAACCCCTGGAGCCGCTCGCATTCGGTCGGCGTCAGGCGGCGCACCGCCAAGCCGTGCTGGACAGCCAACTGGCCACCGGCATTGTCGCGGCCAACAGCATTCATCGCCCGCAAGGTCGGCGCGACGGTCTCGCCGGCAACCGGGGTGGCGGCCTTGCAGTCGAAGGCGACCGGCACCAGCGGGGTGCCGCGCCCGGTTCCGTCCTCCGAGGCGTCGAAGCCCTCGCCGCGCAGGGAATGGGTGACGAAGGTCTCGGTCTCGAAGTCCATCCGCCCGCTGGCCGAGGCGCAGGCATTCAGTGCGGTGGCGACGTCGATGGGACCGGAGGTGTTGTTACCGCCGAAAGCGACGGGCAGGTCGTCGAGACTGAAGCCGCCACGGCGGCGAGCGCCGCCCGCAAGGGTTCCGGCAAGACCTTGTTCCGGTTGGCGGCGCGGCGAATAATCCCGGCGCACGCTTTCGCGCTCAAATAGTACCTCGACGGGATCGGCCCGGTCTCCAGCACCCGCGACAACGAACACACGGCGGCGGCGTTGGGCCAGGCCGAAATATTGGGCGTCGAGCACCCGCCACGCGACTGTTCGCGCGGGTCCAACGACAACACCAGCGTCCGACCATTTTCTCCCTGGCGGGAGCAACGGACCATCTTCTCCGGCCAATCCGCCCAGAAGGCACCCGAAGGCATTGTCGCGGGTGGACAGCACGCCGGGGACGTTCTCCCAGACGATCCAGGCGGGGGCGATAGCATCGGCAAGGTCCACGAAGGTAAGGGCGAGATTGCCTCGAGCGTCGTCCAGCGACCTGCGTCGGCCCGCCACCGAGAACGCCTGGCAGGGCGTGCCGCCCACCAGCACGTCGATCCTTCCCCGCCACGCCGACCCGTCGATGGCGGTCATGTCACCCAGGTTGGGGATGGCCGGATGTCGGTGCGCCAGCACGGCGGAGGGGAATGGTTCGATCTCGGCGAAGAACGCCGGCTTCCAGCCCAGCGGCTCCCACGCCACCGTGGCAGCTTCGATGCCACTGCACACCGAGCCGTAGACCAGCTCGGCGGCGCACGACATCGCGCCGACGGCCGGGGGAGCCGGCTCGGAGAGAGCAAGATGCATGAAGCTGGAAACCTATGTCTGCGTGGAAACCGGAATGGAAACCTGACCGGGTTTCCAGGGGGCGGTTTCCAGCGGGCGATTTCCACCCCGCGAAGACGCAAAAGGCGCGGAATGCCTAGGCGCCGCGCCTTCTGAATGGAAACCTGGAAACCAGAGTGGAAACCTGGAATTTTCGGCTGTCGCTACCGATCTTCGGCGCTGAGCCCTCCCGCATAGAGAAAGTGCCCGGGAGGAACCAATTTCCCTCCGACACGCCTTGACTTGTTCTATTGTTTCGCCCGCTTCGGGCGGCGGATCATTTGATGATCGTTTCCGCCGCCCCTCGCGAGCCTGGGTCCGTTCTACGCTTTCATGCCCCCCTGTGTCATTTCGGATTTTGTCCTCCTGATCGTCGGCTGGCTGTTGGCCGCCGCCCTGGTGCGGGCGATCAGCTCGGCCTTGGTGATGTGCTTGGGGATGCGGTGGCCATTGAGCTTCCAGGCGATGACGCACAACGCGAACAGCCAGTGCCGATGGGCGGCGGATCGGGTCATGCCGACCTCCCAGGAAATCACCTTCCACGGTTTGCCATCGGCCCGCGCCCAGACGATCTTGGCATCGACCGGATCCAGGAGCTGGAGCCACGGCAGAGTTTCGTCCATGCGGGTGATCGCGGCGGCCGAGGGTGGCGGACGACGAAGCGTCACTTCATCGGTCGACCAGCTTTCCCGGATGTAGGGCGGCCAGGTGCTGGCGTGGCCCTGCACTCTGGTCTCGGGCAGACGGTGCAGGGTGTCGGCGGCTTCGGCGAGACGGTCTTCGACCAGGGACGGCGTCCAGTTCATCGGGCACCTCCCTGGGTGTCGATGGCCCAGGACAGGATGGCCAGGGCGTCGGCCTCGTTGTCGTCCTCGGGATTGAAACCGCGGGCCTGCATGGCGGCGATCACCGCGTCCTTGCCCGCATTGCCTTTGCCGGTGGCGTGGCGCTTGATGGTCCCGACCGGCACGCCCTGGTACGGGATCTGCTTCAGCTCGCACCAGGCGGCGAGATGGGCGAGGAAGCCGCCATAGATGTGGGCGGCATCGGTGCCGGCGTGACGGCGGACTTCCTCGAAATGCAGGAGGTCGATGGTCCTGGCGCCGTCCAGCAGGTGGTCGAGCCAGGAGCGGAAGCGAAGGAAGCGCATGCCGCCGCCTTCGTATCGGCCGGGTTTGAATTCCATGGTGCCGGAAACAACGGCACCATCGGCCAGGCGCATGGCCCAGCCGGTGGTCGTGCCCAGGTCAAGGGCGAGGATGGTGGTCATGATGAAGGCTCACGAGAACAGTGGGCCTCCGGCTTTGGTCGATGGGCACTTTATGAATCGCGGGATTACGGTTCAAACCGAATTGCACGTCCATTTGCGTGTGGCCACCAGTGGCCACCGAGTGGCCACTCGCGGGATTGAGGTGGCCACTACTTTTTCTCTTTAAAAACAATAAGTAAGTAAGGTTGTGGCCACTGTGGCCACCTTTTCCGCCGGGAATAGCCTCGACGCGCGACCAAAAGATTTTTTTCGGGCACCTGGGACGAACAGAAAAATTCTCATCTATGCCCGACCTCACGCCGGGAAGGTGGCCACAGTGGCCACTGTGGTCACAACCTGGACAACACGTTGATCTGTAATGGGAAATTAGTGGCCACCTGAGAATGGCCGAGTGGCCACTGGACGGTCGCGGTGGTCACCAGTGGCCACGGCCAGGGCCTGCCGACGGGATTTTCCGTCGGCCCGGCGGTTGATGACAGTCGTGGGGGTGGCCACAATGGCCACTCCTCGATGGCGGAGTGGCCCATGACGTTTCGGGAGTATATTGCGGGCAGGCTATGCTGGGACCGCAAGTATTTCGACGAAGACATACGGCGTGATCCGCGCTTCAGCGGACAGCTGGAACATGTTGTTTACCACGCGGACTTAAGGCGGCCGGTCCGATAGCCGACGGTGATCAGGGAGTCGTCCGGTGCGACAACAGCATACGCTGACCGAGCCTTGTCAGGTTCTGCCAGACCGAGGCCGCCGAGATAGGACGAAAGCTTCTTCCAGGTGCGCTTGGTGAAGGCGTAGCGGCGAACGCCTTCACCAAGAAACTCCTCTTCCCCGAACTGAATAAGCCAGTCCAGGACCGCGGGCGGGACGGAGCGCTGCTGGGCGCGGCAGGCGCCATGACGGGTCATCTGCAACATGGGTTACCTCCAATAGCTCGGGTTTGTCCTGGGCTCGACTTAGACGGCCAGCAGCGCTCGCATGGTCGACGTGGCACGGATCTTGGCGCTATCAATCTTGGCGGCGTTGGTCTTGGGGGAGAGCGCCTCTCGGGCCTTTCGTCCCAAGAAGTAAGAGATGCGCTCGGCGTTGGCGCCAGAAGGGTGCGGAAGCCCATCCAATACGCGCGGTGACAATCCCTTCAGTGCGGCCACGGACGACAGCACCTTGGCCACCTTGTCGCCCAGTGGAACCCAAAGGGCATTGGGGAGCTGCTCCAACTCCCGGCCGAACCAGTTGTCAATTTGCTGGCGCAGCAGCGGATGGGCCAGCATGTCAGGCGAGCTGCCGCTGTAATCCTTGCCGCCGACAAACACCGGGTAGCGCAGCACCGAGGTGAAGTGTGCCAGGTGGAGGTTCTCCGCCCAAAGCGACGCTGTCGACGGAATGCCTAGCCACTGGGCGACACCGACATGGTCAAGCATGGCGACCAGATTGGAACGCATGGCGCCGCTAAACGAGGCGTAGTCCTTGGCGGAGCGCAGGGCATCCTCAAGGCTGGCACCACGTTTCAGGGCGTTGTGAGCCGCGGCTAAAGCATTGCCCGACTGCTGGGCCCCAGGCGTGATGCCAACGATGACGACGCGCGCGGTCGGGCGAACGTAATCGAACGGGCTGTAGTAGACGGTGACGTTGCCGTCCTGAGCCATTATAAGTTCGCTGTCCTGCGGGTTAAGCGAACGAGCCGCAATGGCGGAATGAAAGCGGTTTTCCATCGTTTTCCCCTCCCTCAGTTAGCCAGCGAGCATCCGCTCGATTTCGGCGATGGACATGCGCTTCCAGCCCTTGCCGATGACAATGCTGGGGCGGCCGGAGCCAGTGGACGGACGGCGCCACCGAGGCGTATCCATCTCCTGAAGCCGGTTCATCGCAGCCCAGAAATCATCGAATTTTTCCTCGGCCCCCTTCGGCCCCAGGACGTACCCGCCGGGCGTCTTGACGTCGGGAAGAAAGGCGCGGCCATCAGCGTCATGGGGTACAAAAACAGGACGGTCGATGCTCGGCGCCGCCTCGGGCTTTTGCCGGGGCTCGGCATCACGCCAGCTCGACGGTGTGAAGTTCGGGCTGCCATTGAGCCAAGCCTCGGCGGAGTCAGCAGGGATAGTGCTCCCTTCCCGCTGGAGATCGCCCTTGGAGAGCAGGTTGCGAATGGTCTTGGCCGACACCTTGGCCAAAGCAGCGACCTCCTCGACGGTCAGCGCCTCGCGGGTGATGTCGAGCTTCCAACGGCCTTGCGCTGCGGCGATGGTTTTGGGTAAGTCGTCCAGGGGCGCCAGCCAATGCGAGGGTACGTTGGCCAGGAGCTCGGCCGCCCAGTCCAGCATCTGACGCAGTTGCTGCTCGACGGTCAGCGGGTTCTCTCCGGAGGCGTCGTATCCCTCGGAGTAACCGTCAATGCCATACCGATAAAGCTCGCAGCACCACTGGGCCGTCTCGTTCCTGTCGTAGTCACTAGGGGAGACGTGGCTGTCCTCGCCGTCGAGGGCTTCCCACACGGCGCGCCAGCCGCCGGTCGCCATGGCCGAGGCATAGGGCTCGATGGTGAGAAGCCCCTCGTTTCCAATCTGCGCAAGCAGTTCCTGGATTAAAGCAATCATCGCCGCGTTGGCGGCACGCTTGCCATACATGACCTCGGCCAACTGGCCGACATGGTCGCCCAGCT
The DNA here is from genome assembly GCF_902729425.1 of Magnetospirillum sp. SS-4. Lineage (GTDB taxonomy): Bacteria > Pseudomonadota > Alphaproteobacteria > Rhodospirillales > Magnetospirillaceae > Phaeospirillum. The sequence goes on along the minus strand of NZ_CACVCH010000024.1, from coordinate 81,444 downwards.
TGAACAGCTCGTAGCCGTCGTAGGAGTCATACTGAAATTCGAAGTTCATCGCCTGCACCTTATAACGGGATGCGGGACATTCCCGCCTCCCGCTTTTATAAGCCCAGGGCACGGTGGGCGCAATATATTTTTTAGGAAGAAGGATTTTCCCGCGTCCCGATGACTTAGACCCCTCAGATGGGGTGAGTGCGTGAGGGAGAGGAACTGAAGCGCTATCTGGCAATGAGGGGAGCTGCGAGGAGGCCGTCGCCGGTCTGGCAGGGATATCGCGCCGCCCTGCGGCGGCAGGCGGGTGCCTGATCCCTACAGGTCGTCGTCTTCGTCGACCCAGCGCCCGCTGCGGCCCAGTTCGGAGCGTTTCAGCGCATAGGCGTCGATACGCCCGATGCCGGGGATGTAACGGATCGCCGCCCGCTTTTCGTCGCCTCGGCGGGCCAGCATATCGCGGTCGGTCAGGATCCTGCTGATCTGCGCCGCCTTCAGGGTTTCGCCTGCCGCCTCGCGCAGGCGGTGGGCCGGGATGTAGATGGCGTCGCGGTCGTACCAGGCGACGGCCTCGCGGTTGTTGTGCTTGCGGTCGAAGCCGTATTCGCCCGCGTCCACAGCCTTGATGGTGACGTCCCAGCGTTCGGCGATCCAGGCCCGCAGCATAGAGACGACTTGATCGCCGGGGGTCAGCGCCTCGGCATCGGACGATTTCTGGAAGCGGCTCCACGCCCAGCGCACCGGGGTCTCGATGTCGATGAACGACGGCAGCAACCCGAATTCCTGCGCCAGTTGCCCGGCGACCAGCGGCAGGGCCAGACAGGTGGCGGCGCGGATGCGGGCGGAATCGGTGGTGTCGCCCGCCAGCTTGCGGGCCTCGGTCAGGATGCGGTCACGCAGCGCGTCGGGCGTGCGGTGCATGTCGGCGGCGATGATCCGTTCGACGAAGGCGGGTCCGGCGTGGCCATGGTGATTGTTGATCCCCGCGATGGCCTGCAGGGTGGAGGCCGGAACGTGACGGTCCACGTCGGTGACGTCCACGTCGACGATGCGCACCGCCATGCCGGCGATCCAGGCGCCGCCGTCGGCGCGGACCTTTTCTTCCAGGGAGCATTCGCTGGACAGCAGTGCATAGGTCGACCAGGCGTAACGCTGCTTGAGCATGGCGCCTGCGGTCATGCGGGCTTTCCCCTGCCCACCGGCAATGGCGTAGATCAGCTTGGCGATGGTGCGGCCATCGACATGGGCCAGCTCGTCCAGGGCCAGAACGGTGCCGCTGGCGGCCTGGGCGAAGACTTCCACGGCGTTCTCGGTGGAGCGCATGGATTGCAGCAGGCCGTCGCCGATGCCGGTGGCGGTCCAGGCGGACACCGCCAGCTTCTGCGCCGTGGTCTTACCGCTGGACGACAGGCCGCTGAGATTGAGGCCGCAACTGTCCAACCCGGCCAGCGACTGCACCACACCCGAGAACCCGGCCAGGACGCCGAGCAGGAAATGCGGACAGCCGGTGACCGAGGTCGCCGCCACCACCGCCGCCTTCCAGCCGTCGAGATTGCCACGCACGGACTCGCTGCGGGCATTGGCGGCCAATTCCAGCGCAGTGGCCTCGCCCATGGCCTGCCCGGCCGGGGTGACGAACACCGGGTGGTCGCGCCCCTCCAGCCGATGCCAGCCGGGACGGCTAACCACCAGGGTCTCGGCCTGGGGATTGGCGGCCTTCAGCAGCATGACTGCGACCTGATCGCCATCGGCCAGGGTGCGCAGACCAGCGGCGTAGAGGGCGGAGCGGATTTCCTGCGCCCCCTGCTGGGCAATGGCTGCGCGGGGAAAGTCCACCACTCGCGGGTTTCCCTGCATGTCGCGAATGACGACGCGCAGGCCGTAGGCATCGTCGTGGTCGAGATAGCGCAACCGGGAGGGAATGCCGAAGGGGCTGGCGACCGCCTGCCACATGGTTCGGCCATCCTTGCCGCTGCCCATGTTGCGATGGACCAGGATCTCGCCGGAGCGGGACGCGCGGCACAGACGCAGGTCGACGCCCTCGGTGCGGGGCAGCGGAAAGAGGGTGGCCATCTGCCGCACTTCGTCGTCGAAGCTGACATCGTCGGCCTCGTGATCCGCCGCCGCTGCATCCAGCGTCTTCCGCAGGGCGGCCACCTGTTTCCGCGATGTGGGGATGCCGATGCCGGCCTGCTTCCTGATGGCGGCGAATAACTTGTCCTGCTGGAAAATCTCCAGGTTGCAACTGGCGATCTCGGCATAGAGGCGGCCCAGGGCGATGGCATCGCCGTCTTGCAGGCTGTCCACCTGTGCCATCAGGCTCTCGAAGGTCGGAGCCTCCTCGGCGGCGGGCTGCACATTATTATAATGTGCGAGCGCCGCGCCCTTGCGCAGATCGTCGTTGAAATCGTCGCCGTGCAGGGGCGAGACGATGGTGGACGGGATGTCGGCGGCATTGAGGCGATCAGCCAGGGTGGCGGCGGCCTGCTGACCGGCGTCGCCGGCATCGGCGAAGATGGTGACGCGGCTTGTGCCCTCGGGCCATTGCCATTGGCGGATGCCGCCCGCCGACAACGCCGCCCAGGTGGGGATGCCGAAGATGGCCCAGGCCGACAGGGCGGTCTCGATGCCCTCGGCGACACCGAGATGCCCGTCGGCAGGCAGCGGCGCGAGCCGAACCGAACCGCCATCGACAGCCCCCAGCATCTTCTTGCCCGGCGGGGCCTTGCCCGAGCCATCGTCGAGCAGGAAGGTGCGGTGGATGCCGCCGGTGGGATTGCCGGCGCCGTCACGGACGACGCCCACCAGACCCGGCCAGCCGCGCCGTCCCTCGAAGTCGGGAAGGTCATCGTGGTACAGCAGATCGGGCGAACGGGGATTGCCGACCCCGCGGTGGCGGAGATAGGTCTCGCCGACGGTCCCGGCCAGCGGTTGGGCAGAGCCGATGATGCGGGCCACTTCCAGGTCGTGGGTGGGCTTGGGGTTGTTGGCTCGTGGTGGCGCGGGCAGATCGAGGCGGGCCAGCCGGGCGGCCTCCTCGAACAGATCGCGGTCGGCGAGGCCGGTGGCGTGGTGGATCAGGTCGATGGGGCCGGCGCTCTCGCCGGTGGCGTGGTCGAAGCCCCAGCCGGCGTGGGGGCCGGCGAGGTGGAGAATGCACGACCCTTCCTTCCGCGGCGCCCGGCCCGACAGGTCGGCGCAACGCAACGTCCGCCGATCCTGCGACCACCGCGCCTGCGGAAACAGCCCCGGCAGCCAATCCGGTGCCGTCGCGGCGAGGCGGTCGCGGATGTTGTGCAGGTCATGGCGGGCCGGCGGCGCCCAGACGTCGTTGAGGTCGATCATGCCAGGATCACCAGCCCCCGTTCGGCTCGGGTGATGGCGGTGTACAGCCAGCGGCGGCGGTCCTGTTCGGTGCGGCCCAGCCCGTCGTCCCAGACGATGACGTTCTCCCACTGCGAGCCCTGCGCCTTGTGGCAGGTGATGGCCCAGCCGAAGGTGGCCTCGGCCAGCTTTTTCTTGTCCCGCCAATCGCGGTCATGTCGGTGGGGATCGAGGGCAACATGGTCCTGGAAATGGCCCTTGTAGAGCATCAGCCGCCCCGGCTTGCCGTCCCTGGCCGGTGGACCGATGGGGGTTCCTTCCTCGTCGGTGACCACCGCCGAGAAGTACAGGCTGCCCTCGTCGACGATGTCGGCCAGCGACAGGAACATGCCGTTGATCAGGCCGAGGTCGTTCTGGTTCTTGAGGCAGATGATCTTCTCCGCCGGCCCGGTCGGCAGGAACGATCCGCTGAAGCCGGCGGCACGGCGGAGCGCGTTGTTGAGCTGGAAACGAGTGGCGTTCTTGCCGCAGATGACCTGACCGCCGCGCAGACATTGTCCCGGCGTGACGTCGGCCATCCGCATCTTCCAAGCATGGTCGTCGTACTGGCCGAAGCCGATGGGCCTCCCCTCGCGCGCCAGGGTGGCCAGCCGGATGATGGCGCTCTCGGCCGCCTGGCGGTGGATCTCGGTCAGCATGATGTCGGGCGCAGCTTGGGTGAAGGCGCCTTCCCCCTTGATCGGCGGTAACTGGCCGGGATCGCCCAGCACTAGGATGGGACGCTCGAAGCTCATCAGGTCGCGGGCCATGTCCTCGCCGACCATCGACACCTCGTCCAGCACGATCAGCCTGGCCGATGCGGCAGGGCTGTCGGGATTGATGGCGAAACGCGGCTTCTTCATCTCACGGAGAGTCTGGCGCATCGCCTCGATGGCGGCCTCGGCGGAGGTGCGGTCGAAGCCGACGAGGTGGCGGGCGTCGATTTCCGCCTGGGCGATGCGCTTCTGGGCTTCCTCGATCTCGTCCTCGGTGGCCTCGATGACGCTGTAGATCAGGCTATGGATGGTGCGCGCCGGGGTGCCCTTGCGCCGCAGCACCAGGGCGGCCTTGCCGGTGAAGGTGGCAGTGACCACGCCGGGGCGGTCCTCGGAATGGGGCGAAAGGCCCAGATCGTCGAGGGCGAACTTCAGCACCGTGGACTTTCCCGTCCCGGCATAGCCGAACAGCCGGAACACCTGCTGCTCGCTGGTGCGGGTCTGGAACCAATCGCGGATGGCGGCGATGGCCTGGGCCTGGGTGTCGGACGGAGTGATGTCGCCCATTATCGTCACCGGGGCTGGAAGCGTTTCTCGACCTCGGCCAGCCGGTTGGCCAGGGTGCTGGCCTGGGCGACCAGGGCTGCGATGTCGGTGCGCAGCTGGTCGAGTTCGGGATCGGTGCGGATGGGGCCATAGGCCGCCTCGCGGATCTGCTCGATCATCTTGCGCGGCAGCTTCAGGTCCTCGGCGACGCGCTGATCGGAATAGCCGTCCAGGTACATGCCCTTGGAATCGTCGAACACCTCGTCCAGCTTGTGGCGGATGCGCATGCGTTCGTCGGGAGTGGCGGGACGGAGGGCGGGCGTGGTCATCGGCATTTCCTTCGGGATGGTTGGTTTGATGGGTTTCGGCGCTGCCGCCTTGACCGGCGGGGCGGAGCTCCGGGTCACAACGTTTGCCGGCGTAGCCGGCGGGCGCGGGCGGGCCTTGCAGTCGGGGCAGAGGGTGCGGCGGGGGCGGTTCTTGTCGCAGTCCCAGCCCTTGGCCCGAGCCATGCGCTCGACACCATCGGCGTGATGGGTGCTGTTCAGGGTGAGGTCCAGCGTCTCGCCGCATTGGGCGCACCACAGGCGGGCGACGGTGCGCGGGCCGCTGGTGTCGCGCACCTGGAGCACGTCGTAGCTGAGGGGGCGGGTATTCATCGGCAGGCTCCCCAGCAGCGGTCCTGCCAGGAACAGGCCCCGTGCCACCCGCCCGCCGTCCTGCCGCCGCGGCAAACCACCGAGCTGCGTTCGGCTGCGGCACGGGGCAGCAACTCGTGGGCATCACTGGCCTGCACCACCTGGAGGGCACGGTCGCTCATGGCCTGGGCCAGGGCAGCGTCGAACGGCACCAGCTCGCAGTAGACCTCCCAGGTGTCGCGGTTGAGAGCCGTGAACAGCGCCGGTGCCGGCAGATCCATGTAGGCCTGATACAGCGCAATCTGCGCGGCATAGACCGGCTTGGACAGCACCACGCCGCGCTTGACGACGTCCTTCCACGATGAGGCGCCGAGCGCCTTGTTCTCCCATAAGGCGGGATAGGCCATCGCCACTGGGCCGCCGACCAGGCAGCCGTCGATGTGGCCCTTGAAGCGGCCGTTCAGCGCCGCGAAGCCGAACTGCTTTCCGTCGCGACGTTCGGTGCGCAGATCGAACCCGGCCGATCTCAGCCATGCCGCCACCACGTCCTCGCCGCGATGGCCGGCCTCGAAGATGCGGAGCGTCTTGGGCTCGAAATCGCGGCCCTCGTCCTTGGGCACGGCTAGGTAGTCGTACTGGATCTGGCGCAGGCAGTCGCGGCCTATGCCCGAAGTGCTGACGTACTGGCGAGCCACCTGCGCCCGGTTGCGGGCGACCAGCATGCTGTCGATGGCGGCGTTCACCGCCACGGTGATGCCGGGATCGCGGGCAGGTCCCAGATACTGGCAGCCGGAGTCATGATTCAGGTCGAGCATGGCGGCGGCCTTCAGAACGGGATGGGATCGTCGAAAGCGGTACCGGTGCGTTCCGGCACACTGGCCTGCCGTTGCATGGACTCGACGTAGCCGGTGACGGCGGCCTCGATCAGGCGGTCGATGTCGGCGGCACTGCGGTTGAAGAAATGCTCCATCAGACCCAGCGCCGTCAGGGCCTCGGCGAAGAGCGGACGGGCATCCTTGATGGCCTGGGTTTCGCGGGCGGTTTTGTCGATCATGCCGTTGCTCCGTCGGGCGATTTCGGCGCCGGCCTGCTGGCAGCGCGTCGAGCAGAAGCCGTAATGGGGGTAGATGTCGTGGCGCAGGCGGTGGACGTAGCCGAAGCCTCGGGCTTCCCGCCCGCACACCGCGCACAGCGTCAGGCCAGCAAGAGCCGGGTCAGGTCCGGGTGTTCGCCCGGCTCGTCCTTGATCCGCGAACAGCCCAGCACCACGAAGCTGCTGATGGCCGCCTGAGCCATGGCCTCCAGTTCCCACAGGGCGAGAACCCTGATGGGCTGGTGCAGTCTTCCGCGGGCTTCGAGCCATTCACCGATCGCCTTTGCCGCCTGACGCGTCACATGCGCCTGCCATTCATCGTCCGTCATGGGGTGAAGCCGCCCGCCGGGCCGACGGGCGGCGTCTCCGTCAACCATTGAGCCAGGCCGGGCCGTTGGCCGACGGCTGGGCGGTGGACTGCTGGGTGGCGGGCTGGGGCTGGGCCGCCCCCTGCTGGTTCCAGGGAACATTGCCGGCCTGCTGCTGCGGCGCCTGCGCCGGTGCGGCATCGGTGGCCCAGGCCGGGGCGTTCTGCCCGGCACCGGCATTGGTCGGTTTGCGCGGCTTGGCATTGATGGGATCGGGCTCCACCACCTCGCCCTTCATCACCGGCTCGTATTGCGGCTCGCCGGGCAGTACCACGTTGGCCAGCCGGTTCTGGTCGCGGTATTTGGGGTCGCTGGCCGGCTCGACCATGATGCGGGCGGCGAAGGTGATGCCGTCCAGCTGCTTCAACCCCTGCAGCACCCGCTTGGCCTTGGCGGCGTCGCTCATGTCCTTGGGGTTGAGGCCGAGGGCGGAATCCACCATGGCGCGGAACGACGCCTTCGAGATATTCCAGCCCTTGGACTGGCCCTTGTCGTCAACCTTGCCGCCGGCCACCGTGAAGTTCTGCCAAAACTTGCGGCGCACGAACGGCCCCTCGACCACGGTGAATTCGCAGTCGAGCATCCTGGCGTCGCTGTCGGTGCCTGCCTTCAGCAGCCCGGCATCCATGGGGGCCGAGCCGTTGGTGCCGCCGGGGCGGATGGTCATGCGCACCTTGGCGAAGGTGCCGTCGGGGATCAGTTCGCCCGTGGGCATCATCTGCGGCTGGGCGTCGTTGAAATCGTAGGACATGGGGGTAGGTTCCTTTCAATCAGGCGGAGGCGCGGTTGATCTTGGAAAGCAGGGCGCCGAGATCCGGCGGCTCGGTCACGTCCAGGCGGCCGGAGCGATCCTTGGCGGGCAGGCCGTAGGGATTGCCGGAACGGCAGACCAGGCGACGCTCAACGGCTTTCTCGTCCAGCAGCCAGTTGCCCTCGGCGTCGGCCGAGAACAGATGCATGGAGATGACCTGATCGACGATGCCGGGCAGTTCCCGCCCCGCTTTCGATCCCTCCATCTGCGGCTGCCAGGTGGCGACGTTGAATTCGTCGGTGACCTTCTCCAGCACGCCGACAAAGATCACCGTCTTGTCCGGTGCGTGCTGCAGGTGCTTCAGGGCCTGGATCACCTCGCGCCCCAGCAGGCCGTAGGCGCCGCGCACGTCGGGTTTGCCGGTGCGGTCCGAGAACGCCTCGGGCTGCTGTTTGGCATAGGCCATGGCCTGGCGGGTCAGGTCGGTGATGGAATCGACGAACACCACCGGCATCGAGGCCAGGAACTCCTCGACCCCAGAACCGGAATAGACCGAGCGCACATGCTGATGGTGCTGGGCGCTATACCAGGCGTTGGGATCGACCGCCGGATCGGGGCCGCCGATGAGCACGGCGAGGTCGCGGAAGTCGCCGAAGCTGCGCACTGGGATGCTGGCGCCCGGCCAGTCTTGCACCGATTTCATCCCCGCTTCCAGATCCAGGCAGACGGTCTGGGCGGGCGGCAGGGTCTTCAGCAGCGACGTCTTGCCGACACCGGGCGGGCCGAAAATGGCCACCGAGGTCTTGTTGCCGGCGGACGACAGGCGCTCGTCGGCGGTGATGATGCGAACGGCCATGGGGTTCTCCGATTCAAAGGGGGGACGACGGGGCGTTGACCGGGCGCCGGAGGGGAACCTGCCCGCCCTTGCGGAACGGGCCGCCCCGCCGTGTCTCATGGGCTGTTGGACTTGAGCGCGAAGGTCGGCTTGCCGGTCTTCACCGTGCGGGCGGCCTCGAACGCGGTGCGGATGTGGGCCGGCCAGGCGCCGTACTTGCGCTCGGACACCTTGAACGCCATCTCGACGTACTCGCCCGGCTCGCCACCGCCCGTGCGGATGCGCTCGACGATGGCCGCCAACTGCGTCTGGTCCCACTCGATCTTCTTGGGCAGATCGGCCACCACGGTGACGGCGCCGTCATCGAAGCGAACGGTGCCGGAGTCCTTGCCTTCGACACGGCGGCGCTCCGCCGCCAGGGCGCCGTACTTGCGTTCCAGGGCGCCGTCGAGCCAGTCCTTGGCTGCCTTGGCGCGACGCAGGGCCTCCTCGGCCTCTTCCTGCAACAGAGCCAGGGTCTCGCCGGACAGGGCAACGATTTCGCCGAGCGGCATGTTGGCCATGTCGGCCAGGCGGGGGCGATTGGGGATGGTCATGCCCGACCTCCCGCCATATTCTGCTTTTGTTCGGCAATATACTCGCGCAGGCGGACGGCCATGGCGAAGGTCAGACGGCGGCGGCCCTGCTCGATATGGCGCAGCAGGTTCGGGTCGTTGACCGCCTTCTTGCAGAACATGGTCGGCGCGGTCCCCGTCTCCGCCAGCCACACCTCGACCTCCTTCTGGACGTCGGAGATGAAGGTGCTGACGTGATCGGTGATGTTGGTTTCGGTGGCGTCCATTCGGTCCCCCTTCGTTTCCGTTGGACGGACCCTATCAAGCTTGACACGATTAGGACCAATCCTATTTTATGGATCCGCACGAACCCGAGGAGCCATCATGACCGACACCCTGGCCGACCGCATGCGCGCCCGCATGGCCGAACTCTCCCTGCGTCCGCTGCATGTGGCGGAGGCGGCCGGGGTGGGGCGCTCCTTCGTCTACGACATCCTGCGCGGGCGCTCCTCCGACCCGTCCAGCGAGAAGCTGGCTCGCGTCGCGACGATCTTGAAGATGCCGGTCGAGGCGTTGCTGTATGGCGACGGCGGCGGGAATGCACCCGCTGTCGCCGCCGTCTCCAGCCGGACCTATGTCACCGTGCCGTTCGTCGCCGTCGAAGCCGACATGGGTGGCGGAGCGGTGGTGGACAGCGAGGAAGAGTGCGCTCCCTGGCGGTTTCCCAAGGCGTGGCTGCGCGACGTCCTGCGCCTGGGGTCCGGCGGCCTGAAGCTGATCCGCGTCCGCGGCGACAGCATGGAGCCGACCCTCCTGGGCGGTGACGTGGTGATGATCGACACCACCCAGACCATGCCCGATCCCACCGGCATCTTTGTCCTTCACGACGGCTTCGGGCTGGTGGCCAAGCGGCTGGAGCGCCTGGCCGGCGGCGAGGTTCCCTCCGTGCGCATCATCTCGGACAACACCCGCTACCAGCCCTACGAGCGCACTGCGGACGAGATCTACATCGTCGGACGCATCGTGTGGTTCGCGCGGAACTTGTCCTGAAATTCGGATTAGACCGAATACGGAGCGGTGCGGCATAAGGCGACGATCACGGATCGTTCTCTGGTGCCGCCCGATGCCCAACGCCCTCCATCCCGACCGCATGTCCGCCGCCGAACGTCTCGACGAGGTGGCGGACATCTTGGCCTCTGGTCTGATCCGCCTGAAAGCGCGGAAGTCGAGGCGTTTATCTGCTGACCGCGGAGACAGTTGCCTCGACTTCACGGCCCGCCAGAGCGGTCATGTCCCCGTCAACCGACGGAGGAAATCATGACCGAGGATCCCTTGCTGGCCCGCTTGGCCGCCCTGAAGACCGCGCCGATCCCCGACCTGAAGGCGCTGTGGCGCGATCTGTTCGAGGCCGAGGCACCGCCCTACAACCGAACCTTCCTGGAAAGCCGGCTGGCCTACCGCCTCCAGGAACTGGCCTATGGCGGGCTGGCGGTCACCACCGTCGCCCGGCTGGAAAACATGGCCGAGGATTTCGACACCAGCAAAGCGCGCCGCGCGAAGGAACTCGATCGTCCCATCGCCGGCAGCCAACTGGTGCGCGAATGGAAGGGCATCGAGCACTGCATCACCGTCCGCGAGGACGGCTTCGAATACCAGGGGCGCCCCTACCAGTCGCTGTCGGCGGTGGCCCGCGCCATCACCGGCACGCGGTGGAACGGGCACGCGTTCTTCGGCCTGAAGAACTGGAGGAAGGGGGCATGAAACCCACCGGAAGCAAGCCAATCCGCAAGCTGCGCTGCGCGGTCTACACCCGCAAATCCACCGAGGAAGGGCTGGAGATGGAGTTCAACTCTCTCGACGCCCAGCGCGAAGCCTGCGAATCCTATGTCGCCAGCCAGAAGGCCGAGGGCTGGGTGCTGGTGCCCACCCATTACGACGACGGTGGTTTCTCCGGCGGCACCCTGGAGCGGCCCGGCCTGAAACGTCTGCTGGCCGACATCGAGGCCGGACTGGTCGATGTCGTGGTGGTCTACAAGATCGACCGCCTGTCACGTTCCCTGATGGATTTCTCTAAGCTGGTCGAAGTGTTCGACCGCAACGACGTCACCTTCGTCAGCATCACCCAGTCGTTCAACACCACCACGTCGATGGGGCGGCTGACGCTCAATATCCTGCTGTCCTTCGCCCAGTTCGAGCGCGAGGTGATCGGCGAGCGCGTCCGCGACAAGGTGGCGGCGTCTCGGCGCAAGGGGATCTGGATGGGCGGGCCGGTGCCGTTCGGCTACCGCTGCGCCGACCGCAAGCTGCTGGTGGTCGAGGAAGAAGCCGCCATCGTGCGGATGATTTTCGAACGGTTCATCCGCACCGGCTCCGCCACCCTGCTGGTCGGCGAACTGGCGGCCGAGGGCATCACCCGCCGCGGCAAGAAGCTCGACAAGGGCGGCCTCTACAAGATGCTGGCCAATCAGGTCTACATCGGCAAGGCGGTCCACAAGGGTGTTGCGTATGACGGCGAGCACGAGGCGATCATCGACCAAGCCCTGTGGGACAAAGTTCGATCCGTGATGGAGGTCAGCCCGCGCACCCGGGCCTGTCGCACCCGGGCGCAAACGCCCGCCCTGCTGAAGGGGCTGATCTTCGCCCCCGGCGGTCGCGCCATGACACCGACCCATACCCGCAAGAACGGGCGGCTGTACAGCTACTACGTCACCATGAATGTCATCAAGGAAGGCCCCGACGCCTGCCCGGTCGGGCGCGTGCCTGCCGCCCAGGTCGAGAACGCGGTGATCGACCAGTTGCGCTCCCTGCTGCGCACCCCCGAGGTGGTGGCCCGCACCTGGAAGAGCGTCCGCGCCGAGGGCGAGGCTATGACGGAGCGGGAGGTCGCCACCACCCTCGGCCAGCTTGATCCCCTGTGGGACGAACTGTTCCCCGCCGAGCAGGCCCGTATCGTCCAGCTTCTGGTGGAAAAGGTCGATCTCTCGCCCCAGGGCATCAATATCAGCCTGCGCACCGACGGCCTGGCCCAGCTTGCCGGGGAACTGAAACCGGCAAAGGGACGGAGGGCTGCGGCATGACCACCGTGTTCGTGCCCATGACCTTCCGCCGCATCGGCGGGCGCAAGCGCATCGTTCTGCCCGATGGCAGCCTTTATAACCCGGAAACGCGGGTGCCGGTCGACAGCCCCATCGTCCGCTCGCTCGCCCGCGCCTTCCGATGGCGGCGCATGCTGGAATCGGGGCGCCATGTCTCGATCAACGAACTGGCCAAGGCCGAGCGCGTCGATCGCGCCTTCGTCAGCCGTGTTCTCCGCCTGACCCTGCTGGCCCCCGATATCGTCGAGGCAATCCTCGCCGGCCGCCAGCCCGAAAAATTGACCGTGCGTGCGCTGCTGGAGCCGTTTCCGGCGGACTGGGCGGAGCAGCGGCGGGTTTTCCTGGAAAGCAATCATGCCGCTTGAGAACTGACACAGCGGCCGACAATCGATTCCGCTGACAGCGCCGGAAGCCATCTACTCGGGCGGAGGGTTGACAGCCACCTGAAGCGCCATCTTAACCCTGGGGCCAAAGACCTGCTTTAGCTTCAATAGGCGGGTCACCAGCCACGTCCGCATCTCGTCACCCTGTTCGGGAGCGTCGTCAATGGTCGTGGCGGGACGAACAACGGCAATCCGGCAGGCTCGCTTGGCGTCCAGCCGCTCCCAAGACAGTGGCTCGCCCATGGCCGCTTCCAGTTCGATTTTCTCCGCCAGGAAGAAGTCGAAAATGGCCTTGTTGCGGGGGGCATCGCCAACGTCGATATAGACCTCGGCCTGGAGGCGGTCGCCGCGGGCGAACGCGACGCCGTAGGTGATGCCTGAGGCCACCCCGCTGGCGAACGAATACCAGCTCTGCGGCTGCGCCGCTTTGGCGTTGGTGAACCGATGCTTCTCGCGCAGTTCATCGAGCAGGGGCTGCCAGAACGCCTGGTAGCTCGCCATTCTGCTCGACGTTTCTCCCCGTGATGCGCCGGCAGCTGCCGTCTTGGCCCAGGCGTTCGGCGATGCCGCGAGGCGGAAGATGACGGCCGGATCAGAATTTCCGATCCGCACGACCTCCAGCGCAGCGGCAAAGAAGTCTACGGTTTCGCGGGTGTGGCGGTTGAGCCAGTCGATGGCTTCACGGTGCTCGTCACGCACTTCCGGCGAGATCCATACCACCACAGCGGCGTCCAGGCCGGCAGCATAGGTGAGTAGTTGCCCCAGGTGGCTGTGGTCGGTCTGCTCAAGCTGGTTCTCGACGATGACCTTCCGACCCGTGCCCTGTTCTCTGCATTCGATGTCGCAGGAGAAACTGCCGACGGCGACTTCGGTCTGCACCAGTTCCAGATCAAGGCCCAATGCCTCGCCGAGCAGCCCCAGGTTTTCAGCCAGCCATGGCGTGAAATCGCGGGCCTCCGACTCCCACAGCGTCCTTGGCGGAACCTGCTCCAGCCTGCCCAACGTGACCGACATGGTAACTCTCCCGTCCACGACTGCGTGTCCGGTGGTTGTGCCACGGACAGACCAAGGAATCCATCCGGACGCATCCTTCATCGCTGAATCCGACCGGGTGAGAGGTACCGCTGACGATATGTCCCGTTGATACGGCGTGAGGAGTGCGATCCGGGCATCTGTCGATCCTCCACGAAAATCCGCAAACTGCACGGTGGGGAATTTTTTGGGTTAAGGTGGAAATGCAGGCGGTTGCTGGCCTGTTGATACGGAACGGCGTGTCAACGGGTCTGGAGAAAAAACGGCATTGGAGAGAGAATTCGGCCGATCCTCCGCATGCCCGTGTCAGCGCCTATACCACGCAAGACCGCGCGGAACCTTGGAGCATCCAAGGTCGCGTCACTGCGGTAGAGCCAGTTTTTCTATGAAGATTGGCGTAGGAAAGGGAGCCGCCAGCCAACCCTCTCCGTAATGGAATCAATCTGTTATCGCCCAAGAGAATGGCGGCATTGGTTACCTTCCGTGCTTACCGGTCTGCCAGCCTTGCCAACGCCTCAGCCCGACCAAACACCCAATCCTTTGCAGGAACCAAGCCCTTCATTGCTGTGAGCGTCTGGACCATATCGCCGTGCCAAGCGCCCATCGGCATCGTCGCCGCATAGGAAGCGAGGCGGTCCGCCAGCCATTCCTTCCAGTTCGGCAGGACGGTTGAGGCGGTCAGCAATGACCGAAGCAGAAGGTCGGACCGATCTTGGCCCTCCGTTTCAGTTGATAGATTGCGCGCCTCACGGATACATCGATCCGCAACAGCATTCGCCAGGGACGCGGAAGCCTGCCTACTTGCTGCCAAAGCCAGGAACATCAGGGGCGTGAGAGCGGCGGAAACGCTCTCGGTTTCCAGCGGCATGGTGGAGGCCGACTGGACGGCCAGGGCAATAATATCCTCATCCAGCGGGATGAATCCCGCGCAGGCCATCAGTAATCCGCATGTGGAACGCGGATCGTCCCGGAATCCGGCGACCAGTTTTGCGGCCGCTTCCTCAGGCAGGATGCGATCCTTACCGTGCGTAGTTGGCCGCTGATGGCCCTCCAGCGGTCCAGGCAGGTAAGGGAATTGTCCTCTGGCGATTATGTCTTCGCTCGCAGCTTCCAGGGCTTCCTTATGCGGAAAAGAACGTCCAGCCTCCTCTTCCCGAACCTTCAGCAGATGTAACCGCCCAATGACCTCGGCCCTGATTTTTAACGCGTTCAAGTCGTCAGCGTTCCACATGGGGTCAGATCGGCAGTTCAGTATCTCGCCCAGGACATCAATGATTTCCCGTTGACGCGACAACCAGTCAGCCATCTCCTGCGGCTTGAACTTCAGATCGCTGATAATGGAAAGCAGGTGCCCGGCATGGGTAAAGGCACAAAGCCTCTGCCAGCACGGGGGCGAGGTGCCCAACCCCTCCGTTCGTCGGATACCCTGCAAAGACAAACCGACCAACGCGGGGTAGACGATGGAGATATTTACCCCATCTGGGCGGCAAAAAGGCTCTGCCAACAGCCTTTCCACCAGTTCGTCCGCCAATGCACTAAAATCGGCGTGGCCCTCGCGACGTTCCAGGGCGATTTCCAAGAGTCCCAATAGTGAGAATGGATCGTCCTGCACCGGGAGATCTTGAACAGCCGACCATATCCGAGCGTTGTCCATATCAGACAGCAGAGCGGCAGGACCGAGGTCGTGGCGCAAAGCGCCTGGCAGAATCGCCGCCAGACCGCTAACCAGATCGGCGTCCAGCAATGCGCGCCGATGGTCGCGGAGCGGCCCATTCATCCATTCATCCGGGGATTGATCAAGTGGGAGTGGGCCGCATAATCCAAGGAAATAGCCACTGTCGTCCGGCACCAGATCACGTGCCCGCATTTCCCGTGCGTCGATCTTTTCCCTGATCCAGCTATGCCACTGGCTGGATGATTCCCGTATCTCGGTGTAAAGGCTTCCGACTTCATCTTGTGTGGCGGGGCGTTCTTCCAGCAACGGGCGCCAGCGCGTTGCTTTGGGACCCGTAGCGCCATATTCAGCTATCAAGGACGAGAGCGCCTGGAGTCTTCTCGTCGGATCAGGGGCAAAAAGCTGAAGATCCGGTGGGGCGATGATTTCTTCGGTTCCGTCTGGCCGCGTCCTTCGAGCCGAAACCCATTCACCATCAAAGGCGATATGGACGGGCACGCCGAACAAGTCTGTTACCGTCTTGTTCTTGCCCTCTGCAACTTGCTGTACCGCATCCAGCAGGATGCTCCACGGTAAACTTCTCCACCCCTCATACGGGCTGGCCCGAAGATCCAGACCCGTGGTGCTTCTGAATTCGGCATTCTGGGCGATCCGGTCGGCGATGATTTCCGGTCGTCCCCGCAGCAGGTATAGGGCGACGCTAGCCTTCAGATTCATCGGGTATCTCCGAGATCATCCCTGCGAACTGTTGCGCCAAAGATTGCGCGACCAGATCGATGACACCGGGACTGGTGGCGCGGAAAGGCTGAACCAGACGCTCGTCGGCCCATTTTCCATATGCTGCCTGCCGCATTTCAGAGGCGTCAGGCGGGCGCAGAATCAATAGCTGGAAAAGTCGCTGGGCCATGCCAAGATCCACGTCGATCCAATGCCCCTCGGCAAGACTGTCCTGCCAACCAACGGGCCATGGCGTTACGTTGTCGATCAGCCAGTCGGAAAGCGCTCGTGCTCTTGGTTCCACGATGGCTTCATCGCTCCAAATATTGACGATTGTCATGACCGCGGTCTGAGCCAAATGGTCCAGCCATGCGTGATCATCGCCAATTCGCAGCATCTTGAGTGACCGAATGCGACAGAGAGTTTCTCTCACGGCACGCAGTTCAGCGCTTTCACGCAGCATCGCTGCCCCGTCATCCCAATAGCAATTCGTGAGATCGGTCAGAAGGTTGCTTTCGTGAAGCGGCAAAAACGCGAAGCCGCGACGCCAGAGGCGCCGAGTGGCTTGCAGCCTTTGTTCATCCGAGATACCGCATAGGCCGAGCAGGTCGGTAATGCCGAAGAGCGGGACTGTCCGACCGGCCTTATCTGCGGCATTCGAATGCCGGCCCAGCCACCTGTCATCCAGTGCGATGGCATCAACCGTTTCCACATCGTTGAACAGATCGTACAGCAAAAGCATCCGGTCGTCTTTCTCGGGCCCCTTGTCATCCTCCACCACGGCAGCTTCCGGAAGGAAAGAAAGGGTGCCCTGGCGATAGCATTCGGCCACCCGACGGCGCAAAGCCTGCAATACCTCGACTGCACTCCGGCCCTCCTCGTCGGCAGCAATCAGATCCCGTGCCTCCTGATCTGTGGAACGGTCGATGAAAAGCGGAATGCCGCACTGGGCCAATTTGTCCAGCAAGCCGGCCCCGGTGAGGTGTTTCAGCGCCAGATTGTCGATGAACAGCGGCTGCTCGGAGCGCATTTGCGGGCCGGGAGGGATGCCCCTGTCCTGGGTCATCAGAAATTGGCAAGCGGTGTCGCAGCTCCCCTGGTCAATATAGCCCAGGTGGCGAATTCCCTCAGCCAACTGAGGGGTCGACAAGACCAAGGGGGCGGCATCACCCCAGTCGGCGAATTCCTCCATCAGGGAGCCGATCTTGTGCATTTCGGCGGGGGCGACGACCCGGCCGCCTTGGCTTTTGGCAGCCGCGACGAGGCGCGCCATTTCGTCGCCGAATTCAGCAATAAGACGGGTATCAACAGCTTCGGTCTTCAGCACGGCGATCCGTTCCGCCGACACATGGCTGCGGAGCGTCCGAGCCTCGTCGACCAAAGACGGCTGATGATAGGGGAGCTCGCGCATTTCCCGTGCCAGAAAATCCATCAAGCGCGGGGACACCTTGACGTGCCCGACTGCCGCCACGACGGCATCGAACAGATCCAGTTCATGCAGAAGCAAAAGCGTGGAAACATCGAGAGCAATCGTCCCGACTCCCCCCATGGCAATTGGCGGCCTATTTCCCGCTCGAATCGCTATCGGCAACCGCTTGCGAGCGTCCCGCTCGCGTTCGTTGGCCCGTGGAATGACGATGAAAAACCGGCTCATCGGAACACGGAAGTCCATGGATGCCATATGCAAGGCGATTTCGCCGGAGAAGAGCCGGCGGTGCTTCTCATCCCGTTCCCGCGCATGGGCGGGGGCCATATCAACAAGTTCGCGCAGAGATACGCTGCGAACCGGTCCTTGACCATCCTTCGACAGCTCCACGCCACGTTGCAGCCATAGCCCCGCCTCGTGATCGCGACCAATGGTGCTGGCCAGCATGTAGCAATTAAGTTGAAGCTGAGGGTTTCCTGGTTCTCGTTTCGCGGCAACCTTCAGCAAGTCCATGGCCCGATCCGGCACGATGTTGCTGATCATCTGCGCGAGATGCATCAGCACTGTCAGATCGAGGGATTCGCGCTTCTCAAGTTGGCGATCAAGGACGGCCGCAAAATGTTCCCATGCTCCGCTGCGCAACGCGATGTTCAAATCGTGGTGAATATACCGGGGATCATCGGGTGACACGGTCAGGAGTTGATCATTGATGTCGCGCGCCTCACGGAACCGGCCCAAGCGAAACAGACAATCCGCCTTCTTTTCCATTAAATGGCGACCGATGTCGCTATTGGTATGGACCAGATCTGGGTGGGCTTCCAGGATGTCCAGGGTGGCCTGATGCCCGTGAACGCTGGAGGAGCAGTCGGTCGCCAAACCCAGATTGCGTGCCGTTCGTTCGTGGCCGAACAGTTCTTGCGCATAGGGTAACATCTGGCTCCAACGCTTCTCGCGCAGCAGAACGGTCACGATGTTCTTCAGGTCGCTGAGTCGGCTGCCCGATTCATCATGGTCTCGGCCTTGGTCGTAGAGTCGAATGGCGTCACCAAGAACGTCCTGCCCTCGCAGGTCAGCAATGGCCAGACGTGCCCCTGACACCTCGGGATCGTCCTTGAGGACAGGGTCTTCATCCAGAATGCGTTCCGCCGCATCCAAACGGCGATCTGCGATCAACGCCTCTACGCGCATCAGCGCCAAATGGGCCGGAGTAATAAAATCCTTCAGCTGGTCCGCCGCACTATCGAGGTAATCGAGCAAGCGTTGCGGCGTGCTGCGGAACCTAAGCAGGCCGAGACGCGCCACATGTTCCTGTGGTGTCAGCCCTCCATCCAGTTCGCGCACCCGAAAATGCCGCTCTACCGCTTCATGATCGAAGTCGACGCCATAGGTGATGGCGAGGTCCACAAAAAACAGTCCGTCCGGCCCCGCCGCAATTTGTTGCCGCAGGCGCGTGGCGGTTTCTGCCCTTGTACTGGGGGCGCTCAATCCGAGCCACAGCAGCCAGTAGTCACACCCCTTGACACGATCTTGGGCATCAATTTCGAGCAGCAGATCACGCGCCTGTCGGAATCGGGTAATCGCCGCAGCACGATGAAGCTCTGCCTGCTCTCCTTCGTTTACCTGCAGCCCAGGCGTGATCGAAGTGAAGGTCAGGACACGCTGACGAATGGGTTCGGGAAGAAGAAAACCGGCATGGAAAGTGCCCAGCACATAGAGGATGTCCGGTTCCGCGGCCATATCAATGTCGGCAAGTTTTTCCAGGACTTCAACTGCGCCATCCCATTGCCGGGCATTATGACGCAAAATCGCTAGGTTTTTCCATCCTGCAGGGGAAAAGAAATCATTCTCCACAGATCCGTGGGCATCGAACCACTCAAGCGCGTCGCTGTCGCCATTAGACCGGCAAAGGAACAGCAACATGACACTGCGGGCATGAGAGGTGTTTTGGCTGCGCAAGAAACGTAGTGCTTCATCCGGGCTTTCGGCATGAAACAATAGCCATGCTTTGGCAATGGCTGCATCCGAGGAGCCGGGGATGATCGCCTCAGCCTTCGCCAAGTAATCGGCAGCCGCAGTCCCGGAAGCCGCGTCCGCCGCATGGAGGCGGGCCGCCCAGAGAAGAACTTCTCCGATAATCGGCCTGGATGCCGATGTCAGCTCGCCGTTTTCAATCCGCTCCAGCAACGCGCAAATTTCAGGACGGACATCGATGCCGGGTACAGTCCGACGACGACAAATCTTCCGCAGTTCTTGCCTGATCGCGCCATCAATGATGGGATTGGGTGACTGACAGACGACGTGACCGATCTTGTGTGACAATTCCGCAAGCTGCTGACTATTCCCCTGGAGGCCATCCATCAGAACCTGCTGGCCTGGGCTCAGGGCCGCCATTCGCCCGGCGACCAAAACCGCGACTGCGATCTCGATGGCTCCATCGGCAAGGATGGAGGCCTCCAGGGTCGCTTCCGAGTATGCCGTTCGCAACCCAGCCCAGGTTTCTTCTGATGGGGAAAGCCCGCGCAACCGCGCCCGAGCCAACGCACTCAGCCCCGCCTTAACCTCATCTCTCGATAGCCATTCACGGATCGCCGGCTTCTCGAACAATTCCGGCTGAACGAACTGCAGTTCAAATCGTCGCAGCAGGCCTTCCCACCAGGAATGATTCTCTGAAATAGCCCCCAATCGCGTCAGTGCATCGCCAAACTGAGCATCCAGTGCCAGAGAGTTGGCGGGCGAGGCAAACGGGGACACCGCCGCAGATTTCTCCGCCCGGACGACCTTTATGTGGGGCATGGCCGCCGCCACCGCAGCAACAAGCGGGCGCAGGGCGGGTGCAAGCAGGGACAGACCACCATCGACCATCGGTACCGCCTGACTGTGAGGAGGAATAATATAGCCTGCCGGGGAATCCTGCTGCTCCTCGTCCTTCAACCACGCAACCATGCATCGGCGAAGGTGAGGCATGCGCCCCCCTCGACGAAAGGCTGTGAAACCTACTCGATCACCTTATCCAGGAACCCCAATGTGTTCGCATTTTCAACAAGCGTCCGGACCTTCGCCCGGTCCAGCCCCGACGGCACTTCCGCGTCGATCTCCAGCTTAAGGGAGACCTGACTGCCGGGAATGGTGGTCAACTGCTCGACAATGGCTTCGACGATCTGGTGGATGTCACGGGCTGGGCGCTCCGATGAAATCATCACCGTCCCGAAAAAGCGCGTCGGCTGCTTTTCTGTGGTGGTCCCCGGCGTGCCGCCACCACCACCGCTTCCGGGCGGCGGCGCATCGGGCTGCGGCACTCCGCCACCGCCACCAGTGTCAGGCAGCGGTCCGCCGGTCGGACGGTTGGCTTCCGCGACGGCCGCCTTCACGATCACGCTGTCGCTGTCGATGACCACGGGCGCATTGGGCGCCCTGTCGATGACCAGGCCAAGATAGGTCTGATTCTTTTCGTCCCAGCGCTCGGCGTAGGCGAATGGGCCGGGAAGCATGCCGCAGACCGCCGCCTGCACGGCCTTGACGAGGACAGTCTGCCCTTTCAGCCGTGGCAGATAGAGGTAGCGGTTCAGGTATTCCCAGAGGTCCTTGAGGGAGAGGTGCCCCTTGCCGTTCCAGATGTACTTCTGAAGGTCCCGATCCAGCCGCGTCGGGCCAAGCTCGGGCAGCAGACCTTCATCGCTCACCAACTTCTTGCTGGCACGCGACAACACCCCGTCCTGGGCCGGAATTTTGCCGGAAACCCATTCGACCTCGGCTTGGGCGCTTTCCTGCACGGGGTAGAGCAGGTAGCACCAAGCTTCTTTCAGCCGAGTCTTCATGGTTTCGTTCGCCTCGGCCACCTTTGCCTTCGCCAAGGCGCTGTCGCTCTGGGTAAGATTCAGCCGGTCGATATCGCGGACAATTTCACCCCAGGCGATGGCCGACCGCACCGCGTCTTTCAGATGGTCGAGCTGGCGGGTTTCGGCGGCCAGAAACACCAGCATGTTGCGGTAGACGCGCGGGACGGTACCGCGCTGCATCATAATATCCTTGGCCTCGACCATCGCTTCAGACGTATCGCGGCCGCTGTGGGGATGAGCGACACCCAGAACCACGGCGCGAACACCGCCGGCCTCGTCCGGCACTTCGCCCGAAGAGGCCGGTGCCACCTGCACCGCATCGAAATGACCCCGGTCCGCGATGCCGTTGATGTATTTCTTCAGTTCCTCATCGATCCGCATGAGGACAAGCGCGTCCTCAAGCTGGCCGGCGCGGTCGGCGGCGATCCGGTTGAGGCTGGCGGACATGGAATACCAGTAGCGGCCCATGTCGGCGTGCATGAACTTGGCCTGGTTGGCGAGCCGGCGCAGGGCATCGCCGAAGATGGCCGGACGCTCGCCCGGTTGCACGACCCCCAGGTTGATCTGCTTGTCATCCAGCCCCTTGTTCTGCTCCTGCCAAGTTGGCGCCGTACCCAGGAAGATGGCGCGGGCAATACGGCGAGTTGCCGAATAGCGGTTCAGGTTAGGAGCCGCCTGATCGATCTTATAGGGGGTGGCCGCAGAGCCATCGACGTCCCCGGCAATGACCGACTGCCAACTGACATCGAGATAATGCAGCAGCTCGGGTTCAACGCGCGGTGAACTGATCGCCACGCTGCCCGGCATGATCATGACGGAGGGATCGCCGTTCATCCAAAGCTCGTGGATGATCTGGGCCATCAGTCGCAGCACACCGCGTGTCCGTTGGAATTTTTCCAGCGATCCCCAGCTGGTGTAGAGCTGATCGAAAAGCTCGGGGTGGATGGGATAGGCTTTTTCCAGCTTCCGGCGGTAATCCTCATCGGCGCAGCCCTGCGGGAAATCGTTGCCGTTTTCACGGTAGAGCTTGGCGAACTGCTTCAGCGTATTGTCGCGGTGATGGAAGCGGTCACCGGGGATTTCCTTGAACAGCCGCCGCCGGACGATTTCGTAGCTTTCCTCCTGCGAGGCCGGTCGCCAAGAGGATTCCACGCGCGAGAAGGTCTGCTTCAGCCGGGCCAGCGCTTCCTGCCCGCCTTCACCACCCACCTCGATCTGCGAGGCCGGCAGCGAGGCCACCAGCAGGGTACCGGGGCTGGCCTTGACCGCCTCGGTCAGGGACTGGACGAAGGACAGGTTGGCATCGAACGAGCCAGAGGGCAGGCCCTCCACCCGGTAAATCTGACGGAGATAGGCGACCCACTCGTCAATCAGGATCAAGCATGGCGCGCATTTGCGGAAAATCGCCTCCAGCAGGTTCGAGCCGGGGGCGATGCCGTTGGCATCGTTCTCCGCAATCATGTCGTAGGCGTCGGCGCCGCCAAGCTGCCAAGCCAGTTCACCCCAGGTGGTGCGGAGCTTCCGCCCGCCCTCGACATTCAGCACGTCCAACGGCCCGCGCGATGTTCCCACCAGGACGGCGCGGCGGATATTTGCTGGCACGGTCAGACTATGATTCTTCAACAACTGATCGAGACCAGACAGGTCCTGGGCGCGGGTGCCGCCGGCCATGTGGTAGAGCGCCAGCATGGAGTGAGTCTTGCCGCCGCCGAAATTGGTTTGCAACTCGACCACCGGATCGCCGCCAGCTTGTGACAGCCGCTTGGCGGCGCCCACTAGCAAGGTGCTGAGGCCCTCGGTCAGATAGGTGCGGCTGAAGAATTCCTGCGGGTTGAGATATTCCGAGGCCGCGCTGCCGGCATGGACCTTGCCCAGATCGGCGGCGAATTCGGCCTGCTGGAAATCACCTGTCGCCACATCCTGGTGCGGCTCCACCACCTCGCGCCACGGCAACAAGCCTGCCGTGGTTTCAACCGATATATCGGATCGAGTCTTCCGGCGCTCCTCGTTGCGCTGAAGCTCGGTGAACTTGGTGCGCAAGATGGTATCGCGCATTTTCCCCAGTTGATCGGCCGTCTCACCGGCGCTGATCGCCTCCATGAGGCGGCGCATGGAATCCAGGGCACGCTCGGCATCGTCATAGGTGAAGGTGTCGTTGTGAGCCAGCTTGTTGCGGACATCGACTAATTCGTTGACCAGCGCCCGCTCGGCACGCCCCAGGACTGCTTTGAATGCATCCGCCCAAAAACGATCCATGGCATTAAACAGGGCCGATTGGTCCCAAGCGATTTCGCCCTTACTGTTGGGACGCAGGCCCTGAAGCTTCTCGACCACCTGCACCTGCCAATGTCCGGTCAGGGAGCTTTCCAGGCGCTTTTCAACAAAGGGGGTCAGAGCCGACGGCAAGAGCTCCATGCCCTCGAACACATACTGGCGGGTGCTTTTGGCCATGTCTTAAATCCCCCCTCACAGATCCAGGCTGGCCTGAACATTAATGCGCGTATCCTGGATCGCCGCCGCCTGGCGGGTCAGCTCAGTCCAAACCGCAATCAATGCGTTATAAGATGTCGCCTCCTTCGCGTCACTGCGTTTTTCGCAGATTCCATAGAGGCAGTAGGCCAAATCCTTGACCGCGTCGGCCTTATCCGGGCCGATCTTTTTTAGCAGCACGGCCGCGTCGTATTCCCCCGCTGTCTCCAGGGCTCGAATGAGATACTGGCAGCATTCCCAGACGGTCAGATGCGTGTCGGTAGCCGGGTCCCAGTCAGGCATCAACTCGTCGCGCTTCAGAATGCGCACCTTGCCGACGGAGCTTTCCACAATGCCAGCGTGCTTTACGCTCTCGACCGAAATGCCGCGTGCCTGGGCAATGCTGTTCGCCGTAC
This sequence comes from Magnetospirillum sp. SS-4, assembly GCF_902729425.1. Classification (GTDB taxonomy): domain Bacteria; phylum Pseudomonadota; class Alphaproteobacteria; order Rhodospirillales; family Magnetospirillaceae; genus Phaeospirillum. The sequence continues at coordinate 57,546 of NZ_CACVCH010000024.1, read as the reverse complement.
CGTAGTCACCCGTGGCCATACCGTTCTGCTCGAACCAAGTGATGGCAAAGCGGCTGTCCGCATCGAACTCTCCCTGGATGCCGCCCAAATACTCGTCCAGCTCACGGTTGATAAGCTGGAGGGCGGCCTTCACCGACATCGGGCTGTCATCGCTCTCCAGCACGGCCTTGTATCGACTGAACACGCCCATGCCCGGCCCAATGGCCGACTGTGGCATGTCGGCGGGGGCAATGTTAGCAGCCTGAAGTTTGGCGATAGCCGGGGGAAGCTCCCGTTTCAGCGCCCGAATGAACTCGGCGCGGCTGACGGTTTCGGCCGAAGCCACCTTCTTTCTGCAAACAAGTACCACAGAGTTTGCCAATGCGTTCATGCCCTTTTTAAGGGCATTAGTCGCTTCGGTTCGGACCGGCCAAGTTCCAACTATGATGAAACCTGACGCGATTACAGCTTCCAAGAAAGAACTCCAGCCCGGTGATGATATTCCATCTTTCTCGATCTCAGACTGCTTGAAAGCGTAGTAGATTGCAGCGGGGAATTTGTCTGTGGAACGACTGGACAAAATACGCATTGCCTGCGTCATACCCGACATAAAATGGGCTTCTGCAGCGTCAGCACTTCCATATCGTGCGGTGCTTGCGACAAGCTCCTCTCGCTTTGGAACAGAGATTACGCCCATGATCTCTGGAAAGTCTTTATGCAAGCTTCTTCGAAGCCACGCATAAAAAAAGTCTGATAGATCAGCGTACTCTATATTGTCATAATATGGAGGATCGGTTGAAATCAGGAAATCACTTATTGAACTGTTCTCTTCAGATGCGTTGTGCTGGACAACAGAGCCATGAGAAGTGCACGTCAAGCAATCCAAAACCTCTGAAACAGAAAGTGCAGTTCCGGCAATATCACCGCCAGCACCCGCAAAAGGATTAGTTTCGGCAAATGTCCACTGCATAGGGAGTGCTTGGCGCCCCAGCGCACCGGCCAACCTTCCCATTCCCGTTTCCCAGATTGCCAAGGAACAATTTCTTGTAAGTGCCTTGCTTATTGCAAACGAAAGATACACCCGAAGGGCGCGAGTGTACTCGGCCATTTGACGCTCATCAATTTTAACATCCGCACTCACTTCGCTGCGCACTGTAAACTCTAATTCACGCAGAACATCTACAAACGCATTTATTGCAGTTAGCTGCCGATTAGTGAAAACATCGCCAAAACGCGTCATTCCGTAGAGCGGCGTCTGGAAATTCCTATGCTTCAATGGAATCTGTACATCTGGACGCCAACTCGGCTCAGCACCTAATGCCAGCAATTCTATTTCAGGTGTTGGAGAAATATAGTTTCGGCCAGCCTTTGTTTCGACGACGACCGCCATAAGCCGCTGTGCCATTCTTCCAGCCTGAGCCTGCTGTCTGATGTAGGCAAGAGGAATGGCTTCGCCGGTTACTACGCAATTTGCTCCTGTGCGCCCAATATTTGGTGGAAGTGCGGGGCCATTTCCTTGCCGAACAACGAACTTAAAATCGGTCTTGTCGGGATTCACGATCGGCTCGACCCAAACCTTTCGATCTTCTTTGTCGAGCAGATAGAAATTGCGCACAAGCGGCGTCTGCAAAGGGCTCAAAGCTGGGTTGGGACTCGGCACTGTCCGCGCCCAGATCCAGGCGATCACGGTTGCCTTGCCGCCACCGTGTTCTTTAGGCAAATCTACCTGCGGATAGAGATGCCCGACGCGCTCCCACGCCTTTTCCCGCATCCATTCTCCGTAGTATTTCACATCCTCCGCCAGCCCTTCGGCATTACGGTAGAATTGGCGCTCCTTCGGCCCGGGGTGAATCGGTGGCATGTCCTTGAATTTCGGTGGGATCTCGATCATCGCCTTGCCGATCATCACAGCCACGGGATTCAGGTCGGACCCATAAGCGGGCAGGCCAAGCCGTTGCGCCTCCAGCGGGATCGAGCCTCCGCCAGAGAACGGGTCATAGACCGGCGGCAATACCCCACCGCACGACCGGCGGATCTCCGCACGCGCGCGCTCCAATACCTCCTCATTAGTGCTATTCTCCCAGATCACCAAGTCCTCGATAATCCGGAACAGACGCTGCCGCTCGGCGTCAACCGCCTCTTCGGTCGGGAATTTGTCGGGATGGCTGGAAGGGTCATCGACCAACTGGGCGAACAACACCGCACGGCAGGTGGCCAGTGGGCGCCGTGCCCACCAAAGATGCAGGGTTGAGGGATGTCCATGCCGGATCGACTTTTCCTTGGCCGCAGCCGCATTGATCTTCTCCAGCGGGATCGCGACCTCAATGAGCTTCTTCTTGTAAGGCTGGGTCATGCGGGCCTCCCTGCCCGCTGAAGCAGGCTCTTGAGATTGAACTGGATCGCGGTGTGCTCGAATGCCGGCTCGTGGTCAGCCAGCGGCCCTCGCACATAGCGCGGCTCATTGGCAAAGCCTTGGTCGATCTGCACCACCGCCAGGATGTATTTCTCGGGTTCATGCAGCGAGGTGATGATCTCCTGGCGGGTGATCATCACCGTGTCGGCACCATTGATCCGTCCTTTGACTTCAATGAACCGGAGACTGCGGGAGGCCGGGCAGAAGGAAACGATGTCGTAGCCGATCTTCTGCGCCGACACGTCACTCGGTACGTTGCCCAAAGCCCTTTCGGCCGCCATGACGGCGGACATGGCTGCCAATTCGATTTCCCTGCGCGCGGCTGCATCTTCGGCAAAGCCGGACGGCATGGCCCCCTGCGCAGGCGTTTGCGGCGCTCGTGCGTCCAGCAGCCCACGGGGAATGACCACCATCCCGCCTCGCACCCGGGGCGGCTGCGAGGAGATGAACCGTTCTTGCTCCAGTTCCGCCATGCGGCGCTTCTGGCGCTCGGCCAGATCCTCCGCCCGCCGCTGGGCGTTCTGCCAGTTAAGGCGGGTTTTCTTGCCGGCCTTTTCCTCTTCCTTCAGCTCGAAGGCGCGGGCATCCCAGTAATTGACTTCCTTCTTGAGGCGAGTGCGGACCTCCTGCTCGACCTTCGCGATCTCGGGCAGGCGGCGGGCCTTGACCTCGGTGACGTGGGCCTGGGCCAGATCCACCGTCGCGTAGCGCACGGCCTCCTTTTCCAGGTCGATGGTCAGCCAGTCTTCCTGAAGCAGGTCATGCACCAGGGCGATTTCCTCGGGCTTGGCCGGCCGCAGATTGAGGTGCGGGGCGATGCCGGCATTGACGGTGCGCCCGGTCCCATCGACGGCGGCGAACTGGAGCTTCTGCGAGACGATATGCGGCCTGCCCAGGCTGGTGGTGCGCCCGTCCTGAACGCTGTGCTCCAGCAGGAACACGGCCGAAATCGTGTCACCGGGATCGGTGTCGTCCACCAAGATTGCCCCCTGGCGCATCAGCTGCTCATACTCCTCGCGGATGATGCTGATAACGGCCTCCAGCAAGGGATGGCCGGGACAGACGAAGGTGGCGACGGGCTGTTGGTTGATGCGGCTCTTTTCAAAGCAGATGCGCTCGTACTTTTTCTGGATGGTCGCGCCGGTGCCAATCTGGCGGTCCCGCTCGCGGATGCGCACCGGAACGTGGGAGATTTCCCAGCGGCCTTCCTCGCGGCGCTTCATCCGGCCACCGAGATGCTGGAACGCCTCGACGAAAAAGCTCTGAACATGGTGGGGCTGGAGGCGTTGGGCCTCGGCACGCTCCATCTCCAGCCGCAGTTCCTCGACCTTGGCTTCCGGCATGGTGTCATTGGTCAGCGCCCGGCGCTGCAACAGCTTCAGCAGATGGTCCTGGTCCACTGCGCCATCGACCTGGCGGAACAGCTTCGCCTTGACCTCTTCCTGCTCACCGTACTGGATGGCCTGGAACAGCAGGTCCTTGAGAGCAGTGCCCTCGAACAGCTCGCCCAGCACGTCGTAAACACGCCCCCCCAGGGCTTGGCGGGCCGCCTCCAGCTTTTCCAGCAGGCGGGCATAGACCTCACCCTCGCGGGTGTCGGCCGCCACCAGATTCCACAGGTGGCAAACCTCGGTCTGGCCGATACGGTGGATGCGGCCGAAACGCTGTTCGATCTTGTTGGGGTTCCAGGGCAGATCGTAATTGACCATCAAATGGCCACGCTGAAGGTTCACACCTTCGCCGGCCGCGTCATTGGCGACCAGCACCAGCATGTCGCGGTCCTGCATGAAGCGCTCGATGATCTTGCGGCGATCCTCGCGCGTGACACCGCCATGGATGGCCTCGACCGCCTCAGGCCTACCCAACCGTGCGCGGACCTTGTCCAGCAGGTAAAACAGGGTGTCCTTCGGTTCGGTGAAGATGATGAGCTTGCGCCGGTTGCCCTCGGCATCCACCATCAGCTCATCATCCAGGATGCGGTTCAGCTGGGACCACTTGGTGTCCTGGCCAGAGCGCAGCACCTGCAAGGCCATCTGTTCCAACTGGCGCAGGGTCTCGACCTCCAGCGCCAACTGCTCGACCGTCTCCGCCGTCGTGGCACCGGTCGCGATCAGGTCTTCAAGGGCGTCCACCTCGTCCTGCGCGTACTCCTCCATGTGCCGAATGAGGTCAGAATTGATCTCCAGTTCGCCGATCTTGCTGCTGCGGCCCTTGGAGGCGAGGCGGGCCTCGGCCAGCTCGTTTTCCAACCGCTCCCGACGCCGCTTGAGCGACTGGTAGATGGCCGCTGGCGAGGACGCGAGACGCCTTTGCAGGATTTGCAGGGCGAAGCCGACGTTGTTGCGCTTCTTGCCGTCCGTCTCGGCGAAGCGTTGAACCCGGTTCATCTCCGTGCGGACATATTCAGTGACTGCGCCGTAAAGGGCGGCCTCCTTCTCGGAAAGCTGGTATTTGACGGTGTAGGCGCGGCGCTCGGGGAACAGTGGCCGGCCGTCGAATCGCAGCAGCTCTTCCTTGGTGAGGCGGCGCATCATGTCAGCGGTGTCGGCATAGTGGATGCCATCGCGGAACCGGCCCTCAAAGCGGTCCCCATCCAGAAGCGCCATGAAAAGCTGGAACTCCTCTTCCTTGCCGTTGTGCGGCGTTGCCGACATCAGCAGGAAGTGGCGGCAGGCCTGCCCCAGCAACTGCCCGACCTGGTAGCGCTTGGTGTATTTGACGTCACCGCCGAAATAGGAGGCGGACATGCGGTGCGCTTCGTCACAGATGATCAGGTCCCATTCCTGCGAGCTGCGCAATTTTTCCTGTAGGTCTTCGTTGCGCGCCAGCACGTCGAGCCGGACGATCAGGCGATTGCTGTCGTTGAACGGGTTGCCCGAACGCGATGTTTCGATCATGTCCCGCGTGAGGATGTCGAACTCGACGCTGAATTTGTCCCCCAACTCGTCCTGCCATTGCTCGACCAGGCTGCCGGGCGCGACGACCAAGCAGCGCTCCAAGTCGCTGCGGGCGATCAATTCCTTGATCAGCAGTCCGGCCATGATGGTCTTGCCGGCGCCGGGGTCATCGGCCAGCAGGAAGCGCAGGGGCTGACGGGTCAGCATCTCGCCATAGACCGCGGAAATCTGGTGCGGCAGGGGATCGACCAGACTGGTGTGGATGGCGAGGTAGGGATCGAAATAGTGGGCCAGCTTGATGCGGTTGGCCTCTGTGACTAGACGCAACAGGGCGCCGTCGCCATCGAACGACCACGGGCGGCCATTGGCCTGGACGTCCAAGCGGTGTTCATCGTCCCGGTAAAGGGTGGCCTCGGCCACGGCCCCGGTGGGCGTGCGGAACACGACGTTGATGGCTTGATCGCCGATCCGCTCGACAGAGAGAACCTGCACGACCTGGGCGGACACGATGCCGGCCACGGACGCGCCGTTGCGGATGTCTTCAAGACGCGCCATCGGAACCCCCCGACAGAATCTCCTCGTGCACGTTACTCATCCTGGAAATCCCGCTTTCAGTAGGGCGGCCTTCGTCTCCTCGAAGTTCCCCACCACGATATGTTGCCGTCGGGGATCCTCCTTTGCGGCGTCACCCAGAAGGCCAAGCCGCTTCAGAACGTAGAACAGCATGGCGTAGCGGACGCAGAGAATGCCACGCCCGCCTTGCATACCATAGTCCTTGGCCACGACAACCTTTTGGCTATCTGTGAGAACGGGGTGAGGGCAAACGATCACATCGAAACTGGTCTGCCAAAGCTCATCATCGGCGCCAGATGCACCTGGCGCAGCGACGCTTCCAACATCCAGCACGCGAGGCAACAGGAAATCCTTGAACTGGCTGTCAAGATGACAGAACGAGCGCGCATGCCATCTGAATCCATCGAAACCAAAGGCATGCGGTGTGATCCGGCGCCAGATTGGGTCCGGTCGATTCCTGCTCATTGACTGATACAGCACGTCGATTGACCGGCAATCCCGCACAGCCGCCAGGAGGGCACGCAGCACGGCCGGGGCAATGTCCCGCTTGGGGCTGAGGGCGATATCGACCGACGGCAGTTGGGAAATCCACGAACTGGACAGCTCGACCAAGCCCTCGGAAACGGAGCGAAGCCGCGATAGGTAGTTGTGAGGGTCCGGCTTCAGAAAGCGCGGCTCGAATCGCTCGCCGGCCACATACCGTTTGGCGCTCTTGTCATAGATCGCGTTCTCAGGAGCCTGCTCCTGATACAGCGTCAGGTCCTTGGACGCCTGGGGAACGGAAACATCGAACGCTTCGATGATGTCGGATCGGTTGACGCCGCCCTCCCAGAACAGCCGGAACTCAATGAATTCCAGCCGCCGTTCGATGCCCCACCGCAGGCTCCGCGCCTGTTCGCTCATACTACCCTCCAATGGGGATAGAAAGTATATTGACAGCGTTTCGCGTCCCGAATAGTTTCTATCCCCATGATGACCCGAAGTCAATCGGGATTTCGCGAGGCGGCACGATGGCGTGCCAGTTACAGCTCAACCGCCAATCATGGAGAATGAAAATGGCGAAGAACACCGGTGATGATTATCGCATTGGCTCGGTCCGCGATCGCAGCCAGACCTACAACCCGCGCACAGAGCAATACGTCGAGCGGGACCGTTCCAGCGGCCAGTTCACCCGGACGAAGGCTGATGGCGAGCCGTTCAAGGGCGTTGCAAAGGAACCGGATCGTCGGCGCGGCGATAAGTAAGGCCGCCGAAGCGGGGCAAATCTCGGAGATCGCGCGGGGGGGGGTAGCAGTGATTCCGCTCGGGCCCACCGACGGCCTGCCGTAGTTGCAGGCCACAATCGCAAAAAGAGACCGACCGGAGAACTCCCGGTCGGCCGATGCGCTTTCCAATAATGATGCCGTCTATTTCCCACTGATGAGCGTTACGGCTCCGCAATCGACTGGTTTATTTCTGGCTCATCCCACTTCGCGGCCACGGCGTCCCAGCGATCGATCCGTGCCTGGAACTCCGGATCGTCGAATCGCATGTGGAACGTGTACAGCCGATTGACGACCTCCTTCATCAGCTCCCGCATCTGGGCGTCGTCGATGTGCGAGACCTCGGGCCAGGGGATTTTCCGTCCCTCGGCGTCGAGGACGATCACGTCGGAATAGTCCCCCGTCTTGGTGACGGGGACCCGACCGGCGTGGATGTCCTCCAGCTTGGTGTTCCGCACGCACATCATGGCCATGACCTTGGCCAGCCGGGCGGCGATGCGTTCTTCGTCCTCTTTCCTCATGGCCGGATGGTAGCAGCGGAGCGGTCCGCGCTCCACCGCCTTCTCAACCTCAGTGACCGTTTCTGTCACCCGTGCGTGCGTCAATGAATGACCGCCGCTCGAACGGGATGAACAGATATGCATCGACCACCGCTTCGCCCCTTGGTATCGCTCCTTCTGATCAACTCGCGCGGTGCATCTATCGCTTCCTTGAGCAGCGGGCGTGCTCTTTTGCCATCATACGCGGCAATCGGTTGGTCGAGAACGGCGTGTGTGTGAGCCACTCGCAGGCAGAACCCGCTGATGGGGCAGCGGCCCCGACTTCGGTCGGGGCCGCCTCCTTCTATTGAGACTTCTTTTTATGGGTGACGGGTTTCGGCGGGGGAGGCGAAGTGTCCGTATCCTTCGGTTTCTCTGGAAGCTCGATGACCTTCACCGCGATGGGGGTGCTGGTCAGAGATTTGAGGAAATCGATGTCGCGGCTCATGGAGGACATCGTTGCCGCAATATCATCGAGGCGCTTCACCTCGGCGTCCCTAGCCCGCATGGTGTCGGGCGACTCCTGAACGACCTGAACCTTGGAGACATCGGGTGTCGGCGGCTTAGGTAATAGCAGAAGAAGGAAGCCGCTGAGGCCGACCGTCAGTGCGAAAGAAACGCTTTTCCAAAACCATTTCCCCAAGACTGTACCGGCTTCTTCGTTCTTCACGACCCGCAACTTTCTGAACCGTATCCAAGCCGTTCTGGCGCGATCCAAGAGATTGGGATCACCGTCGATACAGGTGCAGTGCATGTAGGAAATGAAATACTTCCAATGCCGCCATGTTACGGCTCGGTCGAGCAACTTCAGGGGATTGGAAATCCGATCGAGTACGATGAAATCTTCCCTGCAGCACCTATTCTCGACCTGCGCGGGCATCAATAGGCATGTGACCGCGCCGCTGGGCTCGCGATAATATTGGAGAAGCGCCCCCGCTTCAGTTAGGAGCCGGAGATGACGTGAGGGTATGCCGCTTTTGTCGTCGGTGACAAATTGGGTCGTACTGTCGAAGGGGCGATTGCCGAAGAAGATTTGCACAAGGCGTTTTTCGTGCCCTCCGTTCCTCCCGCCCGGAATGGGACAAAAGCTATAAGTCCTGCTGAGATCATGGCTGTGGGTATCGACCTTCTCATAGGCGCGGAATATGGCCTTCGAGCGAAGGAAGAATGTCTCGTAATCGCGGTATTTTTGAATCCGTAAGTCGACGGTCACAGTGTCACCCGGGAATTAAGGTTACCCACCACAAAAGTTCACCTCTGACCCAGACTAGCGGAGACCGTGCAGTCTTCACGCGAATTGAATCTGTACGCAGGTCGGAAATGTAAATGTCGCGCGTGCGCAGGCCCTTGGGCGGCAACTCGCACGGCGCTATCCGCTCTGTAGGCTTCATGCCGTGCGGGCGTTTCACTCCCCGAACCGGATCGTGTCCACACTTTTGATGAAGCGGAGGAACGCGCTGACCGAATCGAAGATGAAGCGCGCCTCCGCCTTATCGACGAGCTCGTTGTCGTGGGCCAAGCTGGCGTTGTTGCGGACGTGGTTGAACTTGTCGAAGACGGCGAACGCCCCCTTGATGATCTGCTCGGTCATCTCGCGCAGTTCCACCTCCTGCTTGAGCGCCTTGACGTATTTGCCGACGCGGCTGTGGAGGGGGTCGGAGCGTTCCCAGGCGATGCCCCGGACGTCGAGCAGATGACCGAACTTCTTGGAGCAGTATGTGTGCAGCCTGTCCAAGGCTGCGTCCGGCGCGTTAGCCTGGATGTCCCGCTCGATGGATGCAACGAGCTCGTCGAGTGTCGGATCGGGCACGAACCGCTCGATGGCATCGGTGCGCGCGACCTCGGTGCTGCCTTCCATCCGGGCTATCAGGTCGAAGAACCGTGGTTCAATGTCCCTGGGCAAATGTGGCAGGTTGTCCACCCGGTACTGCCACAGGCCGCGCAGGACCTTGGCGACCGTCGCCGGGTCTTCCAGCCTCACGAACGTCCGCAGGCGGTTCATCTTAGAGGTGCCGTTGGCCCGGTATTTCGGGTCGTCGATGTGGATGCGGAACTCGTCTTCGAAGAAGTCGGCAAAGGTTCGGTCGGAGAAGTTCAGGACGTAGCCCGGGTCAATCTGGAAGGCTTGTTCGACGACCCGCATGTCCGAGTGCTTGAAGTCACCCATCTGGCATTATCCTATTCCGGCTTTTCGAAGGTCTCGTGGACGTTGAGCACCTTGTAGGTAGCGGGCTTACCGTTGATGGTCTGGACATCGACATCGACGATGAAGGCGAGTTGGAAGAGCCTGTCGCTGATCATGTCGAGCTTGGCGCGCTCGTTCTCGAAAATGACTTTCACCGGGCTGGGGGAAATGGCCTCGATGACGCCCTTGTCACCTGACGACGAGCGGACGTCGTTGCGTGCCTGGTACCAGTAGAAGGTCTGCTTCTCCCGGACACCGGTTGCCACTTCGCGCTGCATGGCGACGTGGTTGGCCACCCGGTTTTGAATAGCGTTGGCTTGGGTCGAGTCCATGATGACCTGATACATTGTGCCGCCGTTGACGGTCACCGACAGGTTGATTTGCGACCCCGCGTCCTTGGCGACCGGCTGCAAGATCTGCGCGCAGTCCCGCAGTTCGGCAGCCGTCCGATTCGGGTCGTCGCCGTGCTTGCCGAGAAAGAACTCGTAGACGCCCTTGATGTCTTTGGCGAAGTCGACGAGGTCTTTGGACTGCCCAACCAGGAATGCTGCCTGGGGTGCCATGGAGACGAGGTCGGCGATGATGCTGCCCGACCGGATTTCCTTGATGAAGAGCCGGGTCTCGGAGCCGTTGACGGCGTAGTCACCTCGCTGTGCGAAGCGCTGGTATTGCTCTGACAGGCTCAAGAAGGCGTCGGTCAAATCCAGCAGCTCGACGGGCCTGCTGTTCTTGATTTCGATGCTGAGCTTAATGTCGTCCGCGTCCAGCATATCCCCCTTGCCCAGTGCGGTTCCGCAGTGGGACGCACCCTATACCAAAAACGCGACTCTGTCATCGCCCACGTCAACTGATGGACGTGTTAAGCTGGTCACGAACGTCTGCGTCCGGCCCACTCCTGGTGGTTCCGGTGACACTGCGTTCAATTCGAATGTCAGCTATATAGCCCCGTCTCTCAAACCCACCCTTCCGCTTCCGGCCCAAAAGGGCCATCCAGGATGGTGTGTCGGCGGATGACATCGGGGACAGAACCGGCAGGAATCACGGCAGCGCCAGGCGCTGGCGTGAAAGGGACGGTGGAAGCGAAGATCCCCTGCGCCCACCAGAACGCAAAAAAGCGGCCGACCAGGGTTTCCCCCGGTCGGCCGCGTCGATACGAAATCCGATCTGTTATTTGCCGATGGGCGGCGCCTGCGCTAGCAGGGTGCGGGTCTGCTCTGAATCCGCCGATCCGCCGAACTCGAAATCGAAAGCGGTGGCGAATTTGCCCGCCAGCAAGGTGACGACGGAAATGATGCAGCCACCGACGGCGGTGTTGCCATCGACGTGGCCGAACACCATGAAGCCGATGCCACCGACGATGCCGAATCCGGCGGTGACCAGCAGCACGTTGGCGCGAGTGTTGCTGCGCCCGGCCTTGATGAATTCGCTGTCGCGGGCACGGGCGTTCTGGCGATCGGCCAGGGTGGCGGTGAGCGTGGTCAGCGCACCGGCCATCTGCTGCATCCGCTCCTCATGGGCGAAGGCCTGGGCCTGGGAGCGCAGTTGGAACACCAGGGTGGGATCGGCCAGCGCCTCGCGAGCCTGGGCGGGGTCGTCGGTGCCGGTGATGGCGCGGACACTGTCGGCCAGCTTGCTGACCGCCTTCTCGGCATCATCACCGAACAGGCCGGCAATGTCCGGTGCCACGTCCAGCGCCACCTTGGCGAGACCGGCGATGGGATTGGCGGCGATGGCGGCGGCATCGCCGAGGAGATCGAGCAGGGTCATGGGGACACCTCCAGGGCAGCGCAGGCACGGGCGTAGCAGGCCTTGCGGTCTTCGAGTCCGGTGAGGCCGCCATTGATGCGCCGGGTGATGGTTTCGATGTTGCGGGCATCGGCAAAGCGATTAAGGCCGTTGCTGTGCCAGAACCACGCGGCCGAACGGGCGGCGGGGCCGGGCTGTTCCAGCATCTCCGGGACATGGACCAGCCCGATCCCCAGTGCCTCGCCGCAAGCAGCATAATTGCTGCGCCCGGTGACCTGGATCAGGCCGCGCCCGCGATAGCGCCAGCCGTCGCCAGAGGCCTCGTCGCCATTGCCCAGGCGCTTGGCGTAGACCCGCGCGGCGATGCGCTCCGGCTGGCGGGCATAGGCCTCGGCACCTGCTGCATCGAAATGGCGGGGGAAGACCCGCAGCAGGGCTTCGGCAGAATAGTTCAGGTTCTCGGCCATATTGCGCAATTGGCCGCTCTCGTGGGCGATCTGGGCCAGGAAGGCGGCCAGCCGCAACGGGGTGTCGACGCCCCATTCGGCGCAGGCAGCGGCCAGCGGCGCCGCGAAACGGTCAAGATCGGTGGACCGCGCCCCGGTGACGGTGGCACGCAAGACGTCTGTGGTCAGCATGGGATCAGTCCTTATCGGGGGGAGTGCAGCGGGCGACGAAGCGGCTCAGCGCCACTTCGAGGCCACGCGGCCCCAGCCAGGCGCAGATGCCGACCACCGCGTGGGTCTCCATCAGGCCGAGGGCGAAATGAGCGGCGACTCCGCCGCCCAGCACCGCCGAAAAGGCGGCGGTCGGGCATTCCCACAACAGGTCGCGCGACCAGAACCGGCGCTGGCCCAGGCGTACCAGCCGGTGATGCCACAGGAAGCGGGCGAGCATGGCGGTGGGAATCAGCCCGGCCAGCCCCGAGACCAGGGTCTTGACCTCGGGCGAAGGTTGCTGCTCGAGCATGGCGGAATCCTTATCAGTGTGTGGATGCGTGCTGGCGGGGCTGCCGCCCCGGTCCCCGCCTGGAGGCACGGCCTCCAGACCTCCTCTTGATTTGAAAATGAAGAGAGGGTCCGGGAGGCTTCAGCCTCCCAGTTGGGGTTGGGGGCGGAAGCCCCCATCAGGCTCAATTCACATGAACCCGGTCGTCCTCGCAGATTCCCGATATCTCGACCTGACGCGAGCGGGGGCGCAGTGATCGCACCAGGACGCGCTGGGCCCAGGTGGCGCCGGGGCCGAGGGCGTAATAGGTGCGTTCGCGCTCGCCGCCGGTGTCGGGGGTGAAGGGCAGCGGGTCGAGCACTCGGACCTGGAAGGGATCGCCGCCGGGGGCTGGCTCGATCTCCACCGGATCATCGAGACGCCCGTCGCGACGGCGCAGCGCCATGAAATGGGCGACGCCGTCGCTCCAGCGCACCGGCTCGGATAGGGTGAGCGTGGCGGCGGACTCGTCCCACTCCACCACCTCGCCGCCCTGACCCCAGGCCGGCATGGGATGGGAGATTGCGACCAGCTCACCATAGGACAGGATCATGCCGTCCAACTCGGTCTTCCAGGTGGGCAGGCGGCGGCGATAGATGTTGCAGGCGACCAGGAAACAGGCCTCGCGGCCAGCATGGTCGCGATTGGTGATGCCGAACATCTGCACCCGGCCCGGCTTTTCCGGCGGGGTGTTGACCATCTCGGATGGGGTCAGCACCCGGATGGCGCCTTCGCGTTGGGCGGCGGTGATTTCGGCGATCTTCCAGGTGATTTCGTCGAAGAACTCCACCGTCACCGCATCGGCGGTGTCCTCGCCGGGCATGACGTATTCGATGGCGAAGCTGCCGCGGACGATGTTGCGGCCGTTGAACAGCGCCGCCGGCAGGGTGCGGGGCTCGTCGCGGATATAGCGGACGATGCCGCCCTGCTGGTAGGGGGCTGCGCGTCCCGTCCGCAGCACCTTGACCAGGGCCTCCCAGGCGGTGGTGGTGGTGTCGAACACGCCGCTGAAGCGGTCGCCACGCGCCTCCCAGACGGCGTGCAACCGCCACAGCATGTCCAGGTCCTGGCGGGTATCGGCCAGTTGCGCGCCGTTTGCGGCGCGCATGATATAGGCCGCCACCGGGGCGATGGCCTGGGTGGGGACCGGCTCCGACCAGCCGGTGGCCAGCGACCAGATGGGAAGCTTGCGGGTGACGATGCCGTTGATCAGGCGGCTTGAACGTTGGCTCAGATTGTCGGTGGCCCGCATCTTGATCGCCAGTAGGGTGACGTCGCCGTAATCGGGGGAACCGTCGAGATAGGATCGCATCTCGCCCCAGCGGATTTCGTGGGCGGTGCGGCCATCCTGGTCGCGGTCGTTGGTGCGGCGGAGCCTGACCTCCCAACGGGCCGACGCCACCGGATATTTGAAGGACAACCGGATCTGGGTGTTGGTGGCGGCGGTATAGGTCTCGGCGGCCAGCAGGATGAAGTCCCCCAGCGCGGTGCCGAGATCATCGATCCGCCGCCCCCATACCTCCCAGGTCACCGTCTTGGGGTCGAGGGTGCCGGAATTATTGGCGTAATAGAGGCCGTTGGTGAACACCACGTCGATGCCGATGTGATGGGCGGTGGTGGCGGCGGGATTGGCGACGAAGGGACCGACCCAGCCGGTCTCGCCATTGGTCAGCTGGTTGGGGCCTTTCATCTCCTGGCCCGCCACCTCGACGGCTGTGACCACCCAGGCATCCATCAGGGTGACGGCGGCACCGGGCGGGACGACCTGATATTGGACTTCCTCGAACGAGGCCAACGGGGTGTCGTCGATCATCAGGGCATCGAGCCGGTATTGACCCACCCCGATGCAGTGAAGCTGGAACAGGTATTGCTCCCCGGCCAGGTATTCCTGGTAGGGGGTGGCGGCGAGATCGAACACCACCTTGTGACGGCCGAAAATCTCGGGGATCGGCTGACCCAACCGGGCCTGATTGCCCGAGGCGGTCAGGCTGTAGGTGGGAGACGGCGCCACTCCGCCGCCACCGCCCCAATTGAGCGAGGGCGTGGCGGGACTGGGTGCCGAGACCAGGGCGCCCACCGCCATCATGCCCACCGAGGCGATGGCCGCCGTCGAGATGGCGCCCACGGTGGCGATGCCGGCGGCGCTGGTGACCCCCAGGGACGAAGCCAGCATCGGCCCGACATAGTACTGGCCCAGCACCATGGCCACGACCATCACCGCCACCATCAGCACAGTGGTCAGCGGGTTCTTGCCACCGCCGCCCCCACCGCCGCCCAACGGCTGGGCGACAAAGGCGACGATGTCGTCATGATCGATGATTGTCCCGGCCCAATGGCGGCGCAGCAGCGGGCGGCCATTGCGCAGGCAGATGGTGGGGACCGGAAATTCCTCGATGCCGCGACCGTCCAGGAAGGCGCGGATGGTCAGGGGTTCGGAGACCTCGACCACCTGCAGGGAGCGCAGCGGATTGAAGGCATCCGCCACCAGGGTGACGCGCGCCCTCATGATGCGGTCCCCCGGTGACGGTAGACCCCGTCGATCCGCCAGCCATTGGCGGCCAGATCGCGCCGGGACTGGCACACCACCCCCGATCCGGCTGCGCAATGCAGCACCCTGCCGCCATCCACCTCCAGCCACATCCCCACATGGATGGGATAACGGGCGGTGCGCATCATCACTCCGTCGCCCTCCCGATAGGCGGTCACCGGTTGCCAGAATCCACGCTCCTGGTGATCGCGGAACAGCCGCGCCAGCACCAGCAGATCGTCGGCATAGGGCACCGCCGGAGTCTCCACCCCGAAATGGGCCTGCTGGACGTGGCGGAAGAAGCTCCAGCAGTTCCAGGCGTCCGGCCCCTGGCCGTGCTTCGACCACGGCTGGCCGATATAGGGCATGGCCCAGTGGGACATGGTGGAGATGCTCCGCTTCGCGGTTGGGCTCCCGCCCAAACCGGGCTGGAGCGATGCTCCAGACCTCATTTGATTTTCAAAAGGAATGGGGTTTGGGGCTTTGCCCCAAGCGGGTGTGGGCAGCAGCCCACAAGAACCTGTCAGCCGCCCAGCCCCGGAAAGCAGCGCTGGGTATAGGTGCGCCAGGGAAAGGCCTTGTTGCCGATCTGGGACATCTGGGCGCGGGCGGTGATCTGGGTGGCGGTGCAGTTGACATGGACCAGGGTCATGGTCAGCGGCGGGTCCATCTGCGGGCCATCAAGGTCGATGTCGAGATAGGGCCGGTAGGTGACCTCGATACGGACCAGGGAGGTGGCGGCGGCTTCGAGCGGCTCCATCAGCTCGCGGCCGACATTATCCATGGTGACGGTGAGTTCCGGCACCGGGGCGGAACTCACCTCGGGCAGTTGGAAATCGAAGGCCAGCGCGATGAAGGCCACCATCTGGCCGGCATTGACCGGGGCATCGGGTTCCAGGCGGGCCACCAGCCCGACCCGGCTGCGGGCCTCGGGGGTCATGGCATCCAGCAGGGCCGCGATCTCGGCGCCACCTCGTTCGCGCCAGGTGACCTCGTCCTCGTAATTGCGCACCACCCGGACAGCGGTGGGGTTGCCGTTGTCATCGATGAAGGCGGGATGGCGCAGTTCCATGGTGTGGAGCGGAATGGCGTTGGACGGGCACGAAGCATAAGCCTCGCGGATCGCCTCTTCGAGAGCGGGATCGGGCATGGCTCAGAAATCGATGTGGGTGATGCCGGGGAAACGGATACGCTCGCCCTCGATGCGGAGCAGTTCCGCCCCAGTCAGAACATTGAGCAGCAGGGCCAGCCGGGCGAGACCCAGGCTGAAGGCGTTGTCACAGGCAACTTTGCGTTCCATTCCTTCGACCATCATGCAGGAGCCGCCACAGGTGGCCAGCACCGGGCAGGCATGGCATTCGGGGCGATGGTGCCAGGAGGTGCTGTGGGTGAGGCGGATGGAATCGAAGTCGTGGACGTTGCCGATCACCTTGTCCTGGTTGACGTTCTGGCAGACCAGGGCTTGGCCGCCCAAGGTGACGGCGAGATGGCCGGGACGGTCCATGCCGCAATTCTGGCCTCTGGCTTCCGACGGCATGCCGGTGGCGAACTGGCGCAGGAGGGATTGCAGAGGGGACAGCACAAGGTTGCGATGAAACACGCTGGGCATGCGGAATTCATCGAACAGGGTCCGACGCACCCGCCGATGATCACCCTCGCTCATGGGCGACATCAGGATTCCGGCTACGTCGTGGGGCGTCACCATGCCCTCGATGGAGACCTGAACATCTTCGCCGACCCTGTCCACGAAATACGCCACCAGGGCGGCCGGACTGTGATGGGCCATGGTCAGCACCGACAGGAACGAGCAGCGGCCGGAGCCGAGGGTGCGGAACAGCAGGCGGATCGCTTCCGCCGCCTCGGGATCTTCGAAGGGATCGGGGCCACGCTGGTGCTGGCCGGGACCGTCATGGGAGATGGACACCACGAAGCCAAGCCGGTCCAGCCAGTCCACCTTGGCCTTATCCAGCAAGGAGCCGTTGGTGATGAGCTTGAACACCGCCTCGGGAAAGCGGGTCCGCAACCCCTCGGCCAGGGGTTTCAGGATCTTCCAGTAGGCCAGCGGCTCGCCGCCCCAGAACTCGATCTCTCCCGGCGCGCCGTCCAGCCAGTCGAGGCCGGCCAGGAAGCCTTCGGCGGTGCCGGACGTCCGGATATCTCCATCGCGATCTGCCGCCTGCATGCAGTAGGAACAGGCGAAATTGCATTTGAGACCGAGTTGGAGGCGCAGCCGCTCCACCCGGCGGCTCTTGGGGGCAACCTGGATCGGCGAGGTGGAGGGAGCGACGGCGAACCTGCCGCCATCCAGGTAGGCGGCACCCAGGGGAGAGAGATCGATCCGACGCCCCTCCTGATCCATGAGCTTGCCGCCATGGATGTCGAGGATAAGGCCGAAGGTTTCTCCGTCCGGCTGCCGCAGGGTCAGTCTGAACATCACACCACCTCGCAAATGATCTCGGCCATGCCGGGGAAGAAGCGGAACCCTGCCTTGACCTTGAAGCTCTCGCCCGGTTCCAGCCCGAGCGCCCCCACCTTGATGGCGGCGGCGCCATCGGTCAGCGCCACCCGCTGGCGGGGCAGATAGCCGCCGGTGGTCTCCAGATGGGCGGTGACGGAGGCCCCCTTCAGACGCTTTCCCGCCCGCCGTGCCTCCAGCGCCACGGAGGCATAGCCCTCGCTCGGCACTTCGGCCCGTTCGGGCAGAACCAGCACCGGCATCACCGCCCGCATTGTGGCTTCGATGGATTGCTCGACGATTTCGGCCCCCGTCACCAGCGGCAGGAAGCCATCCTGAAGGATCAGATGCAGGGCGCAGTCGTCGGGAGATGCCCCGGCCCAGGGAACATGGAAATGCAGCATTGTGTGTTCCTGGGTCCGCGCCGCGTGCTCCCTGGGGCCACGCCGGGCGGCCATGGTCTCCCTGGTGCGGTTGTAGGGCTGGCCCACCTGCCATGAGGTGTCGGGTCCGCCGCCTCGTGCCCCCACATGGCGGCAGATCAGCGGAAAGACGATGCAGGCATGGTCGTGGCCTTGGGCCAGTCCAATGAGCGAGGCCCAGGTGAAGTGCTGGGGTTTGGTGACCGCCAGCGTCGTTCCGGCGAGGCCGGCATGGAGATCGCCTCCATCCACCGGCACCGCCCCCGGAACCTCGCCCTCGGCCATGAACATGCGGTAGGTGGAGATGGTGAAGCCGTCAGGCCTGATGGCGGCGACGATGCCGCAGGGCGCCGAGATATCGGCAAAGCGGGTAAAGGCGACCAGCATGGCGGCATCCTCAGCAGCAGCAATTACAGTTGCAGGCGGGCTGGTAATTGCAGTTGGGGGCGAAGTTGCAGTTGGTGGTCACCGTGATGGCATTGCCGCTGATGGTGACCGTGCTGTAGCCCGCCCCGGTGCCGCTCTGCACCGCCGTATAGCTGGCGGCCTTGAACAAGGCGGCGAGATCGGAACCGTCGGCGATCTTGAATCCGGTGGACCCACTGGTGCTGCCGCTGGTCTTGAACTGCGGCCCCGTCAGTGTGCCGCTCAGGGTGTCCCCCGCCTTGGCCACCTTGCTGGAAACGTCCACCCCGGCCCGAATGGCCGCCACCGTGGTGGTGGCGGCATCGGACAGACCCAGGGTGGCCCGCTGGGCCGCCGCATCGGCATCGTCAAGCAAGGCCCGGCCGGCGGCGGTCAGTCCGGTCAACGCCGCCGTGCCTGACCCGGTGAAATAGGCCATGGTGTCGGCTGCACTGGCGAGACCCGCGATGGCGTCCAGTTCAGCATCATGGGCCTGAACATGGGAGCCGATGGTAAGGCCGAGATTGCTCCGGGCGGCGGCCTTGTCGGGAAGGTCGGCGAGATTCTGGGCGGCCAGCATGTCGCCGGCCCCGATGCCGTCGAGCCCCTTGGCGGCCAGCACCTGCCAATGGGCCGCATCGGGCGGCGGCTGGTTGATGTTCTGCGCGATGGCGACATAGGACGAGCCGTTTAAGGAGACCGCGTCATGGACGGCATAGGCGGTGGCGGCGGACCACGGTCCTTTCCAGGTGACCTTGGCCACTTGCGCAGCGCTGGCCGAAGCGGCGGCTGCCAACTCGCTGGCCTGGGCATTAGCGGCGGACAATGCGGCCGCGACGGCATCGGCGGCGCTGCTGGCGATGGCCCCGTCAATGGAGCCGATCCTGGCGGTAATGTCGGCCTCGATATCGGCCACCACCTTGGCTGCCGTCTTGACCTGACCATTGCCGGTCACCACGGTGCTCCCCGCTCCCGTGGCGGGGCCATGGGCGACGTCATGCAGAATCAGCGCCGCCCCGCCGGCCTTGGCGGTGGCGGCGAGGAGATCGTCCTTGATGGTCATGGATCACGCTCCGAAAGAATCGGGCCACTGGATGTTGGCGACGGTATCGAGGCCGGTGACGGCACCGGACAGGTCGCTCCAGGAGCTATCGAGCAGGATGTCGAGTTCGGCCTCGGACAGAACCGGGCGGTCGCGGACCTCCAGTTCCACCGTCACCAGCCAGAATCCACCGGAGGACAAGGGGGCCTCGTACTGTCTGGTGAAGCGGGCGACATGGTCGATCACGCCGAGACCGCTCCTGAGCGGAATCACGAACCACTCCGCCCCGGCCTTGCCCTTCCACTGGTACCAGGCGTCGAACACCGCGTATTGGGCGTCGGTGAAGCGCCACTTCACCGGGATCTTGGTGGGAACTTGGGTGAATTCTCGGCGCTGGCGGGCCGGTCCCTGCTCCATGTCGGTGCGCACCACCCCATCGGCGGGCTTGACCGCATAGGGCTCCGCCAGCGGCATGGGCAAGGTGGCGGGAAAGCGGATCATCGGCCCCTCTTTATCGATAGGCCCCGTTGGCGCGGTTGAGCCCGTACTGGCGCTCCAGCACCGGGGCGATGCCTTGGCCGCGGACGATGTCGCCGGAGATGGCGTCGGTGATCTGCTCGACGATGATGTCGAGCGTCAGACCGCCGCCGGAATCGCGGCGCTGCGCCGTGCGGGCCTGGGTGCCCTGGGGCGTCTGGATATTGACCGAGACCGGCACACTGACCATCACCGGGGCATCGTCGCGGGGGCGCAGGTTGAAGCGATGACGGGGATCGCCCCGCGTCAGCACCTCCTCACCCTTCTGGGCGATGATCGGTACCTCGCCGGGGACCAGGCCGCCCCGATGGAAACGAGGCGCGCCGATGAACACCGCCGGATCGAAGGACCGGGTTTCCAGCCGGTCGAGACCGATCAGGCCGCCGGTATGGGCGATGGCGAAAGCTCCGGTATCGGGGACCGGGACGGAGCCACCACCACCACCACCGGAGAACCAGCCACCGAGGCCACTGATCAGGCTGCCGAAGAGGCCGCCACTGGCACCCCCAAACAGCGGCGCCACCACCGACATGCGCCACGCCGCCCGCAGAGCCTCCTCGGCTAGGCTGTTGAACAGATCCTGCCCGGCCAGCTTGCCGGTCATGGCCCATTTGACGAAGGCATCCTCGCTGGCCCGCAAGGCTCCCGACATGGCCCGCTCTGCCGAAGCCGCCGCGTTGCTGGCTTCGTCGGCATAGGCCCGCACCGCCCGGATGGCGCCATCCTGCCAGTCGCGGCTGGCGGCCAGTTTGTCCTGCTCCAATTCCCGATAGCGGCGGGCATAGGCTTCCTCGGATAGAACACCGCTGGCCCGCTGTTCGTTCAGCTTGGCCAGTTCCTCGGCAAACCGCTGGGTGGCGTCATAGGCCAGAGTGGTCTGGCGGGCCTCGTCCTTGACCGCTTCGCCATATTGGCGCGAGCGGGCCGCCCGGTATTCATCGAGTTTGGGATCGTCCTCGGCCAGCTTGTGACTGCGGGCGAATTTGGCGACATCATTGTCGATGGTGACGTCGCGGACTTTGGTTCGATCACTGCTGCGCACCGCCTCAGCCAGGCGAACCTGGGCGTCAATCTCGCGCTCCAGGTCAGCGACGGCACGGGCGGCCTCGCTGTTGGCGCGGGATTTCTGAACCAGTGCGTAGGAGGCTGCCAGTTCTCCATTGGCATCACTCAGCCCCTTGGATGCCTGTTCAGCCAGCCAGTTGGTGCGCTCCGCCAGAATGGTGTCAGCCACCGATCCCTTGGCGGCCTCGGCGAGGCGGTCATTGGCGGCGACTTCCTGCCCCAGGGTGCGGATCAGGCCATTCTTCTGCTCCAGCAGCTTGGCGGCATCGATGCGGCGCAATGCCCGGTCGTATTCGGCTACCGCCGCACCATTGTTCTTGAAGGCGAACTCCAGCACCTTGGCGGATCGCGCCGCATCGACCTGGGCCTGCCCGCCGGTGCGGGCTGCTTCGGCCAGACGCTCCTGACCACGGGCCTGGAGGTTCAGGCCCAGCACCTCGGCCTGGGCCTGGGCGGACATCTCCCCCGCCCCCTTGGCTTCGGCTTCGCGGGCCAGCAGATCCTTGATCTCCTGTTCCTTGGGCTGGGTGCGATAGACGCCGCCTTGCTGGAACAGCTCCTTTTCGATCTGGCGAAAGCCCTTGGCCGCCTCGTATTGGGCCTTGGTGCGGGAGAATTCCGCGTTACCGGCGGCACGGGCCGTATTGAGCCTCTCCTGCCATTCCACCTCGAATTTAAGATCAGACAACTTCTCGATATAGGTCGGCTCACGCTGCTCGGCCCGGACCCGGTCGCGCTCCATCTTGGCCTGGGCTTCCATGCCCGCGCGCTTGCGGGTGATCTCGTCGAGGTCGGCGGCGACGTCCTGGCGCTCGGCCAGCAGGCGGCGCAGTTCCTCGTTCTCCTCTCTGACCGCCTGGACCACCACACTGTGGGTTCCGGCAGGCAACGGCTTGTCCAGTGCCTGCTCGCCCCCCAGGGCGGCGATGCGCCGGTCCAGATCGGCCAGTCGCGACTTCACCGTGGATTCCCCCGGCGTCAGCGATTCCAGCGTCGCCGCCCCGGCATTGGCGCCGCCCGACAGAACCTTGCGCAGCCAGGGGGCGTTGGTGAATCCCTGCCAGGCGTTGGCCATGCGGGTGAAGGACCGCTCGGCGGTGTCGGCGCTTTCCTTGGCGGCTTCGTCGAAGCCCCGCAGCGCCTTGATCAGGGTGTCGCGGAAAAAATCCGCCGTCACCTTGCCTTGGGTAACCATCTGGCGGAAGCCGCCCGAGGGCAGCGCGGCGGCCCGGTCGAGAGCCTGCAGCAGCCCCGGCATGGGCTCGACGATCTGGTTGAGTTCCTCGGCGCGGAGCGTGCCCGACGACAGCCCCTGGGCCAGACCGAACAGGGATTGCTCCAACTGCTCGGATGACGCACCCAAGGCAATGGCGGTGGACTGGAAGCCTTCCAACAGGGAGCGGGATTCACCAGTGGTGATGATCCCGGCCTTCTGCAACGCGGCCAGCCGGGAATAGGCTCCGACCACCGTCTCCAGGGCGGTGCCGGTCTTCTGGGCCTGGGCATAGAGGTAGGTGGTGGTTTCGGTCAGGGCCGCGGCACCGACCAGACCCTTGAGGCGGGCCTCCAGGCTTTCCACCTTGATGGTGGACTCCACCATGGCCTTGCCAAAGAAGCCGATGGCCGCACCCGCCGCCAGCCCGGCCGGACCCAGCGCCATCATCACCGAGCCGATGGGGCCAAGCCGGGAAGCAAACCCCGCCATGCCGCCCTGAATATCCTGGCTGGCGGCATTCATGGCCAGCAGCGACTTGGATGCAGGCTGTGCAGCACCCTCGATCCGAGCCAACGCCTTCTGGCCGTCGTTACCCAGTTGGATCAGGGTACGGCGCACGGTTTCGCCGTCCTGCAAGGACAGGCGGATGGAGACGGATTTTGTGGCCATGGATCAGGTCTCGGTTTGAACCGTGGCGGAACCGGCCACCATTCCTCGTTCGGCGAATGGCAGCAGGCGAGCCAGCAGGGGCTGGTCGTAACCCAGTGCCTGGGCCTGGATGAGCAGGGCCGGAAGGTCGAGACCGGTGATGCCGCCACGGGGGCCAAGGCGGATGGTGCCGACATTGCCGGTCAGGAGTTCCCAGGCCTGCCAGCCCGGTTCGGTCAGGGGGGCGTTGCGGTCATAGGGACAGTCGCAGTCTCCGCCACATCCCCGGCAGTAGTCAGGCCCGCCGCCGAAGTGCCACTCGGCGCGGGCCTGGAGACGTTTCCCTCGGCGATGACCGCTTCGTGAGTTTCGGTGTATTGGACGACGAAGGACTCGGCCATGCGGGGAAGCTGCATTAGTTCGGCGATGCTCGTATCGGTGACTTCCGCCGGTTGATCGGCCTCGTCCAGCACGCCCTCCCATTTGGTGATGGCGGAGCGGGCCAGACCTTGGGCGAACAGCATCTGCGACAGCCCGGCCAGGGCATCTTCGTCGGACAGATCGGGCAAGCCGGTGATGTCGGCCCCGGCGGCCCTCAGATCGGCATGTTCGGCGGCGATGGCGCGGGCCATGCGCCAGCCTCGGGCACGGGCGGCCTCGTACACCGCCGTGGTCAACGGGCGGACGAACACCCGCACCCCGTGGGGCAGATCGATCCAGTAGGGTTCCTTGGGAATGGTCAGGCGGATCATGGTCAGTACCCCGCCACGTCGTTGACCAGGGTGACCCGCAGAAGATACCCGGCCACCGGATCGCGGGCCGCCCGCCAGTCATAGCTGGCCTGGATGCCGCCGGGGCCTTTGATCTCCTGCTTCTTTTTCGGCAGAAAGACGCGAGGCAGATGGAAGGTCAGGGCAAAGGTCGAACCGGGAATGGTGAAGCCGTATTCCATCGCCACCGGGCTCTCGGCGGCGATGGCGGCGGTCAGCGTGGTGTCGGTGCCGAAGCGGATGTCCACCGAGCCTTCGGCGGTGGCCTCGGTCTCGTCCACACCGTCGATCAGTCCGTCGGCGCGGATGGTCTCGACCCGCTCCAGGTTGTTGGAAAAGGACAGCTTGCCGCCCACCACGTTTGCGAGTTGGCCACCGCCGACCCGGATGGTGCCGCTGCCCTGGCTGAACCGCTTCAGGGCGAAGGTCGCCGGGGTGGCATCGATGGTGGCGCCGGCTTCGGCCTCGCCCTGGGCGATCACCCCGATGCTGGCATTGGCGGCGCCGGAGCGGGCCATGTCGAAGGCCAGCTTGTCCAGCTTGGCCCCGCCATGGCGGAAGAACTTCGGTACCGCCAGTTGGGCATGGCCGATCTCGATGGCGAGGCTGGGCAGCGTGCCGCCCGAGGTGAAGACATGGTCAAACGTGCCGTCGCCGTTATCGGTGATGGCGGGTGCCCCGAACAAGCCCTTCAGCCAGAAGCCGAGCGCCCGAACATCCAACGGCACGCCGATATCGCCTTCGTCCTTGATCGCCTCATAGAACGGGTCCTGGGCATCGCGGCCCTGGCCCAGCAGCGGGTCGTAGCCCAGAGGGCGCTCGGCCCCCAGGCTGGATTCCTTGAACGACAACCTTGTATAGCCGTCGGCCGGAAGCGTGCCATAGCTCGCCTCGAAGGCAGCCAGCAGCGCACAATCGGCGCCGTAAGCGCGCGTCTTGCCCATGTCGAAACTCCGATTGGAAAGGATCAGCCCAACGGATCGGGGCTGCTGTAATGGATGGTGATCGGCACCGTTGCGCCGCGTAAGGAAGCAGCCCCGTCGATGACGAGGCCCGAGGTCTTGGGGGCACCCCAATCCAGCCATTCCGCCAGACCACCAAGGGAACGGTCGGCGGCCAGGGCATTCCCAACCGCCATCAACAAGGTATCCAGCGCAGCGCTATCGTCGTCCTGACCGCGCTGGAGGATGATTTCGATCTCGGTCTGGTGTTCCCAGAGATAGGTGACGGGCGACAGCACCACCTCGGGGTCGCCGGGATCGCCGTCACGCAGGATGATCAGACCTCCGGCGGGGACCGTTTCCGGCAGCGGCGCCTCCCGCCTGACGGTGGCATCGGGCACGGTCTCCAGCCGCGCCAGCAGGGCGGACAGAATTTTCTCGCGGATGCTGGGCATTGAATTGTTCCCCGAATGAGGCACATAATGGGGCAACCAAGGAGCCCGCTATGTCCAAGACCGAATCGATCCGCGCCCGCGTCGAACCCGACCTCAAGGCCCAGGCCGAGGCCGTTTTCGGCGCCCTCGGTCTGACGCCGACCGAAGCGATCACCCTGTTCTATCGTCAGGTGACCCTGCATCACGGACTGCCGTTCCCCGTCCGCATTCCCAACGAGGCCACGCAGGCGGCTCTCCGGGATGCCATGGACGGCGAGAACCTGACCGAGTGGTCGAGTCTTGATGCGCTGAAGGCAGCCCACCGTTGAGTCTGCGCCTTCGCACCACGAAGCAGTTTGATCGCGATCTCAAGACGGCGACCAAACGAGGCAAGAATCTCGACAAGCTCTGGACCGTGGTCGAGTGCCTAGTCAACGGTGAGCCGTTGGCCGTCCGGCATCGGCCACACCGTCTGTCCGGCAACTGGAGTCCCTGCTGGGAATGCCACATCGAACCGGACTGGCTGCTGATCTGGCACCAAACCGAAGACGAACTGGTGCTGGCGGCCTCCGGCACCCATTCCGATCTGTTCGGCTGATTGGGTCTATTCCCGCCAATTCCTGACGATCAGCTCCGGCAGCGCCGAAGCCCACCGCTCGGCGGCGCTATCCACGTCGAGGCGTTTCTTCAAGCTGATCTGCGGCACCAGGATGAACATCACCACCGTGGTCATCCCGCGCCCGGAGCGGAGCGCCGAGGCGCTGCCCTTGGCGAAGCCGCCCCTTTTCCCCGCCCGTGCCCGCATGTTTTCTGCCACCAGCAGCGAGGGCGCGCCCCGGCGGTAGATGAAGCGCAACCGGCTGCCGTGCATCTGTTCCCATAGGCCGGGCGTCATGCGCTTGCCTCGGGCGCCGGTCCCGGCGGCGGGTGTGGGGATCGCCAACCAGAAGCCATGCTTGGACTTGATCATCGCCCCCTGGTCGAAGGCCTGGATGATAGTGGGGGCCCTGGTGAATACGAAGCCCGCTGCCTTGATACTTTTCCGGCCCTTGGGATAAAGCTCGGCGCGCCATGTGTTGGCGAGGCGCTGGCCCATGCCAGCCTCGGTGACCTGGCGGCGGAGATCCGCCTTCAGCCCGTCAGTGGCTTGGCGCATGGCGGCGGTGACAGCATCTTCGGCTTCCTTGACCTCCTCGGCCATGATCTTGCGCAGATCGCCGGTAATGGCTGCCGCCAGTTTCATGCCGGTCTCGTGTCCAAGGTCCAGATCAGCCGCTCGGCATCCAGGCGGGGTTCACCCTGGACGACGAAACTGTCGCCGTCATGGACGATCACATCCCCCGCCTGGGGTGCCGGAACCTCCCCCCGCCGAATCTCGAAGACCGCCGTCCCCGTGTGGACGGTGATGTCCGAGAACTCGATGTCGCGGTCGGGCCGTCGCACCATGGCACGCACGGGGCTACCCTGGTAGGTCACGGCGACGGCCATGTTCGGATCGGCGAACAGGTCGTCAAAGGCGTCGGCGAAGGCGCTCATCAGTTGCCCGAGAACAGGCGCACGGCCAGACGCGGGCGCTTGTTGACCGGCAGGATGGAGGCCTCGGTCTTGACGTCAATGGCGCTGCCATCCTGACGGGCCAACTGGCGGGCATACATGGGCACGCCCAGGGTGTTGACCGTCTCGATCAGGTTGGCCGGGGCGCCATAGGTGACGAAGGTGTCCATGGTGCCGAGCGGGAAAGCGATGCCTTCGCCCGCCGGGACCAGGGTTTCGGTCTGGCCGGTGGAGAGGGTGACGGTGGCGCTGTATTCCTCGAACACCATGCCGGCGAAGGGAAAGCGGCGGCGGACATCTTCCCGCAGCGGCTGGGCGCCGGTCGAGGAGAAGTACTGGTAGGCCTGCTCGACCTTGGCATGACCGATCAGCTTGTCGAAGAATTCCGGGCTGACCAGAGCCAGCACGCTGGTCATGGTCTCGCCCTTCAACTCGGTCTCCACCTTGCGCAGGACATCGCGGATCTTGCTCTGGACGTTGGTGGTGGCGGTGCCGAGGGTGAAATCCACCTGCTGACGGCTCAGGGCGAATTCACTGAAATAGTCGTAGAGGGTGGATCCGGAGCCGTCGCGGATGATGCCGCGGAGCGCATTGACCTCCATGAATTCCCTGGTCTGGGCGTGCTTGCTCCGCATGCGGGTCAGCTTGCGCTCCATCACCGTGGCCAGCGGATCGGCGGCATCGGCGACGCCGAAGCCGCGCACCCCCTGGACGTCCTGGGGGGTGATGGAATCATCGTGCGGAATCCACGGCACGGTGAACGACCGCATGCTCCGGGCATCGCGATTGGCGACGGTGGCCGGACCGCCCAGGGGCACGGTGGGCAGCAGGTTGAGGACGCCCTCGGCCTGCTCGATGATGACGCTGCGCTGGGTGACGCCCTCGAAGCGGAACAGCCCCATCTGGCCCAACCGGGTGTACAGGTTGGGCAGGATGTTGATGGCCTGGGTCATTTCGGCGAGCGAGTAGCCGCCCACGTCGAAGGGATTGATGATCTGGGTCATGGTAAAGGCTCCGATCAGACGGCGTGGCGGGCAACGAGGCCCATGGCGGCAAGCTGGACAATCTTGGCTGCTCGTTCGGTGGGCTGATCGACCGAGGCGTCGAACACCAGGGCGGCATCGGCCAGGATGACAGGGCCGCGGGCGGCGATCAGGCCGGTGGCGGCGCCATCGGTGGCATCGACGGCTTGCAGCAGCACGGCGATTGCGGTTTCCGCCCCTTCGTCCCCCACCACCTCGGCGGCGGGGGATAGACGGAATTCGCCGCTGGCGGTGATGCGGCCCAGCACGGAACCCAGGGGATAACTGGTCCCCGCCTTCAGGGTGACGGTCTCGCGAGTGTAGCTGGCGTTCAGTTCAAACTTCAGCAGATCGCCCAGGGTGGGCGAAGCGGTCAGCACAGGCATGGCAGCGTGTCCTTATTTCCGGGCGGCGGCCTCGCGGGCACGCCGGACGATGGGGCTTTCGGTTTCGGTCTTGGGGACGGCTCCCGCCGGAGCGGCGGCGACCACATCGGTGGCCTCGGAGCGCTCGGCCAGTTGCTCCAGCACAGTGCGGCGCAGCGCCTCGGGGCGGATGCCCTTGGCCATGGCCTCGGCCGGATCGATGGTCACGCCCAGACGGGCGGCCTGGGCGGCGACGGCACTGATCTCGGAATATTCGGCCCGCAGGCGCTGCTCGATATCTGCGTTGGCCTGGGCGGGCGGCTGCGGCACGGCAGCCAGAACGGGGATGTCCCCCGTGTTCTCGGACATGGTGGTCTCCTTGGGTTTGGACAGGACGGGGGAACGGATGGAGGGGCGCGCCAGGGTGGCGCCGAGATCGGCCAGGGCGACGCGGAGCGTGCCGACCTTGTCGGCCAGACCGGCGGCCACCGCTTGGTCGCCGCGATAGACCGCAGCCTCGGTGACGCGCACGGCGTCTGGGGACAGGCGGCGGCGCTCGGCCACCAGGGTGGTGAACTTCCCGTAGAGGGCATCCACATCGGCCTGAAGGGCGGCACGGGCAGAGCCGGACAGCGGCTGATGGGGATTGCCGTCCACCTTGCTGGCCCCGGCATGGACGAAGGTCCAGGCCAGCCCCGCCTGGGCATCGGCCCCCGATTCGTCGCGGTGGACGGCGACCACGCCGATGGAGCCGACCTCGCCGGTCTGGGTGACGTAGAGGCGGTCGGCGGTGCAGGCGATGGCGTAAGCCGCCGATAGGGCCGCCTCGTCCGCCACCGCCCAGATCGGCTTGCCGCACTGGCTGCGGATGGCCTGGATGTGGTCGACCAGATCGAACAGGCCGCCCACCTCGCCACCGGAGGAGTCCACGTCCAGCAGGATGGCGCGGATTTCGGTATCGGTGGCCGCCGCCTCGATGGATTCGGCGATGTCCGAATAGGCGGTCAGGCCACTGGCGGCGCCGAGATAGCCGGAGCGGGCCACCAGGGTTCCCACCACCGGCACGATGGCGATGCCGTCGGGCGTCACCGCCACATCGTCGGACGGAGCCGTATCGCCGTCGAAGGAGATGGACTGCCCAACCAGCCGGGGACCGAGCGCGGCCAGGATCACATCCAGCTTACTGCGGGCGACCAGCAGCGGCGTCCCATACAGGCGAGCCGCGAGATGAGGGAGGTCCGTCATGACCGCTCCCCCGCCATCCGGTCGCGGACACGGTCGGCGATGCGGGCGACATCGACGGTGATTTCGATCTCGCCGCTGCGGCAGGTGATAATATCCCGCCCTGCTGTACCGTCAGCCGAGGAGCCGACCATATTCACCGCCCGCCGGAGATCGATTCCGATGGAGCGCAGATCGGAAACGACGGCGAGATGCACCATGTCCCTCAGCGTGAAGTCACGAGCAACGCCATTTCGAGTGCTGTGAATGGGCACGAAATGCCTGCGGTGGATCAGGCCATGGAGACATGTTCGGGAAATTCCCGTCACCTCACTGACGGTATCGATGCTGAAGACGCGTTCGCTCATATCCATCCTCCGGCTGATGGGGCTGGTGTCATGGGTGGGAGCTGCCGGCGGCGTGGCGCCAAACACCAGACCCAGCCGCTGCTCCCTTTCCCGGTCGGCGGCAATCTCGGCATCCACCTGCTCGGCGTCGAAGCCGCGCTCGGCCAGCGCCTGGGTGCGGCTTTTGAGACCGGCACCGATCTGCTCAATTTCGGCCTTGGCGTCCTTGAGCGGATCGACCCAGTCCCATTTCGGTGGCAGCCAGGAACAGGCGATGAAGCTGGCGCGGTTGCGTTCATAGCCGGGGATGTCCAGCGCCCCCGACAGGACGGCCACATCCAGCCAGCGTTGCCACACTTTCCTGCACATCTGGTGGACCATCACCGAGTGCTGCCATGCCTCGACCCGGCGGCGGAATTCCAGCAGCGCCATGCGCGAGTTGGAGTAGTTGGCCTTCAGCATGTCGTTGGACAGGTAGGCGTAGGGGATGCCGGTGGCGGCGGAGATCTGCAGCAGCGTCCGGTACTCGAACGGCTCATACGATCCGCCGACATCGGCGGGGGCCGAGGTCTGGATCTGCTCGCCCGGCTCCAAGGGCACCACCTGGCCGGGCTGGACCTCGACGATGCGGTCGCCGGAACCATCGTCGGCGGGGGTCACATCGATAATATCGGTTGGTGCCGGCGAGATGACGAACATCGCGTACATCGCCGCGATCTTCTTCCGCTCAAGTTCGGCGTCGTCGTACTGGTCGAGCAGGAACAGCTTGACGATGGCCGGGGCCAGCCGGGAGACCCCGCGCAACTGACCGGATTCCACCGGGTCGATGACATGGATGATTTCGGCTGCCGGAACGCGCACCATTTCGCCGACCATGCCGGGATCGGTGAGATCGCCGGGATGGCGGCGCAGGAACCAATACGCCGCCCGCCGACCGATGCGGTCGAACTCGATGCCCTGGCGGATGACGTTGCCGTTGGGAAGAACCTCGGTTCGGGTCAGCGGCAACATCTCGGAGGGCAGCATCTGAAGCTGCAACGGCACCGTCAGGCCATCCTCAGGCCGGCGCGGACGCAGGCGGAAGAATACTTCCCCGGCGATGAACACCTCTCTGGCGGCCCGACGCTGCTGGCCGTAGAAATCGGTCAGCTCCTCGGCGTCGGACTCGTCGGTCCAGGCCAGCCAGAGCTGCTGCACCAGGGCCTTCAGATCCTTGTCGGCGATCAGGGACGACGGCTTGATACCGGTGCCCACCGCGTTGCCGGTCCAGCTTTCGGCGGCATTGAGGGCATAGCCGTTGTTGCGCACCAGATAGCGGGCTCGCGCCGTGATGTCGGAACCGGCAGCAGCGATCAGAGTGTTGACATGGGCGCGGCTGGGCTGGAAGCCCTTGAGCCGGCGGCTGCCCTGGGCGGCCTCGAAGCCACCGATCAGGGCACCGATCCTCCTGCGCAGTCCCGACAGCATGGTCACAGCCCCTTGGTGGCGACGGCAAGAATGCGCCGACGGGGCTTCCTGCCCTCCAGTACGGCGATGCGGCGGTCGAGGTCGGTCAGGACATGGTTGGCCTGGGTCAGGTCGTATTGAACGGTGCGGTCGCCCACGGTGACGCGGGCGACAAGCGAGTTGCGCCGCGCCAGAACGCGTTCGCGCTCAGCCTTCATTTCGTCGAGGGTCATGATCAGTTCAGTCCACTGAATTTGATGATCCGCCGGGGGCGACGGACGGTGCGGCGGATCTGCCCGGCCTCAGGGTCACTTGCGGGAAGCCGGTCGTTCATCGCCACCTGCTTCTCGAGATCCCGCCATTTGGCCTCTGACCAGCGGTCGGCGCCGACGATCCAGGCGGCGGCGCGGGCATAGACCCGGCAATCCAGCGCCTCATTGCGCTCGCGCAGCTTCTGCCATTCCAGCTTGGTGAAGCCGCGGCGGTTCTTGACCGTCACCAGTTGCTCGGCGACGAATTGCTTGCACCACTCCGAATCCGCCCACGATGGCAGATGCACCGTTCCGGCCGGGTAACGGATTCCCTCGGCCAATTCCTCGTCGGTGGGGCGCTCCAGGCGGAGGAAGCGGTAGGTTTCGGTTTTGAAGGTGGAGACCGCCACGATCCACAGCCTTGCGCCGCGGCGGATCTTCTTGCCGCCCTCGGTAGCGTCCACCAGGGTGGGGCCGGAGACCGGGCTGGAGCGGTTGAAGCCCTCGACGCCCTTGATCGGCGAGACCTGGCCGACGCCCATCCGGCGGCCCCAGGTATATACCGCCGAGGACTCGTAGCCGGAATCGATGGCGAGGCGGGCGATCTTGAGGGCCGCGCCGCTGGCATGGGTCCAGGTTTGCCCCAGCACCCGCTCCAGCGTCGCCCAGGTCTCGGCGTGTTCCGGCCCGCCATCGATGACGACATGGTCGACCAGCCAGCTTTCCAGATTGCGGCCCCAGGCCCAGACGTCGATCTCGATGCGGTCCTTCTGGACGTCGGCCCCGGCGGTGAGAAACAGCCCACCCGCAGGGACCGTACCCGGACCCCAAGTCTCGCGGCGGTCGTACAGCCGCTGCCAATCGGGGGCCTCGCCGCTCTCGACCCAGGTTTCCCCCAGCACGGTGTTGCGGAACACCCTGAGCGCATCGTCGGAACCTTGGGCCGCTTCCCACAGCCGCGCGATGCTCTCCCACGACTGCCAGCCCGGCGGCGAGTACAGCGCCGAGATGTGGAAGCCGACGGTGCCGGGATCCTCGGCTACCGCCGTGGCCCGCCAAATGCCTGCCGCCAGCATGGTGGCCTTGGCCGATTCGGTGATCGGCTGGTCGCAGGACTCGCAGACGTAACGGACGCTGCCCGGCTGGCCCTTGTCCCATTTCAGCCGCTCGAACTTCAGCCACTGCATTTCGCCGCAATGGGGGCACGGCACGAAGAAGCGGCGCTGGTCGCTAGCCTCGTATTCCCGCTCGATGCGCGACAGCCCGCGAATGGTGGGCGTCGAGACCAGGAACGCCTTGGCCCGATGGGCGAAGGTGGCCATGCGGGCGCAGGCCAGTGCCACCGGATCGCCCTCCTCGTCGGCCGAGGCGGGATATGCGTCAACCTCGTCGAGGAACAGATAGCGGGCGGGCATGGAGCGCAGGCCTACCGCGCTGTTGGCCCCGGTCATCACCAGGGTGCCGCCGGGAAAGTCCTTCGACAGCATGGTGTTGCCGGCGTCGCGCGAGCGGGCCGGCTTCACCCGTTCCCGCAGGATTGGGCTTTCGTCGATCAGGGTGTCGATGCGCTGGCGCGAATTGCGCTTGGCCATCTCGACGGTGGGCTGCACCGCCAGCACCGGGCCGGGGGCGTGGTGGATGATGAAGCCGAGGAAATTGTTGCCCGCCTCGGTCGCACCGACCTGGGCACCCTTCATGAACACCACCCGCCGGCAGGGGTGCGACGGCGACAGGCAGTCCATGATCTCGCGTAAGTAAGGCGTGCGATTGGTGCGGTAGCGGCCCGGTTCGGCGGAGGCGCGGCTGGACAGAACCCGGTGCTGGTCGGCCCATTCCGACACGGTCAGCAGCGGGTCGGGCCGCATTCCGTCGGCCCAAGCCGACAGGATCAGATCCGCGCCGTCGAAGTCAGTGGAAGTCCGGCTTGATGTCTGCAAGCTCATTCAGATGCGCCCTGACGTGGGTTTCCAGCAAAACCTGCATGACGTGCGGGTCGATGCCGATTTCCGCCGCCATCAATCCGGCGACACGGGCAGGCCAGCCGACCCAGGCATCGCGCTCCTGCCGGGCCAGCTTGAACACCAGGGCCAGGGCATTGGCGCGGTCGATGACCTCGTCCTTCAGCCGCTGCACCTGGATGCGGGCCTTCTGCGCCTTGGCGACCTCGTGGGCGGTGCGGGCCTGGGCGAAGTTGGCGCCTGTCGAGGGCAGGGAATCGCGCTGGTGCGACGGAAGTGGTGCGGTTGACGGTACCGAAGGCGGCGATAACGGAATTGGTGCGGCCTTCTCCGGCGCAGGTGCCGGAGCCTTGCGGGCGGGATCGGTCTGGGCATCCCAGGCGGCGTCGGCCTTGACCGGGTCGATGGTGCCGTCCGGCTCCTGGGAAATGCGTCCAGCCTTGGCGGCCCGCAGCACGGAGACGTGACTGACCCCGCGATGCCGCGCATAGGCGCGTATCGACAGCCCCATGGCAGGAACCCCGCAGAAAGCAATCTAATGATCGACTTATCGAGTTGATGTCGTCGCCCGGCAGAGCGATGGATGGTCCCACGGACAGCGGAGGGAACCATGACGAAGCGCACCGACAACACCCAGGCTATCGATGCCTTTATTGCCAGGAAGGCCGAATTCGACGCCATGCTGGCCCGGCTGCAAAACTTGAGCGCCGACCATTTCAACTGGGCGCCAGACGAGATCAATTGGGGCCACGCCGGGACGATGGCCCACTACGCCGAGATGCTGAAGCGCATCACCGACAGCGCCTTCCACGAGGGCGAATTCGCCGCCTGATCGACGGCTTTCCCCTCAGCTCTCCGCTTGCGCGGGGACAGGCTCCGACCGGCTTCTCGCTGGCGGGGCTTCGGGTGGTACAGGCGCGGGACGGTCCCGCGTCGCATCCCGGAGGGAACCACCATGTCGTTGTCCGATACCCAAGCCATCATCCTGTCCACCGCCTGCGCCCGCGAAGGCGGTTTCCTGCTGCCCATCACCGCCGCCTTGAAGGGGGGCGCGGTGAAGATGGTACTGACCAGCCTGATCAAGAAGGAACTGGCCGAGGAGATTCCCGCCGAACCCGGTATGCCGGTCTGGCGCGAGGACGAGGACGGGATCCCGTTCACCTTGCGGGCCACGCCTGCCGCCTACACCGCGTTGGGCATGATGGCCGACACGGGCGCGGCCACCGCCCCGGAAGAAGAACCGGCGACGGACATGGCCGACCAGCCGGAAACCGCGCCCACGGAGGCCGACGGCGCGAATACGCCGCGCAAGACCCGCCAGGGGACGAAGCAGGAAGCCCTGATCACCATGCTGAAGCGGCCTGAAGGGGCCAGCATTGACGAGATTACTGCAGAATTTGGCTGGGCGAATCATACAATTCGCGGGGCCATTGCCGGGGCTTTGAAAAAGAAGCTGGGCCTGACGATCACCAGTGAGAAGGTCGAGATGCGCGGTCGAACCTACAAAATCGCCGAATAGGAGCCGCCCATGCCCCGCTACAGCGTGATCATCACCCGCGACGTCACCGAAAGCACCATCGTCCAGGTCGAAGCCGAAACGCCTGAACAGGCCGAAACGGCGGCTTTGGGAAAGCTGTTCGAGAGTACCGACACCGAGTGGGAACTCGACGAGGGTTCCTGGAACAAGGCAGATGCCTACGTCTCCGGTGTTGACGAAATCCGCTGATGGCGCTCGATTTCGGTCAGCACCATCAGGGCTTGGTCAAGGGCAAGATGGTCACTTGCCCTTGACGCGCGGTCCACATGCTCGGGATTGACCGCCATGATTTACAGCGACTTCTTCAAAGCCGCCGCCGTGCTGAACTTGATGCTCGTCGAGGCGGAGATGTCGATGGCCTCGCCGGTCTTCGGATTGCGGCCCTGACGTGCGGCGCGTTCCGACTTGGCGAAGGTGCCGAAGCCGATCAGGCGGAAGTTGCCGTCGGTCTTCACGCCTTCGACGATGGTGTTCAACACTGCGTCAACGGCGGCATCGGCCTGGGCGACGGTGCAACCGGTGGCCTCGCGGACGGACTTTGACAGGGCGGACTTGGACATGGTTAACGAAGCCTTTCTTGGACGCGATTTCGAACAGTAGATTCGGTTGGCGCCAAATCCAAGCCTTCACCGGATTCGTTCGAACATCCGCCGCAGCATATAGCTGCGTGACAGAGAAACCACCAAGAACGCCAGCCCGATCATCAGATCGTCGGCCAGGGCGATGTGAATGCCGAACAGCGGGAACACCGCCACCTGCGTCGCCACCGCCAGAATGTAGCCGATGACCACGTTGGCGATGGCCTCGGTCAACGACATGCGGCGGGATTGTGCCATCAGTATAATCCATTGAAAACGATTGATTATTCGACTTGATAAGGCCGTGGCATGGAGCGTTACTGGGGCCACCAAAACGGAGGAACACCACGATGCAAACCCGCGACGAAGCCCTGGCGAAGATCGCAGCCACCATCCTGGACCTGGAAACCCTGGCGACCCGCAACAGCGACCGCCTCGACTTCCACGAGCTTTCGGTCTGGGGCATCAAGGCCGCCCTGGAAGCCGCCTACGCAGCCGGCCAGGAGGCGAAGTGAACATGGCCTTGACCGTTCGCCCCACCGCCGCCCTGAAGGCCCATCCGCAGTGGTCGCAGACCGACTTCGAATACTTCCGGGGCAAGGGCTATTCCAACCAGCAGATCCTCGAATTCTGGGAGCGCGACCTGCGCCTCGGCT
Source organism: Magnetospirillum sp. SS-4 (assembly GCF_902729425.1). Lineage (GTDB taxonomy): Bacteria > Pseudomonadota > Alphaproteobacteria > Rhodospirillales > Magnetospirillaceae > Phaeospirillum. Next base: position 21,568 of record NZ_CACVCH010000024.1, on the reverse strand, counting down.
GCAAGCCGCTGAATTGGAAGCCCACCGACGCCAAGTACCAGCATTCCCTGCGCCGGATCACCCGGCGCTGACCACCTTCCCGGCGGCGATCTCCTCGAAACTCCGGCCATCGCCGTCCAGCACGGCCTTCTGGCCGGTCAGCTTCTGCCAGCGGCCGACGATCACGTCGGCATAGGCCGGGTTCAATTCCATGGCAAAGCAGATGCGGCCAGTGGTTTCCGCTGCGATCACTGTGGTGCCGCTGCCCGCGAAGGGCTCGTAGACCGCCTCGCCCTCGGCGCTATTGTTGAGGATCGGGCGGCGCATGCATTCCACCGGCTTCTGGGTGCCGTGGACCGTGGCTTCGTCCTCATCGCCGTTATTGCCGATGGCCCAGATGGTGGCCTGATCCCGCGCTCCCTGCCAATGGCCGGTGCCGCTCTTGCGCACGGCGTACCAGCAGGGCTCGTGCTGCCAGTGGTAATCGCCGCGACCTAGGACGAAGCGCGGCTTCGACCAGATGATCTGGGCGCGGAGCTTGAAGTCGTTGGCCTCCAGGCTGTCGGCCACCGTTCTGGTGTAGATGGCCGAATGCCAGACATAGGCGACCTCGCCGGGGAACAGCGCCCAGGCTTCCCGCCAATCGGCGCGGTCATCGTTGGCGACCTTGCCGGTACGCGAGGTGGAGGACACGCCGGCCTGATTGCGCCATTCGGGATCGTATTCAACGCCGTAGGGCGGGTCGGTCACCATCAGGTGCGGCATGGCTCCGGCCAGCAGACGCTCCACATCGGTGGCGCTGGTGCTGTCGCCGCACAGCAGGCGATGCTTGCCCAATATCCACAAATTGCCCGGCCGCGTCACCGGATCGACGGGCGGTTCGGGGATCTCGTCTTCGTCACCTTCTCCCTGGCCGTCGCCCTCGTCGTCGAGGGGGGCCATCAGGGCATCCAGTTCCTCGGCGGAAAAGCCGATCAGATCCAGGTCATAACCCTCGGCATTGAGCGCGTGCAGTTCCGCCGCCAGAGTCTCGTCGTCCCAGCCGGCATTCAGCGCCAGCTTATTGTCGGCCAGGATGTAGGCGCGGCGCTGGGCTTCGCTCAGATGATCGAGAATCACCACCGGCACCGTATCCAGGCCCAGGGATTTGGCGGCGGCCAGTCGGCCATGCCCGGCGATGACGTTGCCTTTGCTGTCGGCCAGCACCGGATTGGTCCAGCCGAACTCCACCATGCTGGCGGCGATCTGGGCGATCTGAGCGTCCGAATGGGTCCGCGCATTGCGGCCATAGGGGATCAGCCGGTCGATGGGCCAAGCCTCGACCGTGTCGGGAAGCGGATGGGTCATGGTCAGTCCGTGCAATCGCAGGGCAGGCAGTCATCGGATGGACCGCCCTCGAAATCCCGCTGGCGGCGGACGAAATTGAGCAGTTCGCGGTAGCTGGGGCGGTCGGCGCGGAACAGCGCCATTTCGGGCTTGGTCAGGCTGCCCATGGCCGGGGCATTGCGCTCCTGGTCGATCCACCATTTGGCCCGTTCGGGGAACAGCCGCATGATCCCCTTGATGGTCGCGGCACCCTTCATGTAGCAGAGGTCGCAATTGCCCAGAGGCGTTTTGCCGTTGTTGTCGGGCAGGCCAAGATCGAAGGGCTGGCGCTTCCAGAACGCCGACACGTCGCGGCGAGTCACCTTGGCTACGTCGAGCGGCAGGATGGTTTCGAACCGCTCCTTGCCCGCCTCGTTCATGGCCTTCTGGCGGGCGACCCGGCGGGGCTCGTCATGGCGCAGGCCGACGACGTTGGTCCATTCCGGGTAGCCCAGCATGTCGCGCATGAAGGCGATGCCGCGCTTGACCTTGAGGTAATGGGTGCAGAGCCGCATGGTCGGATTGGGCAGGAAGCCCCGCACCTTGATGATCTTCTCGAAGGGCTCGCCATCACGCGACGCGCTGTTGTAACCCACCACGCTGGTATCGAACGGCTCGGCGGGGTCGTATTCCAGCCAAGTGATCGGGACCGACCAGCGCACCGAGCACTCGTGGACGAAGCGGAGCGTCTGCTCGAATTCCTTGCCAGTGTTGAAGAACACCACATGGATGTCGGCGGGCAGCTTCCCATCATGGGCATCCAGGATCTGGCGCAGCATGTAACCGGACGTGCGTCCGCCCGAGAGCGACACCAGCGCCGGGCCGTCGAGGCGGTAAGGATTGTGGGTCATGGCCGTTGTCCTGCCGCCTGGATGCGGCGGCCGATCCAGCGCATCACCGGCACGGCCATGGAATTGCCCAGCGCCCGGTAACGCGGGCCGTCGGGACAGTCCTCGGCGGCCTTCTTGCGCCACAGGATCTGGGTGTAATCGTCGGAGAAACCCTGGAGGCGCTCGCATTCGCGGGGCGTCAGGCGGCGCACCGCCATGTCGTGCTGGACCGCCAATTGGCCGCCGCCATTGTCGCGGCCCAGGGCCGACATGGCCCGCAGGGTCGGAGTGACGCCATCGGCATTGATCGTCTGGAACCCGGTGCCGGCCTTGCAATCAAACGCCACGTAAGTCTGCTGTTTGGTTCCCGGCTCCGCCGCCAAGGCACCAGCCACGGTCAGGGAGCGGACCTCGTCACGCTGATTCTGGGCGAAGGCGACATAGCTGCGGCTGGAGCCGCCGCTGGCCGCCCGCAGGCTGGCGAGGTTGTCGGCATCGATCTCGGCCTGCGCCCCACCGTCGCGGCCGCGCAGATTGAACGCCACGGCGTGCTGCTTGCCCGCCTGCAAAGTGAACATCGGATCACCATCACTGCCGACACCGATTCCGGCACGCACATCCGTGGTGCTGATGCCGGTGCGGGCACCGGCCTCCTGAATGGGAAAGGCCACCGGCACCAACGGGGTGCCGCGTCCGGTGCCATCTTCCGAGGCGTCAAATCCCTCGCCGCGCAGGGAATGGGTGACCAGGGTGTCGATGTCGGGTCGGTGGGCGAGGTTTGACCTGGCCCGCAGGGTGTGGGCGATCAGCGTGTCGGTGCAGTCGCTGTCCACGCCACGGGACAGATCGCGTGCCCGCAAGGTGGTGGCGACAAAGGTCTCGCTCTCGAAATCCATCCGCCCGCTTGCCGAGGCGCAGGCATTGAGCGCGGTGGCGACGTTGATGGGGCCAGCGGTATTGTTGCCGCCGAACGCCTCGGTGATCAGTCCGCCGCTGGTGGCGAATGACGTCTCGCCGCTTCGGCCAGCGCGTGCATCAAGCGTGGGGGCAAGACCTTGTTCCGCTTCTCGGCGCGGCGGATGATCCCGGCGCACGCCTTGGCGCTCAAAAAGTACTTGGACGGGATCGGCCCGGTCTCCAGCACCTGCGACAACGAACACACGACGGCGGCGTTGGGCCAGGCCGAAATATTGGGCGTCGAGCACCCGCCACGCGACTGTGCGCGCGGGTCCAACGACAACACCAGCGTCCGACCATTTTCCCCCTGGCGGGACGACCGGACCATCTTCGCCGGCCAATCCGCCCAGAAGGCATCCGAAGGCGTTATCGTGGGTGGACAAGGCGCCCGGCACGTTTTCCCAAATGGTGTAGGCTGGGTCGATGGCATTGGCGAGTTCCACGAATTTGAGGGCAAGATTGCCTCGGGCGTCGTCCAGTGACTTGCGCAGGCCCGCCACCGAGAACGCCTGGCAGGGCGTGCCGCCCACCAGCACGTCGATCTTGCCCCGCCATGCCGAGCCGTCGATGGCGGTCATGTCGCCCAGGTTCGGCACCGTGGGGTAATGGTGCGCCAGCACGGCGGAGGGGAATGGTTCGATCTCGGCGAAGAAGGCAGGCCGCCAGCCCAGCGGCTCCCACGCCACCGTCGCCGCTTCGATTCCGCTGCACACTGAGCCGTAAACCACCCCCTGGGCGTGCGGCATGGAGCCGAGCGCCGGGGATACCGGCTCGGTGAGAGCAAGTTGCATGGTGGTAGCCGTGGTACGGGTGGTACAGGGGTGGTAGCTGGAAGGCGGCTACCGGGCTGGCTACCGCCCCCCGTACCACCCTGCCCGAAAGCGTGAAAGGCGCGCTGTCCTTGGGACTTACGCGCCTTCCGGGGTGGTAACTGGTACGGGGTGGTAGCCTAGATTTTTCGGCTGTCGCTAGCGAAGTTCGGCGCTGATGCCCCCCGCATAGGGGAAGGTGCCGGGGAGGAACCAATTCTCCACGGTACGGTGTTCTATTCTTACGCCCGCTCCGGGCGGCGGATCATTTGATGATCGTCTTCGCCGCCCGTTCCGCGAGCCTGGAATTACATTTACCCCAAACTCGCCATCACTGTCGCGCCCTGCGATGTATCGATACACTTTTCGCTTTCCTCCGCCGCCTTGGTGCGGGCGATCAGATCGACCTTGGAGATGTGCCTGGGGATGCGCTTGCCGTTCAGCTTCCAGGCGATGACGCAGAGCGCGAACAGCCAGTGCCGGTGAGCAGTCGCCCGCGTCATGCCGACCTTCCAGCAGATCACCTTCCATGGGGCGTTGGTGGCCCGCAGCCAGATGATCTTGGCGTCGGTGGGATCGAGGTGGCGCAACCAGGGCAAGGCTTCGTCCATGCGGGTGATGGCGGCGGCGGAGGGTGGCGGACGACGCAACTTCACCTCGGTGGATTCCAAGCATTCCTGCACATACGGCGGCCAAATGCTGGCATGCCCCTGAATTCTGGTTTCAGGCAGGCGGCGCAGGGTGTCGGCGGCTTCGGCAAGGCGGTCTTCGACCAGGGAAGGCGTCCAATGGATCTCAGCCATAGGACACCTCCGGGCGCGGGCCATACAGCTTGGCACCCAACTGGCGGATCAGTTCACGCTCGGGCCAGGTCAGGCGCTGGTCGTCTTCGGCAATGACCAGGACGCCACGCTCTTGCCAGCCGTCCCGCTTGACCTGCTCAGGATCGCGGCGGGTGCCACCGTAACCGGGAGGGTGCCAGTTCATCGGACACCTCCCTGGGTGTCGATGGCCCAGGTCAGGATGGCGAGGGCGTCGGCCTCGTTGTCGTCCTCGGGATTGAAGCCACGGGATCGCATGGCGGCGATCACCATGTCCTTACCTGCATTGCCCTTTCCGGTGGCGTGGCGCTTGATGGTGCCGACCGGAACGCCCTGATAGGGGATGTGCTTGAGTTCGCACCAAGCGGTGAGATGGGCCAGGAAGCCGCCATAAATGTGTGCGGCGTCGGTGCCGGCGTGGCGGCGTACTTCTTCGACGTAGACCGTGCCGATGCCCTTGGCACCGGCTTCGAGGTGGTCCAGCCAGGATCGGAAGCGCAGGAATCTCATTCCGCCCCCCTCGAATCGGCCGGGGCGGAACTCCATGGTGCCGGAGACAATGACACCGTCGGCAAGGCGCATGGCCCAGCCGGCGGTCGTGCCCAGATCAAGGGCGAGGATGGTGGTCATGGTGAAGGCTCACAAGAACAGTGGGCCTTCGGCTTTGGTCGAGGGGGAGTCTATGGAAGGGAGGAATCGGCGGCAAGGAAATTCGTGGCGAAATGGGTAGGCGCGTCGAATGGCATCGAGGGGCCTTGCCCGTCCCACCTCCTGCATACCCCGTCCTGCCTATGAAATGAGGTAGGACGGAGCGTATCTAATTGGAATGATTGATGAATATACCTTTTAAGAGTGGGCGCGTCCTGCCTCCCTACCTTTTTCTGAAAACCTCTCCAGGGAAAATAAAATTTACAACACAATGATTGTATTGCTGAGGATTATTGCACAACTAATATGGTAAATTTTTCCTTTCCTCCATAAAGATTTTGAAAAAGGTAGGACAGGTAGGACGGTAGGACGAAGCCAGCGTTTCTGCGGCTTTCAGGCGTCCTACCTTCAAACAGAGGTGGGACGAGGTAGGACGGACACTCCCGTTCTGAAGATCATCCATCACGCCTTCGCCACCGGGAGGTCGTCCCACTTGGTGGTGTAGCTCGGCGTTCGATTTCCGCAATGCATCCGCCACGGCGCATCCTTCGGTGCAAGGCCGTACCCGACCGAACCGCTACCGAGCCGATTGTTGATGCCGTCCACCGCTACCATCAGCGCCCTCGGCTTCACCCCGGCTTCTGGCGGTGGCGAGAACAGATCGCGCGGAACATCTTCGGGTCGGACAAGATCCAGCAGAATGACCCCGGCCTTCTTGTACTCGTATCCATCCCGCCATGCCGATTCCATCCCCCGCAGAGCGGTTCGGATAATGTGTGGCGTGGACGATGTCGGCGGCGAAAACCGGGCCATGGAGGTCAGCGAGAACTGCGGTTGATCGGGTCGGAATCGGTCTGTGTAGGCGAAGACCTGAAGCGCGCCGGCCACCAAGCCCTCGGCCCTGATTTTTTCAGCCGCTCTGCTGGCAAAGAGCGTGACGGCATCTCTGACGTGACCGAGTTCGGACACGGTTTCGCCAAAAGACCGAGAGCAGCAGGTCGTGTGTTTGTCCGATGGCATGGTGTCCAGAGTGTGGACTGCCGTTCCACGAAGCTCCATCGTGGTCCGCAGCCCAACCGCACCCATGGTCTTTCGGATCCAGCCATCTTCGGCCTGGATGAGATCGAAGGCGGTACGGATTCCTTTGACCCCACAATGGCCGGCATACTGGCGCCCGATTCCCCAGACATCGCCTACCGGTGTTCGCTTCAGTGCAGCCGCCACCCATTCGGGATGGCTGACCAGATCGAGAGCGCCATTCGTCTTGGGCGACTTCTTGGCCAGCCGGTTGGCGAGTTTGGCGATGGTCTTGGTGGTGCCGATACCGACCGACACCGGAATACCGGTCCAGCGTCGCACGGTGGCGCGGATCTGCTGACACCACGCTGTCAAATCGTCCACCGGCATGCCCGCGAGATCGAGGAAGCATTCGTCGATGGAATAGACCTCGGCGCCGGGGGCGAATGTCGCCAGAACCGACATGACTCGCTCGGACATGTCGCCGTAGAGCGCATAGTTGGAGGACAGCATCACCAAGCCGTGGCTCTCGACCAAGTGGCGCAACTTGAAAGCCGGCTCTCCCATGGGCACGCCGATGGCCTTCGCCTCGGCCGACCGGGCAACTGCACAACCGTCGTTGTTGGACAAAACGATGACCGGCTTGCCCTCAAGGGTCGGGTTGAACACCCGCTCGCATGAGACGTAGAAATTGTTGCAATCCACCAGGGCGTAAACCGCCATGGCCGATCACCGCTTAGTCAACGCAGACACAGCGAAGGTGACGACGCCCCATATCTGGACGCCGTCATCCGGGTCAACGGGGAAGCTCGGGTAATCGGGGTTGGCCGACGCCAACTCCCAGCCATCCTCGGTCTTCCGTAAGGATTTCACAGTCAGACCGCCATCCAGTGTCGCCACGACGATATCGCCATCGTGGGGTTGGACCGACCGATCGACCACGAGCAGGTCGCCGCTCTGGATGCCCGCGCCGGTCATGCTGTCGCCATCGGCCTTACAAAAGAAGGTTGCCGCAGGGCGCTTGACCATCAACTCATGAAGATCGAGTTTGCCCTCAAGGTGGTCATCGGCCGGTGACGGGAAGCCCGCAGCCACCAGGGCGGAATAGATCGGTGCCGTGGCCTCGGATGGCGCGAAGCCACGACTCGAGGCCTGACAGGTGCCGGGAGGCAGCGGCATATCTGGGCTGGATGCGAACATGACAGGAACATAGCCTGCCTGGCTTGATCATTCAAGTTGGCCGATAACAGGGCTGGCCGTTTATGCCCGCTCCACCTTGCGGTATCTCCACTCTCGCCGGTTGGTTCCATTCCGGTATCGCTCCCAGCCACGGGTCTTGAGATACGCACCGACGCGCATTTGGTCGCTCTTCGTCCATTTGGCCGGCTCGATGCCGATGGCATTCTGCAAAACCTCGCCGATGGACAGGTCTGTCAGCGGTTCGGATCGGGCAACCTCGACGTCGCGCCAATCGTCGTAGGCGCCATAGCCATGGTTGACCCGCTCCTTATCGTAGACCAGCCAGCGATCAATCAGGCCATCCCAGGCGTCGCCCTGGTACCGTTCTTCCTGTGCGTCTTCGGCCATGCGCTTGGTTTCTTCGTCCTCGATCCACCATTCGACACCGTTGGCGTACCAGACCATGGCTTCGGCCCAAAGCTGGTCGCGGTCGCGGCGGAGCGCGGCGATGTCGATCTTGCCGCAGCGGACGGGCCAGAATCGGCGGTTGCCGGTTTCGTCACGCAGGTAGGTGTCGGGATTGACGGTGCCCGCGAATACGCACTGGCGCGGCACGTCGATGACGTAGCGTTCATAGGGGGGCCGGTATCGGTCGACCGACCGGGACAGGAAGGATTTGATCCTGGAGGTTTCGGCGCGGCCGATGGCGTCGAGTTCTGCGATCTCGATGATCCACACGCCGCGCGTTTGCTGGGCGGCATCTTTGCTGCCGATCTCGGCCAGCTCGTCGGTGAACCAGTCCGCTCCGGCCAGGGTCCTCAGCGCCGTCGATTTCTTGGCACCCTGCGGACCTTCGAGGATCAACACCTGATCGGCCTTGGCCCCAGGGTCCATGACGCGGGCCACCGCCGACAGCACCCACAGCGAGCCGAAAGCACGGGACAGACGGGTGTCGGCGGCCCCGAGATAGGTGATGGCCCAGGCTTCCAGACGGGGCACGCCATCCCATTTCAGGTTGGAGAGGTATTCCCGCACTGGATGGATGCGGATATCGCGGGCGATGGCGCCAATGGTGCGGGCCACCACCTGCGAGGAAACGTTGATGTCGCGGCGCTGGAGCCATTCGGCGCAACGGATGTCGTCGGCCTCGCACCACGGACGGGGAATGGTGGCCTTGTGTGGATCGTCCCAGGGCAGCGGTCGGTTGACGACGATCTCTTGGCGGAATTCGTCGAAGATCAGTGCCCCGGCGAAGGCTTCGTCATTCGACAGGGCGGTGATGACGTTGGCCTCGTTGCGCTCGGGCGTGCCGTCGGGGCTGGTGCGGATCTGAGCGAACCAGGCCGGGCGGGCGGACTGCGTGCTGTCGCTGCGGCGCAATTCACTGCGCAGTGTCGCAAGATGCTTCTCTGTGGTGGCGATCGGGATACGGGCCGTCGCCTTGATGGCGACCAGCACCTCGCGTTCATGGGCGGGTTCAAGTTTGGCGCGGGCGAGATTCCCCAACAACCGGCTGAACTCGTCCATGTCTGGCGGAAAAGTCAGTTTCAGCGCGGCAGCCCGCAGATCGTCGAAGCTGGAAGGGGACGGCGGTTCCTCGGCGGATGGCAGCCTATTATAATGTGCGGCGACCGCGCACTTCCCGAGGTCGTCGTTGAAATCGTCCCCGTGCAGGGGCGAGACGATGGTGGACGGGATATCGGCCAGATTGAGGCGGTCGGCCAGGGTGGTGGCGGCCTGCTGACCGGCGTCGCCGGCATCGGCAAAAATGGTGACGCGGCGGAGACCCTCGGGCCACTGCCACTGACGCATACCTCCCGCCGACAGCGCCGCCCAGGTGGGGATGCCGAAGATGGCCCAGGCCGACAGGGCGGTTTCGATGCCCTCGGCGATTCCGAGGTGGCCATCGGCGGGTATGGGGGCGAGGCGCACGCTGCCGCTGTCGATTGCCCCCAACATCTTCTTGCCCGGTGGCGCCTTGCCGCTGCCGTCGTCGAGCAGGAAGGTGCGGTGGATGCCGCCGACTGGGTTGCCGGCACCGTCACGGACGATCCCCACCAGCCCCGGCCAGCCGCGCCGTCCATCGAAGTCGGGAAGGTCGTCGTGGTACAGCAGGTCGGGCGACCGCGGATCGCCGACACCACGGTGGCGGAGATAGGTCTCGCCGATGGTGCCGACCAGCGGTTGGACACCGCCGAGGATGCGGGCGATTTCCAGGTCATGCGTCGGCTTGGGCGTCACGGCTCGCTGCGGGGCGGGCAGATCCATCCGCGCCAGCCGGGCGGCTTCCTCGAACAGATCGCGGTCGGCGAGACCGGTGGCGTGGTGGATCAGGTCGATGGGCCCAGCGCTCTCGCCGGTGGCATGGTCGAAGCCCCAACCTGCATGGTGGCCACCAAGATGGATAATGCACGAGCCATCCTTGCGCGGCGAACGCCCCGACAAATCGGCGCAGCGCAGCGTCCGGCGATCCGGGGACAGCCGACCTTGGGGAAACAGGCCGGGCAGCCAGTCCGGTGCCGTGGCGGCCAGGCGACCACGAATTTCGGGCAGGTCAAAACGGGCAGGCGGTTGCCAGACGTCGTTGAGGTCGATCATGCGAGTATCACCAGCCCCCTTTCGGCACGAGTAATGGCGGTGTACAGCCAGCGACGACGGTCCTGCTCGGTGCGGCCCAGACCGTCGTCCCAGACGACGACGTTCTCCCAACTGGAGCCCTGGGCCTTGTGACAGGTGATGGCCCAGCCGAAGGTGGCCTCGGTCAGCAGGCGTTTATTCTTCCAGTCGCGGTCGTGGCGATGGGAATCGAGAGCGACATGGTCCTCGAAGTGGCCCTTATAGATAAGGAGACGGCCCGGCTTGCCATTGGTCCCCGGATGCCCGACCGGCTTGCCGTCCTCGTCGATGCCGACAGCCGAGAAATACAGGCTGCCCTCGTCGACGATGTCGGAGAGCGATACGAACATGCCGTTGATCAGACCAAGGTCGTTTTGGTTCTTGAGGCAGATGATTTTCTCGTTGGGGCCGGTGGGCAGGTACGATCCGCCAAAGCCGGCGGCCCTGCGCAGAGCATTGTTGAGCTGGAACCGGGTGGCGTTACGGCCGCAGATGACCTGACCGCCGCGCAATGCCTGCGGCGGGGTGACGTCGGCCATGGGCATTTTCCAGGCATGGTCGTCGTACTGGCCGAAGCCGATGGGACGGCCTTCACGCGCCATCGTTGCCAGCCGGATAATGGCGCTTTCGGCTGCTTGGCGGTGAATCTCGGTCAGCATGACGTCTGGGGCGTCCTTGGTGAAGGCACCTTCGCCCTTGATCGGCGGCAACTGGCCGGGATCGCCCAGCACCAGGATGGGGCGGCCGAAGCTCATCAGGTCGGTCGCCATGTCCTCGCCGACCATGGACACCTCGTCCAACACGATCAGTTTGGCCTCGGCGGCCGCGCTGGCGGGGTTGAGGGAGAATCGTGGCTTCTTCATTTCGCGCACCGCTTGTCGCATGGCTTCGATGGCCGCTTCCGCGGTGGTGCGATCGAACCCGCCAAGAGTGCGGGCCTTGATCTCGGCCTCGGCGATGCGCTTCTGGGCTTCTTCGACCTCTTCTTCTGTCGCCTCGATGACGCTGTAGATCAGGCTGTGGATGGTCCGCGCCGGAGTTCCCTTGCGCCGCAGCACCAGAGCGGCCTTGCCGGTGAAGGTGGCGGTGACCACACCGGGACGATCCTCGGCATGGGGGCTGAGGCCCAGATCGTCGAGGGCGAATTTCAGCACGGTTGATTTTCCCGTTCCGGCAAAGCCAAACAGTCGGAACACCTGCTGCTCGTCCGTGCGGTTCTGGAACCACTGGCGGATGGCGGAGATGGCCTGGGCCTGAATGTCCGACGGAGTGATGTCGCCCATCATCGTCACCGGGCCAGATAGCGTTTTTCGACATCGGCCAGTCGGTTGGCCAGCGTGCTGGCCTGGGAGACCAGGGAGGCGATGTCGGTGCGCAGTTGCTCGATTTCGGGATCGGTGCGGATGGGTCCATAGGCTGCTTCGCGGATCTGCTCGATCATCTTGCGAGGCAGCTTCAGTTCTTCAGCAACTCGCTGGTCGCTGAAGCTATCCAGGTACATGCCCTTGGCATCGTCGAACACCCCATCCAGCTTGTGGCGGATGCGCATGCGCTCGTCGGGGGTGGCGGGGCGGAGGGCGGGCGTCGTCATCAGCATTTCCTTCCTGATGGTGGGTTTGATGGGGTTCGGCGCAGCCGGTTTGATCGGCGGGCTCGGACGGGCCTTGCAGTCGGGGCAGATGGTGCGGCGCGGACGGTTCTTGTCACAGTCCCATCCCTTGGCCCGCGCCATGCGCTCGACACCATCGGCGTGATGGGCACTGTTCAAGGTGATATCCAGCGTGTCGCCGCATTGGGCGCACCACAGGCGGGCAATGGTGCGTGGGCCGGTGATGTCGCGAACCTGAAGAACGTCGTAGCTGAGGCCGCGGCGTTTACCGGTCATCGGCACGTCCCCCAGCAACGGTCCTGCCAGGAACAGGCCCCGTGCCAGCCGCCGGCCGTCTTGCCGCCGCGGCAAACCACCGAGGTCCGTTCGGCACTCGCGCGGGGCAGCATCTCCTGGGCGTCGCTGGCCTGGACCACCTGGAGGGCACGGTCGCTCATGGTCTGGGCCAGGGCGGCGTCAAACGGTACCAGTTCGCAGTGGATTTCCCAGGTATCCCGGTTGAGCGCGGTGAACAGCGCCGGGGCCGGCAGATCCATATAGGCCTGATAGAGGGCAAGCTGGGCGGCATAGACCGGCTTGGACAGCACCACGCCGCGTTTCACCACGTCTTTCCAGGACGATACGCCCAGCGCCTTGTTCTCCCACAGGGCGGGATAGGCCATAGCCACCGGCCCGCCGACCAGGCAGCCGTCGATATGGCCCTTGAAGCGACCGTTCAGCACCGAGAACCCAAACTGCCGCCCGTCGCGACGCTCGGTGCGCAGATCGAACCCGGCGGCCCGCAGCCAAGCCGCTACCACGTCCTCGCCCCGATGACCGGCCTCGAAGATACGGAGCGTCTTGGGTTCAAAATCCCGGCCTTCATCCTTGGGCACGGCGAGATAGTCGTACTGGATCTGGCGCAGGCATTCGCGGCCAATGCCCGAGGTGCTGACATACTGGCGGGCCACCTGAGAGCGGTTGCGCACGACCAGGGCGGCATCGATGGCGGCGTTGACCGCCATGGTGATGCCGGGGTCGTGGTCGGGCTTCTGGTACTGGCAGCCGGAGCCATGGTTGAGGTCGAGCATGGCGGGCCTCAAAATGGAATTTCGTCGTCGAACGGCAGGCCGGAGCGTTCCTTCACACCAGCCTGTCGCTGCATGGACTCGACGTAGCCGGTGACAGCGGCTTCGATCAGGCGGTCGATATCCTCTGGTGTGCGGTTGTAGAACGGCTCCATCAGGGCCAGCGCCGTCAGTGCCTCGGCGAAGGGACGCCGGGCATCCTTGATGGCCTGGGTTTCGCGGGCGGTCTTGTCGATCATACCGTTCTGTCTCCCTGCGATCTCGGCACCGGCCTTTTGGCAGGTGGCCGAGCAGAAGCGATGAAATGAGTAAAGGTCGTGGCGCAGGCGGTGGACATAGCCAAAGCCCTTGGCCTCGCGACCGCAGATGGCGCAAAGACTCAGCCCAGCAAGAGCCGGGTCAGCTCCGGGTGCTGATCGGGCTCCGCCTTGATCCGCTGCGAGGCCAGCACGATGAAGCTGCCGATGGCGTTGGTGGCCATGGCCTCCAACTCCCACATGGCCAGCGCCCTTATGGGCTGGTGCAGTTTTCCGCGGGCTTCGAGCCATTCGCCGATCGCCTTCGCCGCTTGGCGCGTCGTATGCGCCTGCCATTCATCATCGGTCATGGTGGGGCCGCCCGCCCGAGGACGAGCGGCATCTCCCTCAGCCATTGAGCCAAGCCGGGCCGTTGGCCGCCGGCTGCGGTGAAGCCTGCGGCGGGGCCGCTGCCGGGGGCTGCTGAGACCACGCCGCTCCCCCCTGCTGTTGGGGCCCCTGGGCCGGGGCTGCCTCGGTGGCCCAGGCAGGGGAATTGCCTCCGGCGGCGGTCTTGGTCGACTTGCGCGGCTTGGCGTTGATGGGTTCCGGTTCCACCGTTTCGCCCTTCATGATCAGGGCATATTGCTGGTCGCCGGGTAGCACCACATTGGCCAGCCGATTCTGGTCGTGATACTTGTCCGGATCACTGGCCGGCTCGACCATGATGCGGGCGACAAAGGTGATCCCATCCAACTGCTTCAACCCCAGTAAGACCCGCTTGGCCTTGGCGGCATCGCTCATATCCTTGGGGTCGAGGCCAAGGGCCGAATCGACCATGGCGCGGAACGACGCCTTTGAGATATTCCAGGCGATGGACTGGCCCTTGTCGTCCAGCTTGCCGCCGGCCACGGTGAAGTTCTGCCAGAACTTGCGGCGCACGCATGGCCCCTCGACCACGGTGAATTCGCAGTCCAGCATCTTGGCGTCGCTCTCGGCGGCGGCTTTCAGCAGCCCGGCATCCATCGGCACCGAGCCATTGACCCCACCGGGGCGGATGGTCATGCGGACCTTGGCGAAGGTGCCGTCCGGGATCAGTTCACCCGCGGGCATGCGCTGGGCCTGGGCGTCGTTGAAATCGTAGGACATGGTGATGTGTTCCTTTCAATCAGGCGGGGATACGGTTGATCTTGGACAGCAAGGCGCCGAGGTCCGGCGGTTCGGTCACATCGAGTCGACCGGAGCGATCCTTGGCGGGCAGGCCATACGGATTGCCGGAGCGGCAAACGAGGCGGCGCTCGGCGGCCTTCTCGTTCAGTTCCCAGTTGCCGTCGGCGTCGTGGGAAAACAGGTGCATGGAGATAACCTGATCGACGATGCCGGGCAGTTCGCGCCCCGCCTTCGATCCCTCCATTTGCGGCTGCCAAGTGGTGGCGTTGAACTCATCGGTGACCTTCTCCAGCACGCCGACGAAGATCACCGTCTTGCCCGGCGCGTGCTGCAGGTGCTTCAGCGCCTGGATTACCTCGCGCCCCAGCAGGCCATAGGCGCCACGGATATCCGGCTTGCCGGTGCGGTCAGAAAAGGCTTCCGGCTGCTGCTTGGCGAAGGCCATGGCCTGGCGAGTGAGGTCGGTGATGGAATCGACGAAGATCACCGGCATGGAGGCGAGGAATTCCTCGACGCCCGATCCGGCATAGAGTGAACGCACATGCTGGTGATGCTGGGCGCTGTAATAGGCGTTGGGATCGGCAGCCGGATCGGGGCCACCGATCAGCACCACCAAGTCCCGGAAGTCGCCAAAGCTGCGCACCGGGATGCTGGCACCGGACCAGTCCTGGACCGACTTCATGCCCGCCTCCAAGTCGAGGCAGACGGTGTGGGCGGGCGGCAGGGTCTTCAGCAGCGAGGTCTTGCCGACTCCAGGTGGGCCGAAGATGGCCACCGAGGTCTTGTTGCCGGCGGACGACAGGCGCTCGTCGGCGGTGATGATGCGAACGGCCATGGGATCATGTCTCCTTGATGTCGGGGGCGGCGGGGCGTTGACCGGGCGCCGAAGGGATGCCGGCCCGCCCTTGCGGAACGGGCAGCCCCGCCGCTGTCTCAGGGGGTGTTGGGCTTCAGCGTGAAGGTCAGCTTGCCGGTCTTGACCGTGCGGGCCGCCTCGAAGGCGGTACGGATGTGGGCGGGCCAAGCGCCGTATTTGCGCTCCGGCACCTTGAAGGCGGTCTCGATGTATTCGCTCGGATCATCGCCGCTGGCGCGGATGCGCTCGACGATGGCGGTCAGCAACGACTGGTCCCACTCAACCTTCTTGGGCAGATCGGCTACCACGGTGATATCGCCGTCGTCGAACCGCACAGTGCCGGTATCCTTGCCCTCGCGGCTGCGCAGCTCGGTGGCGAGGTTGGCGTAGCGGCGGGTCAGCGCGCCGTCGAGCCAGTCCTTCTGCATCTTGGCGAGACGCACGGTCTGCTCGGCTTCTTCCTGCAGCAGGGCCAGCATTTCCGCCGGCAGGCTGGCGGCCTCACCCAGCGGCAGGCGCATCATGTCGGCGAGGCTGGGACGATTTGGGATGGTCATAATCAGTTCCTCCGGGGCTTGTCGCCGCTCGCCTTGATGGCGATGTAGGCGATGCGGTCTTCGGCGATGCGGCGCTGCACGAGCAGCAGGCAACCGTCTTTGGCCTGCGCCATGGCGTGGTCGGCGATACGGTCGAGTTCGGAACGAGCGGATCCGTGCAAAGCCGATGGACCAGGTGCCCGATCAACGGCCAGGAGCCCCTCGTGATACGAGATGCGGTCTCCAGGCTGGGCTTGATCAATCCAGGCAAGAAAGCTGCGTTCGCTTAAAACTGGCAGGGTACGGGGCTTCATGATGCGACCCGCGTTTCGCCGGTCCGCTCGCGCATATGATCGGCCTCGTAGGCGACCACATCGTCCAAGCGATAGACCACCTTGCCTTCCAGCTTCAGAAAGCGGGGGCCTTTGCCGCGCCAGCGCCACTTCTCCAGCGTGCGGGGGCTCAAGCCCCACCGGCGGGAAAGCTGGACCTGATTGATGTGTGAGATAGGACGATCAGTCGTCATTCTTCCTATTCCTTGCCGTTCGCGGGACGGTCGTTTCGATCGTCCGAATGAAGGTCATCACCTTGTCGGCGGTCGCCAATGTCGGTGAACGGCCGCGTCGCAAGCCGAGCACAAACGAAGGATCGCCAACGGCTTGACGCCCAAACTCGGTGGGCTTGAAGCCGCTATTGGCGAGGAAGGCCTCGACGGTGGCGCGGAACTGTTCGCTTAATGTGCTCATGATAGGAAATATAAAATCCGCATGCGCCTCTTGCGTCAAACGGAAAAGATTGTTAATTTCCTACATAGCCGAATCAATGGGATACCCGCATGGACCTCGACCCTGTCCGCCTCCGCCTGCTCCAACTCGTGCAAGAGCAGAAGACCGATCTGAAAAATCTCTCGCTCGCGATCGGGCGCAATGCCGCCTATCTGCACCAGTTTGTATTTCGGGGAACGCCGAAAATCCTGGCTGAGGACGTCCGCCAAGCGCTGGCGGAACATTTGGCCGTCGAAGAGGACGAACTACGTCACTCGCAGATCCCGACGCGCAAGCCACGATCACCGAACCAGCGGGACGATGTGGGTCTGGCTCTCCCGGATGGGTTCCTGCCGGTTTCCGAGATTGATGTTCGTGCTTCAGCTGGGTACGGCGCCGTGCATGACGGCTTGGAAGAAACCAAGGCGACCTGGCTATTTCCCGATGCGGTGGTCCGCTATGAATTTCGCGCTCAGCCAAGTGACCTTCGCATGATCACCATCACCGGCGATTCCATGGAGCCGCTCCTGTCCAGTGGAGATCGCATCCTCATCGACACCAGTCAGAAGGTGCCGGTGCCGCCAGGAATCTTTGTTATCTGGGACGGTATGGGGTTGGTGACCAAGCGGATCGAGCACATCCCCCACTCAGATCCGCCGACTGTGGTCATCCGGTCAATCAACCCGGAGTACCAGACCTACGAGCGCACCGCCGATGAGATCAACATCATCGGGCGCGTCATCTGGGCGGCGAAGCAGTTTTAAGCCGGCCAAATCGCCAAAACATCTGGCCGTCGGAGGACAAGTGGACCCGTTCAAGCCTTACCAACCTCGCCCGAAGGTCGTGATCCCCAAGCTGACGGTGGAGGATGCCGAGACCATCGCCATCAAGGCCATGGCCTTTATCGCGGCAGACGAAGACCTGATGCCCAGGTTCATCAATCTGACGGGATGCGACAGCCTCGATGATGTGCGCGGTCGTTTGACTGAGAGGGCGTTTCTGGGCTCGGTCCTGGACTTCGTTCTGGGAAACGAGCAGACCACCATCGCATTTGCCCAGAGCCTGTCCATGGCGCCGGAGGTGACGATGTTGGCGCGTGCGAAGCTGCCTTGATCCGAGCCCGGGTCGTCCCGTTCATCGTCATCACATCCATCATGGAGCCCCCATGCGCCCCTTTCTTCTGAGCCTTTTCCTGCTGGCGTCAACTCCCGCATGGAGTTCCGACATAGTCTCCTGCTTCACCCCCGGTGAGGATTGCACCGGCGTGATTGTCAATCAACTCGCCGCTGCCAAGCGGGAAGTCTTGGTCCAGGCGTACAGCTTCACCAATCCCGATATCGTCAAGGCGTTGGTTGCCGCCAAAAAGCGGGGTGTCGATGTCAGAGCCATCCTCGACAAGTCGAATTTCTGCAGGGCAGAAAAGGCGGGATGTGAAAACAAGGGACAGATTGCAGCCGACACATTGGTCATCGCCAAAGTGCCGGTGACCGTCGACCGCGAACATGCCATCGCGCACAACAAGATCATGGTGATCGACCGGGAACGCGTCATCACCGGTAGTTTCAACTTCAGCCGTGCCGCCCAGGAAAAGAACGCCGAGAATCTGTTGGTAATCACCGACGCCTCCCAGGCGCAGCGATATACAAGGAATTGGCAATTTCATGCCGAGCATTCCGAACGGTATGCCGGACGATGAGCATGCTCCGTGGATTGAAGTGGCTGGGGACGGCGGCGGGCATCCTGGGGGCGCTTCTGGTTGCCGCCAATATCCCGTCAAGCGGGTGGGGATTCGTCTTGTTCCTGGTGTCATCGCTGTCATGGTCGGCTGCGGGGCTGCTGATGCGCGAGCCGTCGCTGGTGGCCTTGAACGTGACGTTTGTCGCCATCAATATCCTGGGGATCGTGAGGTGGCTGCTGTGAGTTCCGTCCATGCCGGTTTCTGACCCCGATATCTGGCGGGCAGCAAAACTGCTGATTGACCGCCATGGTGACGAGGCGCCCGTGCATGCCGCCATGCGCTGCGATGACCTGATGGCGGCCGGTGATACGGAAGGCTGGGCGGTTTGGCGTCACATCTGCAATGCCATCGATGAACTGCTCCGCCCAATCCCACACCAGGGAGAGAGCCGACACTAAACGCTGGCCTTTGCCGCAAAAGCTACAAGGCGCTCTCCCAGCTTCGACCAGCGTTTTCTGTCTTTGACGCCCCGCACGGCCATGCCGATAGCCTTGCGCTGGCCGACCAGGATGACCAGGCGTTTGCCCCTGGTGATCCCGGTGTAGAGCAGGTTCCGCTCCAACATCATGTAATGCTGGGTCATGATCGGGATGACGACGCAGGGGTACTCGGATCCCTGGGATTTGTGGATGGTGGTGGCGTAGCACAGCGACACCTCATCCAACTCCCCGAAGCTGTAGCTAACCTGTCGCCCGTCGAAGTTGATGACGATCTCGTTGGCGTCGACATCGATGGAGATCACGAAGCCGATATCGCCGTTGAAGACCTCCTTGTCGTAATCATTCTCCGTCTGCATCACCTTGTCGCCGACGCGATAGGTGTAGCCAAACCGCTCTACCGCCGCTTCACCGTGCTGCCCTGGATTTAGGGCTTTCTGAAGTTCAACGTTGAGCGAACGAGCGCCAACACCGCCCCGCTGCATGGGACATAGAACCTGAATATCCCGGATGGCATCCATCCCAAATCGGCGAGGAACCCGCTTGCTCACGACCTCGATGATCTTGGGAACAGCATCCTCCGGCTCTGCGGCATCAACGAAATAGAAGTCGGTCAGCCCGTCCTGCGGCGGCGCCAACTCAGGCATTTGCCCCTTGTTAACCTTGTGAGCGTTGATGATGATCTTGCTGCTGGCGGCTTGGCGGAAGATTTCAGTCAGCTTGGCGACGGGCACGACGCCGGAACTGATGATATCGGAAAGAACCTGGCCGGGGCCGACCGAGGGAAGCTGATCCACGTCCCCGACAATCATGATGGCCGCATGGCTGGGGACGGACTTCAGCAGCGACGCCATCAGCGGCACGTCGACCATGGATGTCTCGTCGATCACCAGCAAGTCGCATTCCAGGGGCATCTCCTCCGACCGCTTGAAGCCCCCGCTGGTCGGGTCGAACTCCAGAAGCCGGTGGATGGTCTTGGCCTCCATACCGGTGCTCTCGGACAGCCGCTTCGCAGCTCGGCCTGTGGGGGCCGCCAGCGCCACGTCGCCCCCCTTGGCGGCCAGGATCCGCAGGATGGAGTTCACCAGGGTGGTCTTGCCGACGCCGGGGCCGCCGGTGATGACCATCACCTTCGAGGACAGGGCCACGCCGACGGCGGCTCGCTGGCTGTCGGCCAGGGTCACGCCCAGCTTGGCTTCAACCCAAGGAATGGCCTTGTCCGGATCGATGGTCGGCCATGGCGGGGCCCCGGTGGCCAGGGCCTTGAGTCGGGTGGCGATAGCCTGCTCTGCGTGCCAGAGGTTGGGCAGGAAGATGCAGTGCCGGTCGCCGATGGTGTCGTTGGTGATGTTGCCCGCTCGAAGCTCAAGATCGAGCGCCTCGGTCAGCAGGGGCTGGGGTATCTCCAGCAGTTGCTCTGCCAGGGTCAGCAAATCATCTTCGGGCAGGGCACAGTGGCCATTCCCGACGGCCTCCATCAGGGCATAGGACAATCCAGCGCGAGCCCGGATCATCGAGGTCTTCTCAATCCCTAACTTCTCAGCGATCTGGTCGGCGGTCCTGAACCCGATGCCCCTGATGTCCTTGGCCAGACGGTATGGGTTCTCGCTGACCAGTGGGACAGCCTCACTCCCGTAGGTTTTATAGATGCGAACCGCCCGTGCAGTGCTGACGCCATGGGACTGCAGGAACAGCATGATCTCCCGGATGGCCTTCTGCTCGGCCCACCCCGCCGCGATGCGTTTGGCCCTCACCGGGCCGATACCATCCACCTCGCGGAGTTTGTCCGGGGTCTGCTCGATGACATCGAATACCAACTCGCCGAACGCTTTCACCAGCTTCTTGCCGTAGACCGGGCCAATGCCCTTGATCATCCCCGACCCGAGATACCGCTCGATCCCGTCCAGGGAAGTCGGGGGCGTCACCTTGAGGAAGGTGGCCTTGAACTGCAGGCCATGATCCCGGTGGTTGTCCCAGCGGCCGCTGGCGTGAACATACTCACCGGGTTGCACCGTGGCGGCGGATCCAGTCAACGTCACCAAGTCGCGCTGTCCTCTGGCCTTGATGCGCAGGACGCAGAAACCCGTCTCCGGGCTATGGAACGTTACCCGCTCCACGAGCCCCGCCAGAGCCTCCTTTTCTTCCTGATCCTGATGGCGCATCACCATGCCAAAATCATCAACGATGGCAGAGCATGGATCCCCCTGTGCTCCGAGGTCAATTCACCTCGTTTCGCCCCGGCACCTTTGTTTTCGCCATCCTGCGACGGAAGTGCTGCTGCGCTTGGAACCCATGCGGTTTCGCATCTACGGTGGTTGCCGAAAGGTTCTTGACTTAGGCATCCACAATGTCCCTCGCCCTCCATCCCGACCGCATGACCGCCGCTGAACGCCTGGACGAGGTGGCCGACATCCTGGCCGTCGGCCTGATCCGGCTAAAGGCGCGGAAGTCGAGGCGTTTATCTGCTGACGCCAGAGACAGTTGCCTCGACTATACGCCCCACCAGAGCGGTCATGTCCCCGTCAACCGACGGAGGAAATCATGACCGAAACCCCTTTGCTGGCCCGTTTGGCCGCCCTGAAGACGGCGCCGATCCCCGACCTGAAGTCGTTGTGGCGCGACCTGTTCGAGGCCGAGGCGCCGCCCTACAACCGAACCTTCCTGGAAAGCCGGCTGGCCTACCGCCTCCAGGAACTGGCCTATGGCGGGCTGGCGGTCACCACCGTCGCCCGGCTGGAGAACATGGCCGACGATTTCGACACCACCAAGGGCCGCCGCAAGAAGGAACTGGATCGCCCCATCGCAGGCACAAGGCTGGTGCGCGAATGGAAGGGCGTCGAGCACTGCGTCACCGTGCGCGAGGACGGCTTCGAATACCAGGGCCGTCCCTATCAATCGCTGTCGGCGGTGGCCCGCGCCATCACCGGCACCCGC
>NZ_CACVCH010000023.1 GCF_902729425.1 Magnetospirillum sp. SS-4 | reverse complement strand
GGGGGGGGGGGGGGGGGGGGGGGGGGGGAGGGCGTGGGGGGGGGGGGGGGGGGGGGGGGGGGGGGGGGGGGGGGGGGGGGGGGGGGGGGGGGGGGGGGGGGGGGGGGGGGGGGGGGGGGGGGGGGGGGGGGGGGGGGGGGGGGGGGGGGGGGGGGGGGGGGGGGGGGGGGGGGGGGGGGGGGGGGGGGGGGGGAGGGGGCGGGGGGGGGGGCGGGGGGGGGGGGGGGGGGGGGGGGGGGGGGGGGGGGGGGGCGGGGGG
>NZ_CACVCH010000022.1 GCF_902729425.1 Magnetospirillum sp. SS-4 | reverse complement strand
CCTGTCGCCCGAACGCGCCGCCGAGGCCATCCGTTGCCACTGGGGTATTGAGAGCATGCATTGGGTGCTCGACGTCATCTTCAAGGAGGACCTGTCCCGCTTGCGCCGAGGTCACGGCGCTCAAAATATGGCACTCGTCCGACGCCTCGCCTTCAACATCGTCCGCGCCGGACGTGGAAAGCGCTCCATCAAGACCGCACGAAAGGCCGCAGGCTGGAACCCTGACTTCCTCGCAGCCCTCATCTTACCGCCGCGTTAACCTGGACTCGTTGCCGTG
>NZ_CACVCH010000021.1 GCF_902729425.1 Magnetospirillum sp. SS-4 | reverse complement strand
TTGGCGATGATGGCCGGGCTGTTGTTCTCGTTGCCCACGCAAATCTGGTAGCGATACATCAGCTCGTTGACGATCACCGTCACCGACGCCCCGACCGCCGCGAAGATGCTCGGCGCCTCGTAGGTTCCCGAGATCAGCTTCATCACCGAGCCGTACATCAGGAAGCTGGCGCCGATCAGCAGCAGCGAGCCCACGATGGACGACGAGATGTACTGGATATTGCCGTAGCCGAACGGATAGCGCTCGTCCGCCGGTTTGTTCGAAATCCTCAAGCTGAG
>NZ_CACVCH010000020.1 GCF_902729425.1 Magnetospirillum sp. SS-4 | reverse complement strand
CGGGTTTGCAGCGACACCAGATTGGCGCCTTCCTCGTTGAGATCGGCCAGCACCAGCTTGTCGCCGCCGATCTTGAGGGTGTTGATGTATTCCTTGGTGAAGTCGGCGCGGGTTTGCAGCAGGGCCACGCTGGCGCCGATGGTCTTGGCGCTGGTGCGGACCGAGGTGATGCCAGAGTCGAACATGTCGATATAGGCGTCGAAGATCGACACCGAGGCCGACACGTCGGAGAACGCCGCGGCGGCGGTGGAGCCGGCGATCTTGGTGATGGCCTGGCTGCCGGCGATGTAGGTGGCGTTCATGGTGAACG
>NZ_CACVCH010000019.1 GCF_902729425.1 Magnetospirillum sp. SS-4 | reverse complement strand
CGTCTGAGAGCCGTGACCGTGACATCGGCAGCCACCCGTAGGAGTCTGGCCCGTATCTCAGTGCCAGTGTGGCTGATCATCCTCTCAGACCAGCTACCCGTCGTTGCCTTGGTAGGCCGTTACCCTACCAACAAGCTGATAGGCCATGAGCCCCTCCTTGAACGCCATACCCACGGTACGGCTTTCCTTCCCAATCCATGAACCAGGAAGCGTATACGGTATTAGCCAACCTTTCGGCTGGTTATTCCATTCTCAAGGGCAGGTTACCCATGGATTCCTCACCCGTTCGCCACTTTACTACTCCGAAGAGATTCA
>NZ_CACVCH010000018.1 GCF_902729425.1 Magnetospirillum sp. SS-4 | reverse complement strand
GATGGATGGTGAGCCGAGGGATGTTTAACTATACATTTCTCGACATATATCCAGAAACACAAAGCACAGATTCTCAGTACACTTATGCCAAGCTCGCGAAATACAGAGCTAATGGATCTGTTGGGGTTGTAAATTCAGAAACACATAAAACAGAAGATGAGAACATAGATAATCTTCTAGAATCATTTAGCGAATTTATTTATATCCCAGAATATTCTGCCGTCGCCTATCGTCATGTTTGGAACAAGATCAACAGAGAACAATTTCCATATCTTTTTAATCGTCTTTGCGAGGAAGCTTACGGCGGGTTTATGGTAAAATGTCA
>NZ_CACVCH010000017.1 GCF_902729425.1 Magnetospirillum sp. SS-4 | reverse complement strand
GGGCGAAGGCATCGCCTTCCCGCTCGGCACCATGGACACCTTCGTAACCTATGGCGCCCCGGCCAACCTGATCGAGACGGTCAACACCCTGGGCGTGCCCATGTACGCCCGCCAGCTTGCCCGCATGGACGGCAGCGCCATTGACGTCAAGACCGAGGCGTCCATCCTGCCGGTCAACAAGCGCCCGCGTCTGGCGGTGCGCCTGTTCTCGGGCAACTGATGAGCGCCTTCACCGACGCCTTCGACGACCTGTTCGGCGACCCGAACATGGGCGTCACCGTCAGCTATCAGGGCCGCCCCGTGCGTGCCCTGGTACGGCGGCCCGACCGCGA
>NZ_CACVCH010000016.1 GCF_902729425.1 Magnetospirillum sp. SS-4 | reverse complement strand
TCCTCCGCTTATTGATATGCCTAAGTTCAGCGGGTAATCCTACTTGATCTGAGGTTGAATAGTGTTGTTTTTCAAACGAATTTGATTCGAAATTTTAGAAGAGCAAAGCAATTCCAAGAGAGAAACAACGCTCAAACAAGTATACTTTGGGGGATACCCCAAAGTGCAATGTGCGTTCAAAAACTGATGATTCACTTCTGCAATTCACAAGAAATATCGCGTTTCGCTGCGTTCTTCATCGATACGAGGACCAAGAGATCCATTGTTAAAAGTTTTAATTTTTTAATTATTGATTGTATGATTGATGTTTGCTGTGGTAAATTCACAAATATTTATA
>NZ_CACVCH010000015.1 GCF_902729425.1 Magnetospirillum sp. SS-4 | reverse complement strand
TCCTCGTATCCGGCGAGGCGGCCGAACACCGATTGCCGAAACTGCGCCGTCAGGGTGTGACGGTTGTTCGTGCCGGTCCTGTTGTCGGCCAGAATCTGCCCGGCCATCTCGGTCAGGCCAAGGGCGGCGTCCAGTTCCCGGAAGGCGAGCAGTCCGGCGTCAGAAGTCACCTTGGAACCATGGAACTCCAGCTTGAGGCGGCGGTCGAAAGCGACACGCAGGTCGCCCGATTCGGTTTCACCCGCCACCGTCTCCATATCCAGCCCCTCAGATCGACCTTATCGCCTTGATTTATATATCAGATTTCGCAGTCGTCGTCACGAAATCGCAGCGCCATCTGGGAAATCC
>NZ_CACVCH010000014.1 GCF_902729425.1 Magnetospirillum sp. SS-4 | reverse complement strand
AGAATCCAAACACCAGCTGTTTACAAGAAACAGTTGGGTTGAAGAATTCATGACACTCAAACAGACATGCTCTCCGGAATACCAGAGAGCGCAAGATGCGTTCAAAGATTCGATGATTCACTGAATTCTGCAATTCACATTACGTATCGCATTTCGCTGCGTTCTTCATCGATGCGAGAGCCAAGAGATCCGTTGTTGAAAGTTTTTATTTGTTATAAAAATTTTACATTCATAGACTAGTGTTTATAAAGTGAAATGGCTCACAATCCGAAAATTGCTCGCCATTAATACAGATGCACAGGGTTAGATGTGAGAAGGTCGGGTTCCAAGTTAAATTGGACACCCTATTT
>NZ_CACVCH010000013.1 GCF_902729425.1 Magnetospirillum sp. SS-4 | reverse complement strand
TCATATTGTTGACGATCCCAATTATTTGATTGTGGCGCGGACTCCCGACGACATACCATCGACCAGGACGGCACCCCCCTTCGGAAGGGTGTGGGCCTCGGACGGGGTGGGAGGATGTCATGGATGCCGCGACTCTCGAAATGGTGTTGACCGCCTATGACGAGACCTATCAGGATGCCAGGGGCGGGGGCCATTCCGAGGCCGTCGCCCATGCCGAGGGATTGACCGCCGCCGCCATGCTGCTGGCGGCGGTGACCGGGACCGAGGATGCCGCCGCCCGCGCCGAAATCGACAGGATCGACGTCAAGGCGCGGCTTGCCGCCTGATGGGGAGCCCATGTCCGCTGAAGACAGTACGGCCTTGATCGAGGCTCTGACCGAGGAACGCAAGCGGCTGGACGCCCAGCTGGACGACGCGCTTCATACCTTCGCCGAATACGAGGAGGGAATGAATGTCCGCTGGCAGACCGCCGACGGCGCCGCCCGCCAGGACCTGATGGCCGAACGCGGCCGCGTCGAGGAGGAACTGGGCATCGTCGCCATCGTGCTTCGCCTCGACGAGATTCGCGAGCAACTGGAACGGCTTCGCGGATAGGCCGCGTCAGCGTCCGCATGCCGCCCGGACGCGGTCCTTGAAATTCTGCACCACCCGGCGCTCCATCTCGGGCAGCGACAGCCGGGCCAGCGAATGCAGCAGGCCGGAGCGCAGCTCCATCCGGTAATCGGCCCGCACCCGGCAGCCGCCGGTTTCGATGGTCTCGAACACCCAGGTCAGGCGAAAATGCCGGAACGGCCCATCCCGCGAGGTGATGTCGAGCCGGTGCGGCGGATCGAATTCGGCGGCCGAGCGGAAACGGGCCTGAACCGGTCCGGCTCCGAACAGGTTGTCCACCTCCAGCAGGTTGCCGTCGCGACGGCGGATGCGGGCCAGCCGGCACCAGGGGATGAAGCGGGGATAGGATTCCACGTCCGCCGCCAGGGCGAACAGCTGCGTCTGGTCGTGGTGGGGAAAGTCCACCACCCAGCCGCCGGCGAGGGCCGATGCGGACATCTGGCTCAGACTCCGTCCAGGCGGCGGAGGAAAAGCTCCAGCGCGTCGACGGCATCGGCGCCCCAGCGGGCGCGGACGCCGCCGGGGTCCCGGCGCAACGAGGCCTCCAGGTCGGCGAACAGGGCGCGCATCAACGCCGAGAAGCCGCTTTCCCCCAGCCGGAAATGTTCGTCCGAGGCACCGCGCCGCACCGGGGTCAACTGGCCGTTGACCATGTCCATGAACCAGTCGCGCCGCCGCTGGAAGCTGGAGAAATAGTGGGCCACCACCACCAGCACGTCGTTGACCACCGCCCTGGTTTCGGGGTCGCCGTGGATGGCATCCCAGTTCCAGCCGCCCCGGTCCAGGGCGTGGCGTTCCATGATCGCCTCGCACTTATCGTGGCATTGCCGCTGCAAGGTGGGGCCGATCATCTTGTGGATGGCGAGGGTGAAGCCGGGGATGATGCGGCGCGACAGCACGCCCTCGCCGCCATCGTCGCCGGTGCGCGGCGGAAACAGGTGGGCGAAGCGGCGCATCAGCACCCGGTCGAACGGCATCCGGCGCGAGTTCTCCAGCAGGACGGTTTCGCGCCGGATGGTGCATTCGTCCCAGGCGCGCTGGTAATAGGCGTGGAAGCGGGCCTGCTCGGTCTCGACGAAGTGCCGGGCCAGGGCGCGGATGCGGGCGGCGGTGAGCGAGCCGCCGGCCTTGCCGGCCTCCACCTCCAGCCGGGTGGCGAAATGCCCGATCATGGTGGCGCCGACCGTCTCGCAGCAGCGGGGGCCGGATGCGGGGGGCCGGGAGGATGGGCCGTCGGTCATGGCGGGACGGGGTGCCTGAAGTTGCCGTGGGAGTCTGGTATAACTCCCCTTGCCCCCCGATGCGAACATCCTATCATCATCGTACGCAGGGCTTTTGTTCCGAGGTCACCATGCGCCGTCCCTCCGCTCTCGCCGCCGCCATGCTGTCCGTGTCGCTGCTGTCGTCGTGCCAGGTGGCGCCCGGCACCGGCCAGTCCAACTTCAACATCATGTCGGAGGAGGAGGAGGCCGAGATCGGGGCCGAAGCCCATCCCGAGATTCTCGGCCAGTTCGGCGGCGCCTACAATGATCCCGGAATCCAGGCCTATGTCGCCGGCCTCGGCCAGCGGCTGGTGGCGCAGTCGGAGACCCCCAAGGCCAAGTACCGCTTCACCGTCCTCAACAGCCCTGTCGTCAACGCCATGGCCCTGCCGGGCGGCTACATCTACGTCACCCGCGGCCTGATGGCGCTGGCCGACGACGAGGCCGAGCTGGCCGGCGTGATCGGCCACGAGATCGGCCACGTCACCGGCCGTCACACCGCCCAGCGCCACAGCCAGGCGGTGGCCGCCAACGTCGCGTCCGGAGTGCTGGGGGCGGCGGTCAGCATCTTCACCGGCGTCAGCGGCGTCGGCGACCTGGCCGGCATCGCCGCCCAGGCCTATGTCCAGGGCTATTCCCGCGATCAGGAGAGCGAGGCCGACACCCTGGGCATCCGCTACATGCACAAGGGCGGCTGGCATCCCGGCTACATGGCGACCTTTCTCGGCAAGCTGCGCGATCAGGCGCGGCTGGAGGCCCTGCTGGCCGGGCGTTTGCCGGACGTCATCGACGAGCATTCCATGTTCGCCAGCCATCCCCGCCTGATCGACCGGGTCCAGGAGGCCGCCGCCCTGGCCGGCAAGGACGGCTCCCACCAGGGGGCGGTCGGACGCGATCTCTATCTTTCCCGGATCGACGGCCTGCTGTACGGTGACGATCCGTCGGAAGGGGTGGTGCGCGGCCGCGTCTTTTCCCATGGCGATCTCGGCATCCGGTTCGAGGCGCCGGAGGGATACCGGCTGGTCAATGGCGCCAAGGCGGTCACCGCCCAGCATTCCGACGGATCGGCGATCCAGTTCGACATGGGGCCGGAGGCCCACGGCGACATGACCAACTATCTGCAAAGCCAATGGGCCAAGGGAGTGCGGTTGGCCGGCATCGAGGCCATCACCATCAACGGCATGCCCGCCGCCACCGGCCTTACCCGCCTGAATACCAAGAAGGGGGCGATGGACGCCCGCCTGCTGGCGGTCAGGGACGGCAAGGCGGTCTATCGCATGCTGTTCCTGACGCCGCCGCAGCTTACCGCCCGGCATGTGGAGGGGCAGCGCCGCGCCACCTACAGCCTGCGCCGCCTGACCAAGGACGAACGGACCGACATCCGTCCGCTCCGCGTCAAGGTGGTGACCGTCAAGGCCGGCGACACCGTCGAGACGCTGGCCGGGCGCATGGCCTACGACGACCGCAGGCTGGAGCGGTTCCGGGTGCTGAACGGCCTTGCCGAGGGCGAGGCGCCCGCCCCCGGCCGGAAGGTCAAGCTGGTGATGTGATCATTCCTCGCCGTCCTCGGCGCTGCTGGCCCATTCGCGCAGGCGGGCGAGGTGGAGATAATCGGAATATTTCGGCGCGTGCTCGGGGTGGGGGCGGGCGCCATAGGGGGTGGCGGGATCGTCGAATACCGCCACCAGCGCCTTCAGCCCCTCCAGCGCCTCCGAGGCGAGGCGGAACGGATCGTCGCCGGCCGAACGCTGCTCGCCACCGTCCTCGCCGCCCTTCAGCCGCCAGTACAGCAGTTCCGATGCCTCGGCCGCCCCGATGCCGCCAAAGCCGCCATGGCGGGCGATGGCGGCCTCCAGCGGCAATTGCGGCGCATAGCCGGCGGCGACCTCGCGGGCCGAGGGCGGCTGGCCGGTCTTGTAATCGATCAGGGCCAGACCGCCGTCGCGCAGCTCGTCGATGCGGTCGGCCTTGGCCACCAGGGTGAACGGGCCGGCGGGGGCGTCGATCTCCAGGGCGCCGCGACTCTCGGCATGAATGGCCTTGACGCCGGGCCGCCGCTCGCGCTCCATCGCCACCACCCAGCGGGCGATGGACTGGAAGCGCGGCCACCAGAACGCCCATTGCGCCGGCGAGGCCACGGTCTCGGCGAACGCCTCGCGGCCCAGGGCGATCAGCCGGGCCTCGGCGTCGGCCGGCAGGGCGGCGGGCCATTCCTTGGCGAAGCGTTCCAGCGCCAGATGCACCATGCTGCCGTATTCGGCGGCGCCGGGGTCGGCGTCGATGGGGTCCAGAGCCCTCAGCCCCAGGACGTGCCGGGCGTAGATGGCGTAGGGATCGCGCATCCAGGTCTCGACCTCGGTGACCGACAGGCGGCGCGGCCGGGCCTCCACCGGCGGGCGCGGCGCCGGCGGCGACGGTCGCGCCCAGGTCCGGGGGCGGTCGAGCAGGTCGTGCCAGTCCAGCCACCGGCGGGCGTTTCCGGCGAAGTGGAGGCCGGTGGCCTTCATCACCGCGTCCAGCCGCATCAGCCAGCGCGACGGCACCGTCGGCGTGCCGTCCACCCGGACCGAGCGGGTGAGCACCACGGCGGGGGCGCCGAAACCCTGGGCGAAATCGTGGGCGGCGAGGCCGATGCGGCGTTCGTGCGCCGGCAGGCCGAACGCCTCGCGCATGGGGCGGCTCATCCATGGATCGGGTTCGGGCGCCGCCGGCCAGGTCCCCTCGTTCAGGCCGCCCAGGATCAGCAGGTCGGCGTGCTGCAACCGGGCCTCCAGCGGTCCCCAGATGTGCAGGCGGGGGTGGTGGTCCCAGGCCGAGCGCGCCACCTGTCCGGCCAGCAATTCCTCGAACAGCGCCGGATAGCGGTTTCCGGGAATGCATCCCAGCGCCGGGCCGGCGGCGGCCAGGTCGGCGGCGAAGCGGGCGCCGGCCTCGCCGGCCTCGCCCCGCCACAGCCGGGCCGGGCCGGGCAGGCGGTCGTCGGCGGCCAGCCGTTCGGCGAAGTCCATGTGGGCGCGCGCCAGATCGGTCAGCGGCGCCGGATCGGCCCGCAACAGGCCGGCGAACCCGGCCGCCAGCGCGTCCAGGTCGGCCAGCAGGGCGGCGGCCCGGCCGTCGCGGGTGGCGGCCAGCAGCCCGGCCACGCCGGGGGCGGGACGGGGGCCGCGCAGAATCTCCACCTCCAGCCGGCGGATGGCGGCGCGGAACTGGGCGGCGTCGCGTCCGGCGGCGGCCAGGGGATGCTTGAGGCAGGCCAGGACGGCGTGGGGGGCGAAGTCCTCGTCCACCATGCGAACCGCCAGCCTCAGGAAGGCGCCCGGCTCGGTCAGGCCCAGCGGCCGGCCGGCGGAATCGTCGATGCGGATGCCCCAGCGTTCCAGTTCGGCCGCCACCCGCCGGGCCAGGGCGCGGTCGGGGGTGACCAGGGCGGCGGTGCGGCCGGGCTCCTCCAGCGCTTCCCGCAGCATCAGGGCGATGGCGCCGGCTTCCTGGCGCGGGCCGGGGGCGTCCAGCCGGGTGACCCCTTCCAGGGTTTCCGGCGGTAGCGGCGTCAGGTCGCGCCAGCTTTCGCAGGCGCCGGCCGGCCGCATGGCCTCGGCCAGCAGGCGGATGCGGCGGGGGCGCGGGTCGGGCCGGTCCGTCAGGGGCCGGACCGCGTCCCGCGTCGTTCCCAGTCGGGCCAGCAGCAGCTTCAGGCCGTATTGCGGGTGGGCGGGGTCGAGGCCGTTCCAGCCGGCCTCGTCCATGTCCCGATCCAGGCCGGGCAGCACCACCCGGCCGGTGGGCAGGGCCGCCACCGCCGCCAGCAGATCGGCGGTGGCCGGGCGCGAACCGGTCGAGCCGGCGGCGATCACCGGATGCTCGGGTGGCCTTGTCCGCCATGATTCGATCTGGGCGGCCATCACCTTGTCGAGGCGGTCCTCGGCCTCCAGGACGCCGCGCTCGGCCAGGATGCGGGGCCACGCCTCGGTCAGCAGCCCGAGGAAGGTCAAGGTCAGTTGCCAATGCTCGGCCAGTTCGTCGGGAACCAGCGTCGCCAGCCGGGCGAAATCCAGCCGTTCCGACCTGACCGCATCCAGCAGCCGCCCCAGTTCACCGGCCAGCCGCGCCGCCTGATCCGGCGATGGCGGGTGGGCCTCGCCCGCCGCCATGGCCAGGATCAGCCGGGTCAGGATCAGCCGGCGTTCCAGCGGCGCGATGGCCGGGGCCAGGTCCAGCGAATCGTCGCCGGCCACCAGGTCCAGTTCGTCCTCGTCCATGTCGCCCAGCGGACGCAGGCGCGGCAGCAGCAGCGGCCGCCCACCCGACAGGCGCAGGAAGGCGTCCGACAGGGCGCGGCAGGCGCGCCGCGTCGGCAGCAGCACCTCCATGGCCGCCAGGGCCAGCGGATCGTCGCCGGCCTCGGCCAGCAGGGCGGCGGCCAGGGTGTCGACGAAGGGCAGGCCCGGTGGAATGGTGAAGACGGTCAAGGATCGGTCCGTTCGTGCCTGGGGCGCATCCGATGCTATCGCGACTGGCCGGCCGGCACAATCGACCCGATCCCTTGCCAATTCGGCCCGGCTGTGGCGGTATGTCGGCATGAAGAGTTCCGCCGTCCTTTCCCTGCTTCTGATGCTGTCGCTGGCCGGCTGCGCCGCCCGCGCGGTGCCCTGGGTCAATCCCGACCTGCCCAAGGACCGCTGGGGGGCCGACTATTCCGCCTGCCGCCGGATGGCCGACCGCGATTCCGGCTGGCGCGAGGACGATTCCCAGGGCAGCCCGCTGCGCGACTACGACCGCCACAAGGCCAAGCAGCGCTTCGACGCCGTGCTGGCCGGCTGCATGATCGACCGCGGCTATGTCCAGGCCTCCCGCGCCAACGCCAAGGCCAGTTCGAAGGAATGACCCGCTTGCGCCCCGTTCTCGCCGCCATGCTGTCGCTGCTGGCCGTACCTGTCTTGGCCCAGGACCTGCCCCAAGGCCCCAAGGCCCCCCCGCCCGACCCGTTGCCGGAACCGCTGTGCGATGCCGTCCTGCCCGATTCCGGCGACTGGCTGGTGGGGCGCTGGGTGATGCCCTATGGCCGCTGGAACATCCGGCGCGAGGCGGGCGGGTTGGCCTGGACGCTGGAGCAGAAACCCGACATCAACGCCGCCCTGGGGTGGAAGGACGGCGCCCGCATCGACGGAACGGTCCAGGCGGTCAGCGCCTGCACCTTGCGTCTGGTCGCCGGCGAGGGTGACGGAACCGCCTTCGCCTTCGACGGCGTGCGGACCGAGGACGGGCGCATCTACGGCTATGCCACCAGCCGTGCCGGCCAGCGGATTCGCTGGACTCTCCGCCGGGAACGCTAGCCGATCAGGAAGATGGACGCTTCGTCGCGGGCGGGGTCTCGTCCCTTCCGGCCCATGGTCGCGTCCGCGTCGCGTATCCGGCAGTTGCGTGTTCCCACCCACGCCCTATATAAGGCCGGTGGGAGCGGAACCGCCGCTTCCGGTGACAACGCCAAGGGGGTCGGGCGGCTGCTGAAGCCATCAGGGCCGCCGGGACCCGCCGAACAGGAAAGAGGACGACATGAGCAAGGTTATCGGCATCGACCTGGGCACCACGAATTCGTGCGTCGCCGTGATGGAAGGCAAGAGCGCCAAGGTCATCGAGAACGCCGAAGGCATGCGCACCACGCCGTCGATGGTGGCCTTCGCCGAATCGGGCGAGCGTCTGGTCGGCCAGCCGGCCAAGCGCCAGGCGGTGACCAATCCCACCAGCACCCTGTTCGCCATCAAGCGCCTGATCGGGCGGCGCTTCGACGATCCCATCACCAAGAAGGACATGAACCTGGTCCCCTACCACATCGTGGCGGGCGACAACGGCGATGCCTGGGTCGAGGCCCGCGACGGCAAGTACAGCCCCAGCCAGGTCTCGGCCTTCATTCTCGGCAAGATGAAGGAAACCGCCGAATCCTATCTGGGCGAGAAGGTCACCCAGGCGGTCATCACCGTGCCGGCCTATTTCAACGACGCCCAGCGCCAGGCCACCAAGGACGCCGGCCGCATCGCCGGCCTGGAGGTGCTGCGCATCATCAACGAGCCCACCGCCGCGGCCCTGGCCTATGGCCTGGAAAAGAAGGGCGGCGGCACCGTCGTGGTCTATGACCTGGGCGGCGGCACCTTCGACGTGTCGGTGCTGGAGATCGGCGACGGCGTGTTCGAGGTGAAGTCCACCAACGGCGACACCTTCCTGGGCGGCGAGGATTTCGACGCCCGCATCATCGATTATCTGGCCGACGAGTTCAAAAAGGAGCAGGGCATCGACCTGCGCAAGGACCGTCTGGCCCTCCAGCGCCTGAAGGAAGCTGCCGAGAAGGCCAAGATCGAGCTGTCGTCGGCCATGCAGACCGAGGTCAACCTGCCGTTCATCACCGCCGATTCCTCCGGTCCCAAGCACCTCAACATCAAGCTGACCCGCGCCAAGCTGGAAGCCCTGGTCGAGGATCTGGTGGCCCGCACCGTCGAGCCCTGCAAGTCCGCGCTGAAGGACGCCGGCATCAAGGCCAGCGAGATCGACGAGGTCATCTTGGTCGGCGGCATGACCCGCATGCCCAAGATTCAGGAAGTGGTGAAGGAATTCTTCGGCCGCGAGCCCCACAAGGGCGTCAACCCCGACGAGGTGGTCGCCATCGGCGCCGCCATCCAGGGCGGCGTGCTGAAGGGCGAGGTCAAGGACGTCCTGCTGCTTGACGTCACCCCGCTTTCGCTCGGCATCGAGACCCTGGGCGGCGTCTTCACCCGCCTGATCGACCGCAACACCACCATCCCCACCCGCAAGAGCCAGGTGTTCTCCACCGCCGAGGACAACCAGACCGCCGTCACCATCCGCGTCTTCCAGGGCGAGCGCGAAATGGCCGCCGACAACAAGATCCTGGGCCAGTTCGATCTGGTGGGCATCCCGCCGGCGCCGCGCGGTGTGCCGCAGGTCGAGGTCACCTTCGACATCGACGCCAACGGCCTGGTCAACGTCTCGGCCAAGGACAAGGCCACCGGCAAGGAACAGCAGATCCGCATCCAGGCCTCGGGCGGTCTCAACGACAGCGATATCGAGCGCATGGTCAAGGAAGCCGAGGCCCACGCTGCCGACGACCGCAAGCGCAAGGAACTGGTCGAGGCCCGCAATCACGCCGACGGACTGGCCCATTCCACCGAGAAAACCCTGAAGGAGTTCGGCGACAAGGTGGCCGGCGACCTCAAGGCCGAGATCGAGCGCGACCTCGCCGCCCTCAAGACCGTGATGGAAAGCGACGATCTCGCCGGCATCAAGGCCAAGACCGACGCGCTGATGCAATCGTCCATGAAGTTGGGCGAGGCCATGTACAAGGCCCAGGAAGCCGCTGGCGGCGCCGACGCGGCGGGGGGCGGCGACAGCCACGGCGGCGGTCAGGCCGGCGACAAGGTGGTCGACGCCGACTTCGAGGAAGTCGACGGCGACAAGAAGGGCAAGTAAGCCTGTTTGTTGATCCGGGCGCCGGCGGCCCGTCGCCGCCGGCCTCATTTCGGACGCGAAGCGCATGAGCAAGCAGGACTTTTATGAACTTCTCGGCGTCGAGAAGGGCGCCACGGCCGATGAGATCAAGAAGGCCTATCGCAAGATGGCCATGCAGTATCACCCGGACCGCAACCCGGGTGACGCGGCCGCCGAACAGAAGTTCAAGGATATCACCGAAGCTTACGACGTCCTCAAGGACGAGCAGAAGCGCGCCGCCTACGACCGCTTTGGCCATGCCGCCTTCGAGCAGGGCGGCGGCAGCGGTTTTGGCGGCTTTGGCGGTGGCGGCGGCGGTTTCGCCGACATCTTCGACGAGATGTTCGGCGAGTTCATGGGCGGCCGGCGCGGTCAGGCGGCCGGGCGCGGCGCCGACCTGCGCTATAACCTGGAAATCTCGCTGGAGACCGCCTTTTCCGGGACCTCCACCACCGTCAAGGTTCCATCCTCGGCCCAGTGCGACAGCTGCAACGGCACCGGCGGCAAGGACGGCGCCCAGCCGGTGGCCTGCAACACCTGCCACGGCGCCGGCAAGGTGCGCAGCCAGCAAGGCTTCTTCACCATCGAGCGCACCTGCCCGTCCTGCCAGGGCATGGGCCGGGTCATCAAGGACCCCTGCCGCGCCTGTGGCGGGTCGGGCCGCACCCGCAAGGAAAAGACCCTGTCGGTCAATATTCCGGCCGGCGTCGAGGATGGCACCCGCATCCGTCTGGCCGGCGAGGGCGAGGCCGGCATGAGGGGGGCGCCGCCCGGCGACCTCTACATCTTCCTGTCGATCCAGCCGCACCGCATCTTCCAGCGCGACGGCGCCAACATCTTCTGCCGGGTGCCGATTCCCATGACCACGGCGGCGCTGGGCGGCGCCATCGAGGTGCCGACCATCGACGGCGCCAAGGCGCGCGTCACCATCCCCGAGGGCACCCAGAGCGGCCACCAGTTCCGCCTGCGCGCCAAGGGCATGAGCGTGCTGCGCAGCCCGGCCCGGGGCGACATGTTCATCCAGGCGGTGGTGGAGACCCCGGTCAACCTCACCAAGCGCCAGGTCGAGCTGCTGCGGGAGTTCGATACGGCCGGCGAGGGCGAGACCGCCAAGAACTCGCCGGAAAGCCACGGCTTTTTCGCCAAGGTGAAGGAGCTTTGGGAGGATCTGAAGGAAGGCTGACCGGACGGACGGCGGGAATCACGGCTTCTTGGGCTCGCGTTTGGCCAGAAAGTCGCTGAGTTCCTTCATCTTGGCCCGCCACTCCATCTCCTCCATCCGTTCCCGGGCGGCGATCTCGGGAATCTCGCGCACCTGACGGAGATAGCGGATGGTATAGGGGATGTGGGCCTCGCGCTCGGCCTCGCTGCGCCCGAGATTGGTGGCGAAGCTTTCCAGGAAGGTGGTCGATATCCGCGGGAACACCCGGTGGCAGGCCAGCACCATGAAGTCCACCCAGTCCGGTGGAAACCGGTTGAAGGCGGCCAGCAGGCCGTCGCGAAAGGCGCCCTCGCGGGCCTTCTGCTGGAAGATGCGCGGGTCCTTTTCCTGCTCGTACAGGTCGTGGCAGACGCGCCACGACCGGTTCAGCGTCGCCCACCAGTCGTTGGTGGGGTCCAGCAGCGACTTGAACACGTCGATCTCGCGGTTACCGATCTTGGGGATGTCGTAGATCATGGGGTCGGACGGCAGCAGCACGTCGCGCAGCGCCTTGGTGTTCTCCTTGACCTGAAGCACCCTGGTGCCGTCGCTCTTCTTGCTCTCCACCAGCCGCAGATCGTCCCAGGCCTGGGTCCAGCCCTGGAGGATGCTTTGCTCCAGCGGGCGGGTGACGTGTTCCCAGAAGGCGTCGGTATCCTCGGAGGCCCAGTCGAAGCTGGTCGCCAGCATGCGGATCTGGCGGCTTTCCCACAGGGTGGGGAAGATGAAGGTGTTGATGGCCTGGTGGAACTTCTCGGCGAATTCGGGCGAGGCCAGGAAAAAGGTGGGCAGTTCCAGCTTCAGGGCGGGATTGTGGCGGTGGAAGAACACCAGCACCTTGTCGACGCGGCGGCAGATGGCGGCTAGGCACAGCTTCTCGAAGCTGTCGAAGCCCTTGGCCGGCGGCGGCAATTCGGGAATGACATAGTCCAGCCGCTTCAGCAGATGGGCCAGATTGGGCGGCAGCGCGTATTCGACATCCTTGTTGCGCGCCTCCATGCGGGCCTTGCGCTCGGCCACCATCTCGGCCTCGGTGGGCGGCGGCGGCAGGCCGATCTGAAGCTCGGTCTCGCCCCGGGATGGGGGCGGCAGGGCTTTTTTGGGGATGTATGGCTTGTACTTCATGTCCTGCTTGAGAATATGGTCAAGCAGCCAGTCGTTCAGCACCTTCAGCAAGATGGCGCCGCAGGCCCTGCGGTCCTCGTCGTTGGCGCAGGCGTTGAAGCGGTCGCGCAGAACGCGGGCCCTCATGCCCAGGGCCTCGTGCAGTTTCTTGTGGGATTCGGTTTCGGGAAACTTGAGGGCGGCCATCACCGATTCCTCGCGACGGAAATGCCCCTGGGCATAGACCATCAGTTCATCGAGTACGGTGGCGACCTGCGGCCACGATTCCCGCGCCACCCATTGATCGGCGAAGTTGACCAGCTCGATCAGCTTCTTGTGGTCGGCGTCCAGTGCCGGAGCCCCGACCGACATGGCATCGCGCCAGGTAATCATCCCATCGCCTCCGTCCTTCCCGACGGTGATCTTCACTCCATATCAGGGGTGACGGCAAGTATTTACACACCTACCTTTGCCAGAGGCTATCGGTTATCGGCCAGGACCCTGCCGGCCAGATAGAGTGATCCGCAGATCAGGATTCGGGCCGGGCCGGGAAGCGTCGCGGCCAGATCCCCCACCGCCTCCTCGACCGAGGCGCTGGGACGGGCGTCCAGGCAGAAATGGCGACTGGCCGCCGCCGCCGCGTCCTCGGCGGGCAGGCTGGCGGATTCTCCCGGAATGGTGACGGTGCGCAGCGAGTGGAAGCGGGCGGCCAGCGGTTCCATGTAGCCGTCCACGTCCTTGGTGGCCAGGATGCCGAACACCCCTCCGAAGGTCTTGTCCCGCCATGACCGGCAATGCTGGGCCAGGGCCTCGGCGGCATGGGGGTTGTGGCCACCGTCCAGCCACAATTCCCAGCCCTCGGGCAGCAGGTCCACCAGCGGGCCTTCGGTCAGGCGTTGCAGCCGCCCCGGCCATTCCACCGAGCGGATGCCAAGCGCCAGGGCGCCGTCGGGAAAACCTCCGAACGGCGGCGGCGTCTCGATGCGCGACAGGCGCTCGATGGCGGCCAGGGCCAGGGCGGTGTTGCGGGCCTGGAAGCTGCCGGCCAGAACCGGGGCGGGCAGCGACCACTCAACGGTCTTGCCGCGATAGATCAGGCCGCCGTCGGGGGTGGTGCGGACGAAGAAATCGGCGCCTTCCTGGAACAGCGGCACCCCCATCTCGGTGGAGCGGGCCTCCAGCACCTTGGCGGCCTTGCGGTTCTGCCGGGCGACGACGCAGGCGATTCCCCGCTTCATGATGCCGGCCTTCTCGGCGGCGATCGCCTCGATGCGGCCGCCCAGGAACTGCTGGTGGTCCATGGCGATGGGGGTCAGTACCGTCAGCGCCGGCCGGCTGACCACGTTGGTGGCGTCCAGCCGCCCGCCCAGCCCGGTTTCCAGGATGCAAACCTCGGCCGGGGTGCGGGCGAAGGCCAGGAAGGCGGCGGCGGTGGTGATCTCGAAAAAGGTGACGGCGGCGCCGGCGTTGGCGGCCTCGACCTCCTCCAGCAACGCCAGCAATTGGTCGTCGGCCGGCAACCGGCCGGCGACGCGGATGCGTTCGTTGAACCGCACCAGATGGGGCGAGGTGTAGACATGGGCGCGCAGGCCGGCGGCCTCGAACAGTGCCCGCAGCGTGGCGACGGTGGAGCCCTTGCCGTTGGTGCCGGCCACATGGATCACCGGCGGCAGCCGGTCCTGGGGATTGCCCAGGGCGTCGAGCAGCCGCAAAACCCGGTCCAGCGACAGGTCGATGACCTTCGGATGCAGCCGGGTCAGGCGTTCCAGAACCGCGTCGATCAATCGGTCTCGACCTCGTCGGGTGTGTCGATGGGCAGGGCGATCAAATCGCCGGCCGGGGCGCGGTTCTTCAGCAGCGACAGCACCCGGATCAGGGTGGAGCGCAGGTCGCGGCGCGGCACCACCATGTCGATCATGCCGTGTTCCAGCAGGTATTCCGCCTTCTGGAAGCCTTCGGGCAGCTTTTCGCGGATGGTGCTCTCGATGACGCGGGCTCCGGCGAAGCCGATCACTGCGCCGGGCTCGGCGATGGCGATGTCGCCCAGCATGGCGAAGCTGGCCGAGACGCCGCCGGTGGTGGGGTCGGTCAGCAGCACGATATAGGGCAGCCGCTTCTCCTTGACCTTGTCCACCGCCACGGTGGTCCGGGCCATCTGCATCAGCGACAGGATGCCTTCCTGCATGCGGGCGCCGCCCGAGGCCGGCACCACGATCAGCGGCGCGTCCTGCAACACCGCCAGTTCGGCGGCGGCGACGATGCCCTCGCCCACCGCGATGCCCATGGACCCGCCCTGGAAGTCGAA
Source organism: Magnetospirillum sp. SS-4 (assembly GCF_902729425.1). GTDB lineage: Bacteria > Pseudomonadota > Alphaproteobacteria > Rhodospirillales > Magnetospirillaceae > Phaeospirillum. Next base: position 161,196 of record NZ_CACVCH010000013.1, on the reverse strand, counting down.
ATTGAAGCAGGCCGCCACCACGTTGATGCCGCCCATGCGGCCGTGCGCCACCACGATGGCGTCGTGCTCGCCGGTCTTGGACCGGGTGTCCTTCAGCCGGTCGGAATAGCGCTTCTGGTCCTTGAACCGCAGCGGATCGTCGGCAACCTTGGGCAATTCGATGCGCTGGTATTCGCCGTCGTCGAACAGCATGCCGAGCCGCTTCCTGACTGGAAGGCGCATGTGGTGGCCGCAATGCGGGCAGACGTTCAGCGCCTTGTCCAGGTCGCGGTGGAAGATCATGTGGCCGCAGCCCGGGCATTTGTGCCACAGGTTGTCGGGGACTTCCTTCTGGGCCACCAGTCCGATCAGCCGTTCCTTCAGCGAGCGGCGGGTGGCGTCAAGATTGGTCAGCCAATTCATGGCGAGATTTCCTGATCGACGGGCATATTGTTAGCCACAGATGAACACAGATGAACACAGATAAGGCGTCACAGAACCAACCTCTTGTATTCGATACGGGGCCGTCCAAAATTTAGAAGAAGTCCGGTCTTGATTCCACTGGCCTTCAGATAGTTCAGACACTGTGCGACATGTGCCGAATTCAATGTCTCAACCGATTTCAGTTCAACGACGACCTGTCCGTCCACGATCAAATCGGCGATGTAGGTGCCGATTTCGGCTCCCTTGTACATTATCCTGAACGGCTTTTCACGTTCGACGATCATTCCGGCAAGGATCAGCTCATGAGCAAGCGCCCTGTGATAGACGGCCTCCAGAAAGCCATGACCCAGTGAATTCGAGACTTCGAAGGCCGCCGCCAGAATCCGGCGGGTCAGGGGATCCTTGGCGTCGTCGCCGTTCATCTGTGTCTATCTGTGTGCATCTGTGGCCCTAATCTTGCGACCCTCGGGCATTCCGCACTCCGACGGCGAGGTCGCGCACCAGCGCCAGCGGCGCCTCGGCGGTTCCGGTCTCGGCCAGAACCTGGACGATGGCCGAGCCGACCACCACACCCTCGGCCAGCCGGGCGATCCCGGCGGCCTGGTCGGGCGTGCGGATGCCGAAGCCGACGCAGACCGGCAGGTCGGTGTGGCGGCGGATGCGGGTCACCGCCTCGCCGACGGCGGCGCCGGTGGCCGAGCCGGTGCCGGTGACGCCAGCGATGGAGACGTAGTAGACGAAGCCGGAGGCGTTGGCCAGCACCACCGGCAGGCGGGCATCGTCGCTGGTCGGTGTGGTCAGCACGATGAAGTCGATGGCGGCGGAACGCAAGAAAGGCACCAGCTCGCCGGCCTCTTCCGGCGGCAGGTCGACGACGATCATGCCGTCGATTCCGGCCAGGGCGGCGTCGCCGGCGAATTTTTCCGGCCCCCAGGCATGGATCGGGTTGTAATAGCCCATCAGGATGATGGGGGTGTCGCGGTCGGTCTTGCGGAACTCGGCCACCATCTCCAGGGTCTGTTTCAGCGAACCGCCCGCCGCCAGGGCGCGGCCGGCGGCCAGCTGGATGGCGGGGCCGTCGGCCATGGGATCGGTGAACGGCATTCCCAGCTCGATGATGTCGGCCCCGGCGGTCGGCATTCCGTTCAGCACCGCCTGGGCGGTGGCGCGGTCGGGATCGCTGGCCATGATGAAGGTGACCAGGGCGGCCCGGTTCTCGGCCTTCAGCGACTCGAATCGCCGTTTGATGCGGGACATCACACCAGCCCTCCCAGATGGATGTCGCCTAGCGCCTTGGCGATGGTGTTGACGTCCTTGTCGCCGCGACCGGACAGGTTGATCACCATCAGGTGGTCCCTGGGCAGCGCCCCGGCGATCTTGCCGGCATGGGCGATGGCGTGGCTGGATTCCAGGGCGGGAATGATGCCTTCCAGCCTTGTGCATTGCTGGAACGCCGCCACCGCCTCGTCATCGGTGACCGAGACGTATTCGACCCGTCCGGTCTCGTGCAGCCAGGAATGCTCCGGCCCGATGCCGGGATAATCCAGGCCGGCCGAGATGGAATGGGCCTCGGCGATCTGGCCGTCGGCGTCTTGCAGCAGATAGGTGCGGTTGCCGTGCAGTACGCCGGGCTTGCCGCCGGTCAGCGAGGCGGCGTGCAGCTTGTCGAGGCCGTGGCCGGCCGCCTCGACCCCGATGATGCGGACCGAGGGCTCGTCGAGGAAGGGATGGAATAGCCCCATGGCGTTGGAGCCGCCGCCGATGCAGGCCACCAGGGAATCGGGCAGGCGACCTTCGGCGGCCATCATCTGGGCGCGGACCTCCTCTCCGATCACCGATTGGAAATCACGCACCATGGCGGGATAGGGATGGGGGCCGGCCACCGTGCCGATCAGGTAATAGGTGTCGTGGACGTTGGACACCCAGTCGCGCAGCGCGTCGTTCATGGCGTCCTTCAAGGTGGCGGCGCCGCTGGTCACCGGCTTGACCTCCGCGCCCAGCAGCTTCATGCGGTAGACGTTGGGCATCTGCCGCTCGATGTCGGTCGAGCCCATGTAGATGACGCATTGCATGCCGAACAGGGCGCAGACGGTGGCGGTGGCGACGCCGTGCTGGCCGGCGCCGGTCTCGGCGATGATGCGCCGCTTGCCCATGCGCCGCGCCAGCAGGATCTGGCCGATGCAGTTGTTGATCTTGTGGGCGCCGGTATGGTTGAGGTCTTCGCGCTTCAGGAACACCTTGGCGCCGCCGAACGCCTCGGTCAGGCGCCTGGCGTGATACAGCGGATTGGGCCGGCCGACATACTGGGCCAGCAGCTCGCGGAACTCGGCCTGGAATGCCGGGTCGGCCTTGGCGTCGGCATAGGCCTGTTCCACCTGGAGAATCAGCGGCATCAGGGTCTCGGCGACGAAGCGGCCGCCAAAGATGCCGAAATGGCCGCGCTCGTCCGGTCCGGCGCGATAGGTGTTCAAGCTTTGCATCGTGTCCCGATCAGCCCCTTGGCCCGAAAGGCCGTCACTAAAGCAGAAACCGCCCGCGATGGGGAGGGGTTTGTGGCGTGGTGAGTCTTGACGGCCGGGGCCGTAAGCGCGAGAAAGGCCGACGCACGCAAGCACCGGAGCCGCCATGACCTGGAATGTCCTGATCAGCGCCCCCTACATGATCCCGGTGGTGGACCGGTTCCGGCCGTGGTTCGCCGAGAACGGCATCGAGATCACGGTGGCCGACGTCAACGAACGCCTGGAGGAGGAAGACCTGCTGCCGATCATCGGCAGGTATCACGGCATCGTCTGCGGCGACGACCGCATCACCCCGGCGGTGATCGACGCGGCCCCCAACCTCAAGATCATCTCCAAATGGGGCACCGGCATCGATTCCATCGATTCCGTCTACGCCGCCACCAAGGGCATTCGGACCGGCCGCACGCTCGACGCCTTCACCCAGCCGGTGGGCGACACCCAGCTGGGCTATATCCTGTCCTTCGCCCGCCGGCTGCCCTGGATGGACCGCATGATGAAGGCCGGCGTGTGGGACAAGATCCCCGGCCGGGCCTTGAACGAATCCACCATCGGCGTGGTGGGCTGCGGCTGCACCGGCGGCGCCACGCTGCGCCGCGCCAGGCCGTTCGGCGCCCGCCTGCTGGGCTGCGACATCAAGGAGGTCGATCCCGCCCTGATCGCCGAGACCGGGGTCGAGATGACCGGCCTGGACCGGCTGCTGGAGGAATCCGACTTCGTCTCGGTGTGCTGCGACCTCAACCCGACCTCGTTCCATCTGATGTCCGACGCCCAGTTCAAGCGCATGAAGACCACCGCCGTGGTCATCAATACCGGCCGCGGCCCGGTGGTGGACGAGAAGGCACTGGTGCGCGCCCTTCAGGCCGGCGAGATCGGCGGCGCCGCGCTCGACGTGTTCGAGGACGAGCCGCTGCCCGCCACCAGCCCGCTGCGGAGCATGGACAACGTCATGCTGGCGCCCCACAACAGCAATTCCAGCCCCAAGGCGTGGGAGCGCATCCACCATTCCACCCTGAAGAACCTGCTGGACGGCCTGCGTGCCTGATCCGGTGGAGACCTCGGTCGTCATCCGCTGCTTCAACGAGCAGAAATATCTGCCCGGCCTGTTCGACGCGCTGGACCGGCAAAGCTACCGCGATTTCGAGGTCGTCATCGTCGATTCCGGCTCGTTCGACCGTACCCGCGAGATCGCCGAGGCCAGGGCCGACAAGGTGCTGCGCATCTCCAGCCACGATTTCACCTTCGGCTATTCCCTGAACACCGGCATCCGGGCGGCGGCGGGGCGCTTCGTCGCCATCGCCTCGGCCCATACCGAGCCCTGTGACGAGCATTGGCTGGAGCGGCTGATCGCGCCGCTGAGGGACGACAAGGTGGCCATGACCTATGGCCGCCAATTGGGCAAGGCCTGCTCGAAATTCTCGGAGGCCGAGGATTTCGAGCGCACCTTCGGCCCGCAGCCCCGCGACGAAAGCCCGGACCGCTGGTGCGTCAACAACGCCAATTCCGCCATCCGCCGCGATCTGTGGGAGCGCTATCCCTTCGACGAGGAACTGACCGGGCTGGAAGACATCGACTGGGCGCGCCGATGGATGGGCGAGGGCTATCGCGTGGTCTACCAGCCCGAGGCCCGGCTTTACCACCTGCACGAGGAAAGCTGGCGCCAGATCCGGCGGCGCTATTACCGGGAAGCGGTGGCGGCGCGGCGCATGGGCATCAAGGGGCCGGAACGCATTGTGTCGGAACTGGCGGCCGAGTTGCGCAACACCGTGTCCGACCTTGCCGGCGCCATCCGCCCCAGGGACAATCCGGTCGCGCAGCGGCTGAGCCTGGGCCAGCGCCTGCGCGAAGTGATCTATTTCCGTCTCAACCGCAATGCCGGCGCCTTCCGGGGGTTGCTGGAGCGCCACCCCCTGGAAACCGCCGCCGAGCGGGAAGACGCCCTGTTCGACCGCTCGACCCGCGCCGTGGTGATTCACGGCCCCGGAAAAGTGGCGCTGGAAGAGGTGGAACTGCCCGAATGCAAGCCCGGCGACGTGGTCGTCGCGACCTCCCATGTGGGGGTCTGCGCCACCGACCTGGAATTGCTGTCCGGCAGCCTGGGCTATTACAAGACCGGCATGGCCAAGTATCCCATCGTGCCGGGCCACGAATTCTCCGGCCGCATCGTCTCGGTCGGCCAGAACGTCGCCACCCTCGGGGAGGGCGATCCGGTGGTGGTGGAGTGCATCCAGAGCTGCGGCACCTGCGCCGAATGCCGCGCCGGCAATTTCATCGGCTGCGCCGAGCGCACCGAACTGGGGGTGTTCCGCCGCAACGGCGCCTATGCCGATTTCGTCACGGTTCCGGCCCGGTTCGTCCACCGGCTGGAACCGGGCACCGACATGCGCCAGGCGGCGCTGTGCGAGCCGCTGGCGGTGGTGCTGAAGGGCATGCGCCGACTGATGCCGGCCCTGGCCGCCGCTCCCGGCGGCGACAAGCGCGCCGCCGTCACCGGGGCCGGTTGCATCGGCCATATCTGCGCGGTGGAACTGGCCCGGCGCGGCTATCCGGTCACGGTGTTCGACCGCAATGCCGCCCGGCTGGACGTGTTCAGGGGCCGGCCCGGCATCGAGACCGCCACCGATCTCGACCGCCTGGGCGAGTTCAACGTGGTGGTGGAGGCCACCGGCCACCCGGAGGTGCTGGACAAGGCGCTGCACGGGGCTCCGGCCGGGGCGACCCTGCTGCTGCTGGGCCTGCCCTACGCCCGCAAGGAATTCTCGTTCGAGGCCATCGCCGCCTTCGACAAGTGCGTGATCGGCTCGGTGGGCAGCACGGCGGAGGACTTCGCCGAGGCCATCCGCCTGATGCCGTCGCTGGACCTGTCGCCGCTGCTGGCCTGCCGGCTGCCGCTGTCGTCCTTCGCCGAGGCGTGGGAGCTGGCGCGCTCGGGCTCCAAGCTCAAGATCATCCTGGACGTCGAGGAAACCCCATGAGCCTCCGCACCATCGCTCCCCAGGTGCTCCGCACCATCGCCATCGTTCCCGCCCGCATGAATTCCGGCCGTTTTCCCGGCAAGCCGCTGAAGCACATCGACGGCATGTCCATGGTCGGCCATTGCTATTTGCGCACCCGGCTGTGCAAGGCCCTGACCCGGGTGGTGGTCGCCACCCCCAACGAGGAAGTGGCCGACGATATCCGGCGCCTGGGCGGGGACGTGGTGCTGACCCCCGAATTCGACATGTGCAACGACCGCATCGCCTGGGCCTATGAAGAGGTGGCCAGGGCCGACGGTCCCTATGACCTGGTGATCAACGTCCAGGGCGACCAGCCGCTGGTCCATCCCGGCATGCTGGACCAGATCATCGCCGCCCATGTGGCGGAACCGGAGCTGGACTCGTCCACCCTGGTGGAAAGACTGACCCTGATCGAGGAGTTTCACGACCTGAACCGGGTCAAGGTGCTGTTCCGCGACAGCGACGGCGGCCTGATCTACATGTCGCGCGCCCCGATCCCCAGCCCCAAGAAGCACGGGGTTCTGCCGGAGCGGGTCTACAAGCACACCGCCATCATCGCCTTCAAGCCGGCCTTCCTGAAGGAGTTCCTCGCCTTCGGCATGACCTACAACGAAGAGGTCGAGGGCATCGACTACAACCGCGTCATCGAGATGGGCCGCTCCATGAAGGTGCTGGTGACCCCCATCGTGTCCGACACGGTGGACAATGCCGAGGATCTGGCCCGCGTCACCGGGACCATGGCGACCGATCCGCTGTGGAACGCCAAGGCCTATGGCTGACGACGTCATCATCCTCGACGAGATCACCGCCTTCGGCCTGATCCGGCGGGTAAGGCGGGGCGAGACCCCGCGCATCCTGATGACCGATCCGCTGCTGCCGCCGCTGAAGCGGGTTCTCGACCGCATCGAGGCCTGGGCGCTGGCCCGGGGCGCCCGGCGGCTGATCGACGATTACCCCGAACACGCCCAGGAATGGGCCTATCCCACCCTGATCTTCGCCGATGACGTCCTGGCCACCATCGAGCCGTGGCAGGCAAGGCATTTCGATTTCGACGCGGCATCGGCGGACCGGCGGCACGGATTCGCCCTGAAGCTGCTGGCCACCATGTTCATGTTCCGCCGCTACATGGCGGCCTTCCTGCTGAACAAGCATGTCGCCGCGACTGGGGCCAGGGTGGTCGGCGCCTCGCCCGAACTGGTCGGATTGGCGCGGGCCTGGTTCGGTCCGGACGCCCTGTCCGGCATCGCGACCCGGGCCGTGCCGAACCGGCTGCTCAATCTCGCCGCCCTGGCGCTGGGCCTGGGGGCGGCGCTGGCGCTGGTGGCGGCGAAGCTGCGGCCGTCGGTGACCACCCGTTCGGTCTTCGTCATGGCCGATCACAACGACGACTGGCGCGACGTCGCCCTTTACCAGGCGTTCCGCCGGAACGGCGAGGTGATGGTGGTGATGCGCAACGCCGAGGTGGCGGAACGGGCGGCCGAACGCTTCGGGGACTGGCCGCGCTGCCTGCCCGGAGACGGCGCCTTCAATCCCTGGCAGGCGCTGGAGGCGGCCGCCGTGGCCGTTCGGGATTGCGGCGGGCTGTGGCTGCGCCGGGGCGGGCTGGCGCCGGGCCTTTATTGGGAGATGGCGCTGTTGCCGTTCCGCCGGCTGCGCATCCGGGCACTGTTCAACCGCTGCCAGCCCGACATCTTCTGGGCGCGCGACGACTACAACGTCGAGCATGTGCTGCGCCGCCAGGAATTGCGCCGCGTCGGTGCCGCGCAATGGGGCCTCAACCACGCCGTCCAGGGCATCACCATCCTGATGCCGCAACTGCGCTGGGTGTCCATGGACCATTACTTCACCATCGGCAGCGCCTTTCATCGTCACTTCAAGGGTAGTTGGGACGTGGCCGGGCTGCACGCCATCGGCTCGTTCGCCTTCACCGAGGCGGATTTCCGGCGTCCCACCCGCACCTCGTCCGACATCTTGTTCATGGCCCGCTTCGCCATCGGCAATCCGGAATTCGTCCGCGCCGTGCGCCTGGCGGCCGAACGCTTCCCCGACCGCACCATCTTGTTGCAGGTGAAAAGCGGCTATCCTCACGACACCCTGACCCCCGGCTTCATCGAGAATTGCCGCCAGGGCCTCGCCAACGTGGTTCACGTTACCGACCCGGTCTACGATCTGGTGGCCAGGGCTGACATGATCGTCTCGGACCCGTCCACCATCATCGCCGAGGCCATCCAGCTGGGAACCCCCACCTTGATGATCGACGTCATTCCCGGCCAGAAGACGTCCATCTTCCGTGAATTTCCCGGCCTGTGCGCCGATTCCGCCGAGGCGGTGGCGGAGCGGCTGGGGGCCTGGGCCGACGGACGCGAGACCTTCGAGCGCGAGCGTTTCGCCGCCCTGGTCAACCTGGACCGGCGCCCCTATCCCGAAATCGTCGGGGAGATCCTGGCGGCGGAAACCGCCGTTCATAATTTGAACGCCGTTGACCCGGCCCCGTCAAACCGGCTATAGCCACGTATCGTGGCGAGGGGAATAAGAATGTCCGCATATACCACTCACAGTCTGGTCACCGGCGGCGCCGGCTTCATCGGCAGCCATCTGGTCGACCGCCTGCTGGCCGAGGGCCACCGGGTCACGGTCATCGACAACTACTCCACCGGCCGGCCCGAGAACCTGATGCATCTGCGGGAGCGGGCCGGGCTGGCGGTGCATCAGCTGGACATCACCGACCGCGACGCGATCAATCCGCTGTTCCAGGGGGTCGACCGGGTGTTCCATCTGGCGGCGCTGGCCGACATCGTGCCATCGATCCAGAACGCCACCGAATACCACCACGCCAACGTCAACGGCACCTTCGCGGTGCTGGAAGCCGCCCGCCACGCCGCGGTGAAGCGATTCGTCTACGCCGCCTCGTCGTCGTGCTACGGCATTCCCGACGTCTATCCGACGCCGGAAACCGCCGAGATGCGGCCCATGTACCCCTATGCCCTGACCAAGATGACCGGCGAAAGCTACGTCATGCACTGGGGGCAGTGCTACGGCCTGCCGGTGGTGTCGCTCCGCCTGTTCAACGTCTACGGCACGCGCTCGCGCACGTCGGGCACCTATGGCGCGGTGTTCGGGGTGTTCCTGGCGCAAAAGCTGGCCGGCAAGCCTTACACCGTGGTCGGCGACGGCACCCAGACCCGCGATTTCACCTATGTCACCGACGTGGCCGACGCCTTCTTCGCCGCGTCCGAATCCGACCTGAAGCAGGTCGTCATGAACGTGGGCTCGGGCGGGCATTACAGCGTCAACCGGCTGGTGGAGTTGCTGGGCGGGCCGAAGACCCATATCCCCAAGCGCCCCGGCGAGCCCGACTGCACCTTTGCCGACACCACCCGCATCAACTCCCTGCTGGGCTGGTCGTCGAAGGTCAGCCTGGAAGACGGCGTGGGGCGGATTCTCGACAATATCGATTACTGGCGCGAGGCTCCGGTGTGGTCGCCGGATTCCATCGCCGAGGCAACCAGGGACTGGTTCAAGTATCTCGGAGACAAGACGTGAGCGAGCCGGTCAGCGCCCGCGACAAGGTCGTCACCCTGGAGGGCATGGCCGAGATCGTGCGCCAGGCGCGCGAAGCCGGCGAGCAGGTGGTGCTGTGCCACGGCGTGTTCGACCTGTTGCACATGGGTCATGTCCGCCACCTGGAGGCGGCGCGGCGGGAAGGCACCCGGCTGTGCGTGACGCTCACCGGCGACCGTTTCGTCAACAAGGGACCCGGCCGTCCCATCTTTCCCGAGGGCTTGCGCGCCGAGATGCTGGCCGCCTGCCAATACGTGGACTGGGTGGCGGTCAACCACGCCCCCACAGCCGAGAACGTGCTCGATACGGTGCGGCCCTCGGTCTACGTCAAGGGCTCGGACTACGAGAATCCGGACGACGACATCACCGGCAAGATCCGGGCCGAGAAGGATGCCGTGGAACAGCACGGCGGCCGGCTGGTGTTCACCAGGGACATCACCTTCAGCTCGTCGACCCTGATCAACCGCTATCTCGACGTCTACGATCCGCCGCTGCGCGATTTCCTCGAGGAATTGCGGGCCGAGGACGCCACCGCCTCCATCGCGACCTATATCGACAAGATCAAGTCCTACAAGGTGCTGATGGTCGGCGACACCATCATCGACGAATACAATTACGTCGACACCATGGAGCGCTCGTCCAAGGAGCAGCTCATCGCCACCCTGTTCAAGAGCCGCGAGGTCTTCGCCGGCGGTGTGGTCGCGGCGGCCAATCATGTGGCCGATCTGGTGGCCGAGGTCGAGATCGTCACCGTGCTGGGCGACGACGACAGCTGGGAGGAGCTGGTCCGCGCCAGCCTGAAGCCCAACGTCACCCTGACGGTGATCCGCCGTCCCGGCGCGCCGACCACCCGCAAGACCCGCTTCATCGAGCCCAATTACGTCCGCAAGCTGTTCGAGGTCTATCACATGGACGACCGGCCCTACGCGGCCGAGGTGGTGGACCGGGTCAACGCGGTCCTGGCCGATCGCTGCCCGGCGTCCGACGTGGTGGTGGTGACCGATTTCGGCCACGGCATGCTGACGCCCGAGACCATCGCACTGGTGCGCCGGTGCTCGAAATTCCTTACCGTCAACACCCAGACCAATGCCGGCAATCTGGGATTCAACTTCATCACCAAATACGCCAGCGCCGATTACGTCTGCATCGATCACCGCGAGGCCCGCTTCGCCGCCGCCGACAAGTATTGCGACGTGGCCGAGCTGACCGGCCGGCGCCTGCCGGCCCTGGTGGAGTGCGACAAGATCATCGTGACCGCCGGCCTGCACGGCAGCGTGTCCTACGAGCGTGGCAAGAGCGTGCAGCGGATTCCCGCCTTCACCAAGCAGGTGGTGGACACGGTGGGAGCCGGCGACGCCTTCCTGGCGGTGACGGCGCCGCTGGTGGCGGCCGGCTGTCCCATGCATCAGGTGGCCTTCGTCGGCAACGCCGCCGGGGCCATCAAGGTCGGCATCGTCGGCCACCGCTCGTCGGTGGACAAGGTGGCGCTGCTGAAATTCGTCAACACTCTGTTGAAGTGACCGGGGGGGAATCATGAAGCTTTGGAACGTGCTGGTGACCGGCGGCGCCGGCTATGTGGGCAGCGCCCTGATTCCCGAACTGATCCGGGAGGGCCACAAGGTCACGGTGCTCGACCTCTATCTCTACGGCGAGGTGTTCGACGAACTGAAGGGCCATCCCAACCTGCGCGAGGTCAGGGGCGATCTGCGGGACATCGATGTGGTGAAGGACGCGCTGGCCGGCTGCGACTGCGTCATCCATCTCGCCTGTATTTCCAACGACCCCAGCTACGATCTCGACCCCAATCTGGGCAAGTCCATCAACTACGACGCCTTCCTGCCGCTGGTGAAGGCCTCGAAGGCCGCCGGAGTGAAGCGTTTTATCTACGCCTCGTCGTCCTCGGTCTACGGCGTCAAGGACGACCCGGAAGTCCACGAGGATCTGCCGCTGGAGCCGCTGACCGACTATTCCAAGTTCAAGGCCCTGTGCGAGCAGGAGCTGAACGCCGAGGCCGGGCCGGACTTCACCGTCTGCACCATCCGTCCCTCCACCGTCTGCGGCTATGCCAAGCGCCAGCGCCTGGACGTGGTGGTCAACATCTTCACCAATCAGGCGGTCAACAACGGCAGGATCCGGGTCACCGGCGGACCGCAGAAGCGTCCCAACATCCACATCATGGACATGGTGCGGGTCTATCTCCATCTGTTGCAGCAGCCCGATTCGGCCATCAACCGCAAGATCTGGAATGCCGGCGACACCAACTTCCCCATTTCCGAACTGGCCGAGATCGTTCGCAAGGTGGTGGGCGACCATGTGACCATCGAGACGGTTCCCACCAACGATCCGCGCTCCTATCAGGTGTCGGGCCGCAAGATCCGGGAAGAGATCGGCTTCGAGCTGAAATACACCATCGAGGACGCGGTGCGGGGACTGGTCGAGGCCATGAAGGCCGGCAAGCTGACGGACCCGCTCAACAACCCGGAATACTTCAATATCAAGCTGATGCAGCAGCTCAAGCTGCAATAGGATCGCCGCGGCATGCTGATCGGCCTCGATTTCGACAACACCATCGCGGGCTATGACCGGGTGTTCCGGGATGCCGCCCTGGCGGCCGGCTTTCCCGGAGCCGCCCGCGCCGCCACCAAGAAGCAGGTGCGCGATCTGGTGCGGCTGTCGCCCGACGCCGACGTGGCGTGGCAGAAGCTTCAGGCTGAGGTCTACGCCCGCCGCATGGCCGAGGCCGAGCTGATCGAGGGCGTCGGCGACTTCCTGCTGGAATGCCGCCGCCTGGGCTGGGATGTGGCCATCGTCAGCCACAAGACCGAGACGGCGCCCCATGATCCGGACCAGATCAACCTGCGTCAGGCCGCCCTGGCCTGGATGGATGCCAGGGGTTTTTTCACCGGGGATGGTTTCGGGCTGAAGCGCCCCAACATTCACTTCTGCTCCACCCGCGCCGAGAAGCTGGCCCGCATCGGCCAGCTCCGTTGCGCCGCCTTCGTCGACGACCTGGAGGAGGTCTTTGCCGAGCCCGGCTTCCCGGCCGGAATCGAGCGCTATCTGTTCCATCCGGCCAAGCCGCTTCCGACCGGCGCCTTTCTCGCCTTTTCCGACTGGACCAGCCTTGGCCGCCACCTGTTCCAGCGACTCGGTTGAGCGGGCCGCCCGGTTGGCGCGGACACCTGTCCGGGCGATCCGGCCGGGCGGGCGCGGCGGCAACAACCGCCTGGAACGGGTCGAGGCCGAGGACGGCCGCAGCTTCGCCCTCAAGTCCTATCCCCGCACCACCGGCGATGCCCGCGACCGTCTGGGCGTCGAGTTCGCGGCGCTGTCGTTCCTGGCGGCCAACGGCATCGTCGAGGTGCCGGCCGCCCTGGCTCGCGATGACGAAGCCGGCCAGGGGCTTTACGAATGGATCGAGGGCGTTCCGGTCGACAGTCCCGCCGCCGCCGATGTCGATGCCGCCCTGGCCTTCGCCGCCCGTCTGCACGCGCTTCGCCATGCCGCCGCCGCCGCCCGTCTGCCCTGGGCGTCGGAGGCCTGTGTCTCGGGGGCCGAACTGATCCGTCAGGCCGAATCCCGGCTGGTGCGGCTGCGTCAGGTCGCCGCCGGTCATCCCGGCCTGGGCGACCTGCTGGAGGCCGGAATCGCTCCGATCCTGCAACAATCCGCCGAAGCCGTCACGTTCGGTCCGTTGGCGCCGGAATGCCGCACCCTGTCGCCGGCCGATTTCGGCTTTCACAACGCCTTGCGGCGGCCGGACGGTTCGCTGGCGTTCCTGGATTTTGAATATTTCGGCTGGGACGATCCGGTCAAGCTGGCGGCGGAATTTCCGCTGCATCCGGGTCAGAGTCTGGATGAAACCCTGCGTGCCCGCTGGCGCGAGGGCATCGCCCGGGTGTATGAGGACGTGCCGGAATTTCATGGCCGGCTGGCGGCGTTCCGGCCCCTGTTCGTGGCGCGGTGGGCGCTGATCGTGCTCAACGAATTCCTGCCCGAGCGCTGGGCGCGGCGGGTGGCGGCCGGCGAGACCGACGGGGCGGCGGCGCGGATTCGCCAACTGGCCAAGGCGGCGGCATTGCTTGAAAGGGTGAACGAGACATGAGGCAGGATTCCCCCATCCGTCAGGCGGCGCGCCAGGCCGAGGCCCGACCGCTGGACAATCGCTCGAAGCATCTGCGCCGGCTGGTGGTGGAAGGCCTGCTGGGCGGCGGGCGCGGCCATATCGGGTCCTCCATGTCGCCCATCGAGATCCTGCGGGTGCTCTATGACGAGGTGATGCGCTTCGACCCCGCCAATCCCAAATGGCCGGACCGCGACCGCTTCATCCTGTCCAAGGGCCATGGCTGCCTCGCCCAATACGCCCTGCTGGCCGACAAGGCCTTCATCGGGCGGGAAACCCTGGCCACCTTCTGCAAGCGCGAGTCCATCCTGGGCGGCCATCCCGAGGCCGGCAAGGTTCCCGGGGTCGAGGCCTCGACCGGGGCGCTGGGCCACGGCCTGTCCATCGGACTCGGCATGGCGCTGGCGGCGCGTATCCAGCAGCGGCCGTCCCGGGTCTTCGTGGTGATGGGCGACGGCGAGATCAACGAGGGCAGCGTCTGGGAAGCCGCCATGAGCGCCGGCAAGCACAAACTGGGCAATCTGGTGGCCATCGTCGATTACAACAAGATCCAGTCCTACGCCTTCACCGACGAGGTCCAGCCGCTGGACCCGCTGCCCGAGAAATGGGCCGCCTTCGGCTTCGACGCCATCGAGGTGGACGGCCACGACGTCGAGGCCCTGTCGGCGCTGTTTCGGGGCTTGCGCTACGACGGCGACAGGCCCACCGCCATCATCGCCCACACCGTCAAGGGGCGCGGCGTCCCGTTCGCCGAGCACCAGCCGTCCTGGCACCACAAGAACAAGTTCACCGATGACGAAGTGCGCGCCATCGCCGCCGCGCTGGAGGATGCCTGATGCGCAATACCAGCCTGAACAAGGTCCACGAACTGGCCCGCAGGGATTCGCGGGTGGTGTTCATCGGCTCCGACCTGGGGGTCGGCACGCTGAAGGCCATGAAGGCCGAGATGCCCGAGCGCTTCTTCATGGAGGGCGTCGCCGAGCAGAACGTCGTTGGCATGGCCGCCGGCATGGCGATGGACGGCCTTATTCCCTACGTCAACACCATCGCGCCGTTCATCACCCGGCGCTGCTACGAGCAGGTGGCGGTGGACGTCTGCGTCCACAACCTGCCGGTCCGGCTGATCGCCAATGGCGGCGGCGTGGTCTACGCCCCGCTGGGGCCGACCCATCTCGCCATTGAGGATTTCGCCATCCTGCGGGCGTTGCCCAACATGGCGGTGGTGGCGGTGTCGGACGCCGAGGAGATGAAGCGGCTGATGGACGTCTCGCTGGACTGGCCGGGTCCGCTCTATATCCGCCTCGCCAAGGGCGGCGATCCGGTGATCAGCCAGCCTACCGACGACTTTCGCATCGGCAGGGCCATCCTGCGCCGCCCGCCCGGCCGGGTGCTGATGGTGGCCACCGGCGCCACCACCGAGCGCTGCCTCCGGGCCGCCGAGATCCTGGCGGCCGGCGGCGTCGAATCCGGCGTGTTGCACATGCATACCATCAAGCCGCTGGACGTCGGGGCGCTGCTGTCGCTGGTGCCGGGCCGCGACCTGCTGGTGACGGTCGAGGAACATCTGCTGGCCGGCGGCCTGGGGTCGGCGGTGCTGGAGACGCTGGTGGATGCCGGCGTGAGTTTGCCCAAGGTGGTCCGCCTCGGCATTCCCGATGCCTTCACCAGGGAATACGGCTCGCAGGAGACCATGTTCGAAACCTTCGGCCTGACGGCGGGACAGATCGCCGAACGGGTGCGGACGGCGCTGTAGCCAGATCGAGGATCGGATCATGCGGATTTTTGTCACCGGCGCGGCCAGCTTCATCGGAACCGAACTGCTGAATCAGTGCCGCGATCGCGGCATCGACGTGGTGGGAGTGGATTCCCGCACCGTTGCCGGCTGTCATGCCGCCGATATCCGCGATCCGGCCATCGCCGACCTGATTCCCGAGGACGTCGACGCCATCGTCCATCTGGCGGCGCTGTCGCGTGATCCGGATTGCCGTAATCGCGGACGCCACTGCTTCGACGTCAACGTCATGGGCACGTTGAATCTGATGGAGGCGGCGGAGACGCGGCGCGCCCGCCAGTTCGTCTTCGCCTCCAGCGAATGGGTCTACGACAGCTTCCAGCCGGGCGTGGACAAGACCGAGGACGACGTCATCGACGCCACGCGCCTGACCTCGGAATACGCCTTTTCGAAATTCGTCAGTGAGAACAACCTGCGCCAGAAGTCGGCTCATGGCTTTTGCGCCGCCACAGTGCTGCGTTTCGGCATCGTCTACGGCTCGCGGTCCGACAACTGGTCGGCGGTCGAGGCGCTGTTCAACGCCGTCGCCACCAGGGACGAGGTCGGCATCGGCTCGCTGGCCACCGGACGGCGCTTCCTGCATGTTTCCGACGTGGCCGATGGCATCCTGGCCTCGCTCGGCCGCCTGCCCGGTTTCGAGATCATCAACATCCAGGGGCGCCGGATGGTGACGCTGGGCGATGTCATCGCCACCAGCGCCCGTCTGCTGGGCCGGTCGCCCCGGGTGACCGAGACCGCGCCCGCCGCTCCCAGCCTGCGGCCGGTGTCCAGCGTCAAGGCCGAACGCCTGCTGGGCTGGCAAGCCCGGGTGGAACTGGAGGAGGGATTGATCCGGTTGCGCGATTTCCTGGGGATCGCCCCGTGACGCCGGACCGCTGCCTGATCTGCGGTGCCGCGGAGGCCACAGCCGTGCTGACGGCGCCGGCCCCCGACGCCTACGAGCAGCGGGTGGGGGTGAGCGGGGATGGCTTTTATCGCGCCTGGATGCGCTGTGACGGCTGCGGCTTTCATTATTCCCGCTATTCCCGCGACCCGGCGGTGCTGGACCGGCTGTACGAACAGGGCTATCGCGAGGCCGCCGCCGCCTGGCGCGGCGCCACCACCGAGGAAACCTTCCGCAAGGTCGTCGCGCTGCCCGACGACCAGTCCGAGACCCGCGCCCGTATCCGCTGGATCAGGCAGGGAATCGCCGAGGCCCGCCAGGCCGGCCTGCTGGACTGGCCGTCGCCGCCCTGGTCCATGGTCGACGTGGGCGGCGCCACCGGTATCATGGCCTATGAGTTCCGGGATGCCGAATGGCGGCCCCATGTGGTTGATCCGGCGCCGGAAGGCCGTTTCATCGAAGCCCACGGCATTCCCTATGTCCAGGCGCCGTTTCGGGACGGGCTGATCTCCGGGCCGGTGCAACTGGCGACATTGGTCTACGTGCTGGAGCATCTGCGCGACCCGGAACAGGCGCTGCGCGACGTGGCCTCGGGATTGGGCGGGGACGGGATGGCGTTCATCGAGGTGCCCGACGCCCTCGCCTTCGGCCGCAAGCCGGTCGAGGACGACATCTTCAATTCATGCCATCTGTGGATGTTCGACCCGGTCAGCCTGCTGGCGCTGCTGGCGCGGTCCGGGTTCGAGACCCTGCGGCTGGCGCGGGTCCGCACCCTTCGCGGCCATTATACCCTGATGGCGCTGGCGTTACGGCGCTGAGATCATCCGTTTTGCCAGCCGCCCCAGCCAATACCGGGCGGGAATCTCGACCAGACGGTGGAGCAGGGTGGCGATTCCAAGGATCACGGCCAAGTACAACACCAAAATTGCGACCAGTTGCCAAGCGGGACGTTGTTCCAGGCTCTCAAGCCGAAACAGGCGGACATAGACATCGACCACGGCGAAATGGGAGATGTAGAGGGCGTAGGAGATATTTCCAAGATACTGCCCAATAGGCCGACTGAGTTGCGTTCCAATCGGGTCCGTGCCGCCTGCGTGGGCCAGGACCAGCAGGGCGCAGAACCAGGCTGTCCATAGCTTGGCGTCGAAGACCAGAGTTGCCCAAAGTCCAGCCCAGCCCAAAATAACCGCTATGGTTGCCGCATTCCGATGCGCTGGCAATCTTAGATAAGCGCGGTACAAGAAGCACCCGGCGATGAAACTACCCGCCATGCGGGGCACGGTGGCAAAGCCGAGAAAGGCAAGGGTCGAACCGGAACCCAGAGACCAGAAATAGGCATGCATCGCGGCCAGGGCCAGCACGGCGCCGGCCAGAGCCGTTCGGAGCGAGGTGATCCTGGCAAATAGCGGCACCAGGAATGGGAAAATCAGATACGCCAGCCACTCGACGCTGATTGACCAGGCGACGCCATTGAAACAGCTGTGGTCGTGGAACCCCCAGGACTGAACGAGAATAAGGCTTTCGGCGAAACATAATCCGCTCCACCGCTCCACCGGTTCCGGTTGCTTGATGCCGAGCGTCACGAATGCCAGTACCGCCACGCCGTAGGCCAACAGCATCAGCAGGTGCAGTGGATAGATGCGCGCCAACCGCAGCATCAGGAAGTAGCCGTAGGAGGTCCGCGTGATGCGAGTGAACATACCGCCATAGACGTGGGACATGATGAAGGCGCTAAGCAGGAAAAAGATATCGACGCCGATGAAACCGCTATCGATCACCTGGGTCAGCGCGTTCGGCATGCCGGGCAGCAGGGCGTGCAGGTAGGCTCGGATATGATAGATGGCTACCCATAGGGCCACTACGCCCCGAAGACCGGTCAGGGCGGATAGGTAGTCGATGCCGGCATGCTGGAGAAAGTGTCCGGAATCGGTCGTGGCGGTCATCGGTTCAGCCATCCGGCGATCCGATCACGAAGCAAAGGCCGGACGTAGCGCATCTCGACCCTGGTGGTTCCAGGCGGCACCTTGACCGCCATCTGAACGCCGCTGGCCTTGACCACGTCCAGCGATACGCCATCAGCGGTGGCGTTCCAGAACGGCAGCCAAGTGTAGTTGATCGCCAGAACCCCGCCTGTTCCCGGTTCCAGCAGGATATCAAGGCCGTTTTGCACCAACATGGCTTTCCGGACGGTGACGGTACCGGAATCGGAGATATTTCCCAATTTCCCCGCGTCATCTTGCCGCACGATCAGGCTGCGGTTCAGGCCGTGGCGTTCGATTTCGGCGAAGTAATCGGCCAGAGGCAGATCGTCGGGCACCACCCGGATAGAGGTTGCGCCATAGGCGCGCGGCAGTGGTGTTCCCAGGGAATAGACGAACACCTCGGGCGGCGTGAATTTCCATTTCATGCTAACCCGCAGCCGGTCGGCCAGACTTGCTCCCTCGCGCGGGGTGATTTCGGTTTCGGCCGGACCTCCGACTTTGGTGACGCCATTACCTCGAAGCGGTAGCCGGCTGGCGATGAAGCCGACATTGGCGATACGAAGCAGGGTCGAGCTCACCTGGTAGCTGTCGATATCGTAGGTGGCGCAGCATTTCGAAATATCTTCGCCGAGGCGAGGTGATAGCGACATGGCGCCGCTTTCCAACCTGCTGTCGGCCCGGATGATGGCCGCCCAGTAACTCGACAGGTCACCCAGGCCCATGGAGAAATGGAAGTCCAGCGCTTCACGTCCCGCAGCCGCCAGGGTGTTCTCGCCCAGGCGGTAGGGAACGGCAACCATCCGCACCGGTTCCGGAGGAAGCCATGGTGGATCGCGCAGTTCGGCCAATTCTGTCAAGCGGTGACCAGCTTGGCCGAACCATCCCGTCACTTCATAGGCCTTGGCCCAGGCGGCCTTGCCGAGCCCAATCGCCAGGATTACGGCGCAGATGGTTGGAGCGGCGGTGCGGCTGGCTGCTAGTCTGGCCAACACCATGATGAAGAATATCGATCCGGCCAGCAGCATGTAGTGGAACGGGAAGCCATACAAAAAAGGAAGGCCTATCAGGCCGAATGGAACAATCATGAATAAATGCGGGAATATTAAGAATGCAATCAGGCTAAATATTGATCGGCGTGTCGTAATAAGCGACTCAATATTTTTATGGGCCGCCACGGCGGATGCTAGGATAACGGCAACTATCCATTCAAGGTGTACGCTAGCTATGCCCCACAGTGCTTCTGGCACATTCGTCGGGAGAGTTTGAAAAGTTCTTACGCGGCCACGGCTGGTGAAGGGGGCCGAGGCCAGCATGCCATAGAGTGATTCATGCCAGTTGAGCAGGATCAGCAGGGTGATGATTCCCAGGGCGGGGAGAATTTGGATCAGTCGTCTGATCGAAACGGCGAGGGCCAGGATCGGCAGTGCCGACAACAGGCCGATGGCACCGGGCGGCTGGGCGCCGGCGATGGCATAGAAGGCGGCGAAGGCCAGAACGCCGGGCCAGTAGTACCGCCTGCCCACTCGATAGACCACCAGATAGGCGCCAAGCGGCACCATGGCCACCGGCGGGCCGAACAGCAACGAACCGACCGAGGCGTAGTGATAGGATACCGTGGCGAGGCAGGCCAGCGCCATGCCGACGGACCGGTCGGTTCCCGCCACTCGGCGGGCCAGAAAATAGGTTCCGGAACTCCAGATTGCCGCCAGCAGCGCCTTGTGCAGGCCGCTGGCTGCCCAGGGTGGCAGCAACCGCATCAGGATCTGCTCGAATGACAGATACTGACCGGCGATCGCTCCGAACACATAGGCGTCGTGCCCGCCGGCATATTCGTGAATGAAGCGGGTGCCTGGGGGCTGGGCATTGATAAGCTTGATGATCGGGACCATGTAGTCCAGGTCGCCCAGCCAGTCCATATAGGAGTAAGGACCGAGTATCCAGTGAGGCAGGCTGACCAATGCGACCCAGCCGAGGCCCAAGACCACGACAGCCCGCCGGCTGTCGGGCAGCCGCAGCCATCCCTTAAGCATGGCGAACAGTACAGCCAGACCGACGACGACCTCGGTCATCAGGTAGAGGTGCCTCACATCCATCATGCCTGTGCTCCATCATGGTTGCCATCCGGCAGCGGCATGGACGCTCTGGCCAGGGAAGCGGCCAGCCACAGTGACGACAGCCACCAGCTTTGCCAAATTCCATAGCTGACGCTGGAGATCAGAAACGCGGAGATGGTCATGGTTGCCAGTACGGCGGTATCGATTCGGATGGACCGGCGGAGCGCCATCCGTCCCAGGCCGAGCAGCAGGCCCGAAAGCAGGGTAATTCCAACTCCTCCCAGTTCCAGCCATATCTGCCCCTGGCCGCTATGGGGGTGTAACGGCAATAATTGTTCTGTCACCAGTTCTCCATTGGGAATCAGCCAGGCCGGCAGATTCTCGCGGCGCCAGACCTTGATGATATCCTCGGCGCCGGGCAGCGAGCGGGACGCGTCCAGGCCCCAGCCGAACAGCGGCTTTTCCATCGTCCGCGTGGCGGTGAAGGTCCAGATGGTCAGGCGGTGGTGGGCCGAATTGGGCAGGAAGGAATAGCAGTCCATGGTTTCCTGCGGCGTGGGGGCCATGGACAGCAGCGGGAAGGCCAGGGCGATGGTGACCGCCACTCCACTGACGCCCCAGGCGGCGAGGCGTGGCCGCCATAGCGCCAGGGCGAAGACCGGCGGGCAGACCAGCAGCGCCAGCTTGGCCGACAGGGTATGGCCACCGATGGTGGCGGCCACCAGGAGCAGGGCCATGC
Organism: Magnetospirillum sp. SS-4; assembly: GCF_902729425.1. Lineage (GTDB taxonomy): Bacteria > Pseudomonadota > Alphaproteobacteria > Rhodospirillales > Magnetospirillaceae > Phaeospirillum. The sequence continues at coordinate 140,127 of NZ_CACVCH010000013.1, read as the reverse complement.
CCGCCGTCCAGGCGCGATGACCCTGGCGCCAGGCCGCAACCATGGACGGAGCCGCCAGCACCGCGGCAACGGTCAGGCCGCGGCCCAGCCGGTCCACCACGTTCCGGTCATCCGGCCGCAATAGTGATTTTGGCCCCAGCCCAGCGATTTCGGCGAGCACCAGGAGCAAGGCGAGGGTCACGCCGGCGGCCAGGGCCATGCCGACCCGCCGCCGTTCGCTCTCGTCCAGGGTGGCGGCGGTCCCCGTCAGCAGCAATCCGCCACCGGTAATGCCAATCAGGCCGGCCAGGGTCTTCATGCCTTGCGGCGGGTCCAGCGCCCATGTCAGCGACAGGGCCGCCCATGCCAGCATGGTCCCCAGAATCAGGGCAACGCGACGGTCGACGCCTCGCCATGGCCGCCGCTTCCACGCCAACGCCAGGGTGGCGAGGCCGACGACGATGAACAGCGGCGCCATCCCCAGCGGGGCGTAAAGGGCGATGACGGGACCGGCGAAGGCCGCCAGCGCCAGCGGGTGGGACGGGCTAGCCGTTGCCATGCGCGGTGGCTCCGCCGCCACGGGGCGATACGGTGGTGCGGTCCCAGTCGATGATGAAGGTGGGGCGCATCATTCCGTTCTTGTAGATGCGGGCCATGTAGATGGACAGGAACACCATGGCATAGACCAGCAGCGCCAGATTGGCGACGATCAGGGTGTTGGACGCCTCTCCCGAACGGAAGGGTGACGACAGGATGCACAACAGGTCCAGCGCCAGCAACGGCACCCCCAGATAGCCGACCATGCGCAGCGGGAAGGTGGAGGCGGTGAGGATGAAGGCGACGGCGCCGGCGAACAGCGACAGGGCGTTGTAATGGGTCTGGCCGGCGATGCGCGGTTCGCGGGTGTAGGGGATGCCCTTGCGGCTGAATCCCACATAGGCGATGTCGTTGCGGATGAACGGGAAGGAGTTGGCGATCTTGATCACCTCGTCGCGCACCCGGCGGGTCATCAGCAGGAATTCCGCCATGTCGAGGATGAAGTCGTTGTCGGCGATCAGGCGGGTGAAGCGGTAGAAGGCCTTGCGGCCCTTGACCAGCAGGTCCGGTTCGGCCCGCTTGTCGCGCAGGCCGTAGACCACGTCGTAGCCCTGTTCCCAGCCCTCGACGAAACTGGCGATCAGTTCGGGCGGGTCCTCGCCGTCGGAATCGATGTTGATGATGGCGTCGCCCCTGGCATGGGTCAGGCCCGACAGTACCGAGGCGGTATAGCCGAAATTGCGGGTCAGGGTGATCAGGTGGATGTTGGGGTCGGTCTCGCGCCAGCCCAGGATGATGTCGCGGGTGCGGTCGGTGGAGCAGTTGTTGGTGAAGATGAACTCGACGTCGTGGCGTTCGCGGATGGGGGACACCGCCTTCTGGAGGCGGTCGAAGAAGACGGGGAGGACTTCCTGCTCGTTGTAGACCGGGACGATGATGCTGATCAGCTTACGGGCGGAATCGGTCATCGCTTGAGACACTCCATCAGATGCACGGTTACCGGCAGGAACCAGAGATCGTGGCGGACCGCGTGATCGATCCTGGCGAAGGGGGCGGAACCGGCCAGGGCCAGGTATTGGTCGGGCGTCCGCACGGCGTCGCCGCGATCCCAGTCGGCGATCTTGCGGGCGAAGGCGTGCTGCCCCTCGGCATAGCAGGGATCGAAGGTGACATAGCGTCCGCCCGGCCGCAGCATGGCCTCGGCCATCTCGAAGACGTGGCGGCAGCGGTCGTCGTCGATGTGATGCAGCATGCCGAATGAATAGATGATGTCGAAGGTCTCGCCGGTGTTTCGCAGCGAGGCGGCGTCCATGACGTGAAAACAGCCGCGATGGCCGTATTTGGCCGTGGCGCTGGCGATATAGCCGGGGCTGAGATCTATTCCGGTGTAATCGATGTCGTCGGGCAGCATCTCGATCAGGCTGGCGGGGCCGCAGCCCAGGTCGAGAACGCGGGCCCCCTTGAACGGCCGGACGTAATCGTTGACGAATACCCGGCGCATGGGGCGGGTGCCCAGCAGGGTCTGGAGCAGTTCATAGGCCCAGGCGGCGCTGAGGATGCTGCGAAGACCGGTGGTCGTCTGGGCCATGGTGAACCCTTCCTGGGTCAGAGGTCGAGCCTGTCCCGCAATGCGGCGAAGGGCGGCGCGGCGCGATGCTCGTCCTTCATCACCACGTCCTCGCCGGGCGCCAGTGGCCAGTCGATGGCGAAATCCGGATCGTTCCAGGCGATGCTGACGCCGTGATCGGGCGAATAGTCGTTGTCGGCGCAGATCAGAAGGTTGACCCGGTCGGTGAGCGTCAGGCAGCCATGGGCGAAACCGCGGGCCACGTAGAGCGAATTACGCTTGGCGGCGTCAAGCACCGCCCCGCCCCAGCGGCCGAAGGTGGGGCTGCCGGGGCGCAGGTCCACCGACACCCAGAAGCAGCGCCCTTCGATGGGAGCGATCAGCTTGGCCTCAAGGAACGGATCGGCCTGATGATGCAGGCCCTTCAGGGTATTCCTGTGCTCGGTGTACTGCACGATCACCTGACGCCATTCGGCGGTCAGGCCGGCGGCGGCGAAGGGGCGGGCGTCGAACGGCTTGATCAGCCAGCCGCGATGATCGGCGGCCGGATCGACCTCCACATCGAACATGCCCTTGATCTCGCGTTCGGCGATGCGCATCAGACGATCCTGACCTCGGGCACCGGCAGGATGAACTTGCCGCCGCGCGCCCGGTATTCGGCCTGCTCGGCCATGATCTCGTCGGCGAAGTTCCAGGCCAGCAGCAGCACGTAATCGGGCTGGTCGGCCAGCAGGCGCTCCGGCCCCACCACCGGAATGTGCGTGCCCGGCGTGACGCGGCCCTGCTTCAGCGGGCTCTTGTCGGCGATATAGGCCAACTGGCCGGGGCCGAAGCCGATATAGCTGAGCAGGGTGTTGCCCTTGGCGGGGGCGCCGTAGCCGACCACCGTCTTGCCCGCCGCCTTGAACCCGGCGAAGGCGGCGTTGAGTTCGGCGCGAATAGCCTCGACCCGCCTGGCGAAGGCCTTGTAGCACTCGATGCCGGTCATGCCGCGTCGGGCTTCGTCGGCCAGCAGGGTGGCGACGGCGGGGCTGGGCCGGCCTTCGCCCCGGCGTTGGGCGAACAGGCGCAACTGGCCGTGATGGATCGGCAGGCGTTCCACGTCCACCACCTCGAAGCCGTGGCGCTGGAACATGCGCTGGGCGGCGTGCAGCGACCAATACGAGCAATGTTCGTGATACACGGTGTCGAAGGCGCAGGCGTCCAGCAGGTCGCCCAGGTAATGGGCCTCGGCGACGAACACGCCGCCCGGCTTCAGCACGACGTCCAGGCCCGTGACCAGATCGTCCAGGGCGGGAATATGGGGGAAGACGTTGGTGGCGGTGACCACCGAGGCCTGGCCCTCGCGGGCGACCACGGCCCGGGCGGTTTCGGCCCCGAAGAAGGCGACCAGGGTATCGACGCCGTTCTTCTTGGCCAGTGGTGCCAGATTCCTGGCCGGGTCGATCCCCAGGATGCGCACGCCCCGTCGCCTCGCCTCGGAGAGCAGGGTGCCGTCATTGCAGCCGACATCGATGAACAGGTCGCCGGCCCCCAGCCGGAATCGCTCGATCACGGTGGCGGCCAGGCCGTGCAGGTGGTCGACCAACGTCTTGGACAACGACGAGATGTAGAGATAGTCGTCGAACATCTCGGGCGGCGGCACCAGATGGGTCAGCTGGACATGGCTGCAATCGTGGCAGAACCCGACGACCAGGGGGTGGCGGGGTTCCGGCGCGCCGATCTCGTCGGGAGCCAGGAACTTGTTGGCCAGGGTGGTCTCGTGCAGGTCAAGGAAGGGCTCGACCCTGGTCGAACCACAGGCGATGCAGGTGGTCATCGGAAGCGCTTTCGCTGTTAGATCAGCCGGCGGGCCAAGTCGGCATTGGTGGTAAACCAGCGCACCGTACGCGTCAATCCTTCCATGAACGGCGTGCTCGGGCGCCAGCCGAATTCGGCGGCGGCGCGCGAGATGTCGGCCGACATTTCCATGATCTCGTCCGGTCGGGTGGGAATGGCGCCGAACTGCGCCTCGACCGGATTGCCCATCAGTTCCAGCACGGTGGCGACGATGGTGCGCACCGGCACGCCCTCGCCGGCGCCGGCGTTATAGGCGCGCCAGCCCTCGTGCGGCCGCTCCACCGCCAGCAGCATCAGGTCGATCAGGTCGTCGGCATAGAGGTAGTCGCGGGTCTGGCGGCCCTCGGTGGTGCGGATGGGCTTGCCGTCCAGGGCCGACAGGATGATCTGGGGAATCAGCCGGGTGTTGCGTTCCCATGGGCCGAACGGGGTGTAGATGCGGAATTCGGTGATCTTGCGGCCGGTCATGCGGGCATGGGTGGCGAACAGCAGCGAGGCGGCGGCCTTGCTGGCGCCCAGCCAGGTCGCCGGGGCCGGTGCCTCGTCCTCCTTCGCCCGGTTGGCGTTGCCGTAGATGGCGGCGGTGCTGGCATAGACGATCTGGGCGGCGGGGAACGGTTCCAGCGCCTGGATCAGGTTGGCGGCCCCGCCGACATTGGTCGCCATGTGGGTGTCCAGGGTCGGCGGCGGGTTGAAGACCGAGCTGGAGAGATGGAACACCACGTCGGGCCGCGCCTCGGCCACCGCCCGCCCCAGCGAGGCGGCATCGGCCACGTCGGCCTCCAGCCGGGCGATGGTGCCGCCGAGGTCTTCCAGCCGCAGGGCGTGGCCGCCGCGCCGCACCAGTGAGAACACCCGGTGTCCCTGGGCCGACAGCCGCCGGGCCAGCAGGCTGCCGAGATGGCCGGCGCCGCCGGTAAGCAGGAAGGTCTTGGTCATGGATCAGTGCCCCAGGGGGATAAGGACGCGGGTGCCGGAGGCTTCGTAGCGGATCGGCAGGCGGTCCAGTTCCTTCAGCGCCTCGGCCACCGCCGGCTGGCGGTCGGGCGGAACGATCAGCAGCAGGAAGCCGCCGCCGCCGGCTCCGGCGATCTTGCCGCCGGTGGCCCCGGCCGCCATGGCGATCTCGTACCACTGGTCGATCTGCGAATTGCTGATGGCTTCGGTGATGCCGCGCTTCTGACGCCAGGTCTCATCCAGCACGCCGCCCAGCGCCGCCGGGTCGAAATCGCCGTTGAGGAGATGGCGGACCTGCTCGCAATGGGCCTTGATCGAACGCAGATTGGCCATGCGGTCGTCGATGGCCTGGCGTTGCCGGGTCAAAATCTCGCTGGCCGAGCGGGTGGTGTTGGTCCAGAACAGCATCAGGTGGTCGAACAGGATACGGATCTTGTCCGCCGAGATGGTCTGCGGCTCCAGCACCACCCGGCCATCGGTCTCGAAGCGCATGCAGTTGAGGCCGCCAAAGGCGGCGGCATACTGGTCCTGCTTGCCGATAGGCTGCTTCAGCACGTTGATCTCGATGTGGCAGGCCTCCTCGGCCAGCCGTCCCAGCGATACGCGGTCGCCGCGCATGACGTGCAGCGCGTGCAGCAGCCCCACCGCGAACGAGCTGGACGACCCCAGCCCCGATGACGACGGGACGTCGGCCACGGTGCTGACGTAGAGCGGCGGTTCCACCGGCACCAGCCGCAGGCATTCGCGCATGATGTCGTTCTTGATGCTGTCCAGATCCTGGGCGTGCTCGGCATTGTAATAGTTCAGGCGATACGGTTCGCGGTAGAGTTCGCCGTGGGATTTGACGGTGACGTAGACGAACTTGTCGATGGTGGTCGACAGCACCGCCCCGCCTTCCTTGAGATAGAAATCGGCGATGTCGGTGCCGCCGCCGGCGAAGGACAGGCGCAACGGCACGGCGGTCATGACGATTCGGGGGGAATTGCTCTGTCTCGGCATTATCCGGCTACCGGGCTTGGGTGATCGGCGCGCAGCAGGTCGTGGACGGCGTCGAGCAGGGAATACGAATCGGTGACCTGAAGGAATGGCGCGCCGGCAGCCTGGGCCGCTTCGCCATCGCGGTCATCGTCACCTATAAACGTCACCCGCGACAGGTCAAGGTGGAAGTCGCGCTGGGCCTGAAACAGCATGCCGGGGCGAGGCTTGCGGCAATCGCAGCCGTCATCCCAATTGTGCGGGCAGAAATAGATGGCGTCGATGCGCCCGCCCGCCGCCTCGGTCTCGGCCATCATGCGGGCATGGATGTCGTCCAGCGTCGCCGGGTCGAGGGCGCCGCGCGCCAGACCGGGCTGGTTGGTGATCAGGATCACCCGATAGCCGGCCCGGTTCAGCGCCGCCAAGGCGTCAAGGGCGCCGGGCAGCCAGCGCCAGTCCGTCCACGAGCAGACATACCGCGCCTGGGGCATGCGGACGTTCAAGGTGCCGTCGCGGTCCAGCAACACCGTTGGAACCCGCGCCAGGAAGGCTTCGGTCAGGGGCAGGCGTTCATGGCTGCCGACACTGTAATAGCGGTGATCGGTCTGGAAAGCCGCCAACTGGCGGCGCTCCACCAGAACCGGATAGACCGTCTTCTCGAAAGACGGGTTGCCGTCCTCGGGAATGAGGTCGATGACCTCGCGCCGCAGGATGAAGAAGCCGATGTCGACCCCGGCCAGACCGGGGGCGGCGCGCGACTTGTCGTAGACCGCCAGCAATCCGTCCGAATCCACCCGCAGATTGTCGCGGGTATAGCCGTCGCGATTGCGATAGACGGTGACCATCGCCGCCACATCGTGGTCCAGGTAACGCCGCCACATGGTCTCGAACGGCATCGGCCAGTAATTGTCGCAATAGAGCAGGACGAAGACGTCGTCGAGGCGGTCGCGGACCCGGCGCAGGCGGGTGCCGGTCTCGTCGTCCACCGGCGAGACGGCGTAGTCGATGGCGATGCCGAATCGCGAGCCGTCGCCGAAATGATCCATGACCTTGTCGGGCAGATAGCCCAGCAGGAACAGGATGCGGGTGAAGCCCTGCCGCGTCAGCATCTCCACCAGATAATCGGCGAACGGCCGGCCGTGGAAGGGAATCATCGGCTTGGGCGTATGGTCGGTCAGGGGGCGCAACCGCGTCCCCTGACCCCCCGCGAGAATGACTGCCTGGCGCGGCCGCTCCACCCCTGTGGACATCAGCCGTGCTTCACATCCCAGTTGTAGGGAATGTCGTTGTTGAACGGGTCGATGTAGATCAGTTCATTGGGGTCATGGGGCATGGAGGCGCAATTGACCAGCATGGCCAGCTTGTCGCCGTAGGCCTTGTAGCCATTGCTGATGCCGTGCGGAATCTTCACCTGGACGTAATTGTCCTCGCCGATGAAGCACTCCATCAGGTTGCCCTTGGTGGGCGAGCCGTCGCGGCCGTCGAACAGCACCAGCTTCATCATGCCGACGATGCAGGTGTTGTTCAGGGTCATTTCCTTGTGGATATGCCAGGCCTTGACGATGCCGGGATAGCCGGACGAGATGTAGACCTCGCCGAACTCGGTGAAGTGCGGGTCGGTCTTCTTCATCAGGTGCATGATCTTGCCGCGCTCGTCGCAGATGCGGCGCAGCGGCGTCACCGTGACGCCGTCGATCCAGTTTCCCTTGATGCCGTCGATGCGGGGCGGTGTCATCGTCTGGTCTTCCTCAGGCGGTGCCGAGACGGACGCGCTCGCGCCAGTACTCAAGCGTCTCGGTCAGGATGGTCTGGAACGGAATCTTCGGTTCCCAGCCGGTGGCGTCGCGGAACTTTTGGGTGTCGGCGATCAGGCGCGGCACCTGGGTCGGGCGGACATATTGGGGGTCGGTCTCGTGGCGGATGCCCTTGACGGTGGACATGCCGATCAGCATCTCCAGCGCCTGGCGGAAGGTATAGATGGTTTCGGGGGCCTCGGACCCCACCAGATACAGCTCGCCCGGCGTGCACTTGGTGCTGGCCAGCCAGTAGGCCTCGACCATGTCGCGGACATGGGTGAAGTTGCGGCGGTCGTCGATATGGCCGACCTTGAGCAGCGGCTCCATCCTGCCGGCTTCGACCATGGCGATCTGATAGGCGTACCACGGAATCCCGAACACCTTGTCGCGGCGCGGGCCTTCATGGTTGAAGGCGCGGGTGCGGATGACGTTGACGCCGTAGGAGCGGTTGTAGACGAAGCCGATCAGATCCTGGGCGATCTTGGTCACCGCGTAGGGGTTGACCGGGCGCAGCACCGATTCCGGGGTGATGGGCAGTTCGGATTCGTCGATCTCGCCGTATTCCTCGCCCGAGCCGGGAATGTGGAACGGGGCGTTCGACTTGTTCTGGTGCAGCCAGTCCAGGATGTTGACCGTGGCGTTGTAGTTCATCGCCATGTAGCGCTGCGGGTTCTTCCAAGATGGGCTGACGAAGCTTTCGGCGGCGCAGTGGAAGATGCGGTCGGGCCTGGCGACGTTCAGCATCTCGCGGGTCGAGATCGAATCGGTCAGGTCGCAATCCAGCATGGTGACGCGATCCAGCAGGTGCCGGATATTGTCCATGCGCGACAGGTGCCAGCGCTTGGTTCCGATCACCTGGTACTTGTCGCCCAGGCCGAGCACGTAATCGGCCAGATGCGAGCCGACGAAGCCGGTGATGCCGGTGATAAGGATGCGTTCCTTCATGAAATCCGGTCTCTCTGTGGGATGGAAAGGGTCAGTCGCTGCCGCGCCTCGGTTCGCTGTAGAGAAGAGTACATTCGCTGCATCCTTTCAACAGCGTTTTCCGTCCGGCGAGATGAAGGCGGCGCATGGCCCGCAGGCGGGCCGAGTTGAAGGCCTGGATGGGGTCCTGGTCGCCGATCAGGCCAAATCCGTAGGCCGGTTCCAGGATGTCTTCCGAGCACAGCGGGATCGAGCCGTCGGCCAGGATGGTCAGCTTGTCGAACACATGGTGGCAGGGCAGGCGTTCGATCTCCTCGTCGCGCTGCTGGTCGCCGCCGATGACCTCGTCCTTGTTGGCGACCTGGCCGCCCCAGGTGTGCATGTCGTAGGAGGTGACCACGTCGTTGCGCCCGGGCGAGATCCGGCTTGACCAGAATGCCTTGTATTCGTCCCATTCATGGCGGTTCCGGGCCTGGCGGACGAAGCGCACCACGAAGCGGGTCTTGAAGTCGCCGGCGTCGCGCTCGCGGATCACCGCCTGGACGTTCTCCATCACCTTGTCGAAATTGACCCGCTCGCGAATGGATTCGTGGGTGGCCTTGGTGATGCCGTCGATGCTGAAGATGACGGTGTCGATGCCGCTCTCCAGCAGGGCCTTGCGCTTGGCCTTGGTCAGGAGGTGCGCGTTGGTGGCGAAGGCCAGCCGGCGGAATCCCCTGGCCTTGGCGTAGCGGATGCGGTCGAACAGCAGCGAATCGATCAGCGGTTCGCCCAGGGCGAAGAAATCCATCATCTCGATCCGGTCGCGATAGGGGGCCAGCTTGTCGATGATGCCGGTGAACTGGGCCATGGGCATGACCCCCTTGATCCGTTCGGTGGGCTGGTCGATGACGCACATGCCGCAGCGGGCGTTGCAGCCGAAGATGGTCTCGATGGTGACGCGCTTGGGAATCACCAGATCGGCGCCGAAGGCGGGGTTGTCGGCAAGGAAGTCCCGGACCACCGTCTCGTCCGAAATATCCAGGGTCCGGGCGACCTCGAACCAGTCCTCGCCGGTTACGGTGACGGGGCGCCGCACATGGTTCTCGTTCACATCAGGCTCCCATGGTCGCCACAGGGGTGGTGGCGGAAATGGTCTTGTACATGACCAGATCCTCGTTCAGATTCTGGCGGTAGGCCGGGGTCACCGGCAAGGCGCGGGTTTCCTTGCCCACATCCGAGATCAGCGCGTAATAGCGCTTCAGCAGCTCGTCGGGCATCGTGGTCATGTTGACCATCAGCTCCCAATAGAGGTTCCCCAGGGTGCGGACATACTCGAACTCGGGCTTGCCCAGCTTGTCGCGGCTCTTGGCGTCGTCGTAAAGCCGGGTGGCGGGCAGCGGCGTCAGATAGGACAGCTTGACGGTGCCCTTGAGGCCGTTGCGTTCGATGAAATCGAGCATCGCCTTGTAATCGTCCTCGGTTTCCCACTCGAATCCCATGATCAGGTTGACGTGGGGGCGGACGCCGTGGCGACGCAGCAGGGCGATCGCCCGCTCGGCGTCGGCGACGTCGATACGCTTGTCGATGGCGTTCAAGGTCGCCTGATTGACCGATTCGACGCCGGTGGTCAGCGCCAGCAGGCCGTGTTGCTTGGCGATGCCGACCCGCTCCTCGTCGATCTCGTCGATGCGCGACGAGGCGATGAACTCGAATTCAAGGCCGCGTTTGGTCTTCTCTTCAAGGAATGAGAAGAAGTATTTCTTGACCTGCATGAAGTTCTCATCAACGAAGTAGAACTTCTTCATGCCGTAATTGTCCATGATGTGCTGAATTTCGTCCAGCACCTCGCCGGGCTCGCGCAGCCCGATGCCGTCGCCCATGAACTTGTAGCAGAACGAGCAATGGGCCTTGCAGCCGCGCGACGCCATGATTTCCCAGCCCAGCCCCACTTCCTTGAAGTAGCCGGTGTAGAAATCCATGTCGAACAGCGAATAGTTCTGACGCGACAGGTGGTCGAGCCGGCGCATGCGCTTGGCCTTGGTTCCCACCACCTTGCCGTCCTTGCGGTAGAAGATGCCGGGACTTTCGGGATGGCGCCGGCCGTCGCGCAGGGCCTTGACGAAGGCGGGAAACACCACCTCGCCCTCGCCGTGGATGACGAAGTCGCAGGCGCAGTTCTCCACCAGCATCTCCGGCACCGACGACGGCAGCGAGCCGCCATAGACGATGATGCTGTCGGGACTTCTTTCCTTGATCAGGCGGGCGTATTGCTCGGCGTGGTCCAGATGGAAGTTGCCGATCATCATGCTGAAGCCGTAAATGGCCGGCTCGGTGGGAAGCGAGCGCAGGAAATAGTCGATGCGCCGGTCCGGCGCCACCGGAATGAGGTCGATGATCTGCGGCGTGATGTCGTGGTGCAGCAGGGCATTGGCCACCACGCTCAGTCCCATGGGGAACGAGATGGCGTTGGTGTTGCGCGATACGTTGACGAGGACGACGGGATAGCTCATGGGCTTGTCCTTCCGTTCAGGGCGCTTGCCGCCGCCATGCCACCAGGGCGGCGGGGTCCACGTCCAGCGCGTCACGATTGGGCGACAGCATGGCCGGGTCGAAATCGCGGCTTAGACTTGTAATGCGAACACTTCTCATGGACTTATAGGCTTCCAGCATCAACCTGTCACTGTTGCGGTTCTCGCTCTTGGAATCGTCGATCACCACCAGATGGCCGCTGCGCGCCACGTCGGCAAGGATGAAATCCCAGGATCGCGGCAGCATGGCCGGCACCGAGAACAGCGAGGCGGCCAATCCCTCGTCGTGGAAATGACGCCAGGCGGCCAGGGCCTGGGGAAACGCCAGATTGCAGGCGACGATAGTCGCCGCCGGGCCGTCGGCGTATCTGAGGATGTCCCCGTCCGCATCGGTTTCGGCCGTCAGGTCGGCGGCCAGTTCCGGGGTGCCGAACAGACGCTGGCTGAGTCCGATCATGCGGCAGCCGGGCGCCACCAGATGGCGGCCGATCACCAGTTCGGCATCCCTGGCATTGCTGATGGCGTAGCCGGGCATGTGGGACATGGAGCAGAAATCGTTGAAGTTATTCAGGCTGGATTGCGGTCCTTCAAATCCTGAATCGACGATGATGGCGACCACGGTGAACGAGGCCCTGGGTTCCATCCGGCGGACGATGTTCCAGGTGTTGACCAGATGGTCCAGGCCCAGCAGCAGGAAATCCTGCTGCTTCATGAAATAGATGGAATCGACGCCGCGCAGCGCCATGCCGAATCCGGCGCCGACTAGGGTGTTTTCCACGTTGGGGGTGTTGATCACCCGTCCGCCGGGGCCGGGTTCCAGGCCGCGGGTCAGGCCCGACAGGCACGAGCCGGCGGTGATGTTCTGGCCATAGGCCACCAGCCGGGGGGTGGCGGAGACCTTGGCCCGGATCAGGGCGTTGAGGTGGCCGATATAGGTCATGCCAGCTCTCCTTCCAAGGCGGCCAGCAGGTCGCGGGCCTGGCTTCTCAGCCAGTCGGGGTCGAAGCGGTGGCCGAGCGCGAACACCGGGTCGCCATCGTCCTCGCGGATCACCGGCCAGTCCGATGGGCTGACCTCGGGGGCGGCGCCGTGGTGGTAGTTGATATGCTTGCCGCCGGGGAAGTCCGGATGCGGCATCAGCCAGTCGCCCAGGGTGGAGACCTCGGCCTCGACCACCACCGGCCGGCGCTTTTCCTGGGAGAGACGCCGCAACCCGGCCAGTTCGGCGGCATAGGCGGCGACGTCGTTGCCGGCAAGGCGGCGGTAGGGCAGATCGAAGGCGGCGGCCAGACGGTCCAGCCGGATGGGACAGCGCCGCTCCTCGATTCGGGTGGCCAGTGACCAGCCGTTGTTCTCGGCCACCACCACCATCGGGGCAGCGACGCTGGCGGCGAGTTCCAGGGATTCGTAGAACACGCCTTCTTCCAGGGCGCCGTCGCCGGTGATCACGAAGGGCACCGCCCCGGAATCCAGCACGGTTTCGGCCAGGGCGGCGCCGGCGGCGACGCACAGGCTGTTGCCCAGGATGGACGAGGTATAGGCGATGCCCCGGGCCGGATTGTTCATGTTCATCGATCCCAGGGCGCCGCCGGCCAGCCCGGCGGGGTCCAGCCGCAATTCGGCCACCTCGGCGGCCAGCGAGGCGGCGCGGGCGATGTTGTAGTGGATGTTGCGGTGTGTCAGGTACAGGCTGTCGCCATCGGCCATGGCGGCCGAGACCGCCACCGCGATGGCTTCGTGTCCGAGGGCGAGGTGGACCGGAACCTTGAACGCCTTGGCCTTGAGACGTTCGTTGATCAGCATCTGCGACAACCGCACCCGCAACACGGCGCGGGCCAGCTCCATCCTTGAGTTATCGACCTGGGAACGCACGATGGGGGCGGTCACGTCAATCTCCTCCCGAGACGGCGATGATCTGGCCGGTGATGAAGCCGCCATCGGCCGAGGCCAGATGAAGCACCATGGCGGCGACCTCCTCCGGCCGGCCGGCGCGGCCCAGCGGCACCAGCGCCGCCCGCTTCGCGTATTGCTCGTCGGTATAGCCGGCGACCTTGCGGTGCATGCCGGTGTCGGTCAGTCCGGGGCGGACCACGTTGACCAGGATGTTGTGGCGGGCGCCATCCTTGGCCAGGGTCTTGCTCATGGTCTCCAGCGCCGCCTTGGCGGCGACGTAGTGGATGCCCCTGGCGCTGCCGCCATAGCCCACCGCCGCCGAACTGATGTTGATGATCCGCCCGGCCTTCGCCGCCGTCATGGACGGCCAGACGGCGCGGATCAGCCACAGCGGCGCCTGGGCGTTGACCGCCATGGTCCTGGTCCAGGATTCCTCGGTCATGTCGAGGAAATCCACGTAATCCTCGACTCCGCCGGCATTGTTGACCAGCACGTCGATGCCGCCGGCCGCCGCCAGGAAATCCTGGCCCATGCGGCTGACCTGGGCGGGCTCGCCCAGGTCAGCGGACAGCAGGATCGTCCGGCCGCCGGCGGCTTCGATATCGGCCCGTACCGGGTGGATGCGGTCGGGTTCGCCCCGGTAATGCAGGCCGACCAGACAGCCCTGGCGGCCGAAGGCGCGGGCGATGGCGGCCCCGATGCCGGAGGCGGTCCCGGTTACCAAGACCCGCTTGCCCCGGAGTGACGGCACTATGGTCTGGGTCACGGCCACCTGTTTCGGGTCACATTGCGCGGATGGGCGATCCCGCCTTGTCGCGGGCGGCGCGCACACTAGCGGGAAAATCCCGAAATGTCACCTGATTCGCCGTTTGCGCCATGCCATCCCAACTCGACAACCGGCTGGACGGGATGCTAAGACCGACCGTTCCTGGGATGTCGAAGGGATAGCCATGACCCGAATCATTGGACTCGTTCCCGCCCGCATGGCGGCCAGCCGCTTTCCCGGCAAGCCGCTGTTTCCCCTGTGCGGCCGCCCCATGCTGGAACATTGCTTCCTGCGCGCCCGCATGTTCGACCGCTGGGATGCCCTGGCCATCTGCACCTGCGATGCCGAGATCCGGGATTTCGCCGAGTCCAGGGGTTGGCCGGTGATCTGGACCAGGGACACCCATACCAGGGCGCTGGACCGGGTCGCCGAGGCCGCCGGCAAATGCGGCATCGAACTGGCCGATGACGACATTGTCGCCTGCGTCCAGGGCGACGAGCCCATGCTGCATCCCGACATGATCCGGGCGGTGATCGATCCGTTCAAGGCCGATGCCGGGGTGCGCGGCACCATGCTGGGGGTTCACATCACCGACGAGGAGATGTGGCGCAATCCCGATATCGTGAAGATCGCCCACGATCTGAAGGGCAACGTGCTCTACACCTCGCGCAGCCCGATTCCCTATGCCAAGACCTTCTCGGCCGGGCTGGAGGCCCGCCGGGTCGGCGGCATCTTCGCCTTCCGCTGGGAGGCGCTGCGCTGGTTCACCGAGACGCCGGAATCGCCGCTGGAGCAGAAGGAATCCTGCGATTCCAACCGCATTCCCGACAATGGCTGGTTCCAGCGCCTCGCCCCCTATCCGGCGGTCAACTACTTCTCGGTGGACAGCCCGGCCGACGCCGCCACCGTCGAGGCCCACATGCGGGCCGATCCGCTGTGGGGCACGTACTGAGGTGAGCGGCCGCGCCATCGTCTTCGACCTGGACGGCACCCTGATCGACAGCGCCCCCGACGTGCGCGCCGCGATCAACCTGCTGCTGGCCGAGGAGGGGCGGCCGCAACTGAGCCTGCCGCAGGTGCAGGATCTGGTGGGCGAGGGCGCCACCGCCCTGATCGAGCGCGCCTGGGCCGCCACCGGAACCGCCGCCGCGCCCGACCGGGTCGGGCCGCTGGTGGAACGCTATCTCGCCCATTACCGCGCCTGCCCCGCCGGTCACACCCTGGTCTATGACGGGGTGGCGGAGCTGCTGGAGGGCCTGCGGGCCAGGGGCGACCTGCTGGGCATCTGCACCAACAAGCCGCACCGCATGACCGAGATCGTGCTGGAGGCGCTGGACCTGTCCAGGCATTTCGCCGCCGTGCTGGGCGGCGACTTTCCCCGCCGCAAGCCCGATGGCGAGCACATCCTGGAAACCATCCGCCGCATGGGGGCCGAGGGCCGACCGGCGCTCTATGTGGGCGATTCCATCACCGACGTACGGGCGGCGCGGAATGCCGGCCTGCCGGTGGTGGCGGTGGATTGGGGCTATGCCCGCATGGCTCCGGCCGACCTCGGCGCCGACCGGCTGATTTCCAGCCTCGCCCAATTGCCGGCGGTCATCGAGGAGATGCTGTCATGAGGATCGCTGTGGCGTCACGCTCGTTCTCCAGGCATCCGGTGCTGCGCGCCGAATTGCTGGAGCGCTTTCCCGGCGCCACCTTCAATGACGCCGGCAAGAGCCTGGCGGGGGACGAGCTGATCGCCTTCCTCAGGGGCCATGACGGCGCCGTCACCGCCCTGGAGCGGCTGGACGAAAGCGTGTTCGCCGCCCTGCCCGAACTCAGGGTGATCGGCAAGTACGGCGTTGGCCTCGACATGCTCGACCTCGGCGCCATGCGCCGGCACGGCGTCCGGCTGGGCTGGACCGGCGGCGTCAACCGTCGCTCGGTCTCGGAACTGGTCATCTCCATGGCCATCGCCCTGCTGCGCCACGTCCCCAAGGGCAATCTGGAGGTCCGGGCCGGCGGCTGGCGCCAGTTGCAGGGCCGCCACCTGTCGGACCGCGTTGTCGGCATCGTCGGCTGCGGCCATATCGGCAAGGACCTGACGCCGCTGCTCAAAGCGTTCGGCTGCCGCGTCCTGGCCCATGACCTGCTGGATTTTCCCGATTTCTACGCCGCCCACGGCATCGAGGCGGTCGGCCTCGACGACCTGCTGCGCCGCGCCGACGTGGTGACGCTGCACCTGCCGCTGGACGCCTCGACCGCCAATATCCTGTCGGCCGGGCGCCTCGCCCTGATGCGTCCCGACGCCATCCTGATCAATTGCGCCCGTGGCGGGCTGGTGGACGAGGCGGCGCTGAAGGCCATGCTGACGGACGGCCGGCTGGCGGGCGCCGGCCTCGACGTCTTCGCCGGCGAACCGCCCGCCGACCGCGAGTTTCTCGCCCTGCCCAATCTGCTGGCCACCCCCCATATCGGCGGCAGCGCCGAGGAGGCGGTCATCGCCATGGGCCGCGCCGCCATCGCCGGCCTGAGCAACGCCGAAATTCCCCGGCCTGGCTCCGAGGTGTGGCGGGCGGCGGGGCTTAAGGAAGACCAATGATGATCGAGACAGCACGTCTGATTTTGCGCGCATTCCAGGACGCCGATATTCCGGAGTTTCAGCGTATCTATGCAGACCCGGTGGTTATGGAACATATGAATGGCCCCAAGACCCCCGATGTCGCTCGCATATCGGTGGAGCGCAAGGCCGCTAAGTGGCAGAGCCAGGGTTACGGCTTCTGGTGCGTGGAAGATAAGGCCAGCGGGACCGCCATTGGCCATTGCGGTCTGGACTTCCTGGACCCTCTGGGTGAGGTCGAGTGCGGCTATCTGCTCGATCGTCCGTTCTGGGGACGTGGCCTGGCGACCGAGATGGTCAGGGCCACCCTAGAATGGGGATTTTCGCAAAAGAACTTCGAAACCATCATCGCCATCGCCCGTCCCGAGAACATCGCTTCCATGCGGGTGATGGAGAATGCCGGCATGACCCGGCGGGGCGAGGTCATCGTGTGGGAGCGAACCTTCTTCCGTTATGCCATCAACCGTGATGGCGCCAATGTCGGCGGCATGGGCTTGGCTGCGGGTTGCCCTGCCTGAGATCGATTCGCCAGGATTATTGACCGCCCAGCCCAGGATGGGCTACCCAAGTCCGATGTTCCGTGCAAGGAGAAATCATGTCCTCTCCCGTTTCGCTTGTCACCGGCGCCGCTGGTTTTCTCGGCAGTCATCTCGTTGAGGGTCTGCTGGCCAAGGGCCACCACGTTCGTGCTCTCGACCTGCCCGGCGCCAATTTCGCCCGTGGCCTAGCGGCGGTACGCTCTCACGCCAATCTGGAGGAGGTCGAGCGCAATCTGATGGACATTCCGGCCGAGGATACGTTCTTTGCCGGTATCGACTACGCTTTTCACTGTGCCGGCAATCCCAACCACATGCAGTCCATGAAGACGCCGGAGCCGTTCCTGGAGGCCAATGTCGGCACCATGATCCGGGTACTGGAAGCTGCCCGCCATCATGGCTACAAGAAGGTGATCAACCCATCCTCGGCGGCGGTCTACGGCGTCGCCACGCCGCCGACCGGCGAGGATCACCCCATCAATCCCGACAATCCCTATGCCCTGTCCAAGTGGCTGGGCGAAGAGGTGTGTCAGCACTGGTCGTGGTTCTTCAAGGTTCCCACCCTTAGCTTCCGGGTGTTCAACGGCTATGGCCCGCGTGGCGGCAGTGGTCCCATCGCCTTCTTCATTCGTCGCAGCCGGGCCGGCCAGCCCCTGACGGTCACGGGCGATGGCATGCAGACTCGCGATTTCACCTATATCAGCGACGTGATCAATGCCTTTATCCTGGGCGCGGAAAGCGACCGTTCAGGCGAAGCCTACAACGTCGCCACCGGCAGACAGCATACGCTGCTGGAACTGTGTCAGTTGATCGGTGGTGAGATTCAGTTCATCGACCCGCGCCCCGAGCCGCCGGCCATCCTGGGCAAGGTCGATAAGATCAAGGCGCATCTCGGCTGGGAGCCGAAGGTGTCGCTGGCCGAGGGCGTCAAGATGATGATGGCCCAGGACGACATCTGATCCGATTCGGAAATTTCCTCTCCCCCGGTCTGGCCAGGGGAGAGGAAGGCAATGCTAATCCCGAGGCCAGGTTTCGGCGATGGCCTTGAATTCGGCGACAAAGCCGTCCAGGACGAAATCGGCCTGCTCGCGGCTCAGGATATAGGCCGGGGTGAACGACACCCGGTGCCACTTGGAATTGATCAGCACGCAGTGCTTCTCATTCAGGTTTTTCGCCAAGGTCAGGCCGAACACATTCTTGTCCTTGCAATCGTACTCGATCGAGAACAGCAGGCCGCGACCACGCACGTTGCGGAAGAACGGATGGTTGCCCAGCTCACTTTCCAGCCGGCCGCGCATATGGGCGCCCAGGCTGTTGATATGGGCGAGCATCTCCGGGCTGTGAACGATCTTCTGCACCGCCAGCGCCGCCGCCGCACCCAGGGAATAGCCTTGGTGGGTGTGCCCCTGGTTGAGGCGACCCGAACCGTGCGGCCCCAACACCACCGATTCCAGGCGATTGTCGGTGATCACCGCGCTGATGGGGGCATGGCCGGCCCCCAGATTCTTGCCGATGACGATGAAGTCGGGCGTCACGTCGTCATTGGAGATGTTGTAGATCTTGCCGCTGCGGCCCAGGCCGCAATAGATTTCGTCCAGGATGAGATGGACGTCGTGGCGGTCGCAGACCTCGCGGATATACTTCCAGTAACCGGGCGCGGCCGGTACGTCGCCAACCAGCGAGCCCAACTGGGTTTCACCGACGAAGCCGGCAACCCTGTGGGCGCCGATCTCGAGGATCTTGTCTTCCAGGTCCTTGGCGCCGCGGCGGGCGTAGTCGTCCAGGCTCTCGCCCGGCAGCATGTTGAGGTAGGGGTTGTGCTGTGGCACCAGCGCCCGCTGGATCGGCAGCAGCGGCTCGTACATCTTCAGCACCGGCAACTCGGACACCACGGCGCAATGCATGGTCGAGCCGTAGAACGACTGGTCGCGGCCGATATACCACTGCTTGTCGCGCTTACCGGCGTCGTAATGGAGCTGGTAGCTCAGCTTCAGCGCCCCTTCCATGGCCTCCGAACCGCCATTGCCGGCGAAGTAGACCCGGTTCATGCCCTTGGGCGCCTGGGAGAGCAGCAACTCGGCCAGTTCTTCCAGCATGGGATTGGTGAAGATGTTGTAGTCCACATGGGTGAACTTGGACATCTGCTCACGCATGGCCTCCAGCACCACCGGGTGCGAGTAGCCAAGCGCCGCGCACGAGGTCCAGCCGCCGGTGGTGTCCAGCAGCTTGCGCCCATCATCGGTGTGGAGGTAGACGCCCTCGGCCTTGGTGACAACCGGACCAGGTGGGTCCTTGGGGAATTTCTTGAGAATATGGCTCATGTCTGTCTTCTCGTGATCAGGGGACCGGGAGGTTGGGTTATTTCAGCTTGGCAACCGCGTCCATGGCCTGGGCGATGCAATCATCCACGTCGACGCGGTACTGATAGCTGCCGGCTCGGCCGATGGAGAACACGTTCTCGCCCATGGCGTCGAAATACTTCTGGGCGCGTTCATATTCGGACTTCAGCGGCACCGGGTAATAGCGTCCATTCTTGGACGGGATTTCCATGCCGATGATGGTGGAATCGGAGTCGTAATTGACACGGGTGAACTGCTTGTACTCCACCAGCCGGGTAAAGGGCTCGTTGCTGGCGTAGTACAGGAAGTAGACGTCCTTGGGAAAAGCGTGCGCGATGGGCAGCACGAACTTGATGAAGTCGCGGCCGATATAGGGCAACTCGCCGAACTCGTTGTACATCACTACGTCGGGAGAGGCGGTATTGACGATGGCGTCATAGGTCCGCCTCTCGCCGTCGATCACCACCGTCTTGTTGGGCAGATCGTATTTTTCGATATCGGTCCGCAGCACCGTGACGTTATCGGCGGTGGAGGCGATGTCGAAATAGCCGTCATAGCCGTTGGGAGCAATGGGATAGGCGGAAATGGCGGTATCCCAGGC
Organism: Magnetospirillum sp. SS-4; assembly: GCF_902729425.1. Taxonomy (GTDB): domain Bacteria; phylum Pseudomonadota; class Alphaproteobacteria; order Rhodospirillales; family Magnetospirillaceae; genus Phaeospirillum. The sequence goes on along the minus strand of NZ_CACVCH010000013.1, from coordinate 120,306 downwards.
CTGACGCGGGCCGGTCTTCAGGGCAACGCCCTTGGGCGACCACGAGAAGTCATCCATTACCTTGTTGTCATCCAACATCCACATCTTCTTGGAGTAGGTGTTGACGAATTTATCATAGAGGGTGCGGCCGATGGAGGCCAGCCAGTATTCCTCGAAATCCTTGGCGGCGCCGGCGCCGTTGATCTGCTTGGCCTCGGCCAGTTCCGTCTCGATCTGCGTCTTTTCCGGCATGCGGGCGACGTCGTCGATGTGGATGGGGTAGTTATAGAACTGGGCGTCCTTCTCCACATAGGTCAGGAAGACGTGATCGTTACAGCGGCGCAGTGGACAATACTTGTTCAGATAGTCGAATACCGGCACATTCTGGGTCAGGAAGTGGCGTGGCCCGAAGGTATAGGGGTGGCCGCCATACCACAGGGTCTTGCAGCCGCCACCCAGCCAGGGACCGTTCTCCACGATGGTGATGTCCCAACCGCCCTGTAGTGACAGCAGATGGGCGGCGCTGAGGCCGGCGAAGCCGCCGCCGATGACCAATGCCTTCTTCATGCCATGGAACTCCTGAATATCAGCGTCCGACCAGCTTCAACAGCCCGTCGCGGAACTTGAGATAGGCCTCCTTGTCGTCGGCGGGCGGCGAGAAGGGGGCGAAGGTGTGATCAGACTTACCGAGAAATGGCCCCAAGGTGCTTTCATGGTGCACTACATAAGGAGTCAGCGGCACGTCGGTATGGAAAAGGTTGGCCCCGACCCGGTAGATCAGGTTGGTGGTTGTATTGACGATCTGGGCATCGATCACGCTCCCGTCATCATTGAACACGAATACCGCCATCTCGCCTTCGATCATATGGAATGATTTTGGGCGGATATGCTTCTTTGGCCGGTAATACTGGTCGCGGTGCTGGAAGATGATCATCTCGTGGAATTCTTCTTCCGGCGAGGTGTGCAGCGACAGCCGGCAATTGACGCCGGTTTCCAGGGCGGAGCGCTTGATCTCCTCAACCACGTCGCGGGTCAGGCAGATCTGCTGACGCTTGGCGAAATAGCCGGTCGACTTGGCGTTGAGATCCTTCCAGCAGGTCTCCGGATCGTTCAGCGCAACGAAAGAGGCGGAAGCGGGCATCGGCTATCCTTGCTAAGGGGCGGGTCGCACCATGGAGTGGCAGGGGGTGGCGGGAGAGTGCCCCAACCGGGCGATTTTGTCCATCTTGGCGGGGGTCACTCCAGTGGGCAGCCGGTGGGAACCAGCTCGACTACCGGCACATGAACCATGCGGTCACCGCGGTTTCCCATGGTCCGGCTTATCACCGCGTCGGGACCGGTCAGAGTCTCGACGATCCGGCCGCAGCCGGTGGCGACCACACCGGCCATCAGGAGGTAGAGAGGATCTTGGTCGGAGGTGCGCAAGGAGAGATCGGCATTGGGCAAGATGGCGTGGGTGATTTCATGCCTCCGCATCTGCCGCCAGAAGATGGAAACGTCGGCATTGTCGGGTCGAACTTCGACCTCCGCAGCTTGTACCTTGGTCACGAACAATGTTGGCCGATCCAGCAGGTAGAGCCATTGTCGGGCATTAATCATGATCTTGGCCGTGTCCGGCAGATTTGCATTGGCCCAGGTGACGGCGAAGGCGAGGCCGACATTGCGTTCCAGATATTCCATCCTGGATTCCCGGGATAGGATATGAGCGGCGGCATTGCGAACAAACATAAGCTGTGCGACCGATTGCAGCAGCAAGGTGGCTGCCACCGCCACCATCAGGGGAAGGCGACTCTTGGTTTGGAGGGCGGCGGCCAGCAAGCCGACGATGACCAGTGGCATGAACGGCAGATAGTGCCGAATTCTTTGCGATGCTCCGAACACCGACCACAGCAGGTAGAATCCCAAACAGATGAAGGCAGCGACTAGCCAGTTGCGGACGATAGAATGGTTCCGGTTCCTCCAGGCCCCGGCCATGGCGAAGGGCAGCAGTAGTATCGGCAACACGCCCAGGCCGGTCCGTCCGGAATCCAATGCAGCGGGAGGCAGGAAGGTCACCCGTAGCGGATAGACCAGGATATCCAATATTCCCCGAGACATCGGGGATTCCACTTCGGTGGCCCATTCCTTGAAGGCGGCATTCTGGAGGGCATTCCAAGGGGCGTCGGCGGGATAGGGAATGATGCCGTAGAGCATGGGAAAAACGGGATCGCCGATATTCCACCAGTTCCAGGCATACCACTGCAATCCTGCGGTGCAGGCGACCACGGTCAGGACACTTGCCCGGACCAATCCGCCACGCTGGGCGAGCAGGGCCAGGCCGCACAGCAAGGCCACCAGCAGGCCAGGATACTTGCTGGCCATGGAAAAGCCGACAGCCAATCCGGCAATTACCGCCAGTCCCAATCCACCCTGCCGACGACAATCCATGACGGCGATGACGGCGATGGTGACGAAGGTGGCCATCCGCGTCTCCACCTGTCCTGATCCGGCACCATAAAGGAAGGCAGGCAGGGTGGCCACGGCCAGCGCGGCGGTTAAGGACCAGTCGCGTGACAGGTGCCGGCGCGCGGTGGCATAGGTCAACAGAACGGCCGCCCAGCCGGACAGGCCGCACCACAGTGTCATGGCCTGCTCACCCCCCAGGGCCAGGGCGGCAAGATAGGTCATCTGTTGCAGTAGCGGTATGGCGCCATCGGCGGCACGCGGCACGAAGATCAGATGGTGATCCTGCAAAATCCGGCGTGGAATGGCGAAGTGATAGGCCAGACTGTCGGCATCGGTCGGCGGAGCCAGCCCCTCGATCAGGTCGCCCGCCAGCACGACGGTGCCGAGGGCCAGCATCATCCAAGTCCAGAGGGTGAAAGGTTCCGGCGATATATCGGACTGGTGCAGCCAATACAGTCCCGGCAGGCCGGCCGCGACGATCAGGGTGAAGAATATCGGATCGGGATGACCGGACAGGGCGGCGAAAAAGCCAAGCCATCCCAGCACGCCCATGCCGAGTCCGAATGACCATGCCATCCGTTCGCGCCATGCCAGACCACCAAAGCCCCCTGCCAGACGCAGCGCCAAAGCCCCCCAGCCCAGGCTGGAGGCTGCCATAATCAGGGCGACGAACCCGCTCATGGGCGCAACCAGCCCCTGGCGATCAGGTCCGTCTGCAGTGCCGCCCCGAATCGCTCCTCAATCCTCTGGGCCAGTAGATCGCTGCCAAGATCGTTGGGATGGGTGAAGGTTTCGAAGGTCTGTTCGTTCACGCCATCGAAGGCATCGGAGAAGTCGATGAAGCGCAGGCGTTGCCCGGCATGGCGCTTCGCCAGGGTCTGGAACGCGCCGGCCAGATCGAGTTGATGCCGCTGGAGAGCATCGGCCCACTCCTTATTTTCGGCCAAGACCTCGCGCTCACGGGAGCCCAGTTCGGCTTTCTTGCCACCGAGATGGGGCTGCAGGGCAAACAGGCCAAGCACGTCGTCGGCGATGAAATCCCGCGACAGTCCTTCCATGTTGCGTGTGAACTGCTGCGCCGCCTCGGGATGGTAATAATAAGCGGTGGCGGTGGTATAAGTAGTGCCGCCGCCAAAACGAGCAATGATTCGGTGGAGGACGGCTAGGCTGTAGAGGGGCTCGGGGAACTGGATCAGATTAGATACAAAGATACGAGCCGATGGTTCAGGGCGGAAATAATCAAGATAGCTCTCACTGGTCAGAGGCAGGCTCGCCGACCAATGGGGGATGAAGACCGGCAATTGGGCGCTGTATTTGGCGTCGCAATTGCCGGTGACATCGATCGCCGCGCTCGGCTTCAGCTCGCGGAGATAGAGTTCATAGGACAGGCGTTCTTGTGTTGATTGATAGCCGAGGACTCCAGCATTAATAACCTGAAACGGAACCTGCGGCCAACGCGCTTTCAGCCGTGCCTCCAGCCGTGCCGGCAAGGTGGCGGCATTGGTAGTATTGGCTGCGCCATACACCGCTGAACAGCCGAGAACCAGTATCCGATAGATTTTTGCCTTCGGATCAGCCAGAAGGCGGGGGTTGGCATCACGGTCACCGTTATGCACGAAGCCGGCCGCATCGGTTTCGATAATGCTGACATACTGCCGGTTGACACGTGGTGAGACGTAGCTGGGGAGCAGGCGATACCCAAGATAACCATCGAGCTGGATGCCGATTTCAGCGGCACGAAGATCCTCGTTGTCGGTCAGAAGCGGATGGCCGCGCCGCATGTATTCGACAACTCTAGGATTGTCGGTGGGGCGCAGCATGAACCAGAACCGAAGCGCTGCCCATGATCCCGCCTCCAAAACGAAGGCCAGCAGGAGCATGCCGGCGATCAACCGCCAGCCCTTGAGCCAAGCGGTCATGGCAGCAATCCTTTTGTCCCGAGATCCGCCGCCATATCTGCCTGGACTCGGGTGAACATGACATCGGCAAGCATTTTATTGCCGGTATCATTATAATGGGCAAGACTGTGATAGATCAGATTCGGTGTGTCGGAAAATACTGTTCGCAGATCGATGAATAGTAGTCCTGAGCCGGAGAAGTGTTGATCAAGATCATGGTACAGGGCTGCAAAATCTGAGAAGTGACGGTTGAAGACTTCGATCCGACCGCCATAGCCGTCGACGATGGCGCGTTCGCCTTCGGTCAGGTTGGGCTTAGCATGGCCAAGATAGGGCTGAAGTACGAACAGACCCAGGCGGTGGTCGCTCGTCAATTGACGGGCTAATGATTTGAGATTGCCGTGCAGTTGAACCGCCGCTTCTGGATGATAGATGCCGGGCTGGTCGTGGCGTGGTTGCGGCCCTCCCGGTAGACGGCTGATCACCCGACGCAACAGGGCCAGCGAGGCCAGAGGTTCGGGAAACGTAATCAGGGCCTGGATGGTGCTGGCCAGATTGACCGAGGGTTTGTGCAGGCTGACGAAGCGGGCATTATCCACCAGCGAGGTGGTGCTGAAATAGGGCTTCCACACCGCTAGATCGGCTGGGAACATGGCGTCGTTGGTGCCATCCAGGGCGATCACCAGGTCGGGCTCCAGCCCGTCCAGGTAAAGCTCGTAGGCGACCCGCTCCTGGGTGCTCTGATAGCCCTGGACCCCGGCATTCAGAACCAGGAACTCCACTCCCGGCCAAGCCTGATGCAGCAGGGCCTCAAAATAGGCGGGAATGGTGGTTTGGTTGCGGGACGACCCTAGTCCGAACATGGTCGAACCACCAAGGAAAACCACGCGGTAAGAACGCCCCTTCGGCTCGGCCAGTCGCTTGGGATTACGTTCAGGATCACCGGTATGGACAAATCCCGCCGCATCTACGCCGATATGTCCGGTGTATTCCGGGCTGGGTCTGATGGTGACGTGGTTGCGCGCCTGCTCATAGCCGAGGAAAGGGTGATAGAAGAATTCCTGACTTTGAATCCGCAAATCCTCATTGTCGACGAACAGGGGATGGCCGCGGGCCAGATACTCGGTAACCAGGGGATTGTCGCTTGGGTGACGGGCATTGGCCACCTTCAACACCATCCAACTGCCGGCCTCGACCAAGGCGAACAGCCCCCCCCAGATCACAGCCAGGAATAGCAGTGGCTTCAATTTCATCCCAGCGTGTCCGCCACGATGCGATCGACCTTGGCTTCGGTATCGGCAAATACCAGGCCGGCCGCCGCCGCCAGCTTGTCCGAGCGCATGGACACATCCTTGGGACGGGGTTCGGGCAGGTTAAAGTCGTCGATGGAGCAGGGCTGGATCTCAAGATCCAGCGGCCGGCGACGGCGGATGGCCGCTATCGTCATCTCCAGCAATTCCAGCCGATTGAAGCGATGATTGCCCGACAGGTGGAACAGGCCGGCCAGGTTCCGTTCCGCCGCCCGGACGATGGCATCGCCGACATCACCGACGAATACCGGTGAAAATGCCTGGTCGGAGGCGCAGCGCATGGTCCGGGTTCCGGACAGCAATTGGGCGGCCCAGACGGTGAAGATGGTGCCATCGCCGGGGCGGTCGCCATACACCTTGGCGAAGCGCAGGATGACATGGGGTCGACCGGAGCAGGCCAGGAAATCCTCCACTTCCTTCTTCTGCCGTCCGTAGAGCAGGATCGGCCGGGCCTCATCCTCCTCGGTATACTCACCCCCGGCACCATCGAACACGAATTCGGTGGAAGCGAAGATGGGGGTAATGCCCAGTGCCCACAGGTCCTGACACAGCCGGGTCATGGCGGTGACATTGAGGCGCCGCGATGCCTCCGGGTCCTTGATACAGGAATCAGGCTGTGGATCGGCCAGCAGGATGGCGGCATGACTGGCCTCGCCAGGGCGAAGGATATCGGTCGCGCGTTGCGTGACCGAGTCGAAGGGCCGTCCGCCGGCAATCGGATTGGCGCGATAGGTACCGATGGCACGCTCGGGGCCGAGGTGGTTCCACAGGTGGCGGCCCACCGAGCTGGAGGCGCCGAGGATGACAAGCTTGCTCATGCGAAGGTGATAAATCCCCAATCGCCGGTATATCCGGCCATGTCGAACAAGAAACGCCAGCCTTCCGGCCGGTGAAAGCTTTCACAGGTGAGCTGCCAGTACAGCAGATTGGCCTTCTCGCATTCGCTACGATAACTTTCGACGCACAGATAGGCCTTGTCCTTGCTGACCCGCTGCATCTCCCGCAACGCTTGGTCCAGCTCGTGAACCTGGAGGTTATGGAAGGTGTTGATGGATATCACCAAGTCAAAGCTGGCATCGGGCCAAGGCAGGCTGGTGGCGTTGCCCTGATGGAGGAATGGACGCACCTCCTCCTTGGCATTGTCGATGCCGTATTGCGAGATATCCAGCCCGGCCACCTCCAGCCCGGCGCAGGCGCGGGTGAGCTCGTACAGTAGGAAGGCCTTGCCACAGCCGATGTCGAGAACTTTATCTCCCGCCTTCAGGCCGTAATGCTTGACCATGTCCTCGGCCAGTGGCAGCCAGCGGCCGTCATACCGCATGCCGCCGAAGCCGTGACTGCGGTCGCCGTCCCAATAGTCAAAGCCCCATTGCTTGGCGATGGCGGCGCATTCCGCCTTGTCGTGTTCGACCACCCGCTGCACGTAATCGCGCTTGGTGGCGTTGTGGAAGCGTCCGAGGAAGTCGATTTCCTGGCCCATGCCCCTCAGGCTCCTGTGTGGGAATGCAAGACGCCCGAGCTTGCCGCCAGGCGGCGAAAATCCTCGTCCCGCTCGATCAGTTCGGCCATGGTCCCGGTGGCGGCGAGTCGACCTTGCTTTAGAAATACAAGGCTGTCGCAGCGAGTCAAGGTGGTTAGGCGGTGGGCGACCATGATTACTGTCTTGCATCCGGCCAGGGAATCGATGGCGGTGGCGACCTCGCGTTCGGTCTCGCTGTCCAGCGCCGAGGTAGCCTCGTCGAAGATCAGCAATTCGGGCTGATGGTACAGCGCACGGGCAATGCCGATGCGCTGGCGCTGTCCGCCCGACAGCAGGAGGCCTCGGTCTCCGACCATGGTGTCGAACCCCTCCGGCAGCGATTCGATGAACTCCAGGACGCTGGCCATGGCGGCGGCCTCGCGCAGACGCTCCTCGTTGATGGATTCGATGGGAATGCCGAAGGCGATGTTGTTGCGCAGTGAATCATCGGTCAGGTAGATGCTCTGGGGGACATAGCCGATGCGGCGTTGCCAGCTGCGCATATGGCCGGCGATATCCTTTTCGTCCACCAGCACCTGCCCCGAACTAGGGGCCAATAATCCCAGGATGATGTCCACCAAGGTACTCTTCCCGGCACCCGATGACCCGACAATGCCGATGGAGGCATGCACCGGTACCACCAGATCGATAGCATCCAGGACGGTGCCGCGCCCTCCCGGATAGGCGTAGCTGATGCCGGACAGACGCAATTCCCGCTCGAACGGCATCGGCGGCTCATCCGGTTGCGCATGGAGATCAGGAGCGCACAGGGCGGAATAATCCGCCCAGATCACCTCGACGGCGCCGCTGAACTGGCGGATATGACCGACGTGGCTCAGCAGGCGGGTTACCGAGGGCAGGATTCGGAACCCCACATAGCCGAACAGCCCCAGAGTCGGGACCACCGAGGCGGATTCTCCTTGCATGGCGAGAACCAGGGCAACGTTCACCAATCCGATGACCATGGCAGTTTCAAGCGCAAGACGCGGCATTTCCAGCAGCGCCAGGGTCAGGCGCTGGAGGTCGGCGCTTTCACGCCGCCGTCCGATAAACCGTGACCAGAAGAAATCCTCCCGACCCAGGATGCGGATGTCCTTGGCGGCGCCGATGGCTTCCTGGGCACCTTGAAGAATCTGAGTGGCCAGGGCCTGGACCCGGCGGCCACGGGTGATCAGCACCCGTTTGGAGATGGCGGATACCAGGATCATGGAAGTGCCGATGGTGAGGGCGGCAATGGCGGTCGCTGCCGGCTGCGCCACGAGCAGGACCGCCAGCAGGGCCAGCAGGACGAAACCCTCCGCCACTAATCCTACGGTGGATCGCACCACGCCGCCAAACACATCATCGATGGTGCGCGACAGATTGCGGGTCAGTTCGGCGGGATTGCGCTGAAAATAGAGCTGGAACGGGGCGCGAAGATAGCCCTTCAGCAATTGGCCGGCACCGGCGACGACGCTGTCCATGCATGTCCGTTCGGCCCAGTAGGAATGGGTGAACATGAACAGGTTCTTGGCGATGAAGAAGATGATGACGCCAATGCCGATGATCAGCGGTGCCTGAGCGGGATTGCGGGCGGCAAGAGCCGACAGGGTGTCACCGATCATTGGTATGCGATGGATCTGGCTGGGATCGGCGATGACAGTGATGACGCCGAACACGGCGCCGGTGCCGACGGTTTCCAGGGCGGCCCCCACCAGGGCGGAGGCAACGATCATGCCCCACCGCCAGCGCAATGCCGGCCTCATCATGGAAAAGGCCTGGCGCAGAAGGGTAATCATCGCCGGAATAATCCACCCAGCAGATCCCACGCCATGGCCAGCCATGTTTGGCGCGGCAAGTCCTGGGCCTGATACAAGGTGCAATCCTGGCAGACCTCGGGCCAGTCCCCCGCCGCGACCCGCTGCAGCAAGGCCCGATGGGCGGGGCCGTGGACGATGTCGGCCAATGGCTGGGTGCGGGTGTCGCCGATCACCAGTTCATCGTAATTGGAGAGCTTGATGCGGCAGGCACAGATACGGACCTGACCATCGGCCAGCAGGAAGACATCGTTCATCATGCGCTTGCAGGGCCGGGTCCGGACCGGCACGTCGGTACGCAACGTCATGATGCCGGGCAGGCTTTCGGCGGTGATCTGATCGGACCAGGTCTCCATCTCGCTGTAGATTTGATCGGGATCGATCACCACGGTGCCATCGTCGAGATATGGTTTAAGTTGGCGCATGCCCTCGTCGGCCATTACCTCTTCCAGCGGCCTATCAATGCGCAACGCCAGCAGGATACGGAGGGGACTGTTGGCTGCGCGTTTGGCCTCGATCAGCTTGATCAGCCCGTCCAGCACCGCCTCGGCCCGGTCAACGCCGTAGACCCGCTTGTAATCCTCGCGGTCAAAACCCGGCAGGCTGATGTCGATCTCGTCCACCAGGGCGGCGATGTCCTGGACCAGGGTGCCGCGGCTCAGCAGGATGCCGTTGGTGCTGAAGTTCAGGACGGGCAACCCGACCTTGCGTGCATGGCGAATTTTGTCGATCAGGCCGGGATCCGCCAGGGGATCGCCATTGTTGGAGTTCAGAGTCACCAACCGGCCGCCATGAGCCACGAAGTTCTCGATGGCATCGGCGAAGATATCGAACGGCATCGCCTGTTTCTTGTCGACGTGAAACTGTTGCGGGCAGAAAACACAGCGAGCATTGCATATGGTGGTGTTGGCGACGAACAGCCGCGCTAGGTTCTCGCGGATATAGCGCTCATAGACAAGGTCATCGTTCAGGGCGCGGCGGATCAGAGCCAGCTTGATGATACCGAAGCCTGCCCGGACATATTTCATCAGACCGCGTTGGGGGCTGGGCTTGAATGGTGAAAAGCTGTCCGCCATCACGATATTGGGGGGGAGAATATCCTTGCTCGGATCCATGGTCGTGTTCATCTCGGCGGGGTTGTCCGTTGCCATGATCAGGCTTCGATCAGATAGCGGTATTTCAGGGCAAAGCTTGGCGCTAGATCCGGGATCAGGTCAATGTCGGTGGCTTGGTTCAGAAACTGGGTCTTGTACAGGCGTTGCAGTCTTGCCGCCTCCGGATTCACCGGATTGCCATCCAATTGTGCGATCATGTCGAGGCACAGTCCCAGGATCTCCTCCTCATCGTTGTCGACCGCGATCAAGCCATACTCGTCCAGTTCCCGCGGAAATCTCAGCATGGCTTCGTGAGGATGGAAAAAATTGAAAGCACCCATCTCGTACAATTCGGCAAAATTCAGAATCCGGCCTGTCCTGGCATCCTTTAGCAATTTGGTGGTGTACAGGCTGTGGCGGCCCATGGGATTGGGGATATAGGGCAGCATGTTGCTCTGCGCCACTGGTCTGCCGAACAAGCCTGGCACGAACACGGTACCGGTGCCGGGAGCCAGAAGAAAACGGCACTTTCCAAGAAGGTAGATATCGGCCCAGTCGCGCCGGAACCGGGTGGCATAGTCGATGATGCGGGAATTACCGTTTTCCGGCAGGGGAGTGTTGAGGCCGGCCCCGATGCGAATGGCATAGCCGCCGCGCCGGGTGATTTCCCCGGCCGCAGCCATGAACCCATCGATGGAGCATAGCCGGTGGGTTCCACTGTCGCCCAGGCCGGTCTGGGCGTGAAAACTGGCGTCACGACTTTGAAAGACCACGAACCAATCGTCGGGGGTCAGGCCCATATCCCTCAGCAATGATTGACCACGCTCTTCCTCTGCCTTCGAGAACGACAGGACGGGGCCGACATTGAGGGGGCGGTGGTCATGATAGTTGTTGGGCAGTGGCCGGAAGAAGCGGGTTTTCGACAAGGTGGGGCCGGCATAGTGATAAAAAGCCGACAGGATCGGGTTTTCGATGATCGGCAGAATGCGCTTCCACATGGTGAATAGCGGCTGATTGGCCGGGCGAGCTCCGAAAAAGAGACGGGTGGTGCGCGGTTCGGGTCCCTCCAGAATACGGGTGCCGACGAACACATGGGTATTGTAGGCCAAGGGACCGAACCGGGCCACCCACAGATGGGTCAGGCGAATTCTCCAGAACGGCTCGATCAGATATAGAACCGGCAGGATGAACAAATAAGAAAGCGTCTTGGCCAACGCTCTGCCGATGACGTGTTGAATCCGTTTCAACATGGCCGGCACCTAGCGAACCCACTCCAGCGAACGGCACAGCACCCTCAGATTGCTGTAATGAAACAGCTTGCCGAAGCCGAACATGGTCTGAGCATCGGTGTTGTGTTTGATTTCGGTGACATCACTCTTGGGGCGAACCCAGGCCCTGATGGCGTAGTCGATGGCCACATTGGCGCTGTCGGTGAAATAGAGCCGGGCCTCGCGGGGCTTGATCTGGATTTCACGGGGCATCACCTTGAAACCCTTGGCTTTGGCCGCCTGGAAGTCATAGCTGAACCGGTCGAACAGATCCTCGGTATAGGTGCGGGGATCGAACTTGCGCAACCGACTGAAGCGGGTGGCTTCGTCCAGATAGGTAGCCAGATCATCGTCCAGCAGGTCGTGACGCTTCAACAGCAGCAGGGCCGCATCCCGCAGAGCATCGTGCAACTCGTCGGTATGGTCCAGATAAGCTTTGACCCGATAGAACAGCAATTCGTTGCCGCCCAATTCGCCGGTGCGGAATTTCGCGATGGTGTCGGGACGGGTGACATAGTCCAGTGCGGCGGCCAAGGTGGGGTGCAACGGCTCCTGGGTTTTGTGCAGGTAGCCATCGACCAGGGCAGTCAGGCCGGGATATCGCGGGAAAGTCTCGTCCTTGACGATCCGCAACAGGTCGACCGATGATAGGCCGAGACGGCGGATCAGGCCGAACACCTCGACAAAATAATCTCGGTCGATATAGGTCTTCACCAGCAGGCTCATGACCCGGCAATCCAGCCATTCAGAGAATGTCATGGTGCTGTTGGAGACCACCACCTCCTCGATTTCGGCGATGCCGATATCCTGACCGAACAGGTGATACATGCCGACGCAGCCGACGAACACCCGGTAGCGCGGGTCCAGTTGGTAGCGCCGGCGCTGCTCCGGCAGCGCCATGGGCGAGCCCTGCAGCAGGGTCAGCTGGTGAACATTGACGATGTTCATGCCCACCTTGTCGATAGTGTCGCGCAACGAGTTATAGTGGCACTCGACACTGTCCATGGGCAGTCCGAGGATGATTTCGGTGAAGTATTCGGTGAAGCCCTCCTCGGCATTGGCCGAGTCCATGATCTCGCGCACCTTGTCCACAGGTAGGTTCTTGCGGCTGATGGCGTCCAGTACGGTGTCATCGGTGGACTGGACCGACGAGCAGAACTTGATGACGCCGAGGTCGCTGCCATTGACGATCTTGACGCATTCCATGACGCGCTCACCATGGCTCTTGCCACCGGCTACCAGCATGGCCTTGGGCCATCCAAATTTATCGATGGTGTCGCGAATGATATGGGCAAAGGTGATGTCTTCGGGATACTGACCGAAATTCAGGTCGGTCAGCAACATGTCGGTGGCGGTTTTGACGTGGGCCGCCACGTATTCCATCTCGGCGCGGGCCAGATCAGGCCGCTTGCGCACCACCTTACTGCGATGGGCATGGGAATCGGTGCAGAAGGTACAGGCATAGGGGCAGCCCCGGGTGAATTCCAGAACCGGCCGCAATTCCTGGTCGAAAAACTTGTCCATCAGCCCCATGAGATAGGGGGACGGCATCTCGGCGTAATCCATGATCCGCTTTTCCGGACCCTCGACATATGCGCCATCAGGCGTCAGGTAGAGCATGTTGTCCAGCAACCGGCCGGAGGCACGCAGTGCCGACTTGTCCATGCCGGTCTCGACCAGAGTCTTGAACAGCCCCGCGAAAGCACGTTCACCTTCGAATTTTGCGTAGAAATCGATGGAGGCATGCTCCTCCAGGAACCGGCGGCGTCCTTCCGGAGTGATACAGATATTCGGCCCCCCCATGACGATGGTCATGTGGGGGTGGGCGGCCCGCGCCATGTCGGCCACCGTCATGGAGAGGTTGGCGTTCCAGGCATAATTGGTGATGCACAGGATATCGGGCGGATTGCCGGCCATGGCCGCGTCCAACTCGGCGGGGAACTTGAAGATATCAAGCTCGATCGCGTCACCGAAGATGGTTTTGGCATAGGCGGCGACACAACCGACCCCATAGGGGAAGGTGTCGGCATTGGTGATTGTTCCGCAATGGGTCAGATCGGCGAAGTAAACGCGCTTCGACATCGGCTCGGCTTTCTTCAGGCGGAACAGGAGGGTATCACACGAATTGTCCATGTTCCGGATCAACGGCCAGATATTGCGTGAGCGCCAGATTCTTGGCGTGGGACACGCAGTGATGCTTGCACAGCCTGGACGGATCGAATTCGGCCAGGGCGCGACGGTTCTCTTCCGAGAACCAGTAGTCGCGGAATGAGCGGTTCTTGATCGAGCCCAGCGTTCCCGACTTGGTATAGGCCTTGTCCTGGCAGGTATAGACGGTCTGGTCCGCCCCGATCACCGTCAGGAACTGAAGGAACGGACAGCGGGTGTAGTTCTTCTCGAACCGGCTTTCCATCTCGTGGAAATGATCCAGCACCGTGAAGCTATCGCCGTTCAGGGCCAGGCACCGGTCGATCTCGGCCCGCGCCCCCGTGGCGAACTCATGGTGATAGCGGTTGTTCTCGTCCACTGAATTGCCGACCACGGCGGCCGACAGCTTGACATGGTTGACGCCGATATCCTTGAAGCGCGAGCAGACCTCGTGCAGCCGGTGGTAATTGTCCTTGCCGGTGATGAACGACACCCCCAGCACGCATCTGGTGCCGGTGGCGACGAACGCCTTCATGTTGTCCATCAGCCGCGAGAACTCACCCGGTTTGGCGCCCCTCGATCTGACATAGGACTCGTCGTCCCAGGCGTCGATGGACACCCGCACCCAGGTGGCGTGGCGGGCCAGTGCCTCGGCCACCCGGCCCTTGAGGTTGGAGCCGTTGGTCAGGGTCGCCACCCGCACTCCGCCAGCCGCCAGCTGGTCGATCACCTCGGGCAGGGGCTTGTACAGCAGCGGCTCGCCACCGCCGGAAAAGGTCACCGCCTTGACCCCCATGGAGACGATATCGTCTGCGATCTCGACCATCTTGTCCCTGGGGATGACGTCCTTCTCGTCCATGTCCTCGCCCAGCTTGAGGTCGTCGGTGCGATAGGCGCAGTACCAGCAGTGGTGGTTGCAATGGTTGATAGGCTTGATGCGGATATGGACCGGTGCGGCCACGGTGCCGGTGGCAAGGGCGTCGAGCTGATCCCGAAATCGCAGGAATTTAAGGTTGGAATACAGTACGCCGCTCATGGGATCGCTTTCAGGCAGACAGTCGGATTCTAGCCGCTTCCGATGGCGCCCTGTATACCGTGTTCATGTTGTGAACGTCAATGAACTTGGCTATTTCCATGCCGTGAAGCGCCTGTCCGGCAGCCCGTCGCAATGCAGGTTGCGGTCGGGATGGCGGGCCTGGAACGCATCCTTGCCGGCCTCGGCGGCGGCGCGCAATCCGGCGGCGTCGGGCTCGCGGCCCTCGACCATGGCGGCGGCGGCGTCCAGCGCCTGGGGCGCCAGCTCGGCATAGCGGTGGCGGTGGACCAGCCATTCGTTGACGTAGAGGTCGCGGGCCAGCGGCTCGACGCGCGGCAGCATCACCGGCAGCACGTTCTCGTGATCGAGCACCAGCACGTTGACGCCGTTCAGCCAGCCGGCCTCCTGCCTCTCGCGGGTGGGCTGGTCCAGATTGGCGGGATGGCCGGGGGAATAGGCCTCGAACACCATCTTGAACTCGGGATGCGAGATCAGGAAATCGCGGGTGCTTTGCCGCACGTCGAAGTAATTGGCGTCGTCGACGACGATCACCGCGCGTTCGGACAGATAGGGGCGGATCAGCAGCAGCGCCATCAGCTGGCTGCGGTAGTCGTGGGCGCCGTCGATGAAGAACACCGCCACCTTGCGCTCGCCGATATGGCCGGGCAGGCCTTCCAGCGCCGCCTCGTAATCCTGGTTGATCAGGTGGGCGTTGGTGGCGTTCAGCCGCCGCGTCCGCTCCCGGACGATGCCCAGATTCTCGCCCTTGGGGTCCAGGATCGAGAAATTGTCGATGCCGAAGCAGGCGAAGCCGGGATGCTCGATGGCCACCGACAGCAAGGACAGCCCCTGAAACACGCCGATTTCCAGATAGCACAGGCTGTCGCGGTTCCCGACCAGTCCGGCCAGACGCTGCAACAGGCCGACGGTGGCGCGGCCCGACAGGCCGCCCAGCACGGCGGCTCCCTTGTCCGACATCAGACCGTCGCAATCGGCCTCACCGATCGCCTGAAGCACCTGCCGGAAGAACGCCTGAGAGCCCATCATCGTAATCCTTCGCCACCTTGCGCGGGGGCCGGCACTATGCCACAACCCTTTTGTAAATGACCATCCTGCTCCGCACATCCGGCGACCTGCCGTCCGTCGACGGCCAGTGGCGCCACTGGCTGGCGGTGACCGAGTCCGATGTCTCCGGGCTCGATCCCGCCCGCAAGCTGCCGCGCCTGGCCCACCGGCTGGAAGCGGCGTTCGAGGATTGCCGCGAGACGTGGTGGAGCCTGGCCCGCCGGCTGGGGCGCACCCCCACGGCGGAATTGTCGCACGGCGTCGCCTGCGGCGCCTTCGGCTCGGATTTCGGCCTGATGCTGGCCTGGGACCTGCTGGCCCGCGAGCTGGCGGCGCTGCCCGAGCCCTGCCTGATGGTCTGCGACGATCCCTGGACCTTTCGCCAGATCGCGTCCCGTCCCGGCGTGACGGCCGGAACGCCGCCGCCGCTGGTCCTGCCGACATGGCGGCGGGCCATCCGCGGTTTCCTGGCGCGGGGCAAGCTGGCGCTGCGGCTGGTGGTGGCGGTGGCGAGGACCCGGCGGCTGCGGCCGGCGCTTCCGCCGGGCTCGGCGGTGCTGCTGGTCTACGGCCATCCCGGCAGCCGCGCCGACGGCTTCGACGTCTATTTTGGCACCCTGATGCGCGAGCTGCCGGCCCTGAAGCGCCTGCTGCACTGCGACTGTCCGCCCGGCCGGGCGGCCGAGCTGGCCGGGGACGGCCGCACCGCCTCGCTGCACGGCTGGGGCTCGCCCTGGTTCGCGCTCTCCATGCCGGTCCAGGCGTGGCGGCCCACCGCCGCCGACACGGCCGGCGAATTCGGTTGGCTGGTGCGTCGGGCGGCATCGCGCGAGAATTCCGGTGGCGGCCCCGCCATGAATGCCTGGCAGATGCATTGCCAGCGGCGGTTTCTTCGCTCGGCCCGGCCCGCCTCGGTGTGCTGGCCGTGGGAGAATCACGCCTGGGAACGCGATCTCTGCCGCGCCGCCCGTCCGCTGGCGGTGCGCAGCCTGGGCTATCAGCACACCGTGATCGGACCGCATCAGATCAATTACTCGCCGCGTGCCAATGTGGACGGGCTGGACAGCCTGCCCGACGAGGTGATCGCCGACGGTCCCGCCTACCGTGACGAACTGGTGGCCTGGGACGTGCCGGCCGGGCGCATCGCCGTCGCCGGGGCGTGGCGGTTGCCGCCGGTCGCCGGCGGACGTTATGCCGCCGATGCGCCGGTGTTCGTGCCGCTGTCGGCGATTCCCGCCATCGCCCGGATGCAGGTGGAGGCGGGGCGGCGGCTGGCGCGGGGCGGCCGCCGCGTGCTGGTCAAGCCGCATCCCATGTACCCGCTCGACTTCGCCGAGGAAGCCAATCTGGAGCGCACCGACACCGGCATCGCCGGCCACGCCGCCCTGTCGGCGGTGATCGCCGCCACCGGCACCTCCAGCCTGGAGGGGCTGCTGCTGGGGCTGCCCACCTTCCGGTTGCTGCCCGACGACCGGCTGGCGGTGGACATCCTGCCGGCCGGCATCAAGGCGGTGGCGGTGACGCCGGACGAGTTGCCCGGGGCGCTGGCGGCCACGCCGCCGCCCGCGCCGCTGGACTACGCCCGGGTGCTCAGTCCGCCGGACGTGGCGACCTGGAAATCCCTGCTGTTTGGTGATATTGACCCTTAGCCGCGAAGCAGGGGACATCGCATGACCAGTAATACCGTCAAAGTCGCGCTGGTGGGCTGCGGCCGCATCGCCGGCCACCACGCCCGTTCCATCGTCGCCACCGGCGGCGTCGAACTGGCCGCCGTCTGCGATCTCGTCCTCGACAAGGCCCGGGCCTATGGCGACGAGTTCGGGGTTCCCTGCTACACCGATTACCGCCGCATGCTGGCCGAGCATCCCGAGGTGGCGGTGGTGGCGGTGATCACGCCGTCCGGCATGCATTCCGAGCACGGGCTGGAGATGATGGAGCGCTTCGGCAAGCACATCATCCTGGAAAAGCCCACCATGATGCGCCCCGAGCAGCTGGAGAAGGCGTGGGAGACCGCCGACCGGCTGGGCCTGGGGATCTTCCCGGTGTTCCAGAACCGCCACAACAAGGCGGTGGCCCGCGTCAGGCAGGCCCTGGCCGACGGCGAGCTGGGCGCCATCCGCATCATGAGCGTGCGGGTGCGCTGGTGTCGGCCGCAGCGCTATTACGACCTGGCGCCCTGGCGCGGCACCTTCAGCCATGACGGCGGCGCGCTGACCAACCAGGGCATCCACCATGTCGACCTGCTGCGCCACCTGGGTGGCGAGGTCGATCAGGTTTCCGCCACCATGCGGACCTTGGGCGCCGACATCGAGGTGGAGGACACCGTGGTGGCGACCTTGCGCTATGCCGGAAAGGCGGTGGGCGTGCTGGAAGTGACCACGGCGGCCCGGCCCGACGATTTCGAGGCGTCCATCTCCATCGTCGGCGAGAAGGGGCTGGCCCAGATCGGCGGCATCGCCGTCAACGAATTGCAGGTGTTCACCCCCGATCCCACCGCCTGCGCCCTTCATTCCGAGGATTTCAAGGGCATCGAGGGCCATGGCGCGGTCTACGGCTATGGCCATGCCCAGATGTACAGGGACATCGCCGCCAGCTTCCACCAGGGCGCGCCCTATCCGGTCAGCCGCGCCGATTGCCTGGCGACCTTGAAGCTGCTGCACGCCTTCTATCGCTCGGACGAGGCCGGCGGCGGCTGGGTGACGGTGGACTCGCCCGAGCAGTCGAACCGGCTGGGCCGACCCGACGAGGCCATATCCGATCTTTACCGGATTCCCGCCCATGGCTGACCGCCTGCGGGTGGGCATCGCCGGCTATGGCGTGGTCGGCCAGCGCCGCCGCCAGTTCATCGACCAGCATCCCCACATGGAGACGGCGGCGGTGTGCGACCGCCGGCTGGACGGCGAGGGTGCCTTCGCCGACGGTGTCCGCCACTACGGCCATTACCAGCGCCTGCTGGAGGCCGAGCGGCTGGATGCGCTGTTCGTCTGCCTGACCAACGACATCGCCGCCGAGGTTACCATCGCCGGGCTGGAGCGGGGGCTGCACGTCTTCTGCGAGAAGCCGCCGGGCCGCGATCTGGCCGATATCGCCGCAGTCCGGGCGGCCGAGGCGCGCCATCCCGGCCTGAAGCTCAAATACGGCTTCAACCACCGCTATCACGATTCGGTCCGCGACGCCCTGGCGCTGGTCCAGTCGGGCGAACTGGGCCGGGTGCTGAACCTGCGCGGCGTCTACGGCAAGTCCACCATCATCGATTTCCGTTCGCCCGACCACTGGCGGACCAAGCGCACCATCGCCGGCGGCGGCGTCCTGCTGGACCAGGGCATCCACATGGTCGATCTGATCCGGCTGTTCGGCGGCGAGTTCGACGACATCCATTCCTTCGTGTCCAACGATTTCTGGAAGCACGACGTCGAGGACAACGCCTTTGCCCTGATGCGCTCGAAATCCGGCGTGGTCGCCATGCTGCACAGCTCGGCCACCCAGTGGCGGCACCGCTTCAACCTGGAGATCACCCTGTCGGGCGGCACCATCGTGCTGGCGGGCATCTTGTCGGGTTCCAAGTCCTACGGCGCCGAGACCCTGACGGTGGCCTGGGCGCATCCCCAGGACGCCGGCGACCCCAAGGAGCAGACCACCCGCTACAACCACGATCCCAGCTGGGCCGACGAGATCGCCGAATTCGCCGATGCGGTGCGCTCGGGCTCGGCCATCGTCAACGGCTCGTCCGAGGAGGCGCTGAAGACCATGGAGATGGTCTACCGCATCTATTGCGCCGATCCCCAGTGGAAGGCGCGCTGGGGCCTGACCGACCGGATTCCCGGAGAGGCGCCATGAGCCGGCGCCGGCGCGGCGCGGCGCGGCGCCCGGAGGGGGGCTCGGTCCTTGGCAACCTGCTGGCCGTCCTGTTCGGCCTGATCCTGGCGGTCGGGCTGGCCGAGGTGGCGGCGCGGGTGATGTTTCCGCGCTGGGACGAGTTCGATTCGTCGCGCTTCATCACCGTCGCCAAGGTCGCCGGCTGGCCGGACGTTCCCATCGGCCGGCCCGGGTTCGACGGCTGGTTCTCGCAAAACAACGGCGATTTCCGCAGCCATGTGCGGATCAATTCCTTCGGCCTGCGCAACGACGAGCCCGAGACCGCCGCCGC
The DNA here is from genome assembly GCF_902729425.1 of Magnetospirillum sp. SS-4. GTDB lineage: Bacteria > Pseudomonadota > Alphaproteobacteria > Rhodospirillales > Magnetospirillaceae > Phaeospirillum. Next base: position 100,601 of record NZ_CACVCH010000013.1, on the reverse strand, counting down.
CGGCCGGCTGTGGGCGGTGGGCGATTCCTTCACCTTCGGCTGGGGGGTGGAGCGCGACCAGATCATGGGGGCGGTGGCCGGCAAGGCCCTCGACCTGCCGTGGTACGACGTCGCCAGCCCCGGCACCGATGTGTGCGGCTATCGCACCCTGATCGCCCGCATGCCGGCCGAGGCGCGGCCCAGGGCGGTGGTGGTCGGTCTCACCATCGAGAACGACGTGATGGATTACGACTGCATGGGGCGGCATGCGCTGGCGCCGGTCGAGGCCGGCGGCGGGGGGCTGCGTCCGCCGCCGCTGATCTGGTTCAAGCACGGCCTGACCCGGATTTCGGCGCTGTACAATTTCATGGCGGTGTCGGTCAAGCGGGTCGGCGGCCTCCAGACCCTGTTGATTGAACTGAGGCTGATCGACGCCCCCAATCACGGCAAGCGCATGTTCGAGGAAGGCCGCATGGACGCGGTGCTGGTCTCCGCCGCCGACGAGGTCGGGCGGTTGCGCGACATGCTGCCGCCGGCAACGCCGCTGGTGGTGGTGATCATTCCCGCCCGCCAGGACCTGATGGACGATGATCCGTTCTATCGCCGCCAGCGTCAGGACATGGTCAGGCTTTTGTCGGAACGGGGCATTGCCGCCGTCGATCCGATGCCGCTGTTCCGGCCCCATGGCGTCGGCGCCATCCATTTCGCCCATGACGGTCACTGGTCGGCGTTGGGGCATCGTCTGGCCGGCGAGGCGGCGGCGGCCCGGCTGGTGGAACTGGGCCTCGGCCGATGAGGCTGCTGCGCCGGCTTTTCCTGGCGGCGGCGGTGCCGCTGCTGGGACTCGCGGCCTTCCAGAACTGGGGCGCCGTCGGCCCCGATCCCTTCGCCCCCGGCCAGGACCGGCGGCTGGCGCGGCTGATGCTGCAATCCAATCCCCACCTGATCGCCCACAAGCTGCGCCATGTCCGGGAATCCGGCCCGTTCGACGTCCTGATCTTCGGCGATAACGCCACCTTGGCGCTGGGACAGGCGGAACTGGCGTCGCATGGCCGCGTCTTCAGCATGGCGGTGCCGGGCTCGTCGCTGGGCGGTTCGGCATCGTTGGCCCAGTCCCTGGCCGCCGCCGGCGCCCTGGCGCCGACCCTGGTGGTGCTGGTGGAGAATTTCGAGCACTTCACCCAGCAGGTGCAGATGCTGCCGCTTGGCCAGCGCTGGCCGGACATGGCCCGCCTGCTGGCCGGCAGCTTCGACGATCCCCGGGTGCCGGGCCGCGACTGGCTGCGCATGGCGGCGCGCCTGGCCCGGCAGGAGGCGACGCTGTGGCTGCTGTCGCTGTCCCCCCGCACGGTGGCCGAGCACGTTTCCATGGTGTTCGCCGGGCTGTTTCCGGTTTTCGACCCCGGCGACCAGCTGGTCTGGGGCAGGTTCAAGGCCGATGGCGCCGCCGGCCCGATGACGGCGGCGCGGCCCGGCCTGCCCCCGGTTCCGGCCGACCTGCCCGACCAACCGCAGGTGCTGGCCTCGTTCATCGCCCATGATCTGCACCGCCTCGCCACCTTGCCGGGACGACCTCGGGTGGTGGTGGCGGAATTGCCGCTGGAACCCGCCGCCGCCGCCCATTTCAACGCCAAGGCCCGCCCGGCTCCCATGGCATTGCGCAAGGCGTTCGTCGAAGCCTGCGCCCGCGAGGGGCTGGAATGCGCCCTGGCGCCGGTGCTGGGAACGTCCGGCGAGCCCAACGACTGGACCGATTACTACCATCCGCCCGCCTCGGCGATCGCGCCTTACGTCGACGGCCTGCTGCGGGGAAAGAGCTGACCCATGCTGTTCAATTCCTACCTGTTCATGCTGGTGTTCCTGCCCGCCACCCTGGGGGGCTACGCCCTGTGCGGCCGGTTCGGCCGCCGCGCCGGCACCGGCTGGCTGGTGCTGTGCTCCATGGTGTTCTACGGCTGGTGGGACATGGCCTATCTGGCCCTGATCCTGGGCTCGACCCTGGTCAATTACCGGCTGGGCCGCTCCCTGGCCGAGACCCGCTCGCGCGCCGTGCTGGCGCTGGGTCTGGCCTTCAACCTGGGGACGCTGGGCTGGTTCAAGTATGCCGGGCTGTTTTCCCGCACCTTCGCCGATCTGACCGGCCTGGACGGCTTCATCGTCACGGTGGCGCTGCCGCTGGGCATCTCGTTCTTCACCTTCCAGAAGATCGCCTATCTGGTGGATTGCTGGCGGGGCGAGACCAAGCCTTACGACATCCTGGAATTCTCGCTGTTTGTCCTGTTCTTTCCCCAGCTGATCGCCGGCCCCATCATCCATCACGCCGAGTTCCTGCCCCAGTATCAGGCGCGCCGGGCCGGCCTGGACGCCGGGAACGTGGCGGTGGGACTGACCTTGTTCATCATCGGGCTGTTCAAGAAGGTGGTGATCGCCGAATCCATGGCCCGCTACGCCACCCCCATGTTCGACGGCGCGGCGGCCGGCAACCCCATCACCGTCCTGGAGGCGTGGTCGGGAACCCTGGCCTATACCCTTCAGATTTACTTCGACTTCTCGGGCTATTCCGACATGGCGCTGGGGCTGGGGCGGATGTTCGGCCTGCGCTTCCCCGCCAATTTCGCCTCGCCCTACAAGGCCACCAGCATCATCGAATTCTGGCGGCGCTGGCACATCACCTTGTCCCGGTTCCTGCGCGACTATCTCTACGTTCCGCTGGGCGGCAACCGTCATGGCGAAGGGCGGCGCATGGCCAATCTGCTGGTCGTCATGCTGCTGGGTGGATTGTGGCACGGGGCCAACTGGACCTTCGCCGTCTGGGGCGGCCTGCACGGCCTGTTCCTGGTGATCAATCACCTGTGGCGCAAGCTGACGGCGGGGATGCGGGCGCCGGGTCCGGCCTTTGCCTACCGCGCCGCCGGGTGGGGGCTGACCTTCCTGGCGGTGATGCTGGCCTGGGTGTTCTTCCGCGCCGCCAGCTTCGAGGCGGCCATGAACGTGTTTCACGGCCTGATCGTGGCCGAGGGCCGGTTCGTGGTCACCCCCGGCCTGGAAGCGGTGGCGAACAGGCTGGCGCCGCTGCTGGGGCCGGTGTCGGTGAGCGAGCGGGCGCTGCCCTACTTCCTGGGCTTCCACCAGCTGGCGGTGACGCTGCTGGTGCTGGGGTTGGCGCTGGTGCTGCCCAACACCCAGGAATGGCTGCACGCCCACCAGCCCGCCCTGGGCGAACAGCCCAGACCCGGACACCTGGCCCGGCGGGTGGCGTGGTCTCCCAACGCCGCCTGGGCGGTGGCGATGATCGTGGTGGGTTGCATCGCCTTCGTGCAGTCCATGCAACCCGTCGAATTCATTTACTGGCAGTTCTGAGATGATCAAAGCCGATCCGGTCCGCTATCTGCGCATTCTGCTGGGCTGGGGCGCCGTCGCCCTGGTGCTGGCCCTGGCCGGCAGCGCCGTCGACGGGCGGCTGTCGTCGAATTTCTGGGTATTCCGCTGTTCGCCCGCTGGCTATTCGGCGGAATTCTACATGGGCACCTGCGCCGACCGCGCCTTTGGCGATTACGAGCACGCCGCCCTGTGGCTCGACAAGGAGCCGGCGGCGGTGGCCAACCTGAAGGCGGCCGACGTGGTGTTCCTGGGCAACAGCCGGGCGGTGATCGCGTTCTCGGCCGAGGCGGTGCGCCGCCCGTTCGAGGATCGCGGCCTGAAGACCTTCAATGCGTCCATCAACGGCGAATGGGACCTGTTCGCCAAGATGGTGGTCCAGAAGCTGGACCTCCGGCCGCGCCTGGTGGTGGTCAACGCCGATTACTTCTTCTTCAACTCCATCAATCTGTGGGGGCGGCGGGTGGTGTCGGGCCATCCCGAGGTGACGCTGGAATACGAGCTGAAGTCCAGGGTGCTCGACCTGCACCGCCGCTGGTGCCGCGACGAGCCCAACCGGTTCAGCGACATGATCTGCGGCCGCCACATGGCGCAGTACCGCTCGCGCCTCAACGGCCGCGCCCTGACGGTGGACTTCGCCCGTGATTCGTTTCCGGTGATGAAGCCGGCCACCGGCGAGCCGCGCGGCCTGGACCATATCGTCGCCACCGGGCGCGAGTTCAGGCGCATGGTGGAGGAGCGCGGCGGCTGCCTGATCCTGACGGCGGTGCCGTCCATCGAGGCGAATCCCGAGGTGGTGCGCCGCATGGCCGCCGCCATCGGCAGCCCGCTGGTGGATGTTCCCGCCGAAGGCTATGCCAGCTTCGACGGCAACCACCTGACCGTGCCCGAGGCCGAACGCTGGGGCGAGGCATTCGCCCAGCGTTTGCCGCCGGCCCTGGCGGCATGCGGGCGGTAGAAGGCGTGGGCGCGCGGCCTACGCCGTCTGGTCGGTATGGGCGGGTTCGGGAGAGGCGGGCGCCGGGGCCGTGGGCGCGGCCGTCGCCGGCGCGGCGACGGGAGACAGCGCGGCCACCGGGGGCGCGGCGGCCTGATCGGGCGCCGGCGTGGGGTGGGGCGCATCCTTGGAGGCGGCGCCCTGGCGGATGTATTCCTGGACCACTTTCTTGGAGGGATACTGGACTTCGACCTCGCCGGTGTCGGGGTCGCGGATTTCCAGCACGGCGATGCCCGAGCGGTAATCGTAATTGATGGCGGGATTGATCAGCGGAACGGCGTCCGCAGCGGCGGCCGCGCCCGAAGCGGCCGGAGAAACGGCAGCAGCAACCGCCTCGCCCCGTCCACTGAGGGGAGTGTAGGCGTATCCGCGCTCTGCTGGGCTGCCGACGAACATGGCGTTCTGCCTGAAAACGGTTCTTTTACTGCTTATACGTATAGCCTGGATTGCTCGAAATTTCAAGATGAATCGGATTCGCAACGACCGCCAATCCGGGCTATCCACTTGTTTTACAAAAGATATTTATCTTCCGCCGCCACCGGCGCCATTCCGGGCGTTATCGGCGTCGGTGCTTGGCATTACATGGCCGGATTAAGATGTACTTGTTAAAAATTGGTTATTTAAAGGCGGTTAAATCGGTGAGCTAATGTTTTTTCTTAGCGGCCAACATTGGCAGTTGACCGGTCGGCGGCATCGGGCATATTCGTTGCCCCAGGGCAAGGACGTTCCCCGACAGCCAGGACCGCGACACGGCCATCGCCATGAGAGATCACGACCAATCCGCCATCGCCGGCGCCGCCACCGTCAAGCATTCCTACACGGTTCCGTGTTCGAGCGCGTTCCGTGACGCCATCGACCGGCTGGCGGGGCGCCGCAAGGTCAATGTGGGGGATGTCGCCCGCTCGGTGCTGCTGGTGATGCCGGGCGAGGTCATCGCCGCCTTCGCCGATCCTGGCGAACCCACGCCCGAGGATCGCGAGACGGTCATCTTGAAGTCCGGTCCGGCCAAGGGACGGCCGTGGCGGCGCAAGCCCAGGCTTCAGGTGCGCATGGCGCCGGGTTACGCGGTCGAGACCATCCGCCGGGCGCTGGGCATGGCGCTGGCGCTGGATCAGGGCGGATTGCGCGTGCGCCTGGACGATCCCGCCGCGCCGCCGCCGCCGCCGCCCCGGCCGGAAGTCCGGCGGGACCCTCCGCCGGATGAATCCCAGGTCCGGCAGCATGCCGCCGCCGAGGCCTATCCCAAGGTGGAGCGCCGCCGCGAACAGAGCCAGAAGCTGGCCCAGGCCGCCGAGGAGATCGAGCGGTTGAAGGCGATCATCAGCGTGCTGGCGTTCGAGCCGCTGCCCGATGGCGTCCAGACCCGCGAGGAAGCCCTGCACGTCCTCGGCTTCCCCCCCGGCGAACGGCCGGACGGCCGGACGCTCCGGGCCAAGTTCCGCATGCTGGCCACCATCCACCACCCCGACAGCAACCATGGCGACCATCACCGCATGAGTCAGCTGAATCAGGCCATGGAACTGCTGCGCGCCTATCTCTAGACGGGGGCTGCGCCCCTGGTCTCTAGATGGGGGCTGCGCCCCCGGGCGCGCGCCTGTTTTTGCTTATCCTCTCCAGAACAAATGCGGTATAACTCGGCGCTCCGGCCTTGTCCTCCACTCCCATCGCCCGCCATGGTGCCATGATCCTCCAGCCCCATCTCGACGACCGCCTCGACACCCTGCCGGACTACCCTTTCGCCAGACTGGCCAAGCTGCTGGGCGGCGCACCCGCCTCCGACACCATCGTCATGTCCATCGGCGAGCCTCAGCACGCGCCGCCGGCCCTGGTGGCCGAGACCGTGGCGGCCAACGCCCATCTGTGGGGCAAGTATCCCCCCGCCAACGGCCCGGCCGATTTCCGCCAGGCGGTGGCCGACTGGGCCGCCCGCCGCTATGGCCTGCCCGCCGGCCTGATCGATCCGGAACGGTCGATCCTGCCGGTGGCCGGCACCCGCGAGGCGCTTTACCTGATCGCCCAGGCGGTCTGTGGCGACCGGGGCGGCAAGCGGCCGCTGGTTCTGCTGCCCAATCCGTTCTATCAGGTCTATGCCGGGGCCGCGGTCATGGCCGGGGCCGAGCCGGTATTCGTGCCCGGCCAGGACGGTTCGGTCAGCCAGCCGGATTTTTCCGCCCTGCCGGCCGAGGCGCTGGAGCGCACCGCCCTGGCCTATCTGTGCAGTCCCGCCAATCCCCAGGGCACGGTGGCTGACGCCGCCCTGCTGGAACGTTCGGTCAAGGCGGCGCGGCGCTACGGCTTCGTGCTGGCCGCCGACGAGTGCTATTCCGAGATATGGGACAAGGCGCCGCCGCCGGGGGTGCTGGGAACCTGCGCCGCCCTGGGCGAGGGACTGGCCAACGTGCTGGTGTTCAACTCTCTGTCCAAGCGGTCCAACGTGCCCGGCCTGCGTTCGGGCTTCGTCGCCGGCGACGAGACCGTCATCCGGGCGTTCTCGCGGCTGCGCTCCTATGGTGGGGCCGCCATGCCGCTGCCGGTGGCCGCCGCCGCCGCCGCCTTGTGGCGCGACGAGAGCCATGTGGAGAAGACCCGCGATCTCTACCGGGCCAAGCTGGACCTTGCCGAGGCGATCCTGGGCCGGCGATTCGGCTTCTATCGCCCGGCCGGCGGTTTTTTCCTGTGGCTGGACGTGGGCGACGGCGAGGCCGCCGCCATCCGCCTGTGGCGCGAGGCCAACATCCGGGTGCTGCCCGGCGCCTATCTGGCGGCCGAGGATTCCGAGGACGGCAATCCCGGCGGCCGCTTCATCCGGGTCGCCCTGGTCCACGACCTCGCCACCACCGAGATCGCCTTGAGGCGCATCGTCGCCGTGCTGGGCGGGTAGGCGGCGATGGCGGTTCCGTCGCGCAAGGCCAGACTCAGCAGCGGCTTCCTGCCGCGCGGCACCGCCGAATTCCTGCGCCGCCGCCTGATCCAGTCCGGCGGCCTGGCGCTGCTGGCCCTGGGGCTGGCGATGCTGGCGGCCCTGGTCACCGCCGATCCCCACGATCCCTCGTTCAATACCGCCGCCGATGGTCTGGTGGTCAACGTCATGGGCCGGCCGGGCGCCTATCTGGCCGACTTCCTCTATCAGGCGGTCGGCTGGGGCGCCGTGCTGCCTGCCGCCGCCGCCCTGGTCTGGGGGGTGCTGGTACTGGTCCATGTCCGCCTGCCCATCGGCTGGCCCTGGCGGCTGGCGCTGCTGGCGCCGTCGATGGTGGTCTGGGCGCTGGCGCTGGCCGCCTTGCCGGTTCCCGAGGCGGCCGTGCTGCCCGCCGGGCCGGGCGGCGCCCTGGGGCATCTGCTCAATGCCGGCCTCGCCCTGATCCTGCCGCCGGAAATCACCTGGATCGCCGGGCCGGCCGCCGTGGTCCTGGCCCTGGCCGGCACCGTCTACGTCATCGGCCTCAGCGGCGGCGACTGGGCGACGCTGGGCCGCCGTTCGCTGGACATGGCGGTGGCCACCGGCCATGCCGCCACCGCCCTGCGCCGTCCGCCCGCCGCCGACGATGCGCCGCCGCCGCGCCGGACCGAACCGGCCTTCCATTCCCCCTCCCGTCGCGACGACGGGGACGAGGACGACGACGACGAGGTCTTCGTCCCGCCTCCGCCGTCCTCGGCCGATGACGACGCCCCTCTCCAGGGCTACCCCCAGGGATCGCTGGTCCAGCCCAAGCGTCCGCCCGCGCCGCCGGGCAAGCGGGAACGCGCCGCCCGCCAGGGCACCCTGGACCTGGGTGCCCCGCCGTCCGCTTCCGGCTACGAACTGCCGCCCCTGTCGCTGCTGGCCCATACTCCCGACCAGACCGGCATCCGCATGAGCCAGGATTCCCTGACCCAGAACGCCAGGATGCTGGAATCGGTGCTGGAGGATTTCGGCGTCAACGGCAAGATCGTCAAGGTCCGTCCGGGGCCGGTGGTGACGCTGTACGAGCTGGAGCCGGCGCCGGGCACCAAGACCAGCCGGGTGATCGGGCTGGCCGACGACATCGCGCGGTCCATGAGCGCCCTGTCGGTGCGCATCGCCACCGTTCCGGGGCGCAGCGTCATCGGCATCGAGATGCCCAATTCCCGCCGCGAAGTGGTGTTCCTGCGCGAATTGCTGGCGGCGGAGCAGTTCGAGAAGGCCTCGGCCAAGCTGACCCTGGTGCTGGGCAAGGACATCGGCGGCGCTCCGGTGATGGTCGATCTGGCGCGCATGCCGCATCTGCTGATCGCCGGCACCACCGGCTCGGGCAAGTCGGTGGCCATCAACACCATGATCCTGTCGCTGCTCTACCGCCTGACCCCGGAAGAGTGCCGCATCATCATGATCGATCCCAAGATGCTGGAACTGTCGGTCTACGACGGCATTCCCCACCTGCTGGCCCCGGTGGTGACCGAGCCGGGCAAGGCGGTGGTCGCCCTGAAATGGGCGGTGCGCGAGATGGAGGACCGCTATCGCGCCATGAGCCAGCTCGGCGTGCGCAACATCGCCGGCTACAATCACCGCCTGGGCGAGGCCCGGACCAGGGGCGAGGTGCTGACCCGCACGGTGCAGACCGGCTTCGATCCCGAAACCGGCAAGCCGACCTACGAGGACCAGATCCTGGCGCTGGAGCCGCTGCCCTTCATCGTCGTCATCGTCGACGAGATGGCCGACCTGATGCTGGTGGCCGGCAAGGACATCGAGGCGGCGGTGCAGCGCCTGGCCCAGATGGCCCGCGCCGCCGGCATCCATATCCTGATGGCGACCCAGCGGCCGTCGGTGGACGTCATCACCGGCACCATCAAGGCCAATTTCCCCACCCGCATCTCGTTCCAGGTCACCTCCAAGATCGACAGCCGCACCATCCTGGGCGAGCAGGGCGCCGAGCAGCTGCTGGGCCAGGGCGACATGCTCTACATGGCGTCCGGCGGCCGCATCACCCGCGTGCACGGCCCCTTCGTCTCGGACGAGGAGGTGGAGAAGGTGGTGGAGCATCTGCGCTCCCAGGGCGAGCCTTCCTATATCGAGGCGGTCACCGAGGACGAGGAGGCCGAGTTCGGTCCGGCCGGCGGCGGCGGCGGTGACGGCGGCGAGGATATCTACGATCAGGCGGTGGCGGTGGTGATCCGGGAGGGCAAGGTCTCCACCAGTTTCGTGCAGCGCCAGCTTCAGATCGGCTACAATCGCGCCGCCCGCCTGGTCGAGCGCATGGAGGCCGAGGGCGTGATCAGCAGACCCAACCATGCGGGCAAGCGCGAGATTCTGGCCCGTGGCGGCAAGGAAGAGTACTGAGATGAGCATGACGCGACGACTGGCCGTGCTGACCCTGGCGCTGCTGGCCTGGTGGGGGGCGGCCGCCGATGCCGCCGGACCGAAGCCGGCCGCCCTGTCCGAGCAGGACAAGGCCGACGTCGCCCGCGCCGAGGCCTATCTCAACGGCATCACCACCCTGAAGGCCCGCTTTCTCCAGATGTCGCCCAATGGCGCCACCGCCGAGGGCGACGCCTATCTGTCGCGGCCCGGCCGGATGCGGCTGCAATACGACCCGCCCAGCCCGCTGCTGGTGGTGGCCGACGGAACCTTCCTGATCGTCCACGATTCGCAGCTCGACCCCAGCTACATTCCGCTCGACTCGACTCCGGCCGGAATCCTGGTGCGGGCCGACGTCAGGCTGACCGGCGGCGATGTGGCGGTGACCCGCGTCGCCCGCCAGCCCGGCGTGGTCCGGGTCTCGCTGGTGGCGGCCGAGGACCCGGCGGCCGGCGAGATCACCCTGGTGTTTTCCGACCGTCCGTTCGCCCTGCGCCAGTGGCAGATCCGGGATTCCCAGAACCAGATCACCACCGTGTCGCTGTTCGAGGCCCAGAGCGGCCTGACCCTGGACCCCAAGCTGTTCCGCTTCCAGGACCCCAAATTCACCAAGCCGAAGCTGAACCTTCACGATGGCTGACGGGGACTGCGACGTCCTGATCGCCGGTGGCGGTCCCGTCGGCGGGCTGCTGGCGGCGGCCCTGGCCCAGGCGGGACTGACGGTGACGGTGGTCGAGGTGGCGACGCCCGAGGTGCTGGGCCGCCCCGGCGCCGACCCCCGCGCCATCGCCGTATCCTACAGCTCGCGGCGGGCGATCGGGGCGGTGGGCGCCTGGGACGGCATGGCCGCCGCTGCCGGGGCCATCCTGGACATCCGGGTGACCGACGCCTCCTCGCCGCTGTTCCTGCATTACGACCATCGGGAGGTCGGCGACCATCCCCTGGGCTGGATCGTGCCCGCTCCCGACCTGCGCCGCGCCATCCTCGAACGCATGCGGGCCGATCCCGCCGTCTCCTTGCTGGCGCCGGCGCGGATTCGGCGGCTGGAGCGGTCGTCCCGGCGGGTCGAAGCCGAACTCGAGGACGGCCGGACCGTCCGCGCGGCGCTGGCGGTGGCGGCCGATGGCCGCGATTCGGCCACCCGCGACGGCGCCGGATTGCGGATCATCCGCCGCGACTACGCCGAAAGCGGCATTGTCTGCGTCATCGCCCATCAGCATCCTCACCACGGCGTCGCCCACGAATGCTTCCTGCCGGCCGGCCCCTTCGCCATCCTGCCGCTGGCCGGCGACCGCAGCGGCATCGTCTGGACCGAGCGCCGCGACCTTGCCGCCGCCCTCTGCGGCCTGGACGACGAGGCCTTCCTGGCTGAACTGAGCCGGCGCGTCGGCGGCTTCCTGGGCGAAATCCGGCTGGAGGGCGCCCGCTTTCATCATCCGCTGTCCCTGCACTGGGCCGAGACCATGATCGGCCGCCGCCTTGCCCTGGTCGGCGACGCCGCCCACGGCATGCATCCCATCGCCGGCCAGGGCATGAACATGGGAATCCGCGACATCTGCGCCCTGGCCGAGGTGGTGGTCGACGCCGCCCGCCTCGGCCTCGACATCGGCTCCGCCGACGTGCTGGAGCGCTATCAGCGCTGGCGCCGATTCGACACCATGCTGATGTTGGGGGTGACCGATTCGCTGGACCGCCTGTTCTCCAACGCGATCGGGCCGGTCAGGCTGGCGCGCCGCCTTGGCCTTGCCGCCGTCAACCGGTTGCCCCCGGCCAGGCGGTTCCTGATGCGTCACGCCATGGGACTGGCCGGCGACCTGCCGCGCCTGCTGCGGGGCCAGCGGCCGTAGCCGCCCGGCGGCGGGAAAGGGCGGGCGGGATCGCTTTCCCCCTGGCGCTTGTCGGCGGCGGGGCCATGCGCTACAACCGGTCAACACTTTGGGGAGCGCCGCCATGTCCGTCATGCCCGACACCTGGATTCGCGAACAGGCCATCAAGCGCGGCATGATCGAGCCGTTCACCGAGAAGCTGCAACGCGAAGGCGTCATCTCCTACGGCCTGTCGTCCTACGGCTACGACGCCCGCGTCAGCCGCGAGTTCAAGATCTTCACCAATGTCGATTCGGCGGTGGTCGATCCCAAGTCGTTCTCGCAGCAGAGCTTCGTCGACCGCGAGACCGATGTCTGCGTCATTCCCCCCAACAGCTTCGCCCTGGCGCGCACGGTGGAATATTTCCGCATCCCCCGCGACGTGCTGGTGATCTGCCTGGGCAAGTCCACCTACGCCCGCTGCGGCATCATCGTCAACGTGACGCCGCTGGAGCCGGAGTGGGAAGGCCACGTTACCCTGGAATTCTCCAACACCACGCCGCTGCCGGCCAAGATCTACGCCAACGAGGGCGCCTGTCAGTTCATCTTCCTCAGGGGCGACACGGTGTGCGAGACCTCCTACGGCGACCGTTCCGGCAAGTATCAGGGCCAGAAGGGCGTCACCCTGCCCCGGCTGTAGCGCGGTGGAAACCCAGGCCGAGGCCGTCGCCTTCCTGTCCGATCCCGCCAGCCATGGCGGTGCCGCCGTCCAGCGCATCGACACTCATATCTCGGCGGTCTTTCTGGCCGGAGATCGCGCCTTCAAACTGAAGAAGGCGGTGTGGCTGCCGTTCCTCGACTTCACCGCGCTGGCGGCGCGCAAGGCGGCTTGCGACGCCGAGTTCGAGATCAACCGCCGCGCCGCCCCCGATCTCTATCTGGGGGTCCGGCCGCTGACGCGCCGTCCCGACGGGCGGGTCGGCCTGGACGGTGATGGCGAGGTCATCGACTGGGTGGTGGAGATGAACCGTTTCGACCAGGACGGCCTGTTCGACCGGCTGGCCCGGCGCGGCGAACTGGACCGCGCCCTGGCCAACCGCCTGACCGAGGCGGTGTTCGCTTTCCATTCCGCCGCGCCCCGCCGTCCGGACAAGGGTGGAACCGCCGGACTGGCCTGGACCGTCGACACCAATCGCGCCTCCATGCTGCCCCATGTTCCGGCCATCCTCGCCGCCGGGGCGGTGGACCGGCTGACCGAGGCCTCGCGCGCGGCGGTGGCCCGGCTGGGGCCGCTGCTGGAGGCCCGGCGCGAGGCCGGGCTGGTGCGCCACTGCCACGGCGATCTCCACCTCGGCAATATCTGTCTTTACCTGGGCCGCCCGGTCCTGTTCGACGCCATCGAGTTTTCCGAGGACATCGCCTGCATCGACGTGTTCTACGATCTGGCCTTCCTGCTGATGGACCTGGACCGGCGCGGCAACCGCCGGGCCGCCAGCTGGGTGATGAACCACTACCTTGACCTGTCGGGCGACTTCGACGGGGTGGCGGCGTTGCCGCTGTTCCTGTCGGTCCGCGCCGCCATCCGCGCCCATGTCTCGGCCGCCATGGCCGTGCACGCCGGGGCCGGGGCGGCGGAACGGCTGGCGGCCGACGCCGTGGAATACCTGGACGCGGCGCAGGCCTATCTGGAGCCGCCCCCGCCCCGGCTGCTGGCGGTGGGCGGCCTTTCGGGCAGCGGCAAGTCGCGCATGGGCCGCGAGCTGGCGCCGTTCCTGGGGGTGCCGGGAGCGGCGGTGGTGCGCAGCGATTCCCTGAGAAAGCACCTGATGGGAGTTTCCATCCACGACCGCCTCGGCCCCGACGGGTATGCCGTCGAGGTCACCGAGCGAACCTACCGGGCGCTGTACGATACCTGTGCCCGCCTGCTGGCGGCCGGCCATTCGGTGGTGGCGGACGCGGTGTTCGCCCGGCCCGAGCAGCGCGCCGCCATCGAGGCGGTCGCCCGGCGGGCGGGGGTGCGCTTCGACGGCCTGTGGCTGGAGGCGCCGCCCGATCTGGCGGCGCGGCGCATCGTCGAGCGCAAGGCCAACGTCTCCGACGCCACGCCCGAGGTGCTGGAGCGGCAGCGGAGCTACGACCTGGGGGACATCGCCTGGACCCGCGTCGATTCCTCGCCGCCCAAGGACGTCACCCTGGCCGCCGGCCGCGCCGCCCTCGGCCTGGCTCCTACTCCATCCCCCGCAGGCGGGTGACGAAGTCGGGCAGCCCGACCTGACGGTCGCGCTTCAGCCGTTCGGCGGTCAGGATGGCCTGGACGCTGGCGATGGAACGCTCCAGGTCCTGATTGACTATGATGTAGTCGTATTCCGGCCAATGGCTCATCTCGTCGCCGGCCTTGGCCATGCGCTTGGCCACCACCTCGGCGCTGTCCTGGGCGCGGGCGTGCAGCCGGCGTTCCAGTTCCGCCACCGACGGCGGCAGCACGAACACCGACACCAGATCGGCGCGGGCGGCGTCGCGCACCTGCTGGGTGCCCTGCCAGTCGATGTCGAACAGCACGTCGCGGCCCTGGCGCAGGATGGCTTCCACCGGTCCGCGCGGGGTGCCGTAGTAATTGTCGAACACCCGGGCGTGTTCCAGGAATTCGCCGTCCCGGACCTGGGCCTGGAACCGTTCCACCGGGACGAAATAATAGTCCTGGCCGTCGACCTCGCCGGGGCGGGGCGGCCGGGTGGTGGCCGAGACCGACATGGAAATGCCGGAATCGCGTTGCAGGAGGGCGCGGGAAATGGTGCTCTTGCCGGCGCCGGACGGCGACGACATCACCAGCATCAGGCCGCGGCGGCCGATCAGGGGGGAAGGTTCGGTGGTCATGGCGTCCTACTCGATATTCTGGACCTGTTCCTTGAACTGGTCGATGACCGCCTTGAGGTCGAGACCGATGCGGGTCAGCTCGACGTCCGACGACTTGGAGCACAGGGTATTGGCCTCGCGGTTGAATTCCTGGGCGAGAAAGTCGAGCTTGCGGCCGATGGCGCCGCCCTGGCCGATCAGTTCGCGCGCCGCCGCCACATGGGCCTTGAGGCGGTCCAGTTCCTCGCGCACGTCGGCCTTGAGCACCAGCAGGGCCACCTCTTGCGCCACCCGGTCCTCGGCCAGGGTGGGGGCGGCCTCCAGCACCGCCTTCAACTGCGCCTGAAACCGCTCGCGGATGGCCTCGGGCCGCAAGGCGGCGCATTGCCCGGCCTTGTCGGCCAGGGCGGCGATCTCGTCGGTCTGGCCGGTCAGCACCGCGCCGATGCGCCCGCCCTCACTCTCGCGCATGGCGGCCAGCTGGTCCAGCATGGAGTCCAGGGTCGCCCTCATGGCGGCCTCGCGGGTCTGGCGGGTGGCCTCGGAATCGCCCTGCTCGGCATCGACCACCGGTTCCAGCACCCCCTTCAGCGCCAGCAGGCCGTCGAGCCGGGCCGGCGCCACGCCGGGAAAGCGGCCCTCCCATTCCTTGCACATGGACAGAAGCTGGGCCAGCATCTGGGTGTTGACCTGCATGGGCGCCTGTTCGGCAATGCGGCTGACCGACAGCGACAGCTGGACGTTGCCGCGTTTCAGCCGCCGGGCGGCGGCCTCGCGGGCCACCACTTCCAGGGCGTCGTGGCCGGGGGCCAGACGGCAGCGCAGGTCCAGGCCGCGGCCATTGACGCTTTTCGCCTCCCACACCCAGGCGGTCTGGGCGTCGCGCCCCTCGGCACGGGCATAGCCGGTCATGCTGGCGACGGTCACGGGCCTCTCCTCGAATCGTTGACCGGGTGGTTATAGCTCCGACCGGGGCGGCCGGCCAGCATTTGGCGCCACCACCGCGAAACACGATCCCCGCCCGGGGCGCGAACGCAGCTCCAGGCGAAGTCCCAGCAGCGCCGCCATGCGCCGCACCACGCCCAGGCCCAGGCCGAGGCCGCCGCCCGGAGCGGCGGCGTCGCCGCGGACGAAATCGTCGAAAATGGCCCGGTGCATGTCGGCGGGAATGCCGATGCCGGTGTCCCAGATCTGGAGGACGAGGTCGCCGGCGCGGTGGCGGCAACCCAGCAGGATGCCGCCCGACCGGGTGTGGTGGACGGCGTTGACCACCAGATTGCGCAACAGCCGTTCCAGCAGCACCGGATCGGTGCGGATGGTCGCCGAGGTGGCGGCGACCCGCACCGACAGGCCCCGGGCCGAGGCCTCGGGCTCGATCTGTTCGGCCAGTCCGCGCAGCAGCGGCAGCACCGCGAAGGTGGAGACGGTCGGGGTGACGCGGCCGGCCTCCAGGGTCGAGACGTCCAGCAGGGAGGTCAGCAGCGAATTGGTGGCCTCGATGCACTGGCGCAGCTTGTCCACCACCTTGAGGTCGGCGGGGGAATCCAAGCGGGTGGCCAGAACCTCGGCGAACATGCCGGCGGCCTGGAGCGGCTGGCGCAGGTCATGGCTGGCGGCGGCGAGAAAGCGGGTCTTGCTGTCGTTGGCCTGCCGCGCCTCCTCGGCGCGCTGTTCGGCCTCCACGGTGCGCTCGCGCACGGCGGCCTCCAGGCCGTCCATCATGGCCTCCTCGCGGCGGATGCCCCGGAACGCCAGCAGGGCGAGCCCCAGCACGCCCATGCAGGCCGCCGCCAGGGCCAGCCCCAGCAGCAGCGCGGCATGGCGCCAGGGCGCCAGCACCTCGTCGATGCTCATGCCGGCGTTGACCAGGATGCCGAAGCGGGACAGTACCCGGAACGAGACCACCCGTTCGACCCCGTCCAGCGGCAAGACGGCGCGGACGGTGCCGGACGGCGCCCGCCTGGCCGCGTCCAGCACCGTGCCGGTCTTCACCGTGCGGCCGACATGGCGTTCCGGGTGGGGCTGGCGCAGCACCACCTCGCCGTCGAAATTGGCGCTGGCGACATAGCCGCCCTGTCCCAGGGCCAGGCTGTTGTAGAAATCGGTGAAGAAGGCGGCGTCGATGCCGACGCTGACCACGCCGAGAAACCGCCCGTCGCGGCCGGCGATGCGGCGGTTGAGGCTGAAGATCAGGTTTCCGGAATAGCGGCCGGTGATCAGCGGCCCCACCACCATTTCGGTGCCCCCGGCCAGGGTGCGGAACCAGTTTCGGTCGGCCAGGGTGACCGCCTGGGCCGGGGTCGGGGCGGTGGCGGCCACGACGTGGCCGTCGGCGTCGGCCATCAGCAGTTCGCCCCGTTCCGGCAGGGTCTCGCGCAGGGCCAGCAGTTCGGCCCGTACCTGAAGCGACGACATTTCACCGGCGGCGTGGGCCTCGCCGATCCGGACCATGCGCTGGAGAATGGAATCGCTGACCGACAGGGTCCGGCCCAGGTGATCGTCGAACAGCCGGGCCAGTCCCTGGGTGCTGGCGGCCGCCTCTTCCAGGGCGACGGTGCGGAGATGGGCCAGGACGCTGACGGTTCCGCCGATCATCAGCGCCAGGACCAGCCCGACCAGCAGGCGCAGTATCCGCCGCAGCTCGGCCGGCGGCCGCTCGGTCCGGGGCGGGGCCGTCGGCGCGCAAGGTGGTGTGTCGTCGCTCACCGTGATCTTGACCGATGGGTTGAACAGGGAGTCAGACTATACCGCCCTTGCCCGGCGGGAAAGCCTGGAGCACAGTGGCGGGGCCATGACCGCCGGCCGCATTCTCGCCGTTCTCGGCCCCACCAATACCGGAAAGACCCATCTGGCGCTGGAGCGGATGCTGGGCCATGCCTCGGGCATGATCGGCTTTCCGCTGCGGCTGCTGGCCCGCGAGAACTATGACCGCATCGTCCGTCTGAAGGGAGCCGGGGCGGTGGCGCTGATCACCGGCGAGGAGAAGATCCTGCCGCCCTGTCCGCGCTGGTTCGTCTGCACGGTGGAATCCATGCCGCTGGACCGGCCGGTGGCCTTTGTCGCGGTGGACGAGATCCAATTGTGCGCCGATGCCGAGCGCGGCCACATCTTCACCGACCGGCTGCTGCACGCCCGCGGCCGGCAGGAAACCGTGTTCCTGGGGGCCGAGACCATCAAGCCACTGCTGCGCCGGCTGGTGCCGGGGGTGGAATTCGTCAGCCGGCCGCGCTTTTCCAGCCTGACCCATGCCGGCCCGCGCAAGCTGGCGCGGCTGCCGCCGCGCTCGGTGGTGGTGGCGTTCTCGGCCGCCGAGGTCTACGCCACCGCCGAATTCGTGCGGCGGTCGCGCGGCGGCGCGGCGGTGGTCCTCGGCGCGCTCAGCCCCCGCACCCGCAACGCCCAGGTGGGAATGTACCAGGCCGGCGAGGTGGATTACATCGTCGCCACCGACGCCATCGGCATGGGGCTGAACATGGACGTGGACCATGTGGCCTTCGCCGCCCTGCGCAAGTTCGACGGCCGCGCCCCCCGTTCGCTGGACCCCGCCGAACTGGCCCAGATCGCCGGCCGTGCCGGCCGCCACATGAACGACGGCAGCTTCGGCACCACCGCTGACGCCGGCATCATCGCCCCCGACGTGGCCGAAGCCATCGAGAACCACCGGTTCCCGCCGCTGAAGGCGCTGTCGTGGCGCAATGCCGATCTGCGCTTCGCCTCGGTGGCGGCGTTGCTGGCCAGTCTGGAACGTAAGCCCGACCGGGCCGGACTGATCCGCGCCCGCGACGCCGACGACCAGACGGCGCTGGCCGCACTGGCCGCCGACCCCGAGATTCTTCGCCTCGCCAATCATCCCGAGCGGGTCCGGCTGCTGTGGGAGGTCTGCCGGATTCCCGATTTCCGCAAGGTGATGGATGAATCCCACACCCGGCTGCTGGGGCGCGTCTTTCGCCACCTGACCGCGCCGGCCGGGCGGCTGCCCGCCGACTGGCTGGCCGAATCCATCGCCCGCATCGACCGCGCCGATGGCGAGATCGACGCCATCGTAAGCCGCATCGCCAACATCCGCACCTGGACCTATGTGTCGCACCGTCCGGACTGGGTCGCCGATCCCGCTCACTGGCAGGAGACGACGCGCGCCGTCGAGGATCGCCTGTCCGACGCCCTGCACGACCGCCTGACCAGCCGTTTCGTCGACAAGCGCACGGCGGTGCTGGCGCGGCGGCTGCGCGACGACGGGGAGATGGCGGCCGAGATCGCCGGCGATGGCGAGGTCAGGGTGGAGGGCCAGTATGTGGGGCGGCTGACCGGCTTCACCTTCGCCGCCGACCGGGCCGAAACCGCCGGGGCCGCCCGCACCATGCAGAACGCGGCGCTTCGGGCGCTGAAGCGCGAGACCGCCCGCCGGCTCGATCAGTTGATGCAGGACGGCGACGAGGTTTTCACCCTCGGCCCCGATGGTGTTCTATGGCGCGGCGAAGCCGTCGCCCGGCTGGCGGCGACTGGCGATCCGCTGCGCCCGCTGGCCGAGCCCGCCGAATCCGACCTGCTGGAGGCCGCCGCCCGCGACCGGCTGCGCCGCCGCTTGACCGGGGTGGTTCACGGCCTGCTCGCCCGCGACCTGGCGCCGCTGGTCCGCCTGCGCGAGGCGCCGCTGGCCGGCGCGGCGCGGGGGCTGGCGCACCAATTGGTCGAGGCGCTGGGCTCGGTGACGCGGGAATCGGCCGGTCCCCAGGTGACGGCGCTGAGCGGAGCCGATCGCAAGGCGCTGGCCCGGCTGGGGGTTCGCCTTGGCACCGAAAGCGTGTTCCTGCCCGATCTGCTGAAGCCGCCGGCTCAGCGGACCCGCGCCCTGCTGTGGGGGCTCCGTCACCGGATTCCGGTTCCGGCGACGCCCGGCCCCCGGCCGGCGGTGATGGTGGACGAGGCGGCCGCCGCCGGCTTCCTGGACGCCGTTGGCTATCGCCCGGTGGGGGGCGTGGCGGTGCGGGTCGATATCCTGGAACGGGTCGCCGCCGAGGCCCGCGCCCTGGCCCGGGCCGGAACCGCCGAGCCCAGCCGCCTGCTGCTGTCGCTGCTGGGGCTGGGGCCTGCCGCCGCCCGGTCCGTCATGGCCGGCCTGGGCCGCCGGCCCCGGCCCCATCGCCGGCCCAGGGACAATCCCGATTCCCCGTTCGCCATGCTGAAATCGCGGTAGACCCCGAATATAGTTGCAATGAACAACTGTTGTCTGCCATAACATAATGGCCGCCGCATCGTGCCGTCCATCGGTCCGGCGTCCAACAACGAACAGACAATCATCAGGCTTCATCGGAGCGGCGGAGTTCATCGCGCCGCAAGGGGGGAACTCATGCGCTTGGCTGACATGAAGATCGGCGCCCGGCTGTTCGCCGGCTTCGGCCTGATGATCCTGATCACCGGCGGGCTCGGCGTGCTGTCGGTGAGTCAGCTGCGATCCATCTCGGCGCAGACCGAATTGATGCACCGCCATCCGTTCACGGTCTCGTCGGCGCTGGCCGAGGCCAATGCCGGCATCATTTCCATGCACCGCTCCATGAAGGATCTGGCGCTGGCCTACGAGGACAAGGACATCGCCGTCGCCGAGGCGGCGATCGATCAGGCCGAGGCCGTGGTCATCGCCGGGCTCGACCTTGCCCGTGCCCGCTTCCTGGCCGATACCGCCATCTTCGACGACCTGCGCGACGCCCTCGAACGGTGGCGGCCGATCCGCAAGGAGATCGTCGCCATGATGAAGGAGGGGCGCAGCGTCGAGGGCGCCGATCTCACCAAGGGGGCCGCCGCCAGGCAGGCCGCCCTCATCCAGGGATTGATGGGATCGGCCATCCGGCTGGCCACCGAGGACGCGGCCAATTTCCGGGAACGGGCGCAGACGCAGCAGCAAGACGCCACCGTCCTGCTGCTGGGGGCGTTCGCCGTCCTGGTCGCGGTGGGGCTGGCGGTGGCGCTGGTGGCGACCCGCAGCCTGACCCGGCCGCTGGAAAGCCTGCGCCGCAGCATGACCACCCTGGCTTCCGGCGGCGACGAGGCCGTGTCGGTGCCCTGTCTCGACCGTCGCGACGAGATCGGCGACATGGCCCGCGCCGTCGGCGTGTTCGCCGGCAACGCAAACGAGATGCGGCAACTGGCCGAGGAGCGCCGTCAGGCCGAGGCCCGCGCCTCGGAGGAGCGGCGGCTGGCCCGCGCCGCCCTGGCCGGCGAGTTCGAGGCGACGGTCAAGGCGCTGGTCGCCAGTCTGGCCGACGAGGCTTCCCGGATGAGCCGGACCGCCTCGTCCATGTCGTCGGCCGTCGCCGATGCCTCCGACGGCGCCGCCGCCGCCGAGGACAGCGCCAAGGCGGCGGCGGGCGACGTCCAGACGGTGGTGGACGCGGTGACGCGCATGTCGGGCGCCATCGCCGAGATCGAGCGCCAGGTGGTGGCGTCGTCCAGCACCACCGCCGACGCGGTCGGCAAGGCCCAGGGCGCCTCGGCCAATGTCCAGAGCCTGGCCGCCGTTGCCGACCGCATCGGCGAGGTGGTGGGGCTGATCAATTCCATCGCCGGCCAGACCAACCTGCTGGCCTTGAACGCCACCATCGAGGCCGCCAGGGCCGGCGACGCCGGCAAGGGCTTCGCCGTGGTCGCGGGCGAGGTCAAGCATCTGGCCAGCCAGACGTCCAGGGCGACCCACGAAATCTCCAGCCAGATCGCCCAGGTCCAGGCCGCCACCGCCGAAACGGTGACGGCGATACAAGACATCGCCCGCATCATCGTCGACATGAGCCATGTGGTGGAATCCATCACCCATTCGGTGACGCTTCAGCAGGCGGCGGCCGGCGAGATCACCGCCCGGGTCGAGGCGGCGGTGCGGGGCGCCGGCCTGGTGGTGGGAAACGTGGCGCGGGTCAGTTCGGTCTCGCATCAGGCCGGACTGGCGTCGGATCAGGTGCTGGAGCAGTCGCGGGGATTGTCCGACCGGACCGGGAACCTGATGGACGAGGTGACCCGCTTCATCGCCGGCATCCGGGCTCGCTGATCCGATGCCGGATGTGATGGTCGTTGCAATTTATGAGAGAGCAATATGTATCCGCGTCGGACGCCTGTCCTGTAGCGAACCCGACCCATTCCTTGGTATGTATGGCGGTCTGCCCCGCATGCCCCGAGGAGGGGGACCCTGGTGCTGTCGTCCCGGACCCGAATCGTCACCCGTCTGACCGCCGGTTTCGCGGCGCTGCTGCTGCTTACCGCCATCATGGCGGGCATGGCCTACCGCACCATGTCCGAGATGGCGGCGACGGCGTCGGACCTCTACCGCCACCCCTTCGCGGTGACCAATGCCCTGATGCAGGTGCGCACCCACATCAACGGGCTGCGGGCCGACATGCTGACCCTGGTTCGGAGCGGCGACCAGGACGAGGTCGAGCGCATCGCCGCCCGGATGGTGGAAACCGACGCCGATATCCATCGCAACCTCGACGTCATCCGGTCCCAGTATCTGGGAGACGTCGAAGCCATTCAGCGGGTGACGGAGCTGCTGGCCCGCTATCGCTCCACCCGCGAGCGCAACATCTTCCTGGCCCGCAGCGGCCGGTTCGACGACGCCGTCGCCAACGCGGCCGAATTCGGCGGGCCGCAATACACCGAACTGCGCCGCGAACTGGAAGCCGCCTACACTTTCGCCCTTGGCAAGGCCGCTGACTTCCATCGCCGCATCGAGAGCCAGCGCGACGAGACCGCCCTGCGCATCGTCCTCACCCTGGCCGCCCTGCTGATTCTGGGGTATGGCCTCGCCTGGCTGATCACCCGGTCCATCACGGTGCCGCTGAACCAGTTGCGCGTCAGCATGGGACGGCTGTCGGCCGGCGACCTTTCCACCGAGATTCCCAATCGCGAGGGCAGCGGCGAGGTGGTCGAGATGGCCCGCGCCGTCGAGGTGTTCAAGCACGCGGCCCGGCGGCTGGACAGCCAGCGCTGGGTCAAGGACGGCGTCGCCCGCCTGTCCGCCGCCATCCAGACGACGGAGACCACGGCCGATTTCGCCGCCGCCGCGCTCGGCGTCCTGACGCCGCTACTGGGGGGCGGCGTCGCCTTGTTCCATGTCCGCGCCGAGGGCGGCTTCGGCTTCGCCATGGCCGCCGGCTGGGGGGCCGCCGGCTGGGGGGGCGGCACCACCGGGGTGTTCTCGCCCGGCGAAGGGTTGGCCGGGCAATGCGTCGTTTCCAAGACGCCGCTGTTCCTGGAGGACCTGCCGGCCAATTACCTGCGCATCGGTTCCGGCCTGGGTCAGGCGGCGCCACGCGTGGCGATGGCGGCGCCGGTGATGGCGCATGGCCGCGTCCTGGCGGTGGTCGAGATGGCCTCGCTGGCCCCGTTCAGCGAACAGGGGCTGGCCTTTCTGGAAGAGGCGCTGCCGGTGCTTGGCCTCAATCTGGAGGTGCTGGAACGCAATATCCGTACCCGCGAATTGCTGATCGAGACCCAGGCCCAGGCCGAGCAGCTGCGTTCGTCCGAGGAGGAACTGCGCGTCCAGAGCGAGGCGCTGCAATCCGCCAACGAGGAATTGCGCGCCGGCGAGGAGGAACTGCGCATCCAGCAAGAGGCGCTGGAAGCCGTCAACGAGGAACTGCGCCTGAAGGGCGAGGCGCTGGAGGAACGCGGCCGGTCCCTGGAACAGGCCCGCGCCGAAGCCGACCGCCGCGCCGTCGAACTGGACCAGGCCAGTCGCTACAAGTCGGAATTCCTCGCCAATATGAGCCACGAACTGCGCACGCCGCTGAACAGCCTGCTGATCCTGTCCAAATCCCTGGCCGACAACGAGGACGGCAACCTGACCCCCGATCAGGTGGAATCGGCCTCGGTCGTCTTCGAAAGCGGCAATCACCTGCTTGGCCTGATCAACGACATCCTCGACCTGTCCAAGGTCGAGGCCGGCAAGATGCGGGTCAACGCCGCCGAGATTGCCGTTTCCGCCCTTGCCGCCGGCATTCGCCGCCGCTTCCAGCCGGTGGCCGCGGACAAGGGGCTGGTGCTGTCCGTCGAGATCGCCGACGGCCTGCCCGAGGAATTCGTGGGCGATCGCGGCAAGATCGAGCAGATCGTCAACAATCTGGTCGGCAACGCCGTCAAGTTCACCGCCGCCGGCGGGGTGAGGGTGCGGCTGGCCCATCCCGGTCCGGCCGAGATGGCGGCGGCGGTTCCCGGCGGCGCCCCCGGCTCCTGTCTCGCCCTGTCGGTGACCGACAGCGGCGTCGGCATCGCCCCGTCCGATCAGGACCGCATCTTCCGCGCCTTCGAACAGGTGGACGGCAGCACTTCCCGCCAGTTCGGCGGAACCGGGCTCGGCCTGACCATCTCGCGCCAGCTGGCCCGCCTGATGGGCGGCGAGGTGCTGGTGGACAGCAAGACCGGCGGCGGCAGTACCTTCACCCTGGTGCTGCCGCTGACCCAGGGGCCGCCTGCCGCCCCGCCGCCCGCTATCCTGCCGCCCGCCATCCTGCCCGTCGAGGCAGCCCTGCCGCCCCGTCCGGCCGGCGTGCCGGGGCACCAGCCGCTGTTGCTGGTGATCGAGGACGACGCCCCTTTCCTCGATATCGTCTGCGATCTGGCGCGCAAGCGGGGATTCCGCACCCTGGCCTGTTCGGACGGGCTGGACGGCGTCGAGATGGCGAGGCGCCACCGTCCCACCGGCATCGTGCTCGATATCGGCCTGCCCCGGCTGGACGGCTGGGGCGTGATCGACGCCCTGCGGCGGGCGCCCGAGACCCGCGACATTCCCGTTCACGTCATCTCGGCGGCCGACGAGAAACTCCGCGCCCGCGAGACGGGCACGGTGGGCTTTCTCGCCAAGCCGGTCAGCAAGGCCCAGATCGAGGGCGCCTTCGAAAGCCTGCTTCAGGCGGCGGTTCCCGCCGATGGCCGCCATCTGCTGCTGGTCGACGGCGACGCCGGGGAACGTGAGGCCATCGCCGCCATCCTGGCGGGGCTCGATCTCGACATCACCCATTGCGCCAGCGGCGCCGAGGCGTTCGCCCTGCTTCAACTGCATGCCTATGACGGCGTGATCCTCGCTCCCGGTCTGCCCGACATGGACGGGGCCGCCCTGCTGGAAAGGATGACGCGCGAGCGTGTCCGGCTGCCGGCGGTGATCGTCTATTCGTCGGCCGAGCTGACCCAGGACCAGACCCTGAGGCTGCGCGAATTCACCGACAGCATCATCATCCGGGGCTCGCGGTCGTCGGAACGTCTGCGCGACGAGGTCTCCTTGTTCCTGCACAGCGTCGAGGCCCGGCTGAACCGCGACAGGACCGTCGCGCCGACGGCGTCCGAACCGCGGTTCAGGTCCCTGGCGGGGCGGACGGCGCTGGTGGTCGACGACGACATGCGCAACGCCTTCGCCCTGTCCAAGGTGCTGCGCGGCCGGGGGCTCAAGGTCCTGATCGCCCAGGACGGCGCCAAGGCGCTGAAGCAGCTTGACGGCCAGGACCGCGTCGACATCATCCTGATGGACATCATGATGCCGGGAATGGACGGCTATCAGACCATGGAACGCATCCGCGGGCATGCCCGCCACGCCCGTCTGCCCATCATCGCCCTGACCGCCAAGGCCATGGCCGGCGACCGCGACCGCTGCATCGCGGCCGGCGCCAGCGACTACATGGCCAAGCCGGTCGACCTGGAACGGCTGATGGAACTGATGGCCGGGCATTTTCCGGGAGAACCCGATGCCGGCTAGGGCCAGTTCCATCCACGGCATCGAGATGGATCTGGTGCTGGAAGCCCTGGCGCGGCGCCACGGCTACGATTTCCGCCATTACGCCCGCGCCTCGCTGAAGCGGCGCATGACCGGGCTGGCCCAGAAACTGGGCTGCGCCCATATCGCCGAACTGGTGCCCAGGGTACTCCACGACGACGCCCTGCTGCCCGAGATCCTGGCCGGCCTGTCGGTGCCGGTGACCGAGATGTTTCGCGATCCACCGGTGTTCAAGGCGATCCGCGATACCTTGCTGCCCATGCTGGCCACCCATCCCCGCATCAATATCTGGCAGGCCGGCTGCGCCACCGGCGAGGAGGTCTATTCCCTGGCCATCCTGCTGAAGGAGGCGGATCTGCTGCACAAGACGCAGATCTACGCCACCGACATCAACGACATCGCCCTGGCCAAGGCCGAGGACGGCATCTTTCCCGCCAAGGCCATCGAGAAATATTCCGACAACTACCTGAAGGCCGGCGGCCAGGGGGCGCTGGCCTCCTATTTCAGCATGGGCTACGGCTTCGCCAAGATCGACGCGGCCATCAAGGAGCACATCTCGTTCGCCCATCACAACCTGGTGGCCGACGGCGTGTTCTGCGAGGTCGGTCTGGTGGTCTGCCGCAATGTGCTGATCTATTTCGACCGCGTCCTCCAGGACCGGGTGCTGGGCCTGTTCTCCGACAGCCTGTCGCGCGGCGGCTTCCTGTGCCTGGGCACCAAGGAAAACGTGACCTTTTCCGCCGCGGCCCCGCTGTTCGCCGCTGTCGATCCGGCCCTGCGCCTGTACAAGAAGCGGGGGTGACGGCGATGTCGGCCCTGTCCCCGCACCTTCCGTCCGGACATTCTCCCATCGCGGCGGTCGGCATCGGCTGTTCCGCCGGCGGGCTGGACGCCCTGCGCCATATCCTGCCCGGCCTGCCGGCCGGCCTGCCGGTTCCGGTGGTGGTGGTGGCGCATATGGGGCCGTCGCCGGACAATCCGGTGCTGGAGGCCATCGGCCGCCATTCCGGCCTGCCGGTGGTGGAGGCCAAGGAGCGCGGCAAGGCGGTGGCCGGCTTCGTCCACGTCTGTCCGCCCGATTATCATCTGCTGGTGGAGGCCGACCACGGCTTCGCCCTGTCGGTGGACCCCAAGGTCAACAATTCCCGCCCGTCCATCGACGTCTTCCTGTGCGCCGCCGCCGAAAGCTGGGGCAGCGGCCTGCTGGCGGTGTTGCTGACCGGGGCCAGTGGCGACGGCGCCGCCGGCATGGCGGCGGTCAAGGCGGCCGGCGGGCTTTGCATCGTTCAGGACCCCGCCGGCGCCCATGCCCCGACGATGCCGCGATCCGCCATCGATGCCGGCGGCGCCGACTGGGTCGCGCCCCTCGACGAGATCGCCGGCCTGATCGTCTCGCTGTGTCCGCCGCCCCGGCTGGAGGCGACGTCATGAGCCCGGCCAAGCCGAAGATCCTGGCGGTGGACAACCGCCCGGCCAACCTGCTGGCCCTGCGCAAGGTGCTGGCGCGGGTGGACGCCCGGCTGATCGAGGCCGACAACGGCAACGACGCCCTGGCGCTGTGCCTGGATCATGAATTCGCCCTGATCCTGGTGGACGTGGACATGCCGGGCATGGACGGCTACGAACTGGCCGAACTGCTGCGCGGCGAGCCCAAGACCGCCCATGTGCCGCTGATCTTCGTCACCGCGTCGTGCTCGGACGACATCCACCGCCGGCGCGGCTATGGCGTCGGCGCGGTGGAATATATCCAAAAGCCGGTGGACGACTTCATCTTGCGGTCCAAGGTCGGCGTGTTCCTGGAACTCTATCTGGCCCGCAAGGGGCTGGAGGCGGAACTGGCGCGCTCGGAGGCCATGGCCGCCTCGTTGCGGGAAGGCGAGGCCCGCCTGCGGGTCAGCGAGCAGAAATTCCGCAATCTGGTCGAAAACACCGCCGACATGATCTGGGAGGTCGATTGCGACGGCCGCCTGACCTATGTCAGCCCGCGCAGCCTCGATCTGCTGGGCCTCGATCCGGCGGCGCTGGAGGGCCGGACGCTGGTCTCCCTGTGCCGGCCCGAGGACGCCTCGCGCCTCGGCCTCGCCCTGCTGGGCGGCAGCCATCGCATGGAACTGGTGCTGGAGGCCGCCGACGGTGGCCGCGTCCACACCGAGTGCAGCATGCTGCCGTTCCATGACGCCGACGGCGCCCTGATCGGTTATCGCGGCATCACCCGCGACATCAGCATCCGCCGGAAGGTCCAGGCCGAACTGGCGCGCAAGACCGCCGACCTGGAACGTTCCAACGCCGACCTGGAACAGTTCGCCTATGTCGCCTCCCACGACCTGCGCGAGCCGCTGCGCATGGTCAACAGCTTCCTCGGCCTGCTGGAGCGCCGCATCCTGGCGACGCTGGACGACGAATGCCGCGAATTCATCGCCTTCGCCAAGGACGGCGCCCGGCGGATGGACCACCTGATCCTCGACCTGCTGGACTATGCCCGCATCGGCCGCAATGCCCCGCCGGAGCGGCCGGTGCCGCTGGGCCGGGCGTTGGAGACCGCCCTGGCCAATCTCACCGTCGCCCTGACCGAGAGCGGGGCCGAGGTGACGGTGCCGGCCGGGATGCCGGACCTGTGCGTCGACGAGGTGGAATTCGTCCGCCTGTTCCAGAACCTGATCGCCAACGCCGTCAAGTACCGCCACCCCGACCGGCCGCCCCGCATCCGCATCCTGGTTGGGCACGCGGACGAGGAATGGAGTTTCGCGGTCGAGGACAACGGCATCGGTATCGAGCCGCAATATTTCGACCGCATCTTCCAGATATTCCAGCGTCTGCATGTCCGTGGCGAGGCCGACGGCACCGGCATCGGGCTGGCCGTGTGCAAGCGGGTGGTCAACCGCTATCGCGGCCGTATCTGGGTCGAATCCGTGCCGGGCCAGGGCTGCCGCTTCCGCTTCACCGTTCCCGACGCCCCGGGGGCCTGACCGGCCGGGCTCCTCAGCCGTCGCCTCGGGATAGCACCACCCGGCAGGGTGAGCCGTCGGCGCCGATCAGCCGCAGCGGCAGGCAGGCCAGATCGTAGCCGCCGGGCTCGATGTGGCGCAGGTCCAGCCCCTCCACCGCGATGACGCCTGCTCCCAGCAGGATGCGGTGGGTGGTGGGCTCGGAATCGTGAAATCGCTGCACCGACAGGTAGTCCACTCCCACCAGGCCGATGCCGCGCTCCACCACCCAGGCGGCGCCTTCGGGGGTGAAGGCGACGAAATCCTCGAAGAACGGCCGGGCCGGGTCGTCCCACAGCGCCGAATTGCGGGTGCGCAACAGCAGCCGGCGGCAGCCGGCGGGAATATCCAGCCCGGCCAGCTCGTCCGGTCCGACGGCGTCGGCCAAATCCGGCACCCGCGCCACATGGCACGGCCCCATCAGCATGTCGAGATCCAGCCCGGCCACGTCGCTGCCGCCGGGGATGAAATGCAGCGGCGCGTCGAGATGGGTGCCGTAATGCACCACGAAATCCATGCGGGTGACGGTGCAGGCATCGCCCCTGTCCATGTCAGACAGCCGGGTGATGACCGGGGCCGGCTCGCCCGGCCACGGGGGGACGCCACCGCCGAAGGCCAGGGTGACGTCGTGGCGCCGGATGGTCATATCGGGCGGCCTTGGCGGGCATTCCGCCCGCCGGGGCCGGGTCGGGAGCCGGACATCGTCACCGGGCCTCCCAGTCCAGGGCCGAACGGATCATCAGGTCGAGATCGTCGTGCCGGGGGCTCCAGCCCAGCACCCGCTTCAGCAGCGACGAATCCGCCACCAGGGCGGGGGGATCGCCGCGCCGGCGGCCCTCGGTCCGGATATCGAGCCGCTTGCCGGCGACGTGCTCGACCGCGTCCAGCACGTCCCGCACCGAATAGCCCCGGCCATAGCCGCAATTGGCGATCAGCGAGTCGCCGCCGGCCTCCAGGTGCCCCAGCGCCCGCACATGGGCCTCGGCCAGATCGGAAACGTGGATATAGTCGCGGATGCAGGTGCCGTCCGGCGTCGGGTAGTCGTCGCCGTAGATGGCGAGGCCGGGGCGCTTTCCCGTCGCCGCCTCCACCGCGATCTTGATGAGATGGGTCGCCACCGGCGACACTTGGCCGCTGCGCATGGCGGCATCGGCGCCGGCGACGTTGAAATAGCGCAGCGCGGCAAAGCGCATGGTCCCGGTCGAGCAGGCCCCGGTCGAGCAGGCATCGGCCAGCGCCCATTCCAGCGCCAGCTTGGAGCGGCCATAGGGGCTGATGGGGCGCAGCGCCGCCCCCTCGGGCACCGGCAGACGGTCGGGCTCGCCATAGACGGCGGCGGTGGAGGAATAGACGAAATGCCTGATTCCGGCGGCGACGCAGGCGTCGAGGAAGGCGAAGCCGGCTCCGACGTTGTTGCGCCAATAGGGCAGCGGCGCCTGAAACGATTCCGAGACGATGATGGAGCCGGCGAACATCATGACGCCGTCGCAGCCGTGCTCGGCCAGGATGCGGCGAACCAGGCCGGCGTCGCCCACGTCGCCCTGGACGAAGACGGCGCCCGCCGGCACCAGATCGCGCCGGCCGGTGGACAGGTCGTCCAGCACCACGACCTTGCGGCCGGCATCGGCCAGCGCCAGCGCCACATGGCTGCCGATATAGCCGGCCCCGCCGGCCACCAGGATGGGGGACGTCATGGACTCAAGTCCTTCTCCGGGTCGCTGAACACTTTGTGGAAGTCGCCGTTGGCCTTGGCGAAATCGTCCATGCGGCCGATGTCGAGCCAGTATTCCCGAATGGGAAACGCCACCACCGGCCGGCCGTCGTCCATCGCCCGTTGCAGCAGGGCAGGCATGTCGCAGGGCCGGCCCGGTTCCAGCCGCGCCAGCATCCGGGGGGCCAGCACATAGATGCCGGCGTTGATGAAATGGGTCAGCACCGGCTTTTCCTGCAACGCCCGCACCCGTGAGTTCTCGACCTCGACCACGCCGTAGGGCACCTCGATGTCGTATTCGCGGACGCACATGGTGGCGTCGGCCCGCTGTTCGGCATGGAAGTCCAGCAGCGCCCGGTAATTGACCGAGGTCAGCACGTCGCCGTTCATCACCACCAGCGGCGCTTCCGGCTGTTCGGGCAGTGCCGCCAGGGCGCCGGCGGTGCCGAGCCTGCCGTCTTCGCGCAGGTAGCGGATGTCGAGACCGAGGCGCGAGCCGTCGCCGAACGCGGCCTCGAACTTCTCCGCCATGTAATTGACCGCCAGATAGACGCGGCGGATGCCGCAACCGGCTAATTGCACCAGGATGGTTTCCAGCAGCGGCCGCCCGCCCACCGGCAGCAGCGGCTTGGGCGTGGTGGCGGTCAGTGGTCTCAGCCGCTCGCCCAGCCCGCCCACCATGAGGACCGCCCAGTTGGGCAACTCGTCCCCGGCCAGCAATTCGTCCTCGGTCTCCAGGCCCAGCAGCACGCCGTCCTGGTCCACCACCGGCAGATGGCGCAGCCTGCGCGAGCGGATCAGCGCCAGGCGGTCCTGGCGCGAGGATTGCGGCGTGGTGACCAGCGGGCCGCGGTTCATCACCTTGGCCGCCGGCTCTTCCAGCTTCTCGCCTCTGAGGATGGCGCGGCGGATGTCGCCGTCGGTGATGGTGCCCAGCAGATGACGCTCCTGGTCCACCACCAGGATGATCTGGGCGGCCGACAGGTCCAGGATCTTGATGACGTCGATGATCGGGCTGTCAGGACCGACCAGGATATTCGACCAGTTCTTCATGGGCGGGCTCTCTCAGGCGATCTGGCGCGATGGGGGCAGGTCGTTGGTGTCCAGACGCGGTAATGCCAGGGGCGAGTGTTCGCCAATGTGGGCCACTGCCGCCTGGGTGGTCAGCGCTGCGGCGCATCCGCGCATACCCAGCAACGATCTGGTGTCGCCGTTATGGGCGCCGTAAGGATAGCACATCACCCAATCAGTGGTGGGGGCTCCCAGCTCGGCCAGGAAGCCTAGTGAGGCGTCGATCTCGATCGCCTGGCGTTCGGCCGGCAGGCGATCGAGCCAGTAGTGACCCGCGCCGTGACTGCCCACGTACATGCCGCAGCCAATCATGGTCCGCAATTGATCCTCGGTCATGTAAAGTTCTGATGCAAAGGCCTTGGTGTCCTCGGATACGAAATGGCTGAATAGCGATTGCGTCAGCTGGTTTCGGATAGTTTCAGGAAGGCGATGCTGCAGGAGCCTCTTGATAAATATAACATCAGCAGGGTCGAATCTAGATGGATGCGCGAGTTCACTCCAATAATCGTCAAAACGACCATTTTCTTGGTTCTGGTCAATGAAGTCTCTAATCATATCGATTATGAGTGTAGTATTTTTGCTTGCGGCCAAGATGTAATGAATCTTGTTAACATCTAGCAGGTCTCTTTCCCGTATTGTCTTTACCGGTGGAAAGAATGATCCTTGCCAGCCACGCTCATACAGCAGTGGAAAAACATTAGTGTAATGGTCAAGGTAGCCATCGTCGAAAGTCAGCCACGCGGCATTATCGGGCAGGGTGGTCTCGCCCTTCAACGCAGCCACCACCTCGTCCACCCTCACAACTCGATAGGCCTTGGCAATATGGTCGAGTTGGCGTCGGAAGTCCGCCAGGGTCCGGCCCTTGATGGCGGGAAAGCGCGACCGCTCAAGATCGCGGACGTAATGGTACATGACGATGGTGAGCGGCATCAGCACTCCTTCCTGACGTCCAGGACAAAGGTGGAGCTATAGGGCACCACTCGTTGATCGCGCATGGTCAGGTCGGACAGGACATGGGCGAACTGGGAATGAAGGTCAGGATTTTCAGCCTTCATCGCCAGGGGCAGGGCGTGGAGATGGACCGGATACAGCGTGGATGGAGAAAAGCCGCATTGACGCAGGCGATAGATCAGATCCGCCGGGGAGTACTGATAGCGGGAATCGACCGGAATGCCGGTTACGGGATGAGTGTTTGGCTGAGGGTCGATGCGCTCGTGACGACGCAGTGCCAGAAAGGCCTCTTCCTGAGTAGCGCTGCCATGAAGTGTGATCGCTTCGGCGACCAATGCGTTCAGAGTGCCTAATTCAGCTTCAATGCGGGTGAAATCGTTCAGGGACACCGCGTTGAACAGGCGGTTGCGCGATCCCACCGCCAAGGCGCCGCCTGGCTTCAGCATGCGATGGCAACGCCGGAAGAAGTCGGTCATCTGCTCGGGAGAGAAGTACTCGATCAGTCCCTGGGCGCTGATGATGTCATAGGCGGAGTCTTCGAACTCGGTTTCGAAGACGGATCCGGCGCTAAACGTCGCGGTTACGTCGGCTTCCTGGCGGTTGATCTCGCACTGGCCGATCATCTCATCGGCAAAATCGATGCCTTCGGCTAACAGGCCGTTTCGTGCGGCGGCAATCACCAATTGGCCTGTGCCGCAGCCGACATCGAGAAACCTCCGGGTACCCGTCATGGACCCGGCTACCGCCAGGGCAGCACGGTTGCGGTCATCAATCAGGCTGTAGCGACCGGAATAGCCGGTGGCCTTGGCTTGCCAGTCATCGGCGGCGGCCCGGAAATAATTCCTAGTCTGTTCCTGCTGTTCCACGGTATTCGTCTCCTCCGTCTATCCTCTGGTAGACCATGTGCCAGGAGGCATCAAGTCTTCGAATCCGCCAGCACCGCCTCGGCCAGCCGGAAATCCAGCAGGGAGTCGATGTCGACCGACCGCTCCGCCGGCATGACGTAGCCGAGGCTGCCCTCGCCCAGAAAGGCGCCGTGTTCCAGGAACCACGGCACCCGCACCACGTAGACGGCGCCGTTGGGGACATAGACCACCGGCAGGTCCTGGCGCCGGCCCCCCTGGATGGGCGGCAGCAGCGGCGACAGCCGGCAATGCTCGTCCATGGTCTGCATCCACCAGGGCGGCTTGGCCGCCGGAGTGACGCCGACGCAGGATGGCGCGCCCGTTTCCGCCACCTTGCGGATGCAGGCGTCGACGTCGGCGGCGAGGCGCAATGGCGATGTCGGCTGCAACAGCGCCAGCAGGTCGTAGGTCCGGTCCAGCGCGCCCAGGGCGTGGCGGACCGCGTCGGCCGAGGACGCCGAATCGTCGGCCAGCGCGGCCGGGCGCACGAACGGAGCCTCGGCCCCCGCCGTTACCGCCGCGTCGATGATGGCGGCGTCGTCGGACGAGATCACCACCCGGTCGACCAGCGTCGCCGTCCTGGCCTGCTCGACGCTCCAGGCCACCAGCGGCTTGCCACCCAGCGGGCGGACGTTCTTGCCCGGCAGGCCCTTGGAGCCGCCGCGCGCGGTGATCAGGGCCAGGACCGACAGGCCGTCGATCATGGCGTCAT
This sequence comes from Magnetospirillum sp. SS-4, assembly GCF_902729425.1. Classification (GTDB taxonomy): domain Bacteria; phylum Pseudomonadota; class Alphaproteobacteria; order Rhodospirillales; family Magnetospirillaceae; genus Phaeospirillum. The sequence continues at coordinate 67,194 of NZ_CACVCH010000013.1, read as the reverse complement.
CGCCCTGGCGGGAAGTCCGGCCACCCTGGCGCCGTCGGGCACCTCCCGGACCACCACCGCTCCGGCCGCCACCAGGCAGCCGCGGCCGATGCGCACGCCCTCGACCACCACCGCGCCGGTGCCGATATGGCTGGCCTCGCCCACGTCGACGCCTCCCGACAGGGTCGCGCCGGGCGCGATATGAACGAAATCGCCCAGGCGGCAGTCGTGATCCACCGAGGCGCGGGTATTGACGATGACGCCGCGCCCCAGCGTCGCGTCGGCCTGAATCACGGCGCCGGCCATGATCTGGCAGCCCTCGCCCGACGAAACCCCCCGCGCCACCGATGCCGCCGGATGAATGACGGTGAGGAAGCAAAAGCCGCGTTGGCCGAAGCTCCGCTCCACCCGCATCCGCAGGCCTGGGTCGGCGACCGAGCCGATGCCGTTGACCAGCAGCCAGCCCGGCAGGATGCGGTCGTCGCCGCCCAGCACCGGCAGGCCCAGCACGGTCTGGCCGTGCAATCGGGAATCGGCGTCGACAAAGCCGGCCACCGCCTCGCCCCGCGCCAGCAGGGCATCGGCCAGCACCTTGCCGTGACCGCCGGCTCCGACGATGACGATGGTGCTCATGACGGCTCCATCTCCAGCGGCTGGTCCGGAGTGAAGTCGCGGCGGGCGACACTGCCCACCAGGCTCCACCATAGCATCGGCGACATCCCCTCGGCTGAAATCCGCTTGGCGGTCACGTCGTCGGGGCCGATCACGGCGCCCCTGGCGATGGGCCGGGCCGCCACCAGCGCCTTGCGGATGACCGGACGGTTGCGCAATTCGGCCGGACCCGGCTGCTTGCGGCCGTCCCCCAGCGCCGCCTCCACCTGCCGGATGCCGGCGACCAGGGCCGCCAACTCGGCGGGATCCAGCGACATGCGATGGTCGGGGCCGGGCAGCGATTTGTCGAGGGTGAAATGCTTCTCGATCGAATCGGCGCCCATGGCGACGGCGGCGATGGCCACGGCGATGCCCTCGGTATGGTCCGACAGTCCCACCGGCAGGCCGAAGGCCCGGCGCAGCGTATCCATGGCGCGCAGATTGACCTCGGCATAGGGGGCCGGATACTCGCTGGTGCAATGCATCAGGCGCACATGCGCCGACAGGGCGGCGCGGCCGGCCTCGCCGGCATGGACGGCGCGGAACGCCTCGATCCCCGGCATCGCGTCGGGCGGTTGGGTGTAGCCGAAGGCCAGGACGCCCAGCGCCTGCTCCACCTCGTCCAGTGTGCTGGCGCCGGTGGACAGGATGATCCTGGCCCTGGTCCGCGCCGCGGCCAGGATCAGGGGCGCGTTGGTGATCTCGCCCGAGGGGATCTTGATGGTGTCGAGTCCCAGGCCCTCGGTCAGCAGGCGCAGGCTGGGGAAATCGAACGGCGTCGAGAGAAAGCGGATGCCGCGTCGGCGACAGCCTTCCAGCAGGGCGTGGTGGGCCGCCTCGTCCAGTTCCAGCCGGGCCAGCATGTCGCGCTGGCTCTCTTTCGCGCCGGTGGCCCGCTGTTGATACTCCGCCTTGCCGGCGGCGTCGGTGACGATGGCGCCGGCCTTGAACGTCTGGAACTTGACCACGTCGGCCCCGGCGTCGGCGGCGGCGTCCACCAGTTCCAGGGCGCGGTCGAGGTCGCCGTTGTGATTGACGCCGGCCTCGGCGATCACCAGCACGCTCATGCCCAGTCTCCCGGCAGGTCGAAGAATGTCTTGATCAGCAGGCCGTCCAGTTGGACGGTTCGCAGCGCCTCGGCGATTCGGGCGGCGGCGCCGGGCGTGCCGAACGGATAGGGCGCGCGGGCGGCCTCGGCGCGGAAGGCGGGGGCCAGCGCCCGGATCAGCGCGGCGCGGATATCGGCCTCGGTCTCGGCGCAGTCGATCACCGAGGCGGCCCGCAGCCGGCCCTGCTGGCGGCGGCCGATGTTGACGGTGGGGGTTTTCAGGAACGGTGCCTCGATGATGCCGCTGGACGAATTGCCCACCACCGCCGCCGCCGCGTCCATGGCGGCGGCATAGAGCGACAGGCCCAGCGACGTTGCCGCCCGCACCCGGCCGGGGCGGGCCTTGCACCAGCGGTCGATGACGCGGGACACCGAATCGTGGCCGGGATCGGCATTGACGCCGGTGGCGATGACATGATGGTCGGGAAAGGCGTCCAGCGCCGCCGCCAGGGCCTCCATCGCGTGGCCGGGATCGCCGTTCTCCAGGGTGACGGGGTGATAGGTGACCAGGAAGAAGGGAGCGCCTTCGGGCAGGCCAAGCCTTTGCTCCAGCTCGGCCCTCGGCATGGCCGGCAGCGCCGCCAAGGCGTCCAGCGCCATGGCGCCGACGGTGAAGACCCGCTCGGGCCGCTCTCCCATCTGGACGATGCGGCGGCGATAGGGCTCGGCGGCGGCGAAATGCAGATGCGCCATCTTGGTCAGCGCGTGGCGGATGGCTTCGTCCATGGCGCCCTCGCTGGCCTCGCCGCCATGAATGTGGGCGATGGGAATCCGCAGCAGCATGGCCGCCTGGGCGGCGGCCAGAATCTCGTAGCGGTCGCCCAGCACCACCACCAGGTGGGGGCGCTGCCGTTCGAACGCCTCGGCCATGCCGGTCAGTCCCAGGGCCATGGCGCGGGCGGTTTCCCGGGGGGAATCGCCGGCCAGTTCCAGGTCGACGCGGGCGTCGATGACGAGGCCGTCGGCCTCGATGGCGGCGGCGGTGGCGCCGAACCGTGCCGACAGATGGCTGCCGGTTACCACCAGCCGCAGGTCCAATGCCGAATCCGCCTCGATCGTCCTCATCAGCGGCAACAGCAGACCGTATTCGGCGCGCGAGCCGGTGACCACGCAGATGGTGCGGTGGGCCGGAGCCGGTGTCGGGGAAAAGGGCAGGGCAGGGACCTCCGATTGATGCCGCGCATGGCGTGGACGCAGGCCGGGGAACACTCTATCCATCACGGTCGGGCGGGTAAACCATCAGACGCGACGGGTCGGTGGAAGACCCTGCGAAGGCCTGTGGGGGACGTTGACACCGGAGCCGGCGACTGGTACTGGGCACGCTTCGATTCCGGCCGGAATTGCCAGAACCGACGCCTTTCGCATGCTGATCAAAGGCACCATGAAACGCATCGTCATCATCGTGAAGCGGCCCCTGGCGAAGCGCGACATGGAGCGCTTCGGCATCGACATCGCCCTCGCCCGCGGCTTTTCGGTGACGCTTTTTGATCTCAGCGAGATGCTGCACCCCAATCTGGACAACGCCGTCCGGTTCGGTCCCGACGTTCCCGACCTTGACATTCGCCGGCTGTCCCATCGTCGCCAGTTGCCGGAATTGGCCCGGATCGCCCGCAAGGCGGATCTGGTGGTCGCCGGAATTTCGTCATCGGGTCTGTCTCGTCTGGTGCTGCCGGTCTTTCATGCCCTGGGCAAGGTCGGAGCCCCCTATCTGGTCATGGCCCCCCAGCCCATACCGTTCACGGCGCCATCCATGCAGACGGGCCGCCTCGGCGCCCTGATCCGCCGGTTGCGGTCGTTCGATCCCCTGACCTCGCTTCTGACCCGGATGCCGCCGCCCCTGCTCGGCATCCATCACGCCGCCCACGTCGTTCACGGGTCGCTGGCGGCGGCCTCGATCCGCAACAATCTGGTCGGCCCCGACACCAAGGTCATCGCCACCCACAGCTGGGATTACGACACCTTGCTGCGCGCCGTGCCGTCCGAGGCGGCGGCCGATCTGCCCCAGGCCGTCTATCTCGACCAGTATCTGCCCTTCCATCCCGATACCATCGCCATGGGCTACCGGGCGCCGGATCCGGCATTGCATTACCGTCAGCTTGAGGGCCTGTTTCGCCGTATCGAGGCGGAATATGGCCTCGAGGTGGTGATCGCCGCCCATCCCCGCGCCGATTACGGCGACAAGCCCTTCGCCTATCCCGGCCGGCGGGTCCTGTTCGGCCGCACCGCCGAATTGATCGCCCAAAGCCGGCTCGTTCTCGGCTATGTGAGCACCGCCCTCGGCATCGCGGCGGCCCTGAACAAGCCCATCGGCCTGTTCGCCAGCCAGGACATGCTGAACTGCCATTCCATGTACCCCATCGCCGTCGACAGCATCGCCCGCGCCCTGGGAACGCCGGCGCGATCGCAAGACGATCCCGAATCCGTCCCCTTGGCCGGCCTGCTGGACCACGACCGCGCCGCCTATGCCGCATTCGTCGCCCATTACATGCGTCATCCCGATGATCCTGGCCTGCCGCTGTGGGAGACGGTCTTCAACGCCACCCTGGCCTGATTTCACATTAATACATAAAGATATCTTTATATGATATTGCGTTCTGGGCGGGAGGCTGCTACATACGGCGCAGCATGCCATTCATAGCCCAAGGGACGATCATGACCGACTTTCACGTTGCCGATATCAAGCTGGCCGATTGGGGCCGCAAGGAACTGACCATCGCCGAGATCGAGATGCCCGGCCTGATGGCGATCCGCCAGGAATTTGGGCCGTCGCAGCCGCTGAAGGGTGCCCGCATCGCCGGCTCCCTGCACATGACCATCCAGACCGGCGTGCTGATCGAGACCTTGGCGGCCCTGGGCGCCGACATCCGCTGGGCGTCGTGCAACATCTATTCGACCCAGGACCACGCCGCCGCCGCCATCGCCGCGGCCGGCATCCCGGTGTTCGCCTACAAGGGTGAATCGCTGGTGGAGTACTGGGACTACACACATCGCATCTTCGAGTGGGCCGACGGCGGCTGCCCCAACATGATCCTGGACGACGGCGGCGACGCCACCTTGCTGATCCATCTCGGCATGCGTGCCGAGAAGGACATTTCGGTGATCGCCAATCCGACCTGCGAGGAAGAGGACGTCCTGTTCGCCTCCATCAAGAAGCGCCTGGAGACCGACAAGACCTTCTACACCCGCAACGGCACCGCCATCCGCGGCGTCACCGAGGAGACCACCACCGGCGTCCACCGTCTCTACGAGATGGAAAAGAAGGGCACCCTGCTGTGGCCGGCCATCAACGTCAACGACTCGGTCACCAAGTCCAAGTTCGACAACAAGTACGGCTGCCGCGAATCGCTGGTCGATGGCATCCGCCGCGCCACCGACGTGATGATGGCCGGCAAGGTCGCCGTGGTCGCCGGCTTCGGCGACGTCGGCAAGGGCTCGGCCGAATCGCTGGCGTCCCAGGGCGTGCGCGTCATCGTCACCGAGATCGACCCCATCTGCGCCCTTCAGGCCGCCATGGAAGGCTATGAGGTCACCACCATGGAAGAGGCCGCGCCCAGGGGCGACATCTTCGTCACCACCACCGGCAACGTCGACGTCATCACCGTCGATCACATGCGGGCCATGAAGGACCGCGCCATCGTCTGCAACATCGGCCACTTCGATTCCGAGATTCAGGTCGCTGGCCTGAAGAATTTCAAGTGGCACAACGTCAAGCCGCAGGTGGACGAGGTCGAGTTCGCCGACGGCAAGCGCATCATCCTGCTGGCCGAGGGCCGGCTGGTGAACCTGGGCTGCGCCACCGGCCATCCCAGCTTCGTCATGAGCGCCTCGTTCACCAATCAGGTGCTGGCCCAGATCGACATCTTCTGCAATCCCGGCAAGTATGAGAAGAAGGTCTACGTCCTGCCCAAGCACCTGGACGAGAAGGTCGCGGCGCTGCATCTGGCCAAGCTTGGCGTCAAGCTGACCACGCTGAACCAGAAGCAGTCCGACTATATCGGCGTGCCGGTCGCCGGGCCGTTCAAGCCCGACACCTACCGCTACTAGAACCGCGCCGCCCATCCCGTTCCGCCGCCGCGGGCGGGATGGGCGATGTCCGTTTGACTCGGTCGCCATGACGGAGCTATAAACTGAACCGTTCAGTTCAGTTTACTTGGTGGCATCCGTCATGAAGAAGGTCATCGCCCTCGCCGTTCTCGTCATCCTGCTGGCCTCGGGCGGCTGGGCCGCCAGGCGCTGGGCCGAGGACTGGCGCTGGATGGAATCCACCGACGACGCCTATGTGGACGGCGACATCACCGTCATTGTCCCCAAGGTGGCCGGTCATGTGGTCGACCTCGTCGCCGCCGACAACCGCAGAGTCGCCAGGGGTGATGTGCTGTTGCGCATCGACGACCGCGATTACCGCGCCCGTCTGGCCGAGGCCAACGCCCAGCTTGCCGCCCGCATGGCCCAGTTGATCCAGATCGAGGAAAAGGTGGCGGTCCAGGACGCGGTGATCGTCCAGATGGCGGCCTCCATCTCGGCCGCCAGGGCCGACATGGCCCGCGCCCAGGCCGATTTCGAGCGGTCGCGCAAGCTGGTGCGCGAGGATTTCGTCAGCCGCCAGCGCTTCGACGTCACCGCCGCCGATGCCGCCAAGGCCCAGGCCGGGGTATCGGGTTCGGGGGCTGGATTGCAGGCGGCGCGGCGGCAACTGGCGGTGCTGGCCTCGGAACGGGCCATGGTCCAGGCCCAGGTCGAGCAGGCCAAGGCGCAGGTGAACCTGGCCGCCAACGACCTGGACGCCACCGTGATCCGGGCTCCGGTCGACGGCGTCGTCGGCAATCGCGCCGTGCGCGACGGCCAGTATGCCCGCCCCGGCCAGATGCTGATGGCGGTGGTTCCGCTGGACCGGCTGTGGATCGACGCCAATTTCAAGGAGACCCAACTGCATCGCCTGAAGCCGGGGCAGCCGGTCCATGTGGCGGTGGACGCCTTTCCCGGCCGCCCCATCGCCGGCGTGGTCGACAGCTTCGCTCCGGCCTCGGGCGCCAAGTTCAGCCTGCTGCCGCCCGAGAACGCCACCGGCAACTTCACCAAGGTGGTGCAGCGGGTGCCGGTCCGCATCGCCCTTGCCGCCGACCATCCCCTGGCCGGCCAATTGCGCCCCGGCCTGTCGGTGGTGGTCAAGGTCGACACCCGGGACGCCGCGAAGTGAGCGTGGCGGCGGTCCTGCCGCAGGACCGGGTCGTCACCACCCGCGACTGGGTGGCGTTCCTGGCCATGGTGCTGGGCATGTTCATGGCGATCCTGGACATCCAGATCGTCGCCAGCTCCATCACCCAGATCCAGGCCGGCATCCTGGCCTCCGCCGAGGAGATCAGCTGGATACAGACCTCGTACCTGATCGCCGAGGTGGTGATGATTCCGCTGTCGGGCTGGGCGGCCCGAGTGGTGTCGACCCGCTATCTGTTCTTCGCCTCGTGCGTCACCTTCACCCTGGCCAGCGTCGCCTGCGCCTTCTCGTGGAACATCGAGTCCATGATCGTGTTCCGGGCGATTCAGGGGTTTCTCGGCGGCGCGATGATTCCGACCGTCTTCGCCATGACCTACATGATCTTTCCGCCGCGCATGCAGGCGGGGCTGTCGGTGGTGATCGGCCTGGTGGCCACCATGGCCCCGACCCTGGGGCCGAGCCTGGGCGGCTGGCTGACCGAGGCCTGGAGCTGGCACTGGCTGTTCCTGATCAACGTGGTTCCCGGCGTGATCGTGGCGGCCCTGGTCCTGGTCTGCGGCCGGCGCGAATCGCCGCGGCTCGACATGCTGAAGGGATTCGACCTGGCCGGCATCGTGCTGGTGGCGGTGTTCCTGGGCTGTCTGCAATACGTGCTGGAGGAAGGGGCGGCCAAGGACTGGTTCGACGACCGGCATATCGTGGCGCTGAGCATCGTCACCGTTGCCGCCGGCCTCGCCTTCGTCTGGCGCGAGCTTACCGCCTTGCATCCGGTGGTCGACCTCAAGGCCTTCGCCGACAGCAATTTCTCGGTGGGGTGCCTCTACAGCTTCATCATCGGCATCGGGCTCTATGGCTCGGTCTACGTGGTGCCGCTCTATCTCGGCCGCATCCGCGGCTTCTCGGCGCTGGAGATTGGCATCACCATGATGGTCACCGGCCTGTTCCAGGCGCTGTCGGCGCCACTGGCCGGCAATCTGGCCCGCCACATGGACCTGCGCTGGATGCTGGGGCTGGGCCTTGCCCTGTTCGGCGGCGGGTTGTGGCTGAATTCCGCCATGACGTCGGAGTGGGGCTATTGGGAGATGTTCCTGCCCCAGGCGGTGCGCGGTCTGTCGCTGATGTTCTGCTTCGTGCCCATCAACGCGGTGGCGCTGGGACATCTGCCGCCCGATCAGGTCCAGAACGCCTCGGGGCTTTACAACCTGATGCGCAATCTGGGCGGCGCCATCGGCCTGGCCGCCATCAACACCGCCCTGACCAACCGGATCGACCTGCACATGACGCGGCTGTCCGAGACCCTGACCACGGCGCGCATGGCGGCCATGGGGGCGCTGGACGGCCTTGCCGCCCGGCTGGAGCCGATGCTGGGCGGCTCGTCCGAGGCCGCCGCGCTGAAGCTGCTGACCCAGATGGCGCGGCGCGAGGCCATGACCATGGCCTTCGCCGACGTCATGATGCTGATGGCCTCGGTGTTCGTGCTGGGATTGCTGTTGCTGCCGCTGCTGCAAAAGGTCGGGCATCCCAGCGCCAGCGGCGGCGGCCACTGAATTCATGTGTGAGATCTGTCTTATATTGCGATGCGGTACAAACTTGCCGCAGAACTTATCGTCATATCCGGGAGACAACCAATAGACATACTTCATAACGCCCAAGATGTGGGCTATATTATTAGTGGGGGAGATGGGCTTTTAATTTGACGGATGCGTCAAGGGCAGGTTGGAATGGGGGCGCAGCAGAACGCGCCGGTGGCCGAGCCGGATGCCGCCATCCAGTTGCGGGAACCCGGTGGCAAGCGGTGTCGGGGGGTGGCCGGCGTGGCTGTCCGCGCCCTGATCGATCTGCTTGACGAATCGGCGACCGACGGGACCGTCTCCATGGACGTGGTGCGGCGCATCGCCAACGCGGTGCTGTCGGCGCGCGGGCCGCTGTCGGAATACTATGCCAATTGGGAGATGGGCTGCGATTCCGCCTTCACCCTGCGGCGGATCGAGCAGCAGCGCACCGATTTCATCGGCCGCATCGTCACCCAGCCGTTCTCGGCGCTGCTCGACGACCGCGCCTCCGGTATCGAGCGCAAGCACCTGCCGCAATTCTTCGCCGCCATCCACCTGATCGTCGGCGACGAGCCCTATGACGGGTTGCGCACCCGCGCCAACGAGGCGGCGGAGCGCCACCGCACCGCCGACGGCGCGGTGGCCTGGGACAATTTCTACGGCGATGACGACGTCAAGCGGGTGTTCGAGACCATTGCGGTGGCGGTGGCCCGTTCGTTCCGGCGGTTCGAGCCGCGCAGGGACTGGTTCCTGATCATCATGAACTCCAGCCCGTCGTCGATCTCGACCGCCTCCAACGCCTTCATTCCCAAGAAGGCGGAGGACAAGGTGACGCGGGAATTCGGCGAACATCAGATGTCGCGGCTGTTCCAGGCGCTGTTCTCGCAGTTCCGGATCGAGACCTTCACGCCCGAGCGCAAGGCCGCCTTCATGGAGCGCTGGGGCAGCGAGCCGGAAAAGGTGTTCGGCCCCCTGTTCGTCAGTCTCGCCGCCCAGGATCAGTGACCCGCCCCCGCCATGGCGCGAAGGCGGGAACCCGGGCGCGGTAGTCGGAATAGGCCCGGCCGTACAGGCGGATCAGGCGGCGTTCCTCGCACCACGTTCCCGCCAGCAGGTACAGGCTGCCCCAGCAGGCGGTGGCCAGCCCCAGCGGGTTGACCGCCGCCCCCCACAGGATCAGGAACGCCCCGGCATAGAGGGGATGGCGGACCCAGCGGTGGGGGCCGTCCAGGCGCAGTTCCTCGTCGGACGGCCGATCGGGGTGGCGCAATTGGGTCAGGCCGCCCAGCCGTCCCAGGTCGTAATGGCGGGCCGAGAGCAGCAGCACCGCCCAGCCGCCGAAATGAATCGCCGCCAGTCCGGCCAGGACCGGCGCCGGCAGGTCGAACATCGGCTGGCCGGCCAGGGTCACGGCCCCCACCGCCGAGACGCCGGCGAACGAGGCGACGGCGATTCCGTTATAGGCCAGCCGCGACCATCGCCCCAGCCAGACCCGCCCGGCCAGCAGCGAATGGCCGAGGCCGAAGGCCAGCCAAGCCAGGGCGTAGAGGGCGTGGGCCAGGGCGGGGGTCACGGCGCCTCGATGTCGCCCAGGGCTTCCAGCCGGGCGGCCTCGGCGGCGAAATCGGCCACCCGTCCGGCGGCGATGGCGTCGCGCAACCCCTTCATCAGATCCTGATAGGCCTGGATGTTGTGCCAGGTCAGCAGCATGGGGCCGAGAATCTCCTCCGAGCGGATCAGGTGATGGAGATAGGCGCGGGAATGATCGCGGCAGGCCGGGCAGGGACACCCTTCCTCCAGCGGCCGGGGGTCGTCCTGGTGGCGGGCGTTGCGCAGGTTGACCGTGCCGCGCCGGGTGAAGGCCTGGGCGGTGCGGCCCGACCGGGTCGGCATGACGCAATCGAACATGTCGACGCCGCGCAGCACCGCCCCGATGATGTCGGACGGCCGGCCCACTCCCATCAGATAGCGCGGCCGGTCGGCGGGGAGATGCGGCGTGGTGACGTCCAGGGTGGCGAACATGGCCTCCTGGCCCTCGCCCACCGCGAGGCCGCCGATCGCGTAGCCGTCGAAGCCGATCTCCTGCAAGGCCTTGGCCGATTCCGCCCGCAGCTCCGGATGGATGCCGCCCTGGACGATGCCGAACAGGCCATAGCCGGGACGCGGCACGAACGCAGCCTTGGACCGCGCCGCCCAGCGCATGGACAGCCGCATGGATTGGGCCGCCTGTTCGACGGTGGCGGGAAACGGGGTGCATTCGTCGAACGCCATGGTGATGTCGGCGTCCAGCAGGTGCTGAATCGCCATGGAGCTTTCCGGGGTCAGGTGGTGCCTCGATCCGTCGTGATGGGACTGGAAGGTGACGCCGTCCTCGGTCAGCGTGCGCAGCTTGGCCAGGCTCATGACCTGGAAGCCGCCGGAATCGGTCAGGATCGGCCCCGGCCAGTTCATGAAGCGGTGCAGGCCGCCCAGCCGCGCCACCCGCTCGGCGCCGGGCCGCAGCATCAGGTGATAGGTGTTGCCCAGCACCACCTGGGCGCCGGTAGCGGCCACCGATCCGGGCAGCATGGCCTTGACGGTGCCGGCGGTGCCCACCGGCATGAAGGCCGGGGTGTCGATGGCGCCGTGGGCGGTATTGATCCGGCCCAGCCGGGCGGTGCCGTCGGTGGCGAGCAGGTCGAAGGAAAAGGAAGTCATGGCGCGATTCTCCGCTCCAGCAGACAGCAATCGCCATAGGAATAGAAGCGATAGCCCGAAGCCTTGGCGTGCCCGTAGGCCGCCTTCATGCGCTCCAGCCCCATGAAGGCGGAAACCAGCATGAACAGGGTCGAGCGCGGCAGGTGGAAATTGGTCAGCAGCACGTCCACCAGCCGGAAGCGGTAGCCCGGGGTGATGAAGATGTCGGTGGCCCGGTCGAACGGATGCAGCATTCCCTGTTCGTCGGCGGCGCTTTCCAGCAGCCGCAGCGAGGTGGTGCCCACCGCCACCACCCGCCCGCCCGCCGCCCGCGCGGCGTTGATGGCGGCGCAGGCCTCGGCGGTGACCACGCCGGTCTCGGCGTGCATGCGGTGGTCGTCGGTGTCGTCGACCTTGACCGGCAGGAAGGTTCCGGCCCCCACATGCAGGGTCACCGTCACCCGCCCGATCCCGCGCCCGGCCAGCCCGGCCAGCAATTCGGGGGTGAAGTGCAGCCCGGCGGTGGGCGCCGCCACCGCTCCCTTCGCGCTGGCGAACACCGTCTGGTAGTCGTCGCGGTCGCGGTCGTCGGCCTCGCCCTTCCGGATATAGGGGGGCAGCGGCATGCGGCCGAACGTCTCCAGCGCCGCCAGCAGATCGTCACCGGAGCGGTCGAAGCGAAGCCCGACCTCGCCGGCCTCGCCCTTTTCCATCACCTCGGCGGCGAAGCCCTCGGCGAAATCGATGCGGTCGCCGGGACGCAGCTTTTTGGCCGGGCGGGCGAAGGCCTTCCAGGAATCGAGCCCGACCCGCTGGTGCAGCGTCACCTCGACGCCGGCCAGCCCGCGCCGGCCGGCCAGCCTGGCCGGAATGACGCGGGTGTCGTTGAACACCATGACGTCGCCCGGCCGCAGCAGGCCGGCCAGTTCGGCCACCTTGCCATCGGCGAGGCCGTCCGGCGTCACGCGCAGCATGCGCGCCGCGCCGCGCGGCTCGGCCGGGCGTTCGGCGATCATCTCGCGGGGCAGGTCGAAATCGAAGTCGTCCACGTTCATGGCGCCCGGTTTAGGCCGGCAAAAGAGGCGCGTCAATGATCTGGCGTCGTGGCATAGTAGGCGACGTTGCCGTAACCGAAGAGACGTCATGGACCTGTTCCCCCCGTTCGAGCCGCACGCCTTCGGCATGCTGGAGGTCGGCGACGGCCACAGCCTGTATTGGGAGGTCTCGGGCAATCCCGACGGGCCAGTGGCGGTGTTCGTCCATGGCGGGCCGGGCGCGGGGTCCGCCCCCGCCTATCGCCGCTTCTTCGACCCGGCCTTCTGGCGCATCGTGCTGTTCGATCAGCGCGGCTGCGGCCGCTCGCGCCCGCACGCCTCGGTGGAGGCCAACACCACCGCCCATCTGGTGGCCGACATGGAGGTCCTGCGCCGCCATCTCGGCATCGGGCGCTGGCTGCTGTTCGGCGGCTCGTGGGGCAGCACCCTGGCGCTGGCCTATGGCGAGGCCCACCCCGAACGCTGCACCGGCTTCGTGCTGCGCGGCGTGTTCCTGTTCCGCCGCCACGAGGTCGAGTGGTTCCTGTCGGGAATGGGGCATTTCTTTCCCGAGGCGTGGCGGCGGTTCATGGGCCATCTTCCGGTCGCCGAGCGGGCCGATCCGCTGTCGGCCTATATGGGCCGCCTCAACCACCCCGATCCGGAGGTGCACATGGCGGCGGCGCGAATCTGGTGCGGCTACGAGGAGGCCTGCGCCCGCCTGATTCCATCCGCCATCGGCCCCGCTCACGAATCGGACGGTCCCGGAACCCTGGCCATGGCCCGCATCGAGGCCCACTACATGATCCACGACGGCTTTCTGGAACCGGATCAGCTTCTGGCCGGGCTGGGGCGGATTCAGCATCTGCCCGCCATCATCGTGCAGGGCCGCTACGACGTCATCTGCCCGCCGGCCACCGCCGAGGAACTGGCCCAGTCCTGGCCCCTGGCGCGGCTGAGGATCATTCCCGACGCCGGCCATTCCGCCATGGAGGTTCCGGTGCGCGCCGCCCTGGTCGGGGCGACCGAACGGATGAAGGGGCTGGTTCCCCGTGCCGTGGCGCTTGCCAATCCGGCGCAACCGGTGTAAACGGGCCCCTTCCGCGCGGCACCCCTGGAGGCCGCGCCCATACCTGTTTGCTTGGAGAACATCATGTCCGAAGCTATCAGCATCGTCGCCGAGCTGCGCGATCGGAGCGGAAAGGGGGCCGCCCGTGCCACTCGTCGCGCCGGTTTGGTTCCCGGAGTCATTTATGGCGAGAAGCAGGCCCCCGTCTGCATTCAGCTCGATCCCCGCGTCCTGTGGGCCCAGATCACCAAGTCGGGCTTCTTCACCCAGCTGTTCGACGTCGACCTCGGCGCCAACGGCAAGCATCGCTGCCTTGCCCGCGACGTCCAGATGCACCCGGTGACCGACCAGCCGGTTCACGTCGACTTCATGCGCGTCTCGGCCGATCACGCCATCCACGTCAAGGTGCCGGTCCACTTCACCAACGAAGCCAAGTCGCCGGGCATCAAGAAGGGCGGCGTCGTCAATCTCGAACTGCACGAGATCGACGTCACCTGCAGCCCCGACAACATCCCGCACGAGTTCGTCATCGACCTCGCCGGCTTCGAGATCGGCCAGTCGGTTCATCTGAAGGACATCGCGCTGCCGGCCGGCGTGAAGCTCTATCACATGTCGGCCGAGGCCACCGTGCTTTCCATCGCGGCCCCGACCGTGGCCCGTGGCGAGACCACCGAGGCAGAGGCCGCCGGCTGACATGACGCTGCTGGTGGTCGGACTGGGCAATCCCGGACCCGAATACGCCAGGAACCGGCATAACATCGGCTTCATGGCGGCGGACGAACTCGTCCGCCGCCATTCCTTTGGGCCGTGGCGCGCCAAGTTCCAGGGGCAACTGGCCGAGGGAACCATCGGCGGCGACAAGGTCCTGGTCCTGAAGCCCATGACCTATATGAACCTGTCGGGCCAGTCGGCGGCGGCGGCGGCGCGGTTCCTCAAGATTCCCGTGGATGACGTCGTCGTGCTGCATGACGAGCTCGACATCGTCCCGGGCCGCCTCAAGGTCAAGCGCGGTGGCGGCGCCGGCGGCCATAACGGGCTGAAGAGCATCGATTCCCACCTGGGACAGACTTATCGCCGGGTGCGGCTGGGCATCGGCCATCCCGGCGACCGGGATCTGGTGTCGGGCTATGTGCTGCACGATTTCGCCAAGGCGGACGAGGCCTGGCTGACGCCGCTGCTGGACGCGGTGGCCGCCGCCTTTCCCATGCTGGTCGCGGGCGACGATGCCGGCTTCATGACGCGGGTGGCGCATCTGACCGCGCCGCCCCGGCCGAAAAAGGAAAAGCCGGCGGCGGCCGCCCCGGCTCCGGAGCCTCGGGATTCAACCGCCCAGCCCGGCGGCAGCCTCGCCGAGGCGCTGCGGGCGGCCATGACGGGAAACAAGAAAGAATAATCCATTCGCGATCTTTCTGATCGGGTTCGAGGGAAGCCGCCGGCAGGTCCTCTTGGTGTCCTTGGTGTCTTGGTGGTAGAACCTGCGGCGACCGGTCCACCACCGGCCGGGACCGTGAAAGCAACGATTTTTCACCACCAAGGCACCAAGGACACCAAGATGGTTGATGTACCGAACCATCTCGATCCCCTAGCGAAGGTGATCGTTGATTGTGCCTTCCAGGTTCACCGGACGCTCGGTCCGGGTTTGCTGGAATCGGTGTATGAGCACTGCATCGCACACGAGATCGCCAAGCGCGGTCTTCAGGCCAGACGTCAGGTGCCGTTGCCGGTAATCTACGACGGAGAGGTGATCGACGCCGCCCTGAAGCTGGACATCCTGGTCGAGGATGCGGTGATTATCGAGATCAAGGCGGTGGAACGGATCATTCCGGTTCACCGCGCCCAAATACTGACCTATCTCAAGCTGGCGGAAAAGCGGCTCGGTTTCCTGATCAATTTCAACGTTCCCCTCATCCGCGACGGCATCAGCCGTTTCGCGCTCTAGCAAGAACGAGGACCTTCATGGGTTTCAATTGCGGCATCGTCGGGCTTCCCAATGTGGGCAAGAGCACCCTGTTCAACGCGCTGACCTCGACGGCGGCGGCGCAGGCGGCCAATTACCCGTTCTGCACCATCGAGCCCAATGTGGGCCGGGTGGCGGTGCCGGATTCGCGCCTGGACAAGCTGGTGGCCATCGCCAAAAGCCAGAAGGAGATCCCCACCCAGCTGGAATTCGTCGACATCGCCGGTCTGGTGCGCGGCGCCTCCAAGGGCGAGGGGCTGGGCAACCAGTTCCTGGCCAATATCCGCGAGGTCGACGCCATCGTCCATGTGCTGCGCTGCTTCGAGGATGACGACATCACCCATGTGGAAGGCTCGGTCGATCCGGTGCGCGATGCCGAGACCATCGAGACCGAACTGATGCTGGCCGATCTGGATTCGCTGGAACGCCGCATCGTGCCGCTGGAGAAGAAGGCCAGGAACGGCGACAAGGAGGCCAAGGCCCAGGTCGACGTCATGACGCCGCTGCTGGCGGTGCTGCGCGAGGGCAAGCCGGCCCGCGTCGTCTCCTTCGACTCGGAGGAGGAGCGCCGCATCCTGCGCACGCTCGGCCTGATGACCACCAAGCCGGTGGTCTACGCCTGCAACGTCGACGAGGCCTCGGCCGCCGCCGGCAACGAGTATTCCGAGCGGGTGGCCAAATTCGCCGCCGCCGAGGGCAACCTCCACGTGGTGATCTCGGCCGCCATCGAATCCGAGGTGGCGCAACTGGCCTCGGAGGACGAGCGCCGGGAGTTCCTGGAAACCCTGGGGCTGGAGGAGACCGGCCTGGCCCGCGTCATCCGCGCCGGCTACGAACTGCTGCACCTGGTGACCTTCTTCACCGTCGGTCCCAAGGAGGCCCGCGCCTGGACGGTGCAGAAGGGCGCCAAGGCCCCCCAGGCGGCCGGCGTCATCCACACCGATTTCGAACGCGGCTTCATCCGCGCCGAGACCATCGCCTATGACGACTTCATCGCCTGCGGCGGCGAGGCCGGCGCCAAGGAGGCCGGCAAGATGCGGCTGGAGGGCAAGGAATACCTCGTCCAGGACGGCGACATCTTCCACTTCCTGTTTAATGTATAATATTGACGAGCCAATGAATGAATTCATTGGCGAGGAGTTGCGGGCGACGCCCGGCGCGCCACATGGCGCGAAAGCCAAGCATTCCGGAGGAATGCGCCCGGCGATTGAGGGACTGGAAACGAGTCATCCGGGCGCGGCCGTCTGGGCCGCGCCCGGCGTCATACCAGCGCGGCGGCGACCAGCCAGCTTCCGCCCAGCAGGTGAATCGCCAGGGTGATGCGGATGGCGGCCAACTGGCCGCCGCGGCCGCCCAGCATCAGCGGCGCCGCCGCCAATGCCGCCAGCATGATCAGCAGCGGCGGCACCGTCGCCCACGGCGGCAGGTGGGACAGCCAGCCCAACGCCAGTTGCAGCGCCGCCGCCACGGCGTGGACCGCGACATAGAGGGACGGCGCGCTCCTGGCGCCGAGACGCACCACCAGGGTCCGCTTGCCGGCGGCTTCGTCGGCCTTGCTGTCGGGAACCTCATTGCAGATCAGGATAGCGGCGGTCCAGCATCCCACCACCGCCGCCGCCAGGATGCCGGCAAGGCTGAACGCGCCGCCCTGCAACCACGCGGTGGCGGTTACCGGCAGGCCGAATCCCGCCGCCACCGCCAGTTCGCCCAGTCCGCGCGACGCCAGCGCCAGCGGCGGCAGGGAATAGGCCAGCGCCAGCCCGCCGCCCACCACGCCGAACACCAGCACCAGCGGCCCCTTGATCGTGTAGAGCGCCATGCCGACGCCGGCGCCGGCCAGCAGCAGCAGCGTTCCCCACACCGCCATGGTCCGCAGGTCGAGGCGGCCATCCTGGATCATGCGCGATCCGCCGGTGAACGGAGGGATGCGGTCGTGATTGAGGCGGTCGCTGCCGTTGATCTCGTCGCCGACATCGTTGATCACGTTGGCGCCGGCGTGCAGCAGCGCCATTCCGGCCAGGGTCAGCGCCAGCACCGCCGGGTCCAGCCTGCCGGACTGGTGCATGCCCCAGGCGGTTCCCACCGCCACCGGTATCGCCGAGGCGGGAAGGAACATGGGCCGGGTGGCCAGGAACAGGTCGCGGGCGAGACCCGACGGGGGCATGGATGGCATGGTGATCCTTGCGGACGGAGGCTCGTGAAGGGGTCGTTAACGATAATCGTGCTATCAATCCGCCTCGTCTGCCAGGAGTCTTTTCATGCAGGCAACGACAGCCTCCGCTCTTATCGCCAAGGTCATGGACGCGCGCTTGCTCGACCTGCTGGCCGAATGGCGGGCGGCGGGCGGCAATATCGCCGACCCGGCCGCCCATTTCGCCCGGCACGCCCCGCATCTGCTGGTCATCGAGGCCGAACCGGCGGGGAACCGCTATGTCCATTACGGCGCCGCCTTCACCCGGCATTTCGGCGCCGACCTGACCGGTTGCGTCATCGACGTGCTGCCGGCCGACGTGCTGCCGGCCGAGCGGCGCGGCATGCTGGAATTCGAATACGCCTATGCCCGGCAGGTGGGGCGGCCGCTGTGGCGTTCCTATACCGCGCCGTTCGACGGCGGCCGGGTTGAGACCTGGCAGCGGCTGGTGCTGCCGGTCGGCGGCGGCTGGCTGGCGGTGGGGGCCTATCCGACGGCCTGCGGAGACCGGGACGACGAGGCCACCGCCCTTCTGCGTCTGGCCATCGAGCGGGTGCCGGTGGTGCTGGGCGAGGATGGCGGCGTCGCCGACCTGGCGCTGTCGTTGCGCGATTTCTGCGACACCCGGCAGCATGTGGCGGAACTGGAGGTGCTGGCCACCCGCGATTCCCTGACCGGCATCGCCAACCGCCGCCATTTTCACCATCTCGCCGGGCTGGAACTGGATCACGCCCGGCGGATGGGCCGTTCCTTCGCGCTGCTGGCGCTCGACATCGATCATTTCAAGCGCGTCAACGACACCTTCGGCCACGCCGCCGGCGACGAGGCGTTGCGGGCCTTCGTCGCCGCCTGCCGGCTTTGCCTGCGTGAATACGACATCCTGGGCCGGCTGGGCGGCGAGGAATTCGCCGTCGCCCTGCCCAACACCGGACGCGACGGCGCCTGCGTCATCGCCGAACGCCTGCGCCATCAGGTGGACGAGGTGGTGGTGCGGCCGTCCCATGGGCATCAGTTCGGCATGACGGTCAGTATCGGCATCGCCTGCCTCGATCGCGGCGACGTCGCCCAGGCGGACGTGTCCGCCCTGCTGGACCAGGCCGATTCCGCCTTGTACCGGGCCAAGGCCATGGGCCGGAACCGGGTGGAAGTGGCCGATGCTAGCCAATCCGCTTCCGGCATGGTTGACTAGGCCGGCGGCTGGGTGCAGCCTCCGCCGGGAGACAGCCTCGGGAGACTTTCGGAATGCGGACCAGGAAGATCGACGCCGGCGATCTGATCTTTTCAGAGGGCGAGCCCGCCGACGCGGCCTTCCTGATCGAGGAAGGCACGGTCGAAATCTCGGTCGGACCGGACGGCGGCGGCCAGACCCTGGCCATGCTGGGACCGGGCGAGGTCTTCGGCGAAATGGGCGTGATCGACGGCTCGCCCCGTTCCGCCACCGCCACCGCCATCGGCAACTGCCTGCTGGTGGAGGTCTCGGCCGAGCAGATTCAGCAGGTCATCGCCAAATCCGATCCGTTCTTCGCCGAACTGATGCGCAAGCTGGTGGGGCGCCTGCGCGACACCCAGGCCTCGCTGATCGCCGGCGACGACATCGTCGCCCTGCGATCCTCGGATCTGGGCGCGGGCTACAACGAATTGGTGGTGGAACGCAATATCGCCGAGGCCATCATCAGCGGCGAGATCGAGCCCTATCTCCAGCCCATCGTCGACCTGCGCAGCGGCGCCGCCCTGGGCTACGAATCCCTGGCGCGCTGGCGGTCGGAAACCATGGGCCTGATGCGGCCGTTCGATTTTCTGCCCATGGCCCGGCGCACCGGCCTGATCCGGCGCATCGACCTCACCATGACCGACCGCGCCATGACGGTGGCCTCCCACCTGGGGGACGCCCCGGACGCCCCGTTCGTCACCGTCAATTTCTCTGGCTGGCTGTTCCAGGATCGCGATCTGGCCGCCACCTTGCGGCGCATGCTGGATCAGCACGGCTTGGCGCCGTCGCGGCTGTGCCTGGAGGTGACCGAAACCGCCCTGATCGACGACATGGACGCGGCCGGGCGCAGCATGACCGAACTGCGGAACCTGGGGGTCCGGATGGCCCTGGATGATTTCGGTACCGGCCTGTCCTCCATCAACGTCTTGTGCCGCCAGCATTTCGACATCGTCAAGGTCGACGGCTCGCTGGTGCAGGGCTGCCATGCCTCCTCGCGACAGCGGGCCATTCTTCAGGGTATTCTCGACCTGTGCCGCCGTCTGGACATCGACGTGGTGGCCGAGGGCATCGAGGACGCCGAGACCGCCGCCACCCTGCTCGATCTCGGCTATGCGACGGGCCAGGGGCTGCACTTCGCCCCGCCGACCTTGGCGAGACAGGCCATGGCCTCCTGGCGCGAGGAGCACTGACATGCATGCCGAGATGCCGCCGCTGCTTCAGGCGGAAAAGATATTCTCCGGCCTCAGCGACTATCAGCGGGCGCTGAGCGGACACATGGACTGGCTGCGCGGCTGGTACAGCGCCATTCTCAACTGGAGCGACGGCGGCGGCCAGTCCGACGCCGCCACCGCCTGTCCGTTCGAGGAGTGGTACGAGGGCGCCTCCGCCGGAAGCGCCCTGGGCGGCTTCGCCGGTTTCGACCTGCTGGGGGAATTGCACCGCGAGATTCACCAGACCGCCGACTGCATCACCGACCGGGCGGTGGCGGGGCAGACCATCACCACCTCGGATTACGAGGCGATGATGGCGCTGGTCCTGGCCTTCGGCACCGCCGCCCAGAATCTGGAGCGCGAGGCGTGGCGGACCCTGGCCACCGTCGATCCGCTGACCGGGCTGGGCAATCGCCAGACCATGATGACCCATTTGGTCAGCGAGCGCGACCGCGCCATCCGGCTGAAGCAGCCCTGCTGCGTCGGTCTGGTGGACATCGACCATTTCAAGCGCATCAACGACACCTTTGGCCACGCCACCGGCGACAAGGTCCTGCGCGCCGTCGCCGAAAGTCTGCGCGGCGCGGTGCGGCCCTACGACATCCTTTACCGCTATGGCGGCGAGGAGTTCCTGGTCTGCCTGCCCGCCGCCAATCTGGAGGCCGGGATCATGGTGCTGGAACGCATGCGCGCCTCGCTCAATGTCCTGGCGGTGGCCGACAAGGCCGGCACCCCGATTCCGGTCAGCGCCACCTTCGGCATCACCTTGCTGTCGGCCGACCTCTCGGTGGAGGAATCGCTGGAACAGGCCGATCAGGCGCTTTACGACGGCAAGCGCCAGGGCCGCGACCGCGTCACCGTCTATCGGGGCGATCAATCATAGTGCTGGCCGATTTCGAGACCCGCATCGAGCACAGCGAACTGGCCGAGCGCATCGCCCGCTGGGACCGGGCCTATCACGGCGCCGATTCCCCCGAGGTCACGGACGACGTCTATGACGCGGCCAGGCGGCGCCTGCTGGAACTGGAGGCGCGCTTTCCCGAACTGGCGGCGAAAAGTCCGGCATCGCGCGCCGTGGGCGCCGTCCCGGCCGAGGGCTTCGGCACGGTGCGCCACCGTGTGCCGATGCTGTCGCTGGACAACGCCTTCTCGGCCGGGGACGTCATCGAGTTCGACGGAACGGTGCGGCGCTTTCTCGGGCTGGAACTGGCGGCGTCGCCGGCCTACGTGGCCGAGCCCAAGATCGACGGCCTGTCCATCAACCTGCGCTACGAACGGGGAATCCTGGTCCAGGCCGCCACGCGGGGCGACGGCGCCGAGGGCGAGGACGTCACCCGCAACGTGCTGACCCTGCCCGAGGCCGAACTGCCCCGCCGGCTGGACGGCGAGGCCCCCGCCCTGATCGAGATCCGGGGCGAGGTCTACATGTCCAAGGCCGATTTCCTGGCGCTGAACCAGCGTCAGGAGGCGGAGGGCGGCAAGGTCTTCGCCAATCCGCGCAACGCCGCTGCCGGGTCCTTGCGCCAGCTCGATTCCGCCGTCACCGCCGGCCGCCGGCTCAGCCTGTTCGCCTACGCCATGGGCGAGACGTCCGAGCCGGTTGCCGCCAGCCATTGGCAGTATCTGCAACGGCTTAAGGCCTGGGGCTTCGCCGTCAATCCCCATGTCCGGCATTGCCCCGACGTGGCGGCGCTGCTGGCCTTCCACGACGAGATGGCGGCGAGCCGCGCCCGACTGCCCTACGACATCGACGGCATCGTCTACAAGGTCGACGACCTGGAGCTTCAGCGCCGCCTGGGCATGAGGTCGCGTTCGCCGCGCTGGGCCATCGCCCACAAATTCCCGGCCGAGCAGGCGACAACCCTGCTGGAGGCCATCGAGATCCAGGTGGGCCGTACCGGGGCGCTGACCCCGGTCGCCCGCCTCACGCCGGTCAATGTGGGCGGCGTGGTGGTGTCCAACGCCACACTCCACAACGAGGATGAAATTGCCCGCAAGGGGGTCCGGGTCGGCGATACCGTCATCGTCCAGCGGGCCGGCGACGTCATTCCCCAGATCGTCGGCGTGGTGGAAAACACGCCGCGCGGTGCGGCGGATTTCGCCTTTCCCGACCATTGTCCGGTCTGCGGCGCCCAGGCGGTGCGGCCCGAGGGTGAAGTCATCCGCCGCTGCGCCGGCGGGCTGACCTGCGCCGCCCAGGCCAAGGAGCGGCTGAAGCATTTCGTCTCGCGCAACGCCTTCGACATCGAGGGGCTGGGCGACAAGGCCATCGAGTTCCTGTGGGACCTGGGCTGGGTCCGAAGCCCGGCCGACATCTTCCGGCTGAAAAAGACCAACGACGAAAGTCCGCTCCGGAAGCTGGAGAATTGCGACGGCTGGGGCAAGCGCTCGGTCGAAAAAC
Organism: Magnetospirillum sp. SS-4; assembly: GCF_902729425.1. Classification (GTDB taxonomy): domain Bacteria; phylum Pseudomonadota; class Alphaproteobacteria; order Rhodospirillales; family Magnetospirillaceae; genus Phaeospirillum. Next base: position 44,939 of record NZ_CACVCH010000013.1, on the reverse strand, counting down.
TGTTCGAGGCGATTGCCGGACGCGCCACCATCGGGCTGGAACGCTTCATCTTCGCTCTCGGCATCCGCCAGGTCGGCGAGGCCACCGCCAAACGGCTGGCGCGCCATTACGGCAGCCTGGAATCCTGGATGGCGGCGATGGAGGGGGGGGATGCCGCGCTGGCCGAACTGACCTCCATCGAGGATATCGGCCCCGCCGTCGCCCGCGACCTGCTCGACTTCTTTGCCGAGGGCCACAACGTCAATGCTCTGGGCGAACTGAAGAAAGCCATGGAGGCGTTGGGCGGTCGGGTCGAGGACGCCAGGGTGGTGGAGGCCGCCGCGTCGCCGGTGGCCGGCAAGGCGGTGGTGTTCACCGGCACCCTGACCGCCATGACCCGGCCCGAGGCCAAGGCCCGCGCCGAGGCCCTGGGCGCCAAGGTGATGGGCAGCGTATCGAGGAAGACCGATTACGTGGTAGTGGGCCTCGATGCGGGGTCGAAGGCGGCCGAGGCCGCCAAATTGGGCGTCGCGACCCTGACCGAACGGGACTGGCTGGCGCTGATCGGCGAATGACGGGCGGGGAAGGGCTCAGCCCCCGGTCATCGCCCGGCGGATGATGCCGGCGCGGCGCCGCCAGGTATGATTGGCGGAATAGGGAATCCGCGCCGCCCGCGCCATCTCCAGCACGCCGGGCGGGGCGGCCAGGGCTTCGGCCAGGGTGTCGCCGCCGCTGGCGATGGCGTCGGCCGCGTCCAGCAGATGGGTCCCCCAATCCAGGGTTTCCCCGATGAAGCTGCTGCGCTCGGTGCAGACGGCGGCGCCGCAGGCCATGGCGTACCAGACGCGCTCGTGCGAGCCGGCGGGAAACACCGTCACCGAATTCAGCAGGATGCGGCTTCGCCGCATCAGCGCCAGCGCCGCCGCCTCGTCGACCATTCCAAGCAGATGGACGTTGTCCGGCACCGTGTCGAAAAAGCCGGGCGCGACCCGGCCGGCCACGGTGATCCTGACCCGCCCCAGGCCGGTCAGCAGGCGGTGGCGGGCGTGGGATTCGGCGAAGGCGGACAGGAAGCGCAGCAGGTCGAGGAATGGCCTCAGCCCCAGGCCTTCCGGGGTCAGCCCTTCCGCCGCCAGCGCTCCATCGAGGGCGGTGAACGGCTCGCCGCCATCCCAAAGAACCATGTCGAGGGCCAGCCGGGCGGCGCGGCCAAGCGGTTCCGGCAGCGGCGCCAGCGCCGCCTCGAACTGTTCCATGCGGCAAGGCGGGGCCAGATTGCCGATGAACAGGACGTCGATGGGGCGTTCGTCATGCCAGGCCGGGTCGGGCGGCGGTCCGCCGTGGGGCATGAACACCGTCCGCCGTCCGCTGGCGAAACGCTGGTGAAAAGCGGCGTGGTGGCGGTCCACATAGCTGATGGTGGTGTCGTCGCCGACGGAATGGATATGGTCGAACTGGCTCCACGGCGCGTCGGTGACGTAACTGAACCGCCGCAACGGCCGGCGTCGGCGCAGGGACGTGTAGCTGAGCTTGCAGTTGAGGTCGACGAGAAAGAAATCGTCGTCCGCATCGACCATGGCCTGGATGCGGGCCAGGACCCGATCATAGCCCGCCTCGAACGCCGCCTGTCCGTCGGCGGGGTCGGGAAAGCAGGCCAGCGCCGCCTCGACGCCCAGTTCGGCCAGCCCTTCGGCCAGTTCGGCGCAGGTGCTGCGCAGCAGGCTGAAGCGCGCATCGCTGAGAACGACCAGCGCCTTGGTCATGCCTCGGCCTCCCTTCCGCTCCGTCCGTCCGTCCGGGGCGTGCCCCCTATGCCTTCTCGGCGGCGTCCTCGACGGCATGTTCGACCTCGGCGATTTCCTCCGGCCTGGGATGGTCGGCGGACAACAGCCAGAGAACGCCGCCCGGCAGGGCCGTGATCATGCCGCTCAGTCCGAACAGCAGCCCCAGCACCGTCGCCGAGGTCTCGTCGACGCCGACATAGCCGAAGGCCACCTTCATGACGTTCTCGCGCACGCCGAATCCGGCGATGGAAATGGGCAGGGTCAGGGCCAGGATCACCGGCGGCACCAGCACCAGGCAATCGATCATGTCGACCTTGTCCCCCAGTCCGAGCCCCAGGGCCAGGACATAGGCCACCACCGACAGGTTGGCGTGCCCGATGATGGCGACCGCCAGGGTGCCGCCGCTCCATCCCGGCTGGCGGAACAGCAGGCGGGTGTCGCCGGCCAGATGGGCGAGGCCGCGCACCAGCCGCCAGCGGTGCAGGGTCTGGGGCAGCCGGTCCAACTGGCTCAGGAGCACGATGCCGGCGACCCCGGCCACCGACAGCAGCGGGAACACCCAGGAGCCGGGAATGTCGGGGACGCGGGACAGCAGCAGCGGCTGGGTCGCCGCCACCAGCAGCACCAGCCCCAGGATGGTCACCACCCGCTCCAGCATCACCGAATTGACGCTGCCCTTCAGCGACAGTCCGGACCGATGCGCCTTCCACATGCGCAGGGCGTCGCCGGCCACCGGGGTGACGATGGAAAAGCAGACGCCGATGTAATAGACCAGCAGGGCCTGGGTCGCCGAGAAGGCCGCCTTCAGCGCGCGCAGCACCAGCCACCAGCGCACCGCCCCCAGCAGGATCTGAAGCACCCCCAGGCCGAGGGCGAGGGCCAGCATGGCGGGGTCGATCGTCCTGGCCTGAACCCAGGCGGCGTCGAGATCGATATTCCGGAACGCGAACCAGATGAGTCCGACCGACAGCACGCCCTTGAGCAGCCACGGCAACCAGCGCTTCACCATCAACCTCGACACCACGTCACATTGGAAAGGCGGGAAGCTTTAGCACGATTCATCCCGCCGTGGATACCTCGGAGCGGCGGTTCCGGCTCTGGGCGGCGGTTGACCCGGACCCGTTGCCCAGCCCTGTCCGACGGCGGTGCTTGCAAATCGGCGGCGGCGGCGGTAACGTCCGCGCCACGTCATGGGCCGGCGTAGCTCAGTTGGTAGAGCAGCGCATTCGTAATGCGCGGGCCGGGGGTTCGAGTCCTCTCGCCGGCACCATTTTTCCCAATAAAATCAATGATGCAGGGCCGCTGAAAAGCGGCTTTTTGCATTTCACACTCTTTTCACATAAGCTCGCAGCGAGTGCGCGAGCTGTGACTACAATTATTAGCTGTTTTGGTGTGAAATGCCCCGTGAAAAGAAGACGGAATATTTCTACCTTGATGATAGGGCGATAGCGATCTACCAGCGGCCCAACAGCAGCATGTGGCAAGCACGGATTGTCAGGGAGGATGGCAACGCCTTTGTGCGCAGCACGGGCGAGCGCAATTTTGACAAGGCCGTGGAATGGGCGCGTCGGGAGAAGATGCGGGCCGAGGTGCTGACAGAACAAGGGCTTGATCCGAACACCAAGTCCTTCAAGTCGGTTGCCGAGCTTTGGCTTGCTGCCATTGGCCGCGATCCGACCAACAAGCCCCGCAAGATCAGCGACTACACGAAGATCGTGAAGCGCTACCACATCCCGTATTTCGGCAAGCACAAGATCACGCAGATCACCCAAAAGACCTTGGCCGATTACGAGATATGGCGAGCGGCATTTTGGCAGACAGGCCCTGGTGCCGAGCAGCGGGAAGAGACAATCCGAAGGGCCGATGGCACCGCCTATACGCGGGAAAAGAAGGTCGCCAGCAAGGGCAAGGGCGATGCGGAAGACACTGTGCTGCGGCAAATCTTCAAATTCGCGGTCAACCACGACTTCCTTGATGGTTCGCGCATGCCGAACATCGGGCAAAAGACGACACGAGGGGATAAGGGCGCGGTGAAGCGGCGCCCCTCATTCACCAAGGAACAGGCCAAGGCCATCTTGGACTACTGCAACAGCTTCCCCGACACTCAGTCGGAAAAGCTTACCTACGAGCGGCTGGTGTTCAGCGCCTTCATCCACCTCGTTCTCGGCACGGGACTTCGGCCAGGGAAAGAGCATCAGCCGATCAAGTGGAAGCACTTCTCCCTCAAGATCGTTGATGACGTACCGCACGCCTATTTGACCATTGTGAAAGAGACAAAAACGGGCACGAGGCTGGTGCGCTGCGACAGTTTCGTGTGGCCGATGCTGTCGGGTTTTCGCTATGTCAGTAAATTCAATGGCGAGGACGATTTCGTCTTGGCCAATCAGGAAACTGGCGAGGCCGTCGTTTCGTTCAAGCGGCAGTTCAACACCATGTTGAAGGCGCTGAAGATGGAAACCGACGTGCAAGGCGACCCATTTACCCCGTATTGCCTGCGCCATACCTATGCCACGTTGAAACTCAACGAGGGCGTTTCGGATCGGCTGGTCGCCATCAACATGGGCACAAGCCCCGACATGATCCACCGCTATTACGGACACGACACGTCGGTGAGCAGGGCCAACGAATTCAACACGGACATTGATTGGCTGACGCTGGATGCGGAGAAGCTCAAGAAGCTGAAGCGACCGCCCAATCCGAAAAAGAAGCCCTGAGTTGTCGTGTTACACGACAGGCTGGGCATCCCCTGTCTCTGATGCCGACCGCCACGGTTCGGCAATCAGAATATGGGTGCGTCATTCGGAACGCGCGCCGAACAAAAAGTGAATTTTTGGGCCAGTGTTTTAGCGGGATTAGCCCCCCAGGCTCGCCATGATTGCTGGGACGAGGCAAAGACAACCACGCAGACCAATACTAAAGTTTTAGCGTAAATTCTACGAATGGACAATACACCCTCAAACTGAGAAAATGAGCACTTGGTTGGCGGCTCTGCCTGCCCCCCCCTGGGCCCCACCGCGATGCGAAGAGAGCGAATAATGATACTTTCAAATAAAAATAAACACACTCTGTGCACACTGTATAAAATACCATCATTAATGCTATGGCTGCTTGCGTCTTTAATCATCGCTATTATTTCATACATTGTAATTAATATTGAATTTGGCAATATTATTTGGAATGCATCAATCATAGTCTTCTGTGTGTTTGGCGCATTCTACGTTCTTACACCGTTTGAGATGTGGCGGCGGCTACATGGCTGTCCAACTCAGTTCGGCGCACCATGCGCGCGCCTGTGTGAACGGAACTGAGATTGCCGCTTATAGGCCACCGCCGCAGCGGGCCTTTGCGCGTCGTACACGCCGGGGAATTGTTGGGAATGCAGTACGGCACTCATGGAAACAGCCCCGCTTGTACGGGGCTGTTTGGCGTTAAGCGAGCTTCTTGCCGAAGCGTCCCTTCATCGCGGCCAACTGCTTGTCCAGTTCGCCAGCAACCACCGCATCGCGCACCAGCGTCAGCGTCGGGACCAGTTCCGCCACATCGCCGATCTCAATGGCCGTCTTCTTCGGCTTGATCTCGATGATCTTGTTGCCGTAGCGCACTTCCAGCATGAACGCGCCATTGGCCTCCTGCCAGTACCAGGGGCGAAATTTGACCAGTCGGTCTTGCAGGGTCTTGTTGCCCTCGCTGTCCTTCGTCCAGCGCTTGCGCCGAATTTCAAATCCTTCGCCCTTCTGCATCGCTTCCGCAGCAGCGATCTGCTGGTTGATGGCCTCCACCAGCTTGTGCCGCAGGCGCCCTTCAGGCGTGGCCACAACAGCACGTCGGGTCTTTTCGCTCAGCTTCAGCTTGTCCAATGCACTCATTATCACATCCTCCAAATAGGAATACATGACGAACACACTATGGTCTGATCGCCGAGCTGGACAACCGAAAGGCAGGTGTAGGTTTAACCTACGGCAGGGGGTGTCGGGTTACACGACAGAGGCCTGTAAGGATGAAATTGAGCCTTGCCGTGTTAACTTCCCAGCAAGATTTAACAGGGTGCGGAAAAACTCGTTCCCTCTCCCTTTCTATCGTCACCCCCGCGCAGGTGGGGGGCCATGTTGATGCAAGAGAGGGATTAGATACAAGATATTGAGTTGCTGATGCATGGATTCCCGCTTTCGCGGGAATGACGAGAGTTTTTCCGCAGCCTGTTAAGCGGCCTAAAAAATAATATCACGGGAAATCAAATGACTAGGTCACGCCAGAGTGGCTGCCATAAAAATACAGTCTTCGTCAACCATGTTTCTTCACTTTTTCCTTGACAGATTTTGTGGCTCTGGTAGTCTCCCAATCAGTCAAGCGCAACACCTTAAAAAAATAAACTGACCGCAAATCACAAAGTGGTCAGTATTTTTTTCGCCAAAACCCACGGCCAGCAGGCCAAGTTAAAACCTTCCATAAACATCGATGCAAAAGAACTGCGACGATATTCAATGTCATCGCTAAGATATATTTGCGCCTAATTTATAGTTTTTTACTTTACATCGCAGCGCTGCTCCATCTCGGATTTTAACTGCAAATGAGCAGAGGAGGATAACCATGCCTAACGACACATCTTAAGCGCTTAATTGCACTAATATAATTTGGCTATTGCGTGTATGTGGCGTCCGCGCTGCCCGTAAAGCCAATATCAATAAAAACACCGTCACGGCTGAATTTTGACCGACGAGATCGGCGCCAAGCCTGACAATATAAAGGAGAGCTACATTATGAATAATTCTAATACTTCCATCGCCACTACTTGCAAGAATCTCATCAAGCAGCGCGTCAGCTGGGAAGCGACCGAACTCGCAGCCAGCAATGCCAAGCTCTACACGATCTTGAGCGCCTGCTTTGATGTGTACAAGCAGATGGTCGCCAATGTGTTTCTGGTTGACCAGGTTGATAAGCTGCTGGAGGCGAATAGCATCAAGTTCATCTCCACGCTGCATCCCGCGAATAAGCTGATGAAGCTGATCTTCGGGGACAATGACCGCCGCCGCGTCAGCTCCTACGCGACGGTGATGCGGGCCGCGCACGAAGACAAGGGCAAAGCGACCGCGGACTTTACGGCATGGGTCAAGAACAAGGGCGGCATTGAGGCTATTCGGACTGGCAACACGACGGGTGGCAGCACTTCCTCGGGATCGACCAAAAGCACTGAGGCTTTCACCAAGGCCGATGCGCAGCTGAGCAAGACGCCCGCCATCATCACCACTGCCCCCAGCTCCAAGTTTCCCGAAGGAACTGGCTACGTGATGGTGCTTGCCCGCATTGCGCCTGATCGCAGCCTGAGCGTCGTCAAGTTCGTCGGCAAGGTCAACGACGACCACGCAAAGTCGCAGGTCATTAAGGTCGTTGCCTCCGAAGAAAAGGCACGCAAGGACGAAGAAAAAAAGCTGCTGGAAAAGTCCGTTGGCAAGTGCGTTAAGAAGAATAAGGCGACTGAAAAGCGGGCAATTGAGCGGAAAATGAAGGATGATGAAGAGAAGAGGAAGTGGGAATATTCCCCTGATGGGCGGCTTGCGGCAGCACAGAAGGCGGAACAGGAGGCTGAAGATATCAATATCCATGATGACGACGGCAATATTGATATTAGCAGTGTAAAATTTGAAATCACCTACAAGGCAGATGATGAAAATACTGAGGCTAATGTTGCGGCCTAAAACAGGCCAACAGTGTTGGAGGGGTGCGGCGCTCCTCCAGCACAAATCCACCAGCCGCTAGGAGAAAGAAAATGGTTTCGTTTGTTACTAAGTACAAGCCTAAGTGCCTTGCTGATGTCGTGTATCCCGACACTGATACGGAAATTGGCATTAAGCTCTATGAAAATGCAGTTCGCTTTAATCATATTATTCTTCATGGAACTTTCGGGACTGGCAAGACGACAGTCGCCAGCCTGTTGCCGAAGGCCGTTGTTGATGATGTTGATGAAGTGAATGATGTGCGCTTTATCAATGGAAGTATGGTTCGCGGGATTAATGAGGTTCGTGCAATTGAAGATTTCCTGAATTACGTATCATGGAACAAAATTGGCGCGAAGTTTGTCATCATTGACGAAGCCGAACAGCTTACTGCAGCCGCACAGTTTTCGTTGAAGGGCGTTCTGGACGAATTCATCGAGAGCGCAATGTTTATCTTTACTACAAACACCATCAACAAACTGGACGGTGGAATTCAAAGTCGGTCAGAGGCGTTTCTGTTCGACCCTCTTCCTGTTCAGCAGCTCGTCCCCCTGGTGAAGCGGGTGCTGAATGCGGAAGGGCTGTCGATGAGCGATCAGCAAATCAAGCATTTTGCCGAAACGCACGGCGGCAGTGTGCGCGGACTGTTGATGCAGCTTGAAAGCATGGTCCTCAAATTTAAGCTTCGCAACCGTTTGCGCACTACAACCCAAACACCGTCGCCCAATCAGTCCCCGCCGACTAGTGCGGTCACCTCCAACCCCGTGTCGTGTAACACGACGCCCAACCAGTCCCCGCCGACCAGTGCGGCCACCTCCAACCCCGTGTCGTGTAACCCGACACCCAACCAGTCGCCGCCGACCAGTGCGGCCACCTCCAACCCCGTGTCGTGTAACCCGACACCCAACCAGTCGCCGCCAAGCTCCCAAGCGGCCTAACCAGCGAAGCCTCCGCCTGCCAAGCAGTCGGGGGTCTTCGCTTTTGTGGGCAATGCCTCCCATGATATTTTTCAGGCATGGAAACCAGCACGGCCACCATCACCGTTTTGACCATCACGCCCGTTCATGCTGGACGCCTGCTGGCGCTGGCCGATGTGGAACTGCTCATTGATGGCGTGTCCGTCATCCTGCACGGCGTTCAGGTTCGTGCCGATGGCAGCAAGACCGAAATCACCCTTCCCAATTACCGCGCGCCTGACGGCTCATGGCGCACCGCCGTGACGTTGCCCGAGGAAGTGCGTAGGCCGATGGGCGATGCCGTTATGGCTGCTGGCCTGGAAGCTGGGCTGCTGATGGAGAAGGCGGCTGTCGTGTAACACGACACCATTCGCAGAACAGCTTTCTCGCGCCTCCGTAGCCGCTACGGATACACGCCATCACGCGGCAATGACACCCTTGCTGATTGGATCGGCGAAAGCGGCGGCCATGCGGCTCAGATGGACAGACAGCATGATATTGGGCATCCCCGAACTGGATGAGGCCCATCATCTGCTATTCATGCGACTGGACACCGTGGCCGCTGCTGTGGAAGCGCGGCTCCTGGGAGCCGCTCAAATTGCTTTCGCGGAATTTGAGGAAGTCAACGAACAGCATTTTCTTTTTGAGGAAACGCTGTTCACAAAGGCGGGCGATCACGAAGATGAGCGCCACAGGGCAACCCATTATGAAACAAGAAGAATAGCCAATAACCTGAAAGAGGCACTCTGCGACAAAGGCGACTTTGTCGCTGCTGCCAAAATTCTGGATTTCCTCATCCCCGATTTGATTATTCATCTGCATCAAGCTGACGCCTCTCTCGCACGGGCGCTTCAGGTTTCCTCGGTTTCGGCGTGAAAGGGGGTGATCAATGATCATTTACCCTGAACGCTGGCACGCCAAAGAGCAGGCGTCATCACCGCAAGCCCTTGCCATGTTTCTTGAACGTGCCGCCGAGGAAATCCGCGCCTGCGGGAATGGACTGGCCTATGAGTTGGTAATGGTTGCGGTGGAATGTTTAAGAATGCAATCTGATCCGCAAATACCGCCAGACAGATCTCTATAAAGATATCGCCCCAATATGCTTAATCGATCCTGGATCAAAATTTATAGACGTACAGAACCCGTGAGGTAATCTCGTACACCTCAAGGCTGTCGATGCTCCTGACGCGGTAGCCGATTTCGGGGCGAACGCCGTTTCCGAACTCATAGCCGAGGCTCGTGTTGAACAGATAGTCGCGCTTTTCCTCGGCATTGGGCGCATTGCTGACCCGTAGCGTATAGCCGACGCTCAGTCGCCAATTCGCAGGATTTACCTCCATGCCCGTTGAGACGTAATCCCGCTCCGCTCCCTGCACACCGCCCCTGTTCCAGAAATGCTGATACTCAAACATCGGGGCCACAACAAGCCATTCGTCAAATTTCCATTCCTGCCGAATGCCTCCGACCACACCGAGTTCACCATCGGGAATATCGGAATTAGTGGTGCTGATTTTTCTGACCTCCTGCCGCAATACCCCCGTATGCCAGGAAAACCCCTCAAGTGATGGCAACTTGGTTCCCGTCGCGGATATTGCAAAAGAATCCAGACGCCCCGTATTGCTTGCTCCACCGTCAAATTGCCGCTTGCGTGTCCGTGTCGGCGTCCCTATCCACGATTTGCTCATAATAGTGGTGTCAAGCATGAAGGTGCTCGCGGCAAGGCGAACGGTCCCCGCTTCACCGCCTTTCACATTCATCCAGCCGCCAACACCGTTGCGATCCCATATGGCGTTGTCCTCAGCCAGTTCCCTGCCGAAATAGCCTGGAAGCGTGAGCCAGGCCTGACCAAATTCGGCGGCAAACCTTCCGCCATAGACGCCCCATTCGTCCTTGCTGTAGTCAATGACCAAGTTTTTCAGGTGCAGCTGTTCATTCGCAAATGCACGGCTTTCATCGGGATGGGGATCGACGGCAGGGTCGTAGGTGAATAGCGTTTGAATTGAGAGTTCTTTGTTGAGGTTTGCCTTTATGAACGGCTCGACAAAAACGAAGAGGTCATTGCGCTGGGTTTTGTCTTCAGCCGCAAAGCGCCAACGGTCGGCAATGAACATATTCACCGTTCCACTGATCGACGGCTTATGGTCGCTGGAAACTTCAGCCGCGACTGCGGGCATCACTCCCATGGAGGCGACACACATTGCAGCGGCCACGCTGCGGGAGCAAAAATAATTCATTCAACAGACCCTTCTGCATAGAAATGCCGCGTATGAAAAAGAGCTGCGGCAATGTCTCGCGCAGATTTCAGGCCAAGCTTTTCCGCAATCTGATTGCGATGCGTCTCAACAGTGCGGTGGCTAATTTCCAATTCCAAGCCGACCTCTTTTGCGGTAGCCCCTTTGCCAAGATGCATCAAGATTTCCCGCTCGCGAGGTGTGAGCAGAGAGAAATTGCGGACATAATCGACCGCACGACCATATTGCTTGCATATCTGCTCATGCGCAGCGCAAGCCGACACAGCCATTTCAACCAGCTTTTCGTTGCGCACCGGCTTTTCAACCCAGCCGAAAGCTCCGAGTTGAACGGCATGGACTGCCGTTGAGATGTCCCCGTATGCGGAGATCATAATGACAGGCATATCAAAGCCGCGTTCACGCGTCTGTCTGTACGCGTCCAGGCCCGACAGGTCGCCCAACCGCAGGTCCATGAAAGCACAGCCCAAAGCCTTGATGGGGTGCTTGGCGAAGAACGATGCGGCATCGGCGTAACCTGCGGCATTGAAAGACCTCGACGACAGCAGCCAGACAACGGCTTCGCGGAAACTTTCATCATCATCGACCACGGCAACGGTACAGTGCTGATTGTCGCTCATGATCGGTCGGCCTTCACAATGGGGAGCCAGAACGAAATAACCGCACCACCTTCTGGGCGGTTCATGATAAACAAAGCCCCCCCATGCCCCTCGATGATGGTTTTTGAGATGGGAAGGCCAAAGCCGCTGCCTCCGACTTTTGTGGATGCAAACAGTGCATGACCAGCCTTCTCCAAGTCCTCAGCAAGACCCATTCCAGTGTCCGAAACGGTCACGTTGATCCGCTCGTCGTCGTGGCTGCTTTCCACCATGAGGTGGCGGTCCGTTGGAGAAGTCGTGCTCATGGCCTCGCAGGCATTCCGCACAAAATTCACCATTACTTGCTGCAAGGATGCTTTGATGCCCGAGACCTGAGCCGATGTGGCCACATCAAAACTCGCGGTTACACCGTGATCCTTGCAAATCTGGCGTAACAGGGGATCAACGTCTTGCATGACGCTGGCGAAATCAAAAATCTCCCGCTTTCCTGCCGCATGTTCAATTTTGGACTGAGCAGCGGAAATGATTTCCCCGATGCGCTGAACCTCGCGGTCTGTGCGTTTAGCCAGCATCAGTGCATCATCGGTACGATTGGTGTCCTTCTCAATATATCCGACAAGCCCCTCGACATAGGTTGAGACCACCGCCAATGGCTGTCGGATTTCGTGAGCCAGCTTCGCCGCCGTTTGCTGCCCTGTAAAATGGGTGTAGGCGCGATCAAGAGCGCGTTCCTGCACCCGCAGCTTCTGCACACTTCGCTCGCGTTCACTGGTCATGCTGCCGATGATCAGGCCGAGATAGCCGACCGACAGCATGAAGTAGGGAGCGCCCGCGACAATCCGATGATCGGGGGCCAACCAACTCGCTAAGGTAATTGAGATATTAGCGATCAAACTGGATGCCGACGATCCAACATTGCCGAAATGCATGGCTGTCCAGGCAATGGGGAGCATCAGGAAATACGACATCGGCCCCTGGTCTTGCCCCAGAATGACGGCGACCGTTTCCACATAGAGCGCCAGCCCGATTGCGGCAAAGCTGGCGATCAGCCAGATCAGTGAGCGCCCGCTTATGGCCGCCACCCAATCACTACGCGTCAACAGCAATATCGGGGTGAGCGTGACGATGCCGATTGCATCACCGAGGGAGAACCGCAGAACCATATCCCAGAAATTTGACCAGAGGATCAGTCCATCGGCACAGAAGGTCGCGATGAGGGCCAGCGCCGCCACGACGGGGACCAGCAGCGAGACTATTGAGAAAGCAATCAGGTGGCGCATGTTGGCGAGGTCAATTCGCGCGTAACCCAGCGAGCGCCGCAAGGCATGAACACCAACAACGTAAGTCGTCGGTGGAATGACCCACGAGAGAAAAATGGCAATTGCTGAATGCGGATACGGTGCAGTGGCAACGATATAGCCAACGCCAACATATGCCACGGGCCACAAGCGCGGGAACCTGAGAAGAAATGCAAAAGTCAAACCCGCAGGGGGGAACCAAGCGCTTACCCCTGGGGCGGCTCCCATGGCAATAGCCGCACGAAACAGGGCGATCCACGCAAAAACATAAACGGCACTTGTCCCTGCGGCACGAAAGAGCGCGGCTCCCTTACGGGGCCTTACTGCCCAGGAAAATACCTCATAAAAGCTATGTTTCATTATGTTTCACGTTAACGCATTGAAACTTACGAAAGAATAGCGCCGTAGCGATCCGCCATATATCTATCGTATAATATTAAATACGTAAAGCGTACATTTTATGAGGTGTTGCGATGAAGCAGGCAAGAGTACCAACTGAAGCAGAACTCAAACGCGTCCTCTCAGTTATCGCGCAGTCTCGCTTCGCGTCCCGCAACCGTATGGCGGTTATGCTGAGCTATTACGCGGGATTGCGGGTCGGAGAGATCGCGGCACTGAAGCTTGGCGACGTAATTGACAGTGAACGCCGATTGCGCGACAGCATATCGCTCCGCGCAGCGATGACCAAGGCTAATGAAGCACGAACGATCTTCATCAATGGCAAGCTGAGAAAAGAAATTGAGCGCTATGTGTCGTGTTACACGACATTTGATATCGCGGAGCCGCTGCTGATGACGCAGAAGCGTACGGCATTCTCGCCCAACACTCTGTGCCAGTTGTTTGGTCAGATCTATGATGAGGCCGGTATTGATGGCGCGACCAGCCACAGTGGCCGCCGCTGGTTCATCACGCGGCTCGCTCATTCGGGTGTATCGGCCAAGGTCATCATGACGCTGGCGGGGCACAAGCACCTGAGCACGACGCAGCGCTACATTGATGTGAACGACGAAATGATGCGGGCTGCGGTAGAGATTCTGTAGCGGGTTCAGAAGCATCACAACAAAATAGGGCGGCCCAAGGCCGCCCTATTGTATTGCCTTGATAGCCGATCAGAGACCGAAACGAACGCCCAAGAGAACCTCATTGGTTTCCAGCTTATCACCTTTGGTCTGGCCATACCCGCTACCGCCTCCGACAGCGACCTTGCCCGCGTCCAGGTGACGATAGCTCAAATCCAAGGTCCACTTGTCATTCAGCGCGTAACCAACACCAGCCTTGGCATCCCAGGCGAAATTGGTCTGGGTTCTACCGCTGACGCCACCCGCAGAGGTGGTATCATTGATATAACCGCCACTGGTAGAGACAATCGCAGTTCCGAGGCCCACGCCAACATACGGCTTGAAGTTACCGAAAGTGAACGGCTCAACATAGCCATTGGCCATGACAGTCCACACATCGACATCAGACTTGTACTGCTTGATGGTGATGTCGGTACGGGAACCATCCACCTGAAAGCCCGTCCGATAATCAACGCCGAGGTCGGCCCTGAACCAATCGGTAAACTGATAGCCAAACATCAGCCCCATGACGGCGGCATTTCCTGCGTCTGCATTCAGCTTATTCGGGCTTCCGTTCTGAGAGCCAAAAACTTGAATGTTGGTGTTGCCCTGGTCGTCGCCCCAGTTGGTGCTCTGCGACCCTGACCAACCAGCCTCAGCCCCCATGTAGAACCCAGACTTCTTCGCGGGCTGATTTTCAGCGGCGGTCGCGACACTTGCGATGGTCGCGCACACGGCAACCGAGCAGACCAGAGCGGCAAAATGTTTCATTTGAGTGTTCCCCTTGAGTAATCTGCGCGAGACAAGCACGCCACCTGGAAGTGGTTGTCTCAAACAGAACGGCTCAGGGATATTCGGTCTGATTACTAAGTGGGCTACGCTCAGCACAGGAAACTAAGTATCCGATACTGATGCGGCGGCGTTTGGGGCGAAAAATCTGGTATGATATGCGGCGGATGAGAAATCCCTAATTGAGCGGATGCACAGCTTCGCAGAAATTTGATTGCGATGCGTCTCGACCGTCCGATGGCTTATGGCCAGCTCCGAGGCAATTTCCTTTGCAGTCAGTCCTTTGCAGAGATGCCAATAAATCTCAAGCTCACGCTGAGTAAGCATGGAGAAATTACGAACATAATTCGCGGCTCGTCCATAACGACGACAAATATCATCATGTGCGGCACAAGCTGCCTCAATCGCCTTGATTAATTTTTCATTCCGAATAGGCTTCTCGATCCAGCTAAATGCTCCCATATGAACGGCACGAACGGCGGTCGCAATATCACCGTAGGCAGAAATCATAATGACGGGCATATCAAATCCCTGGTCACGCGCTTGCAGGAATGCATCAAGCCCCGATCTTTCGCCCAATCGCAGGTCCATGAGGGCGCACCCCACAGCATCAAGAGGATGTCCGCGCAAGAAGGTGCTTTCATCGGCATAGCCTGTTGTGGAATAGCCTCTTGATGCGGCAAGCCACAAAGCAGCTTCGCGAAAGCTCTCGTCGTCATCGATCACCGCGACGGTAAAGCGCTGATTGTCAGTCATGCTTGACGGGTAATTCACTCAGAAGTGCGGCGCAGGTAATGGTGCAGAGTGAACGATCTTCACATTCCCGGCCATTTGGGCAATTGAGCATGGAGTTAATCGTGCGCCGATGAAAATCAATGTGATCGTTTCCTGCCAGCGCGGGCCTTTTCCTCATTGCCTTGAGCGTTTTGCACTTTTCTCCATCCTGGCTCATGCCATGCTCCCGTAATCGCGAGTCTTGAGACGGAGGTTGGAGGCCGAAAAGGGGCCAGAACGGCGCGGCACTCATGAGACGGCCCCAACTGCATTTCCAGGGATTGAGATTTTACCAGATCCCGGCAGGACCGATTATCCGTAGCCGATACGGAGGCCATCTATAACGAAGAGGCCGATGCCATGACCTTGCCCAGTTCGCCTTGCCTCTTGGTCAGGGACGCTCTGACGCTGTTTATCTGCTCGCGTTTTTTCTGGACGGATGCTGCTTGCTTGAGCTTCTTAGCCTGATCAGCCTTGGTGTCAGCCTGCTGCTTCAGATTGTCCGCGAAGCTGTTGGCCGCCGCTTCTTCCGTCATGAATTCCCACGCCCGCATCGTCGTCTCCCTGTTGTCGGGTTTCACGACACTATTTATGGGCATGGGGGAGTTGTCGGGATTCCCGACAAGTTGGCTGCGTGGAGGCCGACCGCCTGTAGGTTAAACCTACGGGCGCGAGTGTCGTGTAACACGACAAGGCGATAATCAACTGAAATTCGGCTATAAGATCAATGACTTGCAAATGACGCGATTGCTGCCATGCAGCAATATGGCGCGACGTGACAAGACGGCTGAAATTATTTTCCAAATCCACATTGGCAGCGCGGCTGATCGGGATAAATACAATGCTGGGGCTTAACTGCGTCCGACGGGATCAGTGACAGCCTCTTTCATCAGCGTTTTCCAGGCCGCCCCAGCGTTTTCACTGAAAACGCTCATGGAGGAAAACGCAAATGGCAAACATTCAATGGAACAGACACATCAACAAGCTATGCGAGCACCAGGGAGGCCATCGCTATGACGACATGCTGATTGGCTGCATCGCGGCCTTTCATCAAAAGGGGCGTTCGTCCGAGAAGCAGGGCGATTGGCTGGTCAGGCAGTTGGACATGCACTACGGCATCCAGGTGGCCCATCAAGGCGCAATACAGATGACGAAGGCGCAGCGTCGGCCAATCAAGGAAGCCGTGGATTGGACAAACGCCCATGCATCAAGTGGCCGCATGGCCTATCTGAACGGGCGCTTTCCACACACTTTTCACACCGTTTCCACACGGTTCCCACACGTTTTCCACACCAAAGGGGCAAATTCGTCTGTTGATACAACGACTTATGAAGTCACTATTGCTAAGCTATTGCTAAAACTAATCGATGCGCCTTTGGCTCACTCGCGGCCTTCGGCCACGCCCAATGGCCCTTCGGTCGATTTCGTCGATGGTGGCTCGCTTGCTGCTCGCCACTCGGAAGAAAGAGAGGCGATCTGCCCAATCGGAATGAATGACAATGTGATTGACGATGCGGCTGCGCCACTTCGTGGCTTCGCCGCCAAATCGGACGAGCCATTGGGGAGAAAGAGGGAGCCACTTGGAGGCAATGAGGAGTTCGCCACTTGGGCAAAGGCCAATTGGCCAACAGCTCAGGTGAAGGCCACGATATCGCTTTGGGTCGATGGCAGTTCGCGCAGCTATGTGCGCGGCCAATTGGAGGTCGGAGACGAGAAGTACCGCGTGAATTTCCGCAGCCCACGTCACGTGGAGGAATTGGTCTATGTGGAGCGCGGCCAGGACGTGGAAGCGCGGCAGTGGTACGAGGCAGTCAGCAGCCAGGTCATTCCCTTCTGGCTGGACAAGGCCGAAGCTGCCGAGGGCAGATTGGCCCGTAAGCACGTCGCCAGCGCCATCCATGAATTCCAGGATAGAAATTGCGAAGGGCTTGGCGTGAACTGCGGCATCGCTTTCATGGGCTATCGCGGCGACGTGCCCACCCGGTGCGTCGTGCAGATCAATGGCACTGACTGGAAATTTGACCTTCAGCCGACCCGCAATGCGAACCTGAAAGCACCGCAGTACAAGGCGTCCGCCTCGCTGTCATCCGCAGCAGCATAGCGATGATGGCCTGATGGACGGCCTCCTCGATGGTCACAACCTCGTTGGCAAAGCCGATCTCGCAATAGCCCCTCGGCAAATAGGTCAGTCTGTTCATGGCGTTTTCTCCTTCTTGCGGCAGCGTCCAGCGTGGCGCTGCTCCGCAAGCGTATTTAGCGCGGAGGGCTAAATAGCGGGACGAAACGCCTTGAGGGAGAACGGACATGCTGTTGGAAACGGTCTATAGGGAATTGCGGGATATGTGGATGGTCGAGAGCCAGTATGAGTTCTCGCGGTTTTGGCTCGGCCAGTCGCGCAGCTATATGTCCTGCGCCAAAGCGCGGAAGCGGCCACCGTCGCTGCTGGTGCTGATGCGGCTGTCGCAACGGCTTGCATCCATGTCGGCCAAATACGCCGCTGTGGCGACGACCGAGATGGAGCAGAACAACTGCCGCAAGCTCAGCGAATTGAACTGCATCGTCAGCAACGCGGTCAGAGCGGATGCCTTGTCGGCTTAACCGACAGGAGGCAGTTGTCGTGTTTCCCGACAAGTTGGCTGCATCACTGTCGTGTTACACGACGGCCGACCGCCGCGTTCGGTGGTCAGATTTCCCATTATAGCATACGATAACGAGCAAAATCGGACAAGAACAAACAAAGAACTTATTAAGTTGCGACCCGCGCATTTTCGCTGCGCAAAATGCACTCAATGACGCTAATTGTTGGGTGCGTTGCTGATTTTGCGCACCATATATTGTTATGAAACTATCATAATGTTTTCCGCAGTTTATTTCACACTCTTTTCACATTTCGCGAATGGCAGTAATACGCTATATATTTCAATGCAATATTTTTGGAACATACATTCGTAATGCGCGGGCCGGGGGTTCGAGTCCTCTCGCCGGCACCATTTTTCCCAATAAAATCAATGATGCAGGGCCGCTGAAAAGCGGCTTTTTGCATTTCACACTCTTTTCACATAAGCTCGCAGCGAGCACATGGGCGGTTACTGCAATTATTAGCTGTTTTGGTGTGAAATGCCCCGTGAAAAGA
This sequence comes from Magnetospirillum sp. SS-4, assembly GCF_902729425.1. GTDB lineage: Bacteria > Pseudomonadota > Alphaproteobacteria > Rhodospirillales > Magnetospirillaceae > Phaeospirillum. The sequence goes on along the minus strand of NZ_CACVCH010000013.1, from coordinate 26,609 downwards.
AGACGGAATATTTCTACCTTGATGACAGGGCGATAGCGCTCTACCAGCGGCCCAACAGCAGCATGTGGCAAGCGCGGATTGTCAGGGAGGACGGCAACGCCTTTGTGCGCAGCACGGGCGAGCGCAACTTTGACAAGGCCGTGGAATGGGCGCGTCGGGAGAAGATGCGGGCCGAGGTGCTGACGGAGCAAGGGCTTGATCCGCACACCAAGTCGTTCAAGTCGGTTGCCGAGCTTTGGCTTGCTGCCATTGGCCGCGATCCGACCAACAAGCCCCGCAAGATCAGCGACTACACGAAGATCGTGAAGCGCTATCACATCCCGTATTTCGGCAAGCACAAGATCACGCAGATCACCCAAAAGACCTTGGCCGATTACGAGATATGGCGAGCGGCGTTTTGGCAGACAGGCCCTGGTGCTGAGCAGCGGGAAGAGACAATCCGACGGGCCGATGGCACCACCTATACGCGAGAAAAGAAGGTCGCGAGCAAGGGCAAGGGCGATGCGGAAGACACTGTGCTGCGGCAAATCTTCAAATTCGCGGTCAACAATGACTACCTTGACGGTTCGCGCATGCCGAACATCGGGCAAAAGACGACACGAGGAGATAAGGGCGTTGTGAAGCGACGCCCCTCATTCATCAAGGAACAGGCCAAGGCCATCTTGGACTACTGCAACAGCTTCCCCGACACTCAGTCGGAAAAGCTCACCAACGAACGGCTGGTTTTCAGCGCCTTCATCCATCTTGTTCTCGGCACGGGCCTGCGGCCAGGGAAAGAGCATCAGCCGATCAAGTGGAAGCACTTCTCCCTCAAGGTCGTTGATGACGTACCGCACGCCTATTTGACCATTGTGAAAGAGACAAAAACGGGCACGAGGCTGGTGCGTTGCGACAGTTTCGTGTGGCCGATGCTGTCGGGTTTTCGCTATGTCAGCAAATTCAATGGCGAGGACGATTTTGTCTTGGCCAATCAGGAAACTGGCGAGGCCGTCGTTTCATTCAAGCGGCAGTTCAACACCATGTTGAAGGCGCTGAAGATGGAAACCGACGTGCAAGGCGACCCATTTACCCCGTACTGCCTGCGCCATACCTATGCCACGCTGAAGCTCAATGAAGGCGTTTCGGATCGGCTGGTCGCCATCAACATGGGCACAAGCCCCGACATGATCCACCGCTATTACGGACACGACACGTCGGTGAGCAGGGCCAACGAATTCAACACGGACATTGATTGGCTGACGCTGGATGCGGAGAAGCTGAAGAAGCTGAAGCGACCGCCCAATCCGAAAAAGAAGCCCTGAGTTGTCGTGTTACACGACAGGCGCGCCTTATATATAGCACGACGGAGTCTTGGATTATGCCTGTCGGGTTTTCCGACAAACGGCTCGCATGAGAAATCTGACGGGACGAGTGTCGTGTAACACGACACGCCGATGAACATACATGATGTATGTTGTGGCTCGGCCAACTTGTCTGGATTCCGGACAAGTTATCGCAGTACGGCCTCCGTGCTATGCTGCCCTGACGCGAAAGCCTCCGCCATTGCCAACGAAGTGACGAGTACAACTGACTTTTGGAACTGCGCTATGGCAATCAGCCACTGAAGCTGAACGGCGACAACACGGCGGTGCTGGTGGGCAAGCTGGAGCAGCTTGCGGGCGTGATCGAGACGCTGATGGAGGCTGTGGCAGCGGGCGAACTGGACAAGGCCCTAGCGGCAGCGAAGAAAGAGCGCATGGCGACGCTGCGGAAGGGCTGACGATGCAAAGGTGGTAGATTGCAACTATGCTTTTGGGATATAACAGGTATGAAGCAGGCAGCATTTCAAAGCGTAAAAATGCAATGCGCTCAACGGCATACCCGCATTGGATGTGCATTTTGCGCTAACACGGATCTCCAAATTCCGCGGTAATGCAGGGTTTGGGACGTGACGAAGAAGCTGTCTGGCACATGGGGCTGGGCAGCTTTTTGTGTGCGGAGTTTCAAAATGGGGCGTTCGGTAGAGGTGCTACTTGTTGAAGATGACGATAGCTATGCACGACTTGTTTTATTCCTTTTTGAGCAGATGGAATATAGCAGCATAATAGATAGAGCCGCTAACGGCGTGGAAGCAATAAAGATGCTGGGTGAGCGCTTTAAAAGCGAAGACAATTTCTACGACATAGTAATTACAGACATACATATGAACTTTATTAACGGAATTGAGCTTACCAAATATATACGTTCATTTTACTCGTGGTTGAACATCCCAATTGTCGTTATGTCGTCACAGGACGAGACTAACGTTGGCACTTTGGTGCATAATGCTGGTGCAAATCGGTTTATGCAAAAACCGGCACATATTGACGAGCTACTAGAACTGCTGACAACTGCAATAGTTGATTTTGTCGTTGCAAGAGGCGTGGATATTGAGTTGGCGCACAAAGAATGAAGGTAGCTTACATTTTCACAGCAGATATAGGCAGCCATAAGGCGCGATACTAACGCATAGCTAACGCACAATTTTTAATATGCAACAACTGGTGTTGTACGTCGTGATTTTTACTGCGCGTATGGAGAATAATTCTTTATACGCAGGCCAGTGACATACACGGGCGTTGTCGTGTTACACGACAGAGGCACCTTATATATAGGCCGCCGTCGCAGCGGGCCTTTGCGCGTCGTACACACCGCCGATTTGATACGCGGGCAGTACGGCACTCATGGAAACAGCCCCGCTTGTACGGGGCTGTTTGGCGTTAAGCGAGCTTCTTGCCGAAGCGTCCCTTCATCGCGGCCAACTGCTTGTCCAGTTCACCAGCCACCACGGCATCGCGCACCAGCGTCAGCGTCGGGACCAGTTCCGCCACGTCACCGATCTCAATGGCCGTCTTCTTCGGCTTGATCTCGATGATCTTGTTGCCGTAGCGCACTTCCAGCATGAACGCGCCATTGGCCTCCTGCCAGTACCAGGGGCGAAATTTGACCAGTCGATCTTGCAGGGTCTTATTGCCCTCGCTGTCCTTCGTCCAGCGCTTGCGCCGAATTTCAAAGCTCTCGCCCTTTTTCATCGCTTCCGCAGCAGCGATCTGCTGATTGATGGCCTCCACCAACTTGTGCCGCAAGCGCCCTTCAGGCGTGGCCGCAACAGCACGTCGGGTCTTTTCGCTCAGCTTCAGCTTGTCCAATGCACTCATCATCACATCCTCCAATTGGGAACACATGACGAACACACTATGGCCTGATAACCGAGGTGGACAACCGAAAGGCACTTGTTGGGAAACACGACAAGTTGGCCGTGGAGGGCCAATTCCATGCCGAAAAATCAATTTTTGAAAAACCGGCGAAAATCGCCCCCGGTACAGGGGTACCTGACAGGCAAAAAGCGGACAGAGCGTTTTTGTAACCCCTTGTTTTTCCACGCAATAAAAGTGCAATTTTGGCACTTTTCACATTCATTTAGTTATTGAAATAGTATTTCAACAGTATCAGGCTTCCTCTTGTCGCGCAATTGCGACACGGCAAAATGCCGCAACCTGCATAGAGGAGGACCTTATGCAAAATACAAACAATACCCTTCAGTCCGTACTAGCCACCATCATTGCCGAGCGTGAAAACTGGGAGCTAAACGAGCTTTCCGCCAGCAACAAGCGACTTTACTCCATTCTTGCTCGCTGCTACGCCGTCTTTGTTGACAACAACAAAACGGACGATGGCCGCAAGGCGATTAACGACGCTGCCGCTGCATTGAACGTGTCGTTCAACGAAGTCACGTCAACGGCTGCCAAGGTCATTAAAATCATCTTCGGCGACGGCAACCGCCACCAAGTCAGTGACTACGCCAAAGTGCTAAAAATCGCTGACGCACAGGATGTTGGCAAAGCGGATTTTGAAGCGTGGCTGAGCAACAGCGGCGGCGTTTATGCCGTTCGTCGCGGCAACAGCCTTACTCCCGAGCAAAAGCAGACCGCGCAGACCAATGCCTACAGCAGCGGCCTTGCCAAGCTTCAGCAAGTCGGCAGCATCGGCTCAATCGCCCCGCATGCCAACGTCACTGCCCGCAACGGCTATGTCCTGGCTGTCTGCTACGTCGATGCCAACGGCGCTCTGTCCGTCATCCAAACTGTCGGGAATCCCGACAGCGACCAGGTGAAGGCCGAAATCCGCCGCATCGGCAACGACAAGGCCAAGTCGGGCAAGTCCAATGCCAATACGCCTGTGCCGACCAGCACAGTCGCCAATATCGCTGCCGCACAGGCTACGGCCCAGGCCGACGCCCTTCAGGCCGCGATTAACGCTGGCACTGACCTTAATCAGTCCAGCACCCAGCAGCCTATCGCTGCGTAACCAGAAGGCTCGGGGGAGCGCGTTGCTTCCCCGCCTTTCCTCATCAGAAAAGGAGAAAAACGATGAGTATTTTTTTCAAAAAGCACGCCCCTAAGACCTTTGACGAATTGGTATTTCCAAGTACCGCTATTGCCGAAAAATTTGGGGATTACGTAGATGGCCGTTCGTTTGCGCATATCCTCATGTATGGCCCGCATGGTTGCGGCAAAACGACCATCGCCAAGATGTTGCCCGAAGCAATTGTCCCTGGCATTGACCCGAACGACATTCTGTTCATCAGTGCAGCAAAGGATGCCAGCGTTGATAAGATTCGCGATCTTGCCAACAGCTTTATGATTGGCACGGCGTTTACCCCTAATAGTGACAGGCTGTTTCTGATTTTGGACGAGGCGGACACGATGTCCACCGAGGCCAAAACGGTGCTGCGCGGCGCGTTGGAGAAGAACGCCGAATCCTTGATGGTCATCTTGACCAGCAACGACGTTTCAAAATTTGACCACGGCCTTTTTGACCGCTGCGATCCTTTTGATTTCAGCAATGGCTCCGTCATGACCTATCTGCCGCTGGCCGAACGCGTCCTGCGTGCTGAAAACGTCGCAGTGCCTCACGACGTCGTTGTCGATCTGGTCAAGCAGCACAGCAGCAGCATCCGCCAGCTGCTGCGCGCCCTTGAAAAGGTCGTCCTCGGCATTCGTAAAACGCAGCAGCAAATCGCCGCGTAGTTAACTTGTCGGGAATCCCGACACATTGTTAATGCCCCCAGGCCCAAAGCCTGGGGAGCATTAAACAAGAAATTTCCAGAAACAAATAGGAGGTCAAAATGCCAACACAAAATCGCTATTACTTTTTAACCGAATTCAATAGCATTAGCAGCGCCATCGACTCTATCAACAGTGATTTACAGCCGTTTGCGTGGTGCCAAACTTATTACAAAACTCTAGAAATACCGCGTTTAGGATTCTCATCTGTTGTAATGGGCTTTGTCAGCGAGAGCGAAGCTTTTGCGTATAAGATTTCGCTAAACAACGCGGCGTTGCAAAAAATTATACTTAACAAAGGTTCGCCTTGTACTTTTACGCAATTAAAGCCGTTAATAAATGCGTACTTGACTGCCAAGCAGGACGCTATTGCGCTTGACCGCACGATAAATGCAATTAATAATTTATCTCGCACCTCGAAAAGATATGTTTCAATACCTGTATGTAGCAATACAATTAAGCTTATGCCGCAAGATCATGCGTCAATTGTCAACTCTATGGCGCTATCATTGGCTCACTTGCGTTCAATAGAGAGGTCTGCGCACGCAAATCTTACCGCATAGCGCCTATATTATAGCTCGGCTCAGCCAAAAAGCTGCTGCCGTTCATCACTTGTTTCGCAAATGCCCCCAGGCTCACCCCTTGGGGGCGTTCGTGCTTCTGGCCTCGGCCAACTTGTCGGGAATCCCGACAAGTTATCGCAGCACGCCCTCCGTGGTATGCTGCCCCGATGGAAACCAGCACGGCCACCATCACCGTTTTGAACATCACGCCCGTTCATGCTGGCCGCTTGCTGGCGCTCGCCGACGTTGAACTACTCATTGATGGCGTGGCGATTATCCTGCACGGAGTTCAGGTCCGTGCCGATGGCAGCAAAACGGAAATCACCCTTCCCAATTACCGAGCGCCCGATGGTTCATGGCGTTCTGCCGTGACACTGCCTGAGGAGGTGCGCGGGCCAATGGGCGACGCCGTCATGGCTGCTGGCGTGGAAGCTGGACTGCTGATGGAGAAGGTGGCTATCGTGTAGCGCGCCGCCACCTTACAACATCCTAAATTTTAGCTTGAAGTACGAATAGGGAGTTGTCTGCTTTGTCTCCTATATCAGAGCAGAACTCAACACCATCCTTCACCTCTTCATCGCCTTTATTTAGATCATTTTTCTTATAAAAAGCTTTTAGGCCCCTTGCAAATTTCTGATGAGAGAGTTCCATGCTTACATCTTCAAGCAAAGCCCTGATTTCTTCTTCTGTATGTAAATTTTCTGAAACCCAAGGCTCTTGAGGCAGTCCCAAATGCGAAACGAATGCCGTTGCGTCCTCATCTAGAAAACCGAGCGCTCCGACAGGAACTCCGTCATTTCCACTTTTTGCTAATATTGCCAAACTGATCTTGGCAAAAGACCTGTTCGTAGGTTGATCCATAAACTCAGTAAGTTTCTTCTTATTCTTCATGCCAGGGAAAATGACCCAACGACATTTTTGATCAAGCTTCGGCGTTGGCATATTTGTCCTCCAAAGAGATGATTGCCTTTATGAAGAGTTCGCCTCAGATTCTTCCTGTAGATGGGAGATGGCAAGGTGATTTTAGGTGCCATCCAACAGCACCTAAGCCAGTTTCTTGTCGTAAAAGCCCCTCGACCTCAACGCGCATCATCTGGTCGTTGACCTCGATGTAGCACTGCCTGCGTGCTATGCAGCCTTGTAAAAAAACAGAACTGCCACGATTAACGTTTTGAACAATCACTACCTTTAATTCTTGCCGCTTGCTGGGACCACCAGCTTGGCGCTGCCGGGATCATAGGTGAAGTTGGCAATCGTACCGTCCCGTATCCGGTCCACCGCCTCATCAATGGCAAAGCGGGGGACCAGAAACCATTCCTTGGGTGAAACCGGGTGGCCGAAACGATCCGTGATCTCGATTTTTAGCCGGGCCGGTTCAAAGAACCGATGGATCAAGTGTTCCAGCTTGGACCGATTGATGTTGCAGAGCTTGTAGGTGGCAACCACCTCGACCTCGGCCATCAGATAGGTGGGGTCAAACTTGGCATTGGCGATGCGCTGCTCGACGCTGCCGCCGGTCACACCGATCTTGTGAAGCACTTCCCGATGTGACACGACCACGGGATGGTCCGACTTGCTGCGCAGGACATAGATCGTCCCGCTTTCGGTGTCGCCTTCGGTCTTAACGTTATCGAACAAGGGGCCTGCTGATGGATCGGTGATCCTGCGGGCTGCGTCATCTCGATGCAACGCCCGCTGAAAGGAGCGCGATAGAACTTCCGCCTCGGTCCCATTGTCGTAGATGACGCGCAATCGCCGATCACGCCGGTCGTATTCTGTGACGAATTCCTCGCCCATTTCGGCGATGTAGGCCTTCTGGCCGCCGACGATGAAGTATGCGGCAAGCGCGATTTCCTCAAGCCGAACCTCGCCCCCAATCTTCAATGGACGAGTCTGCCGAATGCCCGCATCCAGTTCCTTTTGTACCTGAGCAAACAGCGGCTTGAACTTGTCGAAATCCTCGCATTTGGTGCGGTTGGCGATTTCTTCGGCGGCGCGCTTTTCGGCCACCGAGCGGACATGACGCAGATTGCTCAGATCGTCGTCGCCACCGGCCTCAACACCAAGCGCGGCCAACAAAGCATCGTCATCCAAGCTTTCGCCCGCCGCTGCATCGGCAGCGCCATTACCGCTCAGCAAGCCCTGCCGGTCCATCGGCAACAGCAAGGCCCGGCAATCTTCCAGTTCACGCAAGCGGTCCAGACGCACGGCATAAAGGCGCTCGAAAATATCGCGATCTCCGCCATGACGGGGCGCTCGACCATGTTGGTCATAGAAGCGTTGGATTTCCTCGAAGCCCGCAATGATGCGTTCTTCGCGGGCCGTGCGCGAACCCTTGCGCTCCGGCTCCACATCAACCCCAAGGGCCTCAAGAAGTTCAAGATCGGACTGATCAACCATTCTTGGCCTCGGCAGCCTTGCGCTGAAGGAACGCAACTCCCTCGGCCATACGTCTTTCCCACGCATCCGCCGAGGTAATGGACGGCAACCGGCCACGTTCCTGTTTGAATTTCAGGGCACGTTGGGCCAGTTCGCGGGCCTCTTCCAGCGTCAAGTTCACCCGCTTGGCATTGATGACAGCTTGGACCTGCTTCAGGCTTTCCTCGCTCATGGTCTTGGCCATGATGGCATAAGCCTCGCCAAACGGATTGATCCGATCAATCAGGTCGATGTCCAGTTCACGCACATCCATGGCGTATTGGCGCACGCCGTCGATCAGGGCCGTGTTGCCTTTTGCCATGCCGTCATCGCTGTTCAAGGCAATGGCCTTGGCCTGCTGGGTCAGGTTCAGGGCCGCGACGGCATGTTGGCGCACAGCTTCCTGATCTTCCGCATCCAGTTCGGGATAGCGGTCCTTGATGATCTTGCCCATGCGCACATTAGTCAGTTCCTCCGGGACCAGTTCCGGGTCAAACAGGCCGCGCTCCAACGTGGTCTTGTCCTGAACAAAGGCGGTGATCACCTCGTTCAGGTCTTCCTTGCAGATGCGAGTGGCTTCCTTGCTTTTCGGCTCCACCAATCCCTTGATCTCGATCTGGAACTGCGCGGTTTCCTCGTTGAATCCCACATTGCAGCGATTAGGGTCATACCCGGCCTCGCCGTAATCAAAGCCTTCCTGTGGGCCGCTTTGGGTGGTCTTGGGAACGAAGTTGAACCGGGGAGCAAGCACCTGTTCCATCAACAGGCTGGCTGCGATGGCTTTCAGGGTGTCGTTTATGGCTTCGTTTACAGCTTCGTCGGATGCGTCAGGTTGGGCGATCAGGTTGGTGAACCGGGCGCGGGTCTTGCCCTTCGCATCACGGGTGGCACGGCCAATGATCTGAACAATCTCTGTCAGGCTGGAGCGATAGCCCACGGTCAGGGCGTGTTCGCACCAAATCCAGTCAAAGCCTTCCTTCGCCATCCCAAGTGCGATGATGATGTCCACATGATCGCGGTCATTCTTGTGCGCGGGGTCTTTCAGGGCGGTAATCACACGCTCGCGCCTTACAGCGTCATCATCAACCAGGTCGGCCACCTTCAGCTTCCGGCCATCCGGCGTGGCAATCAATTGGAAGCCGGTCACCGGGTCGCTGCCCTGCCAATCCCCCAGGCCGCTCAGGATGTGTTCCACCTCGCGGATTTTGTCCTTCAGGCTTTCCCGTGAATTGACGTTGGGGATGTGGACGATGGTTTTTTCCATCGGGTCCAGCACACGCATGATGTGGTCGGTATACGCATCGGTATAGAAGAAATAGCCAATATCCAGGGCCTTCAGATATTCGTACCCGTTTAGCTGCTCGTAATAGGTATAGGTCACCGTCTCGAACTTGGCCTCGTCCTGCGGGGCCAGGACCGGAATAGCGTCACCCCGGAAATACGATCCGGTCATGGCGACCAGATGCACCTTGTCGCGGGCGATGAACTGGCCCAGATGTGCGCCCAGCTTATTGTCCTGACTAGCGCTGACATGGTGGAATTCATCCACGGCGATCAGCCGGTTGTCGAAAACCTCAATCCCAAAGCGATCAACGGCAAAGCGGAAGGATGCATGGGTGCAGACCAGCACCTTGTCGTCGCTGTCCAGAAACGCCTTGACCGAATTGACCTTGCCGCCGTCATCGCCGGGGGCATTGCACAAATTCCATTTAGGCGTGACCACCCAATCGGCCCAAAAGCCGAACTTGGAGAGCGGTTCGTCGTTGAAGCTGGACCCGATGGAGCGTTCCGGCACGACGATGATGGCCTGCGATAGGCCCTGCTTTTGCAGTTTGTCCAGGGCGACGAACATCAGCGCCCGGCTTTTGCCCGACGCGGGCGGCGATTTGATCAGCAGATATTGCTCGCCCCGCTTCTCATAGACCCGTTCCTGCATGGGACGCATGCCCAACTCATTGGCCTTGGCCGACTTGCCGGTCTGGGCATAGGTGACGGAAACCGAAGGGATGGATTGTGCGGCACTCATATGTCTCAGGCCCCCTTTTTGGCTTTCGTCTTCTTGCCGCCACCTTCAGCGGCAATCATCTGGCCATACATCTCGAACAGCTTTTCCAGCCGTTCCGTGTCGTTCTTGAAGCGGCGACCGATATAGATGCGTTCCAACACCTCGTCATTGCGATCATGGGATGCCCGCAGATTGTCAGGCATGGCATCCGGGTCATAGAGGTCGGCAATGGTGGCCGGAAAATGCGATTCCCGTGCCAGCAAGATGTCTTCGGCGCAACGAGTTAGATCGGCTTTGTTCTTCTCGGTCAACAAGGGAACGGGGAATGTGTTCCATCCAAGAGTGTTGGAATATCGGATGCGAGTCTCCAATTTACCGCATATGGTAGTAATCCATACTAGATGCAGCTTTGATGAGATTAGGGATAGTCCCCATATAGGGGCGTCATAAACCACCTGATTTGGCGCAACTATGATCGTATGGTCATCAAATAGGCCGCAGGTTATATAATTCCTGCGCTCAGATGAGACAAATGGTATGAGAATGCTGCGCCCCTTCTGGTGTGGAGCATAAACAAAACGATGAGGGAATTTTGCAGCATCGTTTGCTTGCTTACCCCTGCTTTCTTCCCGCACAAAACGAACAAGTTCCAAGCGTCTCCGTATTGCATCAATTAAAATTGCGTCACTGAGCTGCTTATCATCTAGCCAAAGGCACCACCTCATTGTTCCCTGTATAAATTCCTTCGCGCCCTCTAGGCGGCGAAAAAAATTACGACCATCTGGGTATTCTGAGACTATTTCATCAACCTCTTCGCGCGAAAATATAAGATGGCCCCCATCCGTTGCCTTGTTTCCAGACACCATCTCCGGCAGTCCAAATGCACTTATTCCTAATTTTTGAACTATTATAGTGCTGTTTGGTATCAGATATGGACCAATAACTTGAGCTGTGCGGCTTACGTGATTTTCATAAAGCACTGCTCTAGGCATTTTGTTTGGAGATATTCCAACTATTACACAGGTGACGCCGGCATTTTCGGTGGCACTATTCTGCCATTTGAACGATGTATGGGCAAAAAATATGCTCTGCCCCAAGGAGTGTAAAATTGGCCAGAGCATCGCTACCTGCTCGCCCTGGCAAATTGAATTAGTCGCGACGAAGGCAGAGCATGACATTGTAGTGCGTGAGTACTCTGAGGCTCTCACAAGCCAGCTTGCGACATAATCAAGATCTTTATATGTTTTCAAGTATGGCGAGAAGATGATGTCCATATCTTCCTTTTGACTTTTGGCCTGCTCTCGACTTCCTTGGTATGGAGGGTTTCCGCAAATGTACGTCTCCCCACCTTCATTCTCGAAATCGATTTGTGCCTGATCGAGCGGAGTATGGAACAAATCTTCAGCATGCAGCTTTACCCCGGTTCCGGTCGGGGGGCAGATGCTTAACCAATCTAACCGCAGCGCATTGCCGCAGGTAATCCAGTTTTGGGAATCCAGGGGCAGAAATTCGGCCAAGGCCAGTTTCTGACCGCGATACAGAATATCGCACTGGAATTCGGCGATGATCAGGGCAAGGCGGGCGATTTCCGCCGGAAATTCCCGCAATTCAATGCCGCGAAAATTGGTCAGGGGGATTTCGCTGCTGCGATCAGCTTCGCTCCGGCGAATGTTGATTTCAGCCTCGATGGCTCGCATCTGCTTATAGGCGATGACCAGGAAATTGCCGGACCCACAGGCCGGATCGAAGACACGGATTTTTGACAACCGCTTGCGCAGGTTCAGCAGTGAACGCGGATTGTCGCCCGCCTCTTCCAGCTTTGCCCGCAAATCATCCAGGAATAGCGGGTTCAGCACCTTCAGGATGTTGGGGACGCTGGTGTAGTGCATTCCCAACGCACCACGTTCCTCGTCATCGGCCACGGCCTGGATCATGGACCCGAAAATATCCGGGTTGATCTGCCGCCAATCCAGATTGCCGATGGTCAAAAGGTAGGACCGGGCAATCTTGCTGAAGCGCGGCACATCGGTGCTGCCGGAAAACAGGCCGCCATTGACATAGGGGAACACACCCGCCCAACGCGGCAGTTCGGCACGTTCCGGCGTTGAGAACTTGGTGTTCATGGCGCGGAAGATAGAGCTGATAACCTCGTGGGTGTTGCTGCTGTCCTTGGCGCTCATTTGATCGACGGTGGCAGTGAACAGGCCGGACCCGTTGAAGATGTCGGTGTCCTCGGCGAAGAAGCAGAAAATCAGGCGGGCCATGAAATGGTTCATGTCGCTGCGCCGATCCGCCGCCGCCCAATCGGGATTGTCCTTCAGCAGTTCCACATACAGCCGGTTCAGGCGACTGGTCGCCCGGATGTCGAAGGCGTTTTCCCGGATTTGCTTGACCGTGGTGATCCCGGCCAGCGGCAGGAAAAAGCCGAAATGATTGGGGAAGTCGGCATAGGTGCAGGCCACCACCTCGCCCGAGGCCATGTCTTCGGCCTGAAATTCATCGCCATCGGTGGCGAGGATGAATTTCACCTTGTTCTTGGCGGTGGCCGGGCTGTCCTTCAGCTTGGTCAGGGTCGCCGACACGGTTCCGGCCGCGCAGGTGGCAAGATGAATGTTGCTGCGCTGGCAAATGCCGCCTTCCACGTCGGACCCATTGGTCGCGCCGGTGCGCAGACGCTTCAGCGTCGCGTCCTTGTTGCCGAACGCTTCCAAGAAGGCGAAGGGAAATTCCGCAGGGTCGAAAGGCTGTTCAGCCAGCGCGGAGATGGCTTCTTCGATCTCGACGGCGTTCACAGGCGACGGCTCCCAATCCAACAGCTCTGACAGCGCACGAAGGCCTTTCGGTGCGCTTATTGTTTGTACAAGAGCGGAGGAAATCCGTCACCAGCCGGTTTGGTTTGGACGCCGATTAAGGCTGTGATCGGATTGTGCCCTTGCTGGCATATCCAGTAGCCCGAAAACGGCATTCGTAAGCTGCAATTGTGGTGGCGCGGCCGATTTGATGCTCTGTCTCGCCATAATCCAACAATCCCTTTGTCAGGCGCGACCGTCTCAATTCGCACCCCTCCACAATATCCGCAGCTAGATATTGTGCCTGAACGCCTTCTCACGCCCCCCTCAGTATGCTAATAGGGAGGGTGTCCAGTGGGAGGAAGCGCATTGGCAGCCTATGACGATATCATATTCACGGTTGTACGCGATGCCCAGATGGACCTGGAACAGCGCCTGGACGCCGATGTGATATACTTCAACAGCGAAATACGGATGAATGTATTCTCCTGGTTCCGGGAGATTATTGAGAAAATAGCCGGTCGTCGTGAGAAAAAGAATGCAATCGCAATTTTCCTAACAACTCCAGGCGGGCAAGCTGAAGCTGTTGAGAAGCTTGTTGAGGTTGTTCGTAATCACTTCAAGCTTGTCTATTTTGTTGTGCCCGTTGCGGCAATGTCCGCAGGAACCATTTTCTGCATGTCCGGCGATAAAATCTATATGGATTACTCCTCGTCCCTAGGCCCAATCGACCCACAAGTTCCCGATAGAGAGGGAAAATTTTTAGTTCCTGCGCTGGGATATTTAGATAAGGTAAATGAACTTGTATTAAAGTCTGGAAACAACACGATTACCCCTGCCGAATTCCAGTGGCTGATAAGTCAAGATATGGCAATGCTTAGATTTTATGAGCAGGCGAGGGACTTGTCCGTTGCCTTGCTTGAAAAATGGCTAGTTCAGTATAAATTTAAAGATTGGGTGGTCCATCGCACGCAGAATGCGGGAGCACCTGTTACGGACGTTGAGAAAGCTGTGCGCGCGCGGGAAATAGCCACCCTACTTTCGTCGAATGCGGAGTGGCATTCCCATGGCCGCATGATCGGGATGCAGACCCTAAAGGAGCGGTGTAAGCTAGACATCGACGACTTCGGGCAAGATCCTGATCTGCAACGTGCTGTTAGACGCTACAATGATACCCTTTCAGAATACCTGTCTCGGGTTGATATCCGCTCCTACCTTTACAGTAGCCATGTGAACTGACGGGGACAACCAATGACGCTTGTTGCAGAAATTGAACGCCTCCGCAATTACCCGACCTCTGCGGGAGAGGAGTTTCGCCGCCAACTCGAAACCGGGCGCACTCAGGGGGGAGGTTCCGGAGTAGGACAACAGTTTTCTGTTGATGCTCGGGGAATGGATAGGTCTCGGGAGCTTAACCCAATAACTCGCCCCATGATTGTGCGAACATTAACTCCTTAAGTGCTTTCTAATATTGCCTAGAGCGAGGAGGCTGAGGCAGTTTTTACGATGCCCTTCTGATGCTCCAACAAGTTGATTGGCCTTCCATAGGCATTAATGCTGGGGTATGGGGTAATCGCCTGTCGGGAATCCCGACAGGCACATGCCGTTAAAGCCCCTCCACCGCTGCCCGCATCATCTGGTCGTTGACCTCGATATAACGCTGCGTGGTGGACAAGTGGCGATGACCGGCCAGCGTCATAATGACCTTCGCGGACACTCCGCTGTGTGCCAACTGGGTGATGAACCACCGCCGACCGCTGTGGCTGCTCGCACCATCAATTCCGGCCAGCGCATAAATCTGTCCGAATAGCTGGCAGAGCGTGTTGGCCGAGAACGCTGTGGCTTTTTGCGTCACGAGAAACGGCATGGCCCGATCCGTTGTCGTGTTACACGACAGGAAGCGTTCCAACTCGCGGCGCAGCTTGCCACTGACGAACACCGTCCTGGCCTCGGCTGTCTTGGTATAATGGGCTGGCAGCACGATCTGATCCTTCACGCGGCCTTCGCCATCAACGACATCGCCGAGCTTCAAATGGGCGATCTCGCCGACGCGCATTCCCGCATAGAAGCTGAGCATGAGAGCCGCGCGGTTGCGGGCTGCATGACGCTGATTGGCGACAACGGACAGCACGCGCTTGAGTTCCGCCTCGCTGAGTACCTTGGCCTGTTTCATCGCTTTACCTAATGAAAAGTTATTCCGTTAGGTAAATCATTATATGATAAAAGGCACAGCAGGCCCGACCGCAATTATCTGTATTGATAATCAAGCGGTTAACGGCAAACATAATAAATTTCGTATTTTCTTATGTTTTGCTCAGGCGCTGGCGTTTGTAGCTGCCAGCTTGATTAACTCGCCTTGCCTCTTGGTCAGGGACGCTCTGACGCTGTTTACCTGCTCGCGTTTTTTCTGCACGGATGCCGCTTGCTTGAGTTTCTTCGCCTGATCGGCCTTGGCATCGGCCTGTCGCTTCAGATTGTCCGCAAAGCTGTTGGCCGTCGCCTCCTCCGTCATGAATTCCCACGCCCGCATCGCCGCCTCCCTATTGTCGGGTTTCACGACACTATTTATGGGCATGGGGGAGTTGTCGGTTTTCCCGACAAGTTGACGGCGTGGAAGTCGACCGCCTGTAGGTTAAACCTACAGGCGCGGGTGTCGTGTAACACGACAACACGATAATCAACTGAAATTCTGCTATAAGATCAATGACTTGCAAACAGCACGATTACTGCCATGCAGCAATGTGGCGCGACGTGACAAGACGGCAGAAAATATTTTCCAAATTCGTGTTGGCAGCGCGGCTGCTCGGGATAAATACAATGCTGGGGCTTAACTGCGTCCGACGGGATCAGTGACAGCCTCTTTCATCAGCGTTTTCCAGGCCGCCCCAGCGTTTTCACCGAAAGCGCTCATGGAGGAAAACGCAAATGGCAAACATTCAATGGAACAGACACATCAACAAGCTATGCGAGCACCAAGGGGGCCATCGGTATGACGACATGCTGATTGGCTGCATCGCGGCCTTTCATCAAAAGGGGCGTTCGTCCGAGAAGCAGGGCGATTGGCTGGTCAGGCAGTTGGACATGCACTACGGCATCCAGGTGGCCCATCACGGCGCAATACAGATGACGAAGGCGCAGCGTCGGCCAATCAAGGAAGCCGTGGATTGGACAAACGCCCATGCATCAAGTACCCGCATGGCCTATCTGAACGGGCGCTTTCCACACACTTTTCACACCGTTTCCACACGGTTCCCACACGTTTTCCACACCAAAGGCGCTAATTCGTCTGTTGATACAACGACTTATGAAGTCACTATTGCTAAGCTATTGCTAAAACTAATCGATGCGCCTTTGGCTCATTCGCGGCCTTCGGCCACGCCCAATGGCCCTTCGGTCGATTTCGTCGATGGTGGCTCGCTTGTGGCTCGCCACTCGGAAGAAAGAGATGTGATCTGCCCAATCGGAATGAATGACAATGTGATTGACGATGCGGCTGCGCCACTTCGTGGCTTCGCCGCCAAATCGGACGAGCCATTGGGGAGAAGGAGGGAGCCACTTGGAGGGAATGAGGAGTTCGCCACTTGGGCAAAGGCCAATCGGCCAATAGGTCAGATGAAGGCCAATTCCAAGGCCACGATATCGCTCTGGGTCGATGGCAGTTCGCGCAGCTATGTGCGCGGCCAATTGGAGGTCGGAGACGAGAAGTACCGCGTGAATTTCCGCAGCCCACGTCACGTGGAGGAATTGATCTATGTGGAGCGCGGCCAGGACGTGGAAGCGCGGCAGTGGTACGAGGCAGTCAGCAGCCAGGTCATTCCCTTCTGGCTGGACAAGGCCGAAGCTGCCGAGGGCAGATTGGCCCGTAAGCACGTCGCCAGCGCCATCCATGAATTCCGCGACAGCAAATGCGAAGGGCATGGCGTGAGCTGCGGCATTGCGTTCATGGGCTATCGCGGCGACGTGCCCAATCAGTGCGTCGTGCAGATCAATGGCACTGACTGGAAATTTGACCTTCAGCCGACCCGCAATGCGAACCTGAAAGCACCGCAGTACAAGGCGACCGCCTCGCTGTCATCCGCAGCAGCGTAACGATGATGGCCTGATGGACGGCCTCCTCGATCAGCACGATCTCTCGGTCAAATCCGATCTCGCAATAGCCCCTCGGCAAATAGGTCAGTCTGTTCATGGCGTTTTCTCCTCCTTGCGGCAGCGTCCCGCGTGGCGCTGCTCCGTAAGCGTATTTAGCGCGGAGGGCTAAATACGGGCGTGAAACACCTTGAGGGAGAACGGACATGCTGTTGGAAACGGTCTATAGGGAATTGCGGGAGATGTGGATGGTTGAGAGCCAGTATGAGTTCTCGCGGTTTTGGCTCGGCCAATCCCGCAGCTATATGTCCTGCGCCAAGGCGCGGAAGCGGCCACCGTCATTGCTGGTTCTGATGCGGCTGTCGCAGAAACTTGCATCCATCTCGGCCAAATACGCCGCTGTGGCGACGACCGAGATGGAGAAGGCGAACTGCCGCAAGCTCAGCGAGCTGAATTGCATGGCGATTAGAGCTATCAAAGAGTTGCAAAGTGGCGTGGTTGAGTTGGTGCATTAATAAAATTCTGCGTATGGCTATAAATTGCGCATATGTAATATTGCAAGCTTTTCGACGAGAATGTTGCGTGTATATATGTTTGCCGTTAATATTTTTAGGAAAACTTCGCTTAATATTTTGCTGCCAAAGCGGCGATCATAAAATGAATAACTAATTTTATTAGCGTATCTTCTTCAAAATGGGTTAAAATGGAGCTTCGTTCTAAGCACTGAGATGGTGAGCGAGGTGGAGGATGTCCATTAAAAATTATTATCTTCGCAGGTGGAGCGAAAAAAGCTCTTTATTGCCCGAGTGGTACGTTGAGAAGGCCTCTTCCAAGCCTCCTACTTGGAGGGAAATTATATGGGCCAAATGGAGGGCTTGGGCAGAGGATAAATGGGTGACTATGGGGGAAGATGCCTGGGCAACAATGTCGGGAACTGAACGATGGAGATGGGTGAAAACTGAGTGGGAGGCAATGGCGGATGATGCCTGGAAGATAATGACTGAGAGTGAAATATGGGAATGGAAAAATAATACTCCATCAATTGAGAATGACGATTGGGACAAATGGGCTCGGAACGAGTTAGATTATTTTTTTGCCTCGAGTTACTGTGTGCGCGATTTGTTTCGCAGCGACGATGACTTTATTATTTGCAAAGGGCTTGACCACCCGTGTGACAATTTTTTGAAAGCGCCAGATATAATTCTAATAGATGGCGTAATGATCACACAAGGCGACAGCGTTCCGGGATATTATGTTGCAAATAATATAGGAGAAATTAGTGCGTTTGATCATTCTATTGACAACAATGAAATAGTAGATGAGCGAATCATCGCTTTGCTTTCGTGGAAGGCAAAGCACAATGGGGCAAATGCTGTTATAAATCTTCGTTATCATTGGTTTCCAGATCATCATGATTATAAATGGAGTTGTACTAGTGGAGATGGAGTTGCTGTAGTAATTTCCCCTTTAATTGATGCATCGGTCGCGTTTTGATTTAGCCCCCCCCAATCCTGTCACATCACTGTCGTGTTACACGACAGCCGAGCGCCACGTTCGGTGGTCAGATTTCCCATTATAGCATACGATAACGAGCAAAATCGGACAAGAACAAATAAAGAACCTACCAAGTTGCGACCCGCGCATTTTCACTGCGCAAAATGCACTCAATGACGCTAAATGTTGGGTGCATTGCTGATTTTGCACGCCATATATTGTTATAAAACTATCATAATGTTTTCCGCAGTTTATTTCACACTCTTTTCACAGTTTGCAAATGGCATTAATAAGCTATGTATTTCAATGCAATATTTTTGGAACATACATTCGTAATGCGCGGGCCGGGGGTTCGAGTCCTCTCGCCGGCACCATTTTCCTCAATAAAATCAATGATGCAGGGTCGCTGAAAAGCGGCCTTTTGCATTTCACACTCTTTTCACATAAGCTCAGAGCGAGTGCGAATTGAATTGATACAATTAACAGTTGTTTTGGTGCGAGATGCCCCGCGAAAAGAAGACAGAATATTTCTACTATGATGACAAGGCGATAGCGCTCTACCAGAGGCCCAACAGCACCTTGTGGCAGACGCGGATCGTCAAGGAAGACGGCAAGGCATTTGTCCGCAGCACAGGCGAGCGCAATTTTGACAAGGCTTTGGCTTGGGCACGCAAGGAGAAGATGCGGGCCGAGGTGCTGACGGAGCAAGGGCTTGATCCCAACACCAAGTCCTTCAAATCGGTGGCCGAGCTTTGGCTTGCTGCGATTGGTCGTGATCCGTCCAACAAGCCTCGCAAGATCAGCGACTACACGAAGATCGTGAAGCGCTACCACATCCCATATTTCGGCAAGCACAAGATCACGCAGATCACACAAAAGACCTTGGGCGAATACGAGATTTGGCGAGCGGCGTTTTGGCAGACTGGTCCTGGTGCTGAGCAGCGCGAAGAGACAATCCGCAAGCGCGACGGCACATCATACACGCGGGAAAAGACGGTCACGAGCAAGGGCAAGGGCGACGCGGAAGACACTGTGCTGAGGCAAATCTTCAAATTCGCGGTCAGCAACGATTACCTTGATGGTTCGCGAATGCCGATCATCGGACAAAAGACGACACGCGGCGATAAAGGCGCTGTGAACCGACGCCCAGCGTTCACGAAGGAGCAGGCCAAGGCCATCTTGGATTACTGCAACAGCTTCCCCGACGATCCCTCGGAAAAGCTGACCAACGAGCGGATGGTATTCAGCGCATTTATCCACCTCGTTCTCGGCACGGGGCTTCGGCCAGGGAAAGAGCATCAACCGATCAAGTGGAAGCACTTTTCCGTCAAGGTCGTCGGCGGCGTGGAACACGCCTATTTGACCATCGTGAAAAATACGAAGACGGGCACGCGACAGGTGCGTTGCGACAGCTTCGTGTGGCCGATGCTGTCGGGCTTTCGCTATGTCAGCAAGTTCAATGGCGAAGATGATTTCGTCCTGGCCAATCAGGAAACGGGCGAGGCGGTTGTGTCATTCAAGCGGCAGTTCAACACCATGTTGAAGGCGCTGAGGCTGGAAACCGATGTGCATGGCGACCACTTCGTGCCGTACAGCTTGCGCCATACCTATGCCACGCTGAAGCTCAATGAGGGGGTCTCGGATCGCTTGGTCGGTATCAACATGGGCACTGGCCCCGACATGATCCACCGCTATTACGGACACGACACGTCGGTGAGCAGGGCCAACGAATTCAACACAGACATTGACTGGCTGACGCTGGATGGGGAGAAATTGAAGAAGGTAAAGCGACAGCGCGATCCAAAAAAGAAGCCCTGACCTGTCGTGTTACACGACGCGCGCACCTTCAGCGCAGTATGTTAAGCTGATCGGCAGCAAGGATGGGATGGGCAGGATACCATCGGAGCGCATAATTGACGAAGGTCCGCTTTATCGTTCTGGCACTGTCGGTGATGTTCGCCACAAGTTGGCTATTCGACGAGTATCTGGAGCCACGCTTCAAAGCGCTCTACATGCTGATCCCACTCATTGCCTTGTTTGTTTTTCATCACGCCCTATTCCCGCATAAATCGAAGAGAGGGAAAGGCGATGACGCAAGCGAACGGGAAGGCAAAAAGCCCTGACCTGTCGTGTTACACGACAGGTTGAACGCTGGCCTATTGGTCAAAGGCAGGGCATGACATATATTTGAAATTATCCAAATTTGGTTCTCTTCCACGCATGCCTCGCAGGAGCACCGCCAATGGCTCTGATCAATTGGGAAAGTGCTCTGGAAGTTGGTGTGCCGTCAATCGATGACGACCACAGGAATATCGTTGCGTGGATCAATGATATTCACGCTATGGGCGCGTACAACTTTCCGCATAAAACCCTGATATACGTGATCGATTCCCTGTGTGATTACGTTGAGCATCACTTTCGCCGTGAAGAACGCGCCATGGCCGCATGTGCATATAATGGAATGGAGGCTCATAAGCGCGCCCATGACGGCTTCGAAGCTCATGTCCATAAATTGCGCGAGCAAATCATCTCAGATCAAAACGCTGTCATTGGTGAAGATGTGATAAAGGGTGTCGTAAACTGGCTTGCTGACCATATTACAGGATTTGATGCTTTGATGGCTGTTGCTATCCGAGGAAACGCTGCCGCTTTAGCGGCGGCCGAGGCCGTTCCTCCGAGCAAAGGGCTAATACTGGTTCCAACTT
This sequence comes from Magnetospirillum sp. SS-4, assembly GCF_902729425.1. GTDB lineage: Bacteria > Pseudomonadota > Alphaproteobacteria > Rhodospirillales > Magnetospirillaceae > Phaeospirillum. Next base: position 5,465 of record NZ_CACVCH010000013.1, on the reverse strand, counting down.
CTGCTTGAGTTCTACCGCCTGCACCTTGGTTTGCCGCGAGCCTGAGCCGTGCCGAGTGAGTGTCGTGTTACACGACAGGCGCACCTTATATATAGGCCGCCGTCGCTTTGGCCCTTTGCGCGTCGTACATGCCGCCGATTTGAGCGTCCAGCAGTACGGCACTCATGGAAACAGCCCCGCTTGTACGGGGCTGTTTGGCGTTTAAGCGAGCTTCTTGCCGAAGCGTCCCTTCATCGCGGCCAACTGCTTGTCCAGTTCGCCAGCGAGCACCGCATCGCGCACCAGCGTCAGCGTGGGCACCAGTTCCGCCACGTCGCCGATCTCAATGGCCGTCTTCTTCGGCTTAATCTCCACGATCTTGTTGCCGTAGCGCACTTCCAGCATGAACGCCCCATTGGCCTCCTGCCAATACCAGGGGCGAAATTTTACCATTCGGTCTTGCAGGGTCTTGTTGCCCTCGCCGTCCTTCGTCCAGCGCTTGCGCCGAATTTCAAAGCCTTCGCCCTTCTGCATCGCTTCCGCAGCAGCGATCTGCTGATTGATGGCCTCCACCAGCTTGTGCCGCAGACGCCCTTCAGGCGTTGCCGCAACGGCGCGTCGGGTTTTTTCGCTCAGCTTCAGCTTGTCCAATGCACTCATCATCATATCCTCCAAATGGGAACACATGACGAACATGCTATGGCCTGATGGCCGAGGAGGACAACCGAAAGGCAGGTGTAGGTTTAACCTACAGAAGGCCGTGTCGTGTTACACGACAGCCAGAATGTTCTGCGCAACAACTATTCTATTAATGGGTAAAGATTCTAATCTGCGTAACACGCATTGATATATCGCTCGATGGAGCTTGTGCAAAAATTTTGCCCCTTAAAAATGGCGGTTTTCTGCGTGTTTCAGGAAAAATCAAGAGGTGCGGAGAAAATATTTTTCGTGATTTCAAAAAAAACTTGACCACCAGTCTGAAAAAATTTGTTAGGGTGCATCTCATCAAATGAGCACTACCATCTAAGGGGAAGGGAGGCAGAATGGTCGAATTCAAAGCTGTCTCCACAAGCGTCGAATAACACGCGCTTAGATAGCTCCAAAATCTCCCATAAAAGCACATGCATCAGCGCAAATTATTCTGCGTTTGTGTCATGACTTCGCCAAAGCTACAGAAATAATATTTCTGTATATCGCTCAAGCCTTGCCTTTTACGAGGCGCTGCCGAGAGGAGGACTATCATGTCTATCGACACCACCTGAGGATGCTCAATCGCATACAATTTTGGCTATTACTGGTACGTGGCGTTCGCGCTTCCCGTAAAGCCAATATCAATAAGAACATCGTCACGGCTGAATTTTGACCGACGAGATCGGCGCCAAGCCTGACCCCATATAGGAGAAAATATTATGTCTCACGATATCTTCACTCTGACCAACGCCTGCACCACCCTGATCGCCTCCCGCAAGAACTGGGAGGGTGTGGAACTCGCGGCCAGCAACAAGCGCCTCTATGGCATTCTGGCCGAATGCTATGACCTGTATACGACCGTTTCCCTCACGAAAACGAGCCGCGAGCTGCTCACTCAGGTTGCCGACGAGCTCGGCATCCATGTTGAGCGCGCTACTCCTTCTGCAATCAAGCTGATCAAGATTGTTTTCGGCGCAGAACCCCGCTGGCGTGCCAGCAATTACGGCCAGGTTCTCCGTATTGCTGAAGCCGAGGGGATCAAGACCGCTGAGTTTGTCAGCTGGCTGGAAAAGAGCGGCGGCGTGGAAAATGTGCGGCGCGGCAAGACGCCTGTCTCTCAGGCGACAAAGGACAAGCAGTTCACCGATGGCTTGGCCAAGCTGGTCGGCCAGGGGGAATACGCCACGCTTGAGCCTACTCGCACCATCGCCAGCGGCAGCGGCCTGTACCTGATGCTTTGCACCGTTGAGGCGAACGGCACCATCAAGGTCCACCGCCCTGTCGGAAATCCCAACAGCGATCAGATCAAGGCCATCGTCCGTGCCATCGGCAAGGAGAACGATAACGCCAAGAGCTTGACGGACCCCGACGGCATCTTCCCGAACCAGTTCTCCTGCTTTGATGAAGGCGCGGTTAATCGCAAGGAGCGCTTCTTCAACAGCGAAGAAGGGGAAATGAGCTACGAGGATGCGGTGAACAAGCTGATCGGTGGTGGCGCTGCTGCCGACGACGCTGCTGGCCGCGAAGCCGCGTAGGGCAAACAGCAAGGCCAGGGGAGTGCGCGCAGCGCTCCCCACGCCTTCGCAATTCAATCCAATTTATAGGAGAAATTTTATGTCTCAGTTTGAACTTGATAACGCGATTACCGACCTGTCCGACCTCCCCATGCCGAACGAAGGTGTTGCGGCCATGTGCGAAGCGCTGGTCAACGGATGGAAATCTGGCCACATCATCATGTATGGGCCGAAGGGCTCGGGAAAGACGACGATGGCGGGCCTCCTGCCGAAGGCCATTGCCCCCGACGTCAATCCCTGGGAGGTCAGGCTCGCCAATCCTGCGCAATACGACGCACGGACCATCGCGCAGCTTGCCAATACGTTCATGCGGACGATTGGCATGAACTCAAAGAAAAAATCCTTCATCATTTTTGATGAATTCGGGGGAATTTCCAAAGCGTCTGTCGGTACTTTGAATAATGCTCTGACTGACTGCCGCGTGAATTGTATGGCAATTTTCATTACCAACAACATTGACGACGTTGCTCCGTCCATTGCAAGTCGGTGCTACAAGGCCGATTTCACCCAAGTCAATTATATGAATTACGTCCCTTATGCCGAGAGCGTCCTCAAGAAGTACGGCATCCACAACGTCAATCGGGCTGCGCTTGAGCGCGTGGTGAAGGCCAATTGCTTTGATCTGCGCGAGCTGATGCGCGAGATTGAAGACATCGTTGTGAAGGCTCAGCAAAGTGGGGCTATCCCTGCACCTGTGCAGCCGCAGCCCTTGGCCATTGTTGCACCGCCTGTTGCGGCAGCCCCCATCGTTGCGTCACCGCCCTCGGCACCTTCGGCGCACTCGGCCAGCACAATTCCGCCTGTTGTCGCAGCACAAGCGGTCACCACCTCGAACCAATCGTTGGCCGCAACGCCATAAAGGTTCTGTAGGTTTTTCCGACAGCACGCGCCCTCAGGCCAACGCCTGGGGGCGTTTTCTTTGGTGGGCTTGGCGGTGTGTAGGTTAAACCTACGGCGAACCGATGTTATGCTGCCGACATGGAAACCAGCACGTCCACCATCAGCGTCCAAAAGATCACGGCCATCCATGCTGGCCGCGTGCTGGCGTTGGCCGACGTGGGGTTGATCCTCGACGGCGTGTCTTTGGTCATCCACGGCGTTCAGGTTCGCGCCGATGCCAGCAAGACCGAAATCACCCTGCCCAATTACCGAGCGCCTGACGGTTCATGGAAGACCGCTGTCACGTTGCCCGACGAGGTTCGCGGGCCGAGGGCCGATGCTATGATTGCAGCGGCCATGGAAGCTGGCTTGCTGGTGGAGAAGGCGCTTGTCGTGTAACACGACAAGCTGTCATGCTCACTTTATGCGGACATTGCGCAGATTGGCCGTGCAGAACTTGCTGTGACGACCGAGTGCAGAATAGTCGCGCATCACCCGTTCGCAATCGGGACAGCACACAAGCTTGACTGATTGTTTGGACTTGGGCTTTTCCACGAAGACCGCATTTTGCTGATGACCATGATCGTGGATTTCGCGGAGCGTCATGAAAATTGACGCTACGGCCGCCTGTCCCTGAATTTCAGATCGACCGCTACCGCGTGCCCAAGCTTGAGCTATTTGTTTAGCGAGTTCGGCCAGATCATCGTCACGCACAGCGTGGCCGAGCGAAAAGGCGACGGCCTATGCCTCAAGATCGGTAACAGGCACATCAATCGGGCCTGCGTATTTCCTCGCGAAATAGACACTACCCACAGCGGCCACGGCCAGGATGGACAACACGCCCCATCCGACGGTCGCACCAATTCCAACGGCCACTGTCTTTCCAACCATCGGCGCCATTGCTGCCGCCTTGGTTCCCGCCACGTTGCTTGCCAGCATTCCCGCCCTCTCAAATACCCATACATTATGAGTGGTTTTGTCACATCTTCTTACACGAACAGGGAGGGGGTAATCAAAGAACAATTATTGCGAATGAACCGCAATATAATTTCGCACAACTCTAAAACGTCGGATTTGACCGCATTTAATCTTCGCCAGCTATAGAACTTCTACCGCAGCTTTCATCATCTGGTCGTTGACTTCAATGTACCGCTGCGTGGTAGATAGGTGACGATGACCAGCCAGGGTCATGATGACCTTGGCTGAAACGCCCTTGTGGGCCATCTGCGTGATAAACCACCGCCGACCGCTGTGGCTGCTCGCTCCATCAATGCCTGCCAGTTCGTAAATCTGGCCGAATAGCTGGCAGAGGGTGTTGGCCGAGAACGCCGTGGCTTTTTGCGTCACGAGGAACGGCGCGGCGCGATCCGTTGTCGTGTTACACGACACGAAGCGTTCCAGTTCGCGGCGCAGCTTGCCGCTGACGAACACCGTCCTGGCCTCGGCGGTTTTGGTGTAATGGGCCAGCAGCACGATTTGGTCCTTCACGCGGCCATCGCCGTCAATCACATCGCCGAGCTTCAAATGGGCAATCTCGCCAACGCGCATTCCAGCATAAAAGCTGAGCATGAGCGCAACGCGGTTGCGGGCTGCATGACGCTGATTGGCGACAACGGACAGCACGCGCTTGAGTTCCGTTTCGCTGAGTACCTTGGCCTGTTTCATCGCTTTACCTAATGAAAAGTTATTCCGTTAGGTAAAACATTATATGATCAAAAGCGCAGTAGGGCCGACAGCAATTATCTGCATTGATAATCAAGTGGTTAACGGCAAACATAATAAATTGCGAATTTTCTTATGTTTTGCTCATGCGGCGGCGATCTTGCTTAATTCGCCCTGCTTCTTCATCAAGGATGTCCTCGTGCTGTTCACCTGTTCGCGCTTCTTTTGCACGGAAGCCGCTTGCTTGAGCTTCTTGGCCTGATCGGCCTTGGCGTCGGCCTGTCGTTTCAGATTGTCGGCGAAGCTGTTGGCCGTCGCATCTTCCCTCATGAATTCCCATGCCCGCATTTGCCGCCTCCCTGCTGTCGGTTTTTCCGACGCTATTTATGGGCATGGGCAAGTTGTCGGGTTTCCCGACAGGAAGCTGGTGTAGGGAAAACCTACAGATGGACGACGTGGCCAGGAGCGACGCGGACCAAAAATTCGAGGTCGGCCACAACAAATAGGGATTGAATGTCTTTCGCCACAGAAAGATTATGGCTTTGGTATTGCGGACGCTAAATGGGCCATCTCATGGATATGAATGACATTAGCCCTATGGAGAAAGTCGTCAAGAGCAGCGAAACCCTCCTGAACAAGCTTGCCGAAGCTCGGCGAGGTATTATTTTGCTACGTGACCGA
>NZ_CACVCH010000012.1 GCF_902729425.1 Magnetospirillum sp. SS-4 | reverse complement strand
GTCGGCGGCATCCACCGCACCTTCCTGCTCGACGACGGCAGCGGCAAGGCGCCACCGGGCAAGAAGATGTTGGGGGCAATCGACAGCGGCAGCGTGCGCCTCGCCCCCATACCCGCCGATGGCCACCTCGGAATCGCCGAGGGCATCGAAACCGCCCTGTCGGCCTGGGCCATCTTCGGCATCCCCACCTGGGCGGCGCTGTCGGCGGGAGGTATGCGTCAGTGGCAGTGGCCCGAGGGTCTCCGCCGCGTCACCATTTTTGCCGATGCCGGCGACGCCGGTCAGCAGGCCGCCACCACCCTGGCCGACCGCCTCAATCTGGCCGATATCCCGTCCACCATCGTCTCGCCCCTGCACGGGGACGA
>NZ_CACVCH010000011.1 GCF_902729425.1 Magnetospirillum sp. SS-4 | reverse complement strand
TGAGCTTCTTAAGGATCTCGGACGTCCTTCCGAGAAAAATGACGATAATAAAATCATTGATAGCGTGGTCTCGGAGCTGAATGCATATGTGAAAATGCATTTTTCGCATGAAGAACAGCTTATGGATACGTTTGATTACGACGAAAGAGATAAACATAAGCAGATTCATGCCGGTTTTATCAAGAAGCTTAATTCTTTCAATATCGATGACCTACGTAGCGCAGGGAGAAGGGAGAGGTTGTTTTTTATAGTTTATAACTGGCTTGTGTCTCATATTGTCAGCATTGATCGAGTCATGATCGCCAAGATGACCGGTGAATATGATGATTCCGTCGGCGCGGACACTATTCGCAAGCAAACAGGAGTTGTTATTGGTGATGCTTTTGACTTGGCATCACAGCA
>NZ_CACVCH010000010.1 GCF_902729425.1 Magnetospirillum sp. SS-4 | reverse complement strand
TGGTCCCCGATACCGTCTTGGCGTTGTCGATGGTGGTTCAGACGAAACCAGACCTCATCATCATCTCGGCAGTCATGCCGGGGTTGGACGGAATCGATCTGGCGATAGGGTTGTCGGCCATGCCCTCAACCCGTAACATTGCAATCGCCGTCATTACCAGCCTGGATCGGGACGCCGGTGTGTTGACGCTGTTGCCGAAGAAGGTTCCCGTCATTTTCAAAGGCCCGAACTTCGCGGATGACCTGTTCAAGGCCCTTGATAGCCTGTTTATGATTTAGTCGGGGGCTGCTGCCCGGCTCCTAACTTGGCGGATTTTCCAGTCGGCCGCAGACATCGCAGAAATGGCATTTTTCGTTCATCCACTGCCGAATGCCAGTCAACAAGCAACGATGCGTACCGCATTCCAGCAAGTAGCCGTAACAGGCCATCATGTTGGGAAATTCCATCTCATACAGGATCGGAATTACGGCCTCCCTGATT
>NZ_CACVCH010000009.1 GCF_902729425.1 Magnetospirillum sp. SS-4 | reverse complement strand
GAAGGCCCCTCTCTTTATTAACAGTTAGTAGCTTTGAGTGGGCGGATGAGAAAATGTCATCTGGCGTTGCGTCTTGATCAAGCGTAAAGCTTATTTGATTGTCTGATGTTTTTATTACCACCTTTTGCCCATCTTCTCTTCCTTCAACTGTGGCTCTACCGTATCCATCTGCTGCCATCAAGAGAGCTGCATCGCCAACCGCTCCCATCTTCACGCCCATCATCTCTTTTGCATTTTCCATGGCTTCGGCGTTACCGGGTGGATTTGCGCTTGATATTTCATTTACCACTTTAACTATGTTCGTAGAAATTCCGCCATCATCACTTTTTTCAGCAACCGTCATTTCAGATATTTTACGTATCTTCAGGTAGTCTTTCAAATCTCCCCATAGAGGTCCAAATAAAGGGTTCGGTGGATTTACACGCGCATGAACAGTATTAACTGAGGTTAATTTTGAAATACGCTTTACAAATGTTCGGAGATCGGCAATTGGCTCAAGTTCACATTTCACCCA
>NZ_CACVCH010000008.1 GCF_902729425.1 Magnetospirillum sp. SS-4 | reverse complement strand
AGAGCGGAGGAGATGAAATAGCGGGTATCCTCGGTCACCTTGCCGCGCCATTCGGTTCGGGTTGTGGTGCGGACGAGGCAGCGCAGGGCATGGAAGCGCGGTTCACCGGGGTAGCGACGATCTCCAGTCAGCCAATCGATTTCGTGGCTGACGGCGTAACGGCGCGTTTCGATTCTGCCGTGATCCTTATCGACGATCTCCAGGGCTTTCAGGCCGGTGGTGTCCGGGTCGCCGAAGTAGCGGGCGACGTCATCATGCAGACTGGGTTGATTGCGCTTGAGGGCGAGCAGGTAGTCGCCGCCTGCGTCGGTAATGGCCTGGGCAATGGCGGGATTGGTGGCGATGGCGTCGATGGTGACCAACGCGCCTTTGATACTGAGGCGTTCAAGGATCGACAGGATGGCGGCACATTCGTTGTCCTTGGTGTCGACAGCCTCCTGGCACAGCACGAGCCGTTGGGTCGAGGCCCAGGCAGAAACCAGATGGAGCGGCTTCGTCCCGTTGCCGGTGTCACCACTGCGGCGCAAGGTCTTGCCGTCCAGGGC
>NZ_CACVCH010000007.1 GCF_902729425.1 Magnetospirillum sp. SS-4 | reverse complement strand
CATCTCCTAGATTGAATGGATTATGAACATGGCCTGATGAGCATACTGAATCGATAAATGAATGGTAAACGATTGATATAAAGGTATCGCATCCGTTTATGAATTTCGATAGGGTTCTGAGCGACGACAAGCCGTAGACATTGTGAAATTGGGGGCACAATGAGCCGAGAAAGTGGACACGACCAGTTTGCGGTTTTCGATGAGATTCGAGATGAATTTTTCGATGACGCCATGGAGCGGCTTCGTGCCCTTGAATTCGTTCTGGATAACGGCCGCCAAGGCCGGATCACCCGCTCGGAACTGATTGGAAACTTTCGGCGGCTCGCCCTGTATCTGCGTGGACAGGCGGCTGGATTTGGCTTGAACGCCCTCTGTGCTATGGCCCACAAGCTCGACGAATATCTTGCGGACGCCCCTGAAACGCTGCCTCCGCGAATCTGGGCCGATCTCGAAACCTATATCGATGAGTTATCTAAACAGGTTGGTAGTCGCGGCACAGAAATCCAGCCCGATTTCTCCCGACTCCCACAAAAACTTGCTTCAACGCTGGATGATATCGAGATCAGACGCATCGAAGTGATGCTGGTTGCTCCCCATGGGGCACAGTCGCATTTCGTTGAACGTGAACTTTGCCAATGTGGCTACAGAACCTCGG
>NZ_CACVCH010000006.1 GCF_902729425.1 Magnetospirillum sp. SS-4 | reverse complement strand
CCTCTCCCAGATTAAATGGATTATGAACATGGCCTGATGAGCATACTGAATCGATAAATGAATGGTAAACGATTGATATAAAGGTATCGCATCCGTTTATGAATTTCGATAGGGTTCTGAGCGACGACAAGCCGTAGACATTGTGAAATTGGGGGCACAATGAGCCGAGAAAGTGGACACGACCAGTTTGCGGTTTTCGATGAGATTCGAGACGAATTTTTCGATGACGCCATGGAGCGGCTTCGTGCCCTTGAATTCGTTCTGGATAACGGCCGCCAAGGCCGTATCACCCGCTCGGAACTGATTGGAAGCTTTCGGCGGCTCGCCCTGTATCTGCGTGGACAGGCGGCAGGGTTTGGTTTGAACGCCCTCTGTACGATTGCCCACAAGCTCGACGAATATCTTGCGGACGCCCCTGAAACGCTGCCTCCGCGAATCTGGATCGATCTTGAAACCTATATCGATGAGCTATCTAAACAGGTTGGTAGTCGCGGCACAGAAATCCAGCCCGATTTCTCCCGGCTTCCACAAAAACTTGCTTCAACACTGGATGAAATCGAGATCAGACGCATCGAAGTGATGCTGGTTGCTCCCCATGGGGCACAGTCGCATTTCGTTGAACGTGAACTTCGCCAATGTGGCTACAGAACCTCAG
>NZ_CACVCH010000005.1 GCF_902729425.1 Magnetospirillum sp. SS-4 | reverse complement strand
GGGGCCTTCCTGAACTTTCTTAGCCAATATCCTAAGCACCCCTTCGCTGCAAATGCGCAATACTCATTAGGTGAGATTGCATTCTCTCAACGGAAGGACTTTGCCAGAGCGGCAAAAACATTTGGAGATGCCTATAAAGCATATCCAAAGCATGCCAAGGCTCCCGATATGCTCTCCAAATTGGGGGCATCGTTTGGCCAGTTGGGGATGAAGGATCAGGCGTGCCGAACCTATGCATTGCTTTTTTCCGAGCACCCAGGAATGCCGGATCAGGTCCGTTTGGTCACCACAAATGACAGCCTGAGGCTTGGCTGTGGTGGCGCTCCCGTGCAATCAATTTACCAGCATGACGTGGCGGCACAGAAGGACAAGGCGCTTGCTTTGTATGGGCAGGTTCGCTGTAAAAATATCCATAACTTTGAGTGGACAACGACAGGCTCCTGTCCAGATGGGGCGACGCAAGTTGCGCCCACTGTGGCGCAGTCACCTTCACAGTCCTGGGCAAGTTCAGGTAATTCAAAAGCATCGGTTCCTGCTGAAAAGGTGCCACACCCTGCGAAACATCAGCAGGGAGAGCCTCCGAAAATATTAATTGACTCAATGCCGTCAACGACGTCAGGGCAAATTATCCATGTTGTTGGAAGGGTTCTGAGCAAGGGGAAAATCACCTCATTGATGATCAATGCA
>NZ_CACVCH010000004.1 GCF_902729425.1 Magnetospirillum sp. SS-4 | reverse complement strand
TGGACATGCGGTATCAATGGGTCAAACGCTTGCTGGCTAACGATCTGGTGGACAGCGACGAGGTGATGGCCCCCTACGGCCGAGAAGTGCTGGAGCGCCTTGCCGCCAGCGGGCAAATGATCGTGCTGGCAATCGACCAAACGAAGGCGACGGAGCTGCATCAGGCGGTGATGGTGGCGGTTCGCGTCGGCGGACGCGCGCTGCCGCTGGCGTGGCGGGTTAAGGAGACCAAGGGCGCCATCGGCTTTGCCGAGCAGCGCGAGGCGTTGGAGGCCGTGGTTCAACTCCTTCCCAAGGGAGTTAAGCCGGTGCTGATGGGCGACCGCTTCTATGGCAGTCCCGACCTGATCATGTGGTGCCGGGACCAAGGCTGGAATTGGCGGCTGCGCCTCAAGCAGGATCTGTTGGTGTTCGAGAACGGCGGCGAAACCACCTTGGCCGAGTGCTTCGCCCGCGGCGACCACATGCTGACTGGCGTCCAATTGACCGGAAAGCGTGCCGTCACCAATGTCGCCATGGTCCATGAACCAGGCCACCCCGAACCGTGGATCATCGCCTTGTCCGAGCCCCCGACCGTCCATCGCGCCTTCGATTATGGCCTGCGCTGGGGTATCGAAGCCATGTTCTCCGACTTCAAGACCAGGGGATTCGGCCTGGAAGACAGCCACATCCGCATTCCCAAGCGCCTCGATCACCTCATTCTGGTCATGACGCTGGCGCTCTATTGGGCCGTTTCCACCGGCATGTGGGATGTGGTCAACAGGCCGACGCCCGCCGAAAAAAACTCCACCACCAGCGGCCACGCAACTACGCCAGAGCGCTGACATCCTTCTTCACCAGAGGCATCCGGCGAATCCAGACTTGCCTTCAGCGGCTATGGTCATTACCGCCTCTCTGGGCGGCATGGATAAACTGATCCGTGGTGA
>NZ_CACVCH010000003.1 GCF_902729425.1 Magnetospirillum sp. SS-4 | reverse complement strand
TTACTTAACGATCTTGGCAACCACGCCGGCGCCGACGGTGCGGCCGCCCTCGCGGATGGCGAAGCGCAGGCCTTCGTCCATGGCGATCGGGCAGATCAGCTGCACTTCCATGGACACGTTGTCGCCCGGCATCACCATCTCGGTGCCTTCCGGCAGGCTGACCACACCGGTCACGTCGGTGGTGCGGAAATAGAACTGCGGACGGTAGTTGGTGAAGAACGGGGTGTGGCGGCCGCCCTCTTCCTTGGTCAGGATGTAGGCTTCGGCCTTGAAGTTGGTGTGCGGGGTGATCGAGCCGGGAGCCGCCAGAACCTGGCCGCGCTCCACGTCTTCCCGCTTGGTGCCGCGCAGCAGCGCGCCGATGTTGTCGCCGGCCTCGCCCTGGTCGAGCAGCTTGCGGAACATCTCGACGCCGGTGCAGGTGGTCTTCACGGTGGTCTTGATGCCGACGATCTCGACTTCCTCGCCCACCTTGACCACGCCGCGCTCGACGCGCCCGGTCACCACGGTGCCGCGACCCGAGATCGAGAACACGTCCTCGATCGGCATCAGGAACGGACGGTCCTTCGGACGCTCCGGCTGCGGGATGTAGCGGTCGACCTCGGCCATCAGCTTCAAGATGGCGTCGCGGCCGATCTCCGGCTGCTTGTCTTCCAGCGCGCACAGCGCCGAGCCCTTGACGATCGGAATGTCGTCGCCCGGGAACTGGTACGAGCTCAGCAGCTCGCGCACTTCCAGCTCGACCAGCTCCAGCAGCTCGGGATCGTCGACCATGTCGACCTTGTTCATGAACACCACCAGCGCCGGAACGCCGACCTGGCGCGCCAGCAGGATGTGCTCGCGGGTCTGCGGCATCGGGCCGTCGGCCGCCGAAACCACCAGGATCGCGCCGTCCATCTGCGCCGCGCCCGTGATCATGTTCTTCACGTAGTCGGCGTGGCCGGGGCAGTCCACATGCGCGTAGTGGCGGTTCGCGGTCTCGTACTCGAC
>NZ_CACVCH010000002.1 GCF_902729425.1 Magnetospirillum sp. SS-4 | reverse complement strand
TGGCCGCGCACCGCTACGCGAGTCCTCGATCTACGTAGCGACTTTTCTTTAAACCCATTGGTATGTCTCGCTGAGATAGCGGTGAACCTGTAACCGAACCTATAGTCCACCATTACCCTCTCCACCCAATTTCTTGCGGCCAGCGCCATCCCGCCCTATCCTTGGGTCACGAGCTTGATCCGCAACGGGCGAAAATTCAATGGCAGCCCCCCTTCAACACGTCATGCAGCGCCTCAAGGCGACGGAGGCCGAGCTTCGTAGCCGGGGCGTCGCGCATCTGTCGGTGTTCGGGTCCGTGGCCCGTGGCGAGGCACGCGACGACAGCGACATCGACATCGCCGTCGAGATCGAAGCCGGTCGTTCGTTCTCGCTGATCCGCATGGAGGACACCCGTCTGCTGCTGGAGGATGTGCTCGGCCGTCCCGTCGACCTGGGGGAGATCGAGTCGTTCCGGCCGGCCGTGCGGGCGGCGTTCGAACACGATCAGGTCCGGGTGTTCTAATGCCGCGCGGGCATCGGGACAGACTCGGCGACATTCTGGCGGCGATTGCTGATATTAGGGTGGATACCCAGGGAATGAATCTTGCCGCGTTCGAGAAGAATCCCGTTGTCGTCCGCTCGGTGCTCTATTCCATCGGCGTGATCGGCGAGGCGGTCAAGGCCATCGACCCGGATTTCAAAGTCGCCCATCCGGAAATCCCCTGGCGGGCCATCGCCGGCATTCGCGACAGCATTATCCATGAGTATTTCCGCACCAACACGCGGCGTATCTGGGATGTGGTTCAGGATGATCTCGATCCATTGGAAAATGCGCTGCGATCATCCGTCTGAAATCATCTGACGACTTTATTTTAAACGATAGAAGGTTTGCTCTGCCAGCCTACCCCATCCGCCAGAGCCGGCCTTGGAATGGCCGCGACACTCGCGCAAATCCGTCCCGCCCCGTCGATGCGGCCGACGACCTTACGGGATTTCGCTCCGCGACGCGACGTCGACGGGCAACGAGCTGGTGCTCTTGATCGCCTTCAGGGCAAAGCTGGACTTCACCTTGTCGACGCCGGGCATGTGGATCAGGTCCTCGCGCAGGAAGCGGTCGAACGCCTCGATATCGGCGGTGATCACATGCAGCAGGTAATCCTGATCGCCGGTCATGGCGAAGCATTCCAGAACTTCCGGCCGTTTCATGATCGCCGCCTCGAACTCGGCGGCGCGGTGGAGGTCGATGGTCGCGGCGACGAAGACGTTGAGCCCCAGGCCCAGAGCGGCCGGATCGACCAGGGCGGTGTAGCCGCGAATCACTCCCGCCTCCTCCAGCATGCGCACCCGGCGCCAGCAGGGCGACGCCGACAGCCCCACCCGCTCCGATAATTCGGCGATGGACAGCCGCCCGTTGCGCTGAAGCTCGGACAGGATCTTTCGATCGAAGGCATCCGGTGTTTGCAAGACGATTCATCCCCCAAGTCTGGAAATCATGGATGATTCAACCCTAAACCTACCGCTGGAATATTGTTTTAGCAATGAAACACCTCCGGGATTGAGCCTATAATTTTCGACAATAATCATAAGGCATGCGATTCGCGGGGATGTTTTTCCGGGTTGGGACTCCCCGTGCGACCGGATCGGCCAAAATGGCCGAATCGCCACGGGCCGTGCCACTTGGGAGTACGTTCGCGGATGGTGACCCCCGAAGACACGGGCGGCGGCGCGTCCGTCGCCGGCAGCGATGATGCCGCCTTTCTGACCGGCACCCAGGTGCTGGTGCGTTTGCCGCTGGAGCAAAGCCGCCGCGACCGCGCGGCCGGGCTGAACACCGCCGGCTTCATCTCCGGCTATCGCGGCAGCCCGCTGGGCGGCTACGATCAGGCGCTGTGGAAGGCGCAGCGGGCGCTGGCCGAGGCCGGCATCGTCTTTCGCCCCGCCATCAACGAGGAGATGGCCGCCACCGCCGTCATCGGCAGCCAGCAGGTGCCGCTGTTTCCTGGCGCCCGCCATGACGGGGTGTTCGCCCTGTGGTACGGCAAGGGGCCGGGGCTGGACCGGGCCGGCGATGCCCTGAAGCACGCCAATTCCCTGGGCTCGTCCCCAAAGGGCGGCGTGCTGGTGGTGGTGGGCGACGACCACGGCGCCATGTCGTCGAGCATGGCGCACCAAAGCGAACAGCTGATGATGTCCTGGATGATGCCGGTCCTGTGTCCGGCCGGGCTTCAGGATTATCTCGACCTGGGGCTGATGGGGTTCGCCCTGTCGCGCTATTCAGGCTGTTACGCCGGCTTCGTCACCGTCAGCGAAACGGTGGAAAGCTCGGCCCTGGTGTTGTTCGCTCCTCGCCGCCCCGCCATCGTCATGCCGCCGTTCGACCCGCCGCCGGGCGGGCTGCACATCCGTTTCGGCGATCCGCAACTGGCCCAGGAAGATCGGCTGCAACGCCACAAGCTGCGCGCCGCCCAGGCCTTCGCCCGCGCCAACCGCCTGGACCGGCTGGCGTTCGGAGCCGAGCGGCCCCGGCTTGGAATCATGGCCGCCGGCAAGGCGTGGCTGGACCTGCGCCAGGCGCTGGATGATCTCGGCGTGGATTGCGAGCGGGCGGCGGCCCTGGGGCTGGGGCTCTACAAGGTGGGCATGACCTGGCCGCTGGAACCCGAGGGTTCCCTGGCCTTCACCCGGGGAACCCCGACCATTCTGGTGGTCGAGGAAAAGCGGGGCGTGATCGAGCCGCAGTTGAAGGAGCTGTGCTACCGCCTGCCCGCCTCGGAACGGCCGGAGATCATCGGCAAGACCGACGAATCGGGACGGCCGTTGCTGCCTTCCTGCGGCGAGCTGTCCCCCGAGGCCATCGCCCGGGTGCTGGTCGAGCGCCTGGGCCTTGCCGCCGAACCCGGCCCCCGCGACTACCTGAGGCATCTCGACGCCAAGGAGCGGGAGATTCAGTCCCTTGGCCCGCCGGGCCGGCCGCCGCGCCCCCCATTCTTCTGCTCCGGCTGTCCCCACAACGGCTCGACCCGCGTGCCCGAGGGCAGTCTGGCCATGGCCGGTACCGGCTGCCATGTCATGGCGGCGTGGATGCCGCGCGACACCAGCAGCGTCCTCCACATGGGGGCCGAGGGCGTCAACTGGATGGGCATCCAGCCGTTCAGCGACATGGAGCACATCTTCCAGAACCTGGGAGACGGCACCTATGTCCATTCCGGCAGCACCGCCATTCGCCAGGCGGTGGCGGCCGGCCTCACCATCACCTACAAGATCCTCTACAACGACGCCGTCGCCATGACCGGCGGCCAGCCGCTGGACGGTCATCTCGACATCGCCCGCATCACCCACCAGTTGCGGCATGAAGGCGTCGACCGCATCGCCCTGGTTTCCGACGATCCCGGTCGCCACCGTCCCCGTGACCTCGTCATGGGCGCCACCTTGCACCACCGTTCCGAACTGGATGCGGTGCAGCGGGAACTGCGCCGGTGGCCGGGCGTGTCGGTGCTGATCTTCGACCAAGTCTGCGCCGCCGAGCTGCGCCGCCGACGCCGCAAGGGCGAGGCGGCCGACAGGCGCCGCCGCGTCGTCATCAATCAGGAGGTCTGCGAGGGCTGCGGCGATTGCCTTCGGGTCTCCAACTGCGTCTCGGTAACGCCGGTGGCGACTCCCCAGGGAATCAAGCGCCACATCGACCAGTCGTCGTGCAACCAGGACTTCACCTGCGCCGAGGGCTTCTGCCCCAGCTTCGTCATGGTCGAGGGAGAGCGGACGAGGCCCCCCGCTCTCCTGGCGGCCGACTGGCTGCCACCGCCGCCGGCCCCGCCGCCGGCCGGGCGTCCCTGGGGCATCCTGGTGGCCGGCATCGGCGGCACCGGCGTGGTCACCATCACCCAGATCATCGGCCATGCCGCATCTTTCGACGGCAAGGCGGCCACGGTGCTGGACTTCAACGGGCTGGCCCAGAAAGGCGGCGGCGTGCTGGGCTATGTCCGGATCGCCGACGATTCCTCCCGTCTGCACGCCCCCCGGCTGGCCATGGGGGGCGCCGACGCCCTGATCGCCGCCGACATGGTGGTGGCGGGCGGCCCGGCGGCGGTCTCCCGGCTGCGACGCGGCAGAACCCGGGCGGTGGTGAACGGCGACGTCGCCCCCACCGCCGCCAGCGTGCTGTCCCCCGACGCCATCCCCGACGTCAGCGCCCTGAGACGGGCCATATCCGAGCGCCTGGGAGCGGATTGCGTGGACGAGGTGGCGGCGACGACCTTGTCCCGGCACCTGTCGGGCGACTCGCTGTTCACCAACATCCTGCTGCTGGGGTACGCCTTCCAGCGCGGCCTGATTCCGCTGTCCGAGGTATCGCTGCACGCGGCCATCCGCCTGAACGGCGTGGCGGTGACTGAAAATCTGGAATCCTTCGCCTGGGGCCGCCGCTTCGCCCACGATTCCGACAAGGCGCGGCAAGCCGCCGGCTTGCCGGAGGCCGCGCCCGAACGCGCCGAGCCTTCCCTGGGGGAACTGGTGGCCGACAACGTCGCCCGCCTCGCCGTCTATCATGACGAGGCCTATGCCGCCCGCTACCGAGCCTTCGTCGAAACCGTCGAGCGTGCCGATTCCACCCTTCCCGACAAGGGGGCGCGCCTCAGTCTGGCGGTGGCGCGAGGCTACGCCAAGCTGCTGGCCTTCAAGGACGAATACGAGGTGGCCCGCCAGTTGTCCGATCCGCGCTTTATCGCCGGCCTGGGCGAACAGTTCGAGGGCAAGGTCCGTCTCCGCTTCCTGCTCGGCTTCGCCACCGACGACGAAACCCGCCCGCGCAAGCTGGCTTTCGGCCCCTGGCTGCTGCCGGCGCTGCGTCTGCTGGCCGGCTTGCGGCGGCTGCGGGGGGGGATGTTCGATCCCTTCCGGTTCGGAGCGGACCGCCGGCTGGAGCGCCGGCTGATTGCCCGCTACGAAGCCGACGTGACCGGGATCTTGCGCCGGTTGTCGCCGGACTCATACGATGCGGCGGTGGAACTGGCCGCCCTGCCCGACCGTATCCGGGGCTTCGGCCCGGTCAAGCGCCGCTCCGTCCGGGAGGCGGAAACCCGGCGGGCCGAATTGCTGGCCCGTCTCGGCGAGGGGAGGACACGCCCGCTCGCCGCTGAATGAGAACGACAAGACCACAAACAGGATGAGCCATAATCATCCAATGGGAGGTTACCAAATGAGCGATACCAAGAAGTTCCTGCTGCCCGAGGACCGCATGCCCAAGGCCTGGTACAATCTGGCCGCCGACCTGCCGGCCCCGTTGCCGCCGCCGCTCCATCCCGGCACCGGCCAGCCCATCGGCCCCGACGACCTGTCCCCCATCTTTCCGATGGCGGTGATCATGCAGGAGGTCAGCACCGAACGCTGGATCGACATCCCCGAGCCGGTGCGCGACGTCTACAAGCTGTGGCGTCCCGCGCCGCTGATCAGGGCCGAACGGCTGGAAAAGGCGCTGGGCACCCCGGCCAGGATCTATTTCAAGTACGAGGGCGTCAGCCCGTCCGGCAGCCACAAGCCCAACACCTCGGTGCCGCAGGCCTTCTACAACAAGCAGGAAGGCGTCAAGCGCCTGACCACCGAGACCGGCGCCGGTCAGTGGGGCTCGTCGCTGGCCTTTGCCGCCTCGCTCTATGGGCTGGAGGTGGAGGTCTACATGGTCAAGATCTCCTACAACCAGAAGCCCTATCGCCGCGCCCTGATGGAAACCTACGGCGCCAAGTGCATTCCCAGCCCGTCGCCGCTGACCAATGCCGGCCGCGCCATCCTGGAACGCTTTCCCGAATCCAACGGATCGCTGGGCATCGCCATCTCGGAGGCGGTTGAGATGGCCGCCCAGCGCGACGACACCAAGTACGCGCTGGGCAGCGTTCTGAACCATGTGCTGCTGCACCAGACCATTATCGGCGAGGAAGCGATGATGCAGATGGAGATGGCCGGCGACAAGCCGGACGTCATCGTCGCCGCCACCGGCGGCGGCTCCAACTTCGCCGGCCTCGCCTTCCCCTATATCCGCGAGAAGCTGAAGGGCGACAAGGTCCGCATCGTCGCGGTGGAACCGGCCAATTGCCCGACCCTGACCAAGGGCGTCTACGCCTATGATTTCGGCGACACCGGCCACCTGACCCCGCTGGTCAAGATGCACACCCTGGGGTCCACCTTCATGCCGCCGGGCTTCCATGCCGGCGGGCTGCGCTATCACGGCATGGCCCCCATGGTCAGCCATGTCAAGGAACTGGGGCTGATCGAGGCCAAGGCCTTCCAGCAGATCGAATGCTTCACCGCCGGCGTGCAGTTCGCCCGCGCCGAAGGCATCGTGCCGGCGCCGGAATCCACCCATGCGGTCAAGGGGGCGATCGACGAGGCCCTGCGCTGCAAGGCCGAGGGCAAGGCCGAGACCATCTTGTTCAACCTGTCGGGACACGGCCACTTCGACATGCAGGCCTATACCGACTACTTCGCCGGCAAACTGATGGACGTCCCCTACGACCAGGACGCCCTGGACGAGGCTCTCGCCAGCCTGCCCAAGGTCGCCGCCGAATAATGCCGGAAAGGGGGGGAGCGGACGGTGGCGGCCGCTCCCCCATCCGCAGGCGCGACGTCAGGGTCAGGCGGCGGCCATGCGGGCGTGACGCGACTTCATGCGGCCGATCAGGCTGGACATGAAGGGGGCGATTTCGGGAATGATCCGCGATACGTCCTGGGCCAGGCGAATGGCCTCGAGGGGGTCGAACGGACGTCCCGAGGCCTCGTCGTCGAGAAGCATGGCCAATCTGTCGATGGTGCCGGCTTCATCCTGCCGCATAAGGTCTTCCCCCCAAGGAATATCCCCTAACCTGAATGTGACATTAAACATACATCATGCCCATGTAAAATGAGCAAAGGGGTATTCCAGCCATACCTTGGAATCATTTCGGTTCCATGGTGCCGGACTTGACAGCCGCCGACCCCACCCTATCTCGATTGCACGAGGCCGCCGCTTATGGGGTCTCAAGGGCGCGCGGCGCTTCCGCCGCCGCCCTGTCTGGTTGCTTCGCAAAGGAGAGCTGGCTATGCGTACTTTCGATCTGTCCCCGCTGTTCCGGTCCACCGTCGGGTTCGACCACCTCAACCATCTGCTGGAATCGGCCCCCCGACTCGACGAGTCGGCCCTGTCCTATCCGCCCTACAACATCGAGAAGCTGAGCGACGATCACTACCGCATCACCATGGCGGTCGCCGGTTTCAAGGAGAGTGATCTCGACATCACCTCCAAGGGCCAGGGGCTGACGATTTCCGGCAAGGTCCGCAAGGAAGAGCCCAAGGCGGAATATCTCCATCGCGGAATCGCCGGCCGGTCGTTCGAGCGCCGCTTTGAACTGGCCGACCATATCCGCGTCGACAAGGCGTCGCTGAGCAACGGCCTGCTGCATGTCGACCTGGTGCGCGAGATTCCCGAGGCCATGAAGCCCCGCACCATCAAGATCGAAACGCAGCCGGATGCCCGGTTGATCGAATCCCACGCCGCCTGATCGCGGCCATTCCCGGGGGCGGCCCCCCGTCCCCGGGTTCCTTTGGGCCTTGCCAATTCGTCCCGGCTCGGCCACAACCGGCGCATGATGCTGAATGTGGATCAGGAAATGGCCAAGGCGGTCAGGCTCGCCCAATCGGGCAAGCTGAAGCCGGCGGTCGCCATTCTGGAAAAGCTGGCGGGTCTGGCGCCGGCCTCGGTGCCGGTGCGCTACAATCTGGCGCTGTTCCTGCTGATGGCGGGACGGCATGCCCAGGCGCTGCCTCATCTCGACCGCATTCTGGCGGCCCATCCCGGCCATCCGCCCTCGTTGTTCAGCAAGGCCAAGGGGCTGATGGCGCTGGACCGGGTCGAGGAGGCCTTGCCGATCCTCCACCACCTTGCCGCCACCGATGATCCGGAAAGCCTGCTGGCGCTGGGCAACGCGCTGCGCCAGCTTCAGCGCGTCGCCGACGCCGTCGCGGTCTATCGCCGTCTAGCCGAGGTGGCGCCCGCTCATCCCGGCGGCCACGTCAATCTGGGACTGCTGCTGGTGGGCGGTGATCCCGACGTCGCGCTGCCCGCGCTCGAAAACGCCGTCCGGCATCATCCCGGCATCGCCGAGTTGCAGGCCATGCTGGGGCAGGTGCTGTTGCGGCTTCGCCGTCTCGACGAGGCCGCCGCCCATCTTGGGCGGGCCCTGACCATCGATCCGACCCTGGCTCCGGCCAAGGGACACCTGTTGCGGCTGTACCGCGAGACCGCCGACTGGGATCGGGAGGAAACCCTGTTCCAGGATATCCGCGCCGGACTGGACACGGCGGCCGCACGGCGCCAGCTGGCGGTGGCCACCCAGGAAGCCATCTTCCATCCGTTCACCGGAGCGGAAATCCTGCGCATCGCCGGCATCGAGGCCGATTTCCGGGTGGCGGGGCGGCCCCGGCCGGTAATCCGCCCCCGGCCCAAGGCTCCGGCACCACTGGTGGTGGGATATCTCTCGCCCGACTATCGCGAGCACGCCACCATGCATCTGGCCGGCGATGTGTTTCTCAACCACGACCGCGGCAGGGTGCGGCCGATCGCCTATTCGGTCGGACCCGACGACGGATCGCCATGGCGCGACAAGGTGGCGCGGGAGGCCGATGCCTTTGTCGACCTGTCCGGACTGGGCGATCGCGCCGCCGCCGAACGGATCGCCGCCGATGGCGTTCACCTGCTGGTCGACATGTCGGTGTTCACCCGCCATGCCCGCCCCGGCATCGCCGCCTTGCGGCCGGCGCCGATCCAGGCGGCGTGGCTGGGGCTGGCCGCCAGTTCCGGGGCGCAATGGCTGGATTACGCCATCGTCGACAAGGTGCTGGCGCCGCCGGAACATCGCGCCCACTTCTCGGAACGGCTGATCCATCTGCCCGACACCTACCAGGCCAATCAGGCCTGGACCCCCTGCCCCGCCTCGCCGCCCGGCCGGAGCGAACTGGGATTGCCCGAAAACGCCACAGTGTTCTGTTCCTTCAACGGCCATCGCAAGCTGGATCGCGCCAGCTTCGGTCTATGGCTGCGGGTGCTGTCCATGGTGCCGGGGGCGGTGCTGTGGCAACTGGCTCCGCCCGAACCCGCCCGGCTGCGGCTGGAGCGGGCGGCCAGGGATGCCGGCATCGATCCGTCCCGCCTGATCTGGGCGCCGGTCCTGCCCAGGCCGGATCACCTGGCTCGCATTCCCGCCGCCGACCTGTTCCTGGATGCCCTGGTCTGCGGCGCCCACACCACCGCCGCCGATGCCCTGCGCATGGGGGTGCCGCTGGTCAGCGTCGCCGGGCCAAGGCTGGCTTCGCGAGTGGCGAGTTCCCTGCTGCACGCGGTGGGGCTACCCGATCTGTCGGTCCCCGATTCCGAGGCGATGGTGGAGCTGGCGGTGGCATTGGGGCGCGACCCGGTCCGGCGGTCGGAGCTGAGAAACCGCCTGCAAGGCCTGCTGCCCAATGCCCCGGCCTTTGCTCCGGCGCGCTTCACCCGCCATCTGGAGACAGCGTTCGAACAGGTCTGGCAGCGCCACGCCGCCGGAAAGCCGCCGGCGGATATCACTGTCCTGGCAAGTGATTAGCGGCGTCTTTTGATGTTAAGCCAGAAGGAATTGGATGGCGCCGGAAAGGCGTTGGTTCCCAAGGCCTGCCAGATGGGAGCGAACCTCGCCGAGAGTTGAGGGTCCTGGGCGGCAAGATAGGCGGGAAACACCGGTTCCAGCCATTTGGCTTCGCCCAGCAGCAGCGCCGCCAGCAGATATTGCTCGTTATACATCAGCCCCTCGGCGTGAGGGGGATAGTCATAGGGCAGGTAGACGTCGTGGATGTGGACGAACACTCCCGGCGGCAGGTCGGGCAGGATTTCGAGGAACAGGGCAGTGACGTCGGAATTGGGCAGCGAGCGGTGCGAACTGTCGATGAACAGGATGTCGCCGGGTTTGAGCCGCGAGAACACGCCCTGGTCGACGAATTCGGCCGGAGTCCGGATCACCTCGTCGCACAGGCCGTCGACCTCGGCGCGGGGCTGCGGGTCGATGGAGACGATGCGGGTCCGCAATCCCCTGGCGGCGATGGCGTGACGGGCGAACTTGGTGGAATTGCCCGAACCGATCTCGACCAGCAGCCTGGGGTCGTGGCGGACCAGCATCCCGGTTAGCGCGATGGCGTCCAGCCCGGTGAACCACGGATTCATCCAGCGCGGCGTCGCCGCATCCTCGGCCGCCTCCCTCGGAATGGCGGCGAACAGATCGCGCAGATCGACGAAGCGTTCGATCAGTCGGAGGTAATCGGACTTGTGGCGGCCGATGATGTCGGCCAGACGGGGATGGACGGGAGACCCGAAACCCCAGCGCGGCTGGCAGGTGTATCCGTAATTGCCGATCTTGATCTGGGTCGCCAAGGCTTATGCTTCCTGCTTCATTTCTTGAACATGGTGGCGCGGCGTTCGCGAATCTCCGCCGGCCAGGAGGCCTGGATGAAGGCCAGAACCGAACGGATCTCGGCATCGGTCAGGATGCCGACGAAGGACGGCATCGCCGTCTTGTAGCCCGGCGGGGCGAACCGTGCCATGCCGTGCTTGGTGATGGCAAACAATTGTTCGTCGGGATGATGCCAGGTGTGGCCGCTGGCGTCATGGGGGGGCGCCGGCAATTCGCCGCTGGGCTTGCGGATCTGCCAGTCGGGCTGCTCGCCCTCCAGGTCGGCGCCGTGGCAGGCGGCGCAATGGCTGGCATAAAGCGTCCTGCCCGCCGCCACCCTGACAGGATCGTCGACGGGAACGGCCGATCCCTGTCCCCGCCACG
The DNA here is from genome assembly GCF_902729425.1 of Magnetospirillum sp. SS-4. Lineage (GTDB taxonomy): Bacteria > Pseudomonadota > Alphaproteobacteria > Rhodospirillales > Magnetospirillaceae > Phaeospirillum. Next base: position 165,216 of record NZ_CACVCH010000002.1, on the reverse strand, counting down.
CCAGCCAGCCGCCAATGGTGACGGTCACCGCCACCACCAGCGCCAGGGTCATCTTCCATCCTCGTTTCATGGCGTGGAGTATAACCGCATGTCTCGGGGTTAACAAATGGCCGCGCCTGCCGCATGATGGGGCGCAGACAGTTTCAAGGCGAGGCGTCCCATGACCACCGTGCTGATTTCCGTGTTCTGCCCCGACCGTCCCGGTCTGGTGGCCGACATCACCGGACGCCTGTTCGAGGTCGGCGCCAATCTGGGTGATACCAGCTTCGCCATGCTGGGCGGCGGCGCCGAGTTCTCGTCGGTCTGCGACCTGCCCGCCGAGGTCACCGTGACAGAAATCGAGCGCGATCTAGCCACCCTGCCCGGATTGTCGAACGCCCGCATCGCGGTTCGACCGTTCGAGATGGATGCCGCCCATGGCCCGCTGGGGCGCATCACCCACCGGGTGGTGGTGTCGGGCGGCGACCGTCCCGGCCTGATCGCCCGGCTGTCCGAGGTGTTCGGCCAGTTTCAGGCCAATATCGTCCGGATGGATGCCCAGCGCATCCCCGAACAGGGGATCTACATCACCCGCTTTTCGGTGGCGATTTCGGCGCGGGCCGATGCCTGCCTGGCCACCGTCGCCAATACCGCCGGCGAGTTGAACCTGTCTTGTCACATCGAGGAGGCCTGAGACCGGACATGGCCTGCAATATTGGACGACTTGACCGCGTTCTACGCATCCTGGTCGGCATCATCCTGATCGGACTGGCCATGGCCGGCCTGATCCAGCGTTGGGGATGGCTGGGACTGGTGCCGGTGATTTCCGCCATTCTGGGCTGGTGTCCCGGCTACATGATGTTGGGACTATCGACGCGGCCCCGGTGACCCCGGAACGGGAGGCATCATGATCCTTGCGTCGATTCCGCCTCACGATTCCTCCCGCGATCTCCTGCACGACCTCGCCCTGGCTCCGGAAGAGGCGTTGATCGCCGAGCTGAGCGCCCGCGTGCCGCTGTCCTCCGCTCAGCGGGGGCGGATCATGGCGGCGGCGACGGCGCTGGTGGACGGCGCCCGGCAGCGACGCCATCATCTGGTCGAACTGGAAGGTTTCCTGGCCGAGTACCGGCTCGCCACCCATGAGGGGGTGGTTCTGATGGGATTGGCCGAAGCGCTGCTGCGCATTCCCGACCGGGCGACCGTCGACCTGCTGATCCGCGACAGGATCGGCTCGGGCCATTGGGAGGAGCATCTGGGCCACAGTCCGTCGGCGCTGGTCAATGCCTCCACCTGGGCGCTGATGCTGGGCGGGCGGATGCTGCACGATGCCGAGGCCCATGGCGTCCTGAACCGGCTGGGCGAAACCGTCCTGCGTCAGGCCCTGTCCGCCGCCATGTCCATCATGGGCCGGCACTTCGTCATGGGCCGCACCATCGCCGAGGCGCTGGATCATTCCCGCGCATGGGAAGCCAAGGGGTATCGCCATTCCTTCGACATGCTGGGCGAGGCCGCCCGCACCGCCCGCGCCGCCGCCGATTACCTGGATTCCTATGCCGCCGCCATCGTCGCGGTGGGGAAAGCCTCGGCCGGGCGTGGACCGGTGGATGGTCCGGGCATTTCGGTGAAGCTGTCGGCGCTGCATCCACGCTACGAGATGGCCCAGCGCGAACGGGTCGGCGCCGAACTGACGCCGCGCCTGCTGGATCTGTGCCGCCTTGCCAGATCCGTCAATATTGGGTTGACGGTGGACGCCGAGGAGGCCGAACGGCTGGACCTGTCGCTGGACGTAATCGGAACCGTTCTGGACGACGCCGGACTGGCGGGATGGGACGGGTTCGGACTGGCGGTGCAGGCCTACCAGAAGCGCGCCCGGCCTCTGATCGGCTGGCTGGCGGAGCGGACGCGGACCGCCGGCCGCCGGTTGATGGTCCGTCTGGTCAAGGGGGCCTATTGGGACAGCGAGATCAAGCGGGCGCAGGAACGCGGACTGGCCAGTTTTCCGGTGTTCACCCGCAAATCCGCCACCGACATCTCCTATCTGGCCTGTGCCGCCGACCTGCTGGCGGAGGGAGGCATCTTCCACCCTCAGTTCGCCACCCACAACGCCCACACCATGGCGGCGGTGCGTGAACTGGCCGGCGAGCGGACCGATTGGGAATATCAGCGCCTGCACGGCATGGGCGAGGCCCTCTATCATCCCATCGTCGCCGAGTATCCGTGCAGGACCTACGCCCCGGTGGGGCGGCACGAAACCCTGCTGCCCTATCTGGTGCGGCGCCTGTTGGAGAACGGCGCCAATTCGTCGTTCGTCAACCGGATGGCTGACGAAACCCTGGCGGCGGACGAGGTGGTGACCGATCCGCTGGCGACACCGCAGAACCGGCCGTCGGCCATATCGTTGCCAGCCGATCTGTTCGCCCCCGCCCGACGTAATTCCACCGGATTGGACCTGTCCGATCCGGTGGTCATCGCCGGGCTTGACCGCGACCTGGAGGCCGCCGCCTCCCGGTCGCCCCCCGTCGTCGTGGCGACCACCCCGGCCGCGTTGGCCGGAATGATCGACCAAGCCGGCCGGGCCTTCTCGGGTTGGGACCGATTGGGCGGCGAGCATCGGGCCGCTGTCTTGGAACGGGCCGCCGATCTGTTCGAGTCGGCCCGTCCGAACCTGATGCGGCTTGCCGTCATCGAGGCCGGCAAGACCGTTCCCGACGCCCTGGCCGAGGTGCGGGAGGCTGTGGATTTCCTGCGGTTCTACGCGGTCGAGGCCCGAGGCCGGTTCGGCCCGCCCACCGTCCTGCCCGGACCGGCGGGGGAAAGCAACGAGCTTTGGCTGGGCGGACGCGGCGTGTTCGCGTGCATTTCACCGTGGAACTTTCCCCTGGCCATCTTTACCGGACAGGTGGCCGCCGCCCTGGCCGCCGGCAATGCCGTCGTCGCCAAGCCGGCCGAACAGACCCCCGGCATGGCCGCCGAGGCGGTGAGCCTGCTGCATCGGGCCGGCATTCCCGAGGAGGTGCTACATCTGGCGGCCGGCGGTCCGGAGCTTGGCCGGCGACTGGTCGCCCATCCGGCCATCGCCGGAGTGGCCTTCACAGGCTCCATCCAGACGGCGCGGGCCATTCACCGGACCCTGGCGGCCAAGGATGGCCCAATCGTGCCGCTGATCGCCGAGACCGGCGGCATCAACGCCATGATCGTCGATTCCTCCGCCCTGGTCGAGCAGGTGGTGGCCGACGTGATGGAAAGCGCCTTCCGCAGCGCCGGACAGCGCTGTTCGGCGCTCAGGGCGCTGTTCGTCCAGCGCGAGGCCTGGACACGGCTGGAACCCATGCTGGCCGGCGCCATGGCCGAACTTCGGCTCGGAAATCCCGCCCTGCTCGCCACCGATATCGGGCCGGTGATCGACAACGACGCCCTCGCCATGCTGGAGGCCCACGCCGCCAGACTGGAAACGTGCGCCCGGCTGGTGGCGGTAGCGCCGCCGGCGCGGGAAACGCTACCGCGTCTGTTCGCCCCCCGCGCCTACGAGATCGCCGACATGACACCGCTGGACCGCGAGGTGTTCGGCCCCATACTCCATATCCTGCCATGGGAGGCGTCCGGCCTTGACCAGATGCTGGACGCCATTGCCGCCACCGGCACCGGCCTGACCCTCGGCGTTCATAGCCGGATCGAATCGACCATACGCGCCGTCGCCGGCCGGTTGCGGGTCGGCAATATCTACGTCAACCGTTCGATGATCGGCGCGGTGGTGGGATCGCAGCCGTTCGGCGGCCTGGGCCTGTCGGGTACCGGTCCCAAGGCCGGCGGCCCCCATACCCTGGTCCGCTACGCCGCCGAATTCTGCCGCAGCGTTAACACCGCCGCCGTGGGCGGCGATGCCCGGCTGCTGGGTCAGGCGCTGTAGATTCCAACGCACAGAACGATATCGTCAACCTGCTTGACATAGCTGGACTTGTTTTCCAGCACCTTGGTGGCCGGGTTGGCCCAGACGTAATCAACCCAGCCGGAGCCGTCGCGGCGGGCGGTATCGATCATCTCTTTCGAGAACAGCTTGCCGTTGGCATCCTTCAAGGTGGTGCCGTCGGCGCCGACCAGTCCGGGATTGCGGCCATGGCCGATGACCCTGCCGGCCAGATCCTGGATCACCACATAGAGGTCCTTTTCCAGAAACGCTCCGTTCTTGTCGGCCACGGCGCTGATCAGCCGCTCCCTGCCTTCCTTGCGATAGAAGGCGGCGGCCCGCTCGACCATGGCGATAGCCTCCTCGCGGCTGCCGCGGTCGGCGCTGAGATAGGAACTCGAATCGGTGGTGTAGCCCAGGCGGATGGCTCCCCAGTGCCGTCCCTTGCAATAGACCGGCGAGGAAACGTCCATCATGACCATGACATTTCCGCCGCCCATATCGCGGCGATAGACCTGCGGCCAGATCTTTTCCATGTTGCGCGCCGCCGCCATGCCGGTGGCATCGCTGAAGATGCGGCGGTTGCGGCAATTGGCGGCGTTCCAGACCGGATCGTTGCCCTGGGGGTGGGAAAACTTGGTGTTGTGGGTCGGCGCATAGGCGTTGCGGTCGTTGAGGACGCAGAACACCACGCGGGGGTTGAAACCGAGGGCGCCATCAAGGATGGCCTGGGTGGCGCGGTCGCAGAAGGTGGAGAAACGGGTCATGTACTGGGGCGGATTGCTGCCCTCAATCTCCTGATAATTCTCGTCGAACAGGTCGGCCATGGAAATGGCGCCGTCGTCGACCGCCCTGTCGAAAATGGCGCCGATGCTCTCGGCGATGCGGACCACCTCCCTGGCGAAAGGCGTGTCGTTCGTTTCACATCCGGAATCGAAAGTGATGGCGATCAGGCGCTCGCCGGCCTGACGCATGGTATCCAGCCGTGAGCGGGCGGTATCCAGATTGGAAGCCGATACGGCGATGCCGGTGGTCGCCTCCTCGACCGCGTTCATCAGATTGGCGCCGTCGACATTGATGGCCTCCGCCTCGGAGGTCACCTCGCGCATGTCGTGGGTGATGCGCTCCACCAAGTCACGGATGTCGTCGACACGGGCTCCGATGGTGGCGGTACTGGAATTGACGACGCGGGCGCGGCTGGCGCTGGCCTCGGTGTCCTGGGCCAGGCTGGAGGCGATGGCCTGGAGGGTGTCCAGGGTCTGGCGGATTTCCGCGGTGCTGGTGGCGGTCTGGCGCGCCAGTTCCTTGACCTCGCTGGCGACCACGGCGAACCCCCGGCCGGATTCCCCGGCACGCACCGCCTCGATGGTGGCGTTCAGCGCCAGCATGTTGGTGGACCGCGCGATGGCCTCGATGGACGCGGCCACCCGTCCGACCCGGTGCAGCGCCTCCTGAAGGGTGCCGATGCGCTCCATCCCCGCCACCACCATGTCGGTGAGCTGGGTGATGTCGTCGATGGAGCGCACGATCTCCTCCTTGGACACCCCCATGGCGGCGGCGGCGTCCACGGCCAGACTGTGGCTGCGCCCCGCCGTCTCGGCAATGCTGGCGGTCTCGGTTTTCAGGGCGGTCATGCGGTCTTGAATGGTCGCCATCAGCGAGGATTGGTGGCCGACATGGCGGGTGACGTCCTCGACCCTGCCGATGACCTCCACCACCTGGATGCCAAGACCGCCGGCCTCGTTGGCGAAGCGTTGCAATATTTCCGACTGGTCCTGATCCGCCATGGTGCCCCCCGCCTGCCAGGATTCCCCAAAGCCGCGCCAGCCTCCCCCCGGGAAGCGGCCGAAGCGTCGAGTTCCTAAAAACAATATTATGGTACCAAATTACGTAATTGGGGCGTGTTGTCAATAATACTGTGGATGAAGATCAACCTGCGATCAGAGAGACCGGTTCCAGGGCGACACCCCGGCCAGATAATGTTACCAATGCGGAACGTTATTGTTACGAATGCGGCATGATATCAGATTCGCCCCCGCAGATTGGCCCAGGCCAGGGCCAGGGGGCGGGTGCGCACCCGCTGGAACGCGGGATGAAACGGGTTGCAATCCACCCCGGCCAGGGCATCGAGATAGCCATCGGCCAGAATTGCCGGCAGCAGGGCCGGCAACGCCGTCCTGGATAGCGCGACCGACCTGGCCTTGTCCAGGTGGTCGCGTGCGACGGCGGCCATGACCCGGGCCGTCCTAGCCAGCGCCTGGGGGGATGCGCGGCCATCCCGCACCGCCTGTCCGTCGGTTCCAGTCTCGCGCAGGATGGTTTCCGGCAGCGTCAATCTTCCGATTGACAGGTGAAAGCCCAGGGCACGGAGCTGTCCGACCAATGCCCAGGCGATGCCCACATGCCGCCCGGCGACGTGGTCCGCCTCGGCGTTGGCGCCCAGCACTCTCAGCGCCAGCCCGGTCAGCACGGACGAAGACTCCTCGGCATAGGACAGGACGGCGTCCATGTCGGGCGGTCCCTCGGCGTCGAGGTCGCGCTCGCGCGCCAGCAGCAAACGCTCGAACTCCCCCGGCGGCAGGTCGAGACGGCGGATCAGCGCCGTCAAGGGTGCGGCCACCGAGTGGTGGTGGCCGCCATCCCCAACGGCGGCGGCCAGGGTGTCGCGCCACCACTGGAGGCGGATCATGCCGGCCATGGGCTCGCGCACGCTTTCCCTCACCCGGGCGATCTCCACATTGAAGGCATAGAGCAGCATCAGTTCCTCCCGCCGGTCCGGGGGGGCGAACAATGCGGTGACGAAACGGTCCCGGTCGAAATCCCGCACTAGGCGGGCGGCATCGGTCAGGTCGGGGGAATGGGGCATCAAGGTCCTGTTTCTCCGGGGGAGGACATGGCATATATAGGCCCTTCCCGATCAATCCTCCAACAGCAGGGAGTTGCCGTGTCCAGCGCCGCCGCCGCGCCGCGCGCCGCCAGCAAGACCGCCGGGCAGGAGAACTTTCCGGTCGCCTCGCTGCTGCTGGCCGCCTCCAAGCGCGCCACCATCATGGCCTATTACCATTTCGCCCGGCACGCCGACGACATCGCTGATTCCACCGATCTCGCGCCCGAGGACAAGGTGGCGCGGCTCGACCGGCTGGATGCGGCCCTGATGGGGGGCGAGGACACGCCGGAAGTGGCCTTGGCCGTTCGCTACCGCCGAGCGGTCGGCGGCGACCCCGCCCTGATCGGGCATGCTTCGCGCCTGCTGCCGGCGTTTCGCCGCGATTCGGTCCGCGACCATTGCGCCGACTGGGCCGACCTGATGGCCTATTGCGATCATTCGGCGGCGCCGGTGGGGCGTTTCCTCCTGGATCTGCACGGGGAATCCCACGACACCTTCCCGCCCGCCGACGCGCTGTGCGCCGCGCTTCAGGTGCTCAACCACCTTCAGGATTGCGGCAAGGACTATCTGGAACTGAAGCGGGTCTACCTTCCCCGGGATTGGATGCAGGCCGCGGGAATGAGCCTCGACATGCTGGAGCGCGAGGCTTCGACTCCGCAATTGCGCGCCGTCATCGCCCGCACGCTGGACGCCACGGACGGGCTGATCCGGCTGGCCACCCCCCTGCCCGGCCTGATCAGGGATACCCGCCTCAAACTTCAGACCGCCATCACCTTGCGGGTGGCGGAGCGGCTGTCGCGGCTGTTGCGCAAGGGCGATCCCCTGGCCGGACGGGTGGCGCTTGGCCGCATGGACAAGGCGAACATCCTGGTTTCCGGCATTATTCGCGGCCTGACGGCGTGAGGTCGTCCATGACCGGAACCCTTCACATCGTCGGCGCCGGACTGGCCGGTCTCGCCGCGGCGGTTGCCGCCGCCAGGGCGGGAAGCCGAGTGGTGATGCACGAGGCGGCCGGCCATGCCGGCGGACGCTGCCGCTCCTTTCGTGACGACCGGCTGGAACGGGTGATCGACAACGGCAGCCATCTGGTGCTGGGCGCCAATCGCGTCACCCTGGCCTACGCCGCCGCCACCGGCGGGTTGGAAGCCATGCAGGCGGCCCCGCCCTGCTTTCCATTCATGGACATGGCCAGCGGCGCCCGCTGGATGGTAACGCCCGACCGGCTGCCGGCCGGAATCGGCGAGATCGTCTCGGCCCTGGGGATGCCGTGGGTATCGCGCCACCAGACCGTGGCCGGACGGCTGGGACGATCTCCTTCCTTCGCCCGGCTGTGGCTGCCGCTGTGCGAGGCCATCCTCAACACCTCGCCCGACGAGGCCTCCGCCCGCATGTTCGCCTGGACCATGCGCCGAGCCCTGCTGGGGGGCAGCGCCGCCCTGATTCCCTGGACCTTTCCCCTGGGATTGTCGGCGGCTCTGGTGGCGCCGGCCCTGGCGACGCTGGGCATGTTCGGCGCCGAGATCAACTTCCGCCGCCGGCTGCTGACGGTGTCGCAAGACAGCCTGGGCTTCGACGACGCGACCGTGTCCCTGGCACCGGAAGACCGCGTCATCCTGGCCCTGCCGCCCTGGAATCTGGAGGGCATTCTGCCCGGCCTTGGCCGCGACATGCCGACCCGCCCCATCGTCAACGCCCATTTCCGGCTGGACCGGCCGGCGGTTCTGCCGGGCGAATCGCATTTCCTCGGACTGGCCAATGCCGCCGGCCACTGGCTGTTCACCCGCGGCGATGTGCTGTCGGTGACGGTGTCGGCGGCGGGACGTCTGGCGGAATGTGCCAACGACGACATCGCGGCCCTGCTGTGGGCCGAGGCTTCCCGCGCCATCGGCCAGCCGGCCGCCGCCGTGCCGCCGTTTCGCATCATGAAGGAACGCCGCGCCACCCTGGCCCATGACGCGCTCACCATCGCCCGCCGGCCGGGGCCGTCGACTCCCTATCCCGCCATCACCCTGGCCGGAGACTGGATCGCGTCGCCCTGGCCCTGTACCATCGAGGCGGCGATTTCCAGCGGACTCGGCGCCGCCCGGCTGGCGCTGGGCCGCAAGACGCTGGCATTCGCTCGATAGGACTTCACATCCGGTCCGCGAATGCCTATCTTCCCCGTATCATTTTAGATATGTTCCAATTAACTCGGGATTATCCCGGCCAATGAGAGGTGAGACCATGGCTTTCGAGCTTCCTGCCCTTCCCTTCGCCATCGACGCGCTGGAGCCGCACATCTCGGCCCGCACCTTCGAGTTTCATCACGGCAAGCATCATGCCGCCTACGTCACCAACCTCAACAACCTCACCAAGGACACCGATCTGGCGTCCAGGTCGCTGGAAGAGGTGATCAAGGCCGCCGCCGCCGACCTGCCCGCCAAGCAGGGCGTCTTCAACAACGCCGCCCAGGTGTGGAACCATACCTTCTTCTGGAACTGCCTGAAGAAGGGCGGCGGCGGCAAGCCCGGCGCCAAGCTGCTGGCCCGTATCGACTCCGACCTTGGCGGCTTCGATAAGTTCAAGGACGATTTCAAGAACGCCGCCGTGACCCAGTTCGGCTCGGGCTGGGCCTGGCTGGTGGAAGAAAACGGCAAGCTGAAGATCACCAAGACCGCCAACGCCGATCTGCCCATGGCCCATGGGCAGAAGGCGCTGCTGACCGTCGACGTGTGGGAGCACGCCTATTACTTGGACTGGCAGAACCGCCGCCCCGATTTCGTCCAGTGCTTCCTGGACAATCTGGTGAACTGGGATTTCGTCGAGGCCAATCTCGGCTGAGGACGCCCAACGGGCGACGCATGGGGGGCGGCTTTCGCGAGAAGGCCGCCCGATCCCCCTCGATCAGAACGGATGCGGCGCGCCGGGTGACAGGATTTCCCCCGCTCTCGGCACATCGCCTTCCCATTCGGCGGGAAGGCACAGCATGTTCTTCGACGCCAGGATGCCGAACACGTTGTCGGCATTGCCGCGGAAATTTCCGGGATTGAACAGCGGCACCACATGCCACCACAGCCGGTAGCCCAGGCCAAGGATGGCGGCGATCAACGCCGCCGACTTGTCCATCCGGTCGTTCTCGACATAGAGAACCGGACGCAGCCGGCGGATGGTTTCGACGGCGCCGGCGATGACCTCGCCCTCCGCCCCCTCCACGTCCATCTTGATCAGACGAAGCGAGGCAAGGCCATAGGAATCCAGGGTCCGGACCGGACAGGCCTCTCCCCCTTCGCCGCCCACCGAGACTCCGCCGAAATTGGCGATGGCGGCCAGGGGCAGGACAGGCACCGTGATCTCGCCCGGCGCGGCCGCCAGGGCGACCCGCTCGGCCCGGACCTGCTCCTGTCCGTTGAGGGTGAGGTTGGTGGTCAGGACGGCATGAACGCTTCGCTGCGGCTCGAACGCCAGGACCTGGCCCCGTGGTCCCACCAGACGCGCCAGCGGCAAGGTCAGCGCCCCGATATTGGCGCCGGCCTCCACCACGCCGTCTCCCGGCCGCAGCAGCAGGCGGAACAGATCAACCTCGCCCTGGGAATATTCGTGATACTCGGCCAGCGAGCGGCCGACATAGGCGTCGCCGGTGGGGAACACCATGGGGCCGTGGCGGCTTTGGCAGAATCCCAGGCAATCGGGCAACATCGCCTGAATCGAGGTCATGTCATCGTTCCGACCGCCGCCATTCCGCCAGGAACGGTATCGCCATCACCGCCAGCATGACCGTCCAGGTCACCATCTCGGCATTCTCCCACAAGGCCCGGACCAGCAGGGGAAACTGGTCGGAAAAAGCGGGGTGGAACTGGATGAAATCCTCGCCGCGGGCCAGCGCCCACGCTTCCGACATCGGCGCCGCGACCACCGAAAGCATCAATCCGACGGCAAGCCCTGGAATGGGAGCCACGCCGCCGGGGCCGGGCTGGCCGAACAGGCGTCCAACCGCGAAGGCGTCGCGCCACGACAGGGAGAGCACCGCCATGCGGGCCAGGGCAAAGGCGGTGACGCCGACGCAGGGCATCAGGAAATCGGCCGGTGGAATATCGCGGTAGCGGCCGTTGAACAGCAGCAGCGCCGTGACGCAGATGGCCGAGAAGGCGTAGAGCGGCATCAGCCGCTCGCTCCAGCCGGCCATGACTGGGGCGGCATCGGTGCGGAAACTCCGGCCGGCGGCCCGGACCACCACCACCGCCAGGGTGGCATGCAACGCGATACGGACCCAGGCCCAGACATCGCCTGGGGTATCGTAGGCCAGCGCCTGGGCATGGATCGCCTGCCACACCACCAAGGTGGCGGCCAGCTGGGCCAGAATGGTGACGGCCAGTCCGGCGGCGGCGGCATAGCGTTCCGGCCGGCGCAGGAAGACCAGGGCGGCGCCGGCGCCGAGAATGGTGGCGATGGCGCCGTGCCAGGCCCAGGACGGATTGGGGTGAACCGGGCCGGACATGGCGAACTTGACCCGGCGCTGGGCGTCGACCACCCCCCAATAGGCGCCGACGGTTCCTTCCAGCTGGGCCTTCCATGGCTGGTCGAAAGCCTCGACCACGTTATAGTCAAATCCGTTTTCCCTGGAAACGCGCGCCAGGGTGCGGACGAAGCGGGCGCCGTTCTCCATGCTGGCCACCGCCGGCCCGCGCGAACGGCCACGGGTCGGCCAGCCGGCCTCGCCGATCAGGATCGGCTTGCCGGGAAAGGCCTCGGCCACGCGACGGTAGATCTTCACCAGATATTCGGCGGCGCCGTCGACGCCCACCGGCTCGTCCTCCCAATAGGGCAGGATGTGGATGGTGATGAAATCCACCTCCTGGGCCAGTTGGGGGTTCTTCAACCAGAAAGCCCAGACATCGGCATAGGACACCGGCTGCTTTACCGCCGCCTTGACCCGGCGGATATGGGCGGCCAGTTGGTCGGCGGTCAGATCCTGGCGCAGCAGCACCTCGTTGCCGACGATGACCCGGCGGATGCTGTCGGGATGGCGGTTGGCGGCCCGGATCAGCGCCTCGACCTCAAGGTCGTTGTTCTCGGCCTTGCGTCCCAGCCATGCGGAATGGGTGACCTCCAGCCCCAGCCGTCCGGCCACCGCCGGCACCACGTCCATGCCTTCCTGGCTGGTATAGGTGCGAACGCCGCGGGTGACGCCCACCAGGCTTTCCATATCCTCGACGATCTGTTCCGGCGGCGGGAACACCTTGGTGATGGGGCTTTGGCCGCGACGGAAGGGCGCAAACGATACCGATGGAAACGGTTCGTCGAACGATAGTTCCACCGGAATCGGCCGGTTGAACCACCACCAACCGGCGACATTGGCCACGCCCAGCAGGGTGATGAACAGCAACGCGCGAAATCGGGTCATGGGGAATGCGGACTCAGTTGGTTGCGGGCATGGCGCAGCCCAGCACGCGGTGCAGTTTCTCCGGGCTGATCACCGCCCCATAGAGATTGGCGCGCCAGATGTCGGCCCCGTCGAGATCGGCGCCCTCCAGATGGGCGCCGCGCAGGTCGGCGTGGGACAGGTCGGCCTCGTTAAGCACGGCCCGGTCGAGATTGGCGCCACGCAGGTCGGCGCCGCTGAGATTACAGTCCTGGAGATTGGCTCCGGCAAGATCGGCATTCCTGAGATCGGCCTCGCGGAACGAGATCGAGCGCAGGTCGCGGCCGCGCAGGTCGGCACCGACCAGATCGGCATGATCGAGCTTGGCCCGAACGCCACTTCCGTCGCCACCAAGCCACCGGGCATGGCCGGCAAGAACCTGTTCCAGATTCGGGATGCTCTGCATGGTCGCGACTCCCCCTCCAATGCCCTGGCATCCTGACACAAACCACCACGTCGCCAAAGGGGGGACGTCAGGCTCGTCCCGGTCTTCCCCCTACCCTCCCGAGGCCAGAACCCGCTCCAGTTCGGCCATGCCGGCGGGCAGATCGACCTTGCCGCCCCGAACCCGCATGGCGGTGCCGAGCGCGTGCAGGGTGCGGAAGATGTTGTGGGTGCGGCTCTGCTCGCCCATCTGGCCGATGCGCAGGATGTTGAGGCCGAAGGCGCCGGCGATTTCGACCTTGTGCACCGAATTCATGACGTGGCGCACCTCGTCGGCGGAAACGCCGTCGGGCACCGTGATGCCCACCACCGAGGCGAGGCGCCATTCGGGGGCGATCAGCAATTCCAGCCCCATGGCCTCGATGCCGCCCTGAAGCGCCGCCGAACAGATGGCATGGCGGCGGAACCGGCCGGGCAGGGTTTCCTCGCCGATCAGCCGCAGCGCCTCGTGCAGCGCCAAAATGCCCGAGACCGGGGCGGTGTAGTGGTAGGCGTGCTTGTTCCAGAAATTATCGGCCAGCCGGGCGTCCAGGCACCAATGGGCCATGGGCGAGTTGCGCTTCTCGATATGTCGCCAGGCATCCTCGGAAAAGGCGATCAGCGACACGCCGGGAATCGAGGACAGCCCCTTCTGGCCGCCGGTGATGATGGCGTCGACGCCCCACTCGTCCATTTCCATTTCCATGGTGGACAACGTGCAGACGGCATCGACCACCATGAGGCAGCCATAGCGCTTGCCCAGCCGGCAGATATCGACCAGACGGCGATTCCACACCGTGCTGGAGGTTTCGCCCTGCACCACGGTGATGACCCGGAACTTGCCGGTCTTCAGCAGCCCCTCGATGATTTCGGGTTCGGCGCCCTGCTTTTCGGGCGCGTCGTAGCGGGTCACGTCGCCGCCCACCCGCTCGGCCATCTCGGCCAGACGCTTGCTGAACAGGCCGTTGCAGATGGACAGCACCCTGGTGCCCGGCTCCACCAGATTGGCGATGGCCATCTCCATGGCGGCCGAGGCGGGACCGGCCACCCCCATGACATGCCCCGAGCCGGTCTGGAAGACATAGCGGGCCATGGTCTTCACCTGCTCGATCACCCGGTTCATGGTATCGCCGAGGTGATTGATGACCAGGGAATTGGCGTAGGCGACCTTGTGGGGAATCGGCACCGGACCGGCTCCCATCATCAGCAGGGGCTCTTCGGGAAGAATTTCGTCGAGGGAGACGACGGTGGGGGGCGTGGGGTATTTCATGCTCGATCCTAAAACCTGACGCTTGCGGCTATACTATATTTCTCATCCCAAAGCCAATTCCGCCATCTTGGAAACGATGGCGCGCAGCCCTGCCATGCGCTGACGGGCATCTTCCCAGGCGCGCAGGAACACCAGCTTGTGGTCGGGGCGCAGCTTGCAGGCCCCGCCCGAGCGGCTGATATACTGAACCAGTCCGGCCGGATTGGCGAAGACGTTGCCGCGCAGCGTCAGCACTGCGCCCTTGGGGCCGGAATCCACCTTCTCGATGCCGGCCAGCTTGCACAGCGCTTTGATGGCGACCACTTCCAGCAGGTTTTCGACCTCGGGCGGCAGCTTGCCGAAGCGGTCGATCAGTTCGGCGGCCAGCGCCTCGATCTCCGGCTGGTTGTCCAGGGCGGCGATGCGGCGGTAAAGTCCCAGGCGGACCGACAGATCGGCCACATAGGTCTCGGGGATCAGCACCGGCGTGCCCAGGGTGATCTGGGGCGACCACTCCTCGACGGCTTCGGCTCCGCCGCCGCCTTTGGCGGCCGCCACCGCCTCTTCCAGCAATTGCTGATAAAGCTCGATGCCGACCTCGCGGATATGGCCGGACTGCTCCTCGCCCAGCAGATTGCCGGCGCCCCTTATGTCGAGATCGTGGCTGGCCAGCTGGAAGCCGGCCCCCAGCGTGTCCAGCGCCTGCATGACCTGAAGACGCTTTTCCGCCGCCTTGGACAGCAACTTGTCGTTGGGCAGGGTGAAATAGGCATAGCCGCGCACCTTGCCGCGCCCGACCCGGCCGCGCAGCTGGTAGAGCTGGCCCAGGCCGAACATGTCGGCCCGATGGATGATCAAGGTGTTGACGCTGGGCATGTCCAGGCCGGATTCGATGATGTTGGTGGACAGCAGCACGTCGTATTGCTTGTCGCCGAACGCCACCATCACTTCTTCCAGATCGGCGGGGGCGAGACGGCCGTGGGCGACGGCGGTCTTGACCTCGGGCACCAGCTTGGCCAGCCGCTCGGCCACCTTGTCGATATCGGCGAGGCGCGGGCAGACGTAGAACACCTGGCCGCCGCGATAGCGTTCGCGCAGGATGGCTTCGCGCAGCACCACCGGATCGTAGGGCAGCACGAAGGTGCGCACCGCCAGCCGGTCCACCGGCGGGGTGGCGATGACGCTCATCTCCTTGACCCCCGACAGGGCCATCTGAAGCGTGCGTGGAATCGGAGTGGCGGTCAGCGTCAGGACGTGGACGTCGGATTTGAGCTGCTTCAGCCGTTCCTTGTGTGAGACGCCGAAATGCTGCTCCTCGTCGATGATCAGCAGGCCCAGGCGCTTGAAGCCGATGGATTTGGCCAGCACGGCGTGGGTTCCGACCACGATGTCCACCGAGCCGTCGGCCAGCCCGGCCTTGACCGCCGAGGCGGTCTTGGCAGTGACCAGCCGCGACAATTGCTCGACCCGCACCGGCAGTCCCCTGAAGCGCTCGGAGAAGGTCCGGAAATGCTGGCGCGCCAGCAAGGTGGTCGGGACCACCACCGCCACCTGCAAGCCCTGCATGGCGGCGACGAAGGCGGTGCGCAACGCCACCTCGGTCTTGCCGAAGCCGACATCGCCGCAGATCAGCCGGTCCATGGGCTTGCCGGACGCCAGATCGGCGATGGTGTCCTCGATGGCGCGCAACTGGTCGTCGGTCTCGGCCCAGGGGAAACGGGCGCAGAACTCGTCATAGAGGCCTTCCGCCGGAATCAGGGTCTCGCCCTGTCGCAACTGGCGCTGGGCGGCGATGCCGATCAGCTGGTCGGCGATGTCGCGGATGCGCTTCTTCAGCTTTGCCTTGCGCGATTGCCAGGCGGTGCCGCCCAGCTTGTCCAGCGATACGCCGGCCTGTTCCGAGCCGAAACGGGTCAGCACGTCGATATTCTCGACCGGCACGAACAGCTTGTCGCCGCCGTCGTAGATCACCCGCAGGCAGTCGTGGGGAGCGCCGGCCACCTCCAGCGCCACCAGACCGTCATAGCGGCCGATGCCATGTTCGGCGTGAACCACCAGATCGCCCTCGGAAAGGGCCGAGGCCTCGGCGATGAACTGGGCGCCCTTCTTCTTCTTGCGGGCCGGCCGCGCCAGCCGGTCGCCCAGGATGTCCTGCTCGGTGATCAGGGCGAGATTGCGGGTGGTGAAGCCATGGTCCAGCCCCAGCACCACCAGGGCGACCCGCCCCTTCTCCAGCGCCTCGGCCTCGGCCCAACCGCCCACCGCCTCGATGCCCTTGACGCCGTGGTCCGTCAGCAGGCCATTGAGACGGTCGCGCGAGCCATTGGTCCAGGCGGCGACGATCACCCGCCGTCCGGCCTTCATTTCCGATTCGATATGATCTCGGACGCTGTCGTAGATGTTGATTCCCGGCCGCGAGCGCATGTCGGCGAAGTCGCGTCCCAGCCGCCCCCCGGCGTCAACCACGGCATTGACGCCGGGAGCCGCGTCGAACGGCGACAGGACGAGAACCGGCCGCGCCGCCAGCAGGCGGGTCCAGTCCTCCTGTTCCAGGTAAAGCTTCGACGGCGGCAGCGGATGATAGACCATGCCGGATTCGGCCAGCCCCAGCCCGCCGAACGAGGCGCGGGCGTCGTAATATTCCAGGATCAGGGCGTGACGGGCGGCCAAGGCCTCGTCGGCCTGATGATCCAGGATCACCACCGCCTCGGGCACATAGGCGAACAGGGTGTCGAGACCGTCGTGGAACAGCGGCAGCCAGTGCTCCATGCCGATGAACTTGATACCCTGGCTGATGCTCTCGTAGAGGGGATCGCTGCCTTGGATCGCGCCGAACGCTTCGCGATAGCCGGCGCGGAAACGGGCGATGGCGGTCTCGTCCAGCGCCACCTCGCTGACCGGACGGCAGGCGAATCCCTTCACCGGACCGGTGGTGCGCTGGCTCATGGGATCGAACGAGCGCACCGCCTCTATCTCGTCGCCGAAGAAATCCAGCCGCATCGGTTCGGACGAACCCGGCGGAAACAGATCGACGATGCCGCCGCGCACGGCGTATTCACCCGGCTCCATCACCGTATCGGCACGGACATATCCGTTTCGCTCAAGGAACGACACCAGCTTTTCCATGCCGATCCGGCTGCCGGCCTTGGCGACCAGCATGGCCTGGGCCAGGCTTTCCCGTGGCGGCACCCGCTGGGACAAGGCCGACACCGTGGTCAGGATCAGGCGTGCGCCGTCGCCCGGCCCCTCGGCCAGACGGGCCAGGGTGTCGATGCGCCGCGCCACCACGTCCACATTGGGCGACACCCGGTCATAGGGCACGCAGTCCCAGCCCGGAAATTCCAGGATCGGCAGGTCGGGAGCGAAGAAGTCCAGCATTTCCGCCAGACGGGCCATGCGGCCTTCATCGCGGGCGACGAACAAGATGTCGCCGATGCCGGACGTGCGCGCCAGTTCGGCCGCCAGCAGGGCGTCGCGGCCTTCCGGCGCGCCGGCGACAAGGCTGCGGCCCGGCCGGGCGATCAACTGGCCGAGCGTGGTCAAGAGCGCGAGGCCTCGGTCTGGACGTAGCGCCGGATCAGGGCCATGACGTCGTGGTCGAAGGCGGCCGGCGGCTGTTCCTTGCCGGTGATCCAGTTGAACAGGTCGTTGTCGTTCTCGGCCAGCAGGGTCTCGAACCGGTCGACCTGTTCGGCGGTCAGTCCGGCCAGATAACGCTCGGCGAAGCCGCCGAACAGCAGGTCGTTCTCGTTGGAGCCCATGTGGTGGGCCCGGAAGATCAGTCGCTTCAGTCGCGGGTCGTCCATGTGTCTGGCATTGCTTCGCTGTTGCGGAAGGTTAGGATATAGCCCCTCGCACCCGTCCTGTCAGCCATCCCATGCGTCCTCAATGCCTGTTTCCCCTGTTCGCGCCGGTGACCTCGCTGCCGGGAGTGGGGCCGCGTCTGGCGCCGCTCTACGAGAAGCTGGCCGGGGCCAAGGTGGTCGATCTGCTCTGGCATCTGCCCGGCGGCGTCATCGACCGCCGCCATGCCCCCAAGGTGGCCGAGGCCCTGGACGGCAAGGTCGCCACCCTGACGGCGCGGGTCGATGCCCATTTCCCCTCGTCCAGCCCCAAGCGACCCTATCGGGTGCGGCTTGCCGACGAGACCGGGTTCCTGCATCTGGTGTTCTTTCACGGCCGCGAGGACTGGCTGCGCAAGCAATTGCCCGAGGGCGAGATCCGGGTGATCAGCGGTCAGGTCGAGCATTTCAACAACGAGATTCAGATCACTCATCCCGATCATATTGTGCCGGAGGCCCAGAAGGCCGAAATCATGACGGTGGAGCCGGTCTACCCTCTGACAACCGGGTTGACGGGGCGGCTGGTGACCAAATCGGTCAAGGCGGCCCTGGCCAAAATCCCCGATCTGCCGGAATGGCAGGATGCGGCGTGGCTGAGCCGCCAGAACTGGCCCAACTGGCGTCAGGCGCTGGAGATCGTCCACCATCCCGCCGACGAATTCGCTGCCGGCCAGGACAGCCCTGCCCGCCGCCGTCTCGCCTTCGACGAATTGCTGGCCAATCAGCTGGCCCTGGCCATGGTCCGCGCCCAGATGCGCCGGCTGAAGGGCCGCGTGCTGGCCGGCGATGGCGGCTTGCGCGCCAAGGTGAGGGCCGCCCTCCCCTTCTCGCTGACCGGGGCCCAGGCGCGGTCGCTGGCCGAGATCGAGGCGGACATGGCGGAGCCGACCCGCATGCTGCGCCTGCTTCAGGGCGATGTCGGCAGCGGCAAGACGGTGGTGGCGCTGCTGGCCATGCTGAACGCGGTGGAAACCGGCGCCCAGGCGGCGATGATGGCGCCCACCGAGATTCTGGCGCGCCAGCATTTCGCCACCATCGCCCCCCTGGCCGAGGCGGCCGGCATTACCGTCGCCCTGCTGACCGGCCGCGACAAGGGCAAGGCGAGGGACAGGATTCTGGCCGCCCTGGCGGCTGGCGAGACCGACCTGCTGCTGGGCACCCATGCCTTGTTCCAGGAAGACGTCGCCTTCAAGGATCTTGCCCTGGCGGTGATCGACGAACAGCACCGCTTCGGCGTTCATCAGCGCCTGGAACTGGCGGCCAAGGGCGTGGCGGTGGACATGCTGGTGATGACCGCCACTCCTATTCCCCGCACCCTGCTGCTGACTGCCTATGGCGACATGGACGTCTCGCGGCTCGACGAGAAGCCTCCCGGCCGTCAACCGGTTGACACGCGGGTGATTCCGCTGGCCCGGCTGGACGAGGTGGTGGCGGGAATCGGCCGCGCCAGCGGCTCGGGAGCGCGGGTCTACTGGGTCTGTCCGCTGGTGGAGGAATCCGAGACCTCCGACCTCGCCGCCGCCGAGGACCGTCATCGTCACCTGTCCGAACTGTTCGGCGAGCGGGTCGGGCTGGTTCACGGCCGCATGAAGCCCGCCGCCAAGGATGCGGTGATGGAGCGCTTCGCCGCCGGCGACCTGGACATCCTGGTCGCCACCACGGTGATCGAGGTCGGCGTCGACGTGCCCGAGGCCACCATCATGGTGATCGAGCATGCCGAGCGCTTCGGCCTTGCCCAGCTTCACCAGTTGCGCGGGCGGGTCGGACGCGGCGACAGGGAATCGCGCTGCCTGCTGCTCTACGGCCATCCCCTGGGCGAGATCGCCAAGGCCCGGCTTGAGATCATGCGCTCCACCGAGGACGGCTTCGTCATCGCCGAGGAGGACCTGAGGCTGCGCGGCGGCGGCGAGATGCTGGGCACCCGCCAGAGCGGCCTGCCGGAATTCCGCCTTGCCGACCTCACCCTGCACGGCGAATTGCTGGCCGCCGCCCGCGACGATTCCCGCCTGATCCTGGAACGCGATCCCGACCTGCGATCACCGCGCGGCGAGGCCCTGCGGGTGCTGCTTTACCTGTTCGAGCGCGACGCGGCGGTCAGAACCCTGCGTTCGGGGTAGCGATCCCCTACATCAGCCGCAGCAACGCGGCGATGGTGTTGTCGGCGCCATCGGCGATCTGCGAGATGGACGAATCCAGCATGTAGCAGGGCGAGGTGGCCAGCTTGCGGGCCTCGTCCACCACCACCTGTCCATGGCCCGCGATCTTGTGGCGGGCGCCCATCGTCTCCACCGCCTGGGCGGTGCCGGCGTCATCGCCGATGGTGACGTCAACGCCGCCGCCCAGGATGCGCGCCATCAGGGCCGGGGCGATGCACAGGGCGCCAATGGGCTTGCCCGCCGCCGCCATCGCCCGGACCGCGGTCTCGGTGGCCGGATCGACCGAACAATCGGGACCGTCGACCGCGAAGCTGCACAGGTTCTTGGCCGCCCCGAAACCGCCCGGAAACACCAGGGCGTCGAAATCCGCCGGCTTGAAGGCGTCCAGGGGCTTGATCTGGCCGCGGGCGATGCGGGCCGATTCCACCAGGACGTTGCGGCTTTCATCGGCGGCGTCGCCGGTCAGGTGGTTGACCACATGCATCTGGGCGCGGTCGGGCGCGAAACACTGATAGGTTCCGCCCCGACGATCGATGGCCAGCAGGGTCAGCACGGCCTCGTGTATCTCGGAGCCGTCATAGACGCCGCAGCCGGACAGAACCACGGCGAATTTCGGTTTGGCGATCATGGGGAAGCCCTCGTTCTGGCGTGGAAAGCCGGCAGAATAGCGATTCCCTTGAATGACGGCCATGGTCTATCGTTGCCGCCCCTTCGACCCCAGCGAGGCCCGCCCGTCATGACCGCCTATTCCCGCCTGGAAGCCGCCTTTCGGAAGATTTCCACCCTGGGCGACGCCCTCTCGATCCTGAACTGGGACATGGCGACCATGATGCCGGACGGTGGCGCGGAATCCCGCGCCGAACAGATCGCCACCCTGAAGGGCATCATCCACGAGACCCTGACCGCCCCCCGGATGGGCGACTGGCTGGAAGAGGCCGCCTCCGAGCCGTTGGACGAATGGGAGACCGCCAATCTGCGCGAGATGCGCCGCGACTGGCTGCACGCGGTGGCTGTGCCGGCCGATCTGGTCGACGCCCTGGCACGGGCCGAATCCGCCTGCGAGATGATCTGGCGCGAAGCCAGGCCGGCGGCCGATTTCCAACGGGTGAAGCCGGCCCTGGCCGAGGTGCTGTCGCTGGTGCGTCAGGTGGGAACCGCCAAGGGCGAGCGCCTGGGGCTCGGCGTTTACGACGCCCTGCTGGATCAATACGAGCCGGATGGGCGTTCCGCCGAGATCGATCCGCTGTTCGATCACCTGGAGACCTTCCTGCCCGGCTTCATCGAACTGGCGCTGGAAAGCCAATTCCGCCGGCCGCCGCCGCCGCCGCCCGCCGGACCGTTTCCGGTCGAGTCCCAAAAGGCGCTGGGGCTACGGATGATGGAGAATTTGGGCTTCGACTTCCGTCATGGCCGTCTCGACGTCTCGCACCATCCGTTCTGTGGCGGTACCGCCTCGGATGTGCGTCTCACCACCCGCTACAATCCCGACGACTTCGTCTCGGCCCTGATGGGAGTGCTGCACGAAACCGGCCATGCCCTGTATGAGCTGGGACTGCCCAAGGGACGCTGGTCGTCGCAACCCATCGGCCGCGCCCGCGGCATGGTTATGCACGAATCGCAATCGCTGCTGATGGAGATGCAGGCCTGCCGGTCGCCGCACTTCGCCGCCTTCGCCGCCCCGGTGGTGGCCGAGGCGTTCGGCGCCAGCGATCCCGGCTGGGAGGTCGACGCCTTTCACCGCCGGGGTATCCGGGTCGAGCGCGGCTTCATCCGGGTCGAGGCGGACGAGGTCACCTATCCCGCCCACGTCATCATCCGTTATCGCCTGGAAAAGGCGCTGATCGAGGGACGCATGGACCTGGACGACCTGCCCGAGGCCTGGACCGCCGCCTATGGCCGCCTGCTGGGGATCACGCCGCCCGACGACCGGCTGGGCTGCTTGCAAGACATTCACTGGTATGGCGGGGCCTGGGGCTATTTCCCCACCTACACCCTGGGCGCCATGACCGCCGCCCAGTTGTTCGACGCCGCCACCCGCGCCGAGCCCGCCATCCTGCCCGGCCTCGCCCAGGGTGATTTCAAGCCGCTGCTGTCCTGGCTGCGCGACAATGTCCATGGCCGGGGATCGTTGCTGTCCACCCGCGACCTACTGACCGCCGCCACCGGCCGCCCGCTGGACCCGACAGTGTTCGAGGCGCATCTGCGGCGGCGCTACACCCCCGGCGGGTGATCACTGCCTCATGGATCGCAGGACCGTCCGGGTGTGCCGGGCGATCATCATTTCCTCGTCGGTGGGGATGACCCAGACCGAGACCGGACTGTCCTTGGCGCTGATCATCTGGGCGGTCCGTTCATTGGCCTCGTCGTCCATGCTCACCCCCAGCCACTCGGCATGGGCGCAGACCTTGGCGCGGATACGGGACGAGTGCTCGCCGATGCCGGCGGTGAAGACCAGGGCGTCGATGCCGCCCATGGCCGCCGCCAGCGAACCCAGTTCGCGGGCGATGCGGTAGACGAACAGCTCGACCGCCTCGATGGCGTGGGGCTCGGAACTTTCCAGCAGAACCCGCATGTCGTTGCTGACCCCGGAAACGCCGATCAGGCCCGACTGCTTATACAGCAGGTCCTCGATCTCCTTGGCGGTCATTCCCTTCTGCTGCATCAGGTAGAGGACCACGCCGGCGTCCAACGCGCCGGTGCGGGTTCCCATGGGCAAGCCGTCCAGGGCGGTGAATCCCATGGTGCTGGCCACGCTCTTGCCGCCATCGATGGCGCACATGGAGGCGCCGGAACCAAGATGGCACACCACCACCTTGCCACGGGCCACCGATGGCGCAATCTGGTGCAACTGGCGGGCGATGTATTCGTAGGACAGGCCATGGAAGCCGTAGCGCTTGACGCCCTCGCCGGTGATCTTGCGCGGCAGGGCGAAGCTTTGCGCCGCCCATGGATTGGTGCGGTGAAAGGCGGTGTCGAAGCACGCCACCTGGATCAGATCCGGGTGCACCTCGCGCAGCGCCCGGATGGGGGCGAGATTGTGGGGTTGATGCAGCGGCGCCAGCGGCACCAGTTGCTCCAGTTCCTCCATCAGTTCGTCGGTGACCGCCAGCGGCTGCGAGTACTGCGAGCCACCGTGAACCACCCGGTGACCGGCCGCCTTCAGGTCGGCATCGCCAAGATGGGCCTCGATCCACTCGATCATGTGCTTGAACAGCGCCTGATGCCCGAGATTGGGCTGGTCGGGCCAGCGTTCCTCGGCCAGGACCGCCCCCATGGGCGACTTGGCGATGAAGTGCGGGGCGACGTTGATGCCTTCCACCTGCCCCTTCGAGGACAGTTCCGGCCTGTCGTCGCCCTGGGCGACATAGAGGGAGAACTTGATGCTGGAGGAACCGGCGTTGATGACCAGAATACCGTCACGCATGGATCGAATCCTCTCCTCAGGCCTTGGCGCGGCGGGCGTGGGCGAACAGCACCGCCACGGCGCAGGACGCAAGGCGCGCCTTGGCGCTGTCGGCGCGGCTGGTCAACACGATGGGAACCCGCGCCCCCAGCACGATGCCGGCGGCATCGGCGTCGGCCAGATAGGAGAGCTGCTTGGCCAGCATGTTGCCGGCCTCCAGGTCGGGAACCAGCAAGATGTCGGCGCGACCGGCCACCGGCGAGTTGATCTTCTTGATCTTGGCCGCTTCCTCGCTGATGGCGTTGTCGAAGGCCAGCGGCCCGTCCAGCAGCGCCCCGGTGATCTGGCCGCGATCGGCCATCTTGCACAAGGCGGCGGCCTCGATGGTGGAGTTGATCTTGGGATAGACGGTTTCCACCGCCGACAAGATCGCCACCTTGGGCAGTTCAACCCCCAGCACATGCGCCAGTTCGATGGCGTTCTGGAGGATGTCCGCCTTGTCTTCCAGGGTCGGATAGATGTTGATGGCGGCGTCGGTGATCAGCAGGGTGCGCGGATAGGTCGGCACGTCCATGACGAAGACGTGGCTGATCCTGCGCGCCGTCCGCAGGCCCTTATCGCGCGACGCCACCTCGTGCATCATCTCGTCGGTATGCAGCGAGCCCTTCATCAGCGCCTCGGCCTCGCCCGAACGGCACATGGCCACCGCCCGCTCGGCCGATTCATGGCTGTGCTGGGTATCGACGATGCGAAGACCGGCCAGATCGATGCCGAATTCCTTCGCGACCGAACGGATCTTCGATTCCGGCCCGATCAGGATGGGATCGATCAGCCCCTGGCGGGCGGCGTCGACCGGACCTTCCAGCGATACCTGATCACAGGGGTGGCAGACCGCCACCGAGATCGGCACCAATTCGGAGCAGCGGGCGATGATGTCCTCGAAGACGTGATGCCGACGGCGCAGCGCCACTTCCTGCAATTCCATGCGGGGCTGCTCGACGCTTTCCAGCGGCGCCGCCACCCGGGCCTTGCCGGTGAACACCGTCTCGCCCTTCTGGTTGACCGCCAGGCAGTCGAACGTCACCTCGTCGGGGGCGGTTTTCTCGATCACGGCAATGCTGACGGTGACGGTGTCGCCCACCCCGATCGGCGTGATGAAATCCAGGTCTTGCCGGCGATAGACGGTGCCCGGCCCGGGCAGTTCGTTGCCCAGCAGCGCCGACAGCAGCGAACCGCCCCACATGGAATGGGCGACGACCCGGCGGTTGCCGGCAAAGCGCTCGGCGCTCTCGGCGCTGTAGTGGGTCGGATTGAGATCGCCGGTGGCGACGCCGAACAATTCGACGTCCTTCATGCTGCAAGTGCGCGTCAGTACGGCCGCGTCTCCGATCATTATCTCGGAGAACGTCCGATTGCGCATCATTTCGACCATGACCGGCTCCCTCGATCCCGTGTGGATGGAATGTATCACCAACGCAATATATACTCGCCCGTTCGGCAACGCACAATGACGGGTTCATGACGTTGATCAAGGATCACGGCTTGAACATGTTGCGGCGCACAAGAGAGGAGCATATCCTCCGCCTGATTAGAGTCACTCAAAGGCCACCGAACGGGAATCCCCATGAGCACCCGCAACCTGAAGGCCCTGTTCCGTCCCCAATCCATCGCCGTGGTCGGCGCCTCGACCACGGCGCGCAGCATCGGCGCCGTGGTCATGCGCAATCTGCTGCGGGCGGAATTCGCCGGGCCGGTGATGCCGGTGACGCCGGATCATCCCTCGGTGGCCGGCGTGCTGGCCTATCCCGACGTGGCCTGCCTGCCCCAGGCCCCCGATCTCGCCCTGATCTGCACCCAGCGCCCCGCCACCATTCCCGGCATCCTGCGAACCCTGGGCGAGCGCGGCACGCGGGCCGCCTGCGTCATGAATTCGGGCCTGCACCAGATCATGGCCGAGGACGGCAGCACGCTGATGGAACAGACGCTGGCCGCCGCCAAGATCCACGACATGCGCCTGCTCGGCCCCAACAGCATGGGCATCCTGGTGCCCGGCATCGGCCTCAACGCCAGCTACGCCCATGAAAGCGCCCTGCCGGGCAAGCTGGCCTTCGTGTCGCAATCCGGCGCCCTGTGCACCGCCGTGCTGGACTGGGCCAGGGACAAGGGAATCGGGTTCTCCCACTTCATCCATCTCGGCGACACCGAAGGCGTGGATTTCGGCGATGTGCTGGATTATCTGGGCAGCGATCCCATGACGCGGGCGATCCTGCTCTATATCGAGACCATCCACGAGCGCCGCAATTTCATGTCGGCCGCCCGCGCCGCCGCCCGCAACAAGCCGGTCCTGGCGATCAAGGCCGGACGGTCACGGGAAGGCGCCCGCGCCGCCGCCTCCCATACCGGCGCGCTGGCCGGATCGGACGCGGTGTTCGACGCCGCGCTGCGCCGGGCCGGCATGCTGCGCGTCCATGATATCGAGGAAATCTTCGGCGCGGTCGAGACCCTGGCCCGGGCGCGCCCCATGAAGGGCAAGCGCCTCGCCATCATCACCAACGGCGGCGGCATCGGCGTCATCGCCGCCGACGATCTGGCGGAACTGGGGGGTGAACTGGCCCAATTGCCGGACGAGGTCGTGGGCAAGCTGGACGCGGTGCTGCCGGCCAACTGGTCGCACGGCAATCCCTTGGATATCGCCGGCGACGCCGACGGCGAACGCTATGTCAAGGCGCTCAACATCCTGACCGAATGCAAGGCGGTGGACGCGGTGCTGGTGATGCACGCCCCCACCGCAGTCTCGGACCCGTCGGACGTGGCGGTGGCGGTGATCAGGGCCTGCAAGGACCGTCCCCGCGCCAATATCATGACCTGCTGGGTCGGGGCCGAGGCGGTGCGCCACGCGCGGCACATGTTCAGCGGCGCCGGCATTCCCACCTATGAAACGCCCAAGGCGGCGATCCAGGCCTTCACCCACCTGACCGAATACCGCCGGAACCAGGAATTGCTGATGGAGGTGCCCGCCTCGGCCCCCACCGACTTCGTGCCCGATACGGCGCGGGCGCGGCGGCTGATCGATGCCGCCCTGGCCAAGGGCGGCGGCACCTTGAACGAGCCCGAGGCCAAGGCGGTGCTGGAGGCCTACGGCATCCCGACGGTGGAAACCAATGTGGCCGGCAACCCCGCCGCCGCCGGCCGCATCGCCGAGGCCATGAAGGAACCGGTGGCGCTGAAGATCCTGTCACCCGACATCGTCCACAAGTCGGACGTCGGCGGGGTGATGCTCAACCTGCAAGGCGCCTTCGAGGTGGAAAAGACCGCCTATGCCATGCTGGACCGGGTCAGGACCGTCTATCCGGAAGCCCGCATCGATGGCTTCACCGTCCAGAGCATGGCCCGGCGGCCCGGCGCCCTGGAACTGATCGCCGGCATCGCCACCGATCCGGTGTTCGGTCCGGTTTTGATGTTCGGCCAGGGGGGAATCGCGGTGGAAATCATCGCCGACCGCGCCATGGCGTTGCCGCCGCTCAACATGAATCTGGCCAATGAAGTGATTTCCCGCACCCGCGTCGCCCGCCTGATGGAGGGCTATCGCGGCCGGCCGCCGGTCAACAAGCAGGCGGTGGAACTGATCCTGGTGCAGTTGTCGCAACTGGTGATCGATTTCCCCGAGATCGTCGAGCTGGACATCAATCCGCTGTTCGCCGATTCCGTCGGCGTGCTGGCGCTCGACGCCCGCATCTCGGTCACCAGGGCCCGGCCCGGCACCGATCACCTCGCCATCCGCCCCTATCCCAAGGAACTGGAGGAAGTCTTCACCATGACCGACGGGCGCGCCACCTTGCTGCGCCCCATCAGGCCCGAGGACGAACCCAATCATCATGTCTTCGTTTCCAGGCTGACGCCGGAGGACATCCGGTTCCGCTTCTTCGGACTGGTGCATGAATTGCCCCATTCCGAGATGGCGCGCATGACCCAGATCGATTACGACCGCGAAATGGCCTTCATCGCCGAGATCGATGCCGAGGATGGCGGCAAGGAAACCCTGGGCGTGGTTCGCACCATCACCGATCCCGACAATGAAAAGGCCGAATTCGCCATCGTGGTCCGCTCGGACCTCAAGGGATCGGGACTGGGCAAGCGGCTGCTGGTCAAGATGATCGAATATTGCCGCCAGCGCGGAACCGGGGTGATCGCAGGCCAAGTGCTGCGCGACAATACCCGCATGCTGTCCTTCGTCCAGCATCTAGGTTTCCTGCCGGTGCGCACCATCGACGGCGATATCGTCGAGGTGGAACTGGACCTTCATCGCGCACCGGTCACCGCTCCTGATCCGAATCCATAGGACGGCGTAATCCTTAGGAAAGCCTTTGGCGCGGTGGCGTTCCCGCATATCATCGGGGGCGATCGCCTCCGCCGAAAGAGCCTTCATGCCCGGGTCCTCCGCCTTCGATCCCGATCTTCCGCCCGAACGGGCGGTGACGGTCCTGGCCCGCGCCACCGAAGCGCTGGTTCGCGCCACCGACGAATACGAATTGCTGGAGGAAATCTGCCTGATCGGCGCCGAGGTGGTCGGCTACCGGCTGGTCTGGATCGGCTACGCCCGTCCGGCGCCGTCCCGGATGGTGGTGCCCGTGGCCATGGCCGGCGTCGCCAGGAGCTATCTGGACAACGTCAGGGTGTCGTGGGCCGACGAGGATATTGGCCGGGGTCCGACCGGCATCGCCATTCGCACCGGCCGCCCCTGCATCGTCGCCGACACCGAGACCGACCCAATCTTCGCCCCCTGGCGTGAGGCGGCGCGGCGTCACGGTTTCCGCTCGACCATCGCCCTGCCGATCGGCCAGGGTGACGACAGGGTCGGCGCCCTGATGTTCTACGCCGATCAGCCGGGAGCCTTCGACGCCATGGCGGTCAGGCTGCTGACCGGTCTGGCCGGCAATCTGGCCCACGGCATCGCCGCGTTGCGCATGAAGGCGGCCCACGACCGCACGATCAGGGAACTGGCCGAAAGCGAGGAACGCTATCGCTTGCTGATCGAGATGAGCCCGGATCCGGTGGTGGTTCACAGCCAGGGCACCATCCTGTTCGCCAATCCGGCCACCGCGCGGGTGCTGGGGGCCGGCCCGGAGGTTTCGCTGGTCGGGCGGCCGCTGCTCGACATGGTGCACGAGGATTCCCGTTCCATGGCGGTGTCGCGCATCGCCGAGCCGCCGCCGGGACGCTATCTCGGCCATTACCGGCTTCTTCGCCTGGACGGCCAGTCCTTCGAGGCCGAGGTCTCGGCCTGTTCCATCACCTTTCGCGGCCTTCCCGCCCGCCTGCTGGCGATTCGCGACATCACCGAGCGCAACCAGATCCAGGAGCAACTGCTCCAGGCCTCCAAGCTGGCCACCCTGGGCGAAATGGCCGCCGGCCTGGTCCACGAACTGTCGCAGCCCCTCAATATCATCCGCCTGACCGCCGAGGGGGCGCTGATGCTGATCGAACGCGGCAAGGCCTCGCCGGAATGGCAGGCGCAGCAGTTCAACATGATCGCCGAGCAATCCGAGCGTGCCGCCGAGATCATCGACGACATCCGCATCTTCAGCCGCCGCGACACCAGTCCGGTGCAGGTGTTCGACGCCAGCCAGGCCGTCCGCGCCGCCGCCGACGTGCTGGCGGGACAGTTGAGCCCGGATGGAATCACCCTCGACCTCGCCCTGCCGTCCGACAGCACCCCGGTTCGCGGCCGCCGGGTCCAGCTGGAGCAGGTGGTGATGAATCTGCTCAATAACTCCCACCACGCCCTGCGCGACATCAAGCACGCCACTCCCCGCGGCTGGCATGGGCATATATCGATCCGGGCCGAGCGTGACGACCGGCAACTGCGCATCGTCATCGCCGACAACGGCCCCGGCATTCCCGAAGCCATCCGTTCGCGCATCTTCGAACCGTTCTTCACCACCAAGGAGGCTGGCCGCGGAACCGGACTGGGACTGTCGGTCAGCTTCGGCCTGATCGCCGCCATGGGGGGACGGCTGGAGGTGGAGAATTCGGCGGCCGGAGCCTGTTTCGTGATCCATCTGCCGCTGGACAAGGATGGCTCTCCGTCGCAGCCGGTTCCCACCTGCGCCCCGTCGCCCGGTGCCTTCGGAAATGCCCATGTCATGGTGGTGGACGACGAGGATGCCGCCGCCGGCGCTCTCGCCCATTATCTGCGGGCGCTGGGCTGCCGCGTCAGCATTGCCGGCACCGGAGAACGCGCCTGGGAGCTGTTCCGAGCCGATCCCGCCGACGTGGTGATCACCGACCTGCGGATGCCGGCCGGCGGTGGCGAGGAACTGATGGAAAAGCTGCGCGACTTCGACCCGCTGCTTCCGATCATCATCGTGACCGGCCATCTGGGCGCCACCGAGCGGCTGGCGGAAAACTTTCAGGACGACCGTTGCGCCGTCCTGAAGAAGCCGGTGGCCCTCAATCAACTTGGAGAGTTCGTTGCCACGTTTCTTCAACCTCCGGCTGAGTAGCTTTTTTGGCGGCAGTCCTATTGTTGCCATTGTCACGTCAAAAGCTGTTGTTTATACTTTCAGGTAGGATCGGGTAGGCACACGCCGCCGGAACGGGAGTGGGGCGACATGCGGATTCTAGTGGCCGACGACCACAAGCTTGTACGGGATGGACTTCGGCCATTCCTCCAGGAACTGGGACCCGACGTGGAAATACTGGATGCCGCCACCCTGGACGAAGCCCTGGAACTGGTGGACAACACCCCTGGCCTGGGCTTGGTCCTGCTCGACCTGATGATGCCCGGCATGGACGGCCTGACCGGGTTGCAGCAGGTCAAGGCGAAAATCCCCGGGATTCCGGTGGTGATCGTGTCCGGCTTTTCCACCCGCGACCATGTGGTGGCCGCCGTCCAGGCCGGCGCCGCCGGCTTCATTCCCAAGACCGTCAGCGGCGCAGCCCTGGTCAACGCGCTGCGTCTGGTCCTGTCGGGCGAGACCTATCTGCCGTCCAACACCTTCTTCGAGGACCCCGGCAGCCTTCATTCGCCGTCCGCTCCGGCCAAGCCGGTCGGGGTGCCGCCCCCTTTCGATCGCCTGTCGCGGCGCGAGGGCGAGATTCTCGCCCAGTTGGTCGAGGGACGCACCAACAAGGAAATCGCCCTGGCCCTCAGCCTCCAGGAAATCACCATCAAGGTGCATCTGCGCAACGTCTACCGCAAGATCAATGCCGCCAACCGCGCCCAGGCCGTCCGCATCGCCCTGCAATCGGGCTGGATCATGCCGCCCGTGGTGAACTAGACGCCATCGGCGCATCCCCTCTTCTCTTCCGGCCTGTCGGCTGACGATCAAGTTGGAACAGTCATGACCGACCTTACCCACGCCACCACCGTTCTGACCGTTGATGTGGAGGCCGTCGTCGCCAACTGGCGCCGTCTGGCCGCCCTGGTCGCGCCGGCCGAAGCCGCCGCGGTGGTCAAGGCCGATTGCTATGGCCTGGGCGCGGCCCATATCGCCCCAGCCCTGCTGGCGGCCGGCTGCCGCAGCTTCTTTGTCGCCTGTGTCGAGGAAGGGATTCACCTGCGGCGGTTCCTGCCCGGCGGCGTCATCTACGTTCTGTCCGGCCCGATCGCCGGCAGCGAGGCCGAATTCGCCGCCCACGGCCTGGTGCCGGTGCTGAACAGCCTGTCGCAAATCACCGGATGGTCGACCTTCGCCAAGGCCGGCAGCCTGGCTCCGGCCACCGCCATCAACATCGACACCGGCATGAACCGGCTGGGCCTGGACGAGCCGGAACTGAACCGGCTGGTCGCGAAACCGGCGGTCCTGGCCTCGGTGCGGCCGGTCCTGGCCATGTCGCACCTGTCGTGCGCCGATGACGATTCCTCACCCAAGAATGCCGAGCAACTGGCGACCTTCCGCCGCCTGTCCGGCCAATTGCCGGGCTTTCCCCTCAGCCTCGCCGCTTCGTCCGGAATTTTCCTGGGCCGTGCCTACCGTTTCGACATGACCCGCCCCGGCGCCGCCCTCTACGGTATCAATCCTATTCCCGGCCGCCCCAATCCAATGGCGCAAGTGCTTAGCCTGCAAGGAAAAATCCTGCAAGTCCGCGACGTTGACAGCCCCATGACCGTTGGTTATGGTGCCACCCACCGCGTGACCCGCAAGGGCAGGCTGGCCACCGTGGCCGTCGGCTACGCCGATGGCTGGTTGCGCTCGCTGAGCAATAGCGGCTTTGGCTTCATCGGGGGACACAAGGTGCCGATCGTCGGTCGCGTTTCCATGGACCTGACCGCCTTCGACGTCAGCGACGTCCCCGAGAGCGCGGTCTATCCCGGCGCCATGATCGAACTGATCGGTCCCAATCGTCCGGTGGATGACGTCGCCGCCGAGGCCGGCACCATCGGCTACGAGATTCTGACCGCGCTGGGCCGCCGCCATCATCGGGTCTGGCTAAGCAGTCCCAGGGAAGGAAAGCCGGCTTGACCGATCTGCTTGCCGCCATCGGCCGCATCTTTCTCGGATTCCTGACCCACACCGGGCGCCTGTCGGCCTTTACCGCCACGGCGGTGTCGCATGTGGTGCGCCCCCCCTTCTATCCCCGCCTGATCCTGCGCCAGATGATCGAGATCGGCTATTTCTCGCTGCCGGTGGTGGGACTGACCGCCATCTTCTCGGGCATGGTTCTGGCGCTGCAAAGCTATACCGGCTTCGCCCGCTTCTCGGCCGAGGGCGCCGTCGCCACCGTGGTGGTGCTGTCCATGACCCGCGAGTTGGGACCGGTTCTCGCCGGCCTGATGGTGGCGGGGCGCATCGGAGCTTCCATGGCCGCCGAAATCGGCACCATGCGCGTCACCGAGCAGATCGACGCCCTGACCACGCTGTCGACCAATCCGTTCAAGTACCTGGTGGCGCCCCGCATCCTGGCCGGAACCCTGATGCTGCCGTTCCTGGTGCTGATCGCCGACATCATCGGCGTGTTCGGCGGCTATATCGTCGGCGTCTACAAGCTGGATTTCAATTCGGCCACCTATATCTCTCGCACCTGGGAATTCCTGGAACCGCTGGACGTCATCTCCGGCCTGACCAAGGCGGCGGTGTTCGGCTTTCTCATCACCCTGATGGGGTGCTACAACGGTTACTACTCCAGGGGCGGCGCCCAGGGCGTCGGCGCGGCCACCACCAACGCGGTGGTGTCGGCGGCCATCATGATCCTGGTGTTCAACTACATCATCACCGCCATGTTCTTCGGGAAGTGAGAATGACCACCCCAACTCCCAAGATCAGGCTTGCCGATGTCCACAAGGCCTTTGGTCCGAAGGTGGTGCTGGACGGTATCGACCTGTCGGTGGCGCGGGGTGAATCGGTGGTGGTGATCGGCGGGTCCGGCACCGGCAAGTCGGTGATGCTGAAATGCATCCTGGGGCTGCTGCGTCCCGAATCGGGGTCCATCCAGGTCGATGGCGAAGAAGTCGTCGGCCTGTCGTCGCGCGAGCGCGAGCAGGTGATGCGCAAGTTCGGCATGCTGTTCCAGGGCGGCGCCCTGTTCGACTCGCTGAAGGTGTGGGAGAACGTCGCCTTCGGCCTGATTCAGGGCCAGGGCATGGAGCGCGCCAGGGCTCGCGACATCGCCATCGAGAAACTGGCGCAGGTCGGTCTTGCCGCCTCGTCGGGAGATCTGTTCCCGGCCGAGCTGTCGGGCGGCATGCAAAAGCGCGTCAGCCTCGCCCGCGCCATCGCCACCAGCCCTGAAATCATCTTCTTCGACGAACCCACCACCGGCCTGGACCCCATCATGGCCGACGTGATCAACGACCTGATCGTCAAATGCTGCAAGGAGCTGGGTGCCACCGCGCTCTCCATCACCCACGACATGGCCAGCGCGCGCAAGATCGCCGACCGCATCGCCATGCTCTACAAGGGCCGCCTGA
The DNA here is from genome assembly GCF_902729425.1 of Magnetospirillum sp. SS-4. Lineage (GTDB taxonomy): Bacteria > Pseudomonadota > Alphaproteobacteria > Rhodospirillales > Magnetospirillaceae > Phaeospirillum. Next base: position 132,065 of record NZ_CACVCH010000002.1, on the reverse strand, counting down.
TCTGGGTCGGACCGGCCAAGGACATCGACAGATCCGGCAACGAATTCGTCGACCAGTTCATCCATGGCCGCGCCCAAGGCCCCATCAGCATGGAATTGCGGGCTTAGCGTTGTCTTAAGCCTCCTGTGACATCATGTGACCATCAGATGGATTCCATCCCTGAAGGGGACGATGATGGCCACGCATTCGGCGGCACCCGGCAAGCCCTCCCCGGCCTCCCACGGCCGGCCGTCAAGGCCGGGCAAGCACGGGGGAATCTCCAACCGTCTTCTCGTCATCGTCCTGGTCGCCGCCGGCGTCGTCGCGGTGGCAATCTCGGTGGCGATCATGGCGTTGCGCCCCAGCCCCACCGCCGAGGCGTCGGCAACACCGGAAGCCTTCGTCGAGCAGATGGAGCGGGCCGCCGGGGGCACCGCCTTCGACAGAACCGTCTATGGCGGCCCCATGCGGGTCGAACGCAAGGGCAACCAGATCGTCATCACCGCCATCGGCGTCCCCCCCGCCGTCTGCGTCTCGGTCGGCTGGAAACTGGTGCGCAAGGGATTGCTCAGCATCAACGGCGTCACCCCCGTTCGCGTCTCCGCCGCCAAGTTGTCGGAACTGTGCAATCAGGATACGGAATCCGCTACCCTGACCTGGGCGCCGAAGGAGATGGAATAGATACTTACCAAATGCATCTATTCAGACTCGATATCATAGATATTGATATATTCTATGGAACAAGCCACAATATCGTCCTGGCTCAGCTCTCTGGAGTGAGGGTATGGACGACATCGATCTTGCGGCTGAACGGATTGAAGCGCTGAACACCGCCGCCATTCAGGCGGTTCTGGGACGGGCGGAAACGATTCCGTCCAACGGCACCTGCCGGACCTGTGGCGAAGGCATCGAGCCGGAGCGGCTGAGAGCCAATCCGTACGCCAAGCTATGCCACGATTGCGCCGACGAGGCCGAGGCCAAGGCCAAGCTGGCGAGGCGTTGCGGCCCGCGCTGAGACGCGGCCGGGAACACCCCCGCATCGGGCCGGCATCGCCGGTTCGACGCGGGGGCTCGGCTAACACGCCAGCAGAGAGCCCACCCTGTCCTTCTCGACCTCCCACAGGTAACCAAGGGAGTCGAGGGCCCGTTCCCTGGACATCAGGGAATGGGTTTCGGGCATGGCGATGATCTCGCAGGCCCGTTCCCGGATTGCCGCCAATTTCTCGCGGCGAGAAGCCTTCTGGCCCATGGTCGTTCACTCCTGTCTGGAAGCGACACGCTGGACAGTCTAGCAAATCGGGACCAGAGGTATAGTGGTTGTTTCGCGGGAAGAATCAGACCGCGATCAGCGCCGCCGCCACCGAGCGGTCCTCGGCCAGCAGGACGTTGAAGGTGCGGCAGGCCGCGCCGGTGTCCATGACCTCCAGCTTGATGCCCTCGGCGCGCAACCACGTCCGCAACGGCCGCCCCACCATCGCCATGGCGCGGCCGCAGCCCAGCAGCAGCAGATCGGGACGGGCCTCCACCACCGGGGCCAGGGTGGCCTCGGTCACCTCGTCGAGGGTGACGGGTGCCCAGGCCAGGGTCCGCTCGGCGAACACCAGAACGGAACCTTCCCACCTGATCCCGGAGATGGTGAAGCCAACATCGCCGTAGCCCTTGATGATCTGGCGGCCGGCCGGGACGATGGGAGTGATATCCATGGGCTTTACGGAGTCCGCGAACCGGCCTCGGCGGCGGCGGCTTCGTCCTCTTCCTGCTGCTGGCCGGTGCGCAGATTGAAGTAGATCAGCATGGGAATGGCGACGTAGATGGTAGAGAAGGTTCCGAGAATCAACCCCCACAGCAAGGCGATGGAAAAGCCGTGCAGGACCTCGCCGCCGAACAGAAACAGCGCCAGCACGGTGACCAGAACCGTCAGAACCGTGAGGAATGTCCGTGACAGGGTCTCGTTGATGGACAAGTTGATGAGGTCGTACAAGGACATGGTCTTGTATTTGCGCAAGTTCTCGCGCACGCGGTCGAAGATCACCACGGTATCGTTGATGGAATAGCCGGCGATGGTCAGGATCGCCGCCAGCGCGTTCAGGTTGAACTCCAGGCCGGTAATGGAAAACAGGCCGAAGGTGGCGAGGACGTCATGGCCGAGCGCGACCAATGCGCCGACACCGAACTGCCACTCGAAGCGGAACCAGACATAGACGGCGATGGCCAGAACGGAGAGCGTCACCGCCAGGATACCATCCTGGACCAGCTCACCGCCGACCTTGGGCCCGACGATCTCGACCCGGCGATAGGTGAATTCCGCACCCAGGGATTCCTTGATCTTGGACAGCGCCGCCATCTGCGCCTTTTCGTCGCCCTCCTGGCGCTGGACGCGGATCATGACGTCACGGCCGGTGGCGCCGAATTCCTGGAGACTGACCTCGCCGAGGCCCAACCCGCCCAGGGTCGAGCGCATGGATTGCAGATCGGCCGGCCCACCGGTGGCCTGGGCCTCCACCAGGATGCCGCCGGCGAAGTCGATGCCGAAATTGAACCCCCGGAAGGCCATGGAGGCAACCATCGCCAGGATCAGGCCACCGGAGATGGCCATGGCGATCAGGCGGTAGCGGACGAAATCGATCTTGGTGGCGCGCGGCAGGATGCGTTCAATCAGTCTCATGTCCGTATCCTTACGACAGCGGCAGCGACTTCAGCCGCCGGACCTTGATCCACAACACCACCATCATCCGCGTCACCATGACGGCGGTGAACATGGAGGTCAGCAGCCCCAAGGTCAGCGTCACCGCGAAGCCCTTGACCGGGCCGCTACCGAACTGGAATAGCAGCGCCGCCGCCGCCAGGGTGGTGAGATTGGCATCGAAGATGGTCCCGAAGGCCCGGTCGAAACCAGCCTGCATGGCCGACATGATCGACCGGCCGTTGCGCTGTTCCTCGCGCATGCGCTCGTAGATCAGGACGTTGGCATCGACCGCCATGCCCATGGTCAGCACGATGCCGGCGATGCCGGGCAGGGTCAGGGTCGCGCCCAGAACCGACAGGCAGGCCAGCAGCAGGACCAGATTCAGCGTCAGCGCCACGTTGGCCAGCATGCCCATGGTGCCATAGATGAAGACCATCAGCACCACCACCAGGGCAAGGCCGATGGCGCAGGCGATGGCGCCGGCCCGGATGGAATCGGCGCCGAGGTCGGGGCCGACCGTGCGTTCCTCCAGAACCTGCAACGGCGCCGGCAAGGCGCCGGCCCGCAACAGCAGCGACAGATCCTGCACCTGCTGGACGGTGAAACTGCCGGAAATGATGCCGGAACCACCCAGGATCGGTTCATTGATGCGCGGCGCGCTGATGACCTTGTCGTCCAGGACGATGGCGAGGAACTTGCCGGCATTCTCGCGGGTGGCATCGCCGAATTTCTTGCCGCCGGCGGCGCTGAAGCGGAAGCTGACCACCGGGCGGCCTTCGCTGTAGGTGGCCTTTGAATCCACCAGCATGTCGCCGCCGACCTCGACCCGCTTGCGCACCACGTAGGTCTCGGGCAGCCCGTCCCCCTTCTCGGCCGAGGGCAGCAGCATGGAGCCGGGGGGAACCCGGCCCTTGGAGGCCTCCTCCGGGGTGGTGCTGTCGTCGAGCAGGTGGAAGGTCAGCTTGGCGGTCTTGCCCAGCAAGTCCTTGATGCGGTCCGGGTCCTTGACGCCGGGCAACTGGACCACGATTCGGTCCTCGCCTTGGCGCTGGATGGAGGGTTCGCGGGTGCCAAGCTCGTCGATGCGGCGGCGCACGATCTCCAGCGACTGCTCGACGGCGGACTGCTTGCGCAGCCTCAGCGCCTCCTCGGAATATTTCAGGGAGAAGCTGCCGTCGTCCCTGGCCTCGACTCCCGCGTCAGGGTCCAGCTTCTTCAGCAGATCGCGGGCCCTGGCGCGGTCATCGGCCTCGATGACCCGGACGCTGACGTGATCGCCCCTGGTTCCCAGCTCGGCGTACTTGATCTTTTCCTTGCGCAGCGTGGTCCGGATGGCTTCGACCAGCGAGGTCATCTGCTCGCGCACCACGAAGGCGGTATCAACCTCCAGCAGCAGGTACGAACCACCCTGAAGGTCGAGGCCGAGGCTGACCGGCTGGAACCAGGACGGCATCCGGTCCGCCTGTTCCCTCGTCAACAGGTTGGGAAACGCGAAGACGATGCCAAGCAAGCTGACCGCAGCCACCAGGGCTATTTTCCACGTAGGGAAATAATTCATGTCCCGAACCGCGCTGGAATAGTTTCTAACGGAATGCCGATCACTTGTCCGCGGCAGACGGAATCTCGGCCTTCTCGGCCTTGTCGTCCTTTTCCGCCTTTTCCACCTTGTCGGCCTTTTCCGCGGCGACCGGCTCGGTCTTGGACAGGACCTCGGTGATGGTCGAACGCAGCACGCGGACGCGGACGCCCTCGGCGATCTCGACGGTCGCCTCGGTATCGCTCACCAGCTTGTTGATGGTGCCGATGATGCCGCCGGCGGTGACGACCCGGTCGCCGCGGCGCAGTTGATTCAGCATCTCCTTGTGTTGCTTCATCCGCTTCTGCTGCGGGCGGATCAGCAGGAAGTAGAACACCACGAAGATCAGGATCAGCGGCAGGAACTGTTCGAGGGCTCCCATGGTGCCGGCGGTGGCATCGGCGGCCTGGGCGAAGGCGGGCGTCACGAACATCTCTGTCTCCTAGGGGATTGATCGCAGCGGGAATATAGCGGTCCCGCGACACGATGCAAACGACAAGTGGGACTTTTCCCCAAATCCGTTGTCGCACCCCCCTTGCCGCCGGCCGGCCGCGTGATAGGCTCGGCGGTTCCGAAACCGCCCCTTTCGCCGGACAACGCCATGCCATCGCCCGATATAGCCGCCGTTCTGACCCGTATCGCCGAAGCGCTGGAGCGCCTCGCCCCGAAGGCCGCCGCCGCCAGCGATCCCGCCTCGGCCGACGCCTTCGTCTGGCATGCCGATCCCGACTGGCTGGAACCCATCGCCAACGTCAATCGGGTCGACATCGACCTGCTGCACGGCATCGAGCGCCAGCGCGACCTGCTGCTGGACAATACCGGCCGCTTCGCCCGCGGCTTGCCGGCCAACAACGCCTTGCTGTGGGGGGCCAGGGGAACCGGCAAGAGCTCGCTGGTCAAGGCGGTGCACGCCCGCGTCAATGCCGGGCGGCCAGGTGCTCTGGGATTGGTGGAAATCCACCGCGAGGATATCTGCTCGCTGCCCCGCTGCCTGCGCCTGCTGAAGGACAGCGGCCGGCGCTTCATCCTGTTCTGCGACGACCTGTCGTTCGACCAGCAGGACGACGCCTACAAATCGCTGAAGGCGGTGCTGGAAGGCGGCATCGAGGGCCGTCCCGGCAACGTGGTGTTCTACGCCACCTCGAACCGTCGTCACCTGATGGCCCGCGACATGATCGACAACGAGCGCTCCACAGCCATCAATCCCGGCGAGGCGGTCGAGGAGAAGGTGTCGCTGTCGGATCGCTTCGGCCTGTGGCTGGGTTTCCACCATGTCGCCCAGGACACCTATTTCGCCATCGTCGAAGGATACGTCGCGCATTACCGCCTGCCCATCGCCACCGACGATCTGCGGCGCGAGGCCAATGAATGGGCGGTGACTCGCGGTTCCCGCTCGGGCCGGGTCGCCTGGCAGTTCATCCAGGATCTGGCCGGGCGGCTGGGCCAGACCCTGTGATCACGGCTTGATGGCGAAGCGCACCGCTCCCCAGTGGCGGCCCCGGACGGCGATGGGGGCGTCGAATTCCTTCAGCAGGATGAAGACGCCGCCGCCCATGTCGCGAGGATAGGTCTGCACCACGTAAGGTTGGGTATTGCGCGCCGCCACCAAACCGGCCCGGTCGTCGAAAATACGGCGGTTGCGGGCATTGGCGGTGTTCCACACCTTTTCGCCCGGACGCTGCGGCTGGGAATATTTCTTGTTGTGGGTGGCGATATAGCCGTTGCGATCGGCGACGCAGCAGATCACCGCCCGCGAATCGCTCTCCAGCGCCGGCTCGGTAAAGGCGTGCACCACCTGATCGGTCAAGCCGGTGTGCTTGGCCATGAATTGCTGGGGGTCGGTATCGGCGATGGGGTCATAGTGGGTGTCGAACAGATCGGTCTCGGTGATCCGTCCATCCTTGATCGCCGTCTCGAAGGCGGAGGCGACCTGGGCCGCCACCTTCTGGACCGTCTGAATATAAAGGCGTTCCTCTGCCCTGGCCTTGTCCTGGGTGGCCTTGACCGCCTGCTGGATGGCGGCGGTGACGTCGCGGAATCGCAGATGCAGGCCGAGCACGCTGGCCGCCACCGCCTCGCACGACACCTGGCCGATGCCTTCCAGGTCCAGGGTGAAGCCGCCGCCGACCAGGGAACGGTCGTTGAGGCCGGCCAGAACCGTTCCCCTGGCGGTCAGGTCGCCGGTATGGCCCTTGACGTCCTGCCCGCCGATCCTGCCCGAGAAGGGAACCCCCACCGCCACGCGCGGCACCGAGCGCCGGTCGCCGGCCACCGACGAGCGCAAGATGATGCTGAGACGCCGTTGCAAGTCGCTGACGTCGCGTTGCACCACCGCCGACAATTCATTGACCCGCCGGGCGGTGATACCGGTGCGCTCGGCCTGATGCAGCACGGATTCCGCGTGCCCAGACACCGTCCGGGTGTGCTCGGCCGCCTGATCGGCGTTGCCCTTGATGTCGGCGGTGGCGGCGATTTGCCGCTCGCTGGCCCGGTTGACCTCCTGGGCGATGGTGTTGATGTCCTGAATCGACAGCGTCACCTCCTCGACCATGGAAACGGTCTGGTCGGTGGCCTGGCCGATGGCCTGGGCCTGGCTGTTGACGCCACGGATGCCATCGTCGGTCAGGCGGGCCAGTCGCTTGACCTCCTCGGCGACCACGGCGAATCCCTTGCCCATGTCACCAGCCCTGGCCGCCTCGATGGTGGCGTTGAGCGCCAGCATGCGGGTCTGTCCGGCGATGGACTGGATCAGCCGCACCACGTCGCGGATGCGGCCGGTTGCCTCCTTCAGTCCCTCGACGGTGCTGGCGGCCTCCTCCATCTTGCGCTGGGCGGCGTCGGTCAGTTGCGAGGTGCCGTGAACCTTGGCGGAAATCTGCCGAGAGGTTCCCTCCAGCGCCTCGGTGGCTCCGGCCATCGACTGGACGTTGTCGCTGGTCACCGACACCGCCTCGGTCACCGATTCCGCCATGGTCTTGAGCGCCGTTGCCACGTCGCTGAGTTCGTGGGCGCCGTCGATCAGGCGTTTGACCTGGGTTTCGATATCGCCCACCGTCACCGACACCTCGTTGTCGATGGCGTCGGACAGGGTCAGCATCTCGCGCTTCAGCTTGCCGGCCTCGCCGCGTTCGATATAGCTGCCGATCGCCAGATTCATGTCGAGGAAGGCGGCTCGCAGCACCGGCCCCAGCAGACGGGCGAACGAAGCCTTGTCGCCGCGGTCGTGCAACGCGCCGAGCAGGCGTTCCAGGACGAAGCAATAGCCGCCGATATACCAGTTGGGATCGAGACCGATGCGCTCGTGGGCGACGCCAACCTGATTGGCGCGCTCGAAATAATCGTCGTCGAAGCGGCCGGAGAACAGCGAGCGCCAATGCGCCTGCTGAAGTTGCTTCAGGTGCCCGACGCGGGCGCCGCCGCCCAGCAGTTCCGACAGCTCCGGCCACTTCAGCAGATGGGCGTAGAAATCGTCGGCGATGGCGGGAAGCACCCCGTCGATCAGCGCCCTGCCCCCCTGCATCGCCTTGATCGATTCGTCGTCGATGCGCAGGAACCTGAGGCGATCCCCGTTCGGGGAATCGCTCTTCTCCTCGACCGCCATGATAGCATCCTCCCTTGTCGATTCTTGATGACCACCCGATTCGTGCCGAATGGTCGTTTTTGTATTTTCAACAGGGTGTCGCGTTCATGCCTTCCGGTCAATAAGGGTTTGCCGACACCTCCCCCGTCGAAGCGGCCAGAGCCAAACTATCGCGCAAATATTCGGAGGGATTCACCGCTTCGGTTCCCCTGCGAATTTCAAAATGAAGCTGTGGTTGGGTGGCGTTGCCCGACATTCCGACCGTGGCGATGATCTGGCCGCGGCGCACCATTTCTCCACGCTTGACCAGCAGCGTCTCGGCATGGGCATAGGCGGTCATCCAGCCATCGGCATGCTTGACCAGAAGCAGGTTGCCGAATCCCTTCAACTCGTTGCCCACATAGGCGACCGAGCCGTTGTCAGCCGCCTTGACCGGCGTCCCCTTGGGCGCGGCGATGTTAATGCCGTCGTTGTGCTGCCCCCGGTTGGGCAGCGGGCCGAACTCGGCGATGATCTCGCCCCTGACCGGCCACAGAAAGGCGGTGCCGGCGCGGGGCGGCGGCGACGGTACCTCGGCTCCGTCCAGAGGCGGCGACGGGGGGCGCGGCGCGGCATTGGGCGAAACCGCGACGATCGGTCCGGATTCCCCCCCGGCCGGCCGGGCATCGGCGACGGCGGCGGCGGCGTCCCTCGCCGCCGATGGCAGCCGCAGCCGCTCGCCCACGTACAGGACATAGGGCGGCTTCTTGTTGTTGATGGCGGCCAGCGAGTTGAAATCCACCTTCAGCCGCCGCGCCAGCACCGAAAGGGTATCGCCCCGCTGCACCACGTAATCCGACCCACCGCCGGGAATGCGCAGGATCATGCCCGGACTGAGCTGGTAGGGCGGTTGCAGGCCATTGGCCTCGATCAGGTCACGCACCGACAGGCTGTAGCGCCGCGCGATGCCGTAGACGGTGTCGCCGGCATAAACGGTGACCGTCGCCGGCCGCTGAACCTGCAACGGTCCCGACTGGTCGCGCGTCACCGGCACGCGCGATCCCCAGGTCGGGGCGCACGCGGCCAGCCCGAGGACGCCCAGCAAGACCGGCAGCAGCCGCGATATCCGAAGCAAGGCTAGATGATGTGTCGTCGCACGCATGACCGCCACTATAGCCGTCCTCGGCAACCAGGAGCAACGGTGGGGAATTGGCGGACTCACCGGCGATCGTCTTTGCAATAATCCCGCCGAAGTGCTAGTGTTTGCCTAAGTGGGCGTGGCTTCATCGGCCATTGCCCGGCGACGTGGTCGCCCCGACGCCGTTCCGGCGGCGTCCCGTGGACGAAACAACAGAAGCCGTTGTTACCCTGAACCATCAGAAAGAGGTTCGCGCCATGGTCAATTCGATTTCATCCAATATCGCCGCTTCCGGGGCGATGAATCTGCTGCGCTCCAATAATTCCGATTCGGGCGATCTGTTCAACAACCTTGCCGGAACCAACGCCGCCGCCGCCGGCGACGCCCTGTTCCAGGCCCTGGGCGGCAAGTCCGGCCGGCAGAGCATCAACGGCATCTTGCAGGAACAGAAGATCACCTCGACCAAGAACGGCATCTACGTCAACATGGCGCAGCGGATCGAGTATATCCAGCAAGACAAGCTCACCCCCAGCTCGGACTGGGAAAAGATCGCCGGCTACGCCATGAAGACCGGCCGTCCCATGGTCGGATTCATCGACGCCGACGGCCTGCCCCAGGTGCAGTTGCAGGCCGAGTCCGATCTCAGCAAGTTCAATCCGCAGCAATTGCGCAAGCTGTTCGAGTCCATGGATGAAATCGCGGTGATGGCCCACAAGATCCAGGCCAACGCCACCAATGACGAATGGGTCAAGAAGCTGGCCGGCGCCGCCACCAACATCACCCTGGTCGCCAGCTACGTCATCCCGCCGCAGGCGACCACTCCCAACAACTGGGAGCAGGAGGGAGTTCTTCTCCTCAACAACAAGCAACCCATGAAGGTGGCCCTGGACACCAAGGGCGATCTCAAGGTGGTGGATCAGGCCTTCGATCCCGAAATCAACAACCTGCCCTACAACCAGCAAAGGCTGCTGCGCGAAGCCATCAGCGGCATCGCCGAGACCATTCAGAACGGCACCGCCCTGTATGAGTGGGAGCTTCAGGCCACCAGCTTCGCCAACAACAAGATTCCCTACTTCCTGGAGATCGATCCCTATACCAACGTCATCTCCGCCAAGGAGGTCAAGGCCGACACCATCACCCCGGCCTTTCTCAAGACCCCTCCCTATGCCGATGTGGGCGACGACACGCCGCTCATGGAAAGCGTCGCCGAACTGATCAAGGCGGGAAAACCCTACTTCCTCGACGTCGACAGCACCGGAGCCATCGTCGCCAAGGAGGTCAACGCCCAAAGCCTGATCAAGTACAACGCCCCCAGCAACACCCAGGCATCCTCGCTCGACGTCGGCGCCATCGTGTCGCTGTTCGCGTGAGCGTCGCGTAACCAGCCCGGGAACGGCGAGACCGAGTCATGACCGTCGCCGACCCCGCCTTCCTGGACGCCTTGTTCGCGGCTGCCGTCTCCCATCACCTGGATGGACAGGCGGAACAGGCCATGGAGATGTATCGGCGACTGCTGGCGCACAATCCCCATGACGCCGAATGCCTGAACAATCTAGGCTGCCTGCTGCGCGCCCAGGGCCGCCAGGACGAAGCGGCGGATTGCTTCCACCGTGCCGCCGAGGCCCGGCCCGATTACGCCGACGCCCACCACAATCTCGGAATCGTCCTGCGGGACCTCGACCGGATGGAGGAGGCGGAAACCTGCTTTCACCGTGCCGTCGGGGCCAATCCCGACCATGCCGGGGCCTGTTTCGATCTCGGCATGGCCCTGGCCGGACGCGAACGGATGGAAGAAGCGGCGGCATGCTTCCTGCGTGTGGCCGAAATCAGCCCCGGCAACGCCGACGCATGGGACAATCTGGGCGTCGCCCTGCATAGGCTCACCCGGTGCGATCATGCCGAGATCGCCTTTCGCCGTGCCCTGGAGGCGTCGCCGGACCATGCCGACTCGATGAATCATCTTGGCGGCACTTTGCATACCCTGGGACGGCTCGACGAGGCGGAGGCGTGGTCGCGGCGCGCCGCGGAACTGATGCCGGACCATGCCGCAGCCCACCTCAATCTCGGCAACATCCTCTATGACCTCGGCCGCCTCGACGAGGCGATGGCCTGCTCCCTGCGCGCCCTCGCCCTTGACGATTCGTGGCCGTCGAGATCGCTGTTCACCAGTTGCGTCAGGCGCTTGCGCATCGCGGCGCCCGATGCCGCGCTGCGCCGCGCCATGACCCGCGCCCTGTCCGAGCCCTGGTGCCGTCCGAACGATCTGATGCGGGCGGCCGGCGCCATGGTCAAGGGCCAGCCGGCGGTCGCCGAATCCATCCATCGGGTGGCGGGACGCTGGCCCGAACGGTTGCCGCCGCGGAGCCTGCTGTCCTCGGAAGCCATCGTCGTCCTGTCCGACGACCCGTTGCTGAACGCCCTGCTGGTGTCGGCGCCGGTCTGCGACGTTGATCTGGAGCACCTGCTGACCTCGCTGCGGTCCGCGTTGCTGGCCGAGGCGGAACCGGACCTGCTGTCCCTCCACGCCGCCCTGGCGCGGCAGTGCTTCATCAATGAATACGTGTTCTCCTGGACCGGACCGGAAGAGGAGGAGGCCCGGCGATTGCGGGACTGGCTGACCGGCGCCCTGGATGCCGGTTCCTCGATTCCACCGGACCGGCTGGTGGCGGTGGCGAGCTATTTTCCCCTGCATGCCCTGCCTGGACACCGGCGGTTGCTGGACCGGCCCTGGCCCCCGGCCGTTGCCGACGTCCTCGACCAGCAGATTCGGGAGATCGAGGCGATATCGCGGCAGGAGACCGCCATCGCCTGCCTGACGCCGATCAATGACGAGGATTCCGGAGACGTGCGCCGGCAATACGAGGAAAACCCCTATCCACGATGGATGAAGCCGGCGCCGGCCGACACGCCCCTGTCCATCGAGGCGTTCATGAGGGCGTCGTTTCCATTCCATCCCCCCTGCCCTCCCCCCGGCTCGGCCAATCCCGAGATTCTGATCGCCGGCTGCGGCACCGGCCAGCATTCCACCGAAACCGCCCGGCGCCATCCCGGAGCCCGGGTGCTGGCCATCGATCTCAGCCGCGCCAGCCTCCGCTATGCCCGCCACAAATCGGTGGAGCAAGGTCTGGACGCCATCGAATACGCCCAGGCCGACATCATGAGACTGGACACCCTCGGCCGCAGCTTCCACATCATCGAGAGTGTTGGAGTGCTGCATCATCTGGCCGATCCCCTGGCGGGATGGCGGGTGCTGCTTGATCTGCTGCGGCCCGGCGGCCTGATGAATCTGGGGCTGTACAGCGCCGCCGCCCGCCGCGATATCGAACGCGGCCGGGCCTACATCGCCGAACGGGGGTACGGACCGGTTCCGGAGGATATCCGCCGCTGCCGCCAGGATATGATCGGGCGGCCGGACCTGGGCTCCATCCTCGGCCTGGACGACTTCTTCAGCACCAGCGCCTGTCGCGACCTGCTGTTCCACTGCCGCGAGCACCTGATGACCCTGGACGTCATCGACGCCTTCCTGAGGCGGAACGATCTGATCTTCCTGGGATTCAGGATCGACCGGCGCATCTTGCACGCCTATCGCCGACGTTTCCCCCATGACCGGGCCGCAACCGATCTCGGCCAATGGCAGGAGTTCGAACGCGACAATCCCGACACCTTCCTCGGCATGTATCAGTTCTGGCTTCAAAAGCCGCATCAGCCGGGCAACGTTGTCATTCCGGAATAAGAAGCCTCAGTCGCCCAGCATGCCGGCCCCGGCATCGGTCAGCGCCAACACCCCAAGAATGGCGAACAGGCCGGCCGCCACGGCGCGCACCAATCCCAACGGCAGCCGCCCAGCCATGGCGCCGCCGACGAACACCGCCGGCACGTCGGCGATCAGCATGCCCAGCGTGGTCCCCATGGTGACGCTGACCAGGTCGCCGAACCGGGCGCCCAGCGCCACCGTCGCCACCTGGGTCTTATCGCCGATTTCCACCAGGAAGAAGGTGACCAGGGTGGCGACGAAGGGGCCGGCCTTTTCCCACATTTTCGGCTCGTCATCCATCTTGTCGGGGATCAGGGTCCACGCCGCCATGCCGATGAACGACAGTCCGATGATCCAGCGCAGCCGCTCCGGCCCCAGCCAGTCCGCCACCGCCACGCCCACGCCGGCGGCAATGCCGTGATTGAGGATGGTGGCGACCAAGATGCCGGCCACCACCGGCACCGGCTTGCGGTACTTGGCGGCCAGCAGCAGGGCCAGCAGCTGGGTCTTGTCGCCGATCTCGGCGGTGGCGACCACGGCGAGGGAAATCAGCAGGGCTTCCATGGAATTCCCGTCAATGGGGGCGTGGCGTTGATAGCCATGCGCGAGCCGACTGGCAAGGATGCTTTATCCCTTGCTCGAATCTCTCTAACATCCGCCCCCTGATGCGGTGACGAGGATGATCCATGAGCGGCGAGATCCGGGTGCGCGGCGCCCGCGAACATAATCTGAAGAACATCGACGTCGACATTCCCCGCGACAGGCTGGTGGTGATCACCGGCCTGTCCGGCTCGGGCAAGTCGTCGCTGGCCTTCGACACCATCTATGCCGAGGGTCAGCGCCGCTACGTGGAATCGCTGTCGGCCTATGCGCGGCAGTTCCTGGAGCTGATGCAAAAGCCCGACGTGGAAAGCATCGAGGGACTCAGCCCCGCCATTTCCATCGAACAGAAGACCACCTCGAAGAACCCGCGTTCCACCGTCGGCACCGTCACCGAAATCTACGACTACATGCGCCTGCTGTGGGCCAGGGTCGGAATCCCCCATTCGCCGGCCACCGGCCTGCCGATCGAAAGCCAGACCGTCAGCCAGATGGTGGACCGGGTCGAGATGATGGCCGAGGGAACCCGCCTCTATCTGCTGGCGCCCTATGTGCGCGGCCGCAAGGGCGAGTACCGCAAGGACCTGCTGGAATTGCAGAAGAAGGGATTCCAGCGGGTCAAGGTCGACGGCAGCCTGTACGAGATCGACGAGGTCCCCCAGCTCGACAAGAAGAAGAAGCACGACATCGAGGTGGTGGTGGACCGGCTGGTGGTCAAGCCCGGCCTGGGCAGCCGCCTCGCCGATTCCATCGAGACCGCCCTGACCCTCGCCGACGGCCTGTGCATCGCCGAAAACGCCGATACGGGCGAGCGCACGGTGTTCTCCGCCAAGTTCGCCTGCCCGGTGTCGGGCTTCACCATCGAGGAGATCGAGCCCCGGCTGTTCTCATTCAACAACCCGTTCGGCGCCTGCCCATCCTGCGACGGATTGGGCGTGAGGCTTTATTTCGATCCCGAACTGGTCATCCCGAACCCCGAGCTTTCCTTGCGTGACGGCGCCATCGCGCCGTGGGCGAACTCCACCTCGCAATACTACCTCCAGACCCTCCAGGGACTGGCCGAGCATTACCGCTTCAGCCTGGAAAAGCCCTGGAACACCCTGCCGGAGCGGGCGCGCCAGGTGATCCTGCACGGTTCGGGCAACGAGGAAATCCGCATCGCTTACGAGGACGGATTCAAGGGTTATCACACTGAAAAATCGTTCGAGGGCGTGATACCCAACATGGCGCGCCGCTTCCGCGAGACCGATTCGTCGTGGGTCAGGGAGGACCTCGCCCGCTTCCAGGGCACCCAACCCTGCGAGGCCTGCGGCGGCGCCCGCCTGAAGCCCGAATCCTTGGCGGTCAAGATTCGCGGCCTGCACATCACCGAGGCCGCCGCCGTCTCCATCCTGAAGGCCAGGGACTGGTTCGCCGAACTGAACCAGCACCTGCGGCCCAAGGATCAGGAGATCGCGCGGCGGATTCTGCGCGAGATCAACGACCGCCTGGGTTTCCTGGTTGATGTGGGGCTCGACTACCTGACCCTGTCGCGGGGGTCAGGCTCGCTGTCGGGCGGCGAAAGCCAGCGCATCCGGCTGGCCAGCCAGATCGGTTCCGGCCTGACCGGGGTGCTCTACGTGCTGGACGAGCCCTCCATCGGCCTGCACCAGCGCGACAACGACCGCCTGCTGGCCACCTTGAAGCGGCTGCGCGACATCGGCAACACCGTCATCGTGGTCGAACACGACGAGGACGCCATCCGCGCCGCCGACCACCTGATCGACATGGGGCCGGGCGCCGGCATCCACGGCGGCGAAGTGGTGGCCGCCGGCACTCCCGCCGAGGTGATGGCCAATCCGGCCAGCGCCACCGGCCGCTACCTCACCGGCCTCGACCAGATCGAGGTGCCGCCCCGCCGCCGCCCCGGCAGCGGCGCCAGGCTGACCCTGTCCGGCGCCAGGGGCAACAATCTCAAGGACGTCACCGCCGCCATTCCACTCGGCACCCTGACCTGCGTCACCGGAGTGTCCGGCGGCGGTAAATCCACCCTGGTGATCGAGACCCTGTACAAGGCGCTGTCGCGACGCCTGATGGGCTCGCGCGAGCAGCCGGCCCCGTTCGACGGCATCGACGGCATCGAGCACCTGGACAAGATCATCGACATCGACCAGAGCCCGATCGGCCGCACGCCGCGCTCGAACCCCGCCACCTATACCGGCGCCTTCACCCCGATCCGCGACTGGTTCACCGAACTGCCGGAAGCCAAGGTCAGGGGCTACAAGCCCGGCCGGTTTTCGTTCAACGTCAAGGGCGGGCGCTGCGAGGCCTGCCAGGGCGACGGCGTCATCAAGATCGAAATGCACTTCCTGCCCGACGTCTATGTCCAGTGCGACGTCTGCAAGGGCAAGCGCTACAACCGCGAAACCCTTGAAATAATGTTTCGGGGCAAGACCATAGCCGACGTTCTCGACATGACGGTGGAAGAGGCCGCCGACTTCTTCAAGGCGGTTCCCGCCATCCGCGACAAGATGATCACCCTGCAACGGGTGGGCCTCGACTACATCCATCTCGGGCAGCAGGCCACGACGCTGTCGGGCGGCGAGGCCCAGCGGGTCAAGCTGGCCAAGGAATTGTCGCGCCGCGCCACCGGCCGGACGCTGTACATCCTGGACGAACCCACCACCGGCCTGCATTTCGAGGATGTGCGCAAGCTGCTGGAGGTCATCCAGGCCCTGGTTGAGGCCGGCAATACCGTGCTGGTGATCGAGCATAATCTGGAGGTGATCAAGACCGCCGACTGGATCATCGACCTGGGGCCGGAGGGCGGCGACGGCGGCGGCCGCGTGGTGGCGGCGGGAACGCCGGAGGATGTGGCCCGCTGCACCGAAAGCTATACCGGACGTTACCTCGCCCCCATCCTGGAGAGACAGCGGAACAATAGCCGCTAGATCGTTGCAATTGCCACGTTTTTCAAGAGAGGCAGCTTTATCTTAAGACGGAGAATGAACTAAGCCAAACCTTTCCTGACTCTGTTCCATGGCTTGACTTGATCACCGCAAGCAAAAGTCCTGGACAATTGATTCTCGACTTGCGAGATTGGTCGTTCTCGAACCGCTTCAGAAAGCCGTGATGAAACTCGCCCGCATCCTGTTCTCCCTGGCGGCCATGATCGCCGTTTCCGCCTGCGCCACCCCGTTCCAGGTGGCGGAGGTCAGGGATGTGCTCGACGCGCCGTCTCCAACCGTCGGCACGCCCTTCTCCAAGGCGCTGTTCGACGAGTACAAGGAGGCCACCCGCCACGAGGCGTTGGACGAGTACGAGTGGCGCCACGCCCACGGCTTCGCGGTCAAGGCCGCGAAGGCCGCCACGGGCGAGGAACCGCCCCCGGAAAATCCCGCCGACTGGGACATTCCCGCCCCGCTGAAGCCTGATCTCGCCGCCGCTCATCAGGCGCTGACCGAGGACTTTGCCCTCGGTGCCCGCCAACGTCTGCCGGCCGAATCCGCCAAGGCCCAGGTCTCGCTGGATTGCTGGATCGAGGAAGCGGCCGAGGGCGAGACCAATCCCGCCTGCCGGCAGGTCTTCGCCGTCACCGAACCCAAGCTGAAGCCGCCGGCCCCGCCGCCACCGGCTCCGGTGGCCGAACCGGCTCCGCCGCCATCGCCGGCCCAACCGCTGGTGGTGACGTTCGCCTTCGGCAGGGCCGACATCTCGGCCTCGGCCATGCAGAACCTTCACGAGGCCGCTTCGGCCCTCAAGGCCGCCAAGCCGGCCACCATCCGCGTTCACGGATTCACCGACAGCGTCGGCAGCCCCAAGGCCAACAAGGCCCTGTCCGAACGCCGCGCCAAGGCCGTCGCCGATCAGCTCGCCAAGCTGGGCGTCACCGGCATGACGGTGGAAATCACCGGCTTCGGCCTCGACAGGCCGGCGGTGCCCACCAAGCCCAACGTCAAGGGCCCCCGCAACCGCCGGGCCGAGGTGACGTGGGAAAGCCGGCGGTAGCCCGGCTCCATCTCGAATCCAACAGCCATCGGGTTGACCGGCCGAACCTTTTGCTTTGGCGGAAGCGCTCCAGGTCCTATCCTGGGATTCTTGCTGCTTCAACAAACAACCGGCGCCATGATGACCCCTGACTCCGCGACCCTTGCCCCCGCCCGCTTCATCCAGTCCGACGCCCCCAATGTCGTCGCCTTCGCCCGCGAGGCCGCCGAAGGCGCCACCGATATCCGCGACAAGGCCCTGCGGCTGTATTACGCGGTACGCGACAAGGTGCTCTACAACCCCTATGTCCGCTTCAACGCCCCCGAGACCTATTCCGCCGCCGACGTTCTGGCCGCCGGCAACGGGTTCTGCATTCCCAAGGCGGCGCTGCTGGCGGCCTGCCTGCGGGCCGAGGGCATTCCCGCCCGCCTCGGCTTCGCCGATGTGCGCAACCACCTCACGACGCCCAAGCTGATGGAAGCCAATGGCGGCGACCTGATGTGCTGGCACGCCTTCACCGAGGTCTGGCTGGACGAGGCATGGATCAAGGCCACTCCCGCCTTCAACCTGTCGCTGTGCCAGCGTTTCGGCGTGCTGCCGCTGGACTGGGACGGCCGCACCGATTCGATCTTCCACCCCTACGACGCCCGGAATCGCCGCCACATGGAATACGTCAATCAGCGCGGCAGCTTCACCGACGTGCCGTTCGAGCAGATCACCGCCACCTACCGCCAACTCAGCCCCAAGCTGATGGTGGACGATCCCTGGGGCACCGGTTCGGACTTCGCGGCCGAGGCCCAGCCGGAGGCATGACCCCGCCGTCCTCTCCCATCGGTCGCCTGCTCGATATCATGGCGCGGCTGCGCGATCCCAATGGCGGCTGCCCCTGGGACCTTGAACAGAGCTTCGCCACCATCGCGCCCTACACCATCGAGGAGGCCTACGAGGTCGCCGACGCCATCGATCACGGCGACATGGTCCAGTTGAAGGACGAATTGGGCGATCTGCTATTCCAGGTGGTGTTCTACGCCCAGATGGGCAAGGAACGGGGTGATTTCGACTTCGACGCCATCGCCGGCGCCATCGCCGACAAGATGGTCCGCCGCCATCCCCACGTCTTCGTCGCCGCCGACGGGCGCGACGCCGCCGGCCAGACCGAGGCGTGGGAAGTCACCAAGGCCAGGGAACGCGCCGCCAAGGCCGTCGCCGAGCCCGGCGTGCTGGACGGCGTCGCCCGTGCGCTGCCCCCGATGACGCGGGCGCTGAAGCTGCAAAGGCGCGCCGCCCGCGTCGGCTTCGATTGGACCGCCCCCAAGGACATCCTGGACAAGCTGGACGAGGAAGCCCGCGAGATCGCCCACGAGATCGCCATCGACGCTCCGGCCGACAGGCTGGAGGACGAGATGGGCGACCTGCTGTTCGTCTGCGTCAATCTGGCCCGCAAGCTCGATGTGGACCCGGAACGAGCCTTGAAGCGCGCCAATGCCAAGTTCGAGCGCCGGTTTCGCCACATCGAGACCGAATTGCGGGCCAGGGGACGCTCGCCAGATTCCGCGTCCCTCGACGAAATGGAGGCGCTGTGGCAGGCTGCCAAGACGCTGGAGAAGTCGGGAGGCGATGGTGATCGGTGAATGGCTCAAGCGATTCGGCGTCCTGGCGGCCCTGCTGGTGCTGTCGTCGTGCTATATCCCCGACAAGTTCAAGAGCGAGCTGCGGTTGTCGCGCTATGGCGACTACTCCCTGACCTTCAAGGGGGACCTGATGTGGGCGCCGATCCTGGACGCCTACCGCAAGGGCCGGGTGACGCCCGAGAACGAGGCCGAGAAGATCGAGAACATCCATAGGGACCTGGTGCGCGACATCGCCGTCAGGACGGCGGTGTCCAAGGGCAAGGGTCGTTTCGCCGTCGAATACGAGCGAACCGGCCGCCTGGGTCAAGTCCAGCTGGTCTCGCTGCTGCGACGCGACGCGCGCCTGCTGGCCATGCGCTCGTCCGAAAACAACGCCATCGTCATCCACGCCAATTCCCTGAAGCCGTCGGACGCCCAGACCCTGGCCGAAATGGGCCTGGGCATGGAGGGCGAATTCCGCATCACCACCGACGGCAACGTGGTCGAGCACAACGCCACCGAGGTCCGTCCGTTCGGTACCGCCAGGGTCTATATCTGGAAGATCGAGAACGCGCTGTCGCCCACGCCCCATCTGGTGATGATCCGCGACAACGACCCCAACCGCCCCCTTCCTCCCCGCGCCTCGGAGGCCCCGTAGCATGTGGACCGATCGAACCGTCCTGGTGACCGGCGCCACCGCCGGCTTTGGAGCCGCCATCGCGCGGCGCTTCGCCGCCGCCGGAGCGCGGCTGGTCGTCTGCGGCCGCCGCGCCGAACGTCTCCACGCGCTGAAGGCCGAACTGGCCGGACCGGTCCATGCCGCCCCCCTCGACGTGCGCGACCGCGACGCCGTCGCCGCCTTCGTCCGTGACCTGCCGGACGGTTTCCGCGACATCGACGTGCTGGTCAACAACGCCGGCCTCGCCCTGGGGCTGGAACCGGCCCAGGCCGCCGACCTCGACGACTGGGAAGCCATGATCGACACCAATCTGAAGGGATTGATGTACATGACTCGCGCCGTGCTGCCCGGCATGGTGCTGCGCAATGCCGGGCATGTGGTCAATATCGGCTCGGTGGCCGGGACCTATCCCTATGGCGGCGGCAACATGTACGGCGCCACCAAGGCGGCGGTGGCGCAATTCTCGCTGAACCTGATCGCCGATCTGGGCAAGACCCGCGTTCGCGTCACCAATATAGAACCCGGCCTGTGCGGCGGCAGCGAATTCTCGGTGGTCCGCTTTCACGGCGATGCCGCCAAGGCCGCCAAGGTCTACGAAGGCACGACCCCACTGACGTCCGAGGATATCGCCGAGTCGGTGTTCTGGGCGGCCTCGTTGCCGGCCCATGTCAACATCAACCGCATCGAGATGATGCCGGTCTGCCAGGCCCCGGCGGGCTTCGCCATCCATCGGGAAGGCCTGGAATAACCACAGGCCGGCGAACGTGTCCCGACGGGAAAGCCTCGCCGGGACACGGAACGCAATCAGCCGATGGTGTAGCCGCCGTCAACCACGATTTCCTGACCCCAGATATTCTTGGCGGCATCCGAGCACAGGAAAGCGGCGGTGGCGGCGATGTCGCCCGGCTCGCCGAAGGCGCCCGGCATCAGGCGAGCGGTAACCTGGGTGGCCACCGCCTGCAAGACGTCGGCGGGCAGGCCGATGCTGCCCCAGATGGGGGTGCCGATCGGACCGGGCGCCACCGAGTTCACCCGGATGCCCTGGGGGGCCAGCTCGGCCGCCAGGGTCTGCGAGAACGACTTCAGGGCCGCCTTGCTGGCGCTGTAGATCGCCAGACCGGGGAAACCGACCTGGGTGAGGAAAGTGGTGATGAACAGCACCGAGCCGCCCTTGCGGATATGCGGCAGGAAACCACGCACGGTCTGCACCGCGCCGGTGAAGTTGACGTCGAACTGGTGATTGATCGCGGCCACGTCGCTCTCCGCGAACGAAACCACCTTGGCGATGCCGGCGTTGGGGACGACGATGTCGACTCCGCCGAACGTCTTGGTGGTTTCCGCCACCAGACGGTCCAGGTCGGCGGCATTGGTCACATCGCCGACGACGACCAGAACGCGATCCTCGTTGCCAGCGGCGATTTCGGCCAACGCCCCGGCATTGCGGGCGAAGACGGCGATCTTGGCGCCCTGGGCCAGGAACCGGTCCGCGATGGACCGGCCGATTCCGCTGCTGGCGCCGGTGATGACTGCGACTTTTCCGGAAAGTGAATTCGACATGACGGTGCGGTGTCCTTGGGGCTGGAGCCTGATTGGGGAGGACACAAGGCCATGAAAGACGCCGGAGCGACATTGAGGGCGGTCAAGCGCGAAGGCGCGGCCCCATCCCCCCCCCGGCGCGGTCAGCGAAACGATCCGATCAGCGTTCGTGGAACGCCTGCTGCACCTGGGTAAAGATCGGCTTCAGCATGTACTGGAGCAGAGTCTTGTCGCCGGTGATGATTTCGGCGGAAACCGACATGCCCGGCTGAACCAGGAAGCGTCCGGGAACCTCGCCGACGTAGTTGCGTTCCAGTTCGATCACACCCTTGAAGAACGGATTTCCCTTCTCGTCGGTGAAGCTGGACGCCGAAATCTTGGTCAGTGTTCCCATCACCGAGCCATAGCGGGCGAAGTCGTAGGTGGTGACCTTCACCTTGACCGGTTGCCCGATCTTGAGATGGCCGACATCCTTGGTACTGATCTTGGCGTCAATCTTCATCTGCGAATCGATGGGAATGACGTCGCAGACCTGTCCGGCCGGCTGAATCACCGCGCCCTGGTTCTTGACCGCCAAGCCTTTGACGATACCCCGTACCGGCGAAACAATCTCCAGACGGTTCACCCTATCTTCCAGCCGGCCGATGCTTTCCTGCACCTGGGCCAGTTCGTTGATGGCAACCCCCAGTTCGTCCATGGTCTGCTTTTGCAGGGCCGAGCGACTGTCGATCAGCCGGTTTTCCACTTCGATCAGGGCATTGCGGGCGGTTATCTCCTGGCCGATCAGCCGCGACAGCTCGCCTTGCACCCGCGACAACTCGCGCTTGGTGTCCAGGTAGACCACCCTGGAGACAAGTCCCTTGGCCACCAGTTCCTGGCGCATGGCCATCTCTTCCTGGAGCGGCCCCAGCTGTTCGCGCAACGACGTGATCTGGGTCTGGATCAGGCGCATGTCCGAACGCTTCTGATCGACCTGGGAACTGATCACCGAGCGGGCGGTGTCGCGGGCCTGTGCCTGACTTTGGTAGATGGCCTCGTTATCGGCGATCAGGCGTTCATAGCCGGGCGGCATATCCTTGAAATTGGGAAGACGCTCCTCGGCGAAGGCCCGCAGGCGCTCGGCCTTGATCAGCAAGGTGGCTTCCCTTGCCCGGGTCTGTTCCAGATCGGAAATGGCCTGGGCGGGATTGAGGCGGATGATCACCTGCCCCGCCTCGACGATCTCGGCCTCCTTGACCACCACCTCCTGGACGATGCCGCCTTCCAGATGCTGGATGGTCTGAATCTGGCCGCTGGGAATGACGCTGCCATCGGCCACCGCGATTTCCGGAATGTTGGTGAGAGCCGCCCAGATGACGAAGGCGGCGGTGGTGCCGCTGGCCACCATCATGGTGAAGCGGACCAGATTGGAGGTGCCGCTCTCCTCCAGCAGCACCGCCTGGGCCAGATGGCGCGACTGGCGCGAGGATATCTTGATGGGCGGCTTGGCCGGTTCGGTCGGAACCGGAAGGTTGTCGGGATTTCGAGTGCTGGTGACCGCTGGACTTTGGCTCATATCAGATCCGGGGGTATGCGCGCCCTGACCTCTTCCGCCGGCCCGGCAAGACGCAGGTAACCGGCATCGAAGACCAGGATGCGGTCGGCGATGCGAAGATGGCTGGGGCGGTGCGTGACCATGAAGATGGTGGATTGACCGCGGAAGGTCTCGACCGCCTGCATGAAGGTGCGGTCGCCCTCGAAATCCAGGCCGTTGACCGGTTCGTCGAACAGCATGATCGGGCTGCGCTTCAGGTAGCCGCGAGCCAGCGACAGCTTCTGGATGAAGCTGGTGGGCAGGTGGTCGGCAGCGCCTTCGCCGATGCGGGTCTCCAACCCACGCGGCAGCGCGGCGATCTCTTCCCATACGTCCGCCTGGTCGCAGGCCCAGCGGATATCGGCGTCGGTGGCGGTCGGATTGGCCAGGCGAAGGTTCTGGGCCACCGACCCGAAGAACAGATTACAGGTCTGCGGCACGTAGGACATCATGTGGCGCAGCTCGATCGGGTCGATCTGACGGATGTCGGTGGCGTCGATCTTGATGGCCCCGGCCTGGGGGGCATAGAGACCCAGCAGCAGCTTGACAACGGTGGACTTGCCGGACCCGTTACGTCCGGTCACCGCCACGACCTCGCCGGGCTCGACCTCGAACGATACTCCAACCAGGGCCGGATCGGCCTCGTTGCTATAGCGCAACGACACCCGTGAGAATACCACCCTGCCCTTCACATTCTTCAGCGGCGTGACGATGGCGCGGGGATCGCGTTCCGGCTTGATGGCCATCAGGCCGTCGATCTGGCGGATCGATCCGCGGACCTGCTCGACCCGCTGGATCATGGTGAACCCGGTCTGCATGGGCGACAACACCCGCCACACCAGCATCATGGCTGCGATCAGGCCGCCGATGGTCATGGTCCCGTCAACCACGCCCAGCACGCCGATGGAAATGGTGGCGATACCCGACGAGATGATCAGAATATTGGACAAGGTGCCGATGGAAGCCGCGAACAGGCCGTTCTTGAAACCGCCATAGGCGGCGCGGGCCGACATCTCGCGATAGCGGTTGACCCAGGTATGCTCGGCTGCCGCCAGCTTGACCGCCCGCATCTTGGACAGCGCCTCGACGATGAATTCCTGGCGACGCGACGCGGCGCGCGATGCGATGCCGACATTCTTGCGCACCACCGGCATCACCAGATAGCCGCCGATCAGGAACAGCACCGTGGCGATCATCGGCACGATGGCGATGATCCCGCCCAGCATGGCGATCACCGCGAAATAGAAGATGGCGAACGGCAGTTCCATGAAGACCGCCGCCAGGGGGCCGGTGAAGAACTCGCGGACCGATTCGAAATCCTTGATGCGGGCGACCTGGGCGCCGATGGTGGCGCGCTCGGTGAAGCCCGGCGGCAACGCCAGGATATGCTGGAAGATGTTGTTTCCCATGATGTTGTCGAGGCGGGCGCCGACGAAGGCGAGGATGCGGGCGCGCACCTCGCGCAATACCGCGTCGGCGGCCAGGGCCAGGGTGACGCCGATGGACAGGGCGCCCAGCATGGGCAGCGACGAGGCGCCGATCACCTTGTCGTAGACCGCCATGACGAACAGCGGCGTCGACAGCGAGAAGATGTTGAGGATCAGGGTGACGAAGAAGGCCTGCCAGTAGAGCGGGCGAAACCGTTCGAGCACGCTGGAGAACCAGCTGGCCGGCCGGGCCGCCGCGGTGTCGCCCGAGTGATTGGTGAAGAAATAGGCGGTGCCCTTGTATTCGCGGATATCGATTGTCCGGGAAGCGCCCTCGCCGGCGTCGAAAACCTCGGCCTCGCCCTCGTCATTGATGCTCTTGACCACCATGGCGGGGTGGCCATCGGGCAGGAACAGGCATGGCAGCAGCCGGGAATCGACGGATTCCATGGTCAGCTTTTCCGGCCGGCTGGAATAGTTCAGCGTCGCCATCACGTTGCGAAGGCCGGTGAGATCCAGATCGTTGGCGAAATGAGGCAGGGATTCCGCCACATGACGCGGATCGCCCTTCCATCCCAGCGATTTCAGCAGCGGCAGCAGGCAGGCGGCCAGATCCGAGGCCGCCGAGAATCCGCCCAGGGCATTCTGGGCCAATTGCTGCTCGTATTGCTCTATGGCCTTCAGGTTGGTCTTGGCGGCGGGGCCGGAACCGGCGGCAACCAGGGTCATGCCGCGCCTCCCTGGGGCAGCAATCCCGGCGCCCCCACCGGGGCCGGCCCGCGGTCGTCGCGGGGGGGCTTCGGCCGCAAGACGCCGGCGTCCAACTCGAAAATGCGATCGGCCATCTTGGCCAGGGACGGACGCGAGGTCACCAGGACCAGCGTCCGCTTGCCCTTGGCGCGTTCGAGCCAGACCCGGAGATAATTGTCGCCGGTGGCGTCGACGGCGGTGTTGGCCTCGTCGAACAGGACGATGCGGGGATTGTTGACCAGGGCGCGAGCGATGGCGATGCGCTGCTTGATGCCGCGCGGCAGGGAATCGTAGGCGCCGTCGCCAACCGGGGTGTCGAAGCCCTGCGCCATGGTGGCCACCACCTCGTCGAGGCCGAGCAGGGCCGCCGTCTCCACCGCCACGTCGTCGAGCTTCTTGCGGAACATGGTGATGTTCTGGAGGATGGTCCCCTGGAACAGGTCGCCCATCTGGGGCAGATAGGCGATCTTGTCGCGCATGCTCTGCGGCTCGAAATTAAGCGCCGGCTGCCCGTCGATCAGCAGGCGGCCGGAGGTCGGCCGCAACACCCCTTGCAGCAGGGTCAGCAAGGTGGTCTTGCCGGCGCCGTTGCCGGCGGAGATGACGATGCATTCCCCCTCCCGAATGGAGATCGAGGCGTCCTTGATGACGAACGGCATGCTGTCGTTGTAGCGGAAGCTGACGTTCTCCAGTTCCAGGGCTCCCCGCACGGTTTCCAGCTTGGGAAGGTTCTCCGGGGCCTCGGGCCTCAGCGAGAACAGTTCCGTGAGCCGGTGGCGCGCCAGCATGAAGGACTGGAACCGGGTCCACACGCCCAGGGCTTTCTGCAACGGGTTCATGGCGCGGCCGGCCAGCATGGAACAAGCCGCCAGACCGCCTGTGGTCATCTCGCCGTCGATGACGATCAGGGCTCCGGCCATGGCGACGCAAATGGTGGTGGCCTGAGCGAAGAACGACGAGATTCCCATGGCCGAGGCGCTGTTCAGCGCCACCTTGTAGGCGCCCTCGGCGCAGGCTTCCTGAAGGCGCTCGTAGCGGCGGACCATCTGGGCTTCCATGGCGAAGGCCTTGACGCTGTGAATGCCGCCCAGCACCTCGATGATGAAATTGAAGCGCCGGTCGTCGGCGACCATGCGCTTTTGCAGCGATCCCCGCAGCTTGGTCCCGATCACGATGGCGGTGACGGCGAAGGCGATCAGCAGGGCCAGGGGAACCAGAACCAGCCAGCCGCCCATCATGGCCACCAGCGACAGATAGAGAATGGCGAACGGCAGGTCGAGCAGGGTCAGCATGGCTTGGCCGGCATAGAATTCGCGCACCATGGGCAAAGATCCCATGCGCTCCAGATGGACGCCCGACCCGCCTTTCTCGAAATCGTCGATGGACGACATCAGCAACCGGTCGAGGGCGGCGCAGCCGGCCCGGTGCTCGAACTTGGCGCCGACCCAACCGGTGATGTAGGAACGGCAGAAATTCAGCGCCGATTCCAGCATCAGGGCGCCGAGCACGCCGCCCATCAGCAGGACCAGGGTTCCGACCGATTTGTTGGGCAGGATACGGTCGTAGACCTGCAACAGCGACATGGGCAGGGCAAGGCCGAGAACGTTGAGGAACAACGAACTGATGGCCAGATCGAACATGTTGCTCTTGAGGGTCGACAGGGAGGCGATGCTGACCTCTTGCGCCTCGGCGCCGGCAGCCCGCACCTCACCAGAATCCGTCATGCCACCGCGTCACGGGCTGCCCGGCCCGCGCTCCTTGCCCATATCCCGCTGGCCGGCAGCATACCCGCACGCCCACACCAGCACCATAGACGAAATATCATAGACAGCCCCTGCCCCCTGGCGTCCACGCCGCTCTCCGCCTTATGATGGCGCGCCGCGATGGAAGCCGGCCGCGTCCCCATCCATGCCATCCGAACGCCCCCAGCCGTGAGAATTGTTCCTTGACCAAGCACCCCACGTCCAGCAGCGACATGATTGAACGCCTGGTGGCCTTCGATACTACGAGTTATAAGACTAACTTAGAGTTAATCGACTTCGCCGCGAATATTCTCTCGGACCTCGGCGCCGATATTCGGCTGACGTTCGACGACGACCGCCGCAAGGCCAATCTATTCGCCTCCCTGGGACCGGATGACCGTCCCGGAATCGTCTTGTCGGGACATACCGACGTGGTGCCGGTGGACGGACAGGACTGGAACAGCGATCCCTTCACCATCGCCCGCCGCCAGGACAGGCTATACGGCCGCGGCACCGCCGACATGAAAAGCTTCATCGCCGTCTGCCTTGCCCTGGCACCGGAATTCGCCGCCCGCCGCCTGGCGATGCCCGCGCACTTCGCCTTTTCGTTCGACGAGGAAGTCGGCTGCGTCGGAGTGCGCCGGCTGATCGACGACATGAACCATCTTCCGGTCCGGCCGGCCATGTGCATCGTCGGCGAACCGACCGAGATGAAGGCGATCATCGGCCACAAGGGCAAGAAAAGCGTGCGCTGCCGGATCGATGGCCACGAATGCCATTCCGCCCTCAACCATAACGGCGTCAACGCCATCGAGATCGCCGCCGATCTGGTGTCGCGCCTGCGCGCGCTTCAACACCGCTTCCGTAACCACGGGCCGTTCGATTCCGGCTACCAGCCCCCCTACACCACCCTTCATACCGGCATCTTCAAGGGAGGAACGGCCCTGAACATCGTCCCCAGGCGCTGCGACTTCGAATTCGAAATCCGCAACCTGCCCAGCCACGATCCCGAGACCGTGATGGCCGAGATTCGCGGCTGGTGCCAGGATCTGGCGCCGGAAATGCTGGCGGTCTCGGCGGAAGCCGGCATCATGCTCGACGAGCACAACGCCACCGCCGGGCTGGACATGGATCGCGACGACGCGGTCGTCAGGCTGGTCTGCGCCCTGTCCGGCAACAACGATACCGGCAAGGTCGCCTTCACCACCGAGGCCGGCCTGTTCCAGCAGGCCGGGATTCCGGCGGTGGTCTGCGGCCCCGGCAGCATTCAGCAGGCCCACAAGCCCGATGAATTCATCACCCTGGAACAGGTCGCCCAGTGCGAGGCCTTCATCCGCCGCCTGATCGATCACATGAGCGAGCGCTGACCCGCGATCAGGCCTTGCGCACCACCAGGGCGACCCCGACAGCCGTCGCCGCCATTCCGGCCAGCGCCAGCGGCGTCAGGGCTTCGTCGAACAGCAGGAAGGCCAGGATGGCGGTCACCGGCGGCACCAGATAGAAAAAGCTGGCCACCTTGGCGGCCTCGCCCAGGCGAATCAGGGTCATCAGCAGGCTGATGGCTCCCAGCGACAGCACCAGCACCAACCACCCCAGCGACAGGATGAAAGGCAGCGTCCACCGAACCTCCATGGTCTCGGTCAGGACCGCCACCGGCGCCAGCACCACCAGCGCCGCCACGTACTGGATGAAGGTACCGCTTCCCAGGTCCATTCCGGTGCAGTACCGTTTCTGATAAAGGGTGCCGCCGGTAATGGCCAGCAACGCCGCAACGGCGAAGGCCATGCCGTCCCATCCGAAGGTGTCGAACCCAACCCCCGTCAATCGGGTTGACAGGACCATGGCGACACCGACCAGGCCAAGGCACAGCCCCAGCCACTGACGCCCGCCGACGGTTTCACCAAGGAACCGGCCGGCGACCGACGCGGTCAGCAGCGGTTGAAGTCCCGCCACCAGCGCCACCAGCCCGGCCGGAACGCCGGCGCGGATGGCGCCGAACACGCCGCCGAGATAGGCGGCATGGACCAGCAGGCCGGAAACCCCCAGATGGGCGATCAGCCGCGGGTCGCGCGGCCATACGGTATCACGCGCCGCCACCACGGCGCCCAGCAACAGCACGACGATCACGAACCGAAGGGTCAGGAAGGTAAAGGGCTCGGCATAGGGAAGGCCGTATTTGGCGCCGATGAAGCCGGTGCTCCACAGCAGGACGAACACCCCCGGCATGGCCGAGGTCCAGCCGCGAGCGGTCATTCCTGCGGAGCGTCCTTGGCGTCCGGCTTGGGCGGCGCGGTTCCACCGGTCCAGAACACCCAGGTCGAGGCGACCCACACCCCCAGGGCGATGAAGCCGGTGACCTTGGGGGAAACCCCGAATTTCTGCGGCAACACCAGCAGCAAGGTAATGCCGACGACAAAGCCGATGGCGACGCTGATGGCGCCGATCACATGGCGGGGAAGAGGCTTCTTCGACATGTCCTAGGGCCTCGCATCGATATAATTGACGACCGCCTTGACGCCGTTGCCCTCCTTGAGGGCGGCGACCACCGCATTGGCCTCGGCCTTGCCGTAGGCGCGGCCGATGACGTAGAGAGTGCCGTGGGTATCCCCGGCAACCCGATAATTGACGTAGCGCCCGCCTGCCGCCTTGGTCAACCGGGCCTGGGCCTTGGTGGTAACCGCCAGGGTATCGCTCCAGCTCGGCAAGCCCTTGCGCTTGGCATCATCCTCGGCCAGCCAGCCGACATGCCAATAGAGTTTCCTTATACCCTCGATCGCTTTCACGTCCCTGTGGAAGGAATCAAGGGCGGCCTTGTCGCTGAACAGGCCGGTCACCAGCAGGCGCTGCTCGTATATCTCGGTCGCCGCCTTGGCGGTTCCCGCCCGCGCCATGGCGGCGTTGACCTTGACGACGATGGCGTTGTCCTTGGCGATGTCCGAGGCGGACCGTGCCTCGGCCGCCCGTTCGATCAGGGTCTTGGGGGCGGTCAACACGTCCATCAGCTGGGCGGCGGCGGGAGCGGCGGCGCCGATGCAACCGGAGACGACGGCGAGAAAGGCAAGGCGACGCACGGCGGACCCCTGCTGCGGTGGAAGGAGTGGTCTTACCATACAGGCCAAAACCGGCCACGCCAACCCGTCATGCGCACCCGTCATGCCGGCGCGGCCGCTTGTTTCAGATGCTTGTGAACCGCCTGACGCGATATTCCCAGTTCCTTACCGATACGGGCCAGCGACCAGTGGGGATTGGCGGCCTTCAGCCGCCGGGCCCGATCCTTGGTGGTCTCTCCCCCACCCCGGGGGCCGAGTATGGCCGCCACCGCGTCCAGGTCGGATTGCAGCACGCCGTAACCGGCGCCGTCGTCTCCTCCCCGCGCCGCCCAGTAATCCAGGCGGGCATAAAGGTCGGCCAGACTGGCCGCCCGCAGCCCCTTGCGCCACAAATCCTCGACCACCCGGCGCCGGGCGGCGCAGGCGGTAGGCAAAATCCCGGCCCCCGGACAGTCATACAGAATCTCGAGGTGCAGCAACCGCTCTTCCCACCGCAGGCATTCGTCACGGGCGGCGGACACGGTTCGGGGAAGCGGACAGGCTTCCGACACCACCCGGCGCAGGCGTTCGGGAACGTCGTGCCAGGGAAGCGACCAGCCATCCAGCGGGGCGAAGGGGTCCGCCTCGCCATCGGACAGGTGGGCGGCCGCCGTGATGAAGACCGTCTCGAAGGCGGTCGGCGCCTTGGCTTCGTCCTCGCCGCCATAGATGGCGATCACCGCCTCGATCTCGCCGGCGCGGCCGCGCTCGCGGCGACGGCGCAGGCGGATGGCGCGGATCAGGGTGCCGGGCTCGCTCCCCTCCTCGCGCAATTGCAGGCTCCGCACGGCATGGTCGGGGGTTTCCTCCAGCCGCCGGGCCAGGGCTTCCAGGCCGGCGGCGTAGCTGCCCCATTCCTTGCGGCAATAGGCGATGGCCCGTTCCAGCGCCAGATCCTGCTCGATCTCGCTGTCGGCCTCGAAGCCGGCCAGCATGATGGTCAGGCGATCAAGCGCCCTGGCCTCGCGGTCCTCGCCAAGAAAGTCGAATAAATCCATGCCCGCCCCGTCAACAATGCGTTGACAGTGCGGTCGGGGGCAACGGTTGTCAATCGGGCTTGCAACGGCAGGCCGTGGGATCAGCCATGATCGGGATGAGCGGCGGCGGCGGCCTTGGCCACGGCCTCGCGGATCAGTCCGGGCGGCGCGGTCAGCACGGAATAGCCTTCAACGGCCAGATAGGCGGCAACGGCGGCAAGGAGCATGCGCGGGATCATGGCAACCTCCGTCCTTCTGACGGCCCGGCGGAACCCACCATCGGGTTCCACCGTGTCACCACCATAGCAGCCCTGCGGTGAACAGGTGGTTAACCCAGCCGTCGGGCCAGATCCTCGGCCGGCATCGGGCGTCCCAACAGGAACCCCTGCACCAGGTCACAGCCGCAATTGCGCAGAAAGTCCAGCTGCTCGGCGGTTTCCACTCCCTCGGCCACGGTCTCCAGCCCCAGGCCATGGGCCATGGTGACGATGGTTTCCACCAATCGGGCGGCATTGGGATCGGAAATGGCGCCGGACACGAAGGACCGGTCGATCTTCAGGGTGTCGAAGGGATAGCGCTGGAGATACCCCAGCGAGGAATAGCCGGTTCCAAAATCATCGATGGAAAGACGGACCCCCAGGTCGCAGAGCTTGCGCAGCGTCATCCCGGTCTCGGGCGAACCGTCCATCACCACGCTTTCGGTGATTTCCAGCTCCAGTTGCTCGGGCGCCAGACCGGTCTCGTCCAATTTCAGCCTGACCCAATCGCCAAAGGCTGGCCCCTGCAATTGCCGTGGTGACACATTAACAGCGACCCGCAAGTCCTTGCGCCGCCCATTGAAAAGATCAACGGCCTGTCGGCAGGCGGTGGCCACCACCCAGTCGCCGATCTCGCCGATCAATCCAACCTCCTCGGCCAGCGGAATAAAGCTGCCGGGTTGCAGACGCTGCTCGGGCGAACGGTTCCAGCGCACCAGGGACTCCATGCCGACCACCGATCCGGCCTGGATGTCATAGAGTGGCTGGTAGTCGAGATACAGTTCGCCGCGGCCGGCGGCGCCACGCAATTGGCTTTCCAGCTTCAGGCGTTCCTGCATCCGTTCGTTCAGTTCGCGGGTAAAGAAGTGATAGCGCCCCCTGCCCTGCTCCTTGGCCTTGTACATGGACAGTTCGGCGTTGCGCAGCAGCACCTGGCCGTCGGTGCCGTCGGAAGGAAACAGGCTGATGCCGATGCTGGTGGTGACGAAGTGATCCTGGCCCGAGATAACGAAGGGGGGCACGAACGTCTCGACCACCCGATCCGCCACCTTCTGTATGGCCACCCCGTCGTCGACGCCGGGAAGGATGATGACGAATTCGTCGCCGCCCATGCGGGCCAGGGTATCACCCTCGCGCACGCATTCGTTCAGCCGCCGCGCCGCCTCCTTCAGCAGGGAATCGCCGGCGGCGTGCCCCAGCGAATCGTTGACGTTCTTGAAGCGGTCGAGATCGATATAGAGCAGAGCGGTCAAGGCATCGCGGCGATGGGCGACCGCGATGCCTTG
This sequence comes from Magnetospirillum sp. SS-4, assembly GCF_902729425.1. Lineage (GTDB taxonomy): Bacteria > Pseudomonadota > Alphaproteobacteria > Rhodospirillales > Magnetospirillaceae > Phaeospirillum. The sequence goes on along the minus strand of NZ_CACVCH010000002.1, from coordinate 99,881 downwards.
TTCCAGACGGTCCAGCATCAGCAACCGGTTGGGCAGCCCGGTCAGATCGTCGAAATTGGCCTGACGCAGCAGCCTCTCCTCATAGCTGCGCCGGGCGGTGATGTCCTCCTTGACCGCGACGAAATTAGTGATGGACCCGGACGAATCCTCCAGCGGAGATACCGTCGCGTATTCCCAGAACAGCTGGCCGTCGCGGCGCTGATTGCAGAACTCGCCACGCCATTCCTGCCCTTTTCTCAGGGTTTCCCACATGGCGCGATAGGTTCCCTCGCCCGCATCCCTGCGGTGGATGAAGTCGATGGGCCGGCCCAGGGACTCGGTGGCGGGATAGCCGGTCGTCTTGATGAACTTGGGATTGACGTAGCCGATGACGCCGTCCCGGTCGGTGATCACCACCGACACCGGACTTTGCTCGATGGCCAGGGACAGCACCCTCACCCGCTCTTCCGCCTCCCGCCGCTTGGCCCGTTCGCTGGCATCCCTGATCTCGCGCTCGATAGCGGGGACCAGCCGGGCGAGGCTGGCCTTGTCGAGGAAATCGTGCGCCCCCCGCTTCAGCAGGTTGACCGCATCCTCAGCCCTGACCACCCCGGACATGATGATGAACGGCAGGTCGCGGCCGCTGTCTTGCAAGGTGGCCAGCGCCGCGTCGGCGCTGAAGGTGGGCAGGTGGTAGTCGCTCAACACCACGTCCCACGTCATGTCCGACCACAGGGCCGCGCGCATTTCCTCGCCAGTTTCGACCCGGCGGACGACAGGAACGAAACCGCCGCGCAGCAGTTCAAGCTCCAGCAGCTCGGCGTCGTCGGGTGAATCCTCGACCAGCAGGACGTTCAGCGGGGTTCCCATTGCCCCCCTCCCTACGACGGCGGCGCCAGGTTGGTGACCAGCCAGTAATGTTCCAGCTGGCGAACCATGTCGGAGAACGATTCAAAGGCGGTCGGCTTGCGGATATAGCTGTTCACCCCCCGGTCATAGCCGCCGATGATGTCGGCCTGATCGTCGGACGTGGTCAGGATGACCACCGGAATCCGCCGGGTCTCCGGCCGCTCGCGCAGCCGACGCAGAACCTCCAGGCCGCCGATGCCGGGCAGTTGCAGGTCAAGCAGCACCAGGGCGGGAAGCTCGCGACTGGTCCGGCCGGCGTGACGGCCGGTGCCGAACAGATATTCCAGCGCTTCTTCGCCATCCCTGACCACGATGATCGTCGGCGCGACCGTGCTGCCCCGAAAGGCGTGCAAGGCAAGCTCGACATCGTCCTGGTTGTCCTCGACCAGCAGAACCTGTGGCATTTTCGTCTTCACCCCTCTCTCATCAGGCCGGCGGCCGGATATTCAGGCCAAGCCAGTAGCGTTCCAATTGGCCGATCACGCCGGCAAAGGCCTCGAAGCCGTGCGGCTTGCGAATAAAGCTGTTGGCGCCCAGGTCATAGCTGGTCCTCATGTCCGCGTCGGAGGAGGAAGAGGTCAGGACAACCACCGGAATCCGCCTGGTCCCGGGATTGCCGCGAATCGAGCGCAGGACGTCGAGCCCGCCCAGGCGGGGCAGCGTCAGGTCAAGCACCACCACATCGGGAAGCGGGAGAAGACCCTGAAACAGGTAGTCCAGCGCATCCCCGCCATCGCGGATCACCACCACGTCCGCGTTCAGTCCGGAATGGCTACAGGCGTGAAGAACCATGTCGACGTCGTCGGCATTGTCCTCGATCAGCAGGACCTTATGCCTTGCCATGCGACGTCCCCCCTTCCCACAGGGTGAAACGGAAGGTCGCCCCCTTGCCCAGGGCGCCCTCGGCCCACACCCGTCCGCCGTGCCGGGCCAGGATGCGCAAGGCCGTGGCCAACCCGATGCCGGTGCCCTCGAATTCCTCCGAGCGGTGCAGCCGGCAGAACGGCATGAACAGACGGTCGAGGTAGTTCATGTCGAACCCGGCGCCGTTGTCGCGGACGACAAAGACGTCGGCGCCGTCATTCCGCTCGACGCTGAACGAGATGGCGGCCGCCTTGTTGTGGCGGGAATACTTCCAGGCGTTGCCCAGCAGGTTCTCCAGCACGGAATCCAGCAGGCGGCGGTCGCCGTTGACCGTCATGCCGGGGGCGATGGTCACCGAGACCGAGCGCTGCGGCTCCTTCTCGCGCAGGCGTTCGACCACCTTGGCCGCCATTTCCGACAGATCCAGCGGTTCAATGGTCAATTCGCTGCGGGTGGAGCGCGACAGCTTCAAAAAGCTGTCGATCATCTCGGCCATGTCGTGGGCGCCGGCCCTGATCCGCTCCAGGTAGTGCCGGAAGCGGTCATCCATCTTTCCAGAATATTCGGCATTGAGAATCTGGCCGAATCCCTCGATGCGGCGCAACGGCGCCCGCAGATCATGCGAGACCGAATAGGTGAACGAATCCAGTTCCTTGTTGCTTGCTTCCAATGCGGCGGTCCGCTGGCGGACCCGCTGTTCCAGTTCCTCGTTAAGCCGGATGACCTCTTCTTCCGCCTTGCGGCGGGCGGCGATGTCCTCCTCCAGTTCGGCATTGACCTCGTTCAGTTCGCGATAGACCTCGCGCAGTCCCGCCGACATCCGGTTGAACGCGCCGACCACCTGATCCAATTCGTCCTCGCGCCCCGGGCGGCGACGCGTCAGCCCCAGGGGCGGCGACGTGCTGAGGTTGAAGGCGCCGACATAGCCGGCGATGAAGACCAGATGCCGGGTGACCAGCCGATAGACGATGTAGAGGATGAACAAGGCGACCAGGAACGTCTTGACGCCCTGGCTGATCAGGATGACCACCGCCTTCTCGAACAATCGGTTGTAGACGCCGCTCAGACTGGCCTCCATGTGCAGGACGCCGATGGTCTCGGACGGCGCGGCGTCCCTGTTCTCGGAATAAGTGATGGGATACTCGCGGCTGATGACCGGCCCGGTGCCGCGCTCGCCGATGGACACCACAACCCGACGCTTCAGTGACCGCCCGATCTCCCTGACTTCCAGGTATTGCATGTCGGGCAGGCGCTTGATGCCCTCGATCTGACGCTGGATCTGGTCGGTGTCCAGACTCCACAGGCTGCCCCCCAGGCTGTCGAGGTTGCTCTGCTCGATCTCGGAAAAGCGATCCTCGATGCTCTGAATCTCGCCGCGATAGTCCAGGTAGAGCTGCAACACCGTCAGAACCAGGGTCACCAGGGAACTGAACAGGACGATGGCGGCCAGCAGGCGAAGGCCGATACCACGCGCCAGGGCGGCACTCAATCCAGAGGAAGCGCGATCCTCGTCGACGGCGGCACTCCGGTCCGGACCCGCTTGGCCCGCCACGGCAATGCTCTTCTGGGTTTCGCTCATCAATGCCCTCCACCCCCTATGGTACATCGACTTGCCGGACGGGTGAAGCGCCTTGCCGGTCTCCGCCGGAGATCGGATCGCATCCCGGCACCGCCAATGCCATACAAATTAATAAGCACTGGTTGATCTAGATATAATTGTAAAACTTATGCGTGCCGCAAATATCTGGCAGCTCCCCTGTTATTGAGATATCAGCTTGTCTTCTCAACATCTTTACGATGAAGTGGACAACAGCAATGCGCTCATTAACAGAAGCTAAGACGACCCAGAATCCCCATCAACAACTATTCAGCGGCACTGAAGGCAAGGCAGGACCGGCCACCGCCGGCCCCGCCCTGCTGTCGAGGCAGGCGGACGCCATGGTCAGGCTGCTGTCCTCGCCGCCGGCCGGCATGGCCGAAACCGCCGATCACTTTCTGTCCATGGCCGGATACCTGACCGAGCAGGCCACCACCCTGCCCGACACGGCCACGGCGGGACCGGCGGCGATGCTGCGCACCATGGTCAAGGCCGCGCCGGCGGCCAGACCGGATCAGGACCGCGCCCCGTCCAGGAACGGCAAGGTCAAGCTGGCCTCGCCCTTCATCGGCGCCATCGGCCCGCGCGAGATCTTGTCGACGCTGGGAGAACTGGGCGGCCATCTGGCCGGCACCCCCCATGTGGTGCTGGAGGAATCCTCCCGCTTGCTCCGCGAGTGGGGCGAGGCGCTGACCGGACGGATTCCGGTCGAGATTCCCAAGGGGGACCGCCGGTTCCAGGACATCGCCTGGACGAACAACCCGTTCCACCGCATGAGCATGAGCGGCTATCTGGCATGGTCGACCGCCGTCAACCGCATCATCGACCGCGCCGGCGCCGGAGAGGACGCGACCGAGCGCATGCGCTATGTCGCCTCGCTGTTCACCGACGCCCTGTCGCCCGACAACACCCTGATCGGCAATCCCGCCGCCCTCAAGGCGGCGCTCGATACCGGCGGACGCAGCCTGGTGGACGGCATGCGCAACATGCTGGAGGATCTCTCCAGCAACAGCGGCACCCCGTCCCAAGTGGACAAGACCGCTTTCTCCGTGGGAGGGAACCTGGCGGCGACCGAGGGAGCCGTGGTGTTCCGCAATCAGGTCCTGGAACTAATCCAGTACGCGCCGCGCACCGCCGAGGTCTTCACCATCCCGATCATGATGGTTCCTCCGGTGGTCAACAAATACTACATGATGGACATCGCCCCGGATCGCAGCCTGGTCCAGTTCCTGGTGGAGAAGGGTTTCCAGACCTTCATGATCAGCTGGCGCAATCCCCAGCCGCGACACGGACATTGGGGACTGGACGAATACGTCGCCGCCATGCTTGAGGCCATGGCCGCCATCCGCGCCATCACCGGCTGCTTCGACATCAACACCTTCACCGTTTGCACCGGCGCGGTCCCCCTGACCGCGCTGCTCGGCCACATCGCCGGTCGCAAGCTGGGGGGCGTCAACTCGGCGACCATGGTGGTTTCGGTTCTAGACAGCAACGAGGGACGTTCGCTGGGCCTGTTCGCCACCCCCCAGGCCATCGCCGAGGCCAAGCGGAAATCCGCCGCCAAGGGTATCCTCGACGGAGACGAGATGGCCAAGGTATTCACCTGGATGCGACCCCGCGATCTGGTATGGAACTACTGGGTCAACAATTACCTGCTGGGGCGCCAGCCGCCCGCCCTCGACATATTGTACTGGAACAACGACCCGACCCGGCTGACCGCCAGGATGCACGCCCAGCTCCTGGACGTATTCTCGCAGGACCTGCTGTGTACGCCCGGGGGGCTGACGGTTCTGGGCACGCCCATCGACCTTTCGACGATCGATTACGACACCTATCTGGTCGGGGGCATCACCGACCACATCAGCGTCTGGACCGGCGTCTACAACTCGGCCCGGCTGTTCGGCGGCCGGTTCGAGTTCGTGCTGCACTCCAGCGGCCACGTCCAGTCGGTGATCAATCCGCCGGGAACCCCAAAGGCCAAGTACTACGTCAACCCCGAGACCCCGGACGATCCCGAGCAATGGCTGGCCGGGGCCAAGGCCATGCCTGATTCGTGGTGGCTGCACTGGGCCGGATGGCTGGAACGGCATTCCGGCGACCGCCATCCCGCGCCGGCGGCGGCTGGCGACGCCGACCACCCCGTCCTGGCGGCGGCGCCGGGAACCTATGTCATCGAGAAATAGGAGAACGGGAGGAGTGGTCCGGCCATTGCCGGGCCACGACCTCGCCATCCGCCGCGAACGCGTGGCAACTGTCGATCAGGGCCGGACGGCCGGGGCCGGTCTCGCGGCGCAGCAGCGGATAGATGGTCTGAAAGGCGGTGGTGGCGACCGCGCCCAGCAGGTCGACGATATGGGTACAGCCCTTCACCCCGCCAAACCGGGCGCGAATCTCGCGCATGAAGCCGCCCCCCAGGCCCAGCCCCTTCAGTTCCGCGAAGTCGGGAGCGATATCGCCGCACATGGGAAAGGGGGAAAAATCGATGGTGGCCTCGACGTTATGAATGGTGAAATCATCATCGATAGTTACTATTACGAGAATTTCATGAATGGGCTCCCCGGCGGGGACATGCTTGCGGTACAGCCCCTCCAGGTCATAGGCCTTGACGTCGACAAGCTTCCCTTCGATATCCCACAATCCGTCGTGTCTGCGGTATCCGTCCATGGTCATGGTCCGGGTGTGGATGGGCTGGCGGGGCGCTGGTTCGCGAAGCGGCATGGAGTGGCAATCCGTATGATGTCGTCAACGTAACCGAGAACATATCTCATATAATATCACCTAAAACAACAGCCGACGCAGCAGTCTAGTTGTTGAGCCCGTCCCGATAATCCGATACTGTAATGAAAGACTGATTCTTACGCGCAAAGGCAAGACTGAACACCCCGGAAACACTGCACTTTATAAGCATACTTGAACAGCAATCAATAATCGTAAAACCAAGAAGGGAGAATGACATGTGGGGAGGTGGTTTCCTCGGATGGGGCCGGGCGGCAGGAGCCGCAGTGCTTATCGGATTGCTTCCTTCCCTGGGGTTTGCCCAGAACGGCGACAAGCCGCGCGAACTGGAATACGCCTTTCCCGACCAATCGGTGTGGACCACCAAGGTCGACGAACGCGGCGACCCCGACAACCCCCTGCTTCGCCTTGCCGCCGTCATGTTCGAGAAGGCCGGAATTCCCTGGCATGGCCGCCGCTATCCCGCCGCCCGGATGTTCAGCTACCTGAACGACGGCACCGCCGAATTCTCCATGCTGGTGAAATCGCAGGCACTGAACGAATGTTGCCTGTGGGGCAAGACCCCGGTGGCCAGCACCGAATTGCGGGTCTACCGCATGGCGGGCAGTCCGCCGATCCGCGCCAAGGAGGATCTGGCCGGCAAGCGCATCATCACCATCCGCGGATACAGCTATGGCGGTCTGCTGCCGTTCCTTTCCGATCCGGCCAACAACATCAGCAACAACACGGCCATCAAGCACGATGCCGCTTTCGCCATGCTGGAGGCCGGCCGCGGCGATTATCTGCTGGACTACACCGGCCCGGCGGTCGAGGTCCTGACCGACCACCCCATCGCGGGCATCGCCTATGATTCGCTCACCCGGCTGGACGTCTATCTGGTGCTCGCCAAATCCTATCCCGGCGCCGCCGATGTCCTGGCCCGGCTTGAGGCCATCGTCGAGACCCTGGACAAGGAAGCGATCCTTGGCGTGCCGCTTCGCTGAACGATATTCGCGGCCATCCTCCCAGTTCCCCCTTATGAACCGACGCCAAACGTATTATGCTGAATCAGCGCTCCCGACACGCGAGGCCTGTGCCGAATGATTCGCTTGGCAAACGTACTTCTCATCGATGCGGATTCGGCCAGGACCGGACCGCTGCTGGCGCGGCTGTCCCATAACGGCTATCACGCCGTCGTTGCCGAGACGCCCGAGCAGGCCATCGGCCACGCCCGCTCCGAACATCCCGACCTGATTCTGGTCGGCGACGCCGGACAAAGCCCGATCGTCACCGGCGGCGCGCTGAGGCAGGATGCCCAATGCGCCGACATTCCCATGGTGGCGCTGGTCACCCGCATTTCCGCCGACATGGCGTCCGACGCCTATGTCGCCGGCCTCGACGACGTGGTGTGCTGGGACTATGACGACGTCGAGATGTTCGCCCGGCTGCGCCCGCTGATCCGCCTCGCCACCATGCACGCCGAGTTGCGCCAGCGTTCCGCCGCCGCCGCCGCCTTTGGCATCAGCGCCCGCAGCCGCGCCACCGCCCCCGAGGGCAACCGCCCATCCATCCTGGTGGTCGGCCATGACCGCGACGGCGTTGGCGCCGTCATGGGCGACGCCGCCGAGGTCATCTCCAGCGTCAACCTGTATGACGCGGAAAACCTGCTGGAGCGGCGCAATTTCGATGCCGCCATCATCACCGCCGACAGCGATATCGAACCGTCGCTGGCGTTCTCGTCCCAGGTCCGCAACAATCCCCGCCTGTTCAACCTGCCCATGGTGATGCTGATGGACAAGGGGGCCTCGGCCACCGAGCCCTATCGGCGCGGGGTCAGCCGGGTTCTGCACCGCCCCATGGACCCCGGGATCATGCGGGCGTCGGTGCTGTCGATGGTGCGGCGCCAGCAATTGCGCTGGAGCATCCGCGCCGCCCTGTTCGAAAGCCTGAAGGACGCCAGCCGCGATCCGCTGACCGGCGCCTACAACCGTGCCTTCCTCGAAAAATACCTGACCGAGCGGCTGGCCGTGGCCACCACTCATCACCGGCATCTGGCGGTGGTCTTCTTCTATATTCCCAATATCGAGGGGGTCCGCGATCATTTCGGCGACGACGCCGCCGAACATCTGGCCCAGCAATTGGGACAATGGATCGGCGGCCTGCTGCGGGCCGAGGATTTGAGCGCCCTGTACGCCCAGAACCAGTTCTGCGTGGTGCTGCCCGACACCCCCCTGGTGGAAGCCGAGGTGGTGATGCACCGCATCGCCGGCGTCCTCGCCTATACCGATTTCGCGGTGCGCGAGGTTTATCAGCCGGTCAAGGTCTGGGTTCAGGTCGCCTGCACCGACGCCCGCCCCGACGACAGCATGGATAGCCTGCTGGCCAGGGCGCAGGCCAAGCTGGACTGACCGCAATGCGGATCGAGTATGTCTTCGATACCGTCTGTCCGTGGTGCTATGTGGGCAAGCGCCGGCTGGAACGCGCCCTGGCCCAGCGTCCCAATGCCAGAATCACCGTGCAGTGGCGGCCTTTCCTGCTCAATCCCGACCTGCCGGCCGACGGCGTCGACCGACAGGTCTATCTCGACCGCAAGTTCGGTGGACCGGGACGGGTACAGCGGGTGCATGCCGCCGTGCTGGCGGCCGGACAGGCCGAAGGCATCGCTTTCGACTTCGACGCCATCACCAGGACCCCGAATACCCTGGCCTCGCACCGGCTGATTCGCCTCGCCGCCACCGTCAGCCGCGAGAGCGAAGTGGTGGAGGCGCTGTACCGTGCCTACTTCATCCACGGTCTCGACATCGGAGATCACACCGTCCTGGCCGATATCGCCGCCGGCCATGGGATGGATTCCGAGGCGACGCGGGCCTATCTGCGGTCGGACGAGGACGTGGCGGCGGTGCTGAACGACAATGCCCGCGCCCACCGCCTGGGAGTCAACGGCGTTCCGTGCCTGATCATCGACGGCAGCTATGCCCTGGCCGGCGCCCAGGAACCCGACATCCTGCTCCGCCTCATCGACATCGTCCGCGAGAGCGAAGCCGAAGCGGCGTTCAGTTGAATGTCGTCGACCTTTCTCGAAACCTTCGCCGCCAAGGGCAGCACCAGTCAGGCCGGCTTCGTCCACGGCAACGAAGAGGCGTTCTGGATTCGGGCCAGACGCAACCAATTGCTGGCCAAATGGGCCTGCGACCTGACCGACGAGGACAGCCAGACCTATCTGAAGGTTCTGCTGGACGCCGATTTCGCCCGCGTCCAGGCCAAGGCGGCGGAAGGTTTCCTGCTGCTGAAGATCCGCAATGACCTGATGGGATTCGGCGTCTTCCTCTCGCCCCAGCAGATTCGCGACGTCTGCGCCGACTTTGAACAGCAGGCCTTGCTGGAACGGCGGGAATGATCAGATTTCCTCGACCTCGGCGATGCCGGGGATCGAGCGCAGCGCTCCCATGAATTTGGGCGTGATGGCAATCTTGGCACCAAGGCCAAGCTCGATCTCGCGCCCGCCGGCCCGGGCGACGATGGCGATGGAATTGCGCCCCCTCGCCTCGCCGCCGATCAGGCCCTGAAGATCGCGGATCGGACCTTCGTCCTCGATGACGATGCGGATGCCGGCGGCGGCCCTGGCCGCCTCCTGATCCAGCGACGCGACGCGCTGGCAGGTCATCTTGATCTGATCTTCCTCCAGCTTGGCGTCCACCTCGATCAGCAGCGGCCCACCGGCGTCGAGCAGGTCCCGCGACACCGCCAGAATCTCGGCGAAGCAGGTGACCTCGAACATGCCGGAAGCATCCGAGAATTGCAGGAAGGCATAGCGCGAGCCACGCGCCGACACCCGTTCCTGCTTGGACAGCAGCGATCCCGCCAGCCGGACGCGGCCCTTGCCGCCCGATTGCAGATGACGGTTCAGTTCGGCGTATTTCAGCACGCCCAGGCGCTTCATGCTCTTGGCATAGGCGTCCAGCGGGTGAGCCGACAGATAGAACCCCACCGCCTCGAATTCCTGGTTCAGCCTCTCGTGCTGCGACCAGTCGGGAGCGGCCTCCAGCTTCAAGGTCGGAGCATTGGAACCGCCCAGCAGGCTCATCTGGCTCGACGCCCGGTCCTCGGCGGCCTGGGCGGCGTAGCGGGTCAGGGAATCGGCATTCTTGAACAGGCGTCCCCGGTTCTTGTCGATGCTGTCGAACACCCCGGCCTTGACCATGTTTTCCAACTGGCGGCGGTTGAGGACGCGGGCATCCATGCGGGCGGCGAAATCGCCCACATCCTTGAAGCGGCCGCCGCGCTCGCGCTCCTCCACCAGCGATGTCATGGCCGCCTCGCCCACGTTCTTCAGCGCCGCCAGGGCATAGCGCACCGCCTGGGCGCCATCGGGCAGCGCCTCCACCGAGAAGGTCGGCTGCGAGGCGTTGATGTCGGGCGGCAGCAGCCTGATCCCCAGGCGGTCCAGTTCCTGGCGGAAGGAATTGAGCTTGTCGGTATTGGCCATTTCATAGGTCATGGTCGCCGCCATGAACTCGGCCGGATGATTGGCCTTCAGCCAGGCGGTCTGGTAGGCGATCAGGGCATAGGCGGCGGCGTGCGACTTGTTGAAGCCGTATTCGGCGAACTTGGCCACCTTGTCGAAGATCATCGACGCCTGGGCGCCGTCGACGCCCCTGGCCACCGCGCCATCGACGAAGGTCTTGCGCTGGGCCTCCATCTCCTCCTTGATCTTCTTGCCCATGGCGCGGCGCAGCAGATCGGCGCCGCCCAGCGAATAGCCGGACAGCACCTGGGCGATCTGCATCACCTGCTCCTGGTAGACCATGATCCCGAAGGTCTCCTTCAGAATCGGCTCCAGCAGCGGATGCATGTAGTCCGGCTCTTCCTTGCCGTGCTTGCAGGCGATGTAGCGTGGAATCTGATCCATGGGACCGGGGCGGTACAAGGCCACCACCGCGATCAGGTCTTCCAGCCGGTTCGGCCCCATCTTGCGCAGCACGTCGCGCATCCCCGAACTTTCCAACTGGAACACGCCTGCCGCGTCGCCCCGCGACAGCAGTTCGTAGGACTTGGGATCATCAAGAGGTATCGCTGAAAGATCGACCGACAACCCCTTGGTTTTCTTGATGTGCCTGACGGCGGTCTCCATCACCGTCAGGGTTTTCAGCCCCAGGAAGTCGAACTTCACCAGCCCGGCCGATTCCACCCATTTCATATTGAACTGAGTCACCGGCATGTCGGACCGGGGATCGCGGTACAGCGGCACCAGTTCGTCCAGCGGCCGGTCTCCGATCACCACGCCGGCGGCATGGGTGGAGGCGTGGCGGTAGAGGCCCTCCAGCTTGATGGCCAGATCGATCAGGTGCGAGACCGCCTCGTCCCTCTCCTTGACCTCCTTGAACAGTGGCTCGCTCTCCAGCGCCTCTTCCAGGGTGACCGGCTTGGCCGGATTGTTGGGAACCATCTTGCACAACCGGTCCACCTGACCGTACGGCATCTGAAGCACCCGGCCGACGTCGCGCAGCACCGCCCTCGCCTGCAACTTTCCGAAGGTGATGATCTGGGCGACCTTGTCGTGGCCGTAGCGCTCCTGAACATAGCGAATGGTCTCTTCCCGCCGGTCCTGGCAGAAGTCGATGTCGAAGTCCGGCATGGAGACGCGCTCGGGGTTGAGGAACCGCTCGAACAGCAGCCCCCAGCGCAGCGGGTCGAGATCGGTGATGGTCAGCGCCCAGGCCACCGCGGAACCAGCGCCCGAGCCGCGTCCCGGTCCCACCGGAATGTCGTGGGCCTTGGACCACTGGATGAAATCCGACACGATCAGGAAATAACCGGGAAAGCCCATCTGCTCGATGACGTTCAGCTCGAACTCGATCCGCTCGCGATAGGGCTTGGCGGCATGTTCGCGCTGATCATCGGTCATGCCGGGCTGGAAGACGTGCTTCCACAGCCGCTTTTCCAATCCCTCGCGGGTCTTGTTGCGCAGCACCTCGGCCTCGGTCAGGCCATCCATGCGGTAGGGCGGCAGGATCGGCTTTCGCTTGGCCACCATGGTGGCGCAGCGCCGGGCGATCGTCAGGGTGTTGTCGCAGGCCTCGGGCAGGTCTGCGAACAGCTCGCGCATCTCGGCCGGCGACTTGAAATAATGCTCGGGTGTCAGGCGGCGGCGCTCGTCCTGCGCCACATAGGCCCCCTCGGCGATGCAGATCAGCGCGTCATGGGCCTCGAACATGCCCCGGTCGGCGAAGAACGGCTCGTTGGTGGCGACCAGCGGCAGGTCATGCCTGTAGGCAAGCTCGATCAGCGCCGGCTCGATGCGGTCCTCAACCTCCAGGTCGTGGCGCATCAGTTCCACATAGGCGCGGCCGGGAAAGGCCTGGGCCAGCCGGACCAGCACGATTTCCGCCTTGTCGGCCTGCCCGTCGGCCAGCAGGCGGCCCACCGGCCCCCTGGGGCCGCCGGTCAGGACGATCAGGCCGTCGGACCGGGTCTCCAGATCGTGCAGGGTGACCTGCGGCGTCTCGCCGGATTCGGTTTCCAGGAAGGCCTTCGACACCAGCTTCAGCAGGTTGAGATAGCCGGCCTCGGTCTGAGCCAGCAGCACCAGCCAGTCGGGTTCGGGCTTGCGGCCGTCCTTTGAGGGCGGGCCGTCCTCGCGGCGAATGGCCAGCTGAACCCCGATGATGGGCTGAATGCCGGCATCGGCGCAGGATACCGAGAATTCCAGCGCCCCGAACAGATTGCCGGTGTCGCAGATCGCCACCGCCGGCATGGCCATCTTCTCGCACAGCTTGACCAGCTGCTTGAGCTTGATGGCGCCTTCCGACAGGGAATAGGCGGTGTGGACGCGAAGATGGACGAAATCGGCGTGGGCTGGCATGGGGGCAGACTACCTTGAAACACGGTGCTTGTCCCGCGCTCTCCACCTCGGAGCGCGGGCGTCCCGCCCGCATGCATCATCCGTCCCGCCAATAGGCGCTTCCCCAACGCCAGGCGGCGGGGGCCCGACACAACCCGGCCGTCACCGGATTGAACTCCACATACTGAATAACCCGTTCCAGGTGCCGGGAATCCCGAACGAACCGATCGAAATAGTCGGGCTGCCAGACCCGACCACTTCTGCCCATCACGGTATTGATCGCCTTCGCCGTGAATGATTTCCAGCTATGAAGCAGATCGGCCAGCGGAATGTTGGGCTCAACCACCACATGGACGTGATTGGGCATGATCACCCAGGCCAGAAGACGATAGCGGTCTCCATCGAAATGGAGCAAAGCATCTTCCACCATCCGGGCGTTGACCGTCTGACACAGCAGGCATTCGCCCCGACCTCCGTCAAGAAGCATCTCCACCGCCTCGACCTGTTCCGTCGGCGGGTGATCGGCCAGAATGCGCTCGAACACATCCGTGGGAAGGCTGTCGGCAAGACGGAACGTTACCGCCTGAACAGTACCGGGGGTGTCGAAATGGGGGAGATAGCCGCGAGATGTCCAGCCCTTGAACTCGGTCATGGAAGGGGACTCTGCCTGCGGGCGGGACGCCCGCGCTCCGATTTGAGATGGGCGGGACGCCCCCTCCCCCTACACCAGCAATCCATCTTGCAGCCGAACCACCCGGTCCATGCGGCTGGCCAGTTCTGGATTGTGGGTGGCGATCAGGGCGGCGACGCCCGAGCCCTTGACCAGCGCCACCAGTTCCAGGAACACGCCATCGGCGGTATGGGGATCGAGATTGCCGGTGGGCTCGTCGGCCAGCAGCACGCGGGGGGCATTGGCCAGGGCGCGGCAGATGGCGACGCGCTGCTGCTCGCCACCCGACAACTGGCCGGGGCGGTGCCCGGCCCGCTCGGCCAGTCCCATGCGGCCCAGCAAGTCCATGGCGCGGTCGCGGGCCTTGGACCGGGCGGTGCCGGCGATCATCTGCGGCAGGATGACGTTTTCCACCGCCGAGAATTCCGGCAGCAGGTGATGATACTGGTAGACGAAGCCGAGATGCAGCCGCCGCAGCCGGGTGCGCTCCCGCTCCGAAAGCCCGCCCGCCGCCTGCCCGGCCAGCCGGACCTCGCCGGCATCGGGCTTTTCCAGCAGTCCGGCGATGTGGAGCAAGGTGGACTTTCCGGCCCCCGACGGCCCCACCAGGGCGACAATCTCGCCCGCCCGGATATCGAGGTCGGCGCCGCACAGCACCTCCAGGGTGTCCTTGCCCTGCCTGAAGGCCCGCCGCACGCTTTCCAGGCGAAGCCCGTCGTTCATCCCCCCGTCATTCATAGCGAAGGGCCTCCACCGGATCGAGGTTAGCGGCCCGCCACGACGGATAGATGGTGGCGGCGAACGACAAGCCCAGCGCCATCAGGACCACGGTCACCACCTCGCCGGGCTCGACCCGGGCCGGCAACTGGGTCAGGAAGTAGATCTCGGCGGCGAACAGCTCGCGGCCGACGATCATCTGGATGAACTGGCGGATCTGCTCGATATGGGTAGCGAACCACACGCCGAGCGCGGTGCCGAACACCGTTCCCACCACGCCGACCGAAGCCCCCGACAGGAAGAAGATGCGCATGATCATGCCCCGGGTCGCGCCCATGGTGCGCAGGACGGCGATGTCGCGCCCCTTGTCCTTCACCAGCATGATCAGGCTGGAGATGATGTTGAACGCCGCCACCAGGATGATCAGGGTCAGGATCAGGAACATGACGTTGCGTTCCACCTGGATGGCGTTGAAGAAATTGGCGTTGGCCTGCTGCCAGTCATAGATGCGCACCGTTCCGCCGGTGAGATCGTTGATAGCCTTGCGGGTCTCGGGAACCATGTCGGGGTTCTCTACGAACACCTCGATCTGGGTCACCGAATCGGGCAGGCGGAAATATGTCTGCGCCGCCTCCAGCGGCATGAAGACGAAGCCGGAATCGTATTCGAACATGCCGATATTGAAGGTGCCGGCGATGCGGTATCCGCGCATGCGCGGCACGGTGCCGAAGGCGGTGGCGTTGCCCTTGGGCGAGATCAGCGAAATGGTGTCGCCGATGCGCAATCCCAGTTTCTCCGCCAGCCGGTAGCCGACGATGACGGAATCATCGCCCCGGAAGTCCTCGGGCTTGCCCCGGAAATTCTTCTGGAAGATGGGGCGGCTCAGCATGTCGTCGGGGCGCACGCCGCGCACGATCGCCCCGGTTCCGCCATTGGCCGAGGTGGCGAACACCTGGCCCTCGGCGGTGGGAATGACGCGAGTGACGCCGGGAATCCCCCGGATCGCCTGGGCCAGCGGGTCGAAATCGGCCAGCGGCCCGCCATTGCCGTAGATGCCGATATGGCCATTGATGCCAAGGATGCGGCCCAGCAATTCATGGCGGAACCCGTTCATCACCGCCATGACCACGATCAGGGTGGCGACGCCCAGACCGATGCCGGCCAGGGAAAAGCCGGCGATCACCGAGATGAATCCTTCCTTGCGCCGCGCCCGCAGATATCTGAACGCCACCATCCGTTCGAACGCGTCGAAGATCATATTCAACAGTCCCTCAGTCGCCGGGCGCTCACTCCGTTCGCTTGGCTTCCGCCGCACGAGCGGCGCGGCCCCTTGGGCCTAGTCGCCTCGCTCCGTATTTTTGTCCCTCAGTCGCCGGGCGGAACCTAACCGATCAGCCGGGCCAGGGCCGATTCCACCGACATCTCGTGCTTTTCGCCGGTGGCGCGGCTCTTCAGTTCCACCATTCCCTGGGCGAGGCCCTTGGGACCGGCTACCAACTGCCATGGCAGGCCAATCAGGTCCATGTCGGCGAACTTGACGCCGGCCCGCTCGTCGCGGTCGTCGTACAGCACCTCGATTCCGGCGGCGCCCAGCTTGCCGTACAGGTCCTCGCAGATCGTATCGCACAGGGAATCGCCGGTCTTGAGATTGACCAGTCCCACCTTGAACGGCGCCACCGCCTCCGGCCACTTGATGCCCCGGTCGTCGTGATAGGCCTCGATTATGGCGCCGACAAGGCGGGAAACGCCGATGCCGTAGGACCCCATTTCGGGGAACACCGACTCGCCGGCCTTGTTCTGGACCTGGGCGTTCATGGCCTTGGAATACTTGGTGCCGAAATAGAAGATGTGGCCGACCTCGATGCCCCGGGCTTCCCGCAGACGCTCGGGCGGCGGCACGTTGGGACCGCCCGGAACATGCTTCTCGTCGGTGGCTGCGTAAAGACGGTTCAGCGCCTCCAGATCGATCTCGCCCTTGGCGGCCAGTTCGTCATAGGCGGCATCGTAGAACACGCCGCTCTCGCCGGTCTCGGCCAGGACGTGGAACTCGTGGGTCAGGTTGCCGCCGATGGCGCCCGAATCCGCCTGCATGGGAATGGCGGTCAGGCCCATGCGCTTGAACGTCTTCAGATACGCAGTGAACATAGCATCATAAGATCTTTTGGCACCTTCATAATCCATATCGAAGGAATAAGAATCCTTCATCAGGAACTCGCGCCCGCGCATGACGCCGAACCGGGGCCTCACCTCGTCGCGGAACTTCCACTGGATGTGATAGAGGATCTTGGGCAGGTCGCGATACGACCGCACATTGTCGCGGAACAGCTGGGTGATCAGTTCCTCGTTGGTGGGGCCGAACAGCATCTCGCGGTCATGGCGATCCTTGATACGCAGCATTTCCTTGCCGTAGGCGTCGTAGCGGCCGCTTTCCCGCCAGATGTCCGCCGACTGGATGGTGGGCATCAGCAGTTCCTGGGCACCGGCGGCGTCCTGTTCCTCGCGCACGATCTGCTCGATCCTGCGCAGCACCTTCCAGCCCAGCGGCAGCCACGAATAGATGCCGGCGGCCGACTGGCGGACCATCCCCGCCCGCAGCATCAGGCGGTGCGAGGCGATCTGGGCCTCGGAGGGAGTCTCCTTCAGGGTCGGCAGGAAAAAGGCGGAACGACGCATGGGGGCCTCGACAGCGGCAAGAGGGGTGGCCGGGAAATCGCCTTCCCGGCCGAAAGATCACGGACGAACGCCCCCGGCGGCTAGCGCCGGGCAATGCTCCTGCCGGCATAGCGGGCGGCGGAGCCCAGCAGTTCCTCGATGCGGATCAGTTGGTTGTACTTGGCGATGCGGTCCGAGCGCGACAGCGAGCCGGTCTTGATCTGGCCGCAATTGGTGGCGACGGCCAGATCGGCGATGGTGGAATCCTCGGTCTCGCCGGAACGGTGGCTCATGACGGCGGTGTAGCCGGCCTTGTGGGCCATGTCGACGGCCTCCAGGGTCTCGGACAGGGTGCCGATCTGGTTGACCTTGACCAGGATGGAATTGGCCAGCCCGGTATCGATGCCCATGGCGAGGCGCTCGGGATTGGTGACGAACAGGTCGTCGCCGACCAGCTGCACCTTGGCGCCCAGGGCGTCGGTCAGCATGGCCCAGCCCTCCAGGTCGTCCTCGGCGCAGCCGTCCTCGATGGAGATGATGGGATAGGAAGCCACCAGCTTGGCGTAGAACTTGACCAGACCCTTCTGGTCGAAGGTCTTCTTGGCGCCTTCCATGACGTACTTTCCGCCCTTGAAGAACTCGGACGAGGCGCAGTCCAGTGCCAGCATGATGTCCTCTCCCGGCTTGTAGCCGGCGGTCTCGATCGACTTCATGATGAAGTCCAGCGCCATCTCGGCACTCTTCAGGTTGGGGGCGAAGCCGCCCTCGTCGCCGACATTGGTGTTGTGGCCGGCGTCCTTCAGGGTCTTCTTCAGCGCATGGAATACCTCGGCGCCCATGCGGATCGAATCGGCGCAGGTGGCGGCGCCCACCGGCATGATCATGAATTCCTGGATGTCGATGGGATTGTCGGCATGGGCGCCGCCGTTGATGATGTTCATCATCGGCACCGGCAGGGTCGAGGCGAAGGCGCCGCCCACATAGCGGTACAGCGGCAGGCCGGATTCCTCGGCCGCCGCCTTGGCGGCCGCCAGCGACACGCCCAGGATGGCGTTTGCGCCCAGGCGGCTCTTGTTGGCGGTGCCGTCCAGGTCGATCATGGTCTTGTCGAGGACCACCTGATCCTCGACGTCCATGCCGGACAGGGCGTCGTAGATCTCGCCGTTGACCGATTCCACCGCCTTCTGCACGCCCTTGCCGAGATAGCGCGACTTGTCGCCGTCACGCAGCTCGCAGGCCTCGTGCACGCCGGTCGAGGCACCCGACGGCACCGCGGCGCGGCCGAACACGCCGGTCTCCAGCACCACGTCCACCTCGACGGTGGGATTGCCGCGCGAATCGAGAATCTCGCGGGCGTGAATATCGATAATGGCGGTCATCGGAACTCTCCCCTGGAACGGATCAGTCTATGGAAATGGGATGGCATTTGGCAGTGGCGTCGAGCTTGGTCAGGACCTCGATCAGCGCCGGCATGTCGGCCATGCGGATCATGTTGGGACCGTCGGACGGCGCTTTGTCGGGATCGGGGTGGCATTCGACGAACACGCCGGCCACGCCGATGGCGACGGCGGCCCTGGCGAGAACGGGCGCCATGCGGCGGTCGCCGCCCGAGGCACTGCCCTGGCCGCCCGGCGACTGCACCGCGTGGGTGGCGTCCATGATCACCGGCCAGCCGGTCTGGGCCATGATGGGCAGGCCACGCATGTCGGTGACCAGGGTGTTGTAGCCGAAGCTGGCGCCGCGCTCGGTCAGGAGAACGCGGGAATTGCCGGTGCTCTCGATCTTGGCGGCGACATTGGCCATGTCCCACGGCGCCAGGAACTGGCCCTTCTTGACGTTGACCACCGCGCCCGAACGGCCGGCGGCGATCAGCAGGTCGGTCTGGCGGCACAGGAAGGCGGGAATCTGGATGACGTCCACCGCCTTGGCGGCGATGGCGCATTGTTCCTCGGTATGGACGTCGGTCAGCACCGGCAGGCCCAGGCCGCCCCTGATCTCGGCGAAGATGGGCAGGGCCTTGTCCAGGCCGATGCCGCGCCGGCCCTTGAGGCTGGTGCGGTTGGCTTTGTCGAATGACGACTTGAAGATCAAGCCGATGCCGGCGGCTTGGGCCATCTCCTTCAGCGCGCCGGCGCATTCGATGGCGTGGTCGCGGCTTTCGATCTGGCAGGGGCCGGCGATCAGCACCAGCGGCAGATCGTTGCCGAGGATGAGGTGATCGGTAACGGCGACGTGATGACGGGTGGTCATGAACGACCTCACACCAATCGGGATTGACGCACCGCCGCGGCGATAAAGCTGGTGAACAGCGGATGCGGGTCGAACGGCTTCGACTTCAGCTCGGGATGGAACTGAACGCCGACGAACCAGGGGTGGTCTGGGAATTCGACGATCTCGGGCAGGATGCCGTCCGGCGACAGGCCCGAGAACGACAGGCCGGTCTTTTCCAGCCGGACCTTGTAGTCCAGGTTGACCTCGAAACGGTGGCGGTGGCGCTCACTGATGCGGTCGATGCCGTAAATCTCGCGTACCCGCGATCCCGGCTTCAGGTCGCAGTCATAGGCGCCAAGACGCATCGAACCGCCGAGGTCGCCGCTGGCCGAGCGCTTTTCCAGCATGTTGCCCTTCATCCACTCGGTCATCAGGCCGACCACGGGATTGTCGCAGGGGCCGAACTCGGTGGAACTGGCGTCCTTGATGTCGGCCAGATTGCGGGCCGCCTCGATCACCGCCATCTGCATGCCGAAGCAGATGCCGAAATAAGGAACGCCGCGTTCGCGGGCGAACTTGACCGCCTCGACCTTGCCGAAGGCGCCGCGCTCGCCGAAGCCACCCGGAACCAGGATGCCGTGACAGGGTTCCAGATGCAGGACCACGTCGCCCTGCTCGAAGATCTGGCTGTCGATCCAGTTGAGGCGGACCCTGACGTTGTTGGCGATGCCGCCGTGATGCAGCGCCTCGGCCAGGGATTTATAGCTGTCCAGCAGGCTGGTGTACTTGCCGACCACGGCGATGGTGACCTCGCCTTCCGGCTGGCGGATGCGCTCGACGATGGTCCGCCAGCGCTTCAGGTCGGGCATGGGGGCGTCAAGATGGAAGTGACGGCACACCACCGCGTCCATCCCCTGCTCGTGATAGCTGATCGGCACCTGATAGATGGTGTCCACGTCCAGGGCGGCGATCACCGCGTCCGAGGCGACGTTGCAGAACAGGGCGATCTTGCGGCGCTCGCTTTCGGGAATCTCGCGGTCGCAGCGGCACATCAGCATGTCGGGCTGGATGCCCACCGACAGCAGTTCCTTGACCGAATGCTGGGTCGGCTTGGTCTTCAGCTCGCCGGCCGAGGGGATGTAGGGCACCAGGGTCAGGTGCACGAACATCACCTTCTCGCGGCCCAGTTCGTTGCCCAGTTGGCGGATGGCCTCCAGGAACGGCAGGCTCTCGATGTCGCCGACGGTTCCGCCGATCTCGCACAGGCAGAAATCCTCGTCGGTGAGGTCGCTTTTCACGAATTCCTTGATGGCGTCGGTGACGTGCGGAATCACCTGGACGGTGGCGCCCAGGTAGTCGCCGCGCCGTTCCTTGGCGATGACATTGGAATAGATGCGCCCGGTGGTGATGTTGTCGCTCTTGCGCGAGGCGACGCCGGTGAAGCGCTCGTAATGCCCCAGGTCCAGGTCGGTCTCGGCCCCGTCGTCGGTGACGTAGACCTCGCCGTGCTGATACGGGCTCATGGTGCCGGGATCGACATTGAGATAGGGGTCGAGCTTCCTGAGCCGCACCTTGAAGCCACGCGCCTGCAACAGCGCCCCCAGCGCCGCCGACGCCAGCCCCTTGCCGAGAGAGGAAACCACGCCGCCGGTGATGAAGATGAATCGCGTCATCTGGCCTTCGCCCTCGATTGTCGGTATCCCAAACCTTGAAACCGGCCCCGCCGCGAACGGGCGGCCCGGTTCCATTCCGTCAGTCGCCGATGCCTAGCGCGAGATCGGCGCGCTGGGCCCGGCCGGCTCGGCCGGAGCGGTCACCGGGGCCAAGTCGTTGATCTTCTCGAACGGCGAGGAGCCGCCGGTCCGGTTGTTGGCGATCAGCGCCAGCACCAGACTGGTCACGAAGAACGTTCCCGCCAGGATGGCGGTGGTGCGGGTCAGCAGGTTGCCGGCCGCGCGGCCAGTCATCAGGCCGCCGCCGGCGCCGCCGCCGATGCCGAGCGCCCCGCCCTCGCTCCGTTGCAGCAGGATGACGCCGACCAGGGCGATGGCGACGATCAGGTGAATGGCGAGAATGATCGGAAAGACGTCCATGGAATGATCACCGGAAATTGATAATCCGCACGCGCCCCCCTTTGGCGGCGCATACGGATTTGGACAAGGAATGTTGAGGCGTTTTTAGACCCGGTGGCGGAGGATGGCTAGTCTAAAGTTCCATCCGCCGCCGCTTAATCCTCAAGACCGCCTCCGCGGTCAGCAGCTTTCGGCGATGGCCCAGAAATCCGCGACCTTGAGGCTGGCGCCGCCGATCAGGCCACCGTCCACGTCGGGCAAAGCCAGCAATTCCAGCGCATTGTCCGGCTTCATGGAGCCCCCGTAGAGAATGCGCATCCGGCCGGCGGCGTCACTGCCCAGCCGTTCCGCCAGCGCTGCGCGGATGGCGGCATGCACCTCCTGCGCCTGGGCCGGGGTGGCGACGCGGCCGGTGCCGATGGCCCAGACCGGCTCGTAGGCGATGACGGCATTGTCGGGGGTGGCGCCGTCAGGCAGCGAGTTCAGCAGTTGCGAGCGGTTGACCTCGATGGTCCGGCCCTCGTCGCGCTGGGCCAGGGTTTCGCCGATGCAGACGATGGCGATCAAGCCGGCGGCCAGGGCGGCCTCGGCCTTGGCCTTGACCACCGCATCGGTCTCGGCGTGGTCGGTGCGGCGCTCGGAATGGCCGACAATGACGTGACGGCAGCCAAGATCGGCCAGGGCGGCGGCGGCGGTGTCGCCGGTATGGGCGCCGCCGGCCTTGGCATGGCAGTCCTGGCCGCCGACCGCCAGCCCCGACCCGCTGACCGCCTCGGCGACCAGCGCGACCAGGGTGGTGGGCGGACAGACCAGCAGGTCGCAGGCCGGCGCCGGCCCGGCCTTCAGCCTGTCGGCGATGCCCCGGGCCAGGGCCAGTCCATCGGACTTCAGGCCATTCATTTTCCAGTTGCCGGCGATCAGCTTGCGTCGTGCGGTCATGTGGCGTCTCCCCTGCCGAAATGATCCGTGCCATATACCATCGGAACGCGGCCGGCGGAACCGTTTCGGTTGCCGCTCCCCCCGGAACGGAGGCAACAAGGCGATGCCGTCAGCCCGGAATCGCCGAGATGATCACCACCGCCTCGGCCATGGGGTATTCGTCGGTCATGGTGAGATCGATGCGGGCGGTCATGCCGGCGGGCAACAGCAGGGCCAGGCGGGCGGCGGCGCCGCCGGTCAGGGCCAGGGTTGGGCGGCCGTTGGTGGTGTTGACCACGCCGATGTCGCGCCAGAACACTCCCTCGCGAAAACCGGTGCCCAGCGCCTTGGCGGCGGCTTCCTTGGCGGCGTAGCGCTTGGCGTAGGTGGCGGCGCGCATGGTTTCGGTGCGGCGCTCGGCCTTGGCCCGCTCGACCGGAGTGAACACCCGGTCGATGAAGCGCTCGCCGAACCGTTCCAGCGTCTTTTCGATGCGACGGATGTCGATGAGGTCGCTGCCCAGCCCCAGGATCACGCCCGCACCTCGTCCATCAGTT
Source organism: Magnetospirillum sp. SS-4 (assembly GCF_902729425.1). GTDB lineage: Bacteria > Pseudomonadota > Alphaproteobacteria > Rhodospirillales > Magnetospirillaceae > Phaeospirillum. Next base: position 77,179 of record NZ_CACVCH010000002.1, on the reverse strand, counting down.
GGCGCATGCGGCGGATCGAGGCCTCCAGACCGATGAAGATGGCCTCGCCCACCAGGAAATGCCCGATATTCAGCTCGACGATGGTCGGAATGGCCGCCACCGGCTTCACTGTATCGAATGCCAGGCCGTGCCCGGCATGGCATTCCAGGCCGATGGCCTCGGCATGGGCGGCGGCGGCGGCGATCCGCGCCAGTTCGCGAAGGCGGGCCTCGCCCTCGGCTTCGCAATAGGCTCCGGTGTGAAGCTCCACCACTGGCGCCCCGACGGCGCGGGCGGCGTCGAGCTGGCGCGGATCGGCCTCGATGAACATGGAGACCCGGATGCCGGCGTCCGCCAGTCGGCCGACCATGGGCGTCAGCGTCGCCAGATTGCCCGCCACGTCCAATCCCCCCTCGGTAGTGCGCTCCTCGCGGCGCTCGGGCACGATGCAGGCCGCATGCGGCCGGTGGCGGAGCGCGATTCCCACCATCTCGTCGGTGGCCGCCATCTCGAAATTGAGCGGCAGGGCGATCTCGCTGGCAAGCCGCTCCATGTCGCGATCCGAGATATGGCGGCGATCCTCGCGCAGATGGGCGGTGATTCCGTCGGCCCCGGCGGCGGCAGCCATGTGGGCGGCCCTGACCGGGTCGGGATGGCGTCCGCCACGGGCGTTGCGGATGGTGGCGACGTGATCGACGTTCACGCCGAGACGAAGACGACGGACCATGTCAGCGGCGCGCCCGGATATGCTTGGGCTTCAACGCCTCGTCGTCGTCGTCGCCATAATTCTCGTAATGAACGAAGCAACGGCCATCGCGCAGCGGATCGAGCACCACCGCCGGATACCAGCCGCCTTCGGAGAAGGCCTCGATCAGATTACCGGGCGTGCAGATGCCACCGCTGCCGGCCATCTTCGGCATTTCGGTAGCCGCCTTGGCTGCTTCCGCAGGCGCCGACCACGACGGCGCCGCGCCGGGGGCCTGGGCAAGGGCTTGCGAAGTCAGTGCCAGAGCGAAAAAGGCGCCGGCGGAAAGGAGGCGAAAAGCCGTCATGCTGAAGCTCCTTGGAAACCAGATGAAAGAGGACGGGGCGGGCAACCTTTAGTCTCAGTTGCGCGCCCGATCCACCGAATTGATGGCCGGAGTGGCGCGGAGCGCGGCGATGACGTTGGTGAGGTGCTTCACGTCGCGCACCTCGATATCGATGATCATCTCGAAGAAATCGGTGGTGCGGTTGGTGATCTTCAGATTGGTGATGTTGCCCATGTTCTTGGCGATCACGGTGGAGATGGCGCCGAACGCGCCGGGTTCGTTGGCCACGACCAGGTCGATGCGGCCGACATGGGCGGCGGAATCGGCATCGTCCCAGGCCAGATCGAGCCAGCGTTCCGGCTGGTCGGCAAACTGTTCCAGGTTCTCGCAGTCGATGGTGTGGATGGTGACGCCGCGCCCGGTGGCGACGATGCCGACGATGCGGTCGCCGGGCAGCGGATGGCAGCAGCCGGCGAAGTGCATGGCCATGCCGGGAATCAGGCCCTTGATGGGAACGGCCCCGCCCTTGTCCTTCTTGTCGGACGAGGCCTTGGCGCGGGCCTTCAACGCCACCACGTTGTCGGGCCGCTGGGCCTTCAACTCGGGGAACACCGACGAGACCACCTCGCGGGCGGTCAGGGTCCCCTCGCCCACCATGGCCAGCAGATCCTCGACGCCGGGGGCCTTGAAGATGCGCAGCACCCCTTCCAGCGCCTTCTCTGTGAAGTCGTAGCTTTCCTGGCGGAAGGCGCGCACCAGGATGGCGCGGCCCAGTTCGGTGTACTGGGCCCGCTGCTGGGTGCGGATGAAGCGGCGGACGCGGGCGCGGGCCTTGCCGGTGACAACGAACCGTTCCCAGGTGGGGTTCGGGGTCTGGGCCTTCGAGGTGATGATGTCGACCTGATCGCCGTTCTGGAGCTGGGTCCGAAGCGGCATGATGCGGCCGTTGACCTTGGCGCCGACGCAAGTGTCGCCCACCTGCGAATGGACGGCATAGGCAAAGTCCACCGGGCAGGCGCCGCGCGGCAGCGAGATCAGGTCGCCCTTGGGCGTGAAGCAGAACACCTGGTCGGAGAACATCTCCAGCTTGGTGTGCTCCAGGAATTCCTCGGGGTTCGAGGCATGCTCCAGGATGTCGAGCAGTTCGCGCAGCCAGCGGTACTGGCGACCATCGGTGAGGTTGCCGGAATCGGCCTTGTATTTCCAGTGGGCGGCGACGCCCAGTTCGGCCACCTCATGCATCTCGGTGGTGCGGATCTGTACCTCGATGCGGTGGCGCTCCGGCCCGAACACCCCGGTATGGAGCGAGCGGTAGCCGTTGGGCTTGGGCGTCGAGATGTAGTCCTTGAAGCGGTTCGGCACCATGGGATAGCGGGAATGGATGACGCCCAGGGCCCGATAGCAGTCCTCGATTCCACCCACGGCGACCCGGAACGCCATGATGTCGGACAGTTGCTCGAAGCCGACATTCTTGCGCTGCATCTTCTGCCAGATGGAATAAGGCGTCTTCTCGCGCCCCGACACGGTGGCGGTGATGCCGGCCTCGCCCAGGATGTTGCGCAGTTCCTCCAGGATGCGGCTGATCAGGTCGCCGCCCTGCTCGCGCAGGAAGGACAGCCGCGCCACGATGGATGCCCTGGCGTCTGGATGCAGCTCGGCGAAGGCCAGATCCTCCAGCTCCATCTTGATGCCCTGCATGCCGATGCGTTCGGCCAGCGGCGCGTAAATCTCCATGGTCTCCATGGCGATGCGGCGGCGCTTGTCGGGGTTCTTGATGTAGTGGAGCGTGCGCATGTTGTGCATGCGGTCCGCCAGCTTGACCAGCAAGACACGGATGTCCTCGCTCATGGCCAGAACCAGCTTGCGCAGGTTCTCGGCCTGCTTGGCGTGGTCGGATTGCAGCTCGATCCGGTTCAGCTTGGTGACGCCGTCCACCAGCCGCCCGATCTCGCGCCCGAACAGCTTCTCGATATCCTCCAGGGTGGCGGGGGTGTCCTCGATGGTGTCGTGCAGCAAGGCGGTGATGATGGAGGCGGAATCGAGCCGGTACTTGGTCAGGATGCCCGCGACCTCGATGGGATGCGAGAAATAGGGATCGCCCGAGGCCCGCAACTGCGAGCCGTGCATCTTCATAGCGAAGACATAGGCGCGGTTGATGGCGTCCTCGTCCGCCCCCGGATCGTAGGACTTGACACGCTCGACCAGTTCGAATTGGCGCATCATGCCATATGTGCCCTCAACCGGCGCCACCTTGGCCGCCGTCCCCATAATGTGTACGGCCGGACGCCGGAGGAAAAGAGGAAACCGTCACCGGCCACGTTCATTTATCGTCTCTCTTGACATAAGTCGCCATCCGCGATGCTGTCAGGGAATGCGCCTCGCCCTCGTCATCAATCGTTCGGCGGGCAGCTTCCGCAGGCTGCCGCTGGACACGACCGTCGCCACCATCGCCCAGGTGCTGGCCGAGGCCGGCCATGCGGTCGAGCCCCATCTGGTCGGCCGGCGCGACCTTGCCCGGACCGTCTCCACCCTGGCCGGGCGCCAGGACCTGGACGGCACGGTGATCGGCGGCGGCGACGGCACCCTGCTCACCGCCATCCTGGCCGGGCTGGGACGCGAGAAGCCGCTGGGCATCCTGCCGCTGGGGACGCTGAACCTGTTCGCCCGCGACCTCGGCCTGCCCCCAGACCCCATCGAGGCCGCCCGCACCCTGGCGCAGGCCCAGCCGGCCCTGATCGACCTGGCCGAGGTCAACGGACTGCCCTTCGCCATCTGGGCCTCGCTCGGCATGCATCCCTGGACGGTGCGGCGGCGCGACCACCTCCAGCGCGACGGAATGAAGAAGTGGCCGGCCATGGCGCTGGCGGCGTTGCGGGCCTTTCGCCGCTATCCCATGATCGACGTCACCCTGGAACTGAAGGACGGCCCGCGGGCGGTCACCACCCCCATGCTGTTCATCACCAACAATTCCTGGAAGGAAGAGCCGCTGCCGCTGTCGCGGGAAACCCTGGATGCCGGCCATCTGGCGATCCATGTCGCCGCCTGCTCGGGCCGGCTGTCGCTGCTGCTGCTGATGCTGGAGGCGATGATCGGCCGCTGGCGGCACAGCGGCCTGATCCAGACCTTCACCGCCAAGGAGGTCAGGGTCACCAGCCGCAAGCACCGGATGATGGTGTCGCTGGACGGCGAGGTGACGGTGATGAACTCGCCGCTGGTGTTCAAGGCGCGCCCAAAGGCCCTGTCGGTGCTGATGCCCCGGCGTGGCCAGGACCGGTCATGAGGGTCCTGGCCCACCTGTCCGACCTGCATTTCGGCCGGACCGAGGCCAGGGTGGTCGACGCCCTGCTGGCCGACCTGCACCGCCACCGTCCCGATCTGGTGATCATCTCGGGCGATCTGACCCAGCGGGCCCGGACCCGCCAGTTCGCCGAGGCCAGGGCCTTCCTGGAACGGCTGCCCGCGCCGTCGCTGGTGGTGCCTGGCAATCACGACCTTTCGCCGCTTTACCGGCCGCTGGCCCGCATTTTCCGGCCACGCGCCAAATTCCACCGCAGCCTGCCCGACCATGACGAAAGTCCGGTCTGGAACGACGGCGAGGTGACGGTGGTCGGGCTCGACAGCACCCGGAGCCTGCGCTGGAAATCCGGCGCCCTGAAGGGAACCCATCTCGACCACCTCGAGGCCATGTTGGCCGAATCCCCCGACGGCGCGGCCAAGGTGGTGTTCCTGCACCACCCCCCCGCCAGCGCCCGTGCCGGCCACCCTTACGAAACCCTGGTGGAGCATGACGTCGACCTGGTCCTGGCCGGCCACGTCCACCACGCCCATGTGGAACTGATCAACGGGGTTCACGGCGGATCGCTGGTGCTGGTCCAGGCGTCCACCGCCTGTTCGACCCGCCTGCGCGAGGACGCCAACGGCTATTGCCTGGTGCGCCTCGACGGCGGCCACATGGAGGTCGGCGTCCAGGGCTGGGGCGGCGAGGCGTTCCACACCGTCCGCCATCACTGGTTCGAGAAGCGAACCGGAACGTGGCGGATGGTTCCCCGGCCATCCCATGTGTTTCCGCCATGAGGCGGGATGAAGCCGGCTGGAGCACCGCACGTCAACGGGCAAATCGCAAACTTCGCGATCTCCTGCCAACGCCCACGAAAAAAACCGGGGCGCCTGGCGCCCCGGCTGATGGTTGTCGAAGGAATCAGTGAACGAAAATCTTAAGCGCCGCGAAAACCAGACCGACTTGGGCAAGCCCCATACCGACAACCCATTTGATGATGTCAATCTTGGCGTCGGCAATGGCACTGTACAACTTTGCTTCCGTCGTCAGAATATCGGCCTTGCTGGCGGCTTGGGTGTCCATGAAATCGGCGAGAGCTTCGACTTGCTCCTTCGAAAACCCTACCGATTGAAGCTTTAAAATGGCTGAAGCACTCATGGTTTCGGCTCCTCTACTCTTGATGATATCAGGTTGCAGCCCTGCGCTGCAACCTTGGCCCTCACCGAGAGCAGGGGGGGTAGCAACCGCAAGGGAAAACCAAGGGAGTGGTGCGGGTAGCCCCGAAGGGGCAACTCGGTCCCGCTGGTTTTCTCTTGCGGGCGCGAGGGACCGGCGGTCCCTTAGCACTTAGCGCGGTCAGCCTATTTCGGCATCACGCAGAATCCCTGCGGCGGCACGTCCAGGGCGGCGTTGAACTTGGACGACAGGTTCTGGAAGGCGATCAGGCCGGTCAGCTCGACGATGCCGTCCTCGTCCCAATGGCGGCCAAGCGCGGCGCGCATCGCCTCGGTGACCACGCCATCGGTGACGGTCACCGCCTCGGCATAGTCCAGCGCCGCTCGTTCCCGCTCGGAAAACAGCGGCGAATCCCGCCAGTTCGCCAGGGCCGCCAGCTTGTCTTCCGATATGCCGCGCTTCAGCATGGTGGCCGAGTTGATGTCGACGCAGAAGGCGCAGTGGTTGATCTGCGACACCCGCACCGTCAGCAGCGAACGCAACGGCGGCTCCACCGGCGAGGATTTCCGGTCCAGGGCGCCGTACAGCAGCGCGACGGCGCCGAACACCCAGGGTGAGCGCCCCCACAGCAGGGCGGGGTCCAGCACCTTGCCGTAGGTGCGGCGCTGCTTCAGAAAGAATAGGCGTATCCACCACGGGTAACGATTCAGCGGCTTGGCGCTCACCGGTCGCATCATGCCCCCCTGTCCGGACGGATGCGGGCGAGGACGCCGGAAACCGAGACGCGAAGGCGGCGGCGCATCAATGTCCCCCGCCACCGCAGGACGCGCCGCCCAGCACGCAGAACTCGGCGCAGAACCGATGGTTGAGACTGACCGGCCGCGCCACCTCGGCCAGGGTGGCCCCCATCTCGAACTGCGGATCGTAAGCCAGCAGGGTGCAGGACAGCACCACCGGACGGTCGGCCTCCTTGCGCCGGACCACCATGCGCGAGGTGGCGCACATCACCGAATCCGGCCGCTTGCCGAGAATCCCCCAGCAACGCTCGCTGATCTCGGGAACCTCGGCTTCCGGGTCCATCTCGGGGAACAGCACCAGATCGCCCCCTTGCCGCCGCAGGCCCAGCCGGTCGAACAAGACGCCATAGCCGTCGCGGATGGCCTCCTCCGTCTCGCCCCAGCGCCGGCGGCCGGCGATGGCTATTGTGAAATCGTTGTCGACCAGCCAGGCCAGCCCTTCCATCATCGACCGCCAGGAACCTTGACCGCGCAATTCCTCGTGCCGGGCCTGGGCATGGTGGTCAACCGACACCCGCAGGGTCAGCATTCCGGGAAAGCGCCGGTTCAGCGCCAGCAGCGGCGCCTTCAGGCGCTGCATGGGTTTCATGGCGTTGGTCAGCACCAGCGTCCGCCGGCCGGTCGCCAGCGCGTCCTCCAGCATTCCCAGGATATCGGGATTCATGAAGGGTTCGCCGCCGGTGAAGCCGATCTCGGCCAGTTCCGGGTGATTCCTCCCCGCCTCGTCGAGGAAACGTCGCGCCTCATCGCGCCGCAGATAGGCCAACCGGTCGTTGCGTGGCCCGGATTCGATGTAGCAGTCCCGGCAGGCAAGGTTGCACAAGGTGCCGGTGTTGAACCACAACGTCTCCAGCCCGCTCAGCGGGACCGCGGCGCGCCTGTCGCCGCCCGCCGTCCACTCCGGATCGCGAAATTTTGCCGAAACGCCCTGTTCCGCCCGCATCGGGAGGCCTCGGTTCTGTGCCATGGTCATTGCCCATTCGTGCGGTAAACGGAAAAAGTTTCACGGCCTTTTCGTGTTTTCACTGTAACCTCGGAAAACTGCGGACCGAATGGGACAATGACGGCAAAATGGCGGAGGCCGGCATGGGCGGAACCACACTGGACGGGCTGGGACCATCCCTGAGATTTCGCCTTCACCTGGGCGTCGTGGCGACGACGGTCTTTCTCGCCATCTACGCCAAGTCGGTCTGTCCCTTCATCGCCACCGTGCCGTTCCAGCGGGTGGCGCTGGTTCTGCTGGCGCTGTCCCTGCTGCACGTCGTCTTGCGGGAAGCGCTGCTGCGCGCCTTTCCCAGGCCATGGAAGCGGGAAAGCGTCGCCCGCCACGGGTTTCACCTGTCGGTGATCGGCTGGCTGATCATGGGTGGCGCGGCGGTGGTCACCCATGCCGTCATCTACCCCGATTTTCCGGCGGCCAGCCATGCCAAGCTGCTGGCCGGCTACTGGGCCTTGGGCGCCGGCATCCTGGCGCAGGTGGAATTCGTCGCCATGGAGACCCATTTCCGTAGCTTTCACACCGAAACCGCCGCCGCCACCGTCGAGCATATCTCGCGCCGCCTGACCGAGGGCTTCCTGGTGGTGAGCGTGGTTCCCACCCTGGTCATGGTGCTGATGGGAATCCGCATGGTCTACGAGGGCTACGCCCATCCCGGCGTCGCCGTCGAGGTGGGATTCCTGGGGGCCTGCTTCATCGCCGCCGCGCTTTATATGTCCTGGCGCTACGGCAGGGCGCTGAAGCAGGACTGCCAAGCCATTGTCGCCGGCCTGGGAAATGTTCGGAACGGCCGGTTCACCGAGGTACGGGTGGACGCCTCGCGCCCCGACGAGCTGGGACTGGTGGCGGGCGGCATAAACGAGATGGCCGCCGGACTGGCGTTGCGCGAACGCATCAGGGACGCCTTCGGCCGCTTCGTCGACCCCACCGTCGCCGCTCATGTCATCGACCAGTTCAGCCATGACGGCGGCGCCGGAATCCATCTGGAGGGCCGCCGCATCGAGGTGACCGTGCTGATGGCCGATCTGCGCGGCTTCACCCCCCTGGCCGAATCCATGGAGCCGGAACAGCTGATCGCCCTGCTGAACGGCTATTTCGCCGAGATGGTGGCCGCCGTCCATTCCCACGGCGGCATGGTCGACAAATTCATCGGCGACGCCGTGATGGCGGTGTTCGGCCTGGGCGGCGAGCCCGGCCATACCCTGGCGGCGGTGCGCTGCGCCCAGGACATGCAGGTGCGCCTCGGCCGCTTCAACCGGGACCGGCCCGAAGCCTGCCGGCTTACCAACGGCATCGGCCTGCATGTGGGCGAGGTGGTGGCGGGATTGCTGGGCAGCCCCGACCGGCTGGAATTCACCGTCATCGGCAACGCCGTCAACCTGGCGGCCCGGCTGGAGGCCCAGGCGCGGGCCCCGCGCCCGCCGATCCTGATGAGCGCCGCCGCCGCCGCCCGGCTGGACGGATTGGTACCCCTGGCGCCCCAAGGAAGCATCCGTCTCAAGGGGGTGTCGGAGGAGGTCGAGGCCTTTTCTCCGCTGATGCCGGCTCAATAGCGGCCGTAGACCCTGGTGCCGTCGGCACCGAAGGTATGGATGACATTCTCCTCCTTGGGGCCGCTCATGCCGGGCGAGCCCATGGGCATGCCGGGAGAGGCGATTCCACGCACCTTGGGGCGTTCCTTCAGCAGCTTGTCGATGGCCTCGACCGGCACATGCCCCTCGACCACATAGCCGCCGATGCGGGCGGTATGGCAGGATTCCATCGCCGCCGGCACGCCGTGGGCCTTCTTCACCGCGTCCAGATCGTCGACGTCGATCTGCCTGACCGAATAGCCGTTGTGCTGAAGGTATTCGGCCCAGCCGGTGCAGCAGCCGCAGGTGGGCGATTTCCAGACGGTGACGTCCTTGTCCCCCGCCACCACCGGTGACGCCAATCCCGCCATCGCGGCAAGGACAAGCGGAAGCATGAGTTTCATGAAACGGTTCTCCATGACTATCGACCACCCAGGATATGGGGCAGGTCCAGGCTGGAATCCAGGGACAGCGGTCCCGGTCTGGTCGAGCCCGGCGCTCCCAGCCGCCGCGCCAGCGCCGCCAGCGGCGCGATACTGGCCGCCACCCCCATCTCTTCCCTTGACGGAATCACCGCCACGTTGATGGCCACCAGACGTAGTTGAGAGTTCTCCCAGGCCAGGACCGGGCCGCCGGATTCACCCTGGACGGCGTCGCAATCGTGGAACAGCACGCCGGCCAGCGGCTGCTCCCTCAGCCGGCAGCCGAGATGAGCCAGCGGCACATGGGCGCGGTCACGGCCATAGCCGGCCACCGCCACCACCATGCCCAGCCGGGGCTCGGCCAGCCCGATCCAGCCGACTTCGTCGCCGACGGGATCTTCCAGTTCCAGCAGCGCCCAGTCGTTGGCCCGCGCCGCCAGCGGCTGGCCCTGATCGCCGAACACCCAGTCGGGCGAAGGATGCACCGCCCTGACCTTGGACGCCTTGAGGTATTCGCCCCGGTCGAAGCCGGCGACGAAGGTATAGGCCGATGCCGGCATCGTCCGCTGGGTCCGGCGGTTCCACAGGCAATGGGCGGCGGTCGCCACCAGCCGGGGACCGATCAGGGTGCCGCTGCAATGGCCCCGGCCGAAATTGATGCGGCCGGTGGCGCTCCAGGGAAATTCGCGCGGCTCCATGCGGACCCGCTGGTCCTCGCCCTTGATGCCGTGCAACCGGCGCCCGGCCGCCTCGCCCGGTTCGGCGGCGCCGGTCACGCAAGGCAGCAGAACCATCAGCAGGGCCGCCAGCAGCCTCATGTCCCCATCCTTTCCCGAATGGCCCGGGCGATGTCGCCGGCGGTATCCAGGCGGGGACGGTCCCAGCCGGCCAGGCTGTCCGCCGCCTCCAGCGGCCGGGCGATGCCGCGCTCGAACAGGCTGGCGTGCAGCCGGGCATGCTTGGCCGCCACCCAGCCGTCCGGCGCCCAGATGAAGACCGGCGCCGGCGAAGCGCAGGCCTCGCAGCACATGCTGACGGAATCGCCGGTCACCACGATGGCGTCGGCCAGGGCAAGAAAACCGAAATAAGGATTGTCGCCGCCCTGGGAATAGAGGTGCGGCCAGCATGGCCCCGGCAGAGACTCGGCCAGCGCCCGCTCCTGCCCGGTTCCGGTGCGGCGGCTGGTGGTCAGCAGCACCGAGCCGCCACGGGCGGCGGCCAGTCCGGCCACCCGCTCGCCCAGGGCGCGGGCCATCGCCACCGGGAACGGCCTGCGCCGGGTGGCGCCGCCGACGATCACCGCCACCCACGGACGCGGCAGATGGGCGAAGCGGTCGCGCCATGCCACCGCTTCGGCCTCCAGCCGGGCCGCCGTCACCCGATGGGGAGCGCCGATGATGGGCAGCAGCCGGGAATCCACCCTGGGACGGTCATGGACGGGCACCGCGATCAGGTCGAAGTCGCCGCGTCCGGGAAAGCCGGGGTCCATGATCTGGGCCAGGAAGGCCCCCGAGCGCCGCTTGATCCAGCGCGCCACCGGAGCGGTGCGCCGGCCGGCGGCGATCACCAGCCGGGGCCAGGGCGGCGCCAGCAGGACCCGACTTTCCCCCGCCACCCCCATCAGGCCGCGGCCGCGCAAGGCGTTGGGCAGCGCCCCCAGCCGGTCGTAGCGGATCGCCTTGACCTCGTAGGGACGGCCCAGCGCCTCGGCCACGCCCAGGCACTGGCTGACGTTGCCGGCCCGGTCGTCGGCCAGGACCCAGACATCGGCGGAAGAATGGCGCTCTCCCGGCATCAGATCAGACTGTCGGCGATGAGTTCGCTATCCAGGTAATCGGCGCCAAGCCTCAGGCAGAAATCTGCCTGCGCCTTCGACGACACGCCATGGACATGGCATTTCATGTTGGCGGCCTTGACCCGGGCGATGAACTTTCCGACCTTCTGAACGACAAGGTCGGCTTCCACGGCCCTCAGGTCGATGCCGACGGACAAGGCGTTGACGCTGGAAAACGCCGGGATCATGGAAAAATCGGGATCGACGGTGATTGCGATGGCGCGGGCATAGGGGCGCAGCCATTGCATGTATTCAGAAATACGGTTGGACGGAGTTCCCTCGTCGATGCCGTGGACATCGAAGATGGCCCGGTCCTTGCGGTTCGCCAGCATGCCGTGACAGATCTTCAGATACATCTCCCGATACTTCTTCGAGGAAAGCGTCGTCCGGTGGACCGGCATCTGAACGACCATCTGCCGGTCGGTCGCGTCCTTCAGCAGTCTCGCGGCGAACTCGACCGTCAGGGCATCCATTTCCGCGTAAAGAAGGGGATCGGATTCCAACGGCAGCACGTCGTAGCCGTAACGCTTGGTCTTGTCCTCGCCCACCGCTTCCGCCAGACACATATACGCCGCCGTCGCCAGCGTTCCGGTGAACAGCACCGGGAAGGAACGGTAGGTCACGCTGCCGAGGCTGAATTCGTCGCCGGAGACGCTGGCCTCGTTCATTATCCGCTCGATATTGCCCAGGTGCATCTCGGCGCTGTCCCCTCCCCCATGCTCTCCGTGCCGGGTGCCGCCCCCCGAATCACCGCCGGAATTCAGGTGAACGATGCTGACCAGTTCCTTCGCGATTCCCTTTCCAACCATTCTCGATGAAATCTCCGAACTGATGTCCTCCATCAGTTTGTCGAAGTCGCTCGATTCCCGGTTGCTTGAAATTATGATGTAGGAAAACTCATCGGCCAGAGAATACACGTCGCCCTCGGACAGAAAACTCCGCAGGGTCGAGGCGACGATACCGTGCACCTTCGCGGATACCCTGGGCCAGTCGTGACCGAAATGCTTGCGGGCGGGGTCCAGGGCCAGAAAGCTCAGCCGCCGCCCCGCGCCGTCGGAACTGCCGCGCAGAAGCTCGTGCAGGCGCCAAGCCAGGCCGCCCGCGGGCGGAACCACGCCGTCAATGTCCGAAGGACTCATGGTCACACCATCCGAATCTATTTAGCCGAATCAATTTACCGACCCACCGACGCTAATCCGCCCCCGCCGCCGGCGCAAGATGCCGAGACCCGATTTTCACCGTGACCCGGCTGTTCTTGACCCCGACGGCACCGTATAGGAAGCTGGCTTTCCGGCAAGCATTGGATGGGACGCCTTCCCCCATGTCTCCTCCATCGGACGAACGCGATCTTGAACTGTCGGCGCAGGCCCGTCTGGCCGCGAGGGCGGCGCATCACTTCAACAATGCCCTGGCGGTGATCATCGCCAACCTGGAAATGGCGCAGGAGGATGCCGCCGCCGGCCGCCCCCATGACCCCGCGCTGGTGGAAACCGCCCTGAACGCCGCCCGGGGCGCGGCGGGAACCTGCCGGAAGTTGCAGGACTTCGCCCGTCCACCCGGCGCTCCCCCGTCGCCACTCGCCCTGAGCGCAATCCTGGGGCAACTGGCGGAAACGTCGCCGGCAATCGAGATCGACGCTCCGGCGATGGATATTCCGGTCATGGCCGAGGAATCGGAGCTGCTCGCCACCCTCGACGCCCTGGCCCACCACTCCACCGCCTTCATACGGGAAAAGGGCCGGCTGCGGGTTTCCACCGATCGGGAATCGGTGATCCTGACCCTGCAAGGCGACGGCCCACCGCCTTCTCCGGCATCCTTGCCCCGCCTGTTCGAACCGCTCGCCGGGCATCCGGGCCAGGACGCCGACCTGAGCCAGGCGGGATCGATGGCTCGCCGCGCCGGCGTGTCCATCAGCGCCGTGATGGACGATGACGGCCGGCTGGCGGTGCGCCTACGCCTGCCGATGGCGCCGCCGGAAAGCAAGGAAAGAGGTCGATGATGTCCGTTCCAACCCATATCGCGGTGGTCGACGACGACGACGGCATTCGCCTGACCCTGCGCCAGATCCTGGAACGCGAGGGGTTCCAGGTCAGCACCTGCGCCGACGCCGTCGAATTCTGGTCGGTGATGGCCGCGACTCCGGCGACCCTGGTCCTGCTCGACGTCCAGATGCCGGGAGAAGGCGGAATATCCATCGCGCGGCGGCTGCGGGCGGAAACCGACGCCGCCATCATCATGGTCACCGGACTGAACGATACCGTCGACAGGGTTATCGGGCTGGAGGTCGGAGCCGACGACTATGTCGGCAAGCCATTCGACCGGCGCGAGTTGGTGGCGCGGATTCACAGCGTCCTTCGCCGCAAGGGAACCGCCGAGGTCAGCCCGCTGGCGGCCCGCATCGACCGCATCGCCAGCGCCCTGGAGGCGGTGACCGACAAGATCAGCGATGTCGGCGGGAAAGTGGCGGGCCGCGAGCACGACCTGTCGAGAATCGAGGACATGTTCCGGGCCAAACGGGTCACCTCCTGCCCGCAATGCGGCAGCACGATCACCTATTATCAAGCGGAAAGCGGCCATCTCGGTATTTGCAAGGCGTGCGGCTGGACCCATTTCCTGGAAGACGGCCAGGGACAGATTCGGAGCGAGACGTGAACGCCGACATCACCACCATCCTCTATCGCTTTCACCTCCCCACCGGAACAAGCGAGGACATCGCCCTGGACTTCGACCGGCGATCCTTCGAATTGCGCCTGCCCCCGGTTGCCGCCGCCGCCGCGTGGGTGGCCCTGGACTTTCACCCCTGCTCCCATTGCCCCCTGGTTTCCAGCCAGTCTCCGCATTGCCCCTTCGCACAGGCCCTTTCCCCCTTCATCGCCCACTTCGACCAGTTCTATTCCTACGAAAACGCCAGCGTCGAGGTGGTGAGCGAGCGTCGGACCGTCATCGCCCACGGTGCGTTGCAGCAGGGAATGTCGTCCCTGATCGGCCTGATCGGGGCGACATGCGGTTGCCCGCATCTGGCGTTCCTCCGGCCAATGGCCCACTTCCACCTGCCCTTCGCCAACGAGGAGGAAACCCTGTACCGGGCGTTCTCGACCCATCTGCTCGGCCGGTTCATCGAGACGGGGGGCGAAGGCGGCGCCACGCCCTCCCTTGCCGGCCTACAGGCGGCCTACCAGGCGGCCTCGGGGGTCAACATCGGCATGTCGGAGCGGATTCGGGCGGCATTCTCGAAGGACGCCGTGGTCAACGGCCTGGCCATCCTCGACACCTTCGCCCAGGCGGTTCCCTACGTACTGAAGGAAAAGCTGGAGGAGCTCCGCTATCTGTTCGAGGTCAGACCCGGACCCTGACCGGTTCGAGGAAGGTGAATATCCGGCGCAGGTTCTGCAAGCGCTCGATCTGAGCCCCCGACAACTGGGTATTGGCCGAGAGGATCAGGTGGCCGTTGGCGAGCCTGATGTCGGAGAGCACCACCTGCCCGGCCCGGAGCGAAGCCAACGGCACCTCCATGGCGGTCGTGGGCATCATGTCGACCACCCGTTCCAGACAGGTCCTGACCTTGGACAGCAGGACCGGATCGTACTGGGAACGCCGCCTGTCCAGGACGGCGAAGGCCTCGCGGGTCAACGGCCCGCCATCGGTGGCCTCGGCCAGATCCTTCAGTATCTTCAGCAGGCGCGCATCCAGCGGAATGTCGTTGCCGGTGGGGCCATCGGGAGGAAAGCCGCTGCCGTCGAACCCCCGGTCTTGCAGGTAGACGATCTCGGAAACCTTGGCCAGTCGCGGAATATGGGCGATCAGGTTGCGGGCCGCCTCCGGATTGCGCTCGAACAGCGACAGCTCCAGCTCGGTCAGGGCCTCGCCCGAGCGCTTCTTGGCGATAAGTTCCGGCGGTATCGCCACCTGCCCGACGGGAATCAGGGTCGCCGCGATTTCCAGCTGCCAGCGGTGGGGCATCTTGAACTCGGTGGTCAGCAGCCGCACCCAATCCCGCAGCCGGGTCGCCAGGCCGGCGACCACGGCATCGTTCATCGAGGCGATGTCGACCAGAACCTTGATGCTTCCGGTCAGGGTCTTTTCCAGCAATTCCTTTTCCGCCGTCACCAGGCGATATTGCTCGCAGGCGGCTTCCAGGCCGCCGCGCAGTTGGTCCACCGGATAGGGCTTGGTGTAGAAACGGAAAATATTGCCCTGGTTGATGGCCTCGATGGCGGTCTGCTGGTCGGCGTTGCCGGTCAGCATGACCCTGACGGTATCGGGCGCCAGTTCCTTGATCCGTTTCAGGGTTTCGATGCCGTCCATTCCCGGCATGCGCATGTCGCACAGGGCGACGGCGAACGGCGTTTGCGCCGCCGTCGCCGCCTGGACCGCCTCCAGCGCCTCGGCGCCGCCCTGGGCCGTGGTGATGTCGAAGGTGTCGCTGAGCTGGCGGCGCAATCCTGACAGCAGGTTGTGATCGTCGTCGATCACCAGGATTCGTTCAGCCATCATCTTGTCTCCCCCGGGGAATTCGCCGCCAACCGACGCCAAAGCATGACCTGGCCGTCCCTGCGAGCCTCGATAAGATATGCCATGTCCAGGGCGGTGGCGCTTTGAATTTCTACCGGCATCAGGGCCGACAGGGCGGGGCCGAGCCCCATCGCCGCGTGAAGGGCGGTCAGCGTGTCGTTGTCGTGGCCGGGACAGGCCGACGGCGTGCCGGCGAAGGCCACCGCCTCGACCAGCGGAGGGGCGAAGCCCCACAGCCCAAGAAGGTAGGCCCCGACCAGGGCGTGGCTGGCCCCGAACGCCTCCTCCTCCGCCTGATGCAGGGGCAAGGCGGTTCCGCCCCCCGACAGCAGGCGGGCGTAAACCTCCGGATAGGCATCCAGCAGAACCAGGATGCCGATTCGAGACAGCATGGCGGCGCAATGGGCGGCCTTGGCCTTGGACTGGTCCGTCCCCATGGACACGGATATGGCCTCGGCGAGATTGGCGATGGCCAGGCTGTAATCCGTCAGTCCCTGAAGGATGGGACCGACGGACGCGCTGCCGGCGAACTGGCGGAAGATGCCGATCTGCAACACCAGCGCCTGGACGGTTTCCAGACCAATGGTGCGAACCACCTGCAACGTGGAGGTCACCGGGCTGGCGACCGAAAAATAGGCGGAATTGGTCAGGCGCAGCAATTCCGCAGTCATCGCCACGTCCCTGTCGATCAGGGCGGCGACCGTCTGGGCCGAACACTGGGGCGAGCGCAGTTCCTGGTCGAGTTGAAGGAAGAGGCCCGGCAGGCTTGGAAGGTTGCTGAGCCCGGCCAGCACCGAACGCAGGGACGGGGTCGACAGCAGGCGTTTCAGCGAAATGGGCCGCGAGATTGCGTCGCGAAGGGCCTCGGCACTGCACGGCTTGGCGAGATAGATATGAGCCGGCCCGACCGTGCGGAGAACCGATTCAATCTCGGCGTAACCGGACAGGATGACCCTGATGGTTTCGGGATGGCGCTGGCGCACGACGCCAAGGAACTCGGCCCCATCCATGCGCGGCATGCGCATGTCGGAGATGACCACGTCGAAGGTGGCGTCGCGCTGCATCACCGCCAGCGCCTCCTCGCCGGAGGTGCAGAACGTCATGTCCCATTCGTCGTCCATGCCCGCCATGGATCGCCGAAGCCCCTTCAGGATATGAGGTTCGTCGTCGACGAACAGAATACGCAGCATTTCCGTCATTCCTCGACTCCCGGCTCGTCATTCCCGTTGATGGGAAGGCGGACGATGAACACGGCGGCGCCGCCGTCATTGTCGGCAAGCTCCAGACTGCCGCCATGCTTGGTCATGACCACGTCGCGACAGATGGCCAATCCCTGGCCGGTTCCCTTTCCCACCTCCTTGGTGGTGAAGAAGGGATCGAATATCCGCTCCCGGATCGCTTCGGGCACGCCGGAACCGCTGTCGGCGATGGAGATCACCACGTCATCGCCATGGCGCGAGGTGGAAATGGTGATCCTGCCGGGCAGGGATTTTCCCGACGATTCGACGGCGTGGGCGGCGTTGACGATCAGGTTGAGGAACACCTGGTTCAGCTCTCCGGCGTAACACAGGATCGGCGGCAGCGAGAGGTCGAAATCGCGCTCCACCTCGGCGGCATGCTTCCATACGTTGCGCGACACGGTCAGCGTGCTGTCCAGGGCACGGTTCATGTCGGCCATGGTCTTGTTGCGGGTGCCGGGGTGGGAGAATTCCTTCATGGACAGGACGATTCTGGCGATCTGGGCGACGCCGTCGAGGGATTCGGCGACGGCGGCGGGGACCTCGGTCAGAAGGAACGGAACCTTCGCCGAACGGAACGCCGCCTCGAACCTGGCGACGGCATCTTCCATGTCCGGATGGGACACGGCTTCGGCCGCCAGTTCCCGCCCGGCCGACATGGCCAGCATCAGCTTGCCGAGGGCGTCGTTGATGAAACGGAGATTGTCGCCGACATATTGGATCGGCGTGTTGATCTCGTGGGCGATTCCGGCGGCGAGCTGGCCGACGCTGGCGAGACGGGACGCCTGCACCGACTCGCGCTGGGCCTTCTTCAGCGCCTCGATGTCGCGGAACGAAACGATGACCGATCTCTTGTCCTCGTCCTCGCCCAGGGGCGAGCAGGCATAGGCCACCGAAAAGACCTTGCCCGAGGCGGTGACGAAGGCGGCATCGTCGTCGCGAAAGACGGCATTGTCCCGAATCACCCGGTGGAACGGCGCGTCCTTGAATGCAAGATCCCCCGCCGGCGCCCTGACCCGCATCAGGATATCGAGGGGATACCCTTCGATGTCGGTGCCGTGATCGCCACATTCCAGCAATTGCTTGGCGGATGGATTGGCGAACGAGACATACCCCTCCCGGTCCAGCACCAGAACCCCTTCGAACAGGCTGTCGGTAATGGCCTTCAACCGTTCCCGCGACGCCCGCAGGGCCGTTTCGGTCCGCGCCCGGGTATCGATCTCGCGTTGAAGCTCCCTGGTGCGCTCCGCCACCAGATAGGACAGCTCGCGCTGCAACTCCTCCTGGCCCCGCTCGAACTGAAGCCGCAGGGTGGCGTCACGGAACACCAGCACCGCCCCCGACGGCTGGTCCTTGTCGATGATGGGCGCGACGAAGTAATCCACCGGAATGGTTTGGCCGTCACTGTCGCGGACCACCTCGCCGCTGACCTGGCCGGGGATGCCGCTCAGATAGGCCTCGACCACCGGCGAGGCCGAGGCCGGGCATGGGCCTTCGCACCGCAACGGATCGGGATGGACCAGGCAATGGAAGCACTGGCCGATCATCTCGGCGCAGGCGCGGCCGAGGATTTCCCCGGCCATGCGGTTGGCGAAGGTGACGCGGCCGCAATGGTCGAGGCCGACGATCCCCTCTCCCGCCGAATCCAGGATCAGTTCGTAGCGCCGGCGCAGGAAGTCCAGATCCTCCTCGCGACGTTTCAGATCGGTGATGTCGGTGCGAACCGCCACCACGCCGCCACCGCTGGTCGGGCATTCCCGACTTTGCACCCAGCGGTCTCCCGACAGCTTGACGATGAACGAACGGCCGTCGGCGTTGCGGAAACGGTTGATGCGGCCAACCAGCCATTCGTCGAAATCCTGGTTTCCGATGTCGAAGAATCTGCGCTGGTGGCCGTTCCTCAGCACCTGTTCGAACGAGATTCCCGGAAACAGGAATTCATGGGAACGGTCCAGGGTATCGGCATAGGCCTGGTTGCAGATCACCAGTTTCTCGCTGCTGTCGTAGACGGCGATGGCGTCGGTGATGCTGTCGATGGCGTCGCGCAACTGTTCCCGCGCCTGAATGGCCCGTTCGACCGCCGCCGCCTCGCGGGTGATGTCGGCGCCGACACCGCGATACCCGAGAAAGGCGCCATCGTGCGAGAACATGGGAATGGCGCTGAGGCGGATGACCTTGCGGTCCTTGCCGTCCGGGGGGCCGACGGTAAAGACCAGATCGCGGAAACTTGCGTGCGAGCGCAGGTCGTTCCAGTGGGCGGCGGCACGCTCGGGATGGTCGTCCAGGCCGATCTCGAACCAGGTATGCCCCAAGATGGCGACAGGCTTGACGCCAAGCACGCTGCCGATCCGGTCGGACACGAAAGTCAGGCGGTGATCGGCATCGCTTTCCCAGAACCAGTCGGAGGCCGATCCCGCCAGATCGCGGAACCGGCTCTCGCTTTCCCGCAGCTCGATTTCAGCCTGCTTGCGCAGGGTGATGTCGCGGACGACCCCGATGAACTGGCGATGGCTGCCGGTCGAGACCTCGCCGATGGCGATCTCGACGGGAAATATCTCGCCCCCCTTGCGGGCTCCCAGCAGTTCCCGCCCCCCCTGACCAAGAACGCGCGTGTTGCTGTCCTTTTTCGATCCCGCCAGGAATGCGTCGTGGACGGCGGCCAGGTCGGACGGCATCAGGCACGATATGTTTCGCCCCATCACCTCGGCGGCGACGTAGCCGAAAATCTTCTCGGCCTCGCGGTTGAACCCCTCGATATGCCCCCTGGCGCCGATGACGATCACCGCCTCGCCGACATTGTCCATCAGCAGGTTGAAACGCGCCTCGGCCTGTTCGGCCACCCGTTGGCTCAGTTGGTCCACCTCGGCCTGCATCACGTCGAGGGCACGGTCCTTCAGGCGGCGTTCCCGGTCGGACTCGTCGTAGGCGAGATCGACCATGGCGACCAGACGGGCCAGATCCACCGTGCCGTCGGGACTTCCCTCGGCGGCCTTGCGGAGTTGACGGGCCAGCAGCTTGTGCATTCAAGCTCCAAGATTATCGCGTCCGCCCCTCCAACCGGCATAGAGGCAAGGGCGCCGCGGCACCAACTTTTAACAATGTCACATACCGGGGCCGGCAACCATCCGGATGATCGCGAAATCAGCGACAGTGGTCAGACCACCGGTCAGTCGCGACTATAGGAGCCGCCCGGCAAACAGGATTTTGGCCGTATGTGTCATAATTGTTAATGGGTGAATTGACATGGGCGCTCCATCGCATCCGCCTCCGCAGGGCCTTCGGAATCCGGCCGGGTCACGCGCCGTCGACAGTCTCCGCACTTCCATATTGCGGCCCCCCTCCCCCCCCCTTATTATGCGCGCTTCCAAAAGGACCGCCTCCCGTGGGGGAGGGGCGCGGTCGCCTTCCCTCTTTCTCCCGGGATCTGGTTGAACTCGATGCTGGATGTATTTCGCAACGCCTCCAAGACCTGGGTCGTCAAACTGCTGTTCGCTCTTCTCGCCTTGTCCTTCGTGGCCTGGGGCGTCGGCGACGTCGTTCGCGGCGGCGGGTCGCGCGGCCCGGCCATCGAGGTGGGCAAGACCGCCATCAGCGCCAGCGAAGTCAATACCGAGTTCAAGCGCGAGGTCGAGCGCCTGCAACCCCTGTTCGGCGGCAAGCTGAACGCCGACGACGCCCGCAAGATGGGCATGATGGAACGCACCATAGATTCCCTGATCACCCGTTCCCTGATCGACGAGGCGGCCCGCTCCCTCGGTCTGGTCGCCAACGATGAATCCATCATCCGCCAGATCGCCGCCAACCCCGCCTTCCGTGGCGCCAACGGCCAGTTCGACCGCGACCTGTTCCGCTCCCGCCTCGGCCGGATCGGTTATTCGGAAGATTCCTTCATGCGGGCCGAACGCTCCAACATGGTCCGCAACCAGATGGCCAGCACCCTGGGGTCCGGCATCGTCGCGCCGTCCACCCTGCTGACGCCGCTGCTGCATTGGCGCGAAGAGCGCCGGGTGGCCGAAATCATCACCGTGCGCGACGAATCCGTCCCCCTGCCGGCGGCCCCGGGAATCACCGAGCTGGAATCCTACTACAAGGAAAACACCAGCCGCTTCATGGCGCCGGAATACCGCGCCCTGACCGTTCTCTTGCTGCAACCGGTCGACGTCGCCGGCTCCATCGCCATCGACGAGACGATGATCAAGGAGGCCTATCAGCAGCGCCAGGAGGAATTCAACACCCCCGAGCGCCGGCAGGTCTCGCAGATCGTGATCGACAGCCAGGCCGCCGCCGCCAAGGCCGCCGACATGGTCACCCAGGGCAAGTCGTTCGACGCCATCGCCAAGGCGCTGGACAGCCAGGGCATCGATCTCGGCTCGGTGGAAAAGGGCGACCTGCCCGAAGGCCTGGCCGAGGCGGTGTTCAAGCTGCCTGCCGGCGGCACCAGCCAGCCGGTCAAGACCGCCCTGGGCTGGCATGTGGTGAAAATCAGCCAGATTCAGGCCGCCCGAACCCGCACCCTGGACGAGGTCAGGGAGCAACTGGAACAGGACCTGCTGCGCGAGAAGTCGCTGGACGGCCTCGGCGAGCTGGCCAACAAGGTCGAGGACGCCCTGGGCGGCGGTGCCACCCTGGAAGAGGCCGCCAAGCGCTTCGACCTGAAGCTGACCAAGTTTCCGGCGGTGGACGCCGGCGGGCGCGGCCCCAACGGCAAGCAGATCGGCGACCTGCCCAAGTCGGACCAGTTCCTCGACGTCGCCTTCCAGACCGAACCCAACACGGAAAGCCCGTTGACCGAGCTGCGCAGCGGCGGCTACTTCCTGCTGCGCGTCGACGGCGTGACGGCGCCGGCGCCCAAGCCGCTCGCCGACATCAAGGCCGAGGTGGTGGCCACCTGGCAGGCCGAGCGCCGCCACGACCTCGCCCGGCAGAAGGCCGAGGCCCTGGCGGAAAAGCTGAAGTCCGGATCATCCATCACCGCCCTGGCCCAGTCGGTCGGCGCCAAGGTCGAGACCACCCAGCCCTTCGGCCGCGAACCGGCCGAGGGATCGACCCTGCCGCCCGCCATCATCGCCGAGCTGTTCCGAGTCCAGCCCGGCGGCGTCGCCATCGGCAGCCAGCAATCGGCCACCCTGGTCGCCCGCCTCGCCAGGATCGAACCGTTCGATTCCAAGGCCAATCCGCCGATCACCGAGGCCGCCGGCCGCCGGGTGGCGCAATCCCTGGGCGCCGACATCGCCGACCAGTATGTCTCCGCCCTGAATACCACGTTCGGCGTCAAGGTCGACCGGTCCCAGCTTTCCCGCGAAGAGTGATCATGAGACTCCAGCCCGACTTCCCTGACTTTGCCGCCACCTACGATGCCGGCAAGCCCCAGGTGGTCTGGCGCGTCCTGGTCGCCGACCTGGAGACGCCGGTCTCGGCGTTCCTCAAGCTGGCCAACGGCCAACCCAACGCCTTCCTGCTGGAATCGGTGGAGGGTGGCGCCGTGCGCGGCCGCTACTCCATCCTGGGGCTGAAGCCCGACCTGATCTGGAAATGCCAGGGCAACCGCGCCTGGATCAATCGCAACGCCCGTTCCAAATCCAGCGGCTTCACGCCTTGCCCGGTGGCCGAGACCTCGGGCACGCTGAACAGCCTGCGGGCGCTGGTGGCGGAATGCCGCATCGATACGCCGCCCCATCTCCCCCCTATGTCGGCCGGCCTGATCGGCTACATGACCTACGACATGGTGCGGCTGGTGGAAAGGCTGCCCGATTCCAATCCAGACCCCATCGGCATCCCCGACGGCATCTTCATGCGCCCCACCGTCATGGCGGTGTTCGACAACGTCAACGGCACCCTGACAGCGGTGGCCTCGGTATGGCCGCGCCCCGGCATGGACGCGCAGGCGGCCTGGGACCTTGCCTCGGAACGCCTGGAGCATGTGGTCGAGGCGCTGGAATGCCCCCTGCCCCACACCTATGCCGGCGCGTCGCGGGCCGAGCACCAGCCGGTGCCGGTTCCCGGCGTGTCGCCCGAGCATTACTGCGCCATGGTCGCGAAGGCGAAGGAATACATCGACGCCGGCGACGTCTTCCAGGTCGTGCTGTCCCAGCGCCTGGCGGTACCGTTCCGGCTACCGCCGTTCTCGCTGTACCGCTCGCTGCGCCGGCTCAATCCCAGCCCATTCCTGTTCTTCCTCGACTTCGGCGATTTCCAGCTGGTGGGGTCCAGCCCGGAAATCCTGGTCCGTCTCAGGGATGAACGGGTGACCATCCGCCCCATCGCCGGCACCAGGCGGCGCGGCGCCAGCCCCACCGAGGACGAGGAACTGGCCGCCGACCTGCTGGCCGACCCCAAGGAACTGGCCGAGCATCTGATGCTGCTCGACCTCGGCCGCAACGACGTCGGGCGGGTCGCCGCCATCGGCTCGGTCTCGGTCACCAAGAAGATGGCGGTGGAGTATTACTCCCACGTCATGCACATCGTTTCCAATGTCGAAGGCCGGATTCGCCCGGATTGCGACGCCATGGACGCGCTGATGGCCGGCTTTCCCGCCGGCACCACCTCGGGCGCACCCAAGATCAGGGCCATGGAGATCATCGACGAACTGGAGACCGAGCGGCGCTCGTTCTATGCCGGCGCCATCGGCTATTTCGACGGCAACGGCAACATGGACACCTGCATCGCGCTCCGGACCACCCTGGTCAAGGACGGCACCATGTATGTTCAGGCCGGCGCCGGCATCGTCGCCGATTCGGTGCCGCTGTCCGAGCACGAGGAGTGCATGAACAAGGCCCGCGCCCTGGTGCGCGCCGCCGAGGACGCCCTCAACTACACCTTGGTCAGGCAATAGCTCGCGCGTTTTCTCTTGTCCGGAAGGTCGCTTCATGACATATTGCGATTAATTCGCAATTGCATTCATAGGTGACGCCATGGGATTTATCGACCGCCAGCCCAGCATCGCGCCGCGTCTGATGACGCCGTCGGATTATATCTGGCTGGCGGCGCTGGGCTGCGCCGAACGCGGCCCGATCACCATCGAGGATGTGGGACTGGCGGTCGAGGCCCTGGCCGGGCCGCTGTGGTCGCCCACCGGCCAGGTGGTGTTCGACACCGTCGAAGCGCTGGTGGAGCACGGCCACCTCTCCTGCCCGCCCGGTGAAGAAAAACTGTCGCTGACCGGATCGGGCCGCCGCCGCCTGCTGGACCTGCTGACCCAGCCGGTTCCGGCCCCGCTCAGCGCGTTCGGACAGGCGGGATTGCGGCTGAAGCTTGCTTTCCTCGACGTCCTTCCGCCGATATTGCGGCGCCATCAGATCAACGGCATCATCCACGCCTATGAGTGCGAGATGGCGGCCCGCGCCTCGCGCTGCGCGGCGTGGCCGTTCAACGGCCCGCTGGGCCGCAAATGGCTCGATCACCACATGGACGGGTTGGAGGACGGCCTTGCCCTGCTGCGCCGAATGGCGCGAGAGGAAGAACCGAAGCTCGGCTAATACGCCCGATCGATGCAGAAATCGATCACGTCCAGCATGGCCTGCTTGACCGGCGAGTCGGGAAAGATGCCCAGGGCATCGCGGGCGATCTCGCCATAATGGCGGGCGCGGGCGACGGTGGCGGCCAGACTGCCGTGCCTCTCCATCAGGGCGATGGCATGGTCCAGGTCGCCGTCCCGCTGCTCCAGGTCCTCGACGCAACGGCGCCAGAACGTCCGCTGCTCCTCGTCGCCACGCCGGAAAGCCAGGATCAGCGGCAGGGTGATCTTGCCCTCGCGGAAATCGTCCCCCACCGTCTTGCCCAGCACCGCCTGCTTGGCCGAGTAATCCAGCACGTCGTCGATCAACTGGAAGGCGATTCCCAGGTTGAGGCCATAGGATTCCAGCGCCTCTTCTTCGACCTTCGGACGCTCGGCCACCACCGCGCCGATGCGGCAGGCGGCGGCGAACAGGGCGGCGGTCTTGGAGCGGATCACCTCCAGGTAGGCATCCTCGCTGGTCTCTGTGTCGTTGGTGGTGATCAGTTGCAGCACCTCGCCCTCGGCGATCACCGACGACGCCCGCGACAAGATCGCCAGCACCGCCAGCGACCCATCCTCCACCATCAGTTCGAACGAGCGCGAGAAGAGGAAATCGCCCACCAGCACACTGGGCTTGTTGCCGAACAGGGCATTGGCCGAGGCCTGGCCGCGCCGCAGGTCGGATTCATCGACCACGTCGTCATGCAGCAGGGTGGCGGTGTGGATGAACTCGACGCAGGCGGCCAGCTTGACGTGACGTTCGCCGGCATGGCCGGCCAGCCTGGCCGATGCCAGGGTCAGCACCGGACGCAACCGCTTGCCGCCGGCGGCGACGATGTGGCCGGCCAGTTGAGGGATCAGCGCCACCGGACTGTGCATGCGCTCGACAATGGTCTTGTTGACCTTCTGCAAGTCGTCCTTGACCAAAGCCACCAGCGCATCGAAGCTTTTTGACTTCTTGCCGCGCTCGTCCTCAAGATTGACCACGATCGCCACGATGCCGAATCTCCTCCCGCGCGGGCCAAGACCTACCCGCGGGACGAACATAGTGTCGCGGCGGAAAGCCGGTCAAGCTTACATCACTCCCCTATCCAGGTTTCGGACGAATTCATGCCCTTCCCGCCCGCCATGACCATCACCGAGGACCGCCTGCTGGACGGAACGGTGATCCTGCACCAGCCGGCCGACGGCTATCGCGCCGCCATCGACCCGGTCCTGCTGGCGGCGGCGGTGTCGGCGCGGAACGGCGACCATGTCCTCGACCTCGGATGCGGCGTCGGCGCTGCCGCCTTGTGCCTGCTGGCCCGCCACCCCGACCTGCGGGTTACCGGGCTGGAAATCCAGCCGGCACTGGCGATGCTGGCCCGCATCAACGCCGAGGCCAACGGCCGCGCCGCCGAATTCAAGGTGGTGGAAGGATCGGCGGCCGCCCCTTCCCTCGACCTCGGGCCGTTCGACCACGTCATGACCAATCCGCCCTTCCATCGCGAGGGCCGGGGCACGTCGCCCCCCGGCCCCGTCAAGGCCGTCGCCAATGTGGAGGGCGACCTGGATCTGGCCGGCTGGATCAAGGCGGCAGTCCGCCTGCTGAGACCCAAGGGACGGCTGAGCGTCATCCATCGCGCCGACCGGTTGGGCGATTTGCTGGCGGCCCTGGCCGGGCGGGGAATCGGCGAGGTCCGCATCCTGCCGCTGTGGCCCAAGCCGGACCGTCCGGCCGGTCGGGTGATCGTGCGGGGCCGCAAGGGGTCCAAGGCTCCCATGGAGTTGCTGCCCGGACTGGTCCTGCACCGGCCCGACGGCGCCTATGCCGACGAAGCCGAGGCGATCCTGCGCGGCAAGGCGGGCTTGATTCCCTGAACCACGCGGGCCATAAGGGATCATGTTTGGAAAGTTTCTCCTCACCGTCGCGGTGATCGCCATCATCTGGTTCGGATTTCGCCATCTGACCCGCGTGGCCGAACTGAAGCGACGCCAACCGCCGCCGCCTCCCGAACCGGCCCAGGCCGTCTTCGGAATCGAGGCTGAAACCCTGGTGGAATGCCGGGCCTGCGGCACCTGGCAGCCGGCCGGGTCGGCAAAGTCGTGCGGACGCTCCGATTGCCCGTATTGAAACCGGTAATCCCCGTCGCCCGCGCCATGACGACAACTTGATAAACATCAGATACCGGTATTTAATATGCCGACATTGGCCTAAGCCATAGGCTGATTGATATATATTGCTCAGGATGGAATTCGCCCCATGGGGGAGGTCCGGTCAAGAACCCATATATTGCTGGCCACCCTGGTCCGACGGCAGGCGGCGGTGCTGGCGACCTTGCTGGTTCTGGCGCTGGGCGGCTACCAGACCCTGGAATGGACGGTCGCCTATCTGTTCGACGACGGCACCCTGATCAACGTGGCGGGACGCCAGCGCATGCTGTCGCAACGGATCATCGCCTACGGCTTTCAGAGCGCGGCCAGAGCCGCCCCGGAGGAACGGGCCCGGTTCCGCGAGCTGATGGCCGACAGCGCCACCGAGATGAAGGAGGCCCAGGCCTTTCTGATCAACGAGAGCAACAGCCGCGGCATGTCGCCCGAACTGTGGGAACTGTATTTCGGCCCGGCCACCGCGCTTGATTCCGGCGTCCGCAACTTCGTCATCTTCGCCCGCAACTATGCCGAGACCGCCGACGAGGCGACCCAGGCCGAAGATCCGTTGCTGCAAAATCTTTCGGACATGGCCCGCAACGTGCTGCTGCCCGGGCTGGAAAAGGTGGTGGCCCGCTACGAGATGGAAAGCCGCGCCAACGCCTCCCGCTTGCAGCGCTACGTCTCCGTCGGCCTCCTGGTCCAGATGGGAGCCCTCGTCTTCGCCTGGTTCGGGGTGTTCAGACCCATGTCGAACCGCCTGCGCCAGGAATTGCTCGCCCACGGCGCCGCCGAGGAGCAGACCCGCCTGATTCTCGGTTCGGTGGGAGAAGGCGTCATCGGCCTCGACCCTGGCGGCCGCGTCATCTTCGTCAACCGCGCCGCCGAGGAGATGGTGGGCTACGGCGCCGACGAGATGATCGGCCGGGATTCCCATCAGCTGCTGCATCACAGCCACGTCGACGGCAGCCCCTACCCCGCCGAGGATTGCCCGCTGACCACGACGCTGCGCGACGGCGCCAAGTGCAGCGTCGAGGGCGAGGTGTTCTGGCGCAAGGATGGCGGCAGCGTTCCCATCCATTACACCACCACCCCCATCGACCGGCCGGACGGCGCGCGGGGGGCGGTGATCACCTTCCGCGACATCGGCGAGCAACTGGCGGCGCAGCGGGCGCTCCAGGCCAGCAAGGAAGTCAAGACCAGTATTCTCAACGCGGCCCTGGACGCCATCGTCACCGTCGACCGCGACGGCCGCATCGTCGAATTCAACCCCGCCGCCGAACGCATCTTCGGCGTCCGGGCGGAAGCCGTCATCGGCCACGAGGTCAGTGACGTGATCATTCCGGAAGAACATCGCCAGGCACACCTGCACGGCTTCGCCCGGGTGGTGTCGGGACAGCCGTCGCGGCTGATCGGCCAGCGGCTGGAAATGACGGCGCTGCATGCCGGCGGAACCATCCTGCCGGTGGAACTGACCATAACCCACCTGCCCGATCACGGGCTGTTCACCGCCTTCATCCGCGACCTGTCCGACCAGAAACGCACCGAGGCGGCGCTGCAACGCTCGCAGAAGCTGGAAGCGGTCGGGCATCTGACCGGCGGCATCGCCCATGACTTCAATAATCTGCTGGGCATCATCGCCGGCAATCTGGAACTGCTGGAAAAGAGCGTCGCCGACAACGAGAAGGCCTCCAAGCGGGTCGCGACCGCCCTGAACAGCGCCCGGCGCGGCGCCGACCTGACCCGGCGCCTGCTGGCCTTCTCGCGACAGGATCAGGCCAGTCAGGGCAAGGCCGCCTGCGATGTCGGCGAGGTCATCACCGGCATGCACGAGATGCTGCAACGGACCTTGACCCGAAGGGTGGAAATCCGGACGGTGCTGGCCCCCGATCTGTGGATGACCGAAATCAACCGCAGCGAGTTCGAGGATTCCCTGCTCAACCTGGCCATCAACGCCCGCGACGCCATGCCCGACGGCGGATTGCTGATCATCGAGGCGGCCAATCTGGTCATCGCCCCGGAATACCGGCGCATCGATCCCAATCTGACCGCCGGCGACTACGTGGCGGTATCGGTCAGCGACACCGGCACCGGCATCGCCAAGGACGTGCTGGACCACATCTTCGAGCCGTTCTTCACCACCAAGGAGCGCGGCAAGGGCACCGGCCTCGGCCTGTCCATGGTCTACGGCTTCACCAAGCGCTCGGGCGGCCATATCCGCGCCTATTCGGAGGTGGGAACCGGCACCACCTTCCGGCTCTATCTGCCGCGCCTGACCGTCGCCGCCCCGGCAAGCCCCGCCGTCACCGACGAAACGGCGAACGCCATGCCGCGCGGCGCCGAAACCGTGCTGGTGGTGGATGACGAGATCCATCTGGCCGAGATCGCCGGGGAATTCCTTTCCGACCTCGGCTACCGCACCATCGTCTGCGGCAATCCCGCCGAGGCGCTGACCATCCTGGAACGGAGCGACGATATCGACCTTCTGTTCACCGACGTCGTCATGCCCCACGGCATCGACGGCTTCGCGCTTGAACGCCGCGTCCGCGAATTGGGACGGCGCTGCAAGGTGGTGTTCACCTCCGGTTTCACCGGATATGCCCACAACCGGCCCGGCGCCGCTTCCGAGCTTCACCGGCATCTGCTGGTCAAGCCTTACGGCAAGGCTGATCTGGCCCGCCTCGTCCGCGAGGTGCTCGACACATCCCAGGAGACCCCGCCATCATGACGGATAATGCCGGCACCAGACGCCCGCCCGTCCTTATCCTCGACGACGAGCGCGACATGTGCGAACTGGTCGCCGATGTCGGCGACGACATGGGCTTCGCCACCCAATGGTGCGATAATTTCGAGGACTTCGCCTGCCGCTATTCCATCGACCTGCGCGGCATCTTCCTCGACCTGGCCATGCCCGGAATGGACGGCATCGAGATCATCCGTTTCCTCGGCGACAACAATTCCGCCGCCCATCTGGTGCTGATGAGCGGTCACGACGTCCATGTGCTGGACGCCGCCCGCCGGTTGGCCGAAGGACGCGGCCTCAAGGTGGCCGGGGTTCTGCACAAGCCGTTCGTGCTGGCCGATCTGGCCGCGCTCTACGACATCCTGGCGGCGGTGGACGACCCCATCCGCCCGGCGGTGGCCGAACGCGCCGCCAGCCGCTACGTTCCCGATGCCGCCGCCCTGGACGCCGCCCTGGCCCAGGGGCATGTGACGCCCTATTTCCAGCCCAAGTTCGGCGTCGCCGACCGGATGGTGAAGGGAGCCGAGGTGCTGGCCCGCTGGATCGATCCCGATCGTGGCATCATCGGCCCCGACCAGTTCATTCCGCTGGCCGAGAAGGAAGGGCTGATCGAACGGCTGACCGGGACCATCATCGATCAGGCGCTGGACCAATGCCGGGCGTGGCGCGGACAGGGAATTCAGCCGCGCATCGCCCTCAACCTGTCGCCGCTGTCGCTGCGCAATCTCGACCTGCCCGAAGTGCTGCTGCGCAAGGTGACGTCGCGGGGGCTGTTTCCCGACACCATCACCCTGGAAATCACCGAAACCGCCCTGATGAGCGACTACACCGCCTCGCTCGACGTGCTGACCCGGTTGCGCATGCGCCGGTTCGGGCTGTCCATCGACGATTTCGGCACCGGCTATTCGTCGCTGAAGCAGCTTCAGCACGGCCCCTTCACCGAACTCAAGGTGGACCAGGCCTTCATCGCCAAGGCGCTGGTCGAGGAAGGCTCGCTGGCCATCGTCGAAAGCTCGGTGCAGTTGGGCCATCGCCTGGGCATGAAGGTGGTCGCCGAAGGAGTCGAGACCGAGGCGCAGATGGCCATGATCACCGGCCTCGGCTGCGAGGAGGCCCAGGGATACCTGCTGGGACGCCCCCGCCCCGCCGAGGCGTTCGAGTGGGAATAGGCGTCGTCAGCCGTTGCCCCACCAGTAGACCCATACGAACAGGAAGATCCACACCGCGTCGACGAAGTGCCAGTACCAGGCGGCCGCCTCGAATCCCACATGCCGCTCGGCGGTGAAGTCGCCGCTCAGCGTCCGCCCCAGGCACACCCCCAGGAAGCAGACCCCGACCAGGACGTGAAAGCCGTGGAAGCCGGTGGCCATGTAGAACACCGACGGATAGATGCCGTCGGTGAAGGCGAACACCGCGACGCCGTATTCGTATGCCTGCAATCCCAGGAAGATCACTCCCAGAACGATGGTCGCCGCCAGCCAGCGGACGCTGACGCTCCGCTCGCCCCGGATCAGGGCATGGTGCGACCGGGTCAGGGTCAGGCCGGAACTCATCAGGATCAGGGTGTTGACGAAGGGGATGTGCCAGGTGTCCAGCACCTCGATTCCCGCCGGCGGCCACTGACTGACCATGGGGCCGACCTTCAGGCTGGAATGGAAGAACGCCCAGAAGAAGGCGGCGAAGAACATCACCTCCGAGGCGATGAACAGCACCATGCCGATCTTCAGGCCGTGCCGGACCTCGGCGGTGTGGGTGCCGGCCGATCGGGCCTCGCGCACCACGTCGCGCCACCACGCGAACATGGTGAACAGCAGCAGCGCCAGCCCCAGCAGCAGCCCCCAGGGCTGATCCCGGTTGTGGAAGTAATGGGCGCCGCCCCAGGCCAGCACGAAGGCCGACACGCCGCCCAGCAGCGGCCAGGGGCTGGGATCGACCAGATGGTAGGGATGGGAGTGGGGTGCGTGGCTCATGACCGTCCTCTTCCAGTTCCAGTGACGGGCGCCTCGGCCCGGAAGAACGTGTAGGAAAGGGTGATGGTGCCGACCTCGCCGGCATGGGGGTCCTCGGCCATGGCGGGGTCGATCACGAAGCTGACCGGCATGTGAACGGTCTCGCCCGGTTGCAGCACCTGCTCGGTGAAGCAGAAACACTCGATCTTGGCGACGTAGCGTCCGATCTTGTCTGGGGTGGCGTTGAACACCGCGGTGCCGGTAACCGGATGATCCGACAGGTTGGTGGCGGTGAACACCGCCAGGCTGTCCTCGCCCAGGTGGACCGTCATTTCGCGGACCTGCGGGGCGAAGCGCCACGCCAGGCCCTTGGCCACCGAGGCGTCGAAGCGGATGGTGACCTCGCGCCCCACCGGGACCGCCGAGGTGGCGGCCACCTGCCTGGGCTGCCCGCCGATGCCGGTGGCCTCGCAGAACGCCCGGTAGAGCGGCACGCTGGCCGCCACCAGACCGGACATGGCCAGAACCACCGCCACCGTCGCCGCCACCGTCATCGCCATGCCGCGGGTCATGGCCCCTACTCCGCCGCCGAGGTGAGGTGGGGACTGCCGCCGATTCGGGGCTGCGTCTCGAATGAATGAACCGGCGGCGGCGAACTGACCGTCCATTCCAAGGTGGTGGCGCCATCCCCCCATTGATTGGCCTCGACCTTGCGGCCGGCGGCGAAGGTCCGCCACACCACCACCAGGAAGAACACGCTGCCGGCGAAGGCGATGTAGGCGCCGATGGACGACACCATGTTCCAGCCGGCGAAGGCGTCGGGATAGTCGGGAACCCGTCTCGGCATGCCGTTGATGCCCAGGAAGTGCTGCGGAAAGAAGGCGAGGTTGACGCCGATGAAGGTCACCCAGAAGTGGATGCGTCCCAGCGTCTCAGGATATTCGTGGCCGGTCATCTTGCCGACCCAGTAGTAGAAGCCGGCGAACATGGCGAACACCGCGCCCAGGCTCAGCACATAATGGAAATGGGCGACGACGTAGTAGGTGTCGTGCAGCGCCACGTCCACCGGGTTGTTGGCCAATACCACGCCGGTGACGCCGCCCATGGTGAACAGCATGATGAATCCCACCGCCCACAACATCGGCACCCGGAAGGTGATGGAGCCGCCCCACATGGTGGCGATCCAACTGAACACCTTGATGCCGGTGGGCACGGCGATGACCATGGTGGCGGCGGTGAAATAGGCCCGGGTGTCGACGTTCAGGCCCGAGGTGAACATGTGGTGCGCCCACACCGCGAACCCGACCACCCCGATGGAGACCATGGCGTAGGCCATGCCGAGATAACCGAACACCGGCTTTCTGGAGAAGGTGGCGATGATCTGGCTGATGATGCCGAAGGCCGGCAGGATCATGATGTAGACTTCGGGATGGCCGAAGAACCAGAACAGGTGCTGGTACAGCAGCGGATCGCCGCCGCCGGCCGGGGCGAAAAAGGTGGTGCCGAAATTGCGGTCGGTGAGCAGCATGGTCAGCGCCCCCGCCAGCACCGGCACCGACAGCAGCAGCAGGAAGGCGGTGACCAGCATCGACCATACGAACAGCGGCATGCGGTGCATGGTCATCCCCGGCGCCCGCATGTTGAGGATGGTGGCGATGAAGTTGACGGCGCCCAGCACCGAGCTGATGCCGGCCAGATGCAGCGACAAGATCGCGTAATCCACCGAGGGATCGGGATGGCCGATGGTGCTGAGCGGTGGATAGAGTGTCCAGCCGGTGCCCGAGCCGCTGCCTTGCACCAGCGACAGCAGCAGCAGGGCGAAGGCCGGCGGCAGCAACCAGAAGCTGATGTTGTTCAGACGGGGAAAGGCCATGTCCGGCGCCCCGATCATCAGCGGCACGAACCAGTTGCCAAAACCGCCGATCAGGGCCGGCATCACCGTGAAGAACACCATGATCAGGGCGTGCGAGGTGACAAACACGTTGTACTGGTGCCAGTCGCCGCCGAACACGGTGCCCCCCGGCTGGGCCAACTGCATGCGGATCATCACCGACATGGCGCCGCCGATCAGGCCGGCGATCACCGCGAACCCCAGATAGAGGGTGCCGATGTCCTTGTGATTGGTGGAATACAGCCAGCGGCGCCAGCCATGGGGAGTGGTGCTGCTCATGGCGGTTACTCCTTCGCCGAGGCTATGGTGGCGACCGGCGGCGTACCGTCGATGCGGGCGAATTTCTGCTTGGCCTCCCGGGTCCAGGCGGCGAATTCCTCCTTGGAGACCGCCCTGACCTGAATCGGCATGAAGCCGTGGTTAACGCCGCACAGTTCCGAACACTGGCCGTAATAGGTTCCGGGCCGGTCGATCTTGACCCAGGTCTCGGACAGGCGGCCGGGAACCGCGTCGGTCTTGACCCCGAACGCGGGAACCGCCCAGGCGTGAATGACGTCGTCGGCGGTCATCTGAATCCGGATGGGGATTCCGGCCGGCAGCACCACCTCGTTGTCGGTGGCGAGCAGCCGGGGCTGGCCCGGCTTCAGGTCCTCGGCCTGGACCATGAAGGCGTCGAACCTGAAGTCGTGGTCCGGGTATTCGTAGCTCCAGTACCACTGGTGGCCGATGATCTTCAGCGTCATCTCGGCGTCCTGGGTGCGGTCCATGAAGTACAGCAGCCGGAACGACGGCACCGCGATCAGCAGCAAGATGACGGCCGGAATGGCGGTCCACGCCACTTCCAGCGGAGTGTTGTGCGCCCACGTCGCCGGCTTGGGATTGCGGCTGGCGCTGAAGCGCCAGCAGGCGTAGCCCAGCAGGCCGACCACCAGCAAGGTGATGGCGATGATGATCACGTTGATGAAATCGGACAGCGAGGCGATGCGCTCCATGGTCGGAGACGCCGCCGGCTGAAACCCCATCGCCCAGGATTGCGGCTCGGAGGCGAATGCCGCCCGAGCCAGATACACGACGGCGATCGCCGCCGTCCACGCCAGTGCCGACCGTCTCATGTGGACTGCCCTCCCTGCCGTCTCGACCCGCCGGAACCGGCGGATGACCGGGGCAGCCCGGAAAGCCGCCCCTTAAAGTCATTCTTATTTGTGGGGTTGCCGCCCCGGCATTCCAATACCCCCCCATGCAAAAAGCGCAGGCAGAGACCTCTTGTGGAGTGGCGGCCGATGGCTACATTACCCCCCAGGCAATGACAGGAATGGGATGATTGCGATGTTCAGCCGGTTGTTTGGCGGTTCCGGGGCTGGGGCTCAGCCCGCCGACGAGCGGGTGCGGGTGGTCGACCCCGCCACCATTCGCGGTTGGTGGGAGGCCGGCGAGGTGGTGATGATCGATGTGCGCGAAACCAATGAATTCGCTTCCGAAAGCATTCCGGGCGCCATCAATCTGCCGCTCAGCTCGTTCAATCCGACGCGGGTGCCCAAGCCCGAGGCCGGCAAGAAGCTGGTGATCCATTGCCGCAGCGGCGTGCGTTGCGGCTCCGCCGCGGGGCTGCTGACGGCGGCGGGCTGGGACGGCGAGATCAACCGCATGCAGGGCGGCATCATGGGCTGGGCGTCCATGGGCGGCCCGCTGCGCCGCGGGTAACCGACGGGAAACGCCGCGGCGTCCCTATCCCAGCCGCGGCAATTCCATCTTGGGACAGCGATTCATCACCACGCGCAGCCCCGCCGCCCGTGCCCGCGCCGCCGCCGCGTCGTTGACCACCCCCAACTGCATCCACACCACCTTGGCACCGATGGCGATGGCCTGATCGGTGATCTCTCCCGCCGCCTCGGAATTGCGGAAGATATCCACCATGTCGACGGCGACAGGAATCGAGGCGAGGTCGGCATGGACGGTCTCGCCCAGCAATTGCTGTCCGGCCAGACCGGGATTGACCGGAATCGTCCGGTAGCCGCGCCCCTGGAGGAAGGCCATGACGTAATGGCTGGCCCGCTCGGGGTTGGCGCTGGCCCCGACCACCGCGATGGTCCTGGTGGCGGCGAAGATGTCGCGCAGCATGGCGTCTGATATGTCGGTCAAGGATCGAACTCCGCGGTCGTGGGGCCGGAATGATGTCAGCGCGGCTTGTCGACTCCCTTGCGGGCGTCGGTCTCGCTGCCGTCGTCGAAGATGTTGAACAGCTTGCGCAGGAAGCCTGGAGTCAGCGCCGACAACGGGTTGACCACCACGCTCGGATCCGACGTCGGTCCCTTCATGCTGTAATTGAAGGCGATGATGCCGCCACCTTTTTCGCCGCCGGTCACCAGCCAGCCCAGCAGCGGAATGTTGCCAAGCACGCTGTTCAGGGCGTAGGCCGGCACCACCGTGCCTTCCAGCGCCATGTTGGAACGGTCGAGATCGATCTGTCCCTTGCCGGTCAGCCCCAGGGCCGCCCCCCAGGCTCGGCCGTCCTTGATCTCCAGCAAGCCATCCGACAGGGTGAACGGTACTTCCAGCGACGAAAAGCCGACCCCCTCGCCCTTCAGCAGATCCAGGATGCCGGCCAGGGCCGCCACGGTCAGCAGCCGCGCCAGCGCCGGCGCGTTGCGGATATGATAGTCCGAGACCCTGGCGGTGCCGATGAAGGGCTGGTCCGGCCGGCTGTCGTCGATGTGGCCCTCGATGACGAGATCGCCGCCGGCCATGTCGCCATAGACGTCGAAGGCCCGCATCACCGCGCCGGCATCGTCGGAGGCGACGGTGAAATCGCGCCGCCGGGAAGAGCCGGGCTGAAGGGTGGCCGTGAAGTTCCGGCCGGCGGGAAGCGAACCCTTCAGGGTCATGGTCCGCCACTCCTCGGCGTCGCGGCTCATCCTGGCCGTGGCCAGGGCCAGGAAGCCCTTGTCCGAGACCCACAGCGTCCTGACGTTGGCGCTGACCGCCATGGGCGGCGGCTTGTCCCGCTCCTCCGGCCGGGCCAGGCCGCCCTTGGCCGCCTCGTCGCGGGCGATCAGCGGCCGGGCGTCGAAACTGGCGCCCTTGAAGACGATGTCGAGGCCGGCCTTGTCGGGACGCAGCGTGATGGTTCCCTCGCCATTGGTGCGGCCATAGGCCAACCGGCCGAACTCGATCCGCCGGGCCGCGCCGTCCGGAGTGAAGCTCACCTGTCCGTCCGCCTCCAGGTCGCCGGCCCTGACGCTGAAACCGGGCACCGAGGCGATCTGTTTCCGCTCCAACCGCACCGACACGTCGGCGGCGGCGGGCTTGCCCTCCTCCTTGGACCACCCCAGCCCCGGCAGCCGCATGCGGGCGGCGGTCATGTCGACCTTGGCCTCGATCATACCCCGGCCGCCGTCCGAGAAGGTGGCGACCACGTCGGCGGCCACCGGCCCGGCCACGAACGGCGCCACGAAGGGGGGGCCGTCCAGGCCCAGCAGACGGCGCTGGTCCTCGTTCACCTCCGGCGCCTTCAGGCGGTAGCGGCTTCGGAACGGCGCCCCCTTGGCGGAGAAATTCTCGCGCCACTCCAGATAGCCGGGAATGGTGCCCACCACCACCGGCCCGGTGGCGTCCAACCCCTTGGCGTCCACGTCGAGCGCCAGGGTGCCGTCGGTCAGGTCCAGCCCCATCAGCACCTGGGGAATGCGGGCGTTCCTGACGGTGGCGCTGGCCTTGACGCCGATATCGTCCAGCCGGAGATCCTTGAGCAGCGGAAAGGTGAGCCGTACCCTGGCGACGGCGTCGCCGCCGACCCTGGCCGGTTCGATCCCCAACGCCCGGGCATAGCGCAGCGGCGGGTTGTCGATCAGCCTGAGGGCGTCGGTGGCCGGCCCGGCGATGGCCAGATCGATGTCGGCGAACTGGTCCTCCTTGTCCAGGCCGGACAGGACGATGGTGCCTTCCCTCAGCTTCAGGCCGTAGACCTCGCCCGCCGTCATGGCGATACGGAAGGTGTGGGCGTCGAAGGTGCACACCGCCGCCGCATTGCGGGCTGGCGGCATGGGCCGCAGATAGTCGACGGTGACGCCCTCGGGATGCACCTCGCCGCTCAGATGGTCGATCGCCACGTCGTCGAACCGCCCCGAGGGCGAGCGCGCCGAAATGACGATGCCGGCCTCGCGCACCATGCCCTTGGTGAGATTGGGGATCACCCAGTCGCGGGCGTTCTGGGCCAGCCCGTTCGGCCACAGGTCGCGCACCGAATCCACCGGGACGTCCCTGACATTGCCCTCGGCCTTGATGCTGGTCTCACCCCCCAGACCGTCCACCACCGCCGCCAGGGTGATGACCGGCCCGCCCAGGTCAAGCCGGGCCTCGGCGAGATCAAGCCGGGTCATGGCCGCGCCCATCTCGCCGCGCAGCGACGCCGAGGCCACGGGCCGGCGCGACGAGAACGGCGCCGGCAGATTGAGGGTTCCGGCTCCGCCGGACAGGTCGAAGCCCAGCCGGTCCAGCCGGCCGTCGCCGTCAAGCCGCCCCTGGATGGTGCCTCCCAGCGGCATGTCGATGACGTCGAGATGAGGCGCCATCGGGCCGCCGAAGCGGGCCAGCATCGCCGGCCTGATGCCGACGATCCGAAAGGTGGCGTCGGTCGAACCGTCGGCCTTGCGATAGACCGCCTCCAGCGAGACCCCGCCCTTCTCGCCGGCCAGGTCCAGCGGCAAGGTCCCGGCGGCGGCGATGCCGTCGGCCACCCGGCGGATGGCCAGGTCGGCATCCGAGGCATGCCACGACGTTCCCAGCCGCCGGTCCTCCACCAGGATGTCGGCATCGTGGATGGAAACGCTCTGGAGTGCCCGTCCGGGCTTGCGCGGATCGGGATCACCCAGCAGCGCGTCCTTGATGGCGGCCACCACCGCTCCGGCATCGGTGGGAGTCTCGGACCGGGGGCTGCCTCCTTCCCCGCCGCCGATGCCCCATTGCAGCACTCCGGAGGAATCGCGCACCAGCCGGACCCGCGCCCCGTTCAGACGGATGGCGTGGGGCGCGACGACGCCGCGCAGCAACGCCCGGCCGCTGAGGCTGAACCCCATGTCGGGAACCGAGGCGATGGGCTGCTCGGCGCCGGCCACATGGGCGCGGACGTTGCGGGCGTGAATCTCCAGCATGCGGTTGTCGTCGCCCAGAGTGAGGACGGTGGCGTCCAGCCGCACCGACAGCGCGCCGTCCCTGGCGGTCAGCGCCTGCTCGATATAGGGCGTGAGAAAGTCCAGCGCGACCGGTCCGGACGACAGCCGCCAGATCAGGATGGGAACCGCGATCAGCAACCCCACCAGGATGGCCCCGATGAGTTGGAACAGGGTTCTAACGGTGCCGTGAACCACCCGTTACCGCCTCCATGCTCCCTTGACCCCTGCTCTCGTATTCCGCAGTGTGAAGCAACCACAACGAATGGGGCCGCACAAGGTGAGTTTTCCGCTGAACCAAGCTTTATTCCCCCGCGTCGCCGACGCCAACCGCGCCGCCATCGGGCTGGCGCGCTGGCACGAGGCCGCCGACGGCGTCGACGACGCCGGTCTGGCCGCCTTCATGCGCGCCCTGCCCCGGCAGCCCGAGATCGGCGAATTGCTGCGCGGCATCTTCGGCAACAGTCCATTTCTCACCTTGTGCCTGGAGAACGAGCCCGCTTTCCTCCGCCAAATCCTGGATACCGGCCCCGATGCCGCGTTTGACCGGCTGCTGGCGGACCTGAAGGCCGATTTCGAACGGGAAACCGACATCAACCGCCTGATGAAGGGCCTTCGCGTCGCCAAGCGGCGGGGCTCGCTGCTGGCGGCCCTGGCCGACCTGGGCGGGGCGTGGCGGCTTGATCAGGTGACCGAGGCGCTGTCGCGGCTGGCCGAAACCGCCATCCGTCTTGCCGTCGCCCTTCTGCTGCGGCGGGAAGCCGAGCGCGGCACCCTGGAGCTTGCCCATCCCGACGATCCGGAACGCGATTCCGGCCTGATCGTGCTGGGCATGGGCAAGCTGGGAGCCCTGGAGCTGAACTACTCCAGCGACATCGACCTGATCGTGTTCTACGACCACGAAAAGATGGTCTACACCGGCCGCAAGAGCATTCAGGAATGCGTCATCGCCCTGACCAAGGATCTGGTGAGGATCCTGGATGAGCGTACCGCCGACGGCTATGTCTTTCGCACCGACCTCCGGCTGCGGCCCGATCCCGGCTCGACGCCGCCGGCCGTCGCCCTGGTGGCGGCCGAGGCCTATTATGAAGGTTTCGGCCAGAACTGGGAACGCGCCGCCATGATCAAGGCGCGTCAGGTGGCCGGCGACGCCGAAAGCGGAGCCGCCTTCCTCAAGTTCCTGCGCCCCTTCATCTGGCGCAAGTCGCTGGATTTCGCCGCCATCCAGGACATCCACTCCATCAAGCGCCAGATCAACGCCCACAAGGGCGGACGCTCCATCGCGGTGGCCGGCCACAACGTCAAGCTGGGCCGCGGCGGCATCCGCGAGATCGAGTTCTTCGCCCAGACCCAACAGCTCATCTGGGGCGGCCGTCAGCCGGAAATGCGGGTACCGGGCACCATCGCCGCCCTGGAGGCCCTGGCGGCGGCCGGCCATGTCCAGCCCGAGGCGGTGGCCGACATGGCCCGCGCCTACCGCTATCTGCGCACCCTGGAGCATCGGCTTCAGATGGTGGACGACAAGCAGACCCAGACCATGCCCTCCAATCCCGAACAGCTGGCCGAGATCGCCGCCTTCATGGGCCATGACGGCCTAGCCCCCTTCGCCGCCGAACTGACCGCCCATCTCCAGGCGGTGGAGAGCCACTATGCCGGCCTGTTCGAGGACGCCCCCGCCCTGGGCGCGGGCGGCAACCTGGTATTCACCGGCGGCGAGAACGACCCCGAGACCGTCCACACCATCACCGGCATGGGCTTCGGCAATGCCGACGCGGTGTGTTCGACCATTCGCGGCTGGCATCACGGCCGCGTCCGCGCCACCCGGTCCACCCGCGCCCGCGAACTGCTTACGGAGTTGACGCCGGCGCTGCTGTCGGCGCTGGCGACCACAGCCGCCCCCGACGACGCCTTCATGCGCTTCGACGAATTCCTGGGGCGGTTGCCGGCCGGGGTGCCCCTGTTCTCGCTGTTCCACGCCAATCCGTCGCTGCTTGATCTGGTCGCCGAGATCATGGGCGACGCCCCCCTGCTGGCCGAGCATCTGGCACGGCACACCACCTTGCTGGATTCGGTGCTTCAGGCCCGCTTCTTCGAGGCGCTGCCGCCGCCGGCCGAACTGGAAGCCGATCTGGCCAAGGCGCTCGATCAGGCCGACGATTTCCAGCAGGTGCTCGACGTCACCCGCAGTTGGGCCAACGACCGCAAGTTCCAGGTGGGCGTCCTGACGTTGCGCAACGTCATCGAGGCCACCGACGCGGCCCGCGCCCTGTCCGACGTCGCCGGCACGGTGCTGAAACTGCTGTCGCCCCGCGTCGAGGACGAACTCGCCCGCGCCCATGGCCGGGTCCCCGGCGGCGCCTGGGTGATTCTCGCCATGGGCAAGGCCGGCGGGCGCGAGATGTCGGCGACCTCGGACCTGGACCTGATCCTGGTCTACGACGCCCCGCCCGAGGCCGAGGAATCCGATGGCGGCCGCCCCCTGGCCACCGCCACCTGGTTCGCCCGCCTGACCCAGCGCATGGTCAACGCGCTGACCGCCAAGACCGGCGAGGGGACCTTGTACGAGGTCGACATGCGCCTGCGCCCGTCGGGCAATTCCGGCCCGATCGCCTCCAGTCTGGAGGCGTTCCGCCGCTACCAGGAGGAGGCCGCCTGGACCTGGGAGCACATGGCCCTGACCCGCGCCCGCGTGGTGGCCGGCGATGCGGCCCTGGCCGAACGGGTCCGGGCGGTGATCGCCGAGACCCTGACCAGACCGCGAGATGCCGCCAGGCTGGTAGCCGACGTCGCCGAGATGCGCGAACGCATGGCCAGGGAGCACAAGGCCGCCTCGCCCTGGGAGGTCAAGCATCTGCGCGGCGGGCTGGTGGACATCGAGTTCACCGCCCAATACCTGCAACTGGCCCATGCGGCGGCCCATCCCGGCATCTTGGAGTCCAATACCGCCCAGGCGCTGGAGAACGCCTGCGCCTGCGGCGTGCTGGAACGCGCCGACCGCGACGCGCTGGTCGAGGCGCTGAGGCTGTGGACCTCGATCCAGACGGTGCTGCGCCAGACCATCGCCGGCGGCTTCGACGAGGCCACCGCGCCACGGGGTCTCAAGGACGTGCTGGTGCGCACCGCCGGCCTGACCGATTTCAAGACCCTGACCGACCGCATGGAAGATTGCGCCACGGCGGCGTTCGAGGTGTTCACCCGGCTGGTGGCCGAACCGGCCAAGACCATCAAGGAGCCCGCATGATCGGACATCCCGCCCCCGCCTTCGCCATGGATTGCGACGACGGCGCCGCCAGCCTTGACGACTACCGGGGCAAGACCCTGGTGCTGTACTTCTATCCCAAGGACGACACCTCGGGCTGCACCAGCCAGGCCAAGGCCTTCCGCGATCATTTTGCCGAATACCAGGCCGCCGGAATCGAGATCCTGGGGATATCGAAGGATTCGGTGGCCAGCCACGCCAGATTTCGCGCCAAGCACCAATTGCCGTTCCGCCTAGGCTCCGATCCCGACGGAACAGCGTGCGAGGCCTATGGCGTGTGGAAGCAGAAAAGCATGTATGGCCGCCAGTACATGGGCATCGAGCGCTCCACCTTCCTGATCGACAAGGACGGCGTGGTGCGGGCCGAATGGCGAAAGGTCAAGGTTACCGACCATGTCGACGAGGTGTTGAAGGCGGCCAGGGCGCTGTGACGACCCGAACCCTTGCCGAAGCCGCAACCGCCGTCCTCACCACGCCCGATCCGGCGGAGAAATGCCGCCTGACCCGCGCCATCGCCGCCGACTGGGCCGAGGGCCGTATCGTGGAGGTGGGTGCCTGTCCGCCCCCCGACCGCCCGGCACGGCCGGAAAAACCACGGCTGTTGCCGTTCAAGGACATGCCCCGGCGCTCCTATGGCGGCGATCGCGGCCGGATCAGCCTGATTCACGCCCTGGCCCATATCGAGCTGAACGCCATCGACCTGGGCTGGGACATCGTCGCCCGCTTCACAAGCCACGAACTGCCCAGACGCTTCTATGACGACTGGGTGCGGGTGGCGCTGGACGAGGCCCGCCATTTCGAGATGCTGGACGACCTGCTGAACCGGCTGGGCAGCCGCTATGGCGACCTGCCCGCCCATGACGGTCTGTGGCAGGCGGCGGAAAAGACCGCCGACGACCCCATGGCGCGTCTCGCCGTGGTGCCCATGACCCTGGAGGCCAGGGGCCTCGACACCACGCCCGCCACCATCGACAAGCTGTCGCGCAATGGCGACACCCTGACGCCGCCGGCACTGGAAATCATCTTCAACGACGAAATCCACCATGTGGCGGCGGGAGTACGCTGGTTCACCTTCCTGGCGGAGCGGCGGAACCAGGACGCGGGAACCGCCTTTCACGCCTGGATGAACGACCGCTATCCCGCCGGACTGAAGCCGCCGTTCAA
This sequence comes from Magnetospirillum sp. SS-4, assembly GCF_902729425.1. Lineage (GTDB taxonomy): Bacteria > Pseudomonadota > Alphaproteobacteria > Rhodospirillales > Magnetospirillaceae > Phaeospirillum. The sequence continues at coordinate 34,549 of NZ_CACVCH010000002.1, read as the reverse complement.
TCACGACGCCCGGGCCAAGGCCCGTTTTCCCCGCCACTGGTACGAGACGCTGGCCCGGAAATGACCGCGGATCACAACAGCCCCATGGCCTTGAAGCTGGCGTGGCCCTTGCGCCCCACCACCACATGGTCGTAAAGCTGGATGTCGACCGCCGCCAGGGCATCGCGAACCACCCGGGTCATATCGATGTCCGCCTTCGACGGCTTCGGGTCGCCGCTCGGATGGTTGTGGACCATGATCACCGCGCTGGCATGAAGCGCCAGGGCGCGCCGGACCACCTCGCGCGGATAGAGCGGGGTATGGTCGACGGTGCCGGTCTGCTGCACCTCGTCGGCGATCAGGGCATTCTTGCGATCAAGGAACAGCAGGCGGAACTGCTCCATGGGCAGGGTCGCCATGGCGGTCCGGCAATAATCGAGCAGGGTATCCCAGTTGGATATCACCACGGTATTCAGGATCGGCGCCCGGGCGAGACGAATCGCCGCTTCGCGCACCACCTTGAGGGCGGTGGCGGCGACATCGCCGATGCCGTCGACCGCCCGCAGGTCCTCGACCTCGGCCGTGACCACGTCGGCGAAGCTGCCGAACCGCCGGATCAGGGCCTTGGCCAGGGGTTTGACGTCCCGCTGCGGAATGGCGATGCCCAGCAGCATCTCCAGCAATTCGTAATCGGGCAAGGCTCCGGGGGCATCGCGAAAGCGTCGGCGCAGCCGCTCGCGGTGGCCCTTGTGATCGCCGCCCGACGGATCGGGCAAGGCCTGGGCCTCGGCGGGCTTGGTCATGGTCCTCTCCCCCCAAAAGAAGCGGGCGAGACCAACGAATATCCGTATTGCCGACGGCGTACAAGCCGAACGGGCGAAACCAATGGCGGGCATGACCCGGACGACATCGCTCCCTCCCCCCGACACATCGGGGGGAGGGAGCGATCCGTTCAGTGGAGAACGCCCTTAGTCCTGGGCGGGCTCGTCGGCGACTTCGCCCACTTCGGTCTCGGCCTCGACCTCGTCGGCGGCGTCGGACTCGGCGGCGGCCTGGGCGGCAGCAGCGGCGGCGGCGCGCTCGGCCTCCTCCTGAGAACGGGCGACATTGACGGTCACGATCACCGACACCTCGGGGTGAAGCGACACGCGCACCGCATAGCTGCCCAGGGTCTTGATGGGGTTATCAAGATTGACCTGACGGCGCTCGACGGTGTAGCCGGCGGCCTTGACGGCGTCGGCCACGTCCTTGCCGGACACCGAACCGTACAGCTGACCACTCTCGCCGGCCTGACGGACCATCAGGACGGCAAGGCCGGCCATCTTGTCGGCGACGGCCTGGGCCTCGTCGCGGCGCTTGAGGTTCACGGCCTCCAACTGGGCGCGCTGCACCTCGAAAAAGGCCAGATTGTCCTTGGAGGCGCGCAGCGCCTTCTTCTGGGGCAGCAGGAAATTGCGGGCGAAACCGGGCTTGACGTTGACCACGTCGCCCATCTGACCCAGCTTCTCGATGCGTTCGAGCAGGATGACTTCCATCTTATTCCTCCTTTCCGCCGGCGGCATCCTGCCGGGGGCGGAATCGCGTCACGAACCTCACCAGTCCCAGACCGGCGATGGGTATGAACACCCATGCCGAGGCCAGGAACAGAACCGTATACATCGCCGCGAGGACGAACCCCGCGTTTGGCCGGCCGGCGACCCATCCATGCATTCCCGCCAGCCCCAGAAGAGCGAACGGGATCAGCGTCACCACGGCCACGCTGCGGGCGAGATAGCCAAGGTCGCCCTCGACCATCGATCCCACCGCCGAAGCCCCCACCAGCATCACCCCAAGCCAGAACGGAAGCTCCAGCTTCCGGTAGGCCGGCGTCGGACGCTGGCTTTTGCCGAACCGGGCAAGAAGGCCCTGCGCCGCGGCGGCGTTGGCGATGACCATCACCAGCCACGAACCGACCACCATGGCCGGAAAGAACGGGACCCACCAGCCGAGCATTTCGTCGCGCTGCCCGACCGAAAGCGACGGAGCCATGAGTTCCAGAATCCTGCCGACGGTATCGGCGACCCAGGCCTCGACTCCCCCCGTCTCCCCACCCGAAGTCTGACCGGGCACCAGGGCGGCGCCGATCAGAATCAGCGCCGCGCCCATGCCGGTCAGCCATCCCAGCACCAGCCCCGGCGGATACCATTCGACGCTTTCATCGGCGTTGACACGCCACAAAAGCGCCTGACGGACCACAACCAGGCTGGGCAGGACCGCCGTCAGCGCGTACGGCAGGGGAAAAACCCCTCCCGCGACGGCGGACACGGCGGCCATGGCGGCCAAACCTCCCACCAGCGACGCCCTGAACCCCCGATGCAGCCCCACCATCATCAACGGCAGGGGGGCGACATAGGACAGCAGGACACCGGCGGCAAAGCCCTTTGCCAGCGCCAGGAACAACACAGAAGACAGCAGTCCCGACGCCAGCGCGATGCCAATCGACCCGGTCATCACGACCCGGCCGGTCCCGAACTCACTTCACCACGTAGGGCAGCAGACCGAGGAAGCGGGCACGCTTGATGGCCTGGGCCAGTTCGCGCTGCTTCTTGGCCGACACCGCGGTGATGCGGGACGGCACGATCTTGCCGCGCTCGGAAATGAAGCGGCTCAACAGCTTGGTGTCCTTGTAGTCGATCTTCGGCGCGCCCTCGCCCGAGAACGGGCAGGTCTTGCGGCGGCGGAAGAAGGGACGGCGCTGGGCGCCGCCGGCGGCGGGACGCGGACGCTCGTTCATCTTGTCGTCGGACATTACTCGCCTCCTTCCATGCGACGGGGTTCGCGGTCGTCACGACGCGGACGGTCGCCACGATCTTCACGGCGGGGACGGTCTTCACCGTCGCCACGGCGCGGACGCTCGTCGCGGCTGTTCTTGGACTGCATCATGGCCGACGGGCCTTCCTCCAGTTCCTCGACACGGATGGTCAGGGTGCGGAGCACGTCCTCGTTGATGGACATCTGGCGCTCCATTTCCTTTACGGCGGCGGACGGCGCGTCGATGTTCAGCAGGACATAATGGCCCTTGCGGTTCTTCTTGACCCGGTAGGCGATGTTGCGCAGGCCCCAGTACTCGGTCTTCGAGACGGAACCGCCGCCCTGGGCGAGGATGTTGGTCAGTTCAGCGGTCAGGGTCTCCACCTGCTGGGCGGAGATGTCCTGGCGCGCGATGAACACGCATTCGTACAAAGACATGTGAAAAACCCCTTCTGGCTTTTCTCTTCCCGTCCATCCCCAATGGACGAACGGGCATAGCCGGCATCCCGGACGGGAGACGGCAAGGGTTGGAAGCGGCGCACTATACACAAAACCAGGGCGGATGCAAGGCCACGACCGGCGTCAGGATCAGCGTTTCATCCGCCTGGCCTGATGCACCATGGTATCCAGCGCCGACAGGAAGCGGGAACGGTCCTGCCTGGAGAACGGAGCCGGTCCGCCAGTGATGGCGCCGGTCTCGCGCAGGGCGTTCATCAGTTCCCGCGTCGCCATGGCGTCGCCGATGGACGCCTCGGTGAACGGCTTGCCGTTGGGACGGATGGCCAGCGCCCCCTTGGCCAGGCAGCGGCCGCCCAGCGGGATGTCGTTGGTGACGCAGATATCGGCGGCCTCGATCATCTCGGCGATGCGGTCGTCGGCGGCGTCGGGACCTTCGGGCACCACCACCATGGACAGCAGCGGATCATCGGGCAGCCGCAGCCAGGCATTGCCCACCACGATGGTCCTGAGCCCGTAGCGGGCCGCCACCTTGAACGCCTCGTCCTTGACCGGGCAGGCGTCGCCGTCAATGAATATGCGGATCAATTGATCCGCCTGACCGCCAGCGCCTCGCAATCCAGGGCCTTGGCGAGACGGTCGAAGGCGCGTTCGGCATCAATGGCGAAGGCGGGATTGGCGGCGGGACTTTCCAGCACCAGCAGCCGGTTCTCGACGAACAGCCGGGTCTGGCGCAGCAGGTTGGGCGCCCCCCCCGACAAGGTATGGGCAAGACGAAGCGCCAGCCCGACCACCCGGCAGCGATGCAGCCAGCCCTCCTCCATCAGGCCGATGGCGCGCTGGACCAGCGGCGAGTCCTCGTTGCCCTGATAGCGGCAATAGATGGCGAAGGCGATGGCGGCGCGGTGACGGTGGCCGACCCCCATGAACGGCAGGCGGAGAATGCGCAGGAACGCCTGTTCGGCCCGATAGTCGGGATGCTCGTTCCAAAAGATGTCCGACACCAGGCAAGTGGCGTGGCGAAGCTGGGTCTCGCGCGGGGTCTCGCCGGGAAACAGCGGCGCCGTCCAGGCCAGCAATTCGTCGCCATGCTCGGGAAAGCGGGAATTCAGGATCGCCATCTGGCGGCACACCGCCAGCAACGGGTCCTCGGTCTTCATCTTGTCGGGCAGCCGCTTGAAGAACTGCCCTTCCCGCATGCCGTAGATGGAGAATACCAGCCGCGCCGGCTGCACGGCGCGGACCACCTTGCCCAGAATCAGGGCGGCCAGCGGCAGGCCGCCCACCCGCTTGCGCGACACGCCGGGAATCTTCTCCAGCGACTTGCGGCTTTGCTGGGAGACCAGTTCGAGGATGCGCAGCGCCTCCTTCGCCTCCAGCGAGAAATTGTCCAGAACGGTCAGCGGGTGCTGGGTCTGGTTGATGCAGATGCGGGCGATGGCGCGCCAGGCGCCGCCGACGGCGTAGATGTTGCGCCCCCTGCCCTGCTTCAGCCAGGAAATGTGGTTGAGATGGCCCTCGACGATGGAGCCGGCGCGGTCGCGATTGTCGCCCGACGCCTCGGCCAGCCGCAGCATGCCGAGCGGCATGGTGACGAAACGGCCGAAATCGCCGCCCTCCACCGTCACCAGTTCCAGCGAGCCGCCGCCCAGGTCGGCGACGATGCCGTTGGCGTCCGGCGTGCCGCACAGCACTCCCATCGCCGCCATCTTGGCCTCCTGCCCGCCCGACAGCACCTTGATCCGGACACGGTGGCGCCGTTCCACCTCGCGGACGAAGGCCTCGCCATCGGCGGCGTCGCGCACCGCCGCGGTCGCCAGGATGTCGAGGCGCGAGACGTCCATGGCGCGGCACAGGGTCACGAACCGGCCCAACGCGGCCAGGGCCGTCTCGATTCCATCCGGATTGAGCCGTCCGGTCGAACCGATGCCCATGCCGAGACCGCACACCGCCTTCTCGTTGAACAGCGGCACCGGCACCCGGTGGGCGATGTCGTAGACGCACAGGCGGATCGAGTTCGACCCTATGTCGATGATGCCGATGGGCTCCTGGCGGAGCTTGATCTTCATGACCGGACCGTCATGCCGGCTGGCCGACGTGCAGCCTGGGCTTGCGGCTCCGTTCGCCGGCGCCGGCGCTGCCGCGTCCGGACAGGGACGGGTTGGTCATGAAATAGGTGTGGGCGCTGAACGCGCCCTCCGCCGCCAGGAAGCGCTCGTAGGTTCCGTCGGGCCGCAGCAGCCACGTCTGGGCCTGATCCTTGAGATTCGCCACCATGATCTGGTCGAGAACCTGCCGGTGAACGGTGGAATTCTCGATGGGAACGAAGGATTCCACCCGCCAGTCCATGTTGCGCGGCATCCAGTCGGCCGACGAGATGTAGACCTTGGCATGGCGCGACGGCAGGCGATGGCCGTTGCCAAAGCAGAAGATGCGGGAATGTTCGAGGAACCGCCCGACGATGGACTTGACCCGGATGTTCTCGGACAGGCCGGGCACGCCGGGACGCAGACAGCAGATGCCGCGAATCACCAGGTCGATCTTCACCCCCTCCTGCGAGGCGCGGTACAGCGCGTCGATCAGTTGGGGGCAGACCAGCGAATTCATCTTCAGCCACATGGCGCCGGGCTTGCCGGCCTTGACGTTGTCGATCTCGTCATCGATCAGCCGCAGCACGTTCTTGCGCAGGAACATCGGCGCGATGGCCAGGCTTTCCAGCTTGTCCGGCGTGGCGTAGCCGGTCATGTAGTTGAAGGTCTTGGCGGCGTCGCGGCACAGCGCCGGATCGCAGGTGAAGAACGACAGGTCGGTATAGATCTTGGCGGTGATGGGATGGTAGTTGCCGGTGCCGAAATGAACGTAGGAGACCAGCGAGCCGCCTTCCCTGCGCACCACCAGCGATATCTTGGCATGGGTCTTCAATTCCAGGAATCCGAACACCACCTGGGCGCCGGCCCGTTCCAGGTCGCGAGCCCAGCGGATATTGGCCTCCTCGTCGAAGCGGGCCTTCAGTTCGACCATGGCGGTGACCGACTTGCCGGCCTCGGCCGCCTCCACCAGCGCCTTGACGATGGGGCTGTCGGCGCTGGTGCGGTACAGGGTCTGCTTGATGGCCACCACCTGGGGGTCGCGGGCCGCCTGACGGATGAACTGAACCACCACGTCGAAGCTTTCGAACGGATGGTGGACGACGATGTCCTTCTTGCGGATGGCGGCGAAGCAATCGCCGCCGAAATCCCTCACCCGTTCGGGAAATCGGGCGTTGTAGGGCGGAAACAGAAGATCGGGCCGTTCGTCGACGATCAGCTTGCGGGTGTCGACCAGCCCCAGCAGGCCGTCGATCTCGAACACGTCCTCCTCGTCCACATGCATCTCGGCGATGACCAGCCGCTTCAGGTCCTCGGGAATGCCGGCGTCGAAGGTCAGACGGATGACATGGCCGCGACGGCGGCGCTTCAGCGCCGATTCGAACACCCGAACCAGATCCTCGGCTTCTTCGTCGATATCCATCTCGGAATCGCGGATGACCCGGAACAGCCCGTGCCCCTCGACCCTGAAGCCGGGAAAGATGTGGCCGATGAACACCAGCACCAGCTCTTCCAGGGGCAGGAAGCGGATATCGTCGCCGGGCAGGCGGGTGAAGCGCTCGACCTGGCTGGGCAGGGGCAGCAGCGCCCGCAGCACGTCGCCATCCTCCAGGCGGAACAGGTGCAGCACCATGGCGAAGCCGGCATTGGGCAGGAACGGGAACGGATGCGCCGGATCGATGGCCAGCGGCGTGAGGACCGGAAACACGTTTTCCATGAAGCGGTTTTCCAGCCACTTCATGTCGGATTTGAGCAGTTCTGTCCGGTCGATCACCTTGATGCCGGCGTCGCGCATCTCGTCCTTCAGCTCGCGCCAGCAGCGCTTTTGCGCCGACAGCAGATCGGCCGCCTTGGCGTTGATGGCCACCAGTTGCTGCGCCGGGGTCAGGCCGTCCTGGCTGGTGGTCATCACCCCGGCCTCGACCTGCCCTTTCAGGCCGGCGACGCGAACCATGTAGAACTCATCCAGGTTCGCCGCCGAGATGGACAGAAACCGCAAACGTTCCAGCAGGGGATGATGGTGATTGTACGCCTCGTCGATGACGCGGGCATTGAAAGCCAGCCAGGAAAGCTCGCGATTGATGAAGCGTTCCTTGGAATCCATGCCGATGGCGGATGTATCCGCAGCCTGCGAAGTCATGACGACGTTTCTCCGATAGGGTAGCTTGGCGTCCCCATCACCATTTATATATGCTTGGCACAGGCCTGTCATGACCCGGTCGATGACGAACATGAGAAAACTCTTCCTGCTCCGCCACGCCAAGTCCAACTGGGACGACGCCGGCATGGACGACATCGACCGGCCGCTGGCCAAGCGCGGCCGGCTGGCGGCCCGCGCCATGGCCCGTTTCCTGGAGGCCGGCCACATCCGGCCGGCCCTGGTTCTGGTCTCGTCCAGCCGCCGCACGCGGTCCACCTGGGACATCATCGAGCCCAAGCTGGAAGGGGTCCCCGTCGCCATCGAGGACGAGCTTTACGAGGCCGGCCGCGGCGCCCTGCTGCACCGGCTGCGCCGCCTGGACGACAACATCGCCTCGGTGATGCTGATCGGCCACAACCCCGGATTCGCCAATCTGGCGCAGGCGCTGGCCGGCAATCACGGCGATTCCGAGGCGCTGGCCCGCTTGGGCGCCAAGTTCTCGACAGGTGCCCTGGCCGAGATCGAGCTGGATATCGGCCGCTGGAGCGAGATCGAGGCCGGCACCGGCCGTCTTGTCGCCTTCACCCGGCCGAAGGATCTGGAGCCGTCTCCAGAACCGCCCGCGCCAACGGAACCGTGACGGCGCGGCGCCCGGCCATGGCGGCGCGGTCCAGCCGCTCCACCAGCCGGGCGGCGGCGGCGAAGCTGCGCTCCATCCGCCCCAGCAGATAGGACACCACGTCTTCTCCAACGCGAAGCTGACGGTCGGCGAACAGCTTGACCAGCAACGCCGCCAACACCTCGTCGTCGGGGGCGCCGATGGCCAGCGCCGGCATCGCCAGCAGCCGCGAGCGCAAGTCGGGCAGCGTGACCGGCCAACGCGACGGCGGCTCGCGCCCGCTCAGCAGCAGGCGGCCGCCGGTCTCCTTCACCAGATTGATCAGGTGAAACAGCGCCGCCTCGTCAAGACCGCCCCGGTCGCAATCCTCCACCACCACCACCGGCGACACGGCCAGCAGGCGGGGGGGATCGGCCACGCCCAGGGTGGCGGCGGCGATGGTGACGGCGCCGCTGGCGACGGCGAACACCCGGGCGAGATGGGTCTTGCCGCTGCCGGCGGGGCCATGGATCACCGAGGCCGGTCCGGGCCAGCCGGCCCAGCGCTCCAGCCAGGCATGGGCCTCGGCGTTGCAGGGCGCCACCAGGAAATCGGCGTCGGTCAGGGCCGGACGATGGCCGAGATCGAGAGGAATCTGAGCCTCGGTCATGGCTGGCCGTCGGGCTCTCCGCTGCCGGTGTAAAGCGAACTCGCCCGATACCTGCCCATGGCGAATCGGGTCGCCACCCCCACCACCGACGCCACCGGCACCGCCAGCAGCACGCCGACGAATCCGAACAGCGCCGCCCCCGACAGCAGCGAGAAGATGATCCATACCGGATGCAACCCCACCCGATCCCCCACCAGATTGGGAGTCAGGATGTTGCCTTCCAGGATGTTGCCGAGGATGAACACCACCGCCACGCCGCCCAGCAGGAACGGCTCGCCCCCCTGGGCGATCGCCAGTCCGACGCTGGCCATCAAGCCGATCAGCATGCCCACATAGGGCACGAAGGCGCCGAGACCGGTGCCGATGCCGATCATCAGGCCAAGGTCAAGGCCGGTCAGGGTCAGGCCGATGCCGTAGAAGGTCGCCATGGCGATGCAGACCGTGGCCTGACCGCGGACGAAACCGGCCAGGGTGCGGTCGACCTCGCGCAGTTCCTCCCGGATGGTGTCGGCGTGATGGCGCGGCAGCCAGCCGTCGATGGTGGCGGTCATCCGGTCCCAGTCGCGCAGCAGATAGAACGTCACCACCGGGGTGATGAACAGCAACGACAAGATGCCGAACACGGCGATTCCGCCGGTCAGCACCTGCTTCAACAGGTCAAGCCCCCAGCCGGCGACGGTGCCGGCATAGGCGCCCAGCGACCCCTGAAGCTTTTCCACCTCGGCGGGCGTCAGGTGATCGTAAATATCCTTGAGCAGCGGCCGCACCCGCTCGTTGAGGGTCGCCACATAGCCGGGCAGGCGCTGCACGAAGGTGGAGACTTGCTGCTCCAGCACCGGAATCAGGAGGAACAGCAGCACCCCGAACACCGAAAAGAACGCCAGCGTGATCAGGCCGGTGGCCCAGACCCGCGACAGGCCCAGCCGTTCCAGCCGGTCGGCCTGCGGGTCGAGGAAATAGGCGATGGCCATGCCGGCCACGAACGGCAGCAGCACCCCGCGCAGCAGATACAGCGCCACCAGGAACAGCAGGGCGCAGAAAGCCCAGAACCTGATCCGCTGGGCCGGTGTCATGGCCGGCTGCATCCGCCGATCCAGCATCATGGTCGTCTTCCCCCAATCCTATCTGTGCACGGCCAGCCGCATGGTCCAATAGCCCTCGTTCCAGTCCAGCGCCAGACCGGCCGAAGCCAGGGCGGCCTTGATCTGCTCGGGCTCGCCCACGGTGTGCAGCACCAGGGCGGCTTCCTCCCGCGACAGCGACACGATCTCCCAGCGCCGCACCATGGGCACCCCGCCCAGGCGCTCGCGCACCATCAGCCAGTCTTCCAGCCCGCGCAGCGGCACCAGCGTGCCCATGGTGCCGGCCCGGTCGAAAGCCAGCAGGTTCTGCTGCTTGTAGGCGGCATCGAAGCCGGCGGCGATGTCGAGGGCGGCGACGCGCTGCCCGGCCTCCACGTCGCCATCGGGCAAGGGATAGGAGCGGGTCTCGAATGGCCGCAGCACGCCGGGGGCTCCCATCAGGCCCACATCCACGGCAGTGCCGGCGGAATTGACGGACGCCACCGCCACCACCACGTCGCCGGTACGGAACCGCGCGCCCAGCGCGCCCAGGGCTTCGGCGTCCAGGGCCAGCGCCTTGTCCACGGTCAGGGTGGCCAGATCGGCGGTGTCTCCGGCGGGAACCGCCAACGGCACCAAGCCGCCGGTTCCCTGCGCCGCCCAGGCCGCCCGCCACGGATTGGGATCGTCCCACAGCACCGGCCGGCCGCCGCCCTGGGGCCGGAACAGCGGCACGATCACCACCGGGCGGGAGCGCGGTTCGGCGTACTTGATGCCGGAATCGCGCAGCAGCTTCTTCACCGCGACGGGATTGTAGCGTACCGTCAGGGTGGCGATGTAGCGTACCGCCGAGGATCGCTCGCGCTCGATGGAAACGTCCCGGACATATTGCGCCGCCTCCCCCCCGGGCAGGCGAACATGGTCGGCGGGCATGGTCAGGCGTTCCAGCAATCGGCGGAAGCCGACGCGCTCCGCCTCGGCCATAGCCTGTTCCTTGGCGCCGGCGACGCCGCCCGCGGTCACGTCCACGTCAATGCCGCGCACGGCGAAGGCGTCGGCCGCCATCGCCGCCGGCGATGCCGCCAGCCAGGCCGACAGGATCAGCGCGCCCCATACAAGGCGGAGAGAAGCCATTGCAAACCGTCCGGGATCAAGTATCTTCCACCGAATTCCGCGCCGACCATACCACACCGAAGCATACGAGGAAGCCCATTCCCGCGCACGACGACAAGCAAGGCCTGACCTACCGCGACGCGGGCGTCGACATCGACGCCGGCGAGGCATTGGTCGAGGCCATCAAGCCGCTCGCCAAATCCACCGCCCGCTCCGGCGGCGCCGCCGGTCTCGGCGGATTCGGCGCGCTGTTCGACCCCAGGGCCGCCGGGTTCAAGGACCCGATCCTGGTGGCCGCCACCGACGGCGTCGGCACCAAGCTGAAGGTCGCCATCGAAGCCGGCAGGCACGACACCGTCGGCATCGATCTGGTGGCCATGTGCGTCAACGATCTGGTGGTCCAGGGGGCCGAGCCGCTGTTCTTCCTGGATTACTTCGCCACCGGCAAGCTGGATGTCGCCGCCGGAACCAGCATCGTCGCCGGCATCGCCGAGGGTTGCCGGCAGGCCGGCTGCGCCCTGGTGGGCGGCGAGACCGCCGAGATGCCGGGCATGTACGGCCCCGGCGACTACGATCTGGCCGGCTTCTCGGTCGGCGCCGCCGAGCGCGGCCAGTTGCTGCCCCGGGAAGACGTGACCGAGGGCGACGTGCTGCTGGGGCTTGCCTCCACCGGCGTCCATTCCAACGGCTTTTCCCTGGTGCGCCGCATCGTCGAGAAGGGCGGCCTGTCCTACGGCCAGCCGGCTCCGTTCGCCCCCGGCCGCACCCTGGGCGAGGCCCTGCTGGACCCCACCCGTATCTATGTGAAGAGCTGCCTTGCCGCCATCCGCGCCAACACCATCAAGGCGCTGGCCCACATCACCGGCGGCGGCCTGATCGAGAACGTGCCGCGCGTTCTGCCCGAAGGCGTGGTGGCCGAGATCGACGGATCGGCCTGGACCCTGCCGCCGGTCTTCGTCTGGCTGGCCCGGCAAGGCGGCGTCGCCGCCCACGAAATGGCCCGCACCTTCAATTGCGGCATCGGCATGGTGGTGGTCTCGGCCCCCGGCAAGGCCGACGAGGCCGAACGCATCCTGACGGCCCATGGCGAGACGGTGCGGCGCATCGGCCGCATCCGCCGGCGGGTCGGCGACGAGGCCCAGAGTCAGGTATTGAACCAGGACGGCTGGGCGTGAGACGGAAGGTCGGCGTACTGGTCTCGGGACGGGGTAGCAACCTGCAAGCCCTGATCGACGCCTGCGCCGATCCGGCCTATCCGGCCGGCATCGCGCTGGTGATCTCCAACGTCGCCGGCGCCTACGCCCTGGAGCGGGCGGCCAAGGCCGGCATTCCCACCCTGGTCATCCCCCACGGGGGATTTGCGTCCCGCGAGGCCTTCGACGCAGAAATGGACAACGCCCTGCGGGCCGCCGGAATCGAGATCATCTGCCTTGCCGGCTTCATGCGCCTGCTGTCGGCGGGCTTCGTCGAAAGCTGGCGCGATCGGATGATCAACATCCATCCGTCGCTGCTGCCCTCGTTCAAGGGTCTGCACACCCACCGCCGCGCCATCGAGGCCGGGGTGAAGCTGCACGGCTGCACCGTCCATCTGGTGACGCCCGATCTGGACGACGGCCCCATCCTGGTTCAGTCCGCCGTGCCGGTTCTGGCCGGCGACGACGAGAACAGCCTCGCCGCCCGCGTGCTGGAGCAGGAGCACAAGGCCTATCCCCTGGCGCTGCGGCTGCTGGCCGAGGACCGGGTGACGGTCGAGGGCAACCGCGCCCTGATCCGGGATGCCTGAGCCCGGGTCCGTTCCCACCTCCATCCTGGTCTATGTCGGCCTGGACGCGGTCGGCGACGGCCTGATCAAGCTGCCGTTCGTCCGGGCGTTGCGCGCCGCCTTCCCCGCCGCCCGCATCACCTGGATGGCGGGCAAGGGACACACCGTCTACGCCGATGCGCTGGCGCCGCTGGTGAGCGGACTGATCGACGAGGTGATGGACGAGGCCGGAATCGGCAGCCGCCCGGCCGAATTGCTGCGCGATCCCCTGCCCGGCCGGGCCTTCGACCTTATCATCGACACCCAGCGCCGGCTGATGACCACCCTGATCCTGAAGCGCATCCGCCACCGCCGCTTCATCTCGGCGGCGGCGGGGTATCTGCTGTCCGATTCCCGCCCGGCCTCCGCCGGACGACCGCCGGCCATGGCGGCGCAGCTGATGGCGCTGGCGGAGCTTGCCGCCGGCCGGCCCGTCGCCGCCGGCACTCCCCTGCCCCACCTGCCCGATGTGGAAGTCCTGGCCGGAACCTTGCTGCCGCCCGGCCCGGTCTATGCCGGCTTTGCTCCCGGAGCCGGCGGCAAGCACAAATGCTGGCCGCTGGACCGCTTCTGCCAGATGGCCAACCATCTTGCCGCCAGGGGAGCGGTTCCGGTCTTCCTGCTGGGGCCGGCGGAAAGCGGCTGGATCGACACGATTCGGACGGCGGTCCCCACTGCCTTGCTGCCGCTGCAACAGATAGAGGCCGGAATGCTCTCGCCCCTGCTCACCATCGCCCTGGGGCGGCGGTTGCGGGTGGCGCTGGCCAATGACAGCGGCACCGGCCACATGCTGGCCGCCGCCGACATCCCCCTGGTGTCGCTGTTCGGACCGACGCCGGCCGACAAGTTCGCCCCGTCCGCCGTTCGGCTGACCATCCTGCGCGCCCAGGACTTCGGTTCCGACGCCATCGAGGCCATTCCGCCGGCCGAGGTCGCGAAATCCCTGGAGAAGTGTTTGCTTTGACCNCCGCCAGGGGAGCGGTTCCGGTCTTCCTGCTGGGGCCGGCGGAAAGCGGCTGGATCGACACGATTCGGACGGCGGTCCCCACTGCCTTGCTGCCGCTGCAACAGATAGAGGCCGGAATGCTCTCGCCCCTGCTCACCATCGCCCTGGGGCGGCGGTTGCGGGTGGCGCTGGCCAATGACAGCGGCACCGGCCACATGCTGGCCGCCGCCGACATCCCCCTGGTGTCGCTGTTCGGACCGACGCCGGCCGACAAGTTCGCCCCGTCCGCCGTTCGGCTGACCATCCTGCGCGCCCAGGACTTCGGTTCCGACGCCATCGAGGCCATTCCGCCGGCCGAGGTCGCGAAATCCCTGGAGAAGTGTTTGCTTTGACCGGGGCCGACCCTGCCGCTACGATGCCCCGAATCCATGTAACGCGAGCGTCATCATGAACATCAAGGACCATATCCGCGGCGTTCCCGACTTTCCCAAGCCGGGCATCCTGTTCTACGACATCTCCACCCTGCTGGCCCATCCGGACGCCTGGCAGGTCGCCATGGGCCGGTTGGCCCGCGAGGTGCGCCGGTTCCAGCCCGACGTGCTGGCCGGCATCGAATCCCGCGGCTTCCTGGTGGCGGCGCCGCTGGCGCTGAAGCTGGGCTGCGGCTTCGTCATGCTGCGTAAGAAGGGCAAGCTGCCGGGCAAGACGATCCGCCACGACTACGCCCTGGAATACGGCACCGACACCATCGAGATTCAGGAAAACGCGGTGGAACCCGGCCAGCGCGTGGTGGTGCTGGACGATCTGCTGGCCACCGGCGGCACGCTGGGCGCCAGCATCGAATTGCTGCGCAAGATCGGCGCCCATGTGACCGGCGCCGCCAGCATCATCGAACTGAACTTCCTGCCGGGCCGCCAGCGGCTGAGGGAACTGGACGTTCCCTTCGCCAGCCTCGCCGCCTACGACGAGTAAGCCGGCACGGGATGGACATCACGGTTCAGGCGGCGCTGCTGGGGGCGGTGGCGGGATCGGCGGCGACGCTGGCCCTGGCAACCGTCCTGCGCCGCCGGCCGCCGCCGCCGCCGCCGGATACCGCCGCCGCCGCCCAGCGCCAGTTGGTGGACGCGCTGAGCAACGGCACCGACGGCGTGGCGTTGTACGATTCCGCCAATCGCCTGATCACCTGCAACGAACGTTATCGTTCCCTGCTGAAGCCGATCACCCCCCTGATCGAGCCCGGCGCGCCGTTCGGCCAGATGATGGCCGCCCTCGCCCGCGCCGAGGGGCACGGCCCCGATTGGCTGGCCTCGGACGATGCCACCAATGTCGAGGAACAGTTCCGCGACGGCCACTGGGTCATGGTCAACGCCTACCGCATCAAGGATGGCGGCTGGCTGCGCATCCTGCGCGACATCACCATCCGCAAGCAGGCCCAGCTGTCGCTGGAAAACACCGTCGCGTGGCTGAAGGGGGTGATGGACACGGTGGTCGATGGCATCATCACCATCGACGAGAGCGGAACGGTGCTGTCGTTCAACACCGCCGCCGAACGCATCTTCGGCTATGCCGCCGACGAGGTGGTCGGCCGCAACATCAACATGCTGATGCCGGAACCGGACCGCTCGCGCCACGATTCCTACATCGACAACTATCTGAAATCCGGCCTGCGCCGCATCATCGGCAGCGGCCGCGAGGTTCAGGGACTGCGCCGCGACGGCCGCATCTTCCCGATCGATCTGGCCGTGGCCGAAATGCGCGACGCCGACATGATCACCTTCATCGGCGTGGTGCGCGACATCACCCAGCGCAAGCAGGTGGAAAACGCCCTGGTGCGAAGCGAGGCCCGCTTCCGCACCCAGGCCACCCGGTTGCAGGCGATCATGGACAACATGGCCCAGGGGCTGGCGGTGTTCGACGCCGATGATTCCCTGATCGCGCTCAACGAAGCGGCCATCCGCATGCTGGGCCTGCCCAAGGCGGAAATCACGCCGGGCACCATCGACATCTCCTTGTTCATGGCGCTGCTGGCGGCCAGCGACTGCCCGCAGGGGCCCGACGCGGTGCGCCTCACCAGCGATCTGGCCGAGAACATCCGCCAGCGGCCGGAAATGGTGTTCGAGCACTCGGCGGCCAACGGCGTCATCATGGAAGTGCGGTCGTCCTCGATGCCGGGCGGCGGCCTGATCCTCAGCTTCACCGACGTCACCGACCGCAAGCGCACCGAGCAAACCCTCCGGATCGCCAAGGAGGAGGCCGAACGCGGCAACCGCGCCAAGAACACCTTCCTCGCCAATATAAGCCACGAACTGCGCACGCCGCTCAACGCCATCATCGGTTTCTCCGAGATGATGAAGCACGAGATCTTCGGGCCGCTGGAACCGGCCAGCTACCGAACCTACGTGGACGACATCCACGAAAGCGGCATGCATCTGCTGGAACTGATCAACGATATCCTGGACATGTCGAAGGCCGAGGCCGGCATGACCGACCTTCAGGAAAGCCCGGTCGACATGGCGGACATCATCCGCACCTCGGGACGCATGCTGGCGCGCCGCGCCGCCAATGCAGGAATCGACATCGTCGAGGACGTGCCGCCGCACCTGCCGCTGCTGCTGGCGGACGAGCGGCGCATGCGCCAGATCGTCCTCAACCTGCTGTCCAACGCCGTCAAGTTCACCGACGACGGCGGCCGGGTGACGGTGTCGACGCGGGTGGACGCCGCCGGAGCCTTCATCATCCGCATCCAGGATACCGGCATCGGCATGACCGCCGAGGACATGGTGCGGGTGATGGAACCCTTCGTCCAGGCCGATACCAGGCTGTCGCGCAAGTACGAGGGCAGCGGCCTCGGCCTGCCGCTGACCAAGGCGCTGATCGCCGCCCATGGCGGCACCCTCGACCTGGAAAGCGAGCCGGGCAAGGGCACCACCGCCACCGTATCGCTTCCGGCCGCCCGCATTCTTCGGTCCGGCGCGACGGCGGAGGCGTAACCCCGGCGCGTTCCCGTCCTCCGCAACCGCGGAAGACCCGGGACAGCAAAAAGCCCCGGCCGTTTCCGACCGGGGCTTTCCGTTTCACTCAAGGTCCGGTGATCAGTGACCCGCGACCATCGCCAGCAGCAGAATGGCGACGATGTTGATGATCTTGATCATCGGGTTGACGGCCGGGCCGGCGGTGTCCTTGTAGGGATCGCCGACGGTGTCGCCGGTGACCGCCGCCTTGTGGGCGTCGGACCCCTTGCCACCATGATGGCCGTCCTCGATGTACTTCTTGGCGTTGTCCCACGCGCCGCCGCCCGAGGTCATCGAGATAGCGACGAACAGGCCGGTGACGATGGTGCCCAGCAGCATGGCGCCGACCGCGGTGAAGGCGGCCTTCTGGTCGGCGGCCAGCAGGATCACGAAGTACAGCACGATCGGCGACAGCACCGGCAGCATCGAGGGAACGATCATTTCCTTGATCGCGGCCTTGGTCAGCATGTCGACGGCACGACCGTAATCGGGCTTGCCGGTGCCTTCCATGATGCCCGGGATTTCCTTGAACTGGCGACGGACTTCCACCACCACCGAACCGGCGGCGCGGCCGACCGCCTGCATTCCCATGGCGCCGAACAGATAGGGCAGCAGACCGCCGAGGAACAGGCCGATCACCACATAGGGGTCCTCAAGGCTGAAAGTCACGTTCAGCTTGGGGAAGTAGTGCTTCAGGTCCTCGGTATAGGCGGCGAACAGCACCAGCGAGGCCAGGCCGGCCGAGCCGATGGCGTAGCCCTTGGTGACCGCCTTGGTGGTGTTGCCGACGGCGTCCAGCGCGTCGGTAATCTTGCGGACCTCCTTGGGCAGTTCCGCCATCTCGGCGATGCCGCCGGCGTTGTCGGTCACCGGACCGTAGGCGTCCAGCGCCACGATCATGCCGGCCAGGGCCAGCATGGTGGTCGCCGCCACCGAGATGCCGAACAGGCCGGCGATCTTGTAGGTGACGATGATGGCGATCGAGATCACGATCACCGGCAGGGCGCAGGCTTCCATGGAAACCGCCAGACCCTGGATCACGTTGGTGCCGTGACCGGTGGTCGAGGCCTGGGCCACCGACTTGACCGGACGGTAGTCGGTGCCGGTGTAGTACTCGGTGATCCACACCAGCAGGCCGGTGACGACCAGGCCGACCATGGCGCAGGCGAACAGGCCGGAACCGCTGATGACCAGCTTGGTGGAGGTCTCGAAGGTGGCGCCGAAACCGCCGAGCATCACGTTGATGATGACGGCGATCAGCACCGCCGACAGCACGCCGGTGACGATCAGGCCCTTGTACAGCGCCTTCATGATGTTGTTGGTGGCGTCGAGCTTCACGAAGAAGGTGCCGACGATGGAGGCGAAGATGCACACGCCGCAGATGACCAGCGGCAGCATCATCATGCTTTCCTGGGCGGCGCCGGTGAAGAAGATCGAGCCCAGCAGCATGGTGCCGACCACGGTCACCGCATAGGTCTCGAACAGGTCGGCGGCCATGCCGGCGCAATCGCCGACGTTGTCGCCGACGTTGTCGGCGATGACGGCCGGGTTGCGGGGATCGTCTTCCGGAATTCCGGCCTCGACCTTGCCCACCAGATCGGCGCCCACGTCAGCGCCCTTGGTGAAGATGCCGCCGCCGAGACGGGCGAAGATGGAAATCAAGGAGGCGCCGAACGACAGGGCCACCAGAGACTCCAGCAGGCCGCGCGGATCGATGCCGACATTCTTCAGCACCAGATAGTAGCCGGCGACGCCGATCAGGCCCAGGCCAACCACCAGCAGGCCGGTGATGGCGCCCGACTTGAAGGCGACGTCAAGCGCCTGCTGCATGCCGCCGGAACGGGCGGCCTCGGCGGTGCGGACGTTGGCACGCACCGAGACGTTCATGCCGACATAGCCGGCGACGCCCGACAGCACGGCGCCGATGACGAAGCCGACGGCCTGATAGATGCCGAGACGCCAGGCCAGGATGATGGTCACGGCGACGCCGACATAGGCGATGGCGGTGTACTGACGGTTCAGATAGGCGGCAGCGCCTTCCTGAACCGCGGCGGCGATTTCCTGCATCCGGGCGGTGCCGGCCGAGGTCGCCATCACCGACTTGATGGCGTAGACCCCGTACAGCAGCGCCAGGACGCCGCATGCGATCACGAAGAGGTTGGTCATTTTGGTTCGAGTCCCCTGATGAATCTTCTCAGCGTCGCATCTCGCGTTACGTCCGGCGAGGAGTGCTGGTGCGTGTGGAGGACGACGGAAGCGTGGAGAAACTGCCAGAATAAGCCGGGCGATGCAATAAAATGCTGGCGGTGAATTCCTACCCAGGATTCCACGCCCAAAAGCCGGTGAATTCCAGCCTTTTTCAGCCCGAATGGAAGGTCCGGCCCCATCCCTTCAGGTAGGTGACCTCACTTCAGCACCGGATTCTCGATGGCCACACCCTTCAGGTAGCTGGCTCCCAGGGTCTTGTCGGTGACGGCCAGCAGCCGCCGCTGGATGGCGGGAACGTCCAGCGGCTGGCCCTCGCGCATGGAGACGCTGAGGAATTCCATCATGTCGGCCAGATAGGCGTTCTGAAGCCGGGGCAGGTTGCGGGCGACGATTTCCTTGTTGGCGGGCTCGACCTCCAGGCGAACGATCATCTCCGCCTGCTTCTTGACCTCGCGATCCTGGATGACCGGAACGATCAGAACCCCGAACTCGACATAACTTGGCGGCGGCGGCGGCGGCGGCGGCGCGTCCTTCTGCACCATCGGCGCCGTGATCCCCAGCTTGGCCAGGGGATCGATGCCCATGAAGTAGAGGCCGCCAATCACGGCGCCGATCAGCACCAGCAAGGCCACCACGATAAGTATCAAACGGACCAAGCTCGGTTCCCCCTTATTGTCCGGCGTGGCGAAAGTGCCGCCAGCCGGCCTGCTTCAGGGCGAGCGCCCGCCCGTCTCCGCCCCGCACCGTCACCAGCCCCTCCCCCTCGGCGGCAGCCGCCACCCGCCCGATCCGGAAGAGCGGCACCCCGGCCTCGGCGGATAGTCCGGCCAGCGCCGCCGCCGACGCGGGCGGAGCGGTGAACAGCAATTCGTAATCATCGCCTCCCGTCAGGACCAGGGCAAGCAGGGACTCGTCCGCGGCCACCGCCCGACCGGCGGCGGCCGACAGCGGAACCCGGCCGGCCTCGATCTCGGCCGCGACGCCCGAGGCGCGGCAGAGATGGCCGAGATCCTGGACCAGACCGTCAGAGACATCCATCCCGGCCGTCGCCAGCCCCGGCAGGCGTCGCCCAAGGCCGCAGCGGGGGGTGGGAAGCCGGTAGCGGCCGGCAAGGAAGGCCAGATCGGCGGAATCCAGGCCGGAAAGCTGGCCG
The DNA here is from genome assembly GCF_902729425.1 of Magnetospirillum sp. SS-4. Taxonomy (GTDB): domain Bacteria; phylum Pseudomonadota; class Alphaproteobacteria; order Rhodospirillales; family Magnetospirillaceae; genus Phaeospirillum. The sequence goes on along the minus strand of NZ_CACVCH010000002.1, from coordinate 14,536 downwards.
CGAATGGCCCGCAGTCCCAGGGCGCCGTCGCCGATGCCGCCCGATACCCATACGTCGTCGCCGGGCCGTGCGCCCGAGCGCAGCACTCCCCTGCCCGCCTCGACCCGCCCAAGGGCGGTCAGGGTCAGGGTCAGCGGACCGGGGGTGGACACGGTGTCGCCGCCGATCAGACTGACGCCGAAATGTTCGACGTCCTGTTTCAGCCCGTCGGCGAAGGACCGTAGCCAATCCCAGCCGGTTCCGGCCGGAAAAGCGGCCGCCAGCATGATGAAGGCCGGCCGCGCCCCCTTGGCGGCCAGATCGGACAGATTGACCCGCACCAGCTTGCGGGCGATCAGGTCCGGCGGATCGTCGGGCAGGAAATGCACCCCCGCCACCATGGCATCCATGGTGGCGACGGTGTCGAAGCCGGGTTCCGCCTTCAGAAAGGCGGCATCGTCGGTCAGGTCGAGGGCGCCGGGGCAACCGGATGCCAGCGGCGCGAACAACTCGGCGATCAGCTCGAATTCGTCGGGTCGGTCCGCGGCGGGGCGGGTCATTCCATCACCCTCCCCTGCCGGTCTCCTCCGGGCGAAGCGTCTGGGCGAGACGGTCGAGCACGGCGTTGACCAGCCCCGGTTCCGGCCCCGAATAAAAGGCATGGGCGACGTCGACCCATTCCGAGATGCAGACGCGGGTCGGAGTCTGGGACCGGGTCCGAAGTTCCCACGCCCCGGACCGCAGAATGGCGCGCAGCACCGATTCCAGCCGCTCGGCGGTCCAGTCGCCTGTCAGCGCGCCGCTGATCAGCTGATCGAGAGTGGCGGCATCGGCGGTGACGCCCCGGACCGTCTGGCCCAGCAGCGACGAATCCGGCTCGGCCATGCGTCCACGCGGTTCTTCGGCGCGACGGGCCTTGGAATCGAGCAGCGCCTGTTCGTCGGAAACGCCGGTCATCTCCATCTGATAGAGCGCCTGCACCGCCGCCAGGCGGGCGGCGCTACGCCGGGCAACGGATGGATTCTGGCTCATTTCGCAAGTCCGAGGTCGCGTTTGACCGCCATCATCCGCAGGCAGGCCCGCGCCGCCTGCCCCCCCAGGTTCTTGCGCGCCGGATCGGACCGGGCCAGGGCCTGCGCCTCGTTGTGCACGGTGAGCACGCCGTTGCCCAGCGCCAGATCATAGGCCATGGACAGGTCGGCGATGCCGCGCATGCACTCGGCCCCCACATGGTGGTAATGGTCGGATTCGCCCCTGATGGCGCAGCCCAGGGTGACGAAACCATCGTAGCGGGCGGAATCGTTGCCCTGCTCGGCGGCGGTCACCACCAGCTTCAGCGCCGCCGGTAGCTCGAAAATGCCGGGAACCACCAGCAGGTCATGGGAGATTCCGGCCTTGTCCAGCTCCTCGCGGGCGCCGGCCAGCAGGCCATCGGCGATATGGTCGTAGAAGCGGGCCTCGATGATCAGGACACGGGACATGGGATTACCTCCTCAGCCGACCGGAATCGGCCGCTGTTCCACCACCTTGAGGCCGTATCCATCGAGGCCGATGATGGACCGCTTGGTGTTGGACAGCAGAATCATTTCATGGATGCCCAGATCCAGCAATATCTGGGCGCCGACGCCGTAATCGCGCAGCGCCGGAGTGAGCGGGCGGCGCTCCAGATGGGCGCGGACCCGGTCGGACAGGCTGGTGGGCTGGGGTTCGCGGATCAGCACGATGGCGCCGGAGCCATGCTCGGCGATCATCTCCATGGCGGAATGAAGCTCGCCGGCCTTGCCGGACCCCTGATCACCCAGCACGTCGTCCAGCACGTTGACGGCGTGGACGCGGACCATCACCGGCTTGCCGCCGGCCAGATCGCCCTTGACCAGGGCGATGTGCTCGGCATAGGCGACGGTATTGACATAGACCATCATGGTCCAGTCGCCGCCCCACTTGGAATGGAACGGCGTCTCCAGCTCGCGGGCCACCAGATTGTCGTTGCGGCGGCGATAGGCGATCAGGTCGGCGATGGTGGCGATCTTGAGGCCATGGGTCCGGGCGAAGGTCACCAGATCGGGCATGCGGGCCATGGTGCCGTCGTCGTTCATGATCTCGCAGATCACGCCCGACGGATTCAGCCCGGCGAGGCGCGAGATGTCCACCGCCGCCTCGGTATGGCCGGCCCGGACCAGCACGCCGCCGTCGCGGGCCACCAGCGGAAAGACGTGCCCTGGGGTGACGATGTCGTGGCGCCCCTTGGCAGGGTCGATGGCCACCTGAACAGTGCGGGAACGGTCGGCGGCGGAAATGCCGGTGGTGACCCCTTCCCGCGCCTCGATCGAGACGGTGAAGGCGGTCTGCATGCGGGTGCCGTTGTCGGCGCTCATCAGGCGCAGGCCCAGTTCCTCCACCCGCTGGCGGGCCATGGACAGGCAGATCAGCCCCCGGCCGTAGCGGGCCATGAAGTTGACGGCCTCGGGACTGGCCTTCTCGGCCGGAATGACGAGGTCGCCCTCGTTCTCGCGGTCCTCGTCGTCGACCAGGATGAACATGCGGCCCTGACGGGCCTCCTCGATGATGTCCTCGATGGACGACAGATACTGGTGATATTCCGACACGGCGGCGCTAATCCCTATCAAGAAGGCGCGCAACATAGCGCGCCAGCATGTCGATTTCCATATTCACCGAATCGCCGACCGCATAGCCGCCGAACGTGGTGACCGACTGGGTATGGGGAATGATGTTGACGCCGAAGCGGCGGCCATCGACCTCGTTGACGGTCAGCGACACGCCGTCCAGGGCCACCGAGCCCTTGGGCGCCACGAACTTGGCCAGTTCCCCGGGCGTTTCGAAGGTATAGCGCCTGGATTCGTTTTCCGGACGGATGTCAACCACGCGGGCGACGCCGTCCACATGACCGGAAACGATATGGCCGCCCAGTTCGTCGCCGACCTTCAGCGCCCGTTCCAGGTTGATGCGGGTGCCGGCGGCCCAGCCGCCCAGGGTGGTCTTCGACAGGGTCTCGGCCGAGGCCTCGACCGCGTGCCAGCCCGGCCCGGTCTCGACCACGGTCAGGCAGACGCCGTTATGGGCGATGGAAGCCCCCAGGGCGATGGAGGCGGAATCGTAGCGACTGGAAATCTCGAAGCGGGTCTCGCGGCCTTCGCCGCCGATGACCCGCCGCACCTCGCCTAGATCGGTGACGATGCCGGTAAACATGTCCGTGCAGTCCTTATGGTTCAGAGACGCTTGTAGACTTCCATCAGATCGTCACCCACCGGGCGGATTTCGACCCGTTCGAAGCGCGGAGTCTGGGAAAGGTGGTCGATGCCGAACGCCACCGCCGCCGGCAGCCCGTCGCCCCCCATCAGGCGCGGCGCCCGGAACCAGATCAGCCGATCGACCAGATCGGCCCGCAGCAGGGCGGCGGCGAGATGGGCGCCGCCTTCCACCAGAACCCGGGTGACGCCGCTTTCGCCCAGAGCCTCCATGGCCTGGGTCAGGTCGATGGAGCCCTCCGGCCCCGCCGGAATCTCGATCACGTCGACGCCGGAATCCTCGAAGACGCGCAGCCTCGTCGCGTCGCAGTCCTCCAGGGTCAGCACCCAGGTCGGAATGTCGTTGGCGGTGGCCACCAGACGCGAGGTCAGCGGCAGGCGCAGCCGTCCATCCACCACCACCCGCACCGGCGAACGCTCGCCCAATCCATCCAGGCGGCAGGTCAGGTCGGGATTGTCGGCGATGGCGGTGCCGCTGCCGACCATGATCACGTCGTTCTCGGCCCGCAGCAGGTGCCCGGTGCGGCGGGCGGCCTCGCCGGTGATCCAGCGGCTTTCGCCGGAATGGGTTGCGATGCGGCCGTCCAGGGTGCTGGCCAGCTTCAAGGTGACCAGCGGGCGGCCGGTGGTGATGCGCAGCAGGAATCCGGCGTTGATCTCCGCCGCCTCGTCGGCCAGCAGCCCCTCGACCACCTCGATGCCGGCACGGCGCAGCATCTCGATGCCCCGGCCGGCGACGCGGGAATCGGGATCGCGCACCGCCACCACGGCGCGGGTGACGCCGGCGGCGATCAGCGCCTCGGCGCAGGGCGGCGTCTTACCGTGATGGGCGCAGGGCTCCAGGGTGACATAGACGGTGGCGCTGGCGGCGGCTTCGCCGGCCATGGCCAGGGCCTCGGTCTCGGCATGGGGCCTGCCGCCCGGCTGAGTCCAGCCGCGCCCGACCACGCGGCCGTCCCTGACGATGACGCAGCCGACCGCCGGATTGGGCCACACCGAGCCCAGGCCGCGCCGCGCCAGCGCCAGCGCCGCCCGCATGTGGCCGCGATCGATGTCGGGCTGTGAAGAATCAGTCGCGGCGTGGGCCAACCATCTTCCCCAGGAAATCCTCGAAGTCCTTGGCTTCGCGGAAATTGCGGTAGACCGAGGCGTAGCGGACATAGGCGACCTTGTCGAGATCCATCAGGACCTCCATCACCAGTTCGCCGATGAATTTGGACGGAACCTCGTTCTCGCCCATGCTTTCCAGGCGGCGATGAATGCCGTTGACGATGCGCTCCATCTGCTCCTCGTCCACCGGCCGCTTGCGGAGCGCGATCTTGAGGGACTTCAGCACCTTCTCGCGATCGAACGGCGAGCGCGAGCCGTCCTTCTTGATCACCACCAGGTCGCGGATCTGCACCCGCTCGAAGGTGGTGAAACGCGAACCGCAGGCCGGACAGGACCGCCGCCGCCGAATGGCCGAGTTGTCCTCGGTCGGCCGCGAATCCTTCACCTGGGTATCGTCGTGGCCGCAGAACGGACACCGCATGACATTTCCCCCCCGGGTAAGCGGCGGAAGGCGTCCGGCCATCCGCCCGCGTTCATGGTGCTACTGATAGATGGGGAAGCGCCGGCACAGCTTCGCCACCTCGGCGCGGGCGCGGGCCTCGGCCGCCGAATTGTCGTCGGGGTTGGCGGCCAGACCGTCGAGCACGTCGCCGATCAGTTCCCCCACCGCCTTGAATTCCTCGACGCCGAAGCCGCGCGTGGTCGCCGCGGGCGTACCCAGGCGGACGCCCGAGGTGATGGTGGGCTTTTCCGGATCGAACGGAATACCGTTCTTGTTGCAGGTCATGCCGGCGTGCTCCAGGCTCGCCTCGGCCGCCTTGCCGGTCAGCTTCTTGGGACGCAGGTCGACCAGCATCAGATGGGAATCGGTGCCGCCCGACACGATGGCGAGGCCGCGCCGGACCAGGGTGTCGGCCAGGGCGCGGGCGTTGTCGACCACCTGACGGGCATACAGCTTGAATTCGGGACGCAGCGCCTCGCCAAACGCCACCGCCTTGCCGGCGATGACGTGCATCAGCGGGCCGCCCTGAATGCCGGGGAAGATGGCCGAATTGATCTTCTTGCCCAGGTCGGGGTCGTTGGACAGGATCATGCCGCCACGAGGACCGCGCAGGGTCTTGTGGGTGGTGGTGGTCACCACATGGGCGTGGGGCAGCGGATTGGGATAGACGCCGCCCGCCACCAGACCGGCGAAATGGGCCATGTCCACCATGAAGAAGGCCCCGACCTCGTCGGCGATCTTGCGGAAGCGGGCGAAGTCGATGGCGCGGGGATAGGCCGAGCCGCCGGCGATGATCAGCTTGGGCTTGTGGGTGCGGGCCAGTTCCTCGACCTCGCCGAAATCGATCTGGGCGTCCTGCTGGCGCACCCCGTACTGCACCGCCTTGAACCACTTGCCCGACTGGTTGGGAGCGGCGCCATGGGTGAGATGGCCGCCGGCGGCCAGGCTCATGCCCAGGATGGTGTCGCCGGGCTGGAGCAGCGCCATGAACACGCCCTGGTTGGCCTGCGAGCCCGAGCTGGGCTGGACGTTGGCGTAGGCGCAGCCGAAAATCTCGCAGGCGCGCTCGATGGCCAGCCGCTCGGCGATGTCGACGAACTCGCAGCCGCCGTAATAACGCTTGCCGGGATAGCCCTCGGCATACTTGTTGGTCATCACCGAGCCCTGGGCTTCCAGCACGGCGCGGGACACGATGTTCTCGGAAGCGATCAGTTCGATCTGCTCCCGCTGGCGCTCAAGCTCCTTGGCGATGGCGCCGAAGACCTCGGGGTCGCGCTCGGCGAGGGGGGTGCGGAAGAAGGCGTCGGTGTTTGTGCTGGACATCGATTCTCTTTCGAATAGGCGGGTAGGGCGAAGGATCAGGCGTTGTCGGACAGCTTGGCCACGCGGCCGGCGTGGCGGCCGCCCTCGAACGCGGTTTCCAGGAAAATCTTCAGGCAGTCGCGGGCCACTTCCGGTCCGATGACCCGGGCCCCCATCACCAGGACGTTGGCGTCGTTGTGCTGGCGCGCCATGCGGGCGCCGAAGGCGTCGTGGACCAGGGCGGCCCGTACGTGGACGAACCGGTTGGCGGCGATGGAGATGCCGATGCCGGTGCCGCACAGCAGCAGGCCGCGCTCGGCCTGGCCGCTCTTCAGGGCCCCGGCCACCTTGACGGCGAAATCGGGATAATCCACCGAGGCGGGACCGTCGGTGCCCAGGTCGAGCACGCCCCAGCCCCACTCGGCCAGATCCCTGGCCAGCAGCGCCCTCAACTCGACGCCGCCGTGATCCGAAGCGATGGCGATGGTTCGCATGACGGCAAGACCCGATTCCGTGAAGAACGAGTGCGCTAGATACCATATGTCGGATGCCCTTGCCAATGCGCCACAAGCCTATGGGGGGAAGCGGGAACGCATGGACGGCTCCCGCTCCACCGTCGCCGGTTTTCCCGTTCTATCTTGTATGCGCAATAGAACAGTCCCATGAAACACAGACCATTGGCGTATTTCAGCCATGGCGGCCAGGGTGATTATTGGTGTGAATGCCCGCGGCAAGAACTCATTATTGACATGATGCAATTTCGAATTGACAGTGAAGAGAAGTCATGCCTTCATTGATTCAATATCCGCAACAAACCTTGGTCGGACAAGCTGATGAGCGATACCAATTCCGAAAAGGCCAGCCGCGACGATCTGTTGCGCATGGTCACCGACGTCGTCGCCGCCTATGTCGGCAAGAACCCGGTTTCAGCCGGTCAGCTTCCTGAACTGATCAACACGGTCTACGCCTCGCTTTCATCCTTGGAGAGCGGCCAGCCCGAAGCAAAGATGGAGGCGCTGAAGCCCGCCATCCCGGTGAAGCGGTCGGTGACGCCCGACTACATCATCTGCCTGGAGGACGGCAAGAAGCTGAAGATGCTGAAGCGTCATCTGCGCACCACCTACGGCATGACCCCCGACGAGTATCGGGCCAAGTGGGGACTTACCCCCGACTATCCCATGGTGGCCCCCAACTACGCCGCCCAGCGCTCGGACTTCGCCAAGAAGATCGGACTGGGCCGCAAGGCCGTCGAATCCGACGACAAGCCGGTCCGCAAGACCCGCCGCTGACCCGGCCTTCCACCCGATCGATGAAACGGCCGGCATCGGTGGGTGCCGGCCGTTTTGCCGCCGTCCTCACCCAGGAATTCCCATGGATGTTCTGATGTCCTATTGGTCGATGGCCGAATTGGCGACCAACGGACCCATCATGCTGCACCTGCTGGGCGCGCTGGCGGTCGGCTGCATGATCGGCTACGAACGTTCGTACCATGGCCGGGCGGCCGGCATCCGCACCTACGCCCTGGTCTGCGTCGCCTCCACCGCCCTGACCGTGGTCAACGCCTATCCGGAAATGTGGTTCGGCGGCATGGCCCACGGCCCGACGGCGTCCGACCCGTCGCGGGTCATGCAGGGCATTCTCACCGGCATCGGCTTTCTCGGCGCCGGCGTCATCATGCGGGACGGCTTTTCCATTCGCGGCCTGTCCACCGCCGCCTCCATCTGGATGACGGCGGCCATCGGCATCGTCATCGGCCTGGGATTCTACGGCGCGGCCATTTCGGTGGCGCTCATCACCATCATCCTGATGAGCGGCGTCCGCAGCATCGAATCCGCCCTGCCCCACCTGGAAATGCTGCATCTCTCGCTGACCTTTCCGGCGGACAGAACCCCGTCGGTGGAGGTGATCCGGCGGATCATGGACGATCACGGCTACGACGTGTCGGACTGGAGCTTCCATCTGGCCGAGCAGGGCAAGCGGTTCGAATACGAGCTTGTGCTGCGCGCGGCCGGTCCGCTGGACCCTTCGCTGCTGGTCGCAACCCTGTCGGGCATCGACGGCATTCAGGAATACCGCCTGTCGCCGTCGCGGGGTTGAGCCTACTTCCTTCCCTTGGCCAGCACGTATTCCAGCTTTCTCAGGGCCAGCATCTTCAGTTGCTGCTGGCCGGCGCTGGCCGGTCCCATCACCGAAACCTCGGTCAAGGAGGCGGTATGAAAGGCCGAGACCTTCACGGTCGCGCCAACCTGCCGGAACTCGAACAGTACCTCGCCCTCGACGGCCATCACCGGGTCCTCACGGCAGGGGCAGCTCGTCGCCGCCCAGTTCGGAAAAGTACCCCGCCACCGCCGCCGCGTCCACCTCGGCCACGGATGCCGGAATCCAGGCCGGCGACCGGTCCTTGTCGACCACCTGCGCCCTGATGCCCTCGTAGAAATCATGGCCGCCCAGGAACCGGCAAGCCAGCCGGAATTCGCGGCGGATGGCGTCGTCGAACCCCAGGTCGCGGCCCTCGGTCAGCTGGCGATGGGTCACCGCCAGACTGAACGGCGAGCGGCCGGCCAGGGCGTCCAGCGTATCCCAGGCCCATTGGCTCTTGCCAGCGCGCAGCCCAGCCAGGATGTCATCAAGGCGGCGTGGAGCGAAACCGTCCTCCAGTTCCTCCCGATGGCGGAGCAGCGGCCCCGGGCCGGGGTCGCGATGCAGCCGCGCCAGACTGTCTTCCACCGCCGCCGCCGGATCGGTCGAACCGGCGGCGCGGCCGATGGCGCCGCGCAGTTCGGCCAGCGAATCGGCCGGCACGAAATGGGTGGCAATGCCGGCCCACAGGCAATCGGCCGGCCCCAACCGGGCGCCCGTCAGCCCGAGGTAAAGCCCGGTCCGTCCCGGACAGCGGCCAAGAAAGTAGGTGGCGCCCACGTCGGGGAAAAAGCCGATGCCGGTTTCGGGCATGGCGAACTGGGTGCGCTCGGTCGCCACCCGCCAGCGGCCGTTGACGGACAGGCCGGCCCCACCGCCCATGACGATGCCGTCGAGAATGGAGAGATAGGGCTTGGGATAATGATGGATACGGCGGTTGAGCCGGTATTCGGTCCGGAAGATGTCCCGGTTGAAGGCGTGATCCCCCCGCTTCCAGGCATCCCACACCATGCGGATGTCGCCACCGGCGCAAAAGGCCCGATCGCCTTCCCCCTCCAGCACCACCACCTTCACCCGCCCGTCGTCCTCCCAGGCGGACAGATGCCGGGTCAGGTCGTGATATTGGCGGGCCGACAGGGCATTGAGCACCTTGGGACGGTTGAGGCGGACCATTCCCACCCCGCCCGTCGAATCGAATATGGTTTCCGTCTCGTTCATCGGCGTCTCTTGTCTATTGTTCTTGTGGAGTGCTGGCTTGACGAAGCCCATGATCAGTGTGAAATTTTTCCCTGTTGCCACGAAGCCTGGGGTGTCCGAGGCTGTCGCTGCGAAATGATGCCCACTCCGCCCCCGGCGGCACAACAAATTACATGACAGGAGCCCGAGGCCCATGACCGTGACGAGCGCCAATCCCGAGACCATCGTGCTGCACGCCGGCTATCGCGCCGATCCCGCCACCAATTCGGTGGCGGTGCCCATCTACCAGACCACCTCGTACCAGTTCCGCGACACCGACCATGCCGCCAATCTGTTCGCGCTGAAGGAATTCGGCAACATCTACACCCGGATCATGAATCCGACCACCGACGTGCTGGAACAGCGCCTGGCGGCGCTGGAAGGCGGCGTCGCCGGCCTGGTGGTGTCGTCGGGCCAGTCGGCCACCATGTTCTCGATCCTGAACGTGGCCCAGGCCGGCGACAATTTCGTCACCTCCACCGACCTGTACGGCGGCACCTGGAACCTGTTCGCCAACACCTTCAAGCAGATGGGGATCGAAGCCCGCTTCGTCGATCCGGCCGATCCGCAGGCCTTCGTCCGCGCCACCGACGACAGGACGCGAGCCTGGTACGCCGAGACCCTGCCCAACCCCAAGCTTCAGGTATTCCCCATCGCCGAGGTCGCCACCCTGGCCAATGCCGCCGGCGTGCCGCTGATCATCGACAACACCGCCGCCCCCATCCTGTGCAAGCCCCTGGCGCTCGGCGCCCATGTGGTGGTCTATTCCACCACCAAGTTCATCGGCGGCCACGGCACCTCGATCGGCGGCGCCATCATCGACGGCGGCACCTTCGACTGGGAAAAGCAGGGCAAGCGCTTCCCGCTCCTGAACGAGCCCGATGCCAGCTATCACGGCGCGGTGTGGAGCCAGGCGGTCAAGCCGCTGGGCCCCATCGCCTACATCATCCGCGCCCGGGTGGTGCTGCTGCGCGACATCGGCGCCGCCATCAGCCCGTTCAACGCCTTCCAGGCGTTGCAGGGGCTGGAAACCCTGCCGCTGCGCATGCGCGAGCATTGCCGCAACGCCGACGCGGTGGCCGAATTCCTGGCCAAGCATCCCAAGGTCAGCCGCGTCATCCATCCCAGCCGGCAGGATGGCGAACACCGCCGCCGGGCCGACGCGGCGCTGAAGGGCGGCTATGGCGGCCTGCTGGGCTTCGAGCTGACCGGCGGCGCCGACGCCGGCAAGCGCTTCATCAACGCATTGAAGCTGTTCTACCACGTCGCCAATATCGGCGACGCCCGCTCGCTGGCCATCCACCCGGCCTCCACCACCCATTCGCAGCTGACCGCGGACGAGCAGCTGGCCTCTGGCGTGACTCCCGGCTATGTGAGATTGTCGGCCGGAATCGAACACATCGACGACATCCTCGCCGATCTCAAGCAGGCTCTGGAGGCCGCGTAGCAAAGTGCCGACCTTTCTTCCCCACGCCCAGTACCCCCTGACCCGCATGCGCCGCAACCGCCGGGACGACTGGTCCCGGCGGCTGATTTCGGAAAACCGGCTGACGGTCGACGACCTGATCTGGCCGCTGTTCGTGGTCGAGGGAACCGGGGTGAGGCAGGAAGTCGCCTCCATGCCCGGCGTCGCCCGCGTCTCCATCGACCTGCTGGTCGAGGAGGCGCGGATGGCCGCCGATCTCGGCATCCCCGCCATCGCCGTGTTCCCCTCGGTGGACCCGGCGCTGAAGACCCCCGACGCCGCCGAGGCGGTCAATCCCGATAATCTGGTCTGCCGCGCCGTGCGCGCCGTCAGGAAGGCGGTTCCCAATCTGGGCATCATCTGCGACGTGGCGCTGGACCCCTACAACAGCGACGGCCACGACGGCCTGGTGATCGACGGCTACGTGGTCAACGACCGCACCGTCGAGATGCTGTGCCGCCAGTCGGTGGTGCAGGCCGAGGCCGGATGCGACGTCATCGCGCCGTCCGACATGATGGACGGCCGCATCAGGATGATCCGGGAAGCCCTGGATTCAAAGGGATTCGACTCGGTTCGCATCCTGTCCTACGCCGCCAAGTACGCCTCGGCGTTCTATGGCCCGTTCCGCGACGCGGTGGGATCGAAATCGGCGCTGAAGGGCGGCGACAAGAAGACCTATCAGATGGACCCGGCCAATACCGACGAGGCGCTGCGCGAAGTGGCGCTGGACCTCGCCGAGGGCGCCGACATGGTGATGGTCAAGCCCGGCCTGCCCTATCTGGACATCGTTCGCCGGGTCAAGGAGGCGTTCAGTGTCCCGACCCTGGCCTATCAGGTCTCGGGCGAGTACGCCATGATGAAGGCCGCCGCCCTCAACGGCTGGCTGGATTGGGACAAGGTGATGCTGGAAAGCCTGCTGGCCTTCAAGCGCGCCGGCGCCGATTCCGTCCTGACCTACACCGCCCCCGAGGCCGCCCGCCTGCTGGCACGCTAGCTAGCAGCGCATGAAATATTAGCAAATAAAGATTTGCCCGCATGAATATTACACAACAATGCTGTTATTGATCGATGTCAATTGCATGCGCATCATCACCGCTTACAGTGATCGAGCATTTTACAAAAATATCCGTATCACCGGCCTACCGAAGGGTTCAACGATGACAAGACTCCTGAAAATCACCGTGCTTGCCGTGCTGGCTTCGACTCTCGCGATCCCCGCCATGGCCAACGACAAGGAAGTCATTAACAGGCAGTGCAAGCCTGAACCGGAAAACCAGTGCGCCTTTGGTGAGTTGCGCAACGCCAATCTGGCAGGAAAGGACCTTCACGACGGCAATTACGACACAGCCCGGCTTGATGGAGCCAATCTGTCAGGCGCCAATCTGTCGGGATCAAGCATGCAGGTCGCCAATCTGACCAAGGCTAATCTGAGCAAGGCCAATTTGGAGCGTGTGCACCTCCATGCCGCTCAACTGATGGGCGCCGATCTGTCGGGCGCCAACCTTACGAGCGCAACAATGACCAAAGCCTTTGCCATGGGGGCTAATTTCAAGGGGGCCAACCTGACCAAAGCCCTTCTTCAGGGGGCTGATTTTTCCGGTGCCACTTGGACCGATGGCCGCACATGCGCCGATGGGTCCATTGGAGGTTGCAAGTAACGCTGATTTGCGCGGCTTCACCGCCTGAACCTGCCCATGGCGGTGAAGACCTTCTACCGCGCCTCGCTGAAACAGCCGCTGCACAACGCCAATCTGGGCTTCCGGCTGGCCAAGTCGCTCTGATCCCGGTCACTCGAACGGAACATCGCAGGACCGGCACATGGGGATGTCGGCGACGTCTCCCTTGCGGAAGGCGTCCAGGATGGCGCCGAAACGCTCCCCGTTGCGAATTTCGGCGATAGTCTGGCGGGTGATGTCGCCGATTTCCAGTTCGGCATTGGTATCGTAGCAGCCGCACGCCGTCACCCGCCCGTCATGGAAGATTCCCAGTGACGACAGGGTCAGGCGGCACATGGTCCGGCGATGCTTGCCCAGGTCGCGATGGGACCAGATGTCGAATTCGGGCCAATGCCGGCCGACATCGACGGTGCCGCCGAAGTTGTTCGGCGACACGGTGGTGACACGGTCGATTCCGATTTCACGCAGGAAGGCGCGGCAGCGGGCGACCGTTTCCGGCGAGGTGTCGACCGTGACCGCCTTGACCGAAAAGGCGGTGCCGGTGCCCTGGAGGGCGGCGTTCATCTTCATGAGATTGAAGACCGTCCGTTCGAACTGGGCTCCGACATAGACGCTTTCATAGCTCTCCTTGTCCCAGCCGGCGAACGAGAACTGGACATGGGCAAGGCCCAGCCCCGCCAGCCGGGCGATGCGCTCAGTGGTGAAGGGCGTGCCGTTGGTGACCACGCTGACCCTGAGCCCCCTGCCGACGGCGCTTTCCAGCAGTTCGAAGATTTGCGGGTGCAAGAAGGGTTCGCCCTGTCCGGCCAGGATGTTCATGTGGCCGATGCCGTGGGCGACGCATTGATCGACCACCCGTTCGAACAGGGCCGGTTCCATCACCCCGCTGTTGGACTGCCAGCCGGCGTGACCGCACATGGTGCAGCGCAGGTTGCAGCGCTTGGACAACTGGACGAACACTTCCTGGGGAAGCAGGCCGCGCCGTTCGACCGGACGCATCATCCCGCTCCGCACCCTGTCGATCAGTTCGTCCGATTCCTTGCGGTCTCCCAGCATCCCGACGGCGACCGCCTTCAGATAAAGGACGCCCTCGTCATCGGGAGCCCCGGCCAGAACCCCGTTCAGCAGGGTCAGCGCCTCGCCGGCGTTGCCCTTCTCGATCAGGAGCGCCGCCAGGCTGGTCTCGATCGCCGCATGCCCCGGCCTGGCCGCCATGGCGGCACGGAAGCAGGCTTCCGCCTCGTCGTGGCGACGCAGCCGCATCAGCGCCTCGCACCGAAGCAGCGCCGCATCGGCGCAATCGGGATGTCGGGCCAGCAGGCCGGACAAAATCCGGACCATGTCCTCGAACCGTTCGGCCGGCCGCAGCAATCCGCCGAGTTCAAGCGCCGCGCCGACATGGGCGGGATCAAGGTCGAGCGCCCGGCAAAGCGAGGCCTCCGCCTCGTCCAGGCGCTGAAGGCGGACGAGACAGACTCCCTTGTGGTAATGGGCGTCGGCCCAGGCCGGACGTCGGCCGATGACGCGGCTGAACAGGGCGTCGGCGGGGACCGGCTGCCCGACGGCGAGCGCCACCTGCCCCAGCAGAAGCAATCCGCGCGGCTCGTCCGGCGCCTCCGCCAGAACCTGGCGCACCGCGAACTCCGCCTCGGCCAGACGGCCCTCCTGAAAGGCGGCGAAAGCCGAGTCGAGAAGCCCCGTATGGCGGACGCCGACCGGAACGACACCGGAACGCACGGCCTCCCCCCTGATTTTCTGCGCGCGGCGTTGCTTCCTATTCATTAGAAAAATCCAAAGGTGTATCTGATATGTATGATACATATCGGGATAATCCACGTCCATGTCGATGGATGGAAATCACGGCTCCTAATACTTTTTCTCAAGTACTCACAACGGATTATTTTTGACAACGATCAATAAG